>NZ_VTXD01000015.1 GCF_013114625.1 Vibrio sp. 99-70-13A1
TTCTAAAATAGATGTTATGGATTATTTAGGAAGTTTTGATGATGATAATGACCTCAAGATTGAACGAATTAATATTTTGAATAAGTTGGTTTCTCATAATTATGTTAATCAATCAGATATTGATATGGAATGTAAGTCAATTGTCGATGATATTATAATAGAAAGTGAAGCTGCTAAATTTAATGACTCAAAAATATATGTCGATACTCGTTTTATTATAGATAAAAGACGAAGCGATATCGAATCTTTGGTTTTAAAGTACCACTCTCATAATGGAGATAATCATGAGGATCTTGTTACACTTGAGGACATGACAATACTGAAAGGTAACAAAAATGAAACTCTAACTCGATTGTTCAAAATGTTATTAGTTGAGTATATGGATAATAAAGAAATAGGTCTAGACAAGAACTTGAGTTCAGAAATAAGACACGGTTTCTTCAGTAACTTAATGTGCTCTAATCTTCAAAAACGACAGCTGATAACTGAGCTGGATGAGAGTGGGAATTATAAATCGAATGATTATTGGAAGAAATATTACAAGATAGTAAATAGTAGTATACTTGATGAAGTAGACGGTGTTTTGATTAAATTTAGCGATGACTTTAATAGTTTAATTGAATCTGCAGAACAATGGATGAAAACATCATTAAATGGTGATGAACCTGAAAGAATTTTTAGGTTTGACTTTACAACCATTGATTTCAATAAAGTACGTTCAGTGTTAGATGCACAAGGAAGTGTCGATGAGGTAATCAATGAAATTTTTGATGTATTCAATATTAAACTGTTGAAATGTTTAGAGGAAATGAAGAAGAAGCTTAATGAAGATTTCATGTTTAATGTAGATTGTTTGTTTTCTAGTCTTATTGAAGATATTAATCACTGCAAACACGGGACGGCATTAAGTGATTTGTTCAGTGAAATTAAGCTAGCAAACACTGAAGTTAAAGAAGATATCCGTACAGTTTGTGAGTGGTTCTCTTTAAGGAAAAATGTAGAAATAGATTCATTTGAAATAGACAAATCAGTTAAATTATCTGAAAGATGTTTTCAACAAATTAACAATATTGATGTAAATGTTGATATAGATTACGAGGATAGTCTTTTCGTTGAAGGAAGTCATTTATATGCTTTGGTTTTTACATTTATTAACTGTTTTAATAACTGTCTCAAACACTCATTTGGCAACAGTAAAATAGACGTAGCTATAAAAAGATTTGGTTTGTCAGGTTTTCTTATAAATATAACTAATACTATTGATACTAAATCCAAGCAGGCTTTGTTGGATGGGAAATTAAGTTCTATTAGCAAGCAATTAGTTAGTATGAATAATCATGAGTTACTGGTCAATGAGGGTGGTTCTGGATTATATAAGTCTTTGCATGGCTTGAGGATGGTATCTGACGATTACACAATCACTCCAAGTATTGTGGGCGACCGTTTCAATGTGGAGGTAAAGTATGCCAAATGAAATTCTAATTGTAGAAGATAATGAATATAAAAGAACTAGAATAAAAGAATTAATTAGTACTGAGTTCCCTGACTGTAAAATATCAGAATGTTATTCTTTTACTTCTGCATGGAAGTTGATTTCTAGTAATAAATTTGACCTCATATTATTAGATATGAGTATACCAACTTTTGATAAGACAGACTCCGATCTTGGCGGAACATTTAGGGTTTTTGGTGGACGGGAACTTGCAAGAAAAATTAAACGACGTGCTATTTCTACCAAATTTGTATTTATTACACAATACAAAAGCTTTAGTGATAGTACTAGCTCTCTTTCTTTCGAAGGTTTAAAAGATGAACTACTATTACAATATGAAGATGAATGCCTTGGTCTTATTCTATATAGTAATACAGCAAGTGATTGGCGAGAAGAGTTAATAATGCATATGAGAGAGCTATAATAATGAAAGTGTTACTTGTAGATGACAATCTTTCCAGATGCGAAGAAATAAATAAATTATTGACATTATCTGCTGGCATTAACGTTCAAGATATATACACGTGCCACAATACTCAATCGGCAAAGAAAATGATGAGGAACATTAATTTTGACTTTTTAATACTTGATGTTGTGTTGCCAAAGAGAGATGAAACTCCATCAGCAAAATTTGGCTTAGCATTGTTAAGTGAAATTAAAAATAGACCTCAGATTTTAAAGCCAAGTAAGATTGTTGGTATAACTGCACATACTGACGACATTTCTTCTTTTAAAGAAGAGTTTGATAAGTATTGCGAAGTGGTGATTGAAGCTTCGCATAAGAATAGAGCTTGGAAGGCTAAAATACTAGATTCGATTAAATTTGAAACTGTTAAAAATATATCTAAGCACACTACAAATAACAAGGTTACGTGTTTGTCCGTACATGGGATAAGAACCCTTGGTAAATGGCAGCAAGACTTAAAGAAAACAGTAGAGTCTCATATTAATTCTGTTGGTTTTCAACATTATAAATATGGTTACTTCACCGTTATCTCTTTCTTTGTTCCATTCCTTCGTATCCTCGAAGTTCGGAAGTTTGAATCAGCTCTAGAGAAAACCTTGGGAAATGATGATGATGAAATTATAATTTTTTGCCATAGTTTTGGTACGTATATTGTTGTAAATGCAATAGAATCTCTTATCAAAAAAGGGGTTGATTGTAATAAAATAGCTAAATTGGTTTTAGCTGGGAGTGTTCTACGGTCTAACTATGACTTTTCTAATATTCTTACGTCTACGAATATGAAGATTGTGAATGATTGTGGCTATAGCGACAATGTCTTATTATTGTCAGAGGGTTTTGTACCTAATACAGGCATGGCTGGGCGTGTAGGGTTTTACGGTCTTAATAATCAAAGGTTTTCTAATAGATATTTTTCTGGAGGACATAGCCATTATTTCGAAGGCGGGAACAACTTTATCGAAAATTATTGGCTACCTCTATTTTCCAATGAACTAGAGTTAGAGTTAGTTGATGATAGGTTGGGTAGTGGTTTCTTTACTCGTAATCTGGAAAAAGTTGTTCATGCTCTGGGAAAAATAAAGGAGTTAGCGTATCTAATTTTGATAGTATGGTTAGCTAGAGACCTTATTATTTAAATAGGTATATTGACATGTAATAGTAAGCCTAAATGACAATAGTTATCTAACCGAGCCTTTTAATGGTTAGTTTTTCGTGATTAATTTCACAATCTTGTGGCTTTTTTTACTAAAGTACATGAAGAATGATTATTCACTAATTTTGCTTGCAGTACGAATTCCCCCCCAACCAATGAAGAATTCGTGATTGCTCAACAGTCGGTAGAGCTTCTGTAATAGATTCTAAGAAAATCAGATAATGAAAAGCGAGCCCAAGTGGCTCGCTTTTTTGTTTTATATGTTGGTTAAACCATCATGACCGATACTTTCTTCGGCTAGTAGCTCTTCGAGTCAACGAGGCTAGAGCTGGCTTATTTATGCCCCTTTCTTTGTTTCAACTAATCCGACACACACTTCACCAAAGCAATATTTGACTTACTTTTCCTTATCTAACTACTTGGCCAAATTTACTAATCCACTACAGTCATATGAAGTTATTAATGCTCTATCTGCTGTCTATCTGAATTAATCCTATATAACGGGAAAGGAGGCTAAACTAGCCACCTTTTATCTGCTTAACTAAAACGACTTCTCATCATTAACAGTAAGAAGTAGCCACTGCCCATAATTGCGACCAGTGTTCCTGCTGCAATATTGAATGGGTAAATCATTACTTGCCCGAACCAGTCTGCCCATATCATGAGTGTGATACCGACCAACCCACTAATCAGAATCTGAGATTTCGCTCGTTTTGCACCAAGCATCATCGCCATATGTGGCGCAACTAAGCCAACAAAGGCAACCGGCCCCATGGTCGCGGTTGAGAAGGCACAGAGTAGTGCGACCAAAGAAAGCCCGACGACGTTAACTAGGTTGGCGTTTAGACCGCGTGCATTAGCAAACTGTCGACCGATGGCAATCACAGTTAACCAACGAGATAATAGCAGTACAGCTGTTACTAGCCCCCAACTTGCGATAAACAGCAGTAGTGCTTGATCTTGCGTGACACGGTAGCTAGAGCCAGTCAGCCAAAGCAGTGTTTTGTAGCTATCGCCTGTTCCTTTCGCAAGTGAGAACTGTATAAACGCTTCTAGCATCGCGGTAAGTGCAATACCCGAAAGAATAAAATTCGATGGGTTAAAGTTGTGTTTCTTACCAAGCAGAAGTAACGCGATTAACACCGTGATACTGCCAATAAATGCCACACTCCACTCAAACCCTACAAAGGCGCTGCCAGCGGTAATGCTGGTTGTGACGATGGCAAACGTCGCACCGGATGAAACTCCTAAGATATCAGGGCTCGCCAGTGGGTTGTAGACCAAACGCTGTAAAATAACACCCGCAACAGCAAGCGCTAAACCAACCGAAATTACCGTAACCAATCTTGGAAGGCGCAATTGCCATTGATATTCTCCAGGTAATGCGAATGCCAAACCGTCACTGCTCATTGCGCCAAACATGTATAGCAGGATACCTGCTATACAAGCCAGAGCAATTAGGCTGACGACAGGTAGAGAGATCTTACTTTTGCCATCACCCATAGAAAGGTTGAGTTGGTCTTGTGCGGTGAGCGATTTACGGCTAAACCACATCAAAGCAGGCGCACCAATGGCAGCAGCAGTCACACCACTTGGAATGGTTTCGCCTGACCAGAAGGTGAGTGCCATCGCGAGTGTGTCGGTCAGGATCAGTAAGCCTGCACCAAGAATTGCACTAGAGATCAGCTCTTGCCTTGGTGTTCTTGCACCTAATGCTCGCGCGATGTTTGGTGTCAACAGACCAATAAAGCTGATGATACCAACAGCGGTAATGGATGCTGAAACCAGCCAAATGCCCATCAGCATTAACAAACCAAAGGCAGGCAGGACCGATAAACCGCGCGCGGTTGCACCTTCTTGACCTAAGCGAAGAATGGTCAGTATACGTGGTGCGATCAATAGGATAATCAATGCGATGGTAGTTTTAGGCAGTAACCACTCAAACCACTCCCAACTGTATTGGGTTAAATCCCCTGCGCCCCACATAAATACGTTTTGTGCGAACTGAGAATTTAGTACCACAATCGCAGCGGCAATGGAGCCAAGTAGGATGTTAATCACCATACCTGACACAACCAGAGGCAGACCGGTCATGTTTTTGATGCCAGCAATCGCCACAATCAAACCAAAGGCGACGAGGGCCCCAACCATGGCAGCAATTGCAGAGTAATCAGCGACGTAGTCAACAAACCAAACGTTCATGATCACCAGTGCCAGCCACGCACCAGAAGAGCTGCCCAAAGTGAGGGGAGAGGTAAGATTATTTTGAGTCAGTTGCTGCATCAAGCTACCAACCAAACCAAGCATCGCACCGACCAAAATGGCCATCGCGAAACGAGGTAACTGCGAATTAACAAAGAAGATCTCAGCAAAGTTAGTCGCTGAACTCGGCGCGGTTAGCAACCCAAATTGTTCAGAAGGCGATAGTGAAGTATCGATTTGCAAGCTAAACAGCGCGAAACCGAAAACAGCGATAAGAGAAAGCATTAGCGTTCTGATGTTCATGGTGCCTCCTTCAGTTCAATCAAACTGTCTGTGATGGCTTCTGCTAAATAAAGCAGCGACATCGCTCCGCCATAGTTCCAAACGGAACGTACAGAATTAACGTGGCCTTTTTCTACAAACGGAAGTGCTTGCCATAGACGAGCATCTTTAAGCTTTTCTTCCTGCGGGAATGGCAACACATAAAGCACATAGCCATCATCAACCTTTTGTAGCGTGTTGATTCGTGTTTGCTTGATACCCCAAGCTCGCGGTTCTACGTGAATTGGGTTATTAAAACCTAGCCTAGACACAGCGTACTGGGTCGATGAGTTATCTGAATAAAGGAATACTGAATTGAGGGTAGAAAAACGCATCACCACCAAATCAGAATTGGGAGCATAGTGCGGAGCTAGCTTTTCTCTTAATTCAGCAAAACGCTGTTCGATGTAAGCCAATTGCTGCTCAGCTTGAGGCTCTCTATCGAGTAGTTTGGCGATCGTTTTGAAATGAGCGATGGCACTCTCTGCGGCATCTTCATTCTCAGTAAAGTTCGGTAGATACACCACAGGTGCAATCTGTTTTAGGATAGGTAAAAGGTCTTGCTGTGGCGATGCCGCCAAAATCACATCCGGTTTTAGGCTTGCGATGAGCTCGAGGTTTGGCTCTGAACGCGAACCAATATCGGTAATGCTAGCCGGGGCTTCTGGGTTTACTACCCATAGTCGGTAGCTCTCAAGCTCTGGAGCACCAACAGGAGTTACACCTAGTGCGATAACTTGTCCCAGTAAATCCCAGTTCAGCACAACGACCTTTTTTGGAGCTTGTTCAAATTGTTGTGAGCCTGTAGCGTCATTCACAGTGATTACAGCATGAGCCAAGCTTGAAATAAATAAGGTCAGCAAGATGCAAAACAGGCGGAACGATTGACCAATTAGGCGCATACAACAGCTACCTTCTTACTGGTTGCCGTTTCACCTGGGGTTGGGTGATCAATCAGCTTGATAGATGATTCATAGAGTTCTGACAGACGCTGTTCATCAAGTAAAATATCGGCAGCGCCTTCGAAATTGATTTGACCTTTCTTCAACGCGACAATGTGTGTGGCATAGCGAAGTGCTAAGTTAAGGTCGTGAAGAATTACGATGATGCCAACATTTTCGGTTCTGTTTAGCTCAGATAACAGCTCCATTAATTGGAATTGATGGTGTACATCTAATGCAGAAGTCGGTTCATCAAGAATAAGAATCGGCGATTGTTGTGCGAGTAGCATCGATACCCAAGCGCGTTGTCGCTCACCGCCGGAAAGTTGGTCTGCTAGCGTATCGGCGAAGCGAGTCATACCTGTACGTTCCATTGCTGCGTCAATAATCGTGTGGTCTTCGCTGTTCCAGCGACCTAGCGCGCCGCGCCAAGGGAATCGCCCCAGTTTTACTAATTCGCAAACGGTTAGACCCGCCGAAGTCGGCAGTTTCTGCGGGAGGTAAGCAATCTGCTTGGCTAGGTCTTTGGTTTTGTAATCTTTAAGGTGGTTCGAGTTAAGAGCAATGCTGCCTTCGTCTGGAGTCATCTGACCCGAAAGCAGATTCACTAACGTCGACTTACCCGAACCATTATGGCCAAGCACGATGGTGAGTTCGTTGGTTGGAATTGATAAGTCGTCGACCTGAAAAATGGTACGTCCACCGCGGCAAACTTTGATATTAGATAGTTGGTACATAAATTTAGTTGTCTATAGATACGAAAAATCCCCCTCGTAGGAGGGGGAGATATATTTAGTGAGCTATGAGCGGGTTACCACTTGTAGTTTGCATTTAGCATTACAGAGCGAGATTGACCGTAGTAACACCAGTAATCACAACCAGACACATACTCTTCGTTAAGAATATTGTTCACGTTTAACTGTGCTTGCCATTGGTAAGTGATGTCATAAGTTACCGATGCGTCCCAAAGTGTCACAGATGGAACGGTTAGATCTGAGCTTTTAGGGTTGTCTTTTGATTCGCCAACGTATCGAACACCAGTACCGATATTGAGGTTCGGGATAAACTCTTGCGCACTGTAATCAATCCAAGCTGATGCTTGATGCTCAGGGATAAGTGCTGCTTGCTGTTTACCTTGACCAAATGTTTCATCAGTTTCTGCTTTCGTATAGGTGTAACTTGCCATCAGTTTTACAGAGTCTGTAAGCTGAGCTGCACCATCGATTTCAACACCTGTTGATGTTATTTCACCTGTTTGTGTTGCTATCCAAGTAGAAGGGTCTGTAACCAGCGCATTCTTCTGAGAAATATCAAACCATGCAACGTTAACAAATCCATCGATAAAGCTAGGCTCGTATTTAACACCAACCTCTACTTGTTCACCTTCAAGTGGTTTGTACAGCTCGTTTGTTGAAGCATCGATAGTGCTGATTACTTCAAACGATTGAGAGTAGCTTGCATATGGCGATAAGCCGTTTTCTGCAAGGTACATTACACCAGCACTTAAAGATAATTCACCATCATCGCGAGATTCGCTTTGATCAACGTTTGTGCCTTTTCCTGTATTCTCGGTTTTAACCCAATCGTAGCGAGCGCCTACGTTACCAATCCATTGATCGTGTAATTTAAGTTGGTATTGTGAGTACATACTTGCCTGAGATTTCGAGATCTCACGCTTGATGTTGTTTGCAGAGTCAAGTGGGGTGAAGTTGCCGTATTCTGGGTTTGACGGGTTAATGGTGCCAAACGCATAGTTGTCTTGCTCTAAGCCATCAGTTTTGTGGTACTGGAGATCCATGCCAACTAGCACCGTGTGTTCAGCGTTGTTAGCGGTCCAGTTACCGACTGCATTGTTATCGAAGGTGATACTCTCGTTTTTACCATCACGGAATACGATGCCTTGAGTAAGTTCTTCAACAGATGGATCGTTGTTTGAGAAAGCGTAAGAGCTGCGAAGGTATAGCTCGTTAGAACCATAATTCAGGTTTTGAGAAAGCTTCCACGTGTCGTTAAGTTCGTGCTCTAGCAAATAGCCCAATGAGAATTGAGTGCGTTCATACTTGTCATAATCAGGTTGACCAAGGTTCGTTGACGGGTCAATGTTACCAAAGTCAGAGTCGATCAATGTTCCTGCTGCCGGGAAGAAAGGGTTCGTTGGAACACCATCATCATGAAGGTAGCTTGCTAACACGGTGAGTATCGTGCGATCAGAAATATCAATTTCAAAGCTTGGCGCAATGTAGAAGCGTTCATTGCTTGTACCGTCTAGTTCGCCATCTTCACTCTTCATTAAACCGACTAAACGGTAACGTACACGGCCATCTTCGTTAGCGTCATCAGCAATGTCGAATCCGACCGCTTGATGATGATTGTTGCCCACTTCGATCTTAACTTCGCCTTGAGGTGCGAAAGTTGGCTTCTTTTGAACAGCATTAACTAAGCCGCCAGGTGCAGACTCACCATAAAGAACAGCAGAAGGACCTTTAATCACCTCAACGCTTTCTAGACCGTATGGTTCTACTAACCACGTGTAGTAACCATCTCGAAATAGGCGGTTGCCGTCTAGATAAGTCGCAGCATCAAAACCACGAATTTTGAACCAATCAGTGTCATTATCAGCACCATACGGTTGCGCTGTTACACCTGATGTGTAGCGCAGTGCTTCATCCAGTTTTTGTGGTGCTCGAACACGTAATTCATCTTCAGATATGATTGAAATAGATTTCGGTGTTTCTTTTGCAGGGGTTTCTATTTTCAATGCCTGAGCAGTAACGGTGATCGTTTCGACTTCTTCAGTTGAAATGTCTGTCGCAAAGGCAAATTGAGTCGGAAGTAAAAGAATTGAGCCCACTGCTAGGCTTCGCTTAACAGCAAGGCTAAGCGTTTTTGGTTTTAGGATGGTCATTATTTTCCACTGTACTGATTGGTTGCGCATTTTCTAATGCAAACGGTAGCGATAATGGTTCTTATTTTGATTATGATTATACATAGTTGATAATAATCATAATTAGACCTGGATCACGTTGAAGTGGTAATTCATAAAATAATTAAGTGATATGTATCACTTAATTGTGGTGGGATTTACTTGATTGGTGAGTGTGAGTCGATTTTTTGTTATTTAATTACAAATTTATATGTATTATCGCCTATTGATGGATTTGAAGAAAAAGCTACACAAGTTCGAGGAAATCTTGATAATAGCGACCCCGTCACCGACTGAAGCAGACAGGTATTGCTACTTATGTTTAATTGGTTTGAAAACCTTACAAAGCCATTTCCAACTCACGAGACCGAAAAACCACCAAAAAGTTTATTTGGTTTTTGTCGTTTTTATACCCGAGGTTTTGAAGTGCCTTTGGTATTAATGGCAATTCTAAGTGCATTAATCGCTATTTCAGAAGTTGCTTTATTGCGCTACCTCGGGGAGTTGGTTGATATACTAGCGAACCAAGACAGAGAGACATTTTGGCAAGACCAAGGTGACCGTATTGAAAATATGCTGATCCTTGTGGTCATCATTATGCCAATGCTAGGCTTTTTACATTCGATGATTATGCATCAGTCATTGTTAGGTAATTATCCAATGTCGATTCGTTGGTTAATTCACCGTTATTTACTTAAGCAGGCTGTTGGTTTTTTCCAGCGAGATTTTGCGGGTCGTGTCGCTACAAAGGTAATGCAAAGTGCATTAGCGGTACGCGAAACCGTGATGAAACTTCTTGATGTACTGGTTTATATTTCTGTCTATTTCATCTCAATGATTTGGATGATGGGTGAATCTGACCTAATTTTGATGTTGCCGATTCTTATTTGGTTAGTGTTGTATATTTTTATTCAACTTTACTTTATCCCAAAAATGAAACAAGTCGCGACAGTGCAAGCGGATGCTCGTTCTATAATGACGGGACGCATTGTGGATTCCTACACAAATATTTCAACAGTAAAGCTTTTTGCGCACTCTCAGCGTGAACTAGATTATGCTGAAAGCAGCATGAAAGGCTTCTTGAAAACCGTTTATCGTCAGATGCGAATGGTGACATGTTTATTATTAAGTGTGGACGCAATTAACTACCTGTTGCTTATTTCAATTGCTGCTACCTCTATTATGTTGTGGTTAGACG
Organism: Vibrio sp. 99-70-13A1; assembly: GCF_013114625.1. Lineage (GTDB taxonomy): Bacteria > Pseudomonadota > Gammaproteobacteria > Enterobacterales > Vibrionaceae > Vibrio. Next base: position 10,697 of record NZ_VTXD01000015.1, read on the forward strand.
CCAGTGTAACGATAGGGGCGATAGCGGTTGGAATCAGTATAGCCCTTCGAGTTCAAGGCATGTCGAAGTGGATCATGTGGGAAGTGAGCTCATTATTTGAAAATATCGGCACGGTTGTCGATGGTATGAATACCATCTCGAATGATGTTGAGGTGAAAGATGTCCCGAATGCGAAACAGCTCGACCTTAAACAAGGCGCGATTGAATTCGATAACGTGTGTTTTAACTACAGTGAAGAAAAAGCGGTATTTAACAAACTAGACTTGAACATCAAACCTGGTGAAAAAGTGGGTATCGTTGGTCGCTCTGGTGCTGGTAAATCAACGTTAGTAAATCTGCTGTTGCGTTTTTTCGATGTGAACAGCGGTACGATTCGCATTGATGACCAGGATATATCTCAAGTCGAGCAAGAATCTCTGCGTCAGTATATTGGGATGATCACCCAAGATACTTCACTGCTGCATCGCTCTATTAAAGAGAATATCTTATATGGTGACCCGAATGCATCTATGGACGATTTGGTCGATGCCGCGAAGCAAGCGCATGCTCACGATTTCATTCAAGAACTAAAAGATGAAAGCGGCAACCAAGCTTACGATGTAGAAGTGGGTGAACGTGGTGTAAAGCTGTCTGGTGGCCAACGTCAACGTGTCGCAATTGCTCGTGTTCTATTGAAGAACGCGCCTATCCTGATTATGGATGAGGCTACATCGGCTCTAGATTCAGAAGTTGAGTCGGCGATTCAAGAAAACCTTGAAGTACTTATGGATGGTAAAACAGTCATTGCGATTGCGCACCGCCTGTCTACGATTGCCGCACTAGACCGCCTGATTGTAATGGACCAAGGTCAAGTCATAGAGCAAGGTTCTCACAAAGAGCTGCTTGAGTTAAAAGGCGTTTATGCTCAGCTTTGGAAACATCAAACAGGTGGGTTTCTAGGATGATTTAAACGCTCTTAACGTTACAGTATATCCGAGTCAGCAATATATCTGCTGACTCGCTATTTTGTCATGTCGACGACTTTTGTCAGGCTTTTCTACCTCAGTGGCAAAAACTTCAACTTGAGAGCGATGAGCGTAAGCGGAACCGTAAAGGACGCATGTCTGAAAGTGAAATAATGACCATCATTATTGCTTTTCATATGTCACACCAGCGTGATTTCAAGAACTTCTATCTTGGTATTATCCACCGATACCATAAAAGTGAATTCCCAGCATTGCTTAGCTACACACGTTTTCTTGAAGTGATGCCTTCTGTGCTTGTTCCTCTCAGTTCCTTCTTCACTTATGTAAAAAGAGACCCAACAGGTATTGAGTTTATTGATTCTACCAGCATTAAGGTTTGTCATAATTTACGTATCCCAAGGATCAAAGTATTCAAAGGGACGGCTGCAAGAGGTAAAGGCACGATGGGCTGGTTTTATGGCTTTAAACTGCACATCATCACTAATCACCTTGGTGATATTGTTGCAGCTAAACTCACGCCAGCAAATAGCGATGACAGAAAGCCCGTTCGTGAGCTATCTAAAGGTTTACTCGACAAGCTCTACGCTGATAAAGGCTATATCAGTAAAGCACTCACAGAAGATTTAGAAGATGACGGCATTACGCTAATAACCACTCATCGAAAGAATATGAAACCTAAAGTACTTGCTGCTTGGGATAGAGCGATGTTGTCGAAACGCTTCATTATCGAGACCATAAATGACCAATTGAAAAACATCTCTCAGGTTAAATTAGTAAAATTGCTAACATATTTATGTCCAGAGGGTTCATAGACCTTAATTTTGACTCGTGGCACTTTCTAACTCGAAAGTGCCCCAAAGTCATCTAGAGTAAGTGCTCATTCATATCTTGTTAATGTGAGTTTACCCTACATTAAGTTATCTGAATTCCGCTCACCTAGGAATTATGCGCCTCTTAGCATTCTAACTTCCTTGCATTGTTGATAAGATACGACTTGTAATTCATTACAAGTCGGCATCACGTGAGAGTTAAAGGTGACTGTTAGTCGTCTAATTAGCGTTATATTTATGGGGAATATCGAAGACAGACTTACTGAATACTTGTAACCAAAAGCAGTTACACAGAATTATTTATAGGGTCGTAACTTTATGTTTTACACTATCCTGCGAAACATAATTACACATTATTCTCAAGTGTTTTTATAGCTTACGAGCTTTCATCTCAATATAATAAGCGTTCCTGTCATCAAAAATGCCCAATACAATGAAACATACTAAGCTCATACTATCTTCTGTTGCACTCCTTACTTTATTCGGATGCAAATCAACCTCTTCTGTAACAAACTCTGCAACGCCCACTAAAAACAATTCTAACTTCTTGACATTAGATGGAGAAAGAACAAATGAAGCGTACACGTCTTGGAAGTGCAGAGATTATGTACGTGAAAAAAATATCATTGTTGAAGTTGGCGTTCTCGAAGAGCAAAAGTATATGCGTGGATTTGTTTTGTATGATGGGTCGAGTGTTGGTGAAAGAACAATCTATCGCCGTGTTGGGCTAAATCATCGTTGGGATTGGGGTGGTACCTCTGGAGGTGATTTCGCATTTGTGGTTAAACCTGATGGAGTGAGCAATTATTTTGATTTCACAAATGTACCAGAAGGAACAACCGTTCAAGCAAGTGGAACATACAAATGCCGAAAGTAAACTAAATAGTGCTGTGCTCACAATACTGAAGCTTTTGTCCAGTTCAGTGTTTACTGGGTAGATCACCAAAGCGCAGATCTGCCCCAAGACAAGTTTAGTTACCAGAAAACCATAATAAGATTGATTTGGCCAACAAACTGTTGGACAAAATCCGCCCCAATTTTGCCAGAGCCTGGTGCAAAAAATTACTCTGAAGCACTTCTGACCCTTTGTGTGTTTCGTCAGACAAACACATCAGTCAAACCAAGAAAGATTTGACTTACTTTTTCTCATGCCTGTATTGTTTCAATTAATTCTAAGTAATCAATTATGGAGATTGAAAGTTGGCAAGTGATGTTGATTTGGTGGTCGAGGCTATCAATGGGCTAAAATCTAACGTATTTAAAGATTATATTTTCCCAATAGGAACATTGGCAATTTCTGCTTTTATAGGATTAAAAACATCATTCTATGCGGTTCGCTACGCTGAAGATGTAAAAGCAGACATCCATAAAATTAGAGTTCTCAATCAAACATTGCTGTCTGCTAATCAAATGCGCAACTCTTTAATGGCGATTAAAGGTAATTATCATGGAAAATTGCAATCTCACCCTATACAACGGGTGTTAGCAATACCACCTTTGGCAAGTTCACCAGTTATTCCTCAATTTAATCCTATAGACTTATCTTTTCTCGCAGATAAGGTTGCACTGGCGAGTTTGGATGAACACAAATGGATTCGTGTAGAGTACATAGATACGTTATTCAGGAATTTCGATAATGCTGTACAGCAGTGGAAGTTATTAACCAATGAAAAGCTAAATCTTCAACCACAGCTAAACGGACTTATGGGAGTCGGTTTAAATAATTCACAAGTGATTAATGTACTAGGTAGAGAAACGCTCTGTAAGTTGATTGACCTTACAGAACAAACCTTACTTCTTACAGATCAGCTTCTTGTAGAAATAAGTTGCTTTTTGATTGCATTCCCTAATGTTAGCGACGAGTTCATAACTGAGCAGAATCGTAAAAGGTATGGTGGAATGTTGAGATACGAGCTGCCCGATAGCGCAGATTCAAAGTCACTCCTATCCTCTTGCCCACCATTAGATTTTATAGCGTGTGCCACTTTATTCGGTACGACAACAGATGAATTAAAGTATCGTTATCGACCTATTTACACTTAGGTGAGCACTCCTTTTTCATCGCCGAAAACAAACTTTTCCCCATTACTGCTTAGTGCTTTTACTCATTCACATACTGTCAATTGTAGGTTTGCCCTAAGAAAAGTTGTCTTAAGATACTTACTATTAGCGAAATAGTAAAACTATTCTCCATTTAGCGATTTAATACTAGTTACCTTTCACTAAGTCACTGATTATAAATTGAAGTAAGAGCCAAAAATCGGCATGATGGTTAGAATATAAACGGCTTATTACCGTTATGAGAACAGGAGGTAAAGTGGCACTGTACAAATTTCAAACAGCTAACTTGAATGCACTTACAGCATTAAAGAAGCACTCCCTGTACTTTTCTTCACTTGATAAGTTTAACGACGCGACAGAAATAATGTTTGGTTTGTTACCTAGTGAAACTCCTGTGAGCGGTGACTGCATACCTAATGCTGAAAAGCTAAAACAATGCTCGGTGTTGTGTATGGCGACTGACGGAAAAGACAGGGCTGTCGAGGAAAACTTACTAATGTGGACTCATTACGGAGATCAGCTTTCAGGCATCTGCTTAGTGTTTAATGAGTCACAGTTGAAACAAAGTTTTACGCAAAGTGGTTGCACACTGCATCAAAAAGTTACGTATGGTTACCCAAAGCTTATTTCCGAAGACCAATTAGTTGGTGAACATATGGGGATAGAACGTGTTGCTGGAATAGACTTTTTAAGTATCAATAAAAATCGATTGATGAAGTCATTTATTTTTAACAAACCTAAGTGTTTTGAGTATGAAAGTGAGTATCGGTTTATATCAAATAGCACTGGTCTAATTGAATACAGTCCAGAATCATTGGAAAAAATAGTCTTCGGTTCAAAATTCCATTCGACGGAGCTTAAGGATGTTTTTATTGAAGTTGCTAGAAAAGTTAACCCTAATATTGATATTTATGAAGCGCGGGTGAAAGAAAATAGTTTCAAAATATCCGTTGAAAAATACTAAAAAAACAGGTTTGTGAGAAGTAGTATGAAAGTTTTTTATTCATGGCAAAGTGACACTGAAGCTAAGTTCAATCGTCACTTTCAGCTAGATTGTCTCAAGGCTGCGGTTAAAAAAATTAATCGTGAACTAGAGTTAGATGAGCCTATTCGCGAAGATCATGACACAAAGGGAATCACTGGTTCTCCAGATATCGCATCTACGATTCTTAGTAAAATAGAAAGCTGTGAAGTGTTTCTGGCTGACATAACATTCGTTTGTCATTCTGAGCGTGAAAGAGCCCTTTCGAACCCCAATGTGTTAATTGAGTTGGGTTATGCTATGCACGCGCTAGGTAGCGGTAGGATTATTAATATTATGAATACCGCTTTTGGCGAACCTGAAGGCAAAATTCCATTTGATCTAGCGCATAAACGTTGGCCTATCACTTACAATTTAAGTTCTGGTAATCTTTCTGAAAAGCCTCAAATTAAAAGAGATCTAATTACACTACTTGTGCATGCTATCAAGCCGTTTGCAATACAACTAAAAGTCACAAAACCAGATTTTAAAAATAATGTTGAAAAGATAAAACATTCAGAAGAATTTAGAAAACAGCTAGGTGGCTATGTACAAAGTATCAATAATGAGGGATTGCGCCGTAAAGTTATAATTCGAGATATCGACCGTGTTGAGTCTTATCCCGAAGTGACTGAAGATGAGGGTATTTCACCTTGGTTTAAAGTTGAATTGGCACAACTTTATCACAGAGGGGTTCAAGTTCTTTTGAGGGTAGGTGCTATCACTCTATGTGATGATGGCACATATAGATTTCGTAATCACTCAAAAGATGAAAAAGGTGATGAGAGGGTTTTCCTAATAGGAGAAATTCCATTTTCTAACATTGTTACTATTAACTTTGATGGTGATGAATACGACTGTTTTCCCCATATATTTTGCCACTTTTCAGAACCAACTAGAGAGCCATACGAACGTTTAATTGTTTGCAAGGAAATTGAAATGGGTAATGGGCATAAATATTACTCAGAAATCGAAACGCTTGAACGTATGCAAAAGAATAGTGAAAAGTACGGTGTTAAGTCATTTGCCTAACAAGCACTAAGGTTGGTCAATGGGGGGACAAATCTGTACTATCAATATTGTACACAAAGTAAAGCGACTTTCGATACCTGAAGTAATCCATGACTTACTAATTTAGCAGAGTCGCTGACAAACTTTTGTCCAAAAGCTTGTTACGTTTCTAATACGTTACAGTTAATGAGCTAGTTTCGATATACAAAAAATAATGCGTGTCAAAACTCAAGACCTGCTCCTTTTTTATACGTGATGCAGGCGTCACTCGCTTAAGTCAACATCACTATACCGTGCATTAATACCACGCTAGAGGTTAATCTGGTTCGCATGTCAAAATAGCCGTCTGGACCTTCACTTTGGTTCTCTTCTCTCATTGACCTTTCCGCTCGCCAAACCGCAATGTAGCCTAAGATCAGAATCAGAGCTTTGTTACTAGATTGGTTTTCGAAGTTCTCAATTCCATTGCCCCACAAGATGCCAGACAAAAAGCTCAATATAACAACGCTATAGATGATGAATAGCGTTTCGCCGCTCAAGCTAAAGAGTTGGCTGTCGGTGAGCGATAACAATAGACCGAATAAAAAGGGGATTAAACCCATATAACCGAGCTTGACCATGGTGTTGCGTGTTTGAGTTTTCTCAATGAACCCTGACCTCATAACTGCTGCTCTATAGCATTTTTGAGGGTAGTACTGGTTGGCGATGTAGAACTCGGGAAGGTTGCTATCACTTTGCCTTCTTTGCTGACTAAGAACTTGTAGAAATTCCATTTCGGTTTAATACCAGCTTGTTGTTGGATCTCGGCAAAGACTGGGTTTGCGTCTGTTCCAGAGAGTGATGCACGCGCCATCATCGGAAAGGTCACGCCATAATCTAGGTAGCAGACTTTAGCAGATTGCTCCTCGCTTCCTCTGTCTTGGCGAAAATCATTACTTGGGAAACCAACAACCGTGAATCCTTTATTTTTGTACGTTTGGTGAAGCTGCTCAAGTTGCTTGAACTGAGAAGTGAAACCGCACTGACTTGCCGTATTTACAATCAATAACGTTTTACCTTGAAATTCTTCACACAGTTCAATCTCTTCGTTTGAATTTAACAGCCTTTGTTTGCCGTTAAGTATCTCAGGGCAGCTTGCTGAAAAAGCGAATGGACTTGTTAGGCTCGCGATTAGGGCGGTGGAGCACAGCAGCGAATATTTCATAGGTCTGACTCATTTTAGTTGGCGTATTTATTGTTACGGTTGATCGACTTAAAATGATCACGTTAAAGACCGTAATCGCTTAAGAATTTGTCATCAGTGAGCAAGTAGGGAGCCACTAAGAGCCTTTGGACTTTACATATCTATAGTTATTCATGATTAGTTAAAGGAATTAAAATTTAACTAATTTTTCCAGAGCATAAGGAAAAAAGGTCGTAGCACAATATTCATACGAACAATTCACACCTTAAGTGTTTAAATTAATATGCTCTCGTCATGCGATTTAAGTCACGTTTATCAGTGTTTTTTCTAGGTATTGTCTACTCTTTTCAAATGTTTAATTAGAGGCTGATATGGCAAAGAAAATCATCCTAGATACAGATCCGGGTATCGATGATGCAATGGCAATCCTATTTGCAGAAGCGCATCCAGATATTGAGCTGATGGGGATCACCACTGTTTATGGTAATGCGACGATAGACAACGGGACTCAAAATGCCCTTTATCTGAAGCAGAAATTTGGAATGAAGACGCTGGTGGCTAAGGGAACGGATAAGCCCTTAATAAGAGATCCCGTTGGAGCCACGGTTGTGGTGCATGGCGAGGCTGGATTTGGGGATGTGAAAGCGCCAAGTTCATTAGATGTTACAGCTATTGATAAGCCGGCTTATCAGTTCATTATCGACAGTGTTCGAGCTGAGCCGGGAGAGATTACTCTTGTGGCGGTTGGTCCTCTTACTAATCTGGCACTCGCACTTGAAGCTGCTCCTGATATCGTTGACTTGGTAAAAGAGGTGGTTGTTATGGGTGGCGCGTTCGGCGAAAACGACCACAGAGGGAACGTGACACCATTTGCAGAAGCGAATATTCATGATGACCCTCATGCTGCCGATAAGGTGTTTACGGCATCATGGCCAGTAGTCATTATAGGGCTCGATGTGACGGAGGAGAGCTTTTTTACCAGTCAATACCTTGATGAGTTGCGAGATGATGCTGGAGAAGTCGGGCAGTTTATTTGGGATGTTAGCCGTTACTACTTAAAGTTTTATTCTGAAAAAGTAGGAATGGAGGGTTGTCATGTTCATGACCCATCAGCGATTGCTTATGTTATCCAACCATCTCTTTTTACAAGTCGTAGTGGTCCTGTCAGGGTAGTCACAGATGGACCAGCGGAAGGGATGACTATTCAGAAAGCTGATCAACGTAACTATATGAATGATGAGTGGGGCTTATTTCCGGCACAACGGGTTGGTGTTCAAGTAGATAGCGCTACTCTACTCTCACTCTACAGAGAGACATTAATACACTATTCACAGCAGTAATAGTTGGCTCTGTCGTACATGTTGTGAAATGCGCGGCAGGCTCTTCCTCTAGATACAATGCGTAGAAACGCTCAAAGGCAATGTCAGCTTCATCTGCTCCAATTTAAACTGATCTGCACTATCAATACAAAACACCGAGCTAAGTGTTTTTCCATACTAAAAAGTAACTTCATTTACTAAATTTGCTAGCTCATTCCTGTCCGTAATGCGCCGGCTCTGTTTGCTTTACGTCCATTCGCTTATCGCTTCTTTATCAATCCAAAAGTCAGAGAACCACGATTAATGAGTGGTTGATTGTATTGTTTCCAGTTGGTTGATTTATACTAGGCTTAGGAATAAGGGGTAACGAATGTTGCTGTTCAGATCGTAAGTTGTAGATTTAGTTCCATTGAATTACGCAGCAAATCCTGTCAATAGTATAAAAATATAGTCAAATAACTTACCTGAGTTGACATATAGATTACAAACCCATTGAAAATTACTCTAAGATTCGCACATTAATCAAAGCCGAGATATTCCATGGTGTGGCGTAATTATATTTTAATTCTTGCTAGTCTTTTTTCCCACTTTGTTCATGGACAAAACATACAAAATCAATGGCAAGATCTATACCAAAAAACATGGCAGAAAGCGGGTTATACACTGACGCAAAATGAGCTTAGCCAATACCCAACTGCATTGCTAAAAAGTAGTGCAGTGTATCCAAATTTTGAGCAGGTTGGTTGGGAGGATCTACGTCTTATCAATCATGTTGCCATTAGTTGCCAATTTGCTTTATCGGACAAACCTGTTGTACAACAAGCCCTTGAGTTTGAACTCTCGATCTGTAATCAAGAAATACTGTCTGTTGATTGGTTTAATGCCAATAAACACCACCATCCAGCAGGCGGCAGTTTCGCCGATCGTTATTTAGAATCACACTATATTTCTAATACTGACTTACCTACTGAGTTATTGAAATTCACGACTCTTTCCAACCCTTTGCATCCTTTACACAGCCAACTAGTAATGTTGTCTGTATCAGGGCGTGATGCACTCCTCAATGGCTACCGAGCATGGTTGGAGGCGGAGACTTTATGGCTAGCAGGTGAAACCGGTTGGAAAGCAGTGCCAGCGACCATCTGGCAATCATTGGCAAACCAAGCCAATCTAACGTTGAACGGGGAAAGTTGTACCTTAGGTTACAGCAATTTATGTATCAGTGAAAAATCACCATCAACAATATCGCTGCAAATGATATTGCTGATCGTCACTCTACTTTTCGCATGCTTTCTTACCCGTTTGGCATTGTTGAAACACAAGCAGCGCCGTGAGAGACGTTTTATTTTACAACTGTTAACCCATGAATTACGTACACCTATTACGAGTTTGGGCTTAACTGTCGATATGTTTCGCCACAACTTTGATAACTTGGATGAAAGCTCTCAAGATATATTTTGGCGTTTAGTGTCTGATTACCAACGACTGGCACAGTTGACTGAAAACAGTAAAACCTACTTAAGTGCCTCAAAAAAAGAAGGGCTGATGTGCCAACGCGCCTCAATTGCAGGTTGGCTGGATTACCACTGCGAAAAAAATCAGGTCACGTATTATTTGAATCAAGATGAGCAACTTTATCTTCCTTATTATTGGCTCGCTATCTGTCTGGAAAATTTAATTAAGAATGCCAAACAGCATGGTGCAGGAGAAGTGATGGTTAAGGCTACAGTGTCGACAAACCTGAGTATTGAGGTAAGCGATCATGGGAAGTTTCCTTCACGGTGGCAGAGGTTACTTCAACACAAGCGAAGTGATTCAAACAATATGGGTATTGGCTTAGAAATAGTCGCACATCTCATCAAAATCATGAATGGAAAAATTATCATTCTTCACAACCCGACTCGCTGTATTTTGGAGCTGCCTTATGAGCACAATTCTGCTGATTGAAGATGATCAACTGCTCGGTCAAGGATTGGTGAGCTTTTTCAGTTCACATCAATTTAATTGCATCTGGGCGACCAATGCCGAGCAAGCCACTCAACTTTGGTATAAAGCCGATTTGGTGATCTTAGATCGACAATTAGTCGATGGCGATAGCTTGCAGCATTTATCACAGTGGTTGCTGTTAAAAGCCGTTCCCGTCATCGTGTTAACGGCAAAAATAGAGGTTGAACAACGTATTGAAGGCTTAATGGCTGGCGCAAAAGATTACGTCACAAAACCATTTTCAAGTGAAGAGTTGCTCGCCAGAGTTCACTCGCAGCTGCGCCCGATTGGCTCCAGTATCATGACTTACGCTGATATAGATATCGATTTGGGACAGCGAGTTGCACGCCTAAATCAGCGAGAGATTGCGCTCAAACCAAAGGAGTTCCAACTTTTGCTGTTACTGATACAAAATCAGGGGCGAGTTTTCCATCGGGATGAGCTTTTGAACAAAATCTGGGGCTATGAAGCGTTCCCCAGTACTCGAACCGTTGATAATCACATACTGCATTTACGACAAAAACTTCCTAGCCTCAATATCCAAACGCATCGTGGGGTTGGTTATAGATTGATTGAGACGCAAACATGAACAGAAGAATACTCCTCGGTATAACAAGTTTGGCATTGCCTATATCAGGGCATGCGGCTCTGTTTACCAACTCACCGTTGCAACATGCTTACCAAGCAACGCTTAGCAACCAGCCTCAACTTGCTTGGCAAGAACTTACCTTAGCGTTAAATCAGCACCGCATCGATAGCCGCTACTGGTTACCAATCAAAAATGAACTACTGGCGCAAACAGACTGTGGCAGCAAATTAACTTCGACACGGATAATGGATACTCAATTCCACCTTAGCCTAATTAAACGTTCAGGGCTTGCCTCCCAAGGTTATCAATTCAGACTAGCGACTGAAAATAACAACCAACCTCAACGTGTGGTCCTCACGTCACCTGAGGGCAATGTTTTGCTGTTAGATGATTTTATTGCTCATAACGGCTATCAAGAGATCGAAAGCGCTGAATTGTTACAAAAACCAGCCCAAGGTCTTTTTACACTCGTCGTTGGTGAAAATAAAACGTCACTTTTACTCGCGTTTCCTAACAATGCTTCTTGGCTGATGTTACTCAACCAATCTAACCAAACACTGGTACAGGTAACTCTACCAAAGCATGTTTCATCGTGTCCTCAAGCGGTCGCTAGTTGGCAGTGGTTTGACAAAAACTACAATCTTATTGATGGCAAAATCCCTTTTAACCGAAGTCTAGAATCATTACCTGATGATGCTAAAGTGAAAACAGAAGCTAAATTTCTTAGTGCCAGTGTTGAACTTGTTGAATATCAACAAGGTATTCGTATCGAGTACATTCAACGGTTGGCAATACCCTATCAATAAAATAGAGACATATAGGTGACAAGCTATTGATAAAACTTCGTTTAAATAACGCTATCGTTTTATTGGAGTTATACCATGTCATTGAACAAACTAGCACGTAGTGTGCTGTGCTCTTTACCTCTTCTTATTGCTACTAGCAGCAGTTACGCGAACCCAATTCAACTAAAAAATGGCAACGACTCGGTGTTTGTCTCGCCACAAACATTAGCCATTGAATGGAATACACTATCAATCAATCAGTCGGTGCTGAATGTTGAGAAAAAAACGCCTCAAAATTATCAAATCTTGGCGCAATCCGACAACGAAGCAACTTGGAAAGTACAGCCTTCAGGGCTTCACATTTCTGCCTCTTTGATTGATGGCAAGCTCTCACTTTCACTGTCATTACCAAGCAAACATCTTGTTCCTAGACAACACCCTATTGATGTGCAGTGGTTTAACCTCGATCAAAGTAAAAGCCAGACGCTCTATTTACCTTTTAGTGAAGGGATGCGAGTGCCACTTGGCAATTCAACATGGGCACGCTTTCTTATCGATAATTATTCAGGTGCCAATACCACTCAAGATTTGAAAATGCCGTTTTGGACCGTTGAACAAGGTGGTCGCTTTATCAATTATCTCCTGACCACGCCTACAAATAATGCGCTAACGTTTAATTCAGTCGACGGTCAGATCGATATGTTAGCATCTCATCAGTTCACCCAACTCAGCGCTGAGGAGTCATTCAATCTGGAGGTTACTCTTGGTGACAGCCCTCTCAGTGGTGCGCTCAATTATCGACAATATCGTCAGAAAATAGGTCAAGCCGATCCACTTAGCAATAAACTCAGCCGCAATCCGGATCTGAAAAAATTGATTGGGGCGAGTCACGTCTATCTGTTTGGTAAAGATCCTCTTAGCATCAGTGATGTCAAAGATTGGTTGGGATTAAAGGACTGGTATCTAGAGAAATCTGATCTAACTATATCCAATAATGTAAAACGAGAATTACTCGGCTTTGATAAGCAACAAGGTTGGTTCAGTCAATACCACAAACAATTACTTTTGGATTCGATTAGTGACTCTCTAACTAACAAGTTTAATGTGAGTTACCCCACGATGACCAATAATGCTATTGGTGAGCAATACCATGCCGCTCAGTCTATTTCGGCTTGGCTAGAGCGACACGCTGGTAACTATTTGATTCAACCGAACCGATGGGGGCAAGCACTCTCAAGCGATATGCTCAATAGCTTAAAAAAAGCAGGATTAAGTCAACTTTGGTTAGGTTTTGATAACTGGATGCCAAGTTTTTATCACCCAGAAATCACGCAACAAGCCAAGCAACAAGGTTACTTAGTTGGAGTTTATGACTCTTACAATACTGCACTCATTAAAGGAAGCAACGATGGTTGGCTAACCGCGAATCTTCCTGAAGAAATGCGCTTAGGCTGCGCTATTGAGCTTGCTAACGGTGAACAAAAATCAGGGTTTCGAGGTAATGGCTTCTACTTAAACCCAAATTGTCACTTTGATTACGTCAAACAAAGAATGCTTGATATTGTACGCTACGGGCAATTTAACAGCATTTTTCTCGATGTTGATGCAACTGGAATGGCTCGCGAAGATTATCGCGATAGCACGAGTCAATCAGCTATGTTAACGGCATTTAATCGCAGATTAGATTGGCTTGCTGAGCAACAAGGTATTGTACTGGGTTCAGAAGATGGCAATAGCCTAACCAGTAAGGGCATGGCGTTTGCCCATGGTTTAGAAACCGTGGGGTTTGGTTGGGTTGATAATGATATGACCAAGAATAAACAATCGAAATATTATTTGGGTCGTTGGTATCCAGATCATAAACCCGAATACTTTTTTAAATCAGCTGAGGTTAAAGAGCCATATCGCACATTGCTGTTTGCACCGCAGTATCGCATTCCGCTCTATCAAACGGTTTTTCATGATGAGATTATCAATACACATCACTGGCACAGCGATAGCTTGAAATTTAGTAATGTAAAAATCGAACGAGACTTGATTGCAATGCTCTACAACACGCCTGCAATGGTTCACTTGACTCGCGATGAAGCTCTCTCAGCAAGCAGTAACCGCATTGCTCAGCTAAAGCACTATCAAGATGGGTTCGCCCCTATTCATCAACAGCTTTGGAACCAAGCTTTGACCAACCATTCGTGGTTAGATAAAAATGGTGACGTTCAGCAAACAACTTTTGCTGATGGTAGTACGATCACTGCTAACTTCCTGTCCGTTCCATTTCAATATAACGGAACGTTAATTGATGCTTATTCAATTCTAGCCAAATTGGGTAATGGCGATATTATTAAGTGGCAAAGTCGATAATCATTGTGACTAAGTGACTAAGTGACTAAGTGACTAAGTGGCTAAGTGGCTAAGTGAGTGAGCGTTGGTGTCATTTCCTATAGTTGAGATAATCCATTGTTCACTTATTTGCTAAAGGCTCTGGCACATCTCTGTCTAAAACAGTCCCCAGACTATAAAACTATTTCGAGCTGAATTACTCAGAGCCAATAATAGAGCACTTCCATCAATACTTATCGCTGGTGGTTAAGCTTTCTAACTTCTAACTTCTAACTTCTAACTTCTAACTTCTAATTACATTCCAGCGTGTTCCTCTTTCCCGTATTTTAACTGCGTGAAAATAGTTTATGCTGAGGAAATAAATACGAGTAGCTGCTATGCAGGGTAGTATTCAATGTTTATAAAAGGTGGCTTAGCTGGATATGTTGATTCTTTGGCGTAAGCTGTTTTTGACGGTATCATTGATTTACAAAAGAGGTACAAAATAGCTAAAGAAAAGCTCCGAGAAGCTATACAATGCTTGAGCTGTGATCTCGCAGCATAGAATACTCATTCACAGAAAACCTTAAAGCAGCCACATATGTCTAAAGATTTCGATTTCACTACAGAATACACCCTCGACAAGCCCTTTTTTGCAGAGTGCTATGATCAAACTAGCCTCCCTGCTAAATTTCCAAAAGCCTATTTAAAAGGAATACTCTTTCTTTTTTTTGGTGTGGTCTTATTAGAATTTGAGCTATTACCCAGCGCTTACGTTGGTTGGTTCTTTATTGTTTTGAGTGTTATTGAAGCGTTCAGTGTTTATTGCAAGAGAACATGGTGGATATGGCGACAAACGGTCAGTTCGGGCGCAGGTAGCAAGGTGGTATTTAAACTTGGGTCTAGCGGTGTGAGTTATAAAAATGGTAAGAATAATCGTAGCATCACCTGGAATGAAATTGACCAACTTCAACAAACCGATTTAGGTTTTATTCTTCATATGGGTAAGCAGCGCCAATATGTCAGTAAGTCTTGCTTAAATGATGAAGCGATCGTGTTCATTGTAGAACAGCACGCAGCCTCGAAAACGAATTAGTGTTCATGTGCGAAAAGTTCATGTAATAAAACGAGAACGCTTAGGTCTTTAATTTTACCTTTGATAAGCGTTTCGGCTTTTATGGAATGAGAAGCATGTTTATATGCTTCTCATTTTTTGTTTTTAAAAATCCCAGTCTTCATCTTCCGTTGCGACAGCCTTACCTATGACATAAGAAGAGCCTGATCCTGAAAAGAAATCGTGATTTTCATCGGCGTTGGGTGAAAGGGCAGCCATAATTTCAGGGCTAACTTGGCACAGTTCATCGGGAAAAAGTGGCTCAAACCCAAGGTTCATGAGCGCTTTGTTCGCGTTGTAATGAAGAAAGTGTTTCACATCTTCAGTTAACCCTAACTCATCGTATAAAGATTCAGTGTATTGGATCTCCAATTCATATAACGAAAAAATCAGAGAAAATGCCTCATCCTTTATACGTTCTTGTTCAGTTTGACTGAGCTCATTAAATGCTTGTTGGAACTTGTACCCTATGTAGTAACCATGGATAGCTTCATCACGAATAATGAGCCGAATCAAATCGGCAGTGTTGGTTAATTTGGCTCGGCTTGACCAGTGCATTGGTAAGTAGAAACCAGAGTAAAACAGAAAGCTTTCAAGAAAGACGCTTGCGATCTTTTTCTTGAGTGGATCTTCATCGGCTTTGTAGTCTTTAAGAATGATGTGAGCCTTTTTCTGAAGCAGCTCATTTTCTTCTGCCCAGCGGAATGCTTCATCAATTTGAGGCGTTGTGCACAAGGTTGAGAACACCGACGAGTAACTTCTCGCGTGAACGGCTTCCATGAAAGCGATGTTGGTTAACACGGCTTCTTCATGTTGCGTTCGGGCGTCAGCCATGAGTGCAGGAGCACCAACAGTGTTTTGAATCGTGTCGAGTAATGTTAACCCAGTAAAAACACGTATGGTCAGCGTTTGCTCTTCTGGTGTCAGTTGTTTCCATGTTTGAATATCGTTAGACAGTGGCACCTTTTCTGGAAGCCAGAAATTAACAGTGAGTCGATTCCAAACTTCCAGATCTTTGTCGTCTTGTAATCGGTTCCAGTTGATGGCTCGGACTGGTTTCGGGTCAGTAATGGTTGTCATTGTGGGTTTTCCATTTTATCAAAGCGTACAAGAAACACAGCCGTCAACCTGAGTTCCATCTAATGCTTTTTGGCGCATACGAATGTAATAAAGTGTTTTGATTTTCTTTTTCCATGCATATATCTGCGCCTTGTTAATGTCACGAGTGGTGACGTTGTCGTTAAAAAACAAGGTGAGTGACAAGCCTTGATCGACATGGCGAGTGGCTGCCGCATAGACATCGATAATGGCTTTGGGCCCTATCTCATAGGCATCTTGATAATATTCAAGGTTATCGTTATTTAAGTAAGGCGCAGGGAAATACACTCGGCCTATCTTGCCTTCTTTACGTATTTCAACTTTCGCCGTTATAGGATGAATGGAGGCGGTGGAGTCGTTGATGTAGCTAATGGAGCCAGTAGGTGGGATGGCTTGTAAGTTACGATTGTACAGACCATGCTCCATTACTTGCGCCTTCAGACTCGCCCAATCATCTAGGTTGGGAAGAGGCAAATTCAACTGGTTCAGTAATTCTGTGACCTTTGTTGTACATGGTCGATATTCAGTTTCTAAGTAGTCGTCGAAAAAGACGCCGCTCGCATAAGTAGAGTTTTCGAAGCCGTGAAAGGTCGCTTCTTTCTGTCGAGCTAATCGATTAGACGCTGTGAGACAATGAAATAGTACGGTTGCAAAATAAACGTTCGTGAAATCAATGGCTTCTTTACTGTCATACAGAATACCTTCTCGGGCAAGGAACCCATGAAGGTTCATCTGCCCCAGCCCTATAGCATGGCTCTCGTCGTTGCCTTTACGAATTGAGGGAACGCTGTCAATGGCACTCATCTCTGACACGGCGTTGAGTGCTCTGATTGACACATCGATCGTTTGGGCAAGGTCGCCGCCATCAAGTGCTTTGGCTATATTGATTGAGCCCAAGTTACATGAAATATCTCGACCAAGGTGGGCGTAGCTCAGATCATCATTGAAATGCGACGCATCGTTAACTTGTAAGATCTCTGAACATAAATTGGACATGTTGATCCGACCTTCAATCGGATTGGCATTATTGACCGTATCTTCAAACATGATGTATGGGTAGCCAGACTCAAATTGAATTTCCGCAAGGGTTTGAAACAGGCTGCGCGCGCTAATCTTACTTTTACGAATTCGTGGGTCGTCGACCATTTCCGTGTATTTCTCGGTCACGCTTATTTCAGAAAAAGGTCTGCCATAAACTCTCTCTACATCATGCGGTGAAAAGAGATACATATCTTTATTTTGTTTAGCGAGCTCAAGCGTAATATCTGGGATCACAACGCCTAGGCTGAGGGTTTTTATGCGGATTTTTTCATCGGCATTTTCTCGCTTAGTATCAAGAAATTGCATGATGTCTGGGTGGTGAACGTTGAGGTAGACGGCCCCGGCCCCTTGCCTTGCACCAAGTTGATTGGCATAGGAAAAGCTATCTTCAAGTAACTTCATGACAGGCACGACACCTGAACTTTGGTTCAATATGCCTTTGATTGGAGCGCCTTGCTCTCGAAGGTTACTGAGTAATAGTGCGACGCCTCCACCTCGGCGAGACAGTTGTAATGAAGAATTGATCGCTCTGCCAATACTTTCCATATTGTCTTCAATACGAAGTAAGAAGCATGAAATCAGCTCACCTCTACTTTGCTTACCTGAGTTGATAAAAGTAGGCGTTGCGGGTTGGAATCTTTGCTGAATGATTTCAAACATAAGCTGACGTGCGAAGTCTTCATCGCCCCGCGCTAATGTTAGTGCGGTCATTACCACTCGGTCTTCGAAGCGTTCTAAGTAGCGTTTTCCATCACGTGTTTTTAGTGCGTATGAAGTAAAGAATTTATAAGCACCAAGGAAAGTGCGAAAACGAAATTTTACCTGATATGCCTGCCCCCAAATATCTTGAATGAATTCTGAGTTGTATTGCTTTATCACCTCGGGCTCGTAATAGCCTTCGTTAATTAGGTAATCCAGTTTTTCATTTAAGTTGTGGAAGAAAACCGTATTTTGGTTGACGTGTTGAAGGAAAAATTGGCGAGCAGCCTGCTGATCGGATTCAAATTGAATCTTACCTTGCTCATCCAGAAGGTTAAGCATGGCATTGAGCGCATGGTAATCCAGTGGCTCATGAGTGAATTGATTGTCCATTGTGTTTCCAAAACTTTGTTAGCCCTTGACGTACCGCTTGTACATCTTGAGGTGTCCCTGCAAGTTCAAATCTGTATAGAACGGGAACGTTGCATTTTTTAGCGATGACGGTGCCTGAATGAGCAAATAGTTCACCGAAATTTCGGTTCCCAGATGCTATGACCCCACGTAGTAAAGACCGAATATGTTGTTGATTAAGCGCTTGAATTACAGCCTTTGGGACGGCACCTTGACCAAAGCCATCAGCATAAGTCGGGCAGACTAAAACAAAAGGCTCGGTGATCTCCGGTTGCAGCTTGGTAATTTCAAGTTGTTGTTTGGTGATCTCAGGTTCTAGCTTGGCGATCTCAGGTAGTGAGCCACTTGTGCTATCGAGTAAGCGGATCGCGGGTAGCTTTAACTGCTCTATAAAACGTTGTGTGTTACCTGAAGCGCTTGAGTAATAAACAAGCATTAGCGTATTTGGCTGATCATATCAGGGCGAAATCCAGACCAATGTTGCAACCCTGCGACGACGACGGGCACCTGCCTATAGCCTAAGGACTGAATGGCCGTCATAGCTGAATCATCTTGTGTGAGATCCACGACTTTATGAGTAATTCCCTTTGTGCTAAGTGCTTTTACTGTCGCGGTACATTGAACACATTGAGGTTTTGAGTAAACGATTACATCCATTCCCGAATCCTTCTTGTTAATAATAATCATTATCAATTAATTTCTATATATAGTATTTACTTTTTAATGCGTGTCAACATCTAGTGCTTGCTCTCTTAGTCCACATAAACTTAATGGTTGATATTTAAATGGTAATCAATATCATTCTCACATACAGGGTCGAACGAGGAATGTAGAATGAGCGTCCAAAATTCAGGTTCAGCAGAAATTTCTATCCATGAAATGGAGTGGCAAGGCATACAGCTCACTGAGTCGGCGGTTGGCAGAATTACTCAGTTATCTTCAAATGGTCAGTTTTTTCACCTAAGCGTAAAACCGTCTGGGTGTACAGGATTTGCCTATAACGTGCAGTTGATAAATGAGCCCAAAGAGTCCGATGTGAAGTTTCATTCAAGAGGTGTCGATTTCTATATTGCACTAAGTGCACTACCAATGATTGATGGAACGGAAATCGATTATGTTCGACAAGGGTTGAATAGCAATTTGGTCTACCACAACCCCAACGTTAAGAATATGTGTGGTTGTGGTGAAAGCTTCGGAGTTTAAAAATGTGTGCGGTTGAAATGCAGCCAGAGGTCGAAGAAATACTGCAAACCAGCGGTTATAAGGAAGGTTTTTACACGGAATTATCTTCTGATACTTTGTCGACAGGGCTTAATGAACAAGTGATCCGTGCGATTTCTGCAAAACGAGAAGAACCAAGTTGGATGCTG
Source organism: Vibrio sp. 99-70-13A1 (assembly GCF_013114625.1). Taxonomy (GTDB): domain Bacteria; phylum Pseudomonadota; class Gammaproteobacteria; order Enterobacterales; family Vibrionaceae; genus Vibrio. The sequence goes on from NZ_VTXD01000015.1 coordinate 30,499, forward strand.
GACTTTCGTTTAGATGCTTTTCGTAAGTGGCAACAAATGGAAGAGCCTCATTGGCTAAAAGCGAAATATCCTGATCTCGATTATCAAAGCTACAGCTACTATTCAGCGCCATCATGTTCTAAATGTGATAGCGAAACCGCTAAAGATGGTTCAAATGAGTACTTAACCTCTGAAGTTGAAGATGCATTTGAACAGTTAGGTGTACCAGTTCGGGAAGGCTCTGAAGTGGCTGTGGATGCGATTTTTGATTCTGTGTCTGTAACGACGACGTATCAAGAAGAATTAAAAAAGCAGGGCATTATATTTTGTTCATTCAGCGAAGCTATTCATGCCTATCCTGAACTGGTTCGACAATATTTAGGTTCAGTTGTCCCTGCTGATGACAATTTCTTTGCCGCGTTAAATGCCGCCGTTGCTTCTGATGGAACCTTTGTCTACATACCTAAGGGTGTTAGGTGTCCAAGGGAGTTATCCACTTATTTCCGTATTAACCAAGCGAAGACGGGTCAGTTTGAGAGAACCATTCTGGTAGCAGATGAAGACTCATATGTCAGTTATATCGAAGGCTGTTCAGCCCCAATGCGTGATACCTACCAACTTCATGCTGCTGTTGTTGAAGTGATAATCCACAAGCGTGCGGAAGTGAAATATTCAACGGTGCAAAATTGGTTCTCTGGTGATGAAGAGAGCGAAGGTGGGATCCTTAATTTCGTAACTAAGCGTGCTGTATGTGAAGGTGAGTACAGCAAAATGTCTTGGACGCAGTCGGAAACCGGCTCTGCGATTACATGGAAATACCCTAGCGTTATCTTAAAAGGCGATCATTCGGTCGGTGAGTTTTTCTCGGTTGCATTAACCAATGGTATTCAACAAGCCGATACTGGCACCAAAATGATCCATATTGGTAAAAATACGCGTTCGACCATTATCTCTAAAGGCATTTCCGCTGGGAAAAGTGAGAACAGTTACCGTGGGCTAGTAAAAGTATTACCAACAGCCGAGGGGGCTCGTAATTTTACGCAGTGTGATTCCATGCTTATTGGCACCCAGTGTGGTGCTCATACCTTTCCTTATGTAGAAGTCAAAAACCCAACAGCCCAAGTTGAACATGAAGCGACCACCTCAAGAATTGGGGAGGATCAGCTGTTTTATTGTGTTCAAAGGGGAATCAGTGAAGATGATGCTATCTCAATGATTGTTAATGGTTTTTGTAAAGACGTTTTTTCAGAATTACCGCTTGAATTTGCAGTTGAAGCTCAGAAGTTGCTCTCAATTAGCCTTGAACATAGCGTGGGGTAAACAAATGCTACAAATCAAAGATCTACATGTCAGCGTTGAAGAAAAGCTGATCCTTCAAGGGATTAACCTCGAGGTCAAACCTGGAGAAGTACACGCCATTATGGGACCAAACGGGTCTGGTAAGAGTACGTTGTCATCAACATTAGCAGGCAAAGATGAATATCAGGTTGAGCAAGGCTCGATTGTTTTTAAAGACAAAAACTTAATCGACTTAGACCCCGAAGAACGCGCAGGTGAAGGGGTTTTTCTTGCCTTTCAATATCCAGTGGAGATCCCTGGGGTAAGCAATAAGTTGTTTTTAAAGACCGCTTTAAATGGCATTCGAGAATATCGTGGGCAAGAAGATATCGATCGGTTCGACTTTGAAGATTTGCTGGAAGAGAAAGCGCAGTTACTGAAAATGCCAGCCGACTTATTACATCGCTCTGTTAATGAGGGTTTCTCTGGTGGTGAGAAGAAACGCAATGACATACTTCAAATGGCGGTCTTATCACCTGACTTGTGTATTTTAGATGAAACAGATTCAGGCTTAGACATTGATGCACTTAAAGCTGTGTCTGCTGGGGTTAACGCGCTAAGGAATGACCAGCGTTCATTCATTGTAGTGACGCACTATCAACGCATTTTAGATTACATCCAACCTGATTATGTTCATGTGCTTTATAACGGGAAGATCGTGAAATCGGGTGACCATACTTTAGCGAAAGAATTGGAGGACAAAGGCTATGGTTGGATCACCGGTGAAGAATAACCAAGAGACTGGTGCCATAGATAACTTTTCGGAGATGGTTCAGCCTGAATCTTGGCAGCGAAGTCAGTGGAAAAAAGCTCTAAGCTTAGGCTTTCCTCAAAACAAAGATGAAAATTGGAAATATACCTCTTTGTCTTCGTTTAATGCCCTAGAAATCCAAAAAGCGGCTCATCAATCAATAGAGAATATTGATTTTGAAGGGCTTTGCTTAAACATTGACTGCTATCGAATTGTATTTTTGGACGGCAGGTTATTAGTTCGTTGTTCCGATTGGATCCCGAAGGTGACGGTCACGCCGCTGCAAAATCTGACAGGCGTTGAAGCTTACGAACTGTCTAAATCGGTTCGCCCAGATGCATTTACTTATCTAACGGATGCTATCGCAACAGCGGGAGTATTAATCGAGATTGAATCACGTTGTGTTGTAGAAAAACCTATTTACCTCTTTCATATCAGCAGTGGAAATACAGGTGATTCATGCAGTTACCGTCATCATTTGGAGTTGGGTTATTTATCTGAATGTGAAGTCATCGAGCATCACGTTTCATTAGCTCAAGGTGGTGGGGTAACTTTCTCTCGAATGACGAGCTATGTCGGTGAAGGTGGGCATATGCGTCACGCTAAGTTGATTGAGGAATCGACCCAACAGCATCACTTTGGTCACAATGATATTACGTTACAGCGCAATGCAAGTGCGTATTCTCATTGCTTTATGTTATCGGCTTCATTATGTCGTCACCAAACAAGTTGCGATTTGCAAGGTGAGAATGGCTTTGTAGAAATGAACAGTTTGTCTATGCCTCAAGATCAACAAACGTTTGATAGTCGGACGTACTTGAAACACTTCGCGCCACATTGCCAAAGTGAACAATTGCATAAAACGATCGCCCGAGATGAATCGAATGGTGTGTTTGATGGAATGATATATGTCACACCTGATGCGCTGAAAACAGATGGTCAAATGGATAGCCACAATTTGCTTCTAAGCAGTGATGCGCAAGTGAATTGTAAGCCCCAATTAGAAATATATGCGGATGACGTGAAGTGTAGTCATGGTGCAACAACGGGTCAGCTAGACCCAAAACAGATTGATTACATGCGCGCTCGCGGGATCAGAAAATCTAAGGCTAGACAAATGTTAGTTCTTGCTTTTGCCTCTCAAGTGGCGCTTAAAATTCGTCATCCAGGAGTTAAAGACTTTGTACTGGATAAGTTAGAAAATTCATTCGCCCAAGGAGAACATAATGAGTGAACAATCTGTCATTGAAAGCCCTTGGTTTGATGATTTTCCAGCGCTAAAAACGAAAGTCTATGAAAAGCCTCTACGTTATCTTGACACTGCAGCGACGGCTCAAACGCCAAGTTGCGTCATAGATCGAATGACATGTTTTTATCAGCAGGATTACGCTAGTGTTCACCGAGGGACGCATTACCTTAGTGGTAAAGCAACAGAGGATATGGAACTCGTTCGACACCAAGTTTCAGAGTTTATTCAAGCCGAATCTTCGAAAAATATTATATTTACGAAAGGGACAACTGAGGCAATTAACCTCGTCGCGAACAGCTACTTAAGACCTTTGTTGTCACGTGGTGATGAGATTATTGTTACTGAAATGGAGCATCACGCTAACTTAGTTCCATGGCAGATACTGTCTGAACTTTGTGGTGCGGTTATTAAAGTTTGGTCAATGAATGAAAGCGGCGAGCTCGATATTGCTGATTTAAAGAAACGGATTACTTCTAGAACACGGTTGGTTGCCGTAACGCATGTATCGAATGTGTTAGGAGCGGTGAATCCGATAAAAGACATTGTTTCTATTGCACATAAAAAAAATATTCCAGTACTCGTTGATGGCGCACAAGCAGTGATGCATCAGCAGGTTAATGTCGCGAAGCTAGACTGTGATTTTTATGTTTTTTCTGCGCATAAATTATATGGCCCGACAGGTACAGGCGTGCTTTACGCCAAATCACAGCATTTAGATAATATGGTCCCATGGGAAGGTGGGGGAGCCATGATAGATCAAGTCACACTACCGATGGGCACCTCTTTCGGGCAGGCGCCATGGCGATTTGAAGCAGGAACGCCAAATATTGCGGGTATTTTAGGGTTAGGGGCTGCAATCAATTATATCAATATTGCTGACATCAGGCGTATTTCTACTTATGAGAACCAATTGATGGGTTACATGGTGGAAAGCCTGAAAACAGTGAAAGGGATAGAGTTGTATGGTGACGACAGTAATCGTACTGGTGTGGTGTCTTTTAACATGAAGGGGCAGCATTCATTTGATGTTGGGACATTTCTAGATAGATATGGAATTGCGATTCGCACTGGTCACCATTGTGCAATGCCATTGATAAAAAGACTCGGGCAAAATTCAGTGTGCCGTGCTTCTGTTGGTATGTATACGCAGTCGTCAGATATTGATGCGCTTGTATTGGGATTGAACAGAATTAACCAATTGTTGAGATGAGCAGATGACACCGAACAAAATTTCTCGCAATTTTTCGCGTTGCAGTGACTGGGAAGAACGGTATTTATATCTTATTGAATTGGGAGAAAAACTCCCTAATTACCCAAATTCGAAAGTGAATGATGATTATTTGATAGCAGGTTGCCAGAGTCGGGTATGGCTGGGATTTGACTATGATAATGTATCTCAAACTTTCATGTTTTCGGCATTGAGTGATGCCGCAATTGTGAAAGGTTTACTGGCTTTGTTGAGAATAGCGTATCACGGAAAAACGGTAGAACAGGTATTGAATTATGACATTCGAGCGTGGTTTCAATCTCTTGATTTAGAATCACACTTAACGCCAGGTAGAACGCAAGGGCTGGATGCGATCATTGAAAAAATTCAAGAAACAGCTCGTTGTACACTGGAAGTGTATTGAACCTACCTTACATTTTACTGCATCTTGGAATCTGCCAAGGATTCATCCTTGCGGTTTAAGGAAAACTTCTGGTCAAGAACGATATAGAAAGAGAATTAATTAAATTTATGCGGGCATGTACCACTGAGTAGTATAATTGTGGTACATGCCCGCATAATCAAGGGTAGTTAATTGTGGACGACACTACCCGTTCCTAGCCAGGGTTAATGCCGGTCAAGCTCATAAAAACGTTATAAGTTTCCAAAGGAATACAGTTTGAATAATTTTTTTGAGAGCCCTTTTGTGGGTAAATCTCTGAAAGAACAAGTCACGAACCCAAATATTATCGTGGGTGAGCATAGTTACTATTCTGGTTATTACCATAATCATAGTTTTGATGATTGTGCGCGTTATTTACTCGCGGATAGGACTGATATAGATAAGCTGATTATTGGCCGTTACTGCTCGATAGGTTCTGGTGCGGTGTTTATGATGGCTGGTAATCAAGGGCACCAAAACAATTGGGTCAGCACGTTTCCATTTTTCTATCAGGATAATGAGAGCTTTGCGGATGCAAAAGATGGCTTTCAGCGTTCGGGTGATACGGTGATTGGTAATGATGTATGGATTGGCACGGAAGCTATGATCATGAGCGGTATATCTATTGGAGACGGCGCAATTATCGCAAGCCGTGCTGTCGTGACTAAAGATGTTGCTCCATATTCAATTGTGGGTTCGAACCCAGCGAAACATATTCGTTACAGATTCTCTGAAGGCGAGATAGCCCAATTATTAGAGATGAAATGGTGGGAATGGAGTGATGAGCAAGTGAAGGGAGCCATGAGCTTAATGTGTTCATCAAATATTGAAGGTCTGTATGATTATTGGAAAACGTTAATTCGTACGTAATACCCATTTTATCTGATGATTTACACATGGCACTTTAGAGCTAATTTTTGGAGTGTAGAGCAGGTTTTTGGAGTGTGACCGCAAGTCTTAGCATGCAATATCGGTTTTGGAAAAATAGCCTGTGCCTTAGGCTTGTGACCGATCTGTCACTTAATAGGTACCATGCTTCTGGTTTGCTCGTAATAGGTAGGAATATGGAAAATACCAATCAACAATTGCTGAAAAACACATTCTCGGCTTTTATCTCATTAAATCAATCCGATATGGATATAGCACTTCCTTATTTTACATTTCGCTATTGCCACCCGAAAGAGTACCTCTTTTTAAGCGGTGAGCTTCCACTTGATGTCCATTTTGTTCTGAATGGCGTTGGTAGATATTTTTATATTGATCAAAATGGCATCGAGCGTAATAAATCGTTGGTTAGAAAAGGCGGCGCTTTTGCAAGCATCAGTTCGATTGTTGAAGGTAGCCCTAGTCCATTCTTTGCTCAGGCTCTTACCGAATGTGTTATTGCTTCGATAAGCTACTCAAATTTGGTGGAGCTTTCTAAATCAAACAATAATTGGGGAGATTTTGTTCGTAAGATGTTCGAGCGTTTAGTGCTAAAGAAAGAAAAAAGAGAGGCTGGGTTTCTTATGCTGTCGGCAAAGGAACGCTACTTACAATTTCTAAAAGAGTTTGGTGCAGACAGCCAAGAAATTCCACTTCGTCATGTCGCCATGTACTTAGGCATCACCGATGTTACTTTGTCGCGTATCCGTCGCGAAATGGGCTTAACCTAGGTTCGGTAGGCTTTAACAGGGGTTAGGTAGGCTTTTTATAGATTCGGTTGGCTTAACACAGGTTAGGTGGGCTTTATATAGGCACTGTGGACTAAACATAGATTCGTTGGGCTTAACATAGGTTAAGGTGGCGTTAATTTGATTTTTATATGCTCTCGTTTTCGACAACGGAGTATCGACATGCAAAAACTACTACCACCAGTTCTGTTCTTAATTTTTATCATTGCAATGGGCTTAATGTGCTGGAGTATTAGCGCCACTCATTTACTTATCTTTCCTTTTAACCTTATTGGCTTACCTATCATTAGTGCGGGTTTGATGCTCGCGATGACAGGTAAACAGTTATTTAAGAAACTAGAAACCAATATTATGACGTTTGATGAGCCAACCATGTTAGTCACAGAAGGTATTTACCAATACACAAGAAACCCTATGTACTTGGGCTTTACTATTGCAATGCTCGGTTTTTCAATGCTCATGGGGGCTTCGGTTGTGTCCTTATTAATGGCGGTCATATTCCTATTTATAACGGACAGGTGGTATATCTCATTTGAAGAACAAATGATGCACACTAAGTTTGGTAAAGATTACGAAGAATACTGTCGAAAAGTGCGTCGGTGGATTTAAAGCCTAGAAGTCTGCAGGCGCTTCTATTTGCAGGCGCCTCTAAATAGTAGACGCTGCACGATGGCCGTGATTAACTTGTGAGATTTTTATGAGAATTACATGAACGGGTCGTGAGACTTGAGGTTCATCCTATAAGTGTTCTCAACAAAATGGATGGAATCGATATGTTAAAACTCTCTCAACTTGGACTTATTATCTCCGCTTCTGCTCTAGCTATGAATATCAACGTTATTCAGGCTGCAGAAATGGAAATTACGGTTACGAATGCAACAAAGGGCATTTATTTTACCCCTCTGATAGTCGCTGCGCACAGTGGTGATGCACGTATGTTCCGGCTTGGTGAAAGCGCTTCTTCAGAACTAGAAGCGATGGCTGAGGGTGGTGACATCTCTGGCTTATCTTCTTTAGTTGGCAATGCGGGTGGAGTGGTAGTAGAAAATCCTGCTTCGGGTATTTTGGATCCAGGTATGGCGACTACATTCAATTTAGACAGTGGAGATATGGGGTACTTATCATTAAGTGCAATGTTGTTGCCAACTAATGATGGATTTGTTGGGTTAGACAGTTGGACTATTCCTTCTGAAGCTGGCACATATAAGGCTTCACTTTATGGTTATGATGCGGGTACTGAGGCGAATGATGAGCTGGCAAGCAGTATGCCTAACCCTCCTTTTATAACTTTTGGGGCTGGTGGTACTGGGGTAGAAACTGCTAATAGCAATAATACGGTTCATATCCACCCTGGTAATCTTGGTGATAGTGACAATGCTGGTGGAATGAGTGATTTAGATAGCAGCTCACATCGTTGGTTGAACCCTGTTGCAACCATCACTATCGTTGTTAAGTAAGGGGGCTGTATGAATAAGCGAATTTTAATTGCGGCATGTGTCGCTATTACATTAGCGGGTTGTGGTGATGATAATGACACAACAAAAGCGCGTTATAGCATTAGCGTCACGAACCTTACCGCTAACCAACCTATGTCCCCTCTTGCAATAATGACTCACACAGAGGAATACAACTTATTTGAAGTAGGAAGCGCGGCATCGATGGAACTGGAATATCTTGCTGAAGGAGGAAGCAATGCGGAGCTCCTTGCATTGTCAGATTCTGAATCAAGCGTTGGAGCCTCTGTTTCTGGCAATGGCTTATTGTTACCTGGATCCACCGATAGTGTCGAACTGACGGTGACGTCTTATTATCCCTACTTATCGATTGCCTCGATGCTAGTCAATACTAATGATGCATTTGTCGGAGAAACCGGTATAGATGTCTCTGGTTTGGAGGTAGGTGGTCGTTACTCGATGAGCATGAGTGTTTGGGATTCAGGGACGGAAGCTAATGATGAGCTTTCTGAGACGATCCCCGGTCCTGCCGGTGGCGGTGAAGGTTTTAATGCCGAGCGAAATGATGATGACCGAGTAACGTTTCATTCAGGTGTTATTAGCCAAGATGATGGTCTTAGTTCGTCAACGCTTTCTGCTAACCATCGCTTTCTAAACCCTGGAGCTCAGCTTGTAATTACAAGGATTGAATAATTAATATGAAAGAAAATGCTCCCTATCTCGGTCTGCATGAGGGTATGACAATACTGGGATAGGGAGATGTCATGGAAAACAACCTCAATGCTCAAAGTGCCAAGATATTGCTTGTCGAAGATGATAATGATCTTGCTGAACTGATACAAATGCACATCAAATTTCAAGGCCATCAAACCGTTCGCGTGACAAGTTGTCGGCAAGCTCATATTGCTTATCAAGATGAACCCTTTGACTTACTTGTGCTGGACCGAGGTTTACCCGACGGTGACGGTTTGGATATTTGTCACCAACTTCGTCAAAATAATGATTGGGTTCCGGTATTGGTATTGACGGCGCGCGGTAGTGAATTAGAAAAAGTTGAAGGGTTGGAAGCTGGTGTTGACGACTATATTTCGAAGCCGTTTAGTGTGCTTGAATTCCAGGCTCGAGTTCGCAATATTCTGCGTAGAAATCAATCTAATTCAACGGATATTCCAGAATTAATTGAACCTAAAAGCACAATGGATTTTGGTTGTCTGACGATAACGCCAGAGCTCCATCAAGTGTCTCTTAATCACGAAGATGTGCCATTGACCGCTACAGAATTTACTTTGCTCCAGTTTCTCGCTAATCGCCCTGGGAGGGTATTCAGCAAAGATGAGCTATTAGAGCATGTCTGGAATACTAACCACACGGGATATTATCATACGGTTTGCAGTACCATTAATCGTTTGAGAACTAAATTGTCTGAGTCAGAAAAAGAGTTGCCTGAGTCGGAAAAAGATACGCAATTTATTCAGACGGTATGGGGCGTTGGATACAAGTTTCAGCCAAGAGTATAGGGTGTCAAGATGAAACAAAAACCGTTAAGTTTTAAATCACGATTGGTGATATTTACAAGTATTTGGTTTTGCTTGACTGCTTTGGTGATCGCAACAACCTACAACTGGCAGAAAGAAACAACCGAGCAATTCACCAAACAAAGCTTACACAAAGATCTTGCCAGTCATATGCGAGATGACAACCCATTAATGATCGGCACGGATTACAACCCGAAGGCGTTGAAGTCGATATTTCATACTCTTATGTTGATGGGACCAGATTTTGAGATCTATTTTTTGGATAGCCAAGGAAAAATTACCACTCATGCCGCCCCAGAGGAGGCTCAGTTGATGGGTTATGTTAATCTTAATCCCATCAAACGCTATTTAGGTAATCAAGCCTTTCCCATTTTGGGTACCGATCCCCGTAACCCTGATGAAAACAAAGTATTTTCAGTGGCTGCGATTGAAGAGTTAGGATCAACGGTCGGTTATCTCTACGTGGTAATAGGCAGTACACGCCACACGGCGATCGCCAACTCAATTGTGAATACCCCATACTCAGCGCTAACTGCGCTGGTTCTTTTTTCCATTTTAGGCTTTGCGTTTGGTGCTTACTGGCTTGTAAAACAGAGTTTGCTCAAGCCAATTCAGCAAGTGACTGATCAGCTTCAGAAGCAAGCTGGACATGATTTTCGTCTCAATGCCGACTTTACCTATCGCGTACCAGAGTTAATTCCCATAGCAGAGTCCTATCATTTGATGGCAAAACACATCCAACAACAATTTTTGTTGTTGGAATATCAAGCTTCAGCGAGAAAACAGAGCTTATTGCAACTGAGTCATGACTTAAAAACCCCCCTTTCTAGCGTGTTAGGTTATCTAGAAACCTGGAAGATGACTCACCCAGAGTCAGACCCATTGATTGATATCGCTTATCGAAATTGCAACAAGTTATCTATTCAACTGGAATCTCTGCTTGATTCTGCGAAGCAAGAGGCAAAACTGCCTAGTTATGAGTATCAATTGGTTGCGTTAAAACCTTTACTTGATGAGTGCGCTGAAACTATGCGTAGTCATTGTATTCGTAAGAATATCTGTTTGCAGATGGAGGTTGAGGACGGGTTGGAAACCATTGGAGATAAGCAGTTACTAGAACGTTTGATATTGAACTTACTGGACAATGCATTTCGTCATAGCCCTAAGGACGCCGAGATTCAATGTCAAATCACGGCGGATTCAAACAATGGAAAAATTTACTTTGTCTTCCGTAACTTTATTGATAATGAAGCACCAAATGGCTCGTTGGGGATAGGCACTCGCATCGTTAAATCCATCCTTATGTTGCATTACAGTGTCTTACAGACTTCTCAGGTAGATAATAGGTTTGAACAAAGCTTTTACTTAAACTCACCGACCTGACCTGACTTAACAGCAGCAGAGTGATATCTCACAAGTGAGAGTGAACAGTCGACATTCATAGGCGACTGGCACAATTTCATATTTTGGAAATGTATTAAATAATAATGGGAATTTGAAAAGCGAAAGTTACACCACCAATAGCGCTCATATCAACGTGATGAACCATTTCGATTAAATGGGCAGATTCATTCACTTGATAGCCTAGAATCTCTGCTTGTTTAAATAAGCCCTCAATTGCCGCCAGATAGGCAATATCAGACACTAAATAGACCTCACAGCAGAGGTAATAGCCTTCAGGAATGAAGTAATCATACTGCTCACTATCAACTTGCCAGTCCCCGACAGTAAAAGATATGTCTTTCCACTTTCGTTCTAATTCTGAAATAGGTGCCGTACTCATTAATCGTGTACTGTTTTCGCCATGAGTTTCAAATACTTCATCCCAGTCAAAGTTAGGTATGTCTTTAATTTTCATGCCTCTCGCGGGGTACCATACCAGTTCGGTTGGCATGTCTTGAGCCAGCTGTTTTTCAATGGACTGTTTAGCTCCTGGGTGCGACAACTTATCTAACAGTTGAGCCATATCTGCTGACGTGCCTGAGACGACGAATTGATGAAGACTTTTTGCCGTCATCCCTAATTCCCGCTTTAAAACCTTTGCCATCGCTTGAGATGAGGAATAGCCGCATTCATGAGCAATATCTGTGACTTTTAATGGCGTTTCTGAAGAAAGCAGCGACACGGCATATTGCAAGCGCACCCGACCTAAATATTGCCCCGGGGTTTCCCCGAATAACTGACTAAACTGCCTGTGAAAGTGATAGGGCGAAATGGCACTCTCTTGCGCGATTTGTTCCCAAGACAAACTCTCCGCCAATGAGTTGTGCATTGTAAATAAAGCTTTCTCAAAGCGCGTTTTGTGGTGAGCAGGCAAAGGTTTTAATAATGCCATCTCAGGTACTAACGCGTAAGGCTGTTTATTTGCGGGATCAGTCATAGTGAATGTGAGTGAGTATCGGGAACTTTCACTATGACGATTCGCCTTTTTAAATGCAACTTGTCCGATTGGATTTACCTTATGTGGTTGGCTTAATTTGGAGGTCGATCTGATTCGCTAAATCAGGTTCAACTTTTCCTTGGGACTGTTTACAGCTGAGCCCCAGTAAAACAGGGATCAATATTAGAGTGACAGTGGTGGCAAACAACTCACCAAAAACCAATGAAACAGCCGCAGGTTTTAGGTATTGCGCTTGTTCAGCACTTTCACTTAATAATGGGAGCAAGCCACAAACGGTGGTAATTGTGGTCAGGAAAATAGCTCTCATCCTACTCGTACCAGCAGTAATTAAGGCTTGATTAAGAGGTACACCATTTCTGAATTCAGAATTAAAACGCGTGATCAAAACAAGGGAGTCATTAATGACAATTCCCGTCATTGCCATCATGCCGAACATCGACAAAATACTAATAGGCAGATCCATCAAGTAATGCCCAAAGATAGCTCCGGCAAACCCAAACGGAATAACCGCCATAATAATCAGAGGTTGCCAGTAAGACTTCAGCGGAATCGCTAATAAAATGTAGACCAGTAAGAGCGTTAAAATCATTGCGGACTGAAAGCCTTGTTGGACTTCGCCCATTTCTTCAAATTCTCCTCCTGCTTTTATGGTCACATCAGGGTAACGGTTGTGAAGAGTGTCGATAGATTGACTTAAGAGTGCCATCGTGGCTTCTGGCGATTGTACCGCTCGGTTTTGATTCCAATAGACATTGACTACTTGTTCTCGATTGCGGCGGTACAGCACCTCAGGTACTCGTTCTACGGTAAAGGTGGCAATTTCACTTAAAGGAAGTGTTTGCCCACTTGGTAACATGACAGGAGTGTATCGAAGCTGAGTTTGCGTCATGCGCTCACTTCTTGGGTATCGAACAATGACTTTTGTTTCTTGTCCCTGCTCTAATAACCGATGGATCTCTCTTTGCCCGAATGCATCTCCTGCAAGTTGAGCAATTTTGTCTTGAGTGAGCCCTAACTGGCGACCATAAGAATTGAGGGTAATGCGAACTTGCTCTTGCCCGCCTTTGCCATCATTAAATACATCTGAAACACCAGGTAAGCCTTCTAGTTTCATACCGACTTCTTGAGCGACTCGTTTAGCGAGCTCACGGTCAGTGGCGGAAACGGAAATGAAAGTACCACCTGCGGGTTCTTCTGCTGCGGTGAATTGAGATGAATATACACCTTCAATTGATCCCGTAAGTGACCGCCACTCATTGGTTAAATGATTACTGGGTAGAGTAGACAGTGCTTCACTGCTCAGTTCGGCTGTCACTTCTACCTCGCCATAACCATCAGACCATGCCAGTAAATTAACAAGCGGCTCATCGATGAGTGCGAATTCTTTTTGAAGCGCTTGATTGAGTTGTAAAGCGGTGCGCTCTAGTTTATCCAGTGCTTTTTCTTGTAAAGGCAAAGGAGAGCCATCTTCTAATGTCACTTTTGCAGTGATATAGCGGCCCGGTATTTCAGGGAAAATAGCACTACGAATGGTACCACTCGCCCACATGCCATAAGCTAGGATGAAAAAGGCACTGAACCCGAGTAATGAAGCAAATTTATTTTGCAGTGAATATTGTAAGACAGGGCGGTAGTAATGCTCAGTGACATGAGCAAGACCTGATTGAGCACCGTTTTGTACGCGAGAAATAATCCCTGTTTTGCTCTTTTGTGTGTTTTTCGTTTTCATTTCGGCGAGATGAGAAGGCAAGATAAATTTACTTTCTATCAATGAGAAAAACAGAGCAAAAATAACCACGGCAGAAAACCCAGCCAGTATTTTAGCGAAGTCATTGTTAATCCAAAGCATTGGTGAAAAAGCCGCAATAGTGGTGAGCACACCAAATACCGTGGCGACAGACACTGATTTTACGCCTTTCCATGCCGCTTTTCTTGAATTGGAAGTTTTTCCTCGCTCAGAATGAATCGCCTCTCCTACTACAACGGCATCGTCCACTAAAATCCCTAGCACCAGAATAAAGCCAAACAAGGTGATGTCGTTGACACTATAGTCCATTAAATTCATGGCACTAAGAGTCCCGCATAAAGCGATAGGAATTCCCGCGGCTACCCAAAAAGCCAGTTTTATTTCCAGAAAGATTCCCAGTAATAGCATGACAATAAGCAGCCCTTGCCACGCATTGTCACCTAAACGATAAAGCTGATCTTCAATATAAGGTGCCATGTCAGCCATGGTTGAAAGGGACACGTCATCAGGCAGGCGATCGCGTTCTTTTTGGAGTACTTCTTTGATTGCACCACTCACTTGAATGAGGTTGTCAGTTTGTCGAGTACTGACCAGAAGCGCGATGGCAGACTCACCATTATTGCGAACGATGGAACCACTGTCTTGATAGTCTCTTGTGAGTGTGGCGATTTCCCCAAGGCGAACCGACCCTGACGGTGTAGACAGTATTTCGAGTACACTTAGTTTTTGTAAATCATCGGCATACCCATCACCTCGAATAATCATTCGTCCCTTAACACTTTTTAGCTCTCCGGTTCTTGCTTCTAAAGAAGATTGCTCAATGATTGAAGAAAGGGTAGAAAGGTTTAACTTCAAGCTTCTGAGTTTTTCAATGTCAGGTTCTATGATTACAATTGGATCTCGGCTTCCCCAGTTAGAAACTTTGGATATTTTAGGATGCTTCTTTAAAGCTTGAGCCACTTGTCGGGCTATTGGCTGGAGCTGGCTATCTGTTCTAGGGGCAGACACAATCACGAAAGATGCTAGGTTGGTAAATTCATCACGGGTGACTTGAGGCTTCTCCGCTTGAACCGGAAAACCACTTATCGCATTGACTTGGTTTTTTACATCTTCAAGTAACTTATCGAGCTCAGTCTCTGTGGTTTTACGAACACGCACTGTTGAAAGCCCAGCCACTGACTGGCTGGTGATTTGTTTGATCCCAGCAATGCCACTGATTGATTCTTCAACGCGCTGGGTGATGCTTTCATCGATTTGCTTAGCGCTTCCTCCCGGGTAAGCAACATGAATAACCAAGCTAGAAGGGGCTATTTGTGGGAAAGACTCAACACGCAATTGACCAAATGTTAGGACTCCACTGGCGACAATAGCGACCATTAATAAATTGGCCGCAACAGGGTTATGAATAAACCATTTTGTTAACCAACTCATTGTGACTCCTCCATGTTATAAGCAATTGAGGCAACGTTTTCAGGATCAGAGTCAAGAGCTGTTTGAGGAACGGATTCAGGAGCTGTTTCAAGAGCAGACTCAGGTGAAACTTGGGTACCTGAAATCATGGACAACAATGGGTAAGCCACTATGTTTCTTGCGCGCTCTGGTGAGTGATTGAAAATGACATAAGCCGAGTTTACGTTCTCTTCCAAGAGTTGGATGGTTTCAATTCGCAGTTTATCCTCACTGTCGACTGTCCATATATGACCATCTCTTGTTAGGGCGCTCAAAGGCACTTCCATCACTGCTTCACGCATGGCTAATGTGACTTCGATATCGAGCTGTTGGTTAGGTAAAAGCTTTGGTGTGGTTCGGTATGGGTCTTCAACCGTAAGTACTACTTGTCTCTGACGCGTAGTGCTATCGACTCGGGGGGCGATATAGCGAACTGTAGCAATATGTTCTTTTTGCTGCTTATCAATCACTTGAATTTTAGGGGTTTTTAACGCCGTAGAGATAATATTCCATTGCGGTTCAGGGATGGGAACATGAATATCTAAACTGTCACTTGAAGCTAGAGTAAACAAAATATCGCCAGATTCTAATTGTTGCTCTGGGCTTATGGCTCTGCTCAAAATAACCGCATTAAAGGGTGCTTTTATTGTGGCATCATTCAGATGCTGTTGAGCACTAATAACCGCTTGTTTGGCTTGTTTTAGTTCAGATTTCGCGGCAGCTATTTGGGGTTCTCTTCGAGCATACGCCGAGCTATTTTTATTCGATAACATCTTAAGGGCGACAGTTTGTTCATGTTGTTCACGTTGCAAGTTGAGCGCCGCTTGTTTCATTAAAGTCTCAGCTTGCGCGAGTTGAGACTCAAGGTGAGTGGTATCTATTTTGGCTAAGACTTCCCCTTTCTCTACCAATACACCGGGCTCTGCATTTTTGCTTAACCAAACTAGTTTGGCACTGCTAGGCGCTTTTATCTCAACGGGCCAACGAGCGTCACTGGTTCCTATAAGGGAAATGACTGGCTGGTGAGCTTGTGGTGAAACTAATGTCACGCTCACTGGCTGCTTTTCTTTTTCATGGGTGACGGCTTGGGTTGGCTCAGGTTCTAGCATATCGACTAAACCAATAGCACCCACGATCAGCCCAAGACTCAAAGCAATCGGTATGATGTTCTTAATTTTCATTGGTTAGACTCCGAATTGAATTCATTATGGGTTTGGGTTTGGGTTTGGGTCGGTGAGGGAGAGTTGATTTCGATCCCTGACTTAGTTTTAAGGTTTGAGTTATTTTCGAGGTCAGAACTTTTTCCAAGGTCATAGCTATTTTCAAGGTCACAGCTTTTTTCAAGACCATAGCCAAGCTGACATTTTTGATTAAGTCGTTGGCTGATATCGGTTAAGCGTGAAAGTGTTTGGAGCGTAATCGGCAATAAAATCGCGGCTTCAAGAAATTCTAAAGAATAGGTCACAGCAGAAAATAGCTGACCTGCGGTTGGTTCTATCATTTGAGTGGATAACCAAAGATTCGCGATCACTAAGCTAAAAAGAACAAAAAATATCAATCCATAAACAATGGTTTCCGCATCGGAAATCAACACTTCTCGGCGCATAATTCGTTCTAAATGGCGACGAATACCACGAAAAGGTAGACGAGATAATATGGAAACCTGTTGCTCCATTCGGTGATTCAAAGAGCTATTTAGGCGGGTAAAATAAGGGTGGAACTGAGAATAAATCACAAGCATGGCAATGCCCGCAATAATGGCGCTGATCCCTAGGTTGATATGAAAGGAACTGAGAATAATAACTGAGGCAGTTAGTTGAATGCCTGCAGTCATAAGTGGCGGCGTATCATTTTCAAGAAAATCGACCAGTTCTCTAGACATGTCCAACCTAGCATTTCGAATAGAAACGCTATTGTTAGGCGGTAACTGATTACGCATTTTAGCCTCGACTGCTTCCCCTATTTCTACACGAATACGACCGTATATACGTGTGTCATAAAAGCGCCGAATAACAGAGACAACAATTAGAGATACGAGTAATCCAGAGAGCCAATAAAGATCAGAGAACTCACCCTTAACCAGATCATCAATGGCAAATCCGATGAAAAGGGGAAGCAGCACCATGAACAGGTTCTCAAGCGCGACTAAAAACCAGGTAATCGCCACCTTGGATTTGTTGTGTTTAAGAATTGACCTGATGGTGAAGTGTGCAATGGCTGGCAAAATAAAGCCCCGACTTATTAGTTAGGAGTCATTATTTCTTATGTGAATGGATAAAAAGTGTCTCAGCTTGCTGAAATCAATTGAGTCGCTTGAGTGGTGTGTTCAGTAAGCCCGTCACTGATATAAATTAGAAGGGCTCTGTTGTTTTATGCACAAAGCGCGTTACTGCATGTGAGCAGTAACGCGCTTTTTATATTCAATGATCAGCTTAACTTGCTGTTTCTAGGCTGGTTGTAGTTCTCGCTTCTTCATTATGTAGCGCAATCTAAAGAGCATAAGAATGGCAGCCGTGGTTAACCCAGTAAGAATTCCTACCCAAAAGCCTTTTTCACCCATTGCAGGAACAATGTGATCAGTTAATCCTAAAACCATACCAAGTGGTAGAGCCAATCCCCAGTAGGAAGCAATCGCCAAAAACATTGGTATTTTCGTATCTTTATAGCCACGTAACGCGCCATTCGCTGAGGTTTGTAACGCATCGCTAAATTGGTACATGGCCGTTAGGGCGAGTAGTGTAGCCGCTGTAGCACTGATCGCCGGATCGTTTGTGTAGAGCCTGATGATCCATTCAGGGAACAATAGGAATATAGTGACAGAAAGTGAAGAAATCAGCCCTGCTACCAAAATGCCTATCTTGCTGCGTTCAATGGCTCCTAACTCATCTTTTTCACCCAGCGCATGACCCACTCGAATGGTAATACCAAATGAAATGCTCATTGGGATCACGTAAGTCATGCTCGAAATGTTCAAGGCAATTTGAGCAGCCGCGATATTTTCAGCACCAATACGACCAATCATAAGTGCAATTACAGAGAAAATACTGCCACAAACCGCAATGTTCATCCCGATAGGTAAACCTAGTTTCAATAGGTGAAGCATTTCCTTCAGTCTTGGTTTTATATCTGAAAAACTGATGATGGTTTTATAGTGGTGATGCCCTTTGATATAGGAATACAACATTCCAGACATCAGCCAATACACTAAGCTGGTGGCCCAGCCACAACCTACAGCCCCCATTTCAGGGAAGCCAAATTTACCGTAAATAAGAACATAGTTAACAGGAATATTGACCAGTAGACCAACCACCGAAATGAGCATCGGTACTTTGGTATTGTTCATCCCTTCACAAAAACCATTTAAGGTATAAAACAGAGCAATGCCCGGAACACCAAACGCTAAAGCTAGCGCATAATCGCTCGCAATCGGGATGATTTCAGAGGCAACACCAATCCATTCCAATATCGGCTTCGCACTGGCTAAATAGATGATGAGTAGAATACTTGCAAGTAGTGCTAGCCAAACCATCTGGAAAAATTCAACAGAGATACTATTAAAGTCTCGGGCACCACGGTGATAAGCCACAACAGGGGTTAAAGCCATAATAATGCCGCGCAGCAGCAATAAAACAGGGATCCATAGGCTAGTACCTAGAGCAATTGCAGCTAGATCTGCAGGGCTTACTTGGCCTGCCATTGTTGTATCGACAAACCCCATAGCTTGGGTTGCAATTTGAGTAAAAATGATGGGAATCGATAGGTGCATCAAAGCACCCGATTCACGGGTAAAAGGACGAAATTTAGTTAACATGGAGGCTCTAGACACCAATATAAATGCACGAATGAAGGCAGGATAGCGAGTGTGCATTTTAGGGTGTGCCCGTTAGGCGGCGACAATATAAACACCTTGTTTGCTAGGGTCAAGCTTTAGGCGTATTAAGGTCAGGATTACATTTAAACATTCAACTTGTATTGATGAGCGACCAAGTTTCAATGGTCGTTTAAATGATTCTTTCAGTTATGATAACACTCAGAGTGAATTAAAAAGAGCCACAGTAAATTGTGGCTCTTTGGATGTATCTATCTATTCAGATATTACAAATATCCTAACGTTTCCATACATCATAACGCTTCAAGATATTCTATCGGTTCTATCGGTTCTATCGGTTCTATCGGTTCTATCGGTTCTATCGTTATGTAGCTAATCTATGGGTTACGGATGCATCGAGCATAGTATGGGATATCTTCATTCAACCCATAACCGGCACCAACAGCATAACCCACTGCCCAGCGAAGTGAGCCTCCCGCTTTGCCTCTTAGGTCATACATTTCTTCAGGCTGCTTGAGCTTACGAGCAGGAAGAGGGCGGAAGTTTTGTTTTTCTGTTCCGACTTTTGCTGTGCTTGTCCAAAACAGGAACTTACTTGGTGTATTCGGGAAGAACTTTTCATCAATAGATGGATTCACTTTATTGAAATCACCAATTGAAATCATTTCCTTAAAGTTCGGTAAACGCCAATCGTTGTAGCCTGCGTAATCTAAAGCTTCACAATATTGGATTGAACTTTCCCAATCACGTCGATTGTAATCAATGTTTTGTTGCCACATACGGTTAGTCACTTTCTCAGTCACTGTCCCGTTACCGTTGTCTACCAAATCTAAGTTATGGTAAGCCGCACCATTATCAGCACGCACACAACGAGTCAGTTTGGTTGAGGCAGTATGTTGACCCATAGTGTGACCATCAGGGAAACCGATGTGCCAAGCATGATCTGGGTGGTTTGATACTGGGAACGTCCAAATACCCGAGCTTTGGCGAGGCATATTCAAGAATGCATGCGTATCGATTGCTGGTCGGAATTCACCGAAATCTGCAATGGTATGAAGCTCTTTAATTAACGGGTATCGCCAGTCTGAGTAACCATCTAAATTAAGCTCTGCGCAGTACTCTTTACCTTCAATCGCTGTCATCCAGATACGAGAAGAGTCACGTTCCCAAGTCAATTTAGTATTTTCGTCATAAGTCGTCAGACCTGACTCCGAAATAGTAAATTTCGGTTGAACACCTGGGTAATCAGAATCTTCACCCTTCACATCGGTAAAGTCTTGTATTTGCCCTGAATCAGGAAGTACAAAATTTTCAGGTGCTGGCATTCCAATACCGGTAATAAACTCAGTGCGTTCAATTTGCTTTAGCTCTTGCCCCGTGACATACGCGATAATGTCTTTGTAATCTTCTTCGTTATACATTTTTGCAAATGGGGTCATCATCGGAGCATCTCGGTTGGTACGAGTTCCATCACGATAATTTTTCAGCTGTTCGAAGAGATAATAAGGCATTTGACCTTTAAACGAAGGGAAGCGTTCGTTGGTGCTAACGGCTTGCTCACCATGGCAGGCTTTACAAGATTTATCGAAAATCTCTTTACCATGTTTCCAAGACTCACCGCCTACAATAGCTTCGTCTGGGCTGTATTTCATCTCTCGCTCACTAAGCAAGATAGAAACATCCGCCATGAGCTTTGGAGGAAGTAAGTAAACAAATTCTTTCATTTGAACAGAAAGGCCAGATGTTCGAGTGCCATCCATATCAGACCATTGGTTATAAATGTACTGCGCAGGAAGCCCTGCAAGTTTTGGGCTGATGGTTTCTGGTACTTCTTCTTTTGCTGGGCGGTGGCAACCCATAAAGCAACCAAATGATGCTCGATAAGCCGCTTGTTTCTCTTCTGAGCTTAAATCGTCAATCGTGCGATTGATGGTGTAGTCTTGCAGACCATTATTTACATCAGGATTTTTATCTTGAGTTTGGTTATCAGCAAAAGCATGACCAGATACTAAAGTGGCGCCGATAATGATTGATAAAGCGGATAGCTGAGTCGTCATGTTAGAAGCCCCCTTGAGCCATTAATCGCATTTTTTCTTCGGCACGTTCTGCCATGTTTTCTTCTAATTGAGGGTGAGCGATATCGTAGTGGCAGCTAGAACATTTCCACTGTGGGTCGGTATCTTTTTTAGCGAAAGCTAGGTTATGAGTCCAATCTGCTGGCTCGCTTTCTGCCGTTGCTAAAGAAGCTCGGCGCTCAAGATCTTTGTGACAATTTACACAACCAGAATCGAAGACATATTCTGTACGTTTAGGGTGTAGAGCTTGGTAATCTAACGCTTCCATACCAAGTACATACTCACCCCATAAGTGACGCATTCCTGAAGTCCCTTTAACGTAAAGTTCGTCCACAATGTTTGACTTTGGCATATGGCAGTCAACACATTCTGCGACGAATCCATGGGAGTTATTACCGCCATGAACTGAGTTAGCGAAGGTTTCAACCATAGGTTCCATGGTATGGCATGATGCACAAAATTCGTTGGAACTTAGGGCGTGGATCGCTTCACTGGCAGGCAATGCAACCAGTAACCCTAGCCCTGTCCCAACCACTAAAAGTGCAGCGATGACTTGGCGTTTAACACCTTTCAAAAATTTCATCTTTCGCTCCTTATTAGTGCTTGTGCTTGTGCTTCATGTTCATTGGAATATCCGCTGACTTAATGACTTTCGCCATACAAGTTGGTTCATCAAGGTAGGTAGACCAAATTGAAAGTTCGTATTCTTCGCCAGCAACAGGTCGTTTATCGAAGTTACGAATCATTAAGTGCTTACCGCCTCGTTCAAATTTGATTGTTGTGTTGGTTTCTTTAATTTTGAATTGAGTCAGTTGCTTCATTTTCATCACACCGTCTTCCATTATGGTGTCATGAATTTCAACGGTTTCAGATAAACCTTTAATGGTTGCACCTTGGATTGATTCCAAACCTGGGATACGAAGATCTTTCACTTCATCAGTAACGTTGAAACGAATATCAAAGAAGATACCTGTTACATTTGAATTCGGAGCAGGCTCTGCAATCACACAGTTCGTCAGTTCAAGTGCTGCTTGGCTAGAAAATGAAGTGACTAACCCAAGCGCTAAGAAGATTTTTTTCATATTGACCTCAAACAATAATGGGCAGTAAGAACTGCCCTAAGTGATTAGAAATTGAAAACAGTACCGAGAGATACATTGTCGTCTTGGGTGTCATCGGCAAAATCTGCGTATTCGGCATAGACACGGAAGTTATTGGTGATGTCGAACGAGACATTGGCTAAGTAGAGGGAGTCGTCCTGCCATTTACCAATTTCTGTATCAAATTCTGAATGCTGGTAACCAAGCTTGAAGGTTAAAGAGTCTGTCGCGTGGTAAGTACCAGAAGTACCGTACATGCGTCCATCACCGTATTTGTGATGATCCTTGGCGAACTCGTAAGTAGCCGCGATAGCGAAAGTGTCGTTATGGTATTCCGCCATGCCGATGTAGCGTTCAAAATCCAAATCTTTACCGTTTGCATCTACGCCGTCATGAGCATTTGCATCAGAGCGCTGGACTTTAATGGAATAATTTTTTTCAACATAGGCAAGACGAAGCGCAAAGTTGTCGGCTTCTGTGTCGTTGTCATCAAATGCTGAAACTACCGCTGCCGTTGCGGTTAACTTGCCCAAAAACTTAGGGGTGGTGTATGAAAGAGTATTTGTGCCAATCACACCTTGGTTAACAAACAGTGTTGAGCCACTAGAACGGTGCTGATTATTGGTATCGAAGATATCAACAGGTTTGAATAAATGAAGGTAAGCACCTTTGTAACCATCACCTAGAACTAGCGTTCCATAGTCATGGGATTTAAAAATTAAATTGGCTTGTGAAAGATAAATATCTTCATCATTATCTTGTGTTTCATTATCTGCGTATTCAGCGGCAAGGGTAACAAAGAGGTTACCGTAATCCGTTTCATGCACGCCGCGCATTCCCACTTCTGCTAATTGAATTTGAGTTTGGTGATCGTGATTAGCTTCTTTAATTACGTTGCCTTTAACAGACCCGAAAAAATCCAGTTTTTTGAACACATCATCTGTGTTTATTTCAGCTGAAAGTGTTGGGTATGCTGCTAAGGTTAATGTTGTTGCCACCGTTAATTTAGTTAATTTCACTCTGAACCCCTATGATTCTTCATTGTTATTTATTTCAGGTATCGACCTGATAATTGATGTTTCTAAAACTGTATTTTTAGAACGATCTTTCTAGAACAAAGTGAGTGGCAGCATGATGTAAATCTCTTTGCCCTAAGAGGGAAGCAAAAATTAGGAGGCATGGTTAATAGATGGTTTGTCTATTTAAAACACCGGGCAAGATTTATAAAGAAGCCAATTCCGCGTTCTAAATACGCGCTCTAAACTGAAGGATTAACTACCCCAAAATGGTTAGTTAATAAGTTTTGTGAGAAGTATATCGATGAGAATTAATTGGAATATATAGGTCCATAAATGAGTGTTATTTAAAATCTGAATACCTCTGGATGAGATCAATAAAACTTTATATAACGACCATTTTTGATGACAAAGGCTTGTATTTACGTTATCAATCGGGTGTTTCTAAGATCGATTCTTAGAGCGTTTTCTACGAACGTTTTTGGGAAGAAATTTTACCTGTGAAATTTTTCTATATAATTGACTTAACGTGTCATTGATAAGTACGACTGAGGATTGAATGGATATTGAAGCCGTTAGAATGTTTGTTTTACTCGCCGACAAATTGAACTTTACGGAAACTTCTCGGCTGCTTTTAGTCAGCCAGCCAACCTTAAGCCGAAAGATTAAAATGTTGGAAGAAAGCTTAGCGGTAACCTTGATTCATAGAAGGGGTGGGCACATTAGTTTGACTCCACAAGGTGAAACATTCTTATGTGAATCAATCAAGCTTCTTAAACAAATCGATAAAACCATTGAGCTTGTTCAAAATGAGCGAGAAGACGAATCCGGTACAATCCGTGTCGGTTGCCTTCATCCTATGGCAAAGTTCATTACAGATAACTTCATTGTCGATTTTCATAAACGTTTTCCCGACATTTCTATCCACTTCAAAACGATGATCCCGAGAACCTTAAGTTCTTTCGAAGAAGTGGACATTATGATCGCCCCATTTTGGCCAGAAGATGATTCCGTTGTTGCAAAACGGCTCCCACGTTTCCGTCGTTACTGCTATGCCTCTCCCGAATATCTTAAAGAAGCCGGTACGCCGACAACTATCGATGAGCTGGTTAATCATGACTGTGTGACTCAAACCAACGCGGTAGAAAACCAACGTGTTTGGGTACTTCGAGATGAAGAAGGGAATAGAAAAGAATTAGAAGTGCATGGCGTGATGGCTGCAGACTCTATTGATGTCACGATAGAGCTAGTCAATAAAGGCTTTGGAATAGGCTTAATTTCGCCACATAAGGCTTTAGAGTTTTTGGATAGCGGAAGGCTTATTAAGTTGTTCGATGGAGAATGGTTTATCGAAAATCACATGTATGTCATGTATAAACAAAATGCGCACATGCCAAAGCGCTTTAAGATATTTGTCGATGAATTTTCCAAAACGTATAGCCAGTTAACTCATGAATAGTGTGTAAGTTAACGCTATTCATATTTACAATTACAGGTAATTAACGAGCTTGTTTTTCTGGTTAACTACCTGTGACCGAATACCGGCCGCTTATTAACAGCCTTCCTTAATCTTTACCGCTTAAATTCCGCGCCATAGCCTTTGAGACACGTTCAAACGCTTCTAGATCATCGTGAGTAATATCGTTTGTCATCTTCTTAAAGATCGTTTTATCTACTCCAGAAATCTTTTCCATTATCTCTTGACCTTGGGGAGTAATTCGTAAGCATTGGCTGCGTTTATCTTCAGGGTTTGGCTCTTTCACTATCAATTCTTGCTTAAACAAGCTGCTCAATAGTCGAGTGACTTGTGCTTTATCCCTATCTAAAAAATGCGCGATATCAATAGCAGTACATTGTGGTTTCTTGCTGATTATTTTTAAAACCCGTACATGCATAGGCGCGATATCTAAGTCGAGTGACTCTATTTGAACTTGCATATTTCTTTTAAGGCTATGGACTAATTTGAACAAACTATCGAGTGACCGATTATCAGACATGAAGAATACTCCCTTGGAAACTAGTTGACTTTATCATCTAAATGGCTATAGTTGACATTATCAACTTAATTGAAAGTTATTTCAAGCGGAGACTCCAATGAACACACAAGCCGTAATGCCAAACACCGTGATTGAACAAACCAAAACACCTGTTATCCAAAAAATCTTGGTTGTGATGGGCATGATGACCTTAATGGGCGGAACAATTACCGGTGCTATGACTTACATGAATCTTGGCTTCACTGAAACATTCTTTTCTGACTGGGTGACCAACTTCTTAACTGCTGCATTGACTGTAATGCCATTGGGCTTTGCGATGATGGCACTACTAACTAAAGGTGCTGAAAAGCTGTTACCGAATATGGCAACTAAGCCGCGCGATGCTTTAGTTGGTGTGACCATGGCTTTGATAATGGAATCTGGAATGGCATTCACTAGCGCATATAACAATATAGGTCTAGACAGCAGTATTGCTCTAGCAAACCAAGTAGAGTTTTTGAAC
This sequence comes from Vibrio sp. 99-70-13A1, assembly GCF_013114625.1. Classification (GTDB taxonomy): domain Bacteria; phylum Pseudomonadota; class Gammaproteobacteria; order Enterobacterales; family Vibrionaceae; genus Vibrio. Next base: position 56,243 of record NZ_VTXD01000015.1, read on the forward strand.
GCGTGGAAGGCTGGAATAATCGGCGCTCTGCCTGTTGCGTTGATATTGATGATCACCGTTTCGATGACAATTAAACCTAAAGTTGAAAAGTTTCTAAAAAGCTAATGCTGCCTGTATTGAACCGACTCTTCCCTCTAATTTTTAAACACCAATGCTTATTTAATACTGATAGTTATTTGACATTAATACTTATTTAACACTGATGGGTATTGAAAGTTGATAGGTATTTAACATCAAAAAGGTAAATTTTATGATCCCTAAAATCCGTAAAGACAAACAATACCGAGTAACAATTGAAGAAATCGATGCGCAAGATCAGAGTACTAAGACACTTCAATTTGAATTCCAAGATCGTGAAGATGTGTTCAATGTTGTCGAAAATCTTAAAAAAGGCAGTGGGTTAGAGCCAGAAACAGCAACGAAAGTTGCGGTTGCTCTTCGCCTATTAGGACCCGTAATGATGAAAGATCGCAAACACCCATTATTTGTAAACTTCATGCCTCACTTTAAAGACTTCATGCACAACTTAAAAAGTGTGGTGAAGGAAGCGGTTAAGGGGTAATTATTGTTTTGTGATCGCATAGATAATGAACTAAACAGGGTGTTATTGATAAGAAACGATTGAAAAGGTATAAATATTTGCTCTGGAAAGTAACTTAGAACATGGAAAGTTAGAATGGAAGTATGTGAGTCAATTGAATTTTCAACGTTTTCACCAATTCGCACCCCAATTAATTCCTACAGCGAGTTAAGAGCATCTCTGACTCCTCATGAGCACAATGACTTTTTGGTTGGGTTGTCTTCTATTCTGCAGCAATTTTTCATCCCAAAAGAAAAACTAAAAAGTGATGGATATTGTGATATTAATCATGATAACCATCCTTATTTTTTCCAACCTTTATTTACTGGTGAAGTTGATTTAAAGAATGTAGACGCATTTTTAGTAAATTCTGAAGAAATTTCTTGGTGGGAACGATGTGAAATAAAGCAATGTGAAATTCATTTTTTTGATGACTCTATTGCAGTCCTAAAATTTGACTTCCGCTTTATCAACCCAGATAGAATACAACTTGAAATGTTAAAAAATGGTCAGTTTGATCGAGATATCTCTGGTTTAGTTAAACATATCTACACACTTTGTATTTACCCGTACTTATCAAAAATATATACAGTTCTGAATGACATAGCCCTTTCTAATATAGTTAAGCCCAAAGAGTTTTTCATCTTTAATGATATTGATTTTTCTGCCTATGAGCCTAAATACGATACAGTTCTGTGGACTGGGCGTATGGCGTATATGCCTAAGGGAGCGAGTGAACTATTAACTAATTCGTTACATGGCTGGGTTGGTTTAGCTGATGGAGATGAAGCCGATAGTTTTGTCCTTGGTTCTGGCAACATATTGATTAACGAAAGTATTCAAGAAAATGACTGGGGAAGAATACTTGTTGTTTGTCAAAGTTATAACGCAATTCTATACTTACTAAATTTAAAGCTAAAAGAAAAATATGCTGAAATTTCCGGCGGGAAAAGGGCAAAAAAACATAAGCAACCGAACTTAACAGGGACACTTGGACATACAGTTAGAGCCTTAGAGCATATTGAATTTTGTCAGCTAGAGTTTAAAGATGCCATGATAGGAACACAGGCAAAAAGAGCCTTAATTATGGAATTATTGTCAAAAGCTTGGAAATTACCAGAGCTGGAAAAATTGACAATCCATAGAGCAAATCTTATAAAATCTAGAATTGATACGATACTAAAAGAGCAGCAGGTAAAAATAAATCGTTCTGTAGAGTACTTACTTTCTGCTATCGGTTGTTTAGCTATTGTTGACTTAACCATTACGTTGGTTTCAACTTCAAACAATTTAAAACCGGATAATATTCCTGGTCTTTTCGATTTGTTCAAAGCAATACCTCATGATGGTTCTGCGTGGGTATCAATTTTCTTAGTTGTTATTATTTCACTATATCTTTATAAAATAAGGAATTCGTAAAATGAACGAAAATAGAATTCGCCTAGTCGTGATTTTTACAGTTGATGAAAAAACTAAGATTCCTGTTGTTTGTGATGAGCTTGGGATACTGTTGAGCTATCACTTTGGGGGCGTTACATTTGCGGATAGTAATGGAAATGCGGTTGGGTTTTGGACTGAACAAAGTGACCAATTTTTAGATACTTTTACAGCAAAACCAACGAAAGAATCCATAGTTATTTTCTCTTTATCAGTGATGCCAGATAAACATAATGAAGCTATTAATGTATTGAAGAAATCAATAAAAGAAGTCACCCAAAAATTTCACACATGCAGTAATCATGTACATGTTGAATCACAAAATGTTCAGGCTCACCATTTTTCTTTGAATGACCTTAATTCGAATTAATAGTTCTTATATTGAGTTGCCATTGTTTCTGTTCTCTAGCAAAGAACATCCTAGTTACTGCTTCTTATGTTCTCTAATATATAGAACGCGTGGCTATTTCTTTAACTCACCAGAACCTTGAGCCGCTAAGAATTGCGCCATCACACTTATTTCGGCTTCAGTGTAGTGCTCCATCGCTATTTCCATGGGTACGAAAAGACCGTTCTTTCGTTTTTTGTTTTTGTAATCTTTCATTTGATTGAATAGGTACATTTCGTTCTGTCCGCTAATTTTAGGGTACATCGGCATGACCGGTTCATTGCCGGTTTCTCCATGGCAAGTCGCGCATCCTCCCTTTCCCGGAGCGATGTAGAGTGCTTCACCAAGCTCAATGTTAGTGCAAGCGAACGTTTGAATCGAAAGGATGGAAGAAAGAATAATCAGCGGCTTTAGCATTCATTTACTCCTTGCTCGCTAAACACGTTAGCCAGCTATCTAAATCTTCAGGTTTGGTTCTGATATAGCCAGAATAGCCAAATTTAACGTGGTTATTAACGACGATCATTGTCGCAGGTAAGCCTTTAAAGTCCCAATCGTGTAGCAGTCCAAAATTAGGTTCAATCGTGTCAGGAAGATGTTTTATATTCAGTTCTTTAAAGCGAGCTTCTAAGGCTGGTTGATTGTCGCCTAGATGTATCGTTTCAATGGCATAATCCGAACGGTCAGCAATACTGTCGAGCATTGGTAGTTCTTTCAAACATGGCGGGCACCACACTGCCCACAAGTTAACTAAGGTGACAGGTTTTGAGGTGGGGTAATCCCATTGAAGGTCTTGTTTTGCTTCGGTAAAGCCTTCAGGTGCTGGGCATTCTGCTGCTTTCAGTGAGCCAGCAAAACAGAGGAAGACAAGAAGAACCCCCAAAGTTTTCGTCATGTCCTTATTCATTCAAATACTCCCCCAAGCTTTTAGCGATTTTTGCGCCGCCTTCACCGTAGCCATAGACATCAATCAATTCTCGATCTGGTCCGTAAAAGTAGATATAGGCTGAGTGATAAACTTCATACTGCTTAGGCAGAGGTGGGTAAATAGGTTTACCTTCTAAGCTGTAACCGTAAGTGGCTTTTAGGCTTTTTGCAGCGATTTTTACTTGTTCAAGAGTACCCGTTAAGCCCACCATTTTAGGGTCAAAGTACTTCACATACATATCGATATTCTTAACGGTATCTCGATTTGGATCGACAGAAATGAAAATAGGAACAACTTGATCTGACTGTTCTGCCAGCCCATTGACGGCTGTTGCTAGATCAATAACGGTCGTTGGGCAGATATCAGGGCAAGATGTGTAGCCAATACCAATGAGAAGGTGTTTTCTTTCCCAGTTTTTTTCGGTAACTGACCCTAAATGATGCTCTTGGAGGTCGAATTGTAGGGGTTTAGCCATCGCCCCTATGCTTAACATGCTGATCGCCAGTACAGAATAAATGGCAAATGAAAAAAGAAGTCGCATCGTTATTCCTACTTATCAATTAATGGCACACGGTATTCGTAATACCCATCACTAAGTGTTGTGGGTGCTTAATTCCAGTGTCTATCGGGGCGAGGCGCTTATTTTTTCTGATATCGTAAATAAACAGTTCGCTATTATCTTGCTGGGTGGCAAATAAGGTTTTCGAATCGGAAACCACGACCACTTCATTCAATGGGTTTTCTAAAGGAAGTTGTGTTGCGGGTTTGTTCTCTGTTAACTCGAAGATATTCAAGCTATTGGCACTTTCTACAATGCCAATGGTTTCTAACCAACCGGTACGAATTGATTTAGGGGCATGTTCGAACTTAAACGAATTGACGGCTTCACCAGACCAAGTATTGAAGACTTTAGCTTGGCCGTTATCAGCCACAAAGACCATATGCTCAGAATCTGAGCTGACATAAGGACGCCATGGTTTCGCTTCCATTAGGTATGTCTTGTAATGTGTGCTACTGAACAAGTCCCACACATAAACGGAGTTGGTTGTATATTCAGATACCAGTGCCAGACGAGCATCTGGTGAAAGGGTAATATCAGACACTAACCCGCTGCCAAGCTGTAAATCAGTCCGTTTTCCATCATGAGTGCGATAGATGACAGTTTTTCCGCTGTTGGCTTCTGTAACGTATAAGTTATAGCCACCGTTATCGAAGTTCATGCTAAATGGACTGTTGACTTGAGTGATACTTGCAACCCGCTCTTGTTTTAGCGGTTTGATGATTTCAATTTTATTGTTAGTCGCCACTGCAAGCTGTGCGCCATCGGAATGGAAAATAATATTTTCCGGCACACCAGACACGCTCATTTCTGAGTGCGTGTGGTGAATCAAGTCGTAGCTATAAACTTTGTTTGTTTTGCCGTCGATATAGACCAACAAATCTTGTACATCAGACACTACCATTTCTACAGGTTCGGCTTTCAAAGTCAGTTCGCCTGCAAGTACATAGTCAAACGTATCAATGACTGCAACGTTAGCAGTGCGCTCTCCGGAAACAAAAGCCCAGCGAGCACCATCATCATAGCGAGGTAACTCAGTGGCAGAAATATTGGAGCATAAGAGTGCAACTGAAATAACGAGCAGTTTTCTTTTCATCATATATCTCTGATTGGTAAGTCCAAAAAAGTGAGTGGTAGAAGTCAATTTGTCTTAGGTGATGTGCCAAATAAAGCTGAAGGCAGAATTAATGAAACTAAAGTCGTCGTTTAAGAAATCATGAAGTCATTAATAGGTTGGTAGGCTTGGAAGTAAATAGGCAAAAACCACCAAGCCCACCGATATTGATTTTGATTGCTAAACCCAATTAAGCTTTGTATATAATTATATAGGGTTAATTTTTGGAAAAATACGCTGTTTCATAATCGCTCCTATTCAGAAATTGAATAGCTTAAGCAGCAGAAGACAGAGCATGTTAGGCGTTGGTATTTGCTTGATTGAAGATTAAAAAAGAGAGATCTGAGAAGAATTCAGCGTATCTTTCTGTATTCATAGATACTACATTGCTTACTTTTACATTTACTATCACCAAACAAGGAAGATCCATTGGATATCGTTAAACTGCTTGAGAAGTCAATGTCGATGGATGAATCCAGTTGGCAAAGGCACTCTAACCCTTGGAGTGTTTATTCTCGGTTTACTCTTTTGCCACTGCTGTCTCTGGCTTTTTGGTCTAGAGATTGGATAGGTGTGTATTCTATTATCCCTATCTTGATGTCTTTTATATGGGTATGGGTCAACCCTCGTTTATTCAGCGCTCCTAAAACCACCAATAATTGGGCTTCCATGGCAACCTTTGGTGAGCGTATTTATTTGAATCGAAATGTAGAAACTATCCCAGAGCATCATGTAAAGCCTATCTTAGTGTTGAAATCTTTAACTGGAATTGGCTTACCTATATTCATTTATGGGTTGTGGACTTTAGATCTAGGCTTAGTCTTGGTTGGAAACCTGTGGATTATGGTTTTTAAGGCTTGGTTTGTAGATAGGATGGTATGGCTATACCTTGATATGAAAAGTACTAAAGCTGAGTATGAACAGTGGCTTAAGTTTTAACTTCTCTTTTTAAAATTAGTCTTTCTCATTTTATTTCCTTCGTTTTGCTTGACCTTCCCCCTAGGGTAACCTTTACACTCACGCTGTTAATTTAAAGGTTAGTTATGACAAACACACTCCGAACAATTTGGATTACCGTGTTCAGCATTATCGCAATGTTGATGTCTAGCTATACCTCAAGTTCACCGGTAATGATGCTTGATATGACGCCTCCCCAAGCCATGGCAAGTATGATGAGCGATTGCCACCTTCCAGATAGCTTGGATAAACATCAGACTGGCATTTCTTCATTACCCCAGCCAAAAGATCATCATTCGTCAATGTTAGCCATGAGTGATCATGCTCATCATGACACTGACTCTCAACGTTCAAGTAAAAACAAAGCCAGTCACCATTGCCAGGGAACTTCTGACACCGTACATAATTGCTGCATGTCGGTTTGCTCTTCTGTTTCATGGCCATTGAATACTTCCCATATTCCTTTTGAATTATCCCCTTCGCTAGCACAATACCAACCTTTGGTTATTGGCAATAAAGTCTCGCGTATTCAAACCCTGCTTCGCCCACCTTCAGAATCTATCTATATCTAAAAAACAGAGCTACATCAGAGAACTGATCTGATTTAGCCGATCTTTTATGAGCGTTATTTAACGCTAGATATGGACAATCATTGTGATTATACATCCCAAAAGTGCGGTGCTTTCTTTGAGCATGAGCATCATGGCGGCTGTTATGCCTGCCACTTTATATTCGAATATTGCTTTTGCGGGCGAGAGCCTTGTGGTGAGCAAAACCTACAATTCAAATCTGCAACTCAAGAATCTTATTGAGATGGCGTTATCTCATGACGCCAGTAGAAAGCAGTACTTTTCTCAATCGCAAGCGATGCGAGAGTCTGGTGTCGCTAGTGCAACCTTGATGGATCCGAAACTGAAAGTGGGTTTTGGAGGGCTGCCTGTTGAGTCATTTAAGTTTGATGAAGACCCTATGACCAATATTTCAGTGGGCTTAATGCAACAATTCGAACGTGGCTCGACATTAGATTTGAATCGAAAAAAGGCAAATCAGCAAGCCAATGTTGTCGACCATCAAGTTCAAGTTCGTGAATATGAAATTGCAAATAGCATGACTCAACTATGGCTAGAACTTGGCTATCTTCAGCATGCTGAGCTTCTCATTACAGAAACCCAAAGTCTGATGGTTGAGATGGAGCAGTATGTTAAGACCAATTATTCAATCGGTAAGAGTGAAGCGCAGGATTTACTGAATACTCAGCTTCAGGTGAATAAGCTTGATGAAAAGTTGCAAGCTAACCAACAAATGCAACAACGAGTAGTCTCACAGCTGTCTGAATGGCTAGGTGGACTGGGGCTTAGAGAAGATTGGTTGGGTAAAGAGTTGCTAAATAGAGAGTGGCAGGGTGATAAGCGGTTCGATGACAATCGGTACAATTCATCTTCCTTGAGCCAAGTCAGCTTTGAATTGGATTGGGGACTCTTAGATTCACGCCTGAAAAATCATACCAGTGATACGCAATTTTATGCGCTTCTCAATCAACACCCTATGGCTCAAATGGCGGATGCTACCATTTCTGCAAATCGCACGCAAGTGGAAGTCGCAGAACAAGCTTTCACACCACAATTTGGTGTCGAGGTGATGTATGCCTACCGTCAAGCCGACAACATGATGGGCGAGCCTGCTTCTGATTTACTCAGTGCTTACCTGACTATGGATATCCCATTATTCACGGACAATCGACAAAATAAAAATCTCACCGCCGCTCAATATCAAGTGGGCGCTTCGCAATATCAAAAAGACGCGCTGTTGGCAAAAATGAATGCCCAAGTGAATGTTTTTCTGAATGACAAAATGAATTTGATGGAGCGTATTGAACGATATCAAGATCGATTAATTCCTCAATCTCAAGCTCGTATTGCCGCTGTAGAAAGGGGCTATCAGAATAATACCGCTCAGTTTGGTGATGTGATTACTGCCACGACAGATGAGCTGGCGCTAAAAATTGAATTGACACGTTTAATTACCGACCTAAACCAAACCAATAGCAAACTTGCCTCATTACTCGGTGGCTTCGAATATCAAGTTTCCAGCCCCTCTGAGCAATCCCTAGGTCAGGCTCAATATCCAAATTACATTAAAAATCCGAACCACATTCAATACCCAAGTCGCGTTCAATATTCAAATAGCATTCAAAAGAAGAACGACACTAATAAGGACATCAAATGAGTACATTTAAAACGGCAAGCCTTGCTTTAGTTATTGGTGGAGTTTTGGGGTACGGAGTGAATATCTATTTCACTGGTATGAGTCACGACATGATAGGGATGCCTCAAGGCAAACAGACTCAAAATAAACAGGCAGAAAATGATGAACCACTGTACTGGGTTGCACCTATGGATCCGAATTACAAACGCGATAAACCCGGGCAGTCGCCAATGGGAATGGATTTGATCCCGGTATATGCAGAAGACACGAATGGGGAAGACGATAAACCGGGGACGATAAAGATTGATCCTTCGGTAGAAAACAACCTAGGGGTGAAAACCGCGACTGTTTCTAGAGAGGCACTTTCACCATTGATTGATACGGTAGGCTACATCGCTTTTGATGAAAGCCAGCTATGGCAAATCAATGTGCGTATTTCTGGTTGGGTAGAAAAGCTTCATATTAACGCAGTTGGCGAACAGGTAAAAAAAGGAGAAGTACTGTTTACTCTTTATTCTCCTGAATTAGTTAAGGCGCAAGAAGAGCTAATTAGTGCTTACAAAACCAACCGCAAAGGAATGATTAAAGGGGCGACCGATAGGCTCGCAACCTTAGGAGTCGACCGCAATCAAATTAAGGCGATAGCGCGTAAAGGGAAAGCTTCACAAACTATTGAAGTAAAAGCGCCCGCAGACGGTGTGATTGCAAGCCTAAATATTCGTGAAGGTGGTTATCTCTCCCCTGCTCAAGCGGTGATCAGTGCGGGACCGCTTGATGAAGTTTGGGTAGATGCGGAAGTATTTGAGCGTCAGTCTCACTGGATCAAAAAAGGCAATTTGGCATCAATGACGCTAGATGCATTACCCGATGGAGAGTGGAAGGGAGAGGTGGATTATGTCTATCCGATTCTTGACCCTAAAACTCGAACATTGCGCGTTCGATTACGTTTTTCCAATCCTCTAGGGCAACTTAAACCCAATATGTTCGCTAACGTTACCTTAAAACCGGTTTCCAATAGCGAAGTATTGACGATACCTCGTTCGTCTGTGATTCGTTCTGGAGGCATGACCCGAGTCGTTATTGCGGAAGGAGGTGGAAAGTATCGCTCTGCCCGCATTGAGGTTGGGCGCGAGGCCGCGAATAACGTTGAGGTATTAAGCGGTTTAAAACAAGGAGACAGCATTGTGACGTCTGCTCACTTCATGCTGGATTCCGAATCTAGCCAGTCTGCCGATCTTTCTCGGATCAACGGAGTTGAAGCGCCGATTGACACGGCTTGGGCGAAAGGGGAAATCACGGATGTGATGGCCGGTCACCGAATGCTGACCATTAATCATCAACCTGTTCCTGAGTGGAATTGGCCGGGCATGGTGATGAATTTCAATGTAGCAGAAGGCATTGAGTTTGAACCATTTAAGCCAGGGCAAACTTTTGAATTTGAAATGCAGAAAGGTGAATCAGGGCAGTATGACATTGTGGATTATAAGCCGCTATCTAGGGCACAGACCGGTAAACCTCAAGCCATAAACGAAGTTTGGATAAACGGTGAAATCAGCATGCTGATGGCTGATTTTGGGATGATCACGTTAAACCACCAAGCGGTCTCTGAATGGGATTGGAATTCTGGAGAGATGAACTTCTCGGTCGGAGATGCAGTTAAGTTATCTGACTTTTCTGAGGGGCAAAAGGTTCGCTTTTTAGTGGTAAAGCAAGGTTCAGAGTTCTCTTTGAAAATGCTAGAGCTTAAATCGCTAGAAGCTGTTGATAGTAAAAAAGGTTCAGCGAGCACAAAAGCTATTACCGCAATACAACTAGGCGAGGTGGACAATGATTAATGCCATTATTCGCTGGTCTATTGGGAATCGATTCTTAGTTATCATCGCGACAATTGCGATTGTTTTTGGGGGCTTGCATAGCGTTAAAAACACACCTGTCGATGCTATTCCTGATCTCTCTGATGTACAAGTAATCATAAAAACGAGTTACCCAGGACAAGCGCCACAGGTCGTTGAAGATCAAGTGACTTACCCATTAACAACAGCGATGCTAGCGGTGCCAGGTGCAGAAACCGTGCGTGGTTATTCGTTTTTTGGTGATTCGTATGTCTACATTATTTTTGATGATGATACTGACATGTACTGGGCAAGATCTCGCGTTTTAGAGTATCTAAGCCAAGTAGCACCAAAGCTTCCTTCTAATGCTAAACCTACATTAGGTCCTGATGCGACAGGTGTTGGGTGGGTATACAGCTATGTGTTGCAAGATAAAATGGGCAAACATGATTTAGCTGAACTTCGTAGCTTACAAGATTGGTTCTTAAAGTATGAACTGCAAACGGTCGCGGGTGTATCGGAAGTTGCGACGGTGGGCGGCATGGTTAAGCAGTACCAAGTGCAAATCGACCCCGCTAAATTACGTGCTTATGACTTAACACTTCAGCAAGTTAACAGCGCCATTAAAAACGGTAATCAGGAAACAGGCGCTTCGGTAGTGGAAATTGCTGAGGCTGAGCACATGGTTCGCACTACCGGTTATCTGACCAGCATTGAAGACATTCAATCCTTACCATTGAAAGTAACAGAGAAAGGAACGCCGCTTTTATTAGGGGACATCGCAGATATTAATCTTGGACCACAAATGCGTCGCGGAATCTCTGAACTTAATGGCGAAGGTGAAGCCGTAGGTGGTGTGATTGTGATGCGATTTGGGGAGAACGCCAGTGAGGTGATCAACTCTGTCAAAGTCAAATTAGCAGAGCTGCAACGAGGCTTACCTGAAGGTGTAGAAATTGTCGCAACCTACGATCGCTCAACTCTGATTGATTCTGCCGTTGAGAACCTTTGGAAAAAATTGGCAGAGGAATTCATCGTTGTTGCAATCGTGTGTGCGCTGTTCTTGTTCCATATTCGTTCTTCTATGGTTATTGCACTTAGCTTACCTGTCGGTATTTTAGGGGCATTCATTGTTATGCATTGGCAAGGGATTAACGCCAATATCATGTCTCTTGGCGGTATTGCGATTGCGATTGGAGCCATGGTCGATGGTGCGATAGTAATGATAGAGAATGTGCATAAGCATATCGAAAGGACACCATTAACAGATAAAAACCGTTGGCAAGTGATTCGTAAAGCAGCAGAAGAAGTGGGGGCACCTTTGTTCTTCTCTCTGATCATCATCACATTAAGCTTTGTTCCTGTATTTGCCTTAGAAGGGCAAGAAGGCAAGATGTTTTCACCGCTTGCGTTTACTAAGACGTATGCGATGGCTGCATCTGCAGGTTTGGCGATTACGCTTGTGCCAGTTCTCATGGGCTATTTCATCCGAGGAAAAGTACTTCCAGAGCATAAAAATCCGGTAAACCGCAGTTTAGTGGCGCTGTACAAACCACTGCTGAACTTAAGCTTGAAGTACCCAAAAGCGATGATTGTATTGGCAATTGGGCTAATGGCTTCAGCGTATTATCCAGTGAGTAAGCTTGGCAGTGAATTCATCCCACCATTGGATGAAGGCGATCTTATGTATATGCCAACTACCTACCCAGGGATCTCTATTGGCAAGGCGCGAGAACTCCTGCAACAAACCAATAAGCTGATTATGACAGTGCCGGAGGTTGAAACTGCATGGGGCAAAATTGGCAGGGCTGAAACTGCAACCGATCCTGCGCCTTTGACCATGATAGAAACCGTTATTCAGTTCAAGCCTCGTGAACAATGGCGTGAAGGCGTGACGGCTGAATCATTGCGTAAAGAGTTTGATGAACTTATCCAATTCCCAGGTTTAACCAATGCGTGGGTAATGCCGATAAAAACACGTATCGATATGTTGGCTACCGGTATTAAAACGCCGATTGGAATCAAGATAGCCGGTCCTGATTTAACGGTTATCGAGGGTATTGGATCTCAAATTGAACCAATCCTCAATAACGTGACGGGAACTGCTTCAGTTTACGCTGAACGGGTCGCTGGTGGGCGTTACGTCACCATAGATATCAAGCGACGTTCAGCAGCACGTTATGGTCTTAACATTCAAGATGTCCAACAAGTTATCTCTACCGCGGTAGGCGGCATGAATGTCGGTGAAACTGTGGAAGGCTTAGAACGATACCCAATCAATGTTCGTTACCCGCAAGATTACCGTGACTCAGTTGTGAAACTGCAAAACTTACCTTTGGTGACTCCCAATGGCGCACGAATCGCCTTGGCAGATGTGGCGGACATTCGCTATGAAGACGGTCCTCCAATGATCAAGACTGAAAATGCTCGACCGAATGGTTGGGTATTTGTCGATATTGATGGACGTGATTTAGGGTCTTACGTGGTAGAAGCGCAAAAGGCAGTGGCGGATCAATTGGAGCTTCCTGCTGGCTACTCTCTGGTGTGGTCCGGTCAATATGAATATATGGAACGCGCAAAAGAACGCTTGAGCGTGGTCGTGCCTATTACTGTTGCCATCATTATGCTGCTGCTTTATCTGAGCTTTCGTCGGGTGGGAGAAGTCATGATCATCATGCTCACTTTGCCGCTCGCGATGGTCGGTGGTTTGTGGCTGATGCATTTATTGAACTTCAATTTTTCAATCGCAGTTGGGGTTGGTTTCATTGCTCTTGCTGGAGTGGCTGTTGAAATCGGCGTCATCATGTTGGTCTATCTCAACCAAGCTTGGCATTACAAAAAACTTGATGCTGCCGAATCACAAATAAGGCTTGAACAGGGTGATCTTATTGATGCAATTCGCGAAGGGGCTGGTCTCCGAGTTCGCCCTGTGATGATGACAGTGCTGACTGTGATTATAGGGTTAATACCCATTATGTATGGTGAGGGCACTGGTTCAGAAGTGATGCAACGAATCGCTGCGCCAATGATCGGCGGTATGGCTTCAGCATTAATGCTCACGTTGCTGGTGCTACCCGCAATCTTCATGTTGTGGAAGCAGCGTGAGATAAGCCGTTCTCATGATATTGAGCCTGCATTAACAGAGGCGAACGAAACTCACTAGATGAATTGAAGTAAAGCTGACTTCAAAAAAGACCAAACTGATTTTGAATAGCTCTCAAACACGGCACTGATTAGAAGTCGTGTTAAGGGCATTATAAATAACGAAGGAACCACCATGAACAAGACAATTATTACCGTAGCCCTGACATTAGTGACATCAACAGCCTTTGCAGAAATGAACCATCTAGGTATGAATCATGCTGGCATGGACCACAGTGATATGGATCATTCGACAATGGAAATGGGGAAAATGGATCATTCCAACATGATGATGGACCACTCTAAGATGGACCATTCAAATATGATGAATATGGAAGGGATGTCTGAGGTAGGAATGCCCGCAAAAGGCGCAAAGCCCGATAAAGTAGTCCATGTCATATTAAGCGATGATATGAAAATCACTTTCAAGAAAGATGTGAACATTGAGCCCAATGATGTGGTGCAATTTGTTGTAATGAATACTGGTAAGATCGACCATGAGTTTTCAATTGGCTCGATGCAAGAGCAGTTAAAGCATCGCGAGATGATGAAAAACATGGGTAATCATGAACATGATTCAGGCAGTACGGTGACAGTGAAACCGGGTAAAGCAAAGCAAATACTATGGCATTTCCATGGTGATAAAAATGTTGAGTTCGCTTGCAACATTCCAGGGCATGCAGAGGCAGGAATGGTGAAGAAAATCGTTATTTAGTTTTTCCAACGTTTTAGTTCGTATCTACATTTAAGCTGTATCAGCGCCTAAACTTTATCAACGCCAAAGTTTTATCAATGCTTAGCCAGATCGCAAGCTAGCTAGAGTAAAAGCTAACATGCTTTAAGCTAACAGTATTAATTGAGAATTTAAATCAGAGCCTCTAATTCGTTAGGGGCTTTTTAGTTCAGTAGATCAAATTATTTTCTGTATTCTGCGTCTTTTTTTAGCGATTCCCGTTTAGCTAAAGTAACCAGCTAATGTAACCAATTAAATATGGGAAATTCTTGCACAGAATATTACCTAAGCAGAAAACCAGCACCCAAGAAGAAGGCTATAACTCAAGAAATAAACAGGCACCTAACTAAGCGCTTTTTACTTTAAAGTTTTAGATAATTCCACTAGTATCGAAATATAGTCACAGAGTATCGAAATTGAGGTAAAAGCTATGCTAGCGGAATGGTTAACACATAAAGACCAATTGAGAAGTTACATAGTAAAGCAGACTGGCGATTTAGATTTAGCTGATGATATTTTGCAAGAAGTCTACATAAAAGCCAGTCAGAAAATTGACCAGTTAGAAGCAAGAGACAAACTGAAGAATTGGTTATATCGCATTACTCATAATACGATTATGGACTTCTACCGATCTCATCAGAATCATGAAGAGTTAGTCGATAACCAAGTCGAAGAAGAGGTGCCTGCCGAGGTTGTGAACCTGCAAACCATGGGGCAGTGCTTGCGCCCTATGTTTGATTGCTTACCGGAAAAGTACCGTGAAGCGATGATCCTTTCAGAATTGGATGGGTTATCTCAACAGGCTGTCGCTGACCAGTTAGGATTATCACTTTCTGGTGCAAAAAGCCGAGTCCAACGTGGTCGGGTTAAGCTTAAAGAAATTCTCACCAACTGCTGTAATGTAGAAGCTGGGCGTGAAGGTATCGTTGATTTCTACCCTAAGGATGAATGTGCGGACTTTGCTAAAAAGTACAGCGTAAATTAACTTAAATCAGGCAGAAGTATGCGTGGCGAAAATGATCAATTATAGAATTACTTCATTATGAATACCGACAAAAACCAATTTATATCTCAACAAGTGATTGAAGATGTATGTGAGTGGGAAATCATGCATGGCGTTGCTTTTCGTCAGGCAGACAACACAGCGAGGCATGTCCCATTCAGTATCGCTCCAATGACGATGGAACGCTCTGTTTATCATCATCTACTCGCGGTGACGCCACTAATCGCTAAGTTAGTGAGTAACGTGTCAGAAGATCATGAGTTCTTGCAAGAATCCCTTCGTGACATGGCTAAAGCTGACCCTTTCTTCGGGCGCTTAATGGAGCTACATCAGCAAGCACACGACGATACATCCCAGAGTGATGAAACAGCTCGTCAGCCGCTATTATTGATGCGAACTGATTTTATGGACGACCGCCAGCATGGCGCCAAAGTGATTGAGTTTAATGGTATTGCAGCAGGCATGGGACCATTTGGTCAACGCGCAGCAGAGCTACATCGCTTTGTTCAGAATCAATGGAATGATGTGTACCGCAAATGGTTAGAAGATGACACGGCGACGCCTGCAGATAATCAGGGCATGGAACAATTGGCTTTTGGCATTGCCACCTCAGCTAAGAAAGTCAAAGCGTACTTCTCTGAATTAGATAAGAAAAATGATGAGCAGAAACCAACGTTCTTGATGATTGTTCAGAAAGGCGAAGATAATGTTTACGATCAGCACCTTCTGGAAGTAGCCCTGCAAAACCTAGGTGTGAGAACTGTAAGACGCACATTCGAACAATTAAGCACTCAGCTATCGAGTGGTGAAAATAAGCGTCTTATCTTAGATGGTGTTGGCGCTATTGATACGGTTTATCTAAGAGCAGGGTATCAATATTCAGATTACTGGGCGCCAGAGTTAAACGAAGACATTTGCTGCCATACATTAAGCCAGACGCGTTTGTTCATTGAGAAACACTATGTAGCAATGAATGCCACTATTAGCCAGCAATTGGCAACCAGCAAATCAATGCAAATGCTACTGACTATGATGCCTGCGGAAGATTATGCTCGTTGGGGCTTAACACTTGAAGAAGCACAGTTAGTGAAAAGTGTACTGGCGGAGATGAAGCCTATTTCGTCAGAAACCATTGAGTGGTTCAACAGCCACGCAGACAAAAAAGAATGGGTGCTTAAAAACCAAGGTGAGGGAGGTGGCCACTGTGTATTTGGTGAAGACATCAGTGACACTTTAACTACGCTAAAACCAGAAGAATACGATGCATGGGCATTGATGCAGCGTTTGTATCCTCATGAACGGGAAACGCCAACAATTGCGGTTCGTGATGGTAAGCAAACCTTAGTGGATGACTTAGTCAGTGAGATAGGTTTGTTTACCGCGCATTATCAAGGTGACGCCGTAACGGAGTTGGGCGGTTACGCTGGGTACCTCATTCGTAGTAAGCCTGCGAGTGAAAATGAAGGTGGTATCCACAGTGGACAAGGCATCCTAGATTCACTTGTTCTGATTGACTCGTAATTCACTCACTCAATTATTAGTTGTGCGGGCGATGGGTTGGATGGGTTGCAAGTTTTATGAGTAACTAGCTATATGTTGAACGGATATGTTGAACAGATATGGTGAACGGGTTGTGCGGTGAGCCATTATTTAGATACACAACCAGTTATGACCACTAGACCAAATAAAGGGAGTGAACAATGCTCCCTTTTTCTCATTTTATGTCTCTGATCCCACGTATTTTATTCTCTGCTTCTAATCGCTTATCTTCTATTCTTTTCTTCAGCTTCTAATTCCAAATCAATCCAGCGCATTAATACACACAGGATATTTGATGAAGAAATGATGGTTTAGAAGCAGGATAACCAATAAAAAGATCTTGTTTTTTTGAACTAGGTTATAAGTCTGAGTTTTAAAATGTGAACCAACAATCACATCTTGTTGATAGCGCTTTGCTTAATTTTACGCCTAATTATTATGTATGATAATAACACATGAAAGGACTGTAAAAATGAAACAAACTCTTGCTCTGACTGGTGCTCTTTTACTTGCTATGCCTGCATTAGCGGATGTTGCTAATAACGGTGTCGATTCCCCAGTTCCTGCCGACAAATTTGATATGCGTAACTGGAAGATCACCATCCCTTCAGACATCAATGAAGATGGTAAAGTCGATGAAATTGAAGGTGTAGCAATGATGAGCTACTCGCATTCAGACTTCTTCCACCTAGATAAGAACGGACATCTTGTCTTTGAAGTGCATAACAAAGCGATTACGACTAAAAATTCAAAGAATGCGCGTTCTGAATTGCGTCAAATGCCTCGTGGGGCTAACTTTGACAATATTCTTACTGACGGCAAGCTGAACCAATGGTCTCTTTCTAGCCACCCAGAAGCGGATCAATACAGCGCAGTAGGCGGCACTTTAGAGGCAACGCTTCAGGTTAAACATGTTTCTCTGCATGCAAAACACCCTGAGAAATACCCAGCGCACTCTGTAGTTGTAGGACAAATACACGCTAAAAAGCACAAAGATCAGATCAAAGCTAAAACTGGATATGGACACGGTAACGAGCCTCTTAAGATTTTCTACAAGAAGTTCCCAGACCAAGAATACGGTTCAGTTTTCTGGAACTACGAGCGTAACCTAGAGAAGAAAGATCCAAACCGTGCTGATATTGCTTACCCAGTATGGGGCAACACTTGGGAAAACCCAGCTGAACCAGGAAAAGCGGGTATTGCTCTAGGTGAAGACTTTAGCTACCGAGTAGAAGTTAAAGGCACAATGATGCATCTAACTTTCGAAACAGCGAGACACGATACTGTGACTTACGATATTGATCTTAGCAAAGGTATTGATGAGAAAGATCACCCAACAGGTTACGCAGCGGATGATTTCTACTACAAAGCCGGTGCATACGGTCAATGTAGCGTTCAAGATTCTCACCCAGTATGGGGACCAGGTTGTGAAGGTACTGGTGACTTCGCGGTTGATAAGAAAAACGGCAACTACAACAGCGTGACATTCTCTGCTTTGAAGCTGAACGGTAAGTAATCTCACTGTTCATCTAAGATTTATTCGTTAAAAGAAGCCTTTTGCTGCACTCACTCGCAGTGAAAGGCTTTTCTATTTCTATTTCTATTTCTATTTCAGTCCTATCTCTTCCCATTTGCCTACTCGTTTATTAACGGCAATTTTGGCTACTTGGCAATTTAGTCTTTGGTTATATGCCTACCCAACTACTGGAATCATTTATTTGAAATAAAAAAGCATCCTTTTGCATCCTCGTGCGTGTTGTTTATAGAAAGCATATAAAAACAGCCGAACAGGTACTCAAATGTTGGATATTTTCACAAAATTAGCAGACTGGATAACGTACACCCTGATAGGGATAGAACCCAATACACCTTTTGGAGTTGGGGTTCATTTCTTCATTGAAGACACCAGTAAAATTTTAGCCTTATTGTTTATCCTGATTTACGTCATCTCTTATTTACGAGCAAGCTTGAGCATTGAAAAAGTTCGAGATTACCTACAAGGCAAACATCGTGGTGTCGGATATTTCCTTGGTTCCGTTTTCGGTGCGATTACGCCATTTTGCTCCTGTAGCTCAATTCCTCTGTTTATGGGGTTTGTATCTGCGCGCATACCAATTGGTGTCACTATTTCTTTTCTTATTACGTCACCGCTTATTAATGAAGTCGTTGTGATCATGTTAGGTAGCGTTTTGGGGCTCAAATTCACACTCATGTACATCACCATTGGGATGCTACTGGGTATGTTTGCTGGTGTGCTTTTAGATATGTGCAAAGCACACCGTTGGTTACAGCCGTTTCTAGCAAAAGCCTACCAGCAAGATCTATCTCCAATAGAGTCAACCGGTCCCGCTCATGAGCCAGAACACCCGCTTAAAGGAAGCAATAGCTCTGAACAAAACCAAGAGCCTGATAAACCGATTTCTGGAAAAACGACCTCTGAAAAACAGGACATGACTTATCAAGAACGCCACTCTTTTGCGGTCAATGAAACCAATACGATTGTCCGCCGAATTTGGATATGGGTGATCATTGGTGTTGGGCTTGGCGCATTTATTCACGGATTTGTTCCAGCGCAGTGGTTTGAAGAAAACTTGGCAAACGGACAGTGGTGGACGGTGCCTCTAGCGACATTGAGCGCGATTCCTATTTACACCAATGCCTCAGGTATTGTGCCAATTATGGGCTCTCTTATTGATAAAGGAATGCCACTGGGGACTACTTTGGCTTTTTGTATGGGGGCTGTAGCGGTGAGTTTGCCTGAATTTATGATGCTCAAACAGGTGATGCAATATCGGCTCCTTGGGATCATTGTGGGGTATTTATTCATCGCAATATCGATTACTGGGTGGCTGTTTAATACTTATTATTAATCGCTAATTGAGATGGCTTTAACTAATGGCTTATCACGATTCACTTATTACGGATAGCTCGTAACGAATTATGAATATAGGTTCAAAGTTTACGATTCAATAAAGGCTAAAATAGAGGTTCTATTATGAAAAATATAAATGTGTATGGTTCAGGTTGTAAAAACTGCGCGTTAACCGCGCAGCGGTTTGAACAAGTGGCTAAAGAGTTAGATCAAGAGATTCAAATACAAAAAGTCACGGATTTAGAAGCAATCATGACGGCAGGTATTATGAGCACGCCAGGAGTCAGTATTGACGGTGTAGTCAAGCATACCGGTTCTGTTCCTAGCCTTGAGGTTGTGAGAACACTGCTCGCTTAACTCTTCTAATGCGCCTTAATGAATAAACAAATAAGCGAATAGCTTTTGAAGGACCAAGTATGAAGTGCCTAATGAAAGCATGGGAAGAAACAGAACCAATGCTGTATGGCTGGCTGATGAAGCAAACGAAAAGTCAGCCTGAAACGGAAGATATCATGCAAGAAGTATTTTTGAAGGCGATGCAGAATAGTGAAAAATTCTGCTCGCTGGATGATGGAAAATCTTGGATTTTTAAGGTGACGAAAAATTACTTTATTGACCGTATTCGTCGCAAGGTGGACTCAGAAGATATTGATGAATACCCCGCTTTAGAAACGGTTCCACCGGTAATGATACAGTTACAAACATGTTTACCGCGTTTATTGCCAAAGTTAGATTCTAAAGCGCGACATATTATTGAAGCTTGCGATTTAAACGGTTTAACTCAGCTTGAGTACTCAGAGCTTCATGATCTCAGTTTAGCAGCCACTAAAGCGCGCCTGCGAAGGGCTCGATTAGAACTTAAGGATAAACTCATCAGCGAGTGCAAGGTAAAGCAAGACGAAACGGGCGTGTGCTGCTTTAAACGTATTCAAGTCAATGAATTATAATAAGAGAAAGCACAGTAAGAGAAAGCAACTTGAATGCACTTGGCGTTCACAGTTACTTTGGCGGTAACGGTTAATAGGCTATGTTACAGTCATTAGGAAATGTCACCTATCAAGGTGTGTATTTGCTCAGATGCCTCTTCAAAGTCATAAGATTGAATGGACGCCATTATCGCATTCAGTGGATGGCTAGCTTCTATAGCGCGCTCTGAGAGCATATTTTCTACTTTATCGAGTGCATTAGAGTCATATCGCTCCACATAAGTGAGCAGCTCTTTTAGGTCGTCGATATGTAGATCGTTGTTCGAATCGAATTCTGGGTCCAATGGTGGATTCTGTGGTGAGTTAGCCTTTACATAATGATTAACTGCCGTAACTGATTCATTCAAACACGTCTCAAAAATAGCCAGTTCGTTAGACATGTCGTTCTTTGTGTCTTGATTTCCCTTGCCAGTCGAATCAGATAAATTACTTTCGATTCTTGCCGCGATGTTGCCTAGTCTTATTAAACCAATCGATAGAGCAACGCTTTTGGATGTATGGGCAACTCGTTCTGCCGTAGCAAAGTCATTAGTTTCAATGGCATTTCTTAAAGAATCAAAGTCACTTTGGTTTGATGATAAAAAGCGTGAGAGCAATCTTATGTATAGAGTTTGGTCTTGATTGGTCACTGAAAGCCCGCGTTCACTATCAAATACTCCTTGAGCGCTATCGAAAACTACTGGTTCTAATCGTTCATTTGGTGCGTGTAATGGCTTAATGTATGAAGTCATCTTCACAGTTTCATTGGCGTGGGGTAGATATTCCAATAATATGGATTCTAGTTTTGACAGGTTGATGGGTTTACCAATGTGATCATTAAATCCTACGGCTTTGGCGTGTTGAATATCTTCTTTTCTCGCGTTTGCTGTCATGGCAATGATTGGAAGACTAACCCCTTGTTCTCGTAAAAATTTCGTTGCTTCGTAGCCATCCATGATTGGCATCTGAATATCCATTAAAATTAAATCATAATGGTTGTTTTGAATTAAATTGATAGCAATTTGACCATTCAATGCGGTATCAATTTTCACCTTATATTCTTCAAGTAAACCTATGGCTAACTCTTGGTTTATTTCATTATCTTCAACAACCAATACTCGGCTTGTTGGTATAAATAAATGCTCTTTTTGAGTGTCTTCAATAAGCGTGTCGTTAGCAAACGGAAGCGGGGGAGCTATATCAAAAAAGACTTCGTAAACCTCACTTGGTAAAGAAGGGCTACGTGCAATCAACCAACCATAAGTCACTGCAATGGCAGAAAGTTCATCATCCTCTGTAGCCAATACGACTCTAATATCCGCAAGTTGAGATAAACTTTTTAGTGAATTAACGTCGTTATCTAAATGGTCTTTAATGACCAAAATTACGTTGATTTCATTAGGGTCGATTTGCGAGAAAACATCAGTAATAGAAGAGTATAAAGACATCTTACTTTTTAAAGGCAGTAAGGCTTTTTGTGTGATTCTATTGGAGGTGTCATTTTCTCTAGCAATCCAAATGTGATGGTTTTCAGAGGCATCAATAACCGTCTTGTGCCAGTTGGTTTGCCGTTCAGATTGCACATCAATAGGTAAGCTCAGTTCAAAAGAAAAGGTACTTCCAGAACCCAAATTACTGTCTACTTGAATATCGCCACCCATCAGCTCTACTAATTGTTTTGATATGGAAAGCCCTAATCCTGTGCCTCCAAAATTACGAGTTGTGGAAGTGTCCGCTTGTTGAAATGAGACAAACAGTTTTTGCTGGTTTTCTACTGAAATACCAATACCTGTATCTATAACGCTGAATTTCAATGAGCTGTGATGAGTTGTGCCACCGATTTTTTCCACCTTGATTATGACATGCCCAATATTGGTAAATTTAAGGGCATTGCTCACCAAGTTCATCAGTACTTGGTAGAGCCGAATATCGTCACCAATGTAATGGCGAGGGATATCAAAATCGATGTCGAAGTAGAGCTTTACATCGTTGTCTTTGACTCGCATTGCCATGACATCAGCCAACTTTCTAAATAGCTCTCTAAGAACGAAGGGTTGTGGATCGAGCTCTAGCTTTCCAGATTCTACTTTTGAGAAATCTAGAATATCATTAATGATGCCCAGCAGATTGGAAGCGGAAAGATCGACTCGTTCTAGGTAACGCGCAACGGTAGAGTTGGTGTTCTGTTTTTTGGCTAAATGAGTCATTCCTATAATGGCATTCATAGGGGTTCTGATTTCATGGCTCATGTTCGCAAGAAACTGGCTTTTCGATACATTGGCGCTTTCAGCGAGTTCACGGGCAACCTCTAATTCATGGGTCAATTTACTGATGTCACTAATATCATAAGCCCAAAATAGGACCGCTCGTTCCCCGTCATATTCCGTCACATAGTAGCTGGCAAGCCCAGTAAAAACCGATCCATCGCGCTTCAGAAATTCCATGGATTGATCTTCATAGCGACCATGGGTTGCGAGTTCTTGATAAATAATCTCTCGGATAGAAACATCGTGGTATATGCTCGCAACGTTGAACCCTTCCACTTCATCTGAAGGTACTTTAAATAATTCGAGCGCTCGTCTATTGGTATACACGGCTTTTTCGTCTTGAATCATCGCTACCACGATAGGGGAGGTATCAAGAATCCTGAATAGCTGAGCTCGTTTATTTTCTAATGCGGTTGTGCGCTGCTTTACCAGTTCCTCTAATTCGTTTTTTGAGCGATGGGCGATTTCATAAGAACGCCGCCCTACAACAAGTAAGAAAGCAGAAATAGACATTATGATGACAACCACGATCGCTAGAGTAATGACCAAAATATTTCTGATTACTTGATAGCTGGCGAGTGCTTCATCGAGATCAATTTCCGCGATAATTGCCATTTGTTTACTAGGCAACCAGCGTATCGAAGCTAAGGCTCTATGATTTTTAATGCTGGCTACTTCGTACAAGTTTATATCTTGGTATTTGTTTAGTATGGATAACTCTTGAACAACGCGGGTAATAGAAGAAGACACGGATATATCTAATTCCGGCGAATCTTGATCTTCTAATGGAACTTGTTCTAACTGGTTGTCTGATATCAATAACCCGTCTTTATTCACTGCATAAACCTGTCCCGTATTACCTAATTGTGAGGCATTAAAGTTCCTCGAAACTCCTGAATATGGATTGATTTTCAAGATGAATACAGCAAAAGGGTCACTTGCTCCCGTTTCTTTCACTGGAACAAGTAGAAACATAGAAGCGTTCCTTTTTGGATCTGTATTGGCAAAATAAGTGGGCTCAATATTAGTCGCCGGCACTAAAGTGACTTTGCCACGCCAAGCTTGAGCTAAAAATTCCGGAGCTTGAGTAACCAATATATTTTGATATCCAATATGCTCTTGATACGTTGATGCAAGGTTGGTGTTGTCTTTCGATATCAGGTAAAAACCAGTACCTGAGCTAAATTTAATGCGGTTAGAGACATGAGTGATTAGTTGGTTTAGAAAAGCGGAGTGGGTAAGTGAATGAGCTTTATCCTCAGGTGTTTTTTTGAGGCTGCTTATTTCATTCAGTAGGATAGCTAAAGAAATGAAATTTCCATCGATTAATAAATCGACTTGAACCTCTTTTTCTCCTAACCATTCTTGAAGAATAGTTTCAGAACCGTCTTGAGCAATATTCAATTGATGCTGATAGTTGGCGAGAGAAGAGGTTTTTTGATGATTGATCACGAGATAAATTGCAGAAGAAAGGGAAAGGCAAATCAAGGCAATAATCACAACGAAATTGAACCGTTGCTTAGCATTGGCAAATATCTCGGTGTAAGTGCCAGAGCGAAACATTCTGAAGATAAATATAGCAACCAAAGCGAGCGAAATAATCGAGATAAAAGAACTAAAGCTGCTGGCTAATGTGGGGTTTATTTCGGTTTCCCCTGTTAAGCCCAGAGTATTTTCTGATGACAGGACCACTTCTTCAGCCAGTGATAAATGCGAGCTAAATAATAAGAAAAAAGCGATTCCTTTTTTAACAAAGCTACAGTTTGAACATTGGTAATCCCATTTTATTAATGTAGGCATTGCAGCTCTCAAGTTGTTATTGAATCACTTCAAAACTATAGAACATGCTTTTCGGTTATGTGCATAAGAGCCTAATTTTATAGCGGAAATGTGATAATGCACTCTAGTGATAGCCTAGGAGTTCAAAGGGGCTCTAAATCCTACTTGGTATGTGTAAATAGAGCGGTACATATTAATAGAGCCGTATTTATTGGCATTCATGGTTTGACACTGATCTTCCATATCGTTAGCCTGAGCGGCAAAGTAAGAGAGTGAATCGTCTTTGATGATAGCTTGCTCTGCATTACCCAATATTTCCAAGGAACAAGATTAAATGAGTCAGCTAACACCGCAGCAAGAAGAAGCTATTGCAACGTTTAAAGAGAACCTTCATCTTCCTGGGGGTGGTTTCCATCTTCTTATCATTGAATTGTGTAAAGAGTTTCAATTGCCTTTCCAAAAAGTGCGTAATGTATTGATGAAAGCGCAGACAAAAGTCGAGAAGAAGATTCGTCATGATTTTAGTGCCGTCTGCGAGAGTGATATCACTCAAGAAACGTGGTTGAATTCAATTCGAACGAAATTAGCTGAAATGGCTCAAGACAATGTACCTGTCATGGATAACTTATTGGCTAACGAGAAATACAAAAAAGTATTGGCAGCACTTAACGTACCTATCCAGAATGAATATGAGCGTGAAGATATTTTAGAAGAGTTGATGCAAGTGTATGAAAAAGAGGTGTTTAAGCCTTTGCTTGCTATGCTGCATACAACCAAACTGTATTGGAAACTGATGCTTGCAGAAGATTTAAATAAAATGACAACAATATGCCGTGAACAATTCAGCGATTATCCACAGCACATGGAAGCGGCTAAAATTTTATTTGAATTAGATGAAAAGGTAAGAGCTGCAAAGATAAGTGAATAAGTGTTGAGTATGCGGCTGATAAAAATTGTCCATTCAGTTTTGGGCTCCTATTCAAGCGATTCACTTCTATAAAACTACACCCCACAAAGTATCGCTCCTCTCAATATTTTTTGTATTTCATATCAATAGGCTTACCACCAAGCCTATTGATTCAATTCTTTCTATTGGGTTTGTGTTCGAGCTATCAGTTACTTTAGAACTTGCTTAACCTTATCTATCAACGTGTTGTAGCGATGAGGAAGTTCTCTATTTCGCTTCTGAACTAAATATAGGGCTTCTTCTACTTTTTTAGTTGGCGTTGCGACATAGAGATTTTCTCTCTGTGGGAAGTTTCTAACGGCACTTTCTGGTAACACTGTAAAGCCTAGACCTTTCGATATGGGCATTAGTATTTGATGTAATTGGTTGATATAGCCAGCTTTAGGCAGCGAGTCGATATTTATCTTCGATAACTCTTCATCTCCGCATAAATCAAAATAAAGCGATAGATAATGATGTGAATCTGGGTGGCAGATCAAGCCAACAGAAAACAGTAATTCTGCTGTGACTTCTTTACCTTCATAAGTTTTAGGGAGTACTAAACACAGTGCTTCTTTTCCTATAATTTCATTCTGAAATAAGCTGCTGCTAGGAATATGCGTAACTATGCCTAATTCTATGCTGCCTTGTTGTATGTCGTTCAATACTTTGTGGTTGGGCGCGGCTTCAAGATGAAAATGCATCTCTGAATGTTCTTTCTGCAGATCCAATAATTGAGGATAGAGCAATAAAGATAAAGACCCCGAACATGATAATAAACACTGACCTGAGTAGGGGTTATCAAAGCAGAGTGATTCAAACAGAGCGTGTTCATCTTTTGCTAATTTAATGGCGTACTGATAGATGATTCGGCCTTGTTCAGTTAACTCAAAGCTCTTGTTTTCTCTTGTGATTAAAGGGTGTTTACAAGCATGCTCTAACTTCTTGATATGCTGGCTGACCCCCGGTTGAGTCATATAGAGTTTTTCTGCGGTCTGGGTGAAATGACCAACGTCAACAAGCGTTTTGAATGTGTGTAGCCAGAGAGGGTTAAGCATGCGCTAGACTCGATAAATAACAAAAAATTATTATTATTGGAAACTTTGATAATTTCAAGGTTCAAAATATCCGTTATACCGCTGAATGAGCTATTTCGGCTGAGGGATAAACAGATAAGTAAGAGGCATGAATTCATTTGTACCAAAGTGTGTTTTCTGTTGTAGTGAATTGATATTCAATCTCAGAGGATAAGTGATGAAAACAATTGGCATGTTAGGTGGAATGAGTTGGGAATCTACATCAAATTACTATCGTGAAATTAACCAGCTAGTCAAAGCTCAGCTGGGCGGTTTCAATTCTGCCAAAATTGTTATGTATAGCGTGAATTTTGAAGAGATTGAAAAGTTACAGTCAGCTGGAGAGTGGGATAAAACCGGTACAATTCTCAGTGATGCAGCCCTTTCTCTGAAAGCGGCGGGTGCTGATTTTTTAATGATTTGCACAAATACAATGCACAAGGTCGCGAATCAAGTCGAGCAAGATACAGGGTTACCACTTTTACACATTGCCGATGCAACTGGTGAGCAACTAAAAGCACAAGGAATTAGCAAAGTAGGGTTGTTAGGCACCGCATTTACAATGGAACAAGAGTTCTACAAAGGTCGCTTACAAGAAAAGTTTGGTATTGAAGTCATCGTGCCTAATGGGGTTCAGCGTAAGTTAGTTCACGAGGTCATTTATAACGAACTGGTTCAAGGTGTTTTAAATAACCGATCAAGAAATGATTTCATTACAGTGATCAGCGATCTGCAAGAAAATGGGGCTGAGGCTGTAATTCTTGGTTGCACCGAAATTGCGATGCTAGTCAAACAGAATGATACGAGAGTCCCTTTGTTTGATACAACTGAAATACACGCTCAGGCGGCAGTTCACTACGCATTAAGCTAATACGATTAAAAGAAGTACATTTAGAAGACGTACATTAAAAACGTATATTTAAAAGAACTGGATTAGAGATGAGTCAACACCGTGTTGGCTCATCTTAGAAAATACAAGGATTGTGTAATGAATAGAAATGTTTGGTTATTATCGCTTTGCCAAGCACTGCTAATGACAGGGAACATATTGTTGATTTCCGTGATTGGATTAATTGGGAAGCAGATTGCGCCGAGCGTCAGTATGATTACGTTACCCGTTGCGTTGCAGTTTTTGGGGTTGATGGCAGCGACTATTCCCGCCTCATTGATCTCCGGAAGGTTGGGGCGTAAGCGGGGGTTTAGTATCGGTAATATGGTAGGTATTACGGGGGCGAGCCTTGCCACCTATGCTTTATATCAGCAGCAATTTTACCTATTTTGTTTTGCTACCTTTTTACTGGGTATCGGTATTGGCTTTGGCACGCTTTATCGCTTTGCTGCTATTGAGGTATGCGATGAAAATGCCCGACACCGTGCAATATCCATATCTATGGCTGGTGGAGTACTAGCCGCTGTATTAGGTCCTAACTTAGCTATCATGTCACAAGAATGGTCACAGGATGGTTTATACATCGGGGCTTTTGCTTCTCTTATCCTTCTTAATATTTTAGCTCTAATCATTCTTCAAACAATCCAGTTTCCAGAAACTTCTTATCATGCCTTGCGGGACAAATCAGATTCGATTGGCGAGATCATAAAAGCACCAAACTTTATTGTCGCCGTTTTTGCTGCAATGGTTTCTTATGCGGTAATGAATATTTTAATGACGGCCACACCACTGGCGATGATTGGCTGTGGGTTTAATTTTACGAAAGCAGCTGGGGTCATTGAATGGCATGTATTGGGCATGTTTGTACCGGCCTTCTTTACTGGGCGATTGATTGAGAAGTTTGGGGCTCGACATGTGATATTAGTTGGCGGATTACTGTTCGTTGCATGTATTGCTATCAATATACACGGTCAATCTATTTGGCACTTTAGAGCTGCTTTAGTATTGCTTGGGGTCGGTTGGAACTTTATGTTCATAGCTGCGACAGGTATGTTCAGCCAAGCTTACAAGGAAAAAAATAAAGCCAAAGCACAAGCGTTTAATGAATTTGTGGTGTTCAGCTGCGTGACAGTCACTGCTCTTTTATCAGGTTGGCTTGAATCTACCGTTGGTTGGCAAAACTTGAATCTTTATGTGCTGCCATTTGTATTAATGGTCATTGTTATCTTTGCTGTGAATGCTAAGCAGTCTCGCGCTACGGCTTAGGTGATGTTCAGCTCTAGGTGATGTGAAACTTAGATGATGTGTAAACTTCGTTGATGTGAAAATAATAGTCGGTACTGAGTTATCTTCTGACGAACTTTACTGACGAATTAGGACGCTCTGAACTTAAGCTATAAAAGTTCAGAGCTTGTTAACTAAAAGGCTTCACATACTCTATGCGACACTTCGATAGAAATACTTTTCACACGTTTGATCGCTTAACTTTCTTAGCCCAAATGAGATTAGGGCGACAACCGCAACTGAAAATACTAGCCTTCCCCAAAATATGGTATTAAAGTCAGCCCCAATCAACATAATCAATAATGTATCTTCAATTAGGCTGTGTAATAAGTTAAGCAGCATAATCGCGGTAAACACGTCTCTTGCGGCAATATGACCACGTTTAGCTTCATTGATCAGCAAGCCCCCACCGAAAGACAACCCTAACGTGACGCCAATAATTGTAAGGTTTGTAGCCTCTTTACTGATACCTAAAATTCTCAGAAATGGTCTCAATAACACAGCCATTAACTTTTCTATACCAAGTAGCTTCAATACTTTAAGTAAGAGCAGTAAAGCTGAGATAACAAGAAATATAACGGCAAAGTTCTTTATCTGGCTTATCCCCCAAGCTAAATAGCTCGTGTCTGTAATTGCCTCGGGTTGCCACAGGATGACAGCATGTTCTGATAAAAAACCGCCAGTCTGGTAGGTGAGGTTAAGTAGCCACGCAAAAAAGAGACTCCCGCCAATACGAACAAAAAGGGTAGCAGCAAGGTTAACCCCTGCTTTTTTGGCTATTGCTGCTTCTATGGGTAATGAGTGTGCTAATAGCATCATGCTACCCAATATCGATGCTTGAGCGACGGTTAATGGCATGTCTAAATTGATAAACACGATTAGACCTGCATAGATGTTCGTGAGCATTGTAGTCGCCCAGACCAAGCCAAGTTCTTTAGGTAGCCCTACTAACTCCATAATTGGGCTCAGCCAGCTACTCAGCAATACTATTCCTCCCAGCTCTTCGACAACTTTTATCACTAGAATGATAGGGATCATGATTTTAAAAAGTGTGTACGTAACATCAAAAATGTCACGAATAAGTTCCTTAAAAAAGAGTTGAATCGGTTGCATTAGTTCTGTCCATGAAGTGTGAATCATAGTGATATGTTACACAGTGTCGGATTTGTATGATTTCGTTTTCATCTCTTTTAGATATTAAAAATTTATTATTTGAGTTAATTTTAAAAATTATTGTTATTTAAATTAACTTAAAGGGAAATTATGGATTTAGATCGAATAGACAGGAATATCTTAGCAACCTTGCAAAAGAACAATCGTGTTTCAAATATTGAGCTTGCTGAATTGGTAGGTTTATCCGCACCAGCGTGTTTAAAACGAGTAAAACGTCTACGCGAAGAAGGGATCATTATTGGTGATGTTTCGATCATCAATCCAGAGTTGGCTGGCAGTACGATGACTTTGATCGTTTCGGTCGAAATGGAACGAGACCGGGCAGATATATATCAAATATTCAGACGCTCAATTTTGAAAGCTCCTGAAGTTACTCAGTGTTACCAAATATCAGGAAGTTATGACTTTATGTTAGTGGTGACTGTGAGGGATATTTCAGCTTATGAGCAGTTTGTTGAGCGAGTTTTGCATACGGATTTAAACATAAGAAAGTTCCACACATCAGTGTCCTTAAGGACAGTTAAGTTCACTACCGCGATTGATTTAGATAGATAGCTTCTAATTTAGGCTAAATCCATATTTAGATGAGTGTTGTGTCAGTTTTATCATTAAATAAATACATTTTTTCCACCTATCTATTTTATACTGTTATTTGATTCGTTAATTGTTTTGTACAGTGAGATAACACTATGAAAGTGGTTGAAAGTCCTAAGCTTTCTATTGCTATGTTGGCGCCAAAGTATTGGTTAGTTTGGTTTAGTTTTGGTTTGTTAGCGTTAGTTGTGAATGTTTTACCTTATTGGGTGTTACAAAAAATAGGATTTGGTATTGGGCGTTTGACAAAGCTTGTATTGGGAAGGCGAGCTAAAGTTGCCCACCGCAATTTGCAGTTAAGTTTTCCTGAATTATCAGACAGTGAGATAAAGAATCTCGTGACTGATAATTTTAAAAAAACGGGTTTAGCATTAATTGAAACGGGGATGGCTTGGTTTTGGCCCGATTGGCGAGTAAAAAAGCATATGGCTGTGATTGGACAGGATATGCTGATAGAACAAGAAAAGAATAGCCGTGGCGTTTTGGTTGTGTGCGGCCATTTCTTAAACTTAGAAATGACAGCTCGCATATTCAGTTTCTTTGCACCAGGCTACGGTGTGTACCGCGCTCACACGAACTTAGTGTATGAATTCATACAGCATAGAGGTCGCACTTGGAAAGGTCACCAGATGATCGACCGCTCAGACTTAAAAGGTATGATTCGAGTGTTAAAGTCAGGTAATCGCTTGTGGTATCTACCTGACCATGATTATGGAAGAACTAGCTCTGTATTTGTTCCTTTCTTCGGAGTAAAAGAAGCCGCTACGACATCAGGTTCCAGTTTTCTTATTGATATGAGTAGATGCGCGGTAATGTCAGCTGTGACCGTTCGCAAACAAGGTAAATATACATTGGAAATTAGTGATGATTTAAGTGCTAAGTTCCCGCGTAAATCACCAGAAGTAGCAGCGACACTGATGAATGAAGAAGTTGAGCGAATGATTAAAAGAGATGTAAGCGCGTGGATGTGGTTACACCGCAGGTTCAAAACAGTGCCTGAAGGTTATCAAGGCGGCTGTCGTTATTCTTAAGTTTTAGCTTATTAGTTTATTAGTTTATTAGCTTATTATCTGTAGTTTAGCATTAGCTTAGCGGTGCATTAACTTGCACGTTCATTTCGGTCTTGGATTTAATTTATTGAACATAGATAGCTTAGACATAATTGAAATGGAACGCTAAATAAAAAGCCCCCAGCATCAGGCATGCAGGGGGCTTTTTTAATTCTATAGCTTGTGTTTCGGTTCATTCAGAAGTGAGTAATTTAAACACTTCAGCTACTGACTTCACTCTCAACAAAACAACTAAGATAAATTGAATATCAAGCGACGCAGAATATATAGGGCTGCTTGATATTCGCTATTGCCAGTTAAGCTAGAATTTCTTTCGCTGTGTTTACTACGTTTTCAGTAGTGAAACCGAACATCTTGAATAGCTCGCCTGCTGGTGCAGATTCGCCAAACGTTGTCATACCGATGATCTTGCCACCGAAACCAACGTACTTGTACCAGAAGTCAGCAATGCCAGCTTCTACAGCGATACGTGCAGTAACGTCAGATGGAAGTACAGACTCACGGTACTCAGCGTCTTGCTTGTCGAATGCGTCAGTTGCAGGCATAGATACTACGCGTACCGCTTTACCTTCAGCTGTAAGTTCAGCAGCAGCGCTAACCGCTAGCTCAACTTCAGAACCTGTAGCGATGATGATTAGCTCTGGCTTACCAGCACAATCTTTCAGGATGTAACCACCCTTAGCGATGTTTGCTACTTGCTCAGCGTCACGGTCTTGCTGTGCAAGGTTCTGACGAGAGAAGATAAGTGCAGAAGGACCATCTTTGCGTTCGATTGCTAGTTTCCAAGCAACAGCAGACTCAACTTGGTCACATGGGCGCCATGTGCTCATATTTGGAGTCAGACGTAGAGACGCGATTTGCTCAACTGGTTGGTGAGTTGGACCATCTTCGCCAAGGCCGATAGAGTCATGCGTGTAAACTTGGATGTTCTGAGTTTTCATCAGAGCAGCCATACGCATAGCGTTACGCGCGTATTCCATGAACATTAGGAACGTTGCGCCGTATGGTACGAAACCACCGTGCAGAGCGATACCGTTC
>NZ_VTXD01000016.1 GCF_013114625.1 Vibrio sp. 99-70-13A1
AATTGATTTCCGAGGAAATCTTGCTTTGCTAATGCAAAACAAATTTTGATATTCATCAACGAGTGCCCACACAGATTGATAGGTTTAAATTGTTAAAGAGCTTTTCCTGCTTGAGCTTGGCTCAAATCGGACGGTCATTTTAGCTATTTAAGTTTTAGTGTCAACCACTTTTTCAAAACTCTTTCAAGCGCTTGGCTTGGCTAATTTGACTGGTTTATTCGTTCTGGTTTCCTAAGAAGCCTTCCCGTTTCAACGAGGTCGCATTATAGAGATTGCGATCACATTGGCAAGCTCTTTTTGAAGTTTTTCTTACTTTTTTGATTGTTCGAGCGTTTTTTGTTCAAAACATCTCATTTTCACTAGTATTCCTCTTAATTAAAGGCTTATGGTGCCTATATAAAGGAGGATTTATGAGTTCAATACGCAGTTATAAAGGGATATCACCTCAAATAGGGCACGCTGTCTATATAGATACAAGTTCTGTACTGGTTGGTGATATCAAAATCGGTAACGATTCGAGTGTGTGGCCTTTAGTTGCAGCCCGAGGGGATGTGAACCATATCCATATTGGTGATAGAACTAACATTCAAGATGGCAGTGTATTACATGTTACCCATAAGAATGCTGAAAACCCTGAGGGTTATCCTCTATTAATAGGTAATGACGTCACTATTGGACATAAAGTAATGCTGCATGGCTGCACTATCGAGGATCGCGTTTTAGTTGGCATGGGTGCCATTGTACTTGATGGTGTCGTTATTAAAGAAGAAGTGATGATTGGTGCTGGTAGTTTGGTTCCGCCTAATAAGGTACTTGAAAGCGGTTATCTATATGTTGGAAGCCCAGTAAAACAAGCACGCCCATTAAATGATAAAGAACGTGCCTTTTTACAAAAGTCAGCTGACAACTATGTTCAGAATAAAAACGACTATCTAGACTCTGTACTTCCAGTCTAAAGCGCTTTGATCTGAATCCGATTAGAGGAGTCATACTCCTCTTCTTCTATTAACTCTTCCGCTAGCTCTTCAATATCAAAACGTAGCTCTGAAAAGACAACTAAAGCTTGGTCGCCATCTTCTATCCCTTTACCAGACAATTGTGAGAGTTCTTTAATAGACATTACACATTCAATCAGTGCGCCAGACTGTTGCGCTGGGAAGATGATAGATTGACTCGCTTCATCCCAATCTTGAATATCTGGAAATAGGATTGATTGATTCACCTTTTATACCTCTAAATTTTTACGTAGTTCTCTTAATACCTGTTTAGAACCAGGGCGTAACCCTCGCCATAGCATAAAGCTTTCCGCAGCTTGGCCCACTAACATGCCTAATCCGTCATAAGCAGCATGAACTCCCTTATCTAGAGCCCATTGATTGAATACCGTATTCCCAGATCCGTAGACCATGTCATAGACGACACTATTAGTATTGAAAATCTCATCCGAAACTTCAGGAAGCTGACCACTTAGACCAGACGAAGTAGAGTTAATAATGACATCAAACCCTTCATTAACATCACTTAATCCCAGCCCTTTGATGTTTCCATACGAAGAAAACATCTCAGCTAATAGTTCTGCCTTCGAACTGGTTCGGTTAGCGACCACCAATTGTTGCGGTTTTTGGTCGAGAAGAGGTTGAATCACACCTCGCGCTGCGCCACCAGCGCCAAGCAGAAGAACGCGAGCTCCTTCTAACACTACTTTATGTTGAAGAAGATCTTGAACTAAACCCTCACCATCGGTGTTATCACCGATGATCTCTCCATCATCTAACTTCTTAAGTGTGTTTACGGCACCTGCTAGTTCAGCCCTCTCTGTTAGGCGATTGGCGAACTGATACGCATCTTCTTTAAAAGGCGCTGTGATGTTACATCCTCTACCACCTTCATTAAAAAAAGCTTTAGCAGCAACGATGAATTGACCACTATCTGGCTGTAATGCCGTGTAGGTAAGTTGCTGATTGGTTTGACGGGCAAACAAGGTATGAATAAAAGGCGATTTGCTTTGTACAATGGGATTACCGAAAACGGCATAACGATCTACTTGCTGTGTCATATCCTTACCTAACAGAAATAAAAAAGGTCATCTATATAGATGACCCTATCACTATCCCAATAAGGAAGGAAGAACTACCAAACTCGAGGCTTTAGGTAGTCGCTATAAAGCAAAGCTTCTGGTGAACCCGCTTGTGGTTCGTAGCGATATTCCCAACGGGCTAATGGTGGCATCGACATTAATATAGACTCTGTACGACCACCACTTTGTAAACCAAATAAGGTGCCACGGTCATAGACTAGGTTAAATTCGACATAGCGACCACGACGATAAAGTTGGAAGTCACGTTCGCGCTCACCATAAGACCTTTCTTTGCGGCGCTCTACAATTGGTAAATAGGCGGCTGTAAAACCTTCACCAACTGCCTGCATATAAGCAAAACTCTTTTCAAAACCCCACTCATTTAAATCATCAAAGAACAGACCACCAACACCACGCGTTTCATCACGGTGAGGTAGATAGAAGTATTTATCACACCATTCTTTATGTTCTTGATAAACATCATCACCAAACGGCGCACAAAGATTTTTGGCTGTTTGATGCCAAGATTGGCAGTCTTCATCGACAGGATAAAATGGCGTTAAGTCAAAACCACCACCAAACCACCAGATCGGGTCTTCCCCTTCTTTTTCCGCAATAAAGAATCGTACATTCGCGTGTGAAGTTGGGATATATGGGTTTTTAGGATGGATAACTAATGAGACCCCCATAGCTTCAAACTTACGTCCTGCTAATTCAGGGCGATGAGCGGTGGCTGAGGCAGGCATTGCTTTACCCGCCACATGAGAGAAGTTAACCCCACCTTGCTCAAAAACCGCACCGTTGGTCATCACGCGAGTGCGACCACCGCCACCAAGACGTTCGCCAGGTTCACGTTCCCATGCATCTTCTTCAAACAGTGCTGCGCCATCAGCTTGCTCAAGCTGTTGGCAAATCGAATCTTGTAGGCTCAGTAAAAACTGTTTTACTGCTTCT
The DNA here is from genome assembly GCF_013114625.1 of Vibrio sp. 99-70-13A1. Taxonomy (GTDB): domain Bacteria; phylum Pseudomonadota; class Gammaproteobacteria; order Enterobacterales; family Vibrionaceae; genus Vibrio. Next base: position 3,032 of record NZ_VTXD01000016.1, read on the forward strand.
TTATCAATTGCTGACATCTTATTTCCTTTGCAGGGTTTAACCCTGTCTTAATATTTTCGACGTTTTTGCATCTCTGATTTCACTTGGCTTATCGCGACCACCCGTTTGACCTTCAAGAATCGCAACCAAGTGCTGACCTAATTGCTGTTGGACTTCTTCTGTCGTCATGCAAGGCGGTTCGCCCGTCAGATTAGCACTGGTAGAGGTTAACGGCTTACCAAACTCATTACACATTCTTTGAACCAAAGGGTGATCAGTCACTCGTACCGCAATCGAATCAAATTGACCACTTACCCAGTCAGTGACTTTACTGCTGGTTGGCATAATCCAAGTCACTGGTCCTGGCCATGTTGCTTTAACCGTCGCTAATTGGTCATCGGTTAGTTGGCTCTCATCAATATAAGGAAGCAACTGCTCGTAACTTGCCGCAATTAAGATCAATCCCTTTTCAACCGGACGCTGTTTTAACTCGAGTAATTTCTTGATGGCTTGTGGATTATCAGGATCACAACCAACCCCAAAAACGCCTTCGGTCGGGTAAGCAATGACTTCACCTTGTTGTAATGCCTGCAAAGTATGTTGAAAGTTATCCACGGGTTGCCTCATTAATTCTGTTATCTAACTCGTTAAGTGTACAAATTATCATTCGCTGTGACTAAAGCTATTTGTTTATAAAATGTATCAATTAACAACTTAGACTTACGCAAACGTTTTCCTTGAGCAATTTTACCCGTATAATGCGCGCAAAATATCTAATCACTAATTAAATCGTACCTGAAGGAGTTTGAGATGACTGTCGGTATTATCATGGGTTCTAAATCTGATTGGCCAACAATGAAGCTAGCTGCAGAAATGTTGGATCAGTTTGGCGTGGCGTACGAAACAAAAGTGGTTTCAGCTCACCGCACACCTCAATTGCTTGCTGACTACGCAACCAGTGCGAAAGAGCGCGGTATTAAAGTGATTATTGCAGGAGCGGGCGGCGCTGCACACCTTCCGGGCATGGCGGCTGCTTTCACAAGCGTCCCAGTTCTTGGTGTTCCTGTTCAGTCTAAAGCACTGAAAGGCATGGATTCTCTGCTTTCTATTGTGCAAATGCCAAAAGGTATCGCGGTAGGTACTTTAGCTATCGGTGAAGCTGGCGCTGCCAATGCTGGCATCCTAGCAGCTCAAATCATTGGTACACACAATGAAGAAGTAATGGCAACAGTAGAAGCGTTCCGTTCTGAGCAAACAGAAACGGTTCTTGCTAATCCAAACCCTGCTGAGGACTAATTTCCATGCATGTTCTTGTGTTAGGCGCGGGCCAACTTGCTCGCATGATGTCCCTAGCTGGGGCACCGCTGAATATTGAAATTTCTGCTTTTGATGTTGGCAGCAAAAATATTGTTCACCCATTAACGCAAGCGATTCTAGGCAACGGTTTAGAAAATGCGATTGAGCGTGCGGACGTCATTACTGCTGAATTCGAACATATCCCTCACGATGTACTTGAGGTATGTGAGCGTAGCGGTAAGTTTTTACCAACAACAGAAGCAATCAAAGCCGGCGGTGACCGTCGCCTTGAAAAAGCACTGTTAGACGAAGCGAACGTAAAGAATGCCAAATACTATGTGATCAATTCTCGCGAAGATTTTGATGCAGCAATCGCTCACGTTGGCTTACCAATGGTATTGAAGAGCACACTTGGAGGCTACGATGGCAAAGGTCAATGGCGCTTAAAGACATTAGACAATGTTGACGCAACTTGGACAGAAATGGCTGAGTGCATTACCGCAACGGACAACCAAGCAATTGTAGCTGAAGAGTTCGTTCCGTTTGACCGTGAAGTATCACTGGTTGGTGCTCGTGGCGCTAATGGCGAGATCCAAGTGTACCCATTGGCTGAAAATGTTCACACCGACGGCGTGTTGAGCTTATCAACAGCGATTGATGACCTTAAACTGCAAGAGCAAGCGAAAACCATGTTCACCGCAGTTGCTGAGCGCTTGGATTACGTTGGTGTGCTGGCACTTGAGTTCTTTGATGTTCAAGGTTCATTGCTGGTTAACGAAATTGCACCGCGCGTTCATAACTCTGGTCACTGGACGCAACAAGGCGCAGAGACTTGTCAGTTTGAGAATCATCTACGTGCCGTATGTAGCATGCCACTAGGCAGCACTAAATTGATTCGTCCAACAGCAATGATCAACATTCTTGGCGAAGACACCCTGCCAGAAGCAATTCTTGCTCAAGGTGGTTGTCATGTTCATTGGTATGGCAAAGAGAAGCGCGCAGGTCGTAAGATGGGCCACATCAATGTGAGTGCTGACTACAACGCAGAACTGCAAAGAACATTATGTTCACTAGCTGATATTCTCGATAAAAAAGCCTATCCAGCTGTGCATGAATTTGCTGAGCAGATGAAGTAAGCCTACATTGGTTTATTGATATAGAAACGGCGCTCATTGAGCGCCGTTTTTTTATTTCTGGTCATTCACTTACTGTGATTAGTGTCACTACTGAGATTGAATGTGATGACACTTGCGATCAGCGCATTGCTTCTTGGTACCACTGGCTGTTTTCTTCTCAAGTAACAGCGGGAACTGACACTCTTCACAACGACCTATAATGGGTGGCTGATTAACAGCAAACTTACACTTAGGGTAGTTATCACAAGCATAGAATGTTTTGCCGTAACGAGACTTACGGTCAACCAAATGACCTCGACCACATTCAGGACAACCAACCAAAGGCTTTTCTTCAACTTGCTCTTTAGGTTGATCTAACGACTCAATATGATGGCAATCAGGGTAATTACTGCACCCGATAAACATCCCAAATCGACCTTGCCTTAATACCAACTCATTCTGGCACTCTGGACATGGGACTCCAAGTTCCTTAACCACATGACCATCATTTTGATGCAATGGTTTGATGTAATCACAGCTCGGATACTGCTTACAGCCTAAAAATGGACCGTGCTTACCATGGCGAAGCTGAAGCTCTCCACCACATTTAGGACATGGTTCATGCTCTAACGCATGTTCATGTGCTGAAAAAAGTTGGTTATCAATCTTACTACTCATGCTACGCCTGTATTAATGCAAGATGCCTTGCTCTTTGGTGTACAGCAGCTCTTCCATTTGCGTATATGCACTTTCATTACCTGGCACATTAAACAGTACCATTAAGATAATCCACTTTAGATCATCGAGCTCAAATTCGTTCGTTTCCAAGCCCATAACACGATCAACGACCATCTCGCGAATTTCGGTCGTTAATACATTGATCTGTTCTAGGAATAATAAAAAACCACGACATTCCAAGTTAATACGAGACACTTCTTTCTCGGTGTACACTCGCATCGATGTTGTCGAACATGTCGCAATTGCTGCTTGGTTATCTGTTTCTTGCAATGCAGCAAGCTCTTCTAACCAATGGAGAGCTTTGTATATATCACTTTGATTAAAACCAGCTCGAAGCAATTCATCTTCCAGCTCATCTTGATCCACCTGCAATTCAGAATCGCTATGGATGTAGGTTTCAAACAAGTACATCAGTATGTCCATCATCATAGCTAGTCTCTCCCCTTTCGAATATAGCCACCAGAAACTGCAACAACATGCCCAAGGAGCTCAAGCTCCAAAAGCTGCATCATGACTTCATGCACAGGTATATGGGTTCTCTGTGCCAAAATATCAACGGGTGTCGCTTCTATTCCTACGTTAGCTAACAGCTGTGGAAATGGCAATTGTTCATTTTGGCTGACTGTTAAGGAAGGTTCTTGACTTGGAAACAAGCTGGGCTGCTGTTCGATTGACCAGTGTAATAGGCTTTCTAATTCGCATAAAACATCTTGAGCACTTTGAACTAAGCAAGCACCTGCTTTTATTAAACTATTTCCTCCTCGACTAGTAGGAGTATGGATAGAGCCTGGAAGCGCGAAGACTTCTCGACCTTGCTCTAATGCATACCGAGCTGTGATAAGCGAGCCGCTCTTTTCAGCCGCTTCAACCACTAACGTACCTAAAGACAACCCACTTATAATACGGTTACGCCGAGGAAAATGTTCAGGTCGAGGTTTAGCGTGAGGACGAAATTCAGAGATTAATGCACCGCTTTCTATAATTCTCTCAGCCAAATCCCGATGCCTTGCAGGGTAAATAGACTCTAAACCAGAACCTAAAACCGCGAAAGTTTCTCCTCCCGCTTTTAAAGCTCCATCATGTGCGTAACCATCAATGCCTAACGCTAACCCACTAGTCACTATCAACCCTTTTTTCACAAATTCCTGAGCAAATGACTTCGCCGTATTAAGACCTTCTAAAGTGGCATTTCTACTACCGACCATAGCTATTTGAGGTTCAACTAATTTATCAGCCTGCCCTTTAACAAATAACACACTCGGGGCTGAGGCTATATTCGCTAGCTGCTTAGGATAAGAAGCACAAGAGGACGTCAGAATATGATGATGAGGTTGCTGACCAAGCCAAGCTAAACAAACATCCACTTCTTTCGGTGCTTTTTCAAAAAGGTAAGAAATTTGCTTGGGTGATAAACCAAAAGCTTGGAGCTGCTGTGAGGAAGATTGGACAAGGTTTAAAGGCGAATCAAATGCCAGTAGGCGGGAAAGTCGCTTCCCGCCGAGTTGAGGAATGAAACTAAGAGTTAGCCAAGCAGAAAGCTCCTGCTCATTCACTCTTCCGTTTCCGCTTCAGACTCTACCGTTTTCGGAATAATAGAAGGCGTTAAAGGAGACACTGCCAAAATCTGACTATTAATTGGTTTAGCGCTATTAGTGATCAAAGCTAAACTGAAATACTCGTAAGGTCGAATGACCATCAAGCTCCCGACAGAAGTACTCGGTAGCTGTAGTTTTTGATTAATTGAAGAACTTTCATAGGTGTATTCACCTTGTTTATCATAAACCACGGCTCCTAGCTCATTAAGCGTAAACATACTACCTTGTCGAAGTTGGTCATGTTCACCTCGGTTAATCACAACCACTTGATTCTTAGCGCTGTACTGGCTTCCCTCTAATGAACCAACGATATTAGCAAATTGCCCCGCAGCTGCAGGGGCTGGATAGAAAGTCGTAGATAAGCTAACGTTTTCTATATTGAACTCAGGTAAAACCACATCATTTAATTGAATCTCCTGAAGCTGCTTATCCACTTTCAAACTACTAAATTCATCATTAGCATCTTTCAGTGTCGCAGTGGCAACTAACCGCAATGACATAATAGAAGAAGCTGGTTCTTCTCGCTTATACGTCTCGACAGAGCGATAAATACCCCATTTAGGGTGTTGCTGATCACCTGAAATAAATAATCTATCGTCACCCGTTAGGAACTTACGCCCATCACTGGTTCCAAGCACTCTTTGAGCGGAAGCTAAGTCAGATTCACTAACTAAACGGTCAGACTGTAAATAAGGTAAAACTAAGCCTTCATTCACTGTTGGTAAGGCTTTCTTCTCTGATACTCGAATTTTCGGACTCAGCTTAATGACTGGCTTCAAACTCAAGACTGGCTGACCATTAATCCAAACCAAAGAAAGTTTATCACCTGGGTAAATAAGGTGTGGGTTATCTATTTCAGGGTTAACTTGCCACAGGCGGGGCCACAACCACGGGCTATCTAGATACATTTCAGATATATCCCAAAGCGTATCGCCTTTAACAACAATATACGTCTCTGGTGCCCCTTCTTTAATGTTGAGAGGTTTATCGGCGGCATTATCTTCAGTAGCTTGAGCCGAAAATGACAATGAGAGAGGCAAACAAAGAAGAGAAAGTGTACGAGAAAATTGACGCATGACCAGAGTCCCTTGGGCTGAATATATGATATCTAATCCGAGAATTACTTTCAGGATGCTGTCATTTGGCTTCTAAAATGTCTAGAATTGAGCCAACAAGGTTTATGCTGTTTCGGCACAGTTCAACATTTCGAGTGTATATGTCTGTATTAGAAGTCTTAACATTACCGGATGATCGTCTACGCACCGTGGCGAAACCGGTAAATGAAGTAACCCCAGAAATTCAAAAATTCGTTGATGACATGATTGAAACCATGTACGACGAAGAAGGTATTGGTCTAGCTGCAACGCAGGTTGATTTCCACCAGCGCATCGTCGTGATCGATGTTTCAGAAACGCGCGATGAGCCCATAGTACTTATCAACCCTGAAATTACCGAAAAACGTGGTGAAGATGGCATCGAAGAAGGCTGTCTATCTGTTCCTGGTGCACGAGCTCTAGTGCCTCGCGCAGCTGAAGTAACAGTAAAAGCATTAGATCGTGATGGTAATGAGTTCACATTCGATGCAGACGACCTACTGGCGATCTGTGTTCAACACGAACTTGACCACCTAGAAGGCAAGTTGTTTGTTGATTACCTATCACCAATGAAACGTAAACGTATCCAAGATAAACTAGCGAAAATTAAACGTTTCAATGAGAAACAAGCTAAATAATCGTTAGTGTTACTAAATTAGAAGGAAGCCTACCTTGAGCCAATCTTTAAGAATTGTCTTCGCAGGTACTCCGGATTTCGCCGCCCGTCACTTGGCGGCGTTGTTGTCTTCGGAGCATGAAGTTATTGCAGTTTACACACAGCCAGATCGCCCTGCCGGTCGCGGTAAGAAGCTGACTGCAAGCCCAGTAAAAAACATCGCACTTGAAAACAACATTCCGGTTTACCAACCTGAAAACTTCAAGTCAGATGAAGCTAAGCAAGAACTAGCAGCTTTGAATGCTGACATTATGGTGGTAGTCGCATACGGCTTACTTCTTCCGCAGATTGTATTAGATACCCCTCGTTTAGGTTGTATCAACGTACATGGTTCCATCTTACCGCGCTGGCGTGGTGCCGCTCCGATTCAACGCTCTATCTGGGCGGGTGATAAAGAGACTGGCGTGACTATCATGCAGATGGACATTGGTCTTGATACTGGTGATATGCTAAGCATCGCTACACTACCAATCGAAGCAACGGATACCAGCGCTTCAATGTACGATAAGTTGGCTGGTCTTGGACCTGACGCTCTTGTTGAGTGTTTAGCTAACATCGCTTCTGGTAACGCCGTTGCTGAAAAACAAGACGATGAGCTTGCTAACTACGCGAAGAAACTAAGTAAAGAAGAAGCGCGTATTAACTGGAGTGATGACGCTGCTCATATTGAGCGTTGTGTTCGAGCTTTCAACCCATGGCCAATGAGCCACTTTGAAGCCGCTGAAAACAGCATCAAAGTATGGCAAAGCCATGTGGCAGAGCAAGCCTCTGATAAGCCTGCAGGTACAATTCTGCAAGCCGATAAAACTGGTATCTATGTCGCGACTGGGCAAGGCGTACTTGTGCTTGAACAGCTGCAAGTACCTGGTAAAAAGGCGATGTCAGTACAAGATATCCTTAACTCAAGAGCAAGCTGGTTCGAAGTCGGTTCACAACTTTCGTAATCATTTCGTTACCCTTGCTTTGGCTAACTCGTTAGCCCGCTGTTGAAAAGCAGCACAAGAAAACCTTTACGAGGGCAGAGATGCCCTCATGTATTCAATAAATATTCGGTACCCCTCATGAATGTTCGCGCTGCTGCTGCAAATGTCCTATTCCAAGTTGTCGATAAAGGCCACTCTCTTTCACACGCTCTCCCTGCGGCTCAAAAAACGATCCGCCCGCGAGACCATGCTCTACTGCAAGAGATTTGCTACGGCGCACTTCGTTACCTGCCTCGCTTAGAGTCTATCGCTAACGAACTGATGGAAAACTCGCTTAAAGGTAAAAAACGCGTATTCCATCATCTGATCTTAGTCGGCATTTACCAGCTGGGCTTTATGCGCATTCCTTCGCATGCTGCTGTTGCTGAAACAGTTGAAGCAACCAAAACACTGCGAGGCCCAAGCCTCAGTGGTTTGATCAATGCAGTACTACGTAGCTACCTACGCGATCAAGAAGAGCTAGACGAGAAAGCCGTTAGCCACAATGCAGGTAAATACAGCCATCCAAGCTGGATCCTAAAAATGCTTCAAGAAAGCTACCCGGATCAGTGGGAGCAATTGGTAGAAGCAAATAACAACAAAGCGCCTATGTGGTTACGTGTAAACCGTCAGCACCACACACGTGACGAGTACGTTGAGCTACTGAATAACGAAAACATTGAATACACAGTGCATCCAGAAGCCGCTGATGCCATAAAATTAGCGTCACCTTGCGATGTAACCTTATTGCCAGGTTTCGATAAAGGCTGGGTTTCAGTACAAGACGCTGCAGCTCAGCTTGCTGTCGATTACCTAACACCGAAAGATGGTGAGCTAATCCTTGATTGCTGCGCCGCTCCAGGTGGTAAAACGGCACACATCCTTGAACACACTCAAGACACGGAAGTGGTGGCTATCGACTGTGATATCAAACGTCTGGATCGTGTTTACGATAACCTTGAACGCCTACAGCTACGTGCTGATGTGATCTGTGGTGATGCTCGCTACCCTGAAGAGTGGTGGATGGGTGACAAGTTCGACCGTATCCTACTTGATGCGCCTTGTTCAGCGACTGGTGTGATTCGTCGTCACCCAGATATTAAATGGCTTCGCCGTGCATCTGATATTGATGCACTTGCTGAATTACAAAGTGAAATTATGGATGCGATGTGGCGCCAGCTAAAAGAAGGCGGCACAATGGTTTACGCAACTTGTTCTATTACTCCGCAAGAGAACGTACTACAAGTAAAAGCATTCCTAGATCGTACAGCGAATGCCACTTTAGTTGGCTCTGATATCGAAAACCCAGGTCGCCAAATTCTACCTGGTGAAGAAGATATGGATGGCTTCTACTACGCGGTTTTAGTAAAACAAGCATAGAAATAAACGCAGCGGTTAAGAATCATTTCTTAGCCGCTGTTTCGTTATGATGCACAAATCGTTTCAACTGAAACGAGCAATTAAATTACAACGATAAAGAGACAGGCTATGAAAATCATTATCCTTGGGGCTGGGCAAGTTGGCGGTACACTTGCAGAGAACCTAGTAGGCGAAAATAACGACATCACTATTGTTGACCGCGATAGCGATCGCCTACGTGAACTTCAGGATAAATATGACTTACGAGTCATCAATGGTTACGCAAGCCACCCTCAAACTCTGAGGGAAGCCGGGGCACAAGATGCCGACATGTTAGTTGCCGTGACCAACATGGATGAAACTAACATGGCAGCTTGCCAAGTTGCTTTCTCTTTATTTAATACACCAAACCGAATTGCCCGTATTCGCTCTCCGCAGTATTTGGAAGAAAAAGAAGCCCTCTTTAAATCAGGCGCAATTCCAGTCGATCACCTGATCGCACCAGAAGAACTGGTGACAAGCTATATTGAACGTTTGATTCAGTACCCTGGCGCACTGCAAGTGGTTAGCTTTGCAGAGCAAAAAGTCAGCCTCGTGGCAGTAAAAGCTTATTATGGTGGTCCACTTGTTGGTAATGCACTGTCTGCTTTACGTGAGCATATGCCGCACATTGATACTCGAGTCGCTGCTATTTTCCGCCAAGGTCGACCTATCAGACCACAAGGCACAACCGTCATTGAAGCCGATGATGAAGTCTTCTTTGTGGCTGCAAGTAACCATATCCGCTCAGTAATGAGTGAGCTGCAACGTCTTGAAAAACCTTACCGCCGCATCATGATTGTGGGCGGGGGTAATATCGGAGCCAGCCTGGCAAAACGCTTGGAACAGAGCTACAGCATCAAACTCATTGAGCGTAGCTATAACCGCGCCGAAAAATTGTCTGAAGAATTAGAAAACACCATCGTATTTTGTGGTGATGCAGCAGACCAAGAATTACTTGCTGAAGAAAATATCGACCAAGTTGATGTGTTCATTGCCCTAACCAATGAAGATGAAACCAACATCATGTCAGCCATGCTTGCTAAACGCATGGGTGCAAAAAAGGTAATGGTGCTGATCCAACGTGGTGCTTATGTTGATTTGGTACAAGGCGGCGTAATTGATGTAGCAATATCGCCTCAACAAGCCACAATCTCCGCCCTACTGACTCACGTTCGTCGTGCCGATATTGTGAATGTTTCTTCCCTACGCCGAGGCGCAGCAGAAGCGATCGAAGCCATCGCTCATGGTGATGAAACAACGTCGAAAGTTGTAGGAAAAGCCATTGGTGATATCAAACTTCCCCCGGGTACAACCATTGGTGCCATCGTTCGAGGGGAAGAAGTATTGATCGCGCACGATAGAACGGTCATCGAACAAGATGATCACGTTGTGATGTTCTTAGTCGACAAAAAATACGTGCCTGACGTTGAGTCACTCTTCCAACCAAGCCCATTCTTTTTGTAAGACTCAGTTTTACGGCGAGCTCATATGGTCAACTTTCGTCCCATACTATTAGTGATCGGGCTAGTGCTTTCAAAACTAGCCCTGTTTATGTATATCCCCACTCTTGTCGCTTTCTTTACCGGCACAGGAGGCTTTCTTGAGTTTGGGAAATCTGTTGCCATTACACATATTGTGGCGTTTATCTGCCTCAGTTTAGGTCGTACTGCAACATTCCGGCTTGGGGTGCGTGATATGTTCCTGATTACCTCCTTTGTATGGACGATAGCCAGCGCATTCGCAGCATTACCTTTTGTTTTCATTAATCATATTAGCTTTACCGATGCCTACTTCGAAACTATGTCTGGCATTACGACAACCGGTTCAACCGTGCTCAGCGGGCTAGATGCCATGGCACCGAGCATTTTATTGTGGCGATCCATTCTTCAATGGCTAGGAGGAATCGGTTTCATCGTAATGGCAGTAGCGGTACTTCCGATGCTCAATGTTGGAGGAATGAGACTATTCCAAACCGAATCTTCCGATTGGTCCGATAAAAGCAGCCCAAGAGCCAAGACCGTCGCTAAGAACATTGTGGGGGTTTACCTTGTGCTAACTGGGCTTTGTTTAGTCAGCTATCTGCTCGCTGGGATGAACCTATTTGATGCAATAAACCATGCCTTTACCACTCTTTCTACTGGTGGTTACTCAACATCTGACGGCTCAATGAACCACTTCTCCAATAGTGCACATTGGGTAGGTACAATCTTCATGTTCTTAGGTGGTTTACCGTTTTTACTCTTTGTCAGTGTGCTTAGAAATAAAAAAATGGCACCTCTTTATAAAGACGCGCAAGTTCGTGGTTTCACGATTTTATTCCTGACCTCAAGCGTCATTATAGCTTCATGGCTAGTAATTAGAGATGGCTACAGCGTACTCGACGCCCTGAGAGTTTCGATGTTTAACATCGTATCGGTAGTTACAACAACAGGCTTTGGTTTAGAAGATTTCACAGCATGGGGCGCATTACCCACTACTCTCTTTGCATTTTTAATGATGGCAGGCGCTTGTTCTGGTTCGACTTCTGGCGGCATCAAAATTTTCCGTTTCCAGATAGCCATGACATTACTGCACAAACAAATGATGAAACTCATCCACCCTTCCGGTGTCTTTGTACAGCGCTACAATCAGCGACCAGTGAACGATGATATTGTGCGATCACTCGTTGCATTCGGCTTAATGTTCTTCATCACCATAATATTAGTCGCCGGCGGGCTCAGCGCTATGGGGCTAGATCCTGTAACCAGCATTTCAGGTGCTATTACCGCAGTGGCAAATGTTGGCCCAGGAATGGGCAGCGTTATTGGTCCAACGGGCAACTTTGCCCCATTACCAGACGCGGCAAAGTGGCTATTGAGTGTAGGAATGTTGATGGGCCGCTTAGAAATTTTAACTATTTTGGTACTCTTTTTCCCCGCCTTTTGGCGACGCTAAGGAATTGATATGACACGTTGGAACACATTACTGGCTTTCACTTTGCTTTCATCTTCCGTGATGGCTGAACAAACAGTAACGTTACAAGATGGAAAGCAAGTTCGCTTAAAAGATGATTTTACTTGGGAATACATTTACACCAGTGTAGAACAAACTTCCATCAGCGCAGAACAAGCAACAACATTTGAAGCTATTCCTGTCGTTCAGCAAGCCATGAAAGGCACCACTGTTACTGTCGGTGATAATAAGCCAAGTTTACAGCTATCAAAATCAGGAGTGGATGTACTTGTTGGGACAAGCTTGTATGAAGATGGGCAACTCATTTTTCCTGTGTCATTAACGAATCAAAGCACTCAAGCGGTTGTATTAGTCACCTTAACATTTGCTATCTATTCACCAACTGGTGAGCTTTTACAAGAAGGCAATATTGACACATGGAAATCGATAAAACGCTTGGCTGACACTTATTTAAGACCTCAAACCGCAGCTGAAGGTAAAGATCTCATTGTCGATGTTGAGCAGTACACCGAATATCGAATTGAAGTGGATATCGAGAGCGTTGTGACACGTTAATTTATATTTCATAATTCCATTCATTACTTCGTTGATATGAACCCTCATAGCAATGAAGTAATGAACTTCTAAACAAATGAACTAAACCTTACTTAAACAGGTTCAACGTACAAGTAAATTGCGAGGAAGTGACAGAAACATCCTGCCAGTACAAACAAGTGCCAGATAGCATGGTTATAAGGGATACGATCTTTCACGTAAAAAATAACGCCCAACGAATAAATAACACCCCCGACCGCCAGTAATATCACCCCACCAATATCAATAGTCTTCACCAGTTGGTAGATCACAATCACAGATAACCAACCCATCGTTAAGTAAGTCACCAAAGATAAGCGCTCAAACCGATAGACGAATGCAATTTTCATAATGATGCCAAAAAGTGCGATACACCAGATGACCGCCATTAGCCCCATAGCCAAAGGGGTGCGTAATCCAACTAATAAGAAAGGGGTGTAACTGCCTGCAATTAACAAGTAGATAGCGCAGTGATCGAGTGTTTTGAGTAAACGTTTGGTTTTTTCTGTAGTGATGGAATGGTAAAGCGTTGAAGCAAGGAACAATAAAATGATGCTACTGCCATAAACCACCATGCTGACCATAGTTAAAGCATCAGCTTCGAAGGAATACGCCCGAATAAGTAAAAGAATTAAGCCAACAACACCAAGTACTACCCCTAACCCATGAGTGATAGCATTCGCGCGTTCTTCTTTTTCACAGTACTCACTTGCTGATGAGACCGACATAAAAACCTACTAGATTAATCGAATATTTAATCTAGTATTACACATTAAGCTTACACGTGTAAGCTTAAATAAATGACAGATTCAAAGTTAACTAAAGCATTCAAGTGAGCCATACCAAAAACTATAAATCAGCTAGGAAACCGACTCTAGATATTCAATCACTCGCTTGCCGGCTTCTTCAGGAGGAGTATCAAGCGGTAAACTTAACTGTCGTTTTAACTGACCAATACCAAGTAAGCTGGCTAGCATACCTTTGGCGCCGTGACGATTTCGGTCAATCTCAAACCATAATTGCAGTTCAGTTTCACTTCGATGAGCCACAACTTCAAGCTCTCTCCAACGCCCATGGTAAGGTCCTGTCGTTGGAACAAATTCAAACTCTTGGACAAAAGGAAGCTCGAAACCATCCACGGCTTCACACTCCACTTGGCGGATGCGAAGTCCTTGTTCTTCTAACTCACTAAGGATGCCATCAAGCAATTTATCAGGTCTAACCGTTAAGATATCTTTATCTGATGGATCAACTGCCATCGCGATATCTAACCCCGTTTCCAACCAAACTTTGGCATCACCAATAGTGACAGGAGTATTGAGTGGGACATCCAACTCGCATTCAAAATCACGAGTCTCGCCAGGTTGAATGGTAAACGCGTAAGGTAGGCTCCATTTCACCAAAGAGTAGGTTTGGTGCATTCTGCGAGTTTGAGAACTTTCACGTCCATTTGAATCAACTGGCATTTCTTTTATATAACGACAACACAAATTGAGATCGATGTTATCTATCTCTTGCGCTTGAGAGCCACCATAAACATGTACAGTAATGTTGGCTTTTTCGCCGGGGTAAAGTACTTCCTGTTGCAAAACTGAATCTACTTTTGCAGATCCAATGCCAAAGCTGGCTAACGTTTTCTTGAAGAACGACATATGCACCTCCTTTAAAACATCATCTTAAGCCTGAAATAGGATCAAACTCAAATCTATTTCTCTTACTATTTTAGCTCGAATTGTGATGCTTTATTATCCAACGGTCGATCGGAGGGTCAGATAGTGATAATCTATTCTTGATATGCATGCATATCATTATCCTGATTAATCATTTGGATTGGCGAAAGCCAGAAGAGCCAAACTTCAAGCAATTGAAGCTCAACTCATGGTTATTCAGGCCATTAGATTGGCAATGGATATGCCTGACCGTTAGGTAAAAAATGCGCCCAACAGCTGTCAGGTCTTCGCACACCAACCGTAGTGCGATGCGTCGTCGTAGTGGCTTTGTCACTGCTCCAACGGCAAAGAAAATGGCTCCTGCAATGACTTTAGTGGAAAAGACTGCTTTATTAGCACCTGCTTCAGTAAAAGTTACTCAAGCCGCTTAACAAAAAGCGCAGTGTTTACTGCGCTTTTTTCTTTTCTGCACTTTCCCACTTTTCTTTTATTCACTCTCCTACATTGGTATTCCCGACCTGATTTGTTACCTTTAGCAAAAATCATTATAAATATTGTGGAGAAATCAGCATGAAGTGCCATCGAATTGAAGAGTTATTGGAACTGATGGAGCCTGAATGGCAGAAAGACCAAGAACTGAACTTGCTCGAATTTATCATCAAGCTATCACAAGAAGCCGGTTACGAAGGTAAACTTGAAGATCTAACCGATGACGTACTGATCTATCATCTAAAAATGCGTAACAGCCAAAAAGACGACATGATTCCAGGTCTTAAAAAAGATCAAGAAGATGACTTTAAAACAGCGATTTTAAAAGCTCGAGGCATTATTTAATTCTTCAAAGCTCATCATCTAGCTTTGCATCAAACCCGAAAGCGACCTTAGTGGTCGCTTTTTTGTTTCTGTTCGCTACTTTTTCATCACAACTGTTATGAGTTTTGTTGTTAAAGGTTGATAGCGTTAAAGAAATTAGAACAATATTGCCGTTATAATCGCCATCCATAAGAATCTTCTAAAATAGTAGTAATGAACTGCGCTAAATATCGACCCTTCGTTATTTATCGTAGGTTTTGATTACCCTATTTACTTAAAAATCATTATTTCAAAGCAATGTCGTAGAGTGCTATCAATAAGAAATGGCACCAAATGCCACAAAAAGGATATCCCATGAGTCAGGATAAAATCGATATCAAAGATGTGACTCCTAAAACCTTTAACCCTAAGACACATAAAGGTAACGGAGATCGATTTAACCCAAGTAACCGTATTTACGTACGTGAAAGTAAAGGTAAATTCCAACAGCTTCGTCGCTATGGCGGTTGGTTTCTACTGCTACTTTTTGCCCTTATTCCATGGATCCCGTTTGGTGAACGACAAGCGATCTTATTGGATATCGGTAGCCAACAATTTAATTTCTTTGGTACTACTTTATACCCACAAGATCTGACTTTACTCGCCATACTATTTGTTATCGCGGCTTTTGCTCTCTTTTTCATTACGACATTTTTAGGCAGAGTGTGGTGTGGTTATCTTTGCCCTCAAACCGTCTGGACATTTATGTACATTTGGTTTGAAGAGAAACTAGAAGGTGCCGCTAACAAACGGAGAAAACAAGATTCAGGGAAGCTCACCCCCAACTTGTTAATGCGTAAAACACTTAAACACTTAGCTTGGATAGCCATAGCTCTTGCCACCGGCTTCACGTTTGTTGGCTACTTCATCCCAGTAAAAGAACTAGTCGTCGACTTCTTTACCTTTAATGCCTCATTCTGGCCGGCTTTTTGGATTCTATTCTTCGCGGGCTGTACTTATGCCAATGCTGGTTGGATGCGTTCGATTGTATGTTTACACATGTGTCCATACGCTCGATTCCAATCCGCTATGTTTGATAAAGACACTTTCATTGTTGGTTATGACCCTAAACGCGGTGAAAGCCGAGGGCCGCGCTCTCGTAAAGCGGATCCAAAAGCATTAGGTCTTGGTGACTGTATTGACTGTAATTTATGTGTTCAGGTCTGCCCAACAGGGATAGATATCCGTGATGGTTTGCAATATGAATGCATCAACTGCGGCGCATGTATTGATGCTTGTGATAAAACAATGGATCGCATGGGCTATGAGAAAGGCCTAATCAATTACACAACTGAGCATCGACTTGATGGTCACGACACGAAAGTCATGCGTCCTAAACTGCTAGGGTACGGTGCTATATTATTAATTATGATTGGCTTGTTCTTCGTTCAAATAGCCAGTGTTGATCCTGCGGGTCTGAGTGTACTAAGAGATAGAAACCAATTGTTTAGAATGAACAATGAAGGTTTTGTTGAGAACACTTACACACTTAAAATCATTAATAAAACACAGCAACTTCAAGAATACACATTCGATGTAGAAGGTATACCTAATGTCACTTGGTACGGAAAACAATCAGTAAAAGTGCAACCAGGTGAAGTATTGAACCTACCAATAAGCTTAGGAGTTGACCCTGAAAAACTCAGCTCACCGGTTTCTACAATTCAGTTTATACTCTCTGATAGTGAAGAATTTACCATTGAAGTAGAAAGCCGCTTTATTAAGAAGCTGTAACTGCACAATTAACGGAAAAAGGCTCAGTAATGAGCCTTTTTTATTTTATGACTATGCAAGCCTTTAACTTTGATAACTTAACGCCCGACTTCATGTGGTACGCCCTTGAAAGCATTGGCGTCCGCGCCGAATCTGGTCTTCTTGCCCTTAATAGCTATGAGAACCGTGTTTATCAATTTTCAGATGAAGACAAAAAGCGCTATGTAGTGAAATTCTACCGCCCTCAGCGTTGGAGCAAGGAACAAATTCAAGAAGAACATGACTTCGCTCTTGAGTTGATTGAACAAGAATTACCAGTTGCCCCACCAATGATCATAAATGGTGCGACATTACATGAATACCAAGGCTACATGTTTGCTTTATTTGAAAGTGTGGGTGGTCGTCAATATGAGGTAGACAACCTCGACCAATTGGAAGGCGTTGGACGTTTCCTCGGGCGCATTCATAAAGCAAGTGCTGGTAAAGTTTTTCAACATCGCCCGACTTTAAGCCTCGATGAATACCTTTATCAACCACGTAAAATTCTAGAGAATTCTAATTTCATTCCTATGCATCTAGAAAACGTATTTTTCAACGACCTTGATTTACTGATCAAAGCACTAGAATCTCAGTGGGATGATAATCATAACAATATTCGCCTTCATGGTGATTGCCACCCAGGGAATATACTATGGCGTGATGGTCCAATGTTTGTGGATCTCGACGATGCGAGAAATGGCCCCGCTGTACAGGATTTATGGATGCTGTTAAATGGTGAACGCCAAGATAAGCTCATGCAGCTCGATATTATTCTGGAAAACTACCAAGAGTTTTGTGATTTTAATACTGCCGAATTGAAACTAATTGAACCACTGCGCGGTCTACGAATGGTGCATTACATGGCCTGGTTAGCAAAACGATGGCACGATCCTGCTTTCCCGCTCGCTTTTCCTTGGTTTAATGATCCAAAATACTGGGAAAGCCAGGTTCTTGCTTGTAAAGAGCAATTAGCCACGCTACAAGAACCACCGCTCTCATTAATGCCACAATGGTAATAGAGCGTTTATCACAAAAATAAACAGCTAATAAGCACCAACAAAATTCAAATAATAATGGAGATTGAATAATGAAAAAGCTGCTCGCATTTTTCTCACTTGTATTGCTTAGCCTTTCTGCACATGCGGCTAAGTTTAATGAAGGCGAACATTACAAAACGTTAGACCTTGAACCTTCAAAAAAGCCAGTAGTGACTGAATTTTTCTCATTCTATTGCCCACACTGTCATAGCTTTGAGCCAATTATTCAACAGCTAAAACAACAACTTCCAGAAGGCGTAAAACTGCACAAAAACCATGTATCTTTCATGGGTGGTAACATGGGTAAGTCACTCAGCAAGGCTTACGCGACTTCTATCGCACTGAAAGTTGAAGACAAAATGACACCTGTGCTATTTAACCGTATTCACACTATGCGTAAAGCACCTAAAGACGATGCAGAGCTTCGCCAAATTTTCTTAGATGAAGGTGTAGATGCGAAGAAATACGACGCGGCTTTCAACGGTTTTGCGATAGATTCTATGGTTCGTCGTTTCGATAAAGGTTTTAAAGACAGTGGACTTTCAGGTGTTCCTGCCGTTCTCGTGAATAATCGCTACCTAGTTCAAGCTCAAGGCATCAACACAACAGATGAGTACATTGAGTTGGTTAACTTCCTACTGAAGAAGTAAGCCTCGCGATAAAAAAAGAACACAACATAAAATCAAAAAGGGAGCCAAACGGCTCCCTTTTTAGATCCTAATCCTAAAACTGAGGCATGACCATATTTAACCATTTAGTGCTGGTCACCACCAAGATCTCAATATAGAGTTTCAAAGGTATTCTAAATGTAAAAAACAGTGAACCATTTTGTTACTGTGACCTCTATAGACACTACGTGTTATCACTAATCATTCGGTCAAGGAGACTCACGAGTGAAACTAAAATACACACTTCTAGCAACGAGTATAATGGCAATGCCAGCACTCGCTCAGCTTTCAGATGAAGCTGGGTTCAGCGGAGAGATATCTCTTAACGCAGGCATGGCTTCTTCAACATCAAACTTCAACACTGACGGTGACAAAAACTTAACATCAGTCAATCAAAGTGCCTCTGAAGAAAGTACTTTCCTTGTCGCTCCTCTCGGTAATATCGCTTATACCTTCGGTGAACAACTCAATCATCAAGTTTATACCGGTACCACTCGTGATGATGTTGCTACAGGTACTGTTGTGCTCGAACTGGGTTATAAATACCAATTAGAGTCAGGTATGGTGATCGACGCTTCTTTCTTACCAACTATCATGTCAGGCGAAACTTGGGCTGACCCTTATTTAACAACCGGTCCAAGAACAGAAACAGATGAAACTGGTAATGCATTCCGATTAAAACTAGAGAGTATCGCTGGTTCCAATTTCAGCCTTGATATGGCGTATGCGACCAAAGACGTTGAAAATGATCTCGTTATCGATGAACTTAAACGAGATGCCGATACTGTTTACCTCAAAGGGCAGTATCGACAACCTTTAAATAGAACGACCCTTCTGCTTCCTTCTATCACTTACCAATCCACATCTGCGGATGGTAAGGCAAGCTCGTTTGAAGAAATAGGCGCTGAAGTCAGCTTATTTAAAGCGATTAACCGCCATAAATTAGCATTAACTGCGGGCTATAGCCGTAGAAGCTATGATGCTACGAATCCTATTTACGACAAGACGCGCAGTGATAATAAATACAATTTATTTGCGGCTTATGAGTACGATAACTTTATGGATTGGGAAAATTGGGCTTTCATTTCATTAGCTGGTTATGGCACAAGCCAATCAAATATTACCTTCTATGATGAATCAGAATACCTAGTCTCAGTTGGTATTAACTACAAATTTTAACCTCTAGTTCAGTTTCCACATAAATGATTGCGATTAAAGCCTAGATCTACCAGGCTTTAATCGTTCTTTATCAAACAGACTGCGCCGTTAACTGTTTCAATAATCTATCCATAGCGCGGTATCCTAAAGCTTCGGCTAAGTGTTTCTTTTCAATATCACCACACCCTTCCAAATCAGCAATGGTTCTCGCCACTTTAATGATTCGATGATATGCCCGA
Organism: Vibrio sp. 99-70-13A1; assembly: GCF_013114625.1. Taxonomy (GTDB): domain Bacteria; phylum Pseudomonadota; class Gammaproteobacteria; order Enterobacterales; family Vibrionaceae; genus Vibrio. Next base: position 22,789 of record NZ_VTXD01000016.1, read on the forward strand.
ATGGATAAACCTAAACGGTGTAAAGCACTTTCCAAAAACTCAGCATCACAACGCTGTAAGGGACAATATTTATCAATTTCACGACTACCCAGTAACGCATTGGATTTATTACTGCGCCTCATCATTAATTCTCTTGCTGACGCCACTCTCTTTCGAACAACTTCGGTGGTTTCACCTCTATCCCCACCTTCCGCGAGCATACCCTTAGGCAATAGCGGAATTTCCAATGACATATCAAAACGATCCAGAAGAGGTCCTGATAGTTTATTCAAATAACGCAAAATGATTTGTGGATTGGCTCTGGCTTGGTTCCCCTCATAGTAGCCAGTAGGACTAGGGTTTAATGCCCCCACCAATTGAAACCTAGCGGGAAATCGAGTCTTACCTGCCGCTCTCGAAATAATAATTTCACCGGACTCTAATGGCTCCCGTAAAGAGTCGAGAACTTTTCTGTCAAATTCAGGCATCTCATCCAAAAACAACAATCCATTATGAGCCAGAGATATTTCACCAGGTCTTGGGATAGACCCACCACCGACTAAAGCAGCCATCGAACTTGAGTGATGCGGAGAACGAAATGGGCGCATCTTCCAATTATGCTGGTTAATTTCTTGCTGAGTTAATGAGGCAACAGACGCAGTTTCCAGAGCTTCTCGATCATTCATCTCAGGTAATAAGTCACGTAACCGGGAGGCAAGCATGGTTTTACCGGTACCGGGAGGACCAAGAAAAAGTAAATTATGATTACCTGCCGCCGCAATTTCTAAGGCGCGTTTTCCTTGCTGCTGACCGATAATATCTTGTAAGTCTCGTGACGATATCTCATCCGACACCGTTTGAGCGGTTTGGTGTAAACCTAAAGCTTGCTGACCACATATATCAGCACAAACTTCCAATAAACTTTGTGCAGACTTGTGCTGCCCTTTACCAACTAAGGCGGCTTGATCGCCATTGGCATGAGGAACGACTAAGACACGTTGAACTCTATCCGCCGCCAAAGTAGCAGGAAGGACGCCTTTAACGGGTCTTAATTCCCCTGATAATGCAAGTTCTCCAATAAACTCTGAATCCGCTAATGTCGAATGTGGCAATTGATCCGAAGCAACCAAGATCCCTAACGCTATGGGTAAATCAAACCGTCCACCTTCCTTCGGTAAATCGGCAGGAGCGAGGTTAACGGTGATCCGCTTAGCCGGAAATTCAAAGCGCGAGTTTATGATTGCACTTCTTACTCTGTCTTTAGCCTCTCGAACGGTAGTTTCAGGAAGACCGACCAAAGTAAAACCTGGCATACCATTGCTAATGTGCACTTCAACCGTCACTTCGGGCGCTTCCACCCCAACACTTGCTCGGCTATGAATTATCGCGAGACCCATACAATTCCTTTGTTATTGATTTAAAAGTATTCACTCTGATATTCATTGATGATCAAAGCTATAGAGATGTTATATAGCGTGGTGGAATGCTGTGTTCATGTGAAAAAAGAATGACATTTTGCTTGTCATACAGCAGATTTGTGTGATAACACTAGAGATGTAGACCTTCACATAAGACAATAAAAGATAGAACGAACAATTTATGACATTTAACGCTCGTATTTACGCACTGATTAACCTGGTCATCGTAGTCATTATTAAGACTACGCGGGGGCGAGTGGCTAGAAGGTAACCACAAATTTTAAAAAACCCCCGCACTGAAAAGTCCGGGGGTTTTTTGTAATTTATATATTTGATTTTTTATTTTGAAGCATTTTCGGCTATGCCGTTAGACAGGAAGAATGGGAGCACAAGATGTGCAATGAAAAAGCAAAAAGTTACCAAAGCACAGGTAATTCGGAGGATTTACGATGAAAGGCGCAGAACTGGTCGTATCCGCATTAAAACAACAAGGAATTAAAACCGTTTTTGGCTATCCAGGTGGCGCGATTATGCCCATCTACGATGCTCTATACGACGGTGGAGTTGAGCATATTCTTTGCCGCCATGAACAAGGTGCCGCTATGGCTGCCATTGGTATGGCCCGAGCAACGCAAGATGTAGCAGTATGCATGGCAACCTCTGGACCTGGTGCAACCAACCTAGTAACAGGCTTGGCTGATGCTTTCATGGACTCAATCCCTCTTGTTGCTATCACAGGTCAAGTCGCAAGTACTCACATTGGTACTGATGCATTCCAAGAAATGGATGTGATTGGTATGTCTTTGTCTTGTACCAAGCATAGCTACCTAGTCACTGACATTGAGGATTTAGCACCAACACTAGCAGAGGCTTTTGAAGTAGCCAAAGCGGGTCGTCCTGGTCCGGTCATTGTTGATATCGCCAAAGATGTTCAGCTTGCTCAAACTCCTGTAGAAGTTCTTCCTGAATTTACACCACCAGCGCTTCCAGTTGCCCCACAAGAAGCGATTGATGCCGCTCAACACCTTCTTTCTCAAGCTACTCGCCCTGTACTCTATGTCGGCGGTGGCGTTCAATTAGCGAAAGCCACTGAATCTGTTCGTGAGTTTTTACGATTAAACCCTATGCCGGCAGTGAGCACCTTGAAGGGCTTAGGAACGATTGAACGTGATGACCCTCATTACCTTGGAATGCTAGGCATGCACGGCACGAAAGCCGCAAACCTTGTTGTTCAAGAAAGTGACCTTTTGATTGTAGTTGGCGCACGCTTTGATGACCGAGTAACTGGCAAGCTTGATACTTTTGCTCCCCTCGCTAAAGTTATCCATATTGATATTGATGCAGCTGAGTTAGGTAAGCTTCGTCATGCTAATGCCCCTGTTCGAGGCGACATCAATAGAGTGCTACCTCAGCTAGAGCTGGCACAAGATATTTCGTCTTGGGTGCATCACTCTGAAGGCTTACGTAGCTCGTTCAAATGGCGCTACGATCACCCTGGCGACTTAATTTTTGCTCCTAAGCTTCTAAAGCAACTGTCAGACATGATGCCTGAAAGCTCAATAGTTTCGACAGATGTTGGTCAACACCAAATGTGGGCAGCTCAACATATTCAGCCTCGCGATCCTCAAAACTTCATCACCTCTGCTGGTCTAGGCACGATGGGCTTTGGTTTACCAGCTGCGATGGGCGCATCGGTTGGTCGTCCAGATGACCAATCAATCCTAATCTCAGGTGATGGTTCGTTCATGATGAACGTACAAGAACTTGGCACGCTGAAACGCCGCCAAATTCCTGTAAAAATGGTACTACTAAATAACTCACGTTTAGGCATGGTTCGCCAATGGCAATCACTGTTTTTTGATGGCCGCCACAGTGAAACAATTCTGGATGATAACCCTGACTTCGTCATGCTTGCGAAAGCGTTTGATATCCCAGGAAAAACCATCACACGCAAAGAAGAAGTTGAACCAGCATTGAAAGAAATGTTGGAAAGTAAAACTGCCTACTTACTTCATGTATTGATCGATGAAGAAGAAAACGTATGGCCTCTTGTACCGCCAGGTGCATCGAACAGTGATATGTTGGAGAACACATAACATGGAAAGATATTTATTAGACATTAAGGCTGATGATAAGCCAGTACTGTTGGAACGTGTTCTTCGAGTTATTCGTCACCGTGGTTTTATTGTTAAACAGGTAGCAGGAACACAAAACCATGAAAGCAAAGTCGCGAGCGTTGAAATTATTGTCGACAGTGACCGCCCGATTTCTTTCTTAGTTAATCAAATTGAAAAGCTATGGGATGTGCGTACCGTTGATGTGATTACCATTAGCCGTAATGAGTTACCAAACAACAACCTACAACAAAAAATTAGTGCATAAGGAAAGCAAGCATGACAGCTAAAACAGCAGATTTTATTTGGTTTAATGGTAAATTGGTTCCTTGGGCTGAAGCGAACGTTCACGTTTTGACTCACGCTATGCACTACGGTACATCAGTATTTGAAGGTGTTCGTTGTTACAACACACCAAAAGGTCCGGTTATTTTCCGTCACCCTGAACACGCACGTCGCTTAAAAGATTCAGCAAAAATTTATCGCTTCCCTATTCCATACACGGAAGAAGAAATCATGGAAGCAACGCGTGAAACATTACGTCAGAACAAGTTAGATTCTGCGTATATTCGCCCTCTAGGTTTTGTTGGTAATGTTGGGTTGGGTGTATGCCCTCCTGAGAACACTGAAATGGATCTAATCATCGCCGCTTTCCCATGGGGTTCTTACCTTGGTGAAGAGGCTTTAGAGAACGGTGTTGATGCCATGATTTCAAGTTGGAACCGCGCCGCTCCAAATACTATCCCAACAGCAGCTAAAGCTGGTGGTAACTACCTTTCTTCACTACTCGTTGGCGGTGAAGCTCGTCGCCATGGTTACGATGAAGGTATTGCACTAAGCGTTGATGGCTACCTTTCTGAAGGTGCTGGCGAAAACATTTTTGTTATTCGTAACGGCATACTTTCAACGCCACCAGCAACCAGTGCCATTCTTCCTGGTATCACTCGCGATACCATCATGACGCTAGCAAAAGAAATGGGTTATGAGGTTCGTGAAGAAAATATTGCTCGTGAAGCACTATACCTTGCAGACGAAGTATTTATGACTGGCACAGCGGCTGAAATTGTACCAGTACGCAGCGTAGATAAAATTACGGTAGGCGAAGGAAAACGAGGTCCTATTACAACTAAAGTTCAAGCGGCTTACTTTGGTTTGTTTAATGGCACCACGGAAGATAAATGGGGCTGGTTAGATTACGTTTACCCAGAAAACCAAGCTAAAGACACTCAACAGCCAGCAGCCAAGTAATTTATAAGGATTTAATGCAATGCCTATCTATCGTTCAGCAACAACTACTCACGGACGCAACATGGCTGGGGCGCGCGCTTTATGGCGTGCAACTGGCGTAAAAGATGATGATTTCGGTAAGCCAATCATTGCCGTTGTAAACTCGTTCACACAGTTTGTACCTGGTCACGTTCACCTTAAAGATATGGGTCAACTGGTTGCGGGTGAAATCGAAAAAGCAGGCGGTATCGCCAAAGAATTTAATACCATCGCAGTGGATGATGGTATCGCAATGGGTCACGGCGGCATGCTGTACTCACTGCCGTCACGCGAACTTATCGCAGACTCAGTTGAATACATGGTTAATGCACACTGTGCGGATGCCATGGTTTGTATTTCAAACTGTGACAAGATTACTCCGGGAATGATGATGGCAGCAATGCGTCTTAATATCCCAGTGATCTTTGTTTCAGGCGGACCAATGGAAGCGGGTAAAACTAAGCTTTCTGATCAAATAATCAAACTCGATCTTGTTGATGCGATGATCCAAGGTGCCGATCCTACAATTTCAGACGAGCAAAGTGAGCAAGTAGAACGTTCTGCATGTCCAACTTGTGGTTCTTGTTCTGGCATGTTTACCGCGAACTCAATGAACTGCTTAACTGAAGCGCTTGGTCTATCTCAGCCAGGTAATGGTTCTATGCTAGCAACACACGCAGACCGTGAAGAACTATTCATCAATGCCGGCAAACGCATTGTTGATCTAACTAAACGTTACTACGAGCAAGATGACGAATCAGCACTGCCACGTAACATCGCGAATCGCGCGGCATTTGATAATGCAATGGCGCTTGATATTGCAATGGGTGGTTCAAGTAACACCGTACTTCACCTATTGGCGGCGGCTCAAGAAGGTGAGATTGACTTTGACATGGGCGATATCGATGAGATGTCACGCCGCGTTCCGCACCTGTGTAAAGTTGCGCCTTCAACACCTAAATACCACATGGAAGATGTTCACCGTGCTGGTGGTGTAATGGCGATTCTTGGCGAGCTTGACCGTGCAGGTCTTCTTAATAACCAAACTCGCACTGTACTTGGCTTAAGCATGCAAGAACAGTTAGCTCAATACGACATCATGCAAACAGAAGACGAAGCTGTACTTAAGTTCTTCCGTGCAGGTCCTGCTGGTATTCGTACGACCAAAGCATTCTCACAAGATTGCCGCTGGGACCGTCTTGATGACGACCGTAAAGAAGGTTGTATTCGCACTAAAGAAAATGCATTCAGCCAAGAAGGTGGTCTAGCCGTTCTTTCGGGTAACATCGCTGTTGATGGCTGCATCGTTAAAACTGCGGGTGTTGATGAAGAAAACCTTAAATTCCAAGGTCCTGCTGTTGTTTTTGAAAGCCAAGATACTGCTGTAGAAGGCATCTTAGCCGGGAAAGTGAAAGCCGGTGAAGTCGTTGTGATTCGCTATGAAGGTCCTAAAGGCGGTCCGGGCATGCAAGAAATGCTTTACCCAACGACTTACCTAAAATCGATGGGGCTGGGTAAATCTTGTGCGCTTCTAACTGACGGTCGTTTCTCTGGTGGTACATCGGGTCTATCGATTGGTCACGCTTCTCCTGAAGCAGCAAGTGGCGGTGTGATTGGTCTGGTTAACACTGGCGACATCATCACTATCGATATCCCAAACCGTTCAATCTCCCTAGATATTTCTGACGATGAACTAGCAGCACGTCGTGCAAAACAAGATGAACTAGGTTGGAAGCCAGTTAACCGTCAACGTGAAGTATCATTTGCACTAAAAGCTTATGCAAGCATGGCTACCAGTGCAGATAAAGGCGCAGTACGTGATAAGTCCAAACTAGAGGGCTAGCCAATGACCGACGCTTTCCCTAAAAAGGAGCTAAAACAAACTGGTGCAGATTATCTGCGCCAGATCCTACGCGCTCCTGTCTATGAAGCAGCTATCGTGACACCTCTTCAAGAGATGCCACGTTTAGCGGCTCGTATTGGCAACCAAGTTCAAATAAAGCGTGAAGATCGCCAGCCAGTGCATTCGTTTAAATTACGCGGCGCTTACAACATGGTTTCGAGCTTATCTGATGAGCAAAAGTCGGCTGGCGTCATTGCAGCATCAGCAGGCAACCATGCTCAAGGTATGGCGTTATCAGGTACGAAACTTGGTATTCAAACCACAATTGTAATGCCGAAAACGACGCCAGATATCAAAGTGGATGCGGTTCGCAGCTTTGGTGGTAATGTCGTTTTGCACGGTAATAACTTTGATGAAGCAAAAGCCGAAGCTGAACGTTTATCTGAATTGCATGGCTACACATTTGTTCCTCCTTTCGATCACCCTTTAGTGATCGCAGGTCAAGGCACAATCGGTATGGAAATGCTCCAACAAAATGGGCATCTAGATTACATTTTTGTGCCTGTTGGCGGTGGTGGTTTAGCGGCTGGGGTTGCTGTTCTTATCAAACAATTAATGCCAGAAATTAAAGTCATTGCGGTAGAACCCGAAGATTCTTCTTGCCTAAAAGCAGCATTAGATGCTGGTGAGCCTGTCGTTTTAGACCAAGTCAGCATGTTTGCTGACGGTGTGGCAGTTAAGCGTATTGGTGAAGAAACATTCCGCCTTTGTCAGAAATACTTAGATGGACATATTGCGGTATCCAGCGATGAAATTTGTGCGGCCGTAAAAGATATCTTCGAAGACACTCGTGCCATCGCAGAGCCTTCTGGTGCACTTGCTTTAGCTGGTTTGAAGAAATTTGCAGAGCAAAATCAACTGAAAGACAAACAGCTAAGTACTGTTTTGTCAGGCGCAAATACCAACTTTCATGGGTTGCGTTATGTTTCTGAACGTTGTGAGCTTGGCGAAAAACGTGAAGGTTTACTTGCAGTAACGATTCCAGAGCGCCAAGGGGCATTCTTAGAATTCTGCAATATCATTGGTGGGCGAGCTGTCACTGAGTTTAACTATCGTTACAACGATGACAGCCTAGCGAATATTTTTGTCGGTGTACGCTTACAAGGCGGACAAGAAGAGCTAGATGGCATCATCACTGATCTTCGCGATGGTGGATACCCAGTTGTTGATTTGTCTGATGATGAGATGGCAAAACTGCACGTTCGTTACATGATCGGTGGCAAGCCTTCAAAACCAATTAAAGAGCGTTTATACAGCTTTGAATTTCCTGAGTACCCTGGAGCATTATTAAAGTTCTTAGACACTCTAGGTACACACTGGAATATTAGCCTTTTCAACTATCGTAACCACGGTGCTGACTATGGTCGAGTGCTGTGTGGTTTTGAGCTGAGTGATGATGACTTAATCACTTTTTCTAGCCACTTACGTGAGTTGGGCTATCAATGTAAAGATGAAACCGATAATCCTTCTTATCAGTTCTTCTTGTCATAAGATCGATTAACGATAATTTCTATAAATATCAAAAAGAGCGAATTTATGTCGCTCTTTTTCTTTTCGAATACTATTTCGTGTAACCACTTTTTTAATCATTTACCTGAGTTTAAACAACCTTTCGGTGCTCTAACCAATCTTGATGAAGTTGTTCACTCGAACCTAAATAATTAACCATCCACTCAATAAGCTTATGATTATCATCTTTTTTCCACACTAAACAACATTGGCTTTGAGGGCTTTCTTCAGGAAGGATTTTTTCCACCAGCAAGCCTTGCTGAATGATAGGTGCCGCAATATGCCTTGGCATGTAACCCACCCCTACACCATTCTTCAGACACTCAATCGCACTATACCAATTAGGTAATAGAAGCCTTCTCTGGGAAGCATAATGACCAGCGTGACGTTTGGGTAGCACGCTAGAAGTATCATCTAAGCAGATTGCTGGAAATTGACTCACAAACTCCTCAGTCAATTGCTGCTCTCGTACACAAGGGTGACTTGGCGACATAACAAACGCCCAATCTAAACGCCCCATATCCTTGACTTCAAAATCCCCCCCCACAGGCACAGCAGATGTCGCTCCAATAACAATATCAGCCCGCCCCTGCGCGATAGCCTCCCAAGATCCATTGAAGACTTCCATATTGATTTGCAGCTCAGCAAAATCAAACGTCTGATAAAACTCCTCTATCATTGGTTTCATTTTATCTAGCTTAACCACGTTATCTAAAGTCAGCCTTAGTGTTTTTTTCCACCCCTTAGCCGCACGCTTAGTTTGTGCTCTCACCTCTTCCATTTGCCTCAATAAAGCTCGAGCTTCTTCAATAAACAATTCACCAGCAGGCGTCAATTCAACTTTCCTTGGTAAACGGCGGAATAGAATCACATCAAGATCTTGTTCAACTTGCCTGACCCCATAACTGATCGCAGAGGGAACTTTGTGCAATTGTTCAGCCGCCGCAGTAAAACTACCAAGCCGAGCCACAGTATCGAGCATTTCTAGAGAGGATTTAGAAAACATAAGCCTTCAAATTTTTTGATTGATAACCACATATTTTAACGTTTTATTTTATTTAAAGCTAAAAATAGAATACGAGACACAGAATACAAAGGGTTAATACTACTTTGTTTAAACAATAAATTTGATAACAAACTAAGTTATCTAAGCTCATGGCACCTTATGAATATCTCCAAGTTTCAACTCGTTTATCTTGCTGCATTATCTATGCTCGGTTTTATCGCCACTGATATGTACCTTCCTGCCTTCAAAATCATGGAAATTGATTTTGCTACCGGCCCTGAACAAATTGCACTTTCTTTAACTGTCTTTTTAGTCGGTATGGCTTTAGGTCAACTGCTTTGGGGACTTGCTAGCGATAAGTATGGTCACAGAAATACACTTGCAGCCGGTTTAGCGCTATTCACTCTTGCATCATTTGGATTAGCGTTCAGTACTGAGGTCTGGCAACTCCTTGCATTACGCTTTGTACAAGCCATTGGAGTCTGTGCTCCAGCGGTGATCTGGCAAGCGATGGTGATCAAGCGTTATTCAGCGTCTAGCAGCCAACAAATTTTTGCAACCATCATGCCTCTTGTGGCTTTATCTCCAGCACTAGCACCTCAACTGGGGGTTCTATTAGCGGATACTTTCGGGTGGCATAGTATCTTCATTGTATTGACGCTAATGGGTGCGCTACTGATTGCCACCACAATGGCTCAGCCTCACGAAAAACCAGAAGTAAGAGAAACATCAGTAAGTAATGACATTAAGTCGCTGCTGAAGTCTAAATCTTACCTAGGCAATGTAATAATGTTTGCTTCTGCATCGGCAGCGTTCTTTGCGTACCTTACAGGAATGCCTGAAATTATGGCTAAGCTAGGGTATGAAGCAAAAGATATTGGTTTGAGTTTCATTCCACAGACGATTGCATTCATGGTAGGTGGCTACTTAGGTAAAGTTGGTGTTAAGAAGTTTGGAGATTCACGCGTTCTTAAACACTTAGTAGGGCTATTTAGTGTTTCAACACTGCTGATTTTTGTCGCTTCACAATGGGAGCTGACTTCAATTTGGCCTTTACTCGCACCTTTCTGCTTAATTGCAGTGGCTAATGGTGCTCTTTACCCAATCGTTGTGAACCGAGCGCTATCTAGCGCAAAACAAAGCCCTGCGACGGCAGCTGGTCTTCAGAACAGCTTACAAATTTGTATCAGTAGTATCGCAAGTGGCTTAGTTGCAGCAATGGCTAGCAGCGCATTACAGGTTACAGGTGTGACAATTGTGATTTGTTTAATGGGATTGTGGATTGGCTACATTGTGGCAAACCGTGAATTATCACAGCACTTCACAACACCAGATAACTCTCGAGTTGTACTCGAAGAAAACCAAGACTAGAGCTTAAACCGCTAAATAAGCTGTATCGAAAATAAAAAGAGCGAGTATTACTCGCTCTTTTTATTTCTACTTAGAATCAGACTCAATGATTTCTAAAGTCGGGGCTTTTTTCCGGCTGTATTCATCATAGTTAACCACTCGACTTCTTCCCATATCCTTTGCCATGTATAAGGCGTTATCAGCCATTTTCACTAATGATTCCATATCAGAAGCTGGTTTAGGGTAAGTCGAAACACCAATCGAAACACCTAACTGACCAAGAGACAACCCTTTATGTTCTAAGTGCATGGAACGAACAGCATCACATAGATTTGTTGCAAAGTCAGTGGCTTCAGCCATCGTGTAATGTGGTAGTAGAACAGCAAGCTCCTCCCCACCTAGACGGCAAGCAATCTCATCTTCACTGACGCTGCCTTTCAGTAATGCGCTGATTTCTTTAAGTACAAAATCACCAGCATCATGACCAAAGTTATCGTTGAAACGCTTAAAGTGATCCAAGTCGAGCATCAGCAATGAAAGCGGCTGTTCACTCGTAGCTGAATTCATCACATGTTCAGTCAGTTTTTGCTCAAAGAAACGACGATTAAACAGCCCTGTAAGAGGATCACTAAGAGCTTGAGAGCGTAGTTTTTCTTGTAAGCTTAAGTTGGCTAATGCAAGACCTAGATGCTCAGCAACACTGAAAGCCAGTTGTTCGACAATGGGATCAATCTCAATATCACCCTGACCAAAGTACAAGTGCATAATACCTATCGTATTACCGTGAGCAGTCAGTGGAATACATATCGTTTGGTTGTTTTCTATTTCAGACATATGCTCACATGAGAGGGAGTGAAAGTCATCATTTGACTGATGAACTCGCCCTTTACGTAAAGACCAGCACTCTTCAGGAGCAAAGCTCTGGCTTCCAGGCCAAGATTCTCCCCAATCTAATTGAGTCACTAATTGGTTACGCGAAGAACGCATCAAAGACACACTGCCGTTCACACTCCCCAACATACGAGGCAAAATATCCGCAACAATTTTCTGAGCTTCAACCATATTGCTACATGCTGCGAGCATATTTGCTAAACGGTGCATTAATTCAATTTCGTGGGTTCTCTGTCGAATACGCTCATCTTGCTTTTTCTGTTCTTCTTCAACTTTATGAGTGATCTGTCGATTACTCACATAAGACGTACCAATCAAGAAACTCAAGCTAAGCAATACCATACCAATCAAAATTCCCATCAACTGGAAATTCATTTGTTTTAACTGATGCATAGGGGATGAAATGACGACAACGAAGTTTTGCCCGTTGATAGACTCTTGACGAGAATAATAAATTCGGTCTACAGACGTCACAGTGCTAAAACGTACATCACTACCAATGCCAATTTCTAAAGCTTGTTGAAATTCAGGACGGTCACTGTGATTTTCCACGCTGGCTAATGCGTGATCGGACAGATCGGTATCACCAATGACAACACCATCAGGATTGATAACTTGAATTCTCAAGCTAGTGTTTGCTTGGGTCAAATCACCAATATAATCATCAACATCAAGAGTTTCAGTAAATGACTGACTGTCTTCACGCATCTCATATACAACGTCAGACATCAACGAAATTAGGTGATTACGCTCGTTTTCTACAACCAATTTTTCTAATGTGATGTAAAAGCCATATAAGCCCACCAGCATTGAAAAAGATAAAATAACGATTGGCAAAGTTTGCCATTTTTTGTCGACTAATCTCACGGCGCATCCAATTCAACTTACAGAATACCAACCTGAATAGTAACAATCTTCCAACAAAATACAATTACGAAATAGATTATTTTCCTATCAGAAATTGCTTACAAAAAAAACCAGCAACAAAGTTACTGGCTTTTAATACAATAAATGACTAAATTTTTAGCTCTAGTCAGATTTATGTTTAATCTATTTTTTAGTTGGACGCGCCCAATTTGCGATCTTGCGCTCTTTAGCACGGCTAATAACGAGTTCATTTTCAGAAACATCACGAGTTACTGTCGAACCAGCACCAACGGTAGCACCATTACCAATCGTAACAGGCGCGATTAATTGGCTATCTGAACCAACAAACACATCATCACCAATGATGGTCTTAAATTTATTTACGCCATCGTAGTTACAAGTGATAGCACCCGCACCAACATTCACACGTTGACCGATTTCCGCATCGCCAAGGTAAGTTAAGTGGTTAGCTTTAGAACCTTCACCTAAGCGAGTGTTTTTCACCTCAACAAAGTTACCTACGTGCGAATTATTACGCATGTCTGCACCAGGGCGAAGACGAGTAAATGGACCAACCGTACAATCCTCACCGACTGTCGCACCATCAATGATGCTATAAGGGCGAACGATGGTGTTGTCGTCAATTTCACAGTCTTTTAGCACGCAGCCAGTACCAATAACTACGTTATCACCAATGCTAACAGTGCCTTCAATGATAACGTTCGTATCAATCTCAACATCCATACCACATTGTAATTCACCACGTAAATCAAAACGGCTAGGATCACGTAGCATGACACCTTGCTTCAATAACTTGTCTGCTTGCTCAGCTTGGTAAGCACGCTCTAAACGAGCTAGTTGAGAACGGTCATTAACGCCTTCAACTTCAATAGGGCTTACCGGGTGAACGGCTTCAACAGCACGACCTTCATCGTGAGCCGCGGCGATAACGTCAGTCAGGTAGTATTCACCTTGTGCATTGTCGTTGCTTAAGCCAGACAACCAGCGCTTGAGGTCACCACCAGTCGCAACCATAACGCCAGTGTTGATCTCTTTGATAAGCTTCTGCTCATCCGTTGCATCTTTTTGCTCAACGATCGCAACAACAGGACCATTACGACGAATAATACGACCGTAACCCATAGGGTTGTCTAGCACGACGGTAAGCAGTGCAATACCACCATTTGGCTGAGCATCTAAGAGGTTTTCAATGGTTTCAGGTGAGATAAGTGGAACATCACCATATAACACAAGTACTTTCTCATCATCAGCGAAATGCTCAGATGCCTGATCAACAGCGTGCCCAGTACCCAACTGTTCAGCTTGTAGAGCCCAGTTAACAGTCTCGCTCGCTAACGTAGACTTCATCTGTTCACCACCATGGCCGTAGACCAAGTGAATATTTTGTGCACCCAAACCGTTACAGGTATCGATAACATGCTTCACCATCGGCTTACCCGCAAGCGTGTGCAGAACCTTTGGTGTGTTTGAATACATGCGAGTGCCTTTGCCCGCTGCGAGAATTACCGCGCTAAACTTCATTGTAAACCTATCCAACATTATTTTTTATTAAGCCGATATTGTAACCGTTTTTGGCTAACAAATTAAATCGCAATGATAATTTAACCATTTAATTATATGTATAAGAGCATTTTGAGACCCCAAAAATGCAAAAAGGCGACCCTCAGGTCGCCTTTATCTCAGAGTCTATAATCTTATAAAAGATTAACGACGCTGTTTTGTCAGTTCGATAACTCGTAACTGAGCAATGGCTTTAGCCAGTTCACCGGCCGCTTGTGCGAAGTCTATATCGCCATGCTGATTTTGGATATTCTCCACAGCCTTGCGTTTAGCTTCTTCCGCCTTTGCTGCGTCTAGTTCTTCACCACGGATAGCTGTATCAGCCAGTACAGTCGCTGTACCAGGCTGAACTTCTACCATACCACCAGAAACATAAATGATTTCTTCGTGGCCGTGCTGCTTAACAATACGCACCATACCAGGCTTGATAGCGGTCAGCAGTGGAGTGTGACCATGGAAAATACCAAGCTCACCCTCACTACCGGTCACCTGAAACGTTTCAACAAGACCAGAGAAAAGTTGTTTCTCTGCGCTTACAACGTCTAGGTGAAAGGTTATTGCTGCCATATCGCCTCCTAGTTAGCCTTATAGCTTCTTAGCATTCTCAATAGCTTCGTCAATTGCACCACAGTACATGAACGCTTGCTCTGGAATGTCATCGTATTCACCAGATAGAAGACCTTGGAAGCCACGTAGAGTCTCTTTAAGAGGTACGTAAACACCTGGGTCACCTGTAAATACTTCCGCTACGTGGTAAGGCTGAGTTAGGAACTTCTCAATCTTACGAGCACGAGATACGACTTGCTTATCTTCTTCAGATAGCTCATCCATACCTAGGATAGCAATGATATCTTTCAGCTCTTTATAGCGCTGAAGTGTAGACTGAACGCCACGAGCGATGTCGTAGTGTTCTTGTCCAACTACCAATGGATCCAGTTGACGTGAAGTAGAATCTAGCGGGTCGATCGCTGGGTATAGACCCATAGATGCGATATTACGGTTAAGTACTACCGTTGCATCTAAGTGAGCGAACGTTGTTGCTGGAGACGGGTCAGTCAAGTCATCCGCAGGTACATATACCGCCTGTACAGACGTGATAGAACCAGCTTTAGTTGACGTGATACGCTCTTGTAGAACACCCATTTCTTCAGCTAGTGTAGGTTGGTAACCTACCGCAGAAGGCATACGACCTAGAAGTGCTGATACTTCAGTACCTGCTAGTGTGTAACGGTAGATGTTATCAACGAACAGTAGAACGTCACGACCTTCGTCACGGAAACGTTCAGCCATTGTTAGACCAGTCAGTGCAACACGTAGACGGTTACCTGGTGGCTCGTTCATCTGACCGTAAACCATTGCTACTTTTGATTCTTCAGGGTTTTCGATGTTTACAACACCTGCTTCCTGCATCTCAAAGTAGAAGTCGTTACCTTCACGAGTACGCTCACCTACACCTGCAAATACAGATAGACCTGAGTGTTGAAGTGCGATGTTGTTGATAAGTTCCATCATGTTAACGGTCTTACCTACACCAGCACCACCGAATAGACCGATTTTACCACCCTTAGCGAATGGACAAATCAAGTCGATTACTTTAACACCAGTTTCTAGAAGAGAAGTCTCGTTAGACTGCTCTTCGTAGCTTGGAGCTTCGCGGTGAATTGCATAATGCTCTTCAGCACCGATTTCACCACACTCATCAATTGCGTCACCTAGGACGTTCATGATACGACCAAGTGTCTTAGTACCTACTGGTACCGAGATTGGAGCGCCAGTATTTTCAACTGTCAAACCACGACGTAAACCATCAGAGCTACCCATTACGATTGCGCGTACTACGCCACCGCCAAGTTGTTGCTGAACTTCAAGAACTAGACGTTCTGTCACTTCATTAACATTCAGAGCATCGTATACACGAGGTACTTCGCCCTGTGGGAACTCTACGTCGACTACCGCACCAATGATCTGTACGATCTTACCTGTAGCCATCGTTAATCCTCTAACTATTTAGTTTTACCTAAGCTTAAACCGCAGCTGCGCCTGAAACGATCTCAGAAAGTTCTTGTGTAATCGCCGATTGACGGGCTTTGTTATACACAAGTTCTAAGTCATCAATAATGTCACCAGCATTATCTGTTGCTGATTTCATTGCAATCATTCGAGCCGCTTGCTCACAAGCAAGATTCTCTACCACACCTTGATAGACTTGAGATTCGACGTATCGAACTAATAGTGCATCTAGTAGTGGCTTTGGCTCAGGCTCATAAATGTAGTCCCAAGCATGACTGCGTTTCATTTCTTCGCTATCTGATTTAGGCAAAGGAAGTAATTGATCGATCGTTGGTTCTTGAACCATAGTGTTTTCAAACTTGTTAAACACTACGAACAGGCGATCTAATTCGCCTTCATCATATTTCTTCAGCATAACGCTAACAGAGCCAATCAAGTCTTCAAGGCTTGGACGATCGCCCAGACCAGAAACTTGAGCTGCTACTTTCGCGCCGCTGTTATTGAAAAATGCTGTTGCTTTAGAACCTACAATTGCAAGCTCTACATCAGCACCTTTCTCAGACCAATCTTTCATGTCATTCATAGCTTTCTTGAACAAGTTAATGTTCAAACCACCACAAAGACCACGGTCTGTAGAAACGATGATGTAACCAACACGTTTGGCTTCACGTTCCTCAAGATAAGGATGCTTATACTCGAGGCTACCATTAGCCAAATGACCGATCACTTTACGCATTGTTTCTGCATATGGACGAGTAGCTTCCATTGCGTCTTGAGAACGACGCATTTTTGAAGCTGCTACCATTTCCATTGCTTTCGTAATCTTCTGTGTGCTTTTAACACTACCGATTTTATTACGTATCTCTTTTGCGCCGGCCATCGTTACTCTCCGTTAATGGTATGAGGTGGCCCTAAGACCACCTACCAATTACCAGGTCTGGGTTGCCTTGAAATCGTCAACAAGCTTCTTCAGCTCAGCTTCGATTTCTTTGTTGAAAGCACCCGTTGCGTCGATCTGTGTTGCTAGATCAGCGTATTGACCACGAGCAAACGACAGTAAAGCTGCTTCAAAATCTAGAACTTTAGAAAGTTCAACGTCTTGAAGGTATCCACGCTCTGCAGCGAAGATTACTAGAGCTTGGTCAAATACAGACATAGGAGCATATTGTTTCTGCTTCATTAGTTCTGTAACTTTTTGACCGTGGTCTAGTTGCTTTTTGGTCGCTTCATCAAGATCCGATGAGAACTGTGCAAATGCTGCAAGTTCACGGTATTGAGCTAGAGCAGTACGAATACCGCCAGATAGCTTCTTGATGATTTTAGTCTGCGCCGAACCACCTACACGAGAAACTGAGATACCTGGGTCAACGGCTGGACGTACGCCCGCGTTGAATAGTTCAGTTTGTAGGAAGATCTGACCATCAGTAATCGAGATTACGTTCGTTGGTACGAATGCAGATACGTCACCAGCTTGCGTTTCGATGATAGGTAGAGCAGTTAAAGAACCAGTCTTGCCTGTCACTTCACCGTTAGTGAATTTTTCTACGTATGCTTCGCTTACACGAGCAGCACGCTCTAGTAGACGAGAGTGAAGGTAGAAAACATCACCAGGGAACGCTTCACGGCCAGGTGGACGCTTAAGTAGTAGTGAAATTTGACGGTAAGCTACCGCTTGCTTAGATAGGTCATCATAAACAATCAGTGCATCTTCACCGCGATCACGGAAGTATTCACCCATCGCACAACCAGCATACGGTGCAAGGTATTGCAGCGCTGCAGATTCAGAAGCAGATGCAACAACAACAACAGTGTTAGCCAGTGCGCCGTGCTCTTCTAATTTGCGAACTACGTTAGCAATAGTCGACGCTTTTTGGCCGATAGCTACGTAGATAGAGAAAATACCAGAGTCTTTCTGGTTAATAATCGCATCGATCGCCATTGCTGTTTTACCAGTCTGACGGTCTCCGATTACTAGTTCACGTTGACCACGACCGATAGGGATCATTGAGTCAACAGACTTGTAACCAGTTTGAACAGGTTGATCAACCGATTTACGATCGATTACACCTGGTGCGATAATTTCTACAGGCGAAGTCAGTTTTGCTTCGATTGGACCTTTACCATCAATTGGCTCACCTAGCGTGTTTACAACACGACCAAGCATTTCAGGACCTACTGGTACTTCAAGAATACGACCAGTACCTGTAACTTTCATGCCTTCCTGTAGGTCAGCATACGGGCCCATTACAACAGCACCAACCGAATCACGGTTCAAGTTTAGTGCTAGAGCGTAACGGCCACCCGGTAGTTCGATCATTTCACCTTGCATCACGTCCGCTAGGCCGTGGATGCTAAGGATGCCATCGCTTACAGAAACGATAGTACCTTCATTGCGAGCTTCACTAACAACGTCGAAAGATTCAATACGTTGTTTAATTAGATCGCTAATTTCAGTGGAATTAAGTTGCATGCTCCAATCCCCATTAAGACTGCAATGCATCGCTCAGGCGGTCTAAACGACTGCGCGCTGAGTTATCGATGACTAGGTCTCCGGCTCGAATAATAACTCCACTAAGTAGAGTCTCATCTATACTGCAATTCAGCTGAACTTTGCGCGCTAAGCGCTGTTCCAATTTGCTGCTGATTTCTGCGTGTTGCTCTTTTGAAAGCTCAACGGCTGAAGTAACTTCAACGTCGATTTCTTTCTCATGCTCTTGTTTAAGCAATAAGAACTGTTTGCATACATCAGGAAAAGCCATTAAACGGCCATTCTCTGCCATCACTTTAATCAAGTTCTGACCGAATTCATCAAATTGTTCGCCACAAATTACAATGAATACTTCAGCTAATTTTTCAGCAGTCATAGAACCGCTTAATAAATTGTGAACATCATCGTTTTGTGCCACTTCGGCAGCAAAAGTAAGCATTTGACCCCATTGGTCTAGCTCACCTTTATCTACCGCAAAGTCAAACGCTGCTTTAGCATAGGGGCGTGCGATTGTAGTCAAATCAGACATATACAGCCCCTTGCTTTAAAGTTTTGCAGTAATGTTGTTAAGAAGATCATCGTGTACATCTTTATCGATAGTACGTTCAAGGATTTTCTCAGCACCAGCTATAGCCAGAGTTGCGACTTGTTTGCGCAGGTCATCACGGGCACGTGTACGCTCAGCTTCAAGTTCTGCTGCCGCTTGCGCTAAGATTTTCTGGCGTTCTGCCTGAGCTTCTTCGCGAGCTTCATCAATAATTTGAGCTTTACGTTTATTTGCCTGTTCAATAACCTCAGTTGCAGTGCGCTTCGCTTCCTTCATTTGCTCGGAAGCGTTGGCTTGTGCCAGGTTCAAGTCTTTCGCAGCGCGCTCAGCGGCTACAAGACCATCAGCAATTTTCTTCTGACGTTCTTCAATTGCTTCCATGATTGGTGGCCATACATATTTCATGCAGAACCAAACAAACAGCGAAAAAGCAATTGCTTGACCTAACAGAGTTGCGTTCATATTCACAACAGCTACTCCTCGTTAAGAATCAACTACAAAAATTTAATTAACTATTAAGAGTTAATTAGCCTGCTAGCTGACTTACAAATGGGTTAGCAAACGTGAATAGTAGTGCGATTACGATACCGATCATTGGAACAGCATCCAGTAGACCAGCGATGATGAACATCTTAACTTGTAGCATTGGAGCCATTTCAGGTTGACGCGCAGCGCCTTCTAGGAATTTACCACCAAGAATAGCAAAACCAATTGCAGTACCTACGGCACAAAGACCAACAATGATAGCAACAGCGATTGCTGAAAAACTTAGTACAGTTTCCATTTACGTTCTCCGATTAACATTAATAGTTAGAATAAAGCTTTAAAAAATTTTAGTGATCACTATCTTCATGGGCCATTGATAAGTAAACAATTGTCAACATCATGAAAACAAATGCTTGAATCAAAATAACCAAGATATGGAAGATAGCCCAAGGTAGTGCACCTACCCATTGTAAGTACCACGGTAGCATTGCCGCGATAAGAATAAACACCACCTCACCCGCAAACATATTACCAAATAAACGCATACCTAGAGATAGTGGCTTCGCTAATAACGAAATTACCTCAAGTACCAAGTTAAATGGAATCATGATTGGGTGATTAAATGGATGCAGTGCCAATTCTTTAGCAAATCCGCCTAAGCCTTTTACTTTGATGCTGTAGTAGATCATCAGAGCAAAAACACCTAAAGCCATTGCCATGGTTATATTCACATCAGCAGTAGGAACCACTTTAAGGTAAGGGATACCTAGCCAATGCTCTGCAGGATATGGTAAGAAATCGATTGGCACTAAGTCCATCAAGTTCATTATGATAATCCAGCAGAATATAGTCAGTGCTAGTGGAGCGATCAGAGGATTGCGACCATGGAAAGTTTCTTTAACGTTGTCACCAACGAATTCAACTACCATTTCAACAAAACACTGGAGCTTACCAGGAACACCTACTGTTGCTTTCTTTGCAACTGAACGAAAAACCCAAAGGAAAATCGCACCAGTTAGTACAGAAAAGAACAGGCTGTCTATATGTACGTTCCAGAAACTTGTTTCCTCTACAAGACCAAACTTAGCTAAAGAAAGGTTTTGTAAATGGTGTTCAATGTATCCGGATGCTGTTGGCGCAGCCATAACTCATCCTATTTTTTATTGTTAATGAAAAGCACTGGCGCAAAGATATTAATCCCGAGAGCCAGTAAATAGGTCAGTTTGAGGGGAACGAGTTCCACCTGCATATACATGTAGACAATAGAGAATAGTAAAACTGTGATTAGGATTTTTAATACTTCACCTGCATAAAAGGACGCAGCAACTAACTTAGTTGCACGAGCTCCGCAAAATAGAAAAGCACAAACACAAAACACCACATTGGCAATGACAAAAATGCCGCCACCGATCAATGAGGCAAAACCCCAATCAGGATTAACCGTTATACCTAACCCTACTGCCACTAATATAACCGCGCTAAGCTCGATCAATAACATTTGCTTTGCAAGCACTCGTCCTGGTCTTGCTAACGCCGCTACCATGTATTCTTCCTCTTTTAAGCCCACTAACACTTGCTTAAAAGTGTGTAGAGAAATTGGCGAAAATTATACGGTCAGTCAGATTGAATGCAATTAAAATGCATCATTTTTTTACATTTTTGTATACAAACCGACAACTTTTAAACAAAAGGCCTTGTTTGTAACACAATTGACCTAAATCAATTATCTCATTTAGTGCTCTAGCTTGGCAATCAATTGCTCTAATTTGTGAGGCTCATCAAGAGTAATCGTAACCTTTGATTTCCCTAAGTTATTTCGAACAATTGAAACGTTTGCTTGCAATTTTTCAGCTAATCTTTGCGAAATAGCTAGAGCTTCTTGGTCTTCAGGCTTAGTTTTTTCTTCAACTTCTGGTTTTAAACAGTTTTTAACAAGAGACTCTGTTTGGCGAACCGTCAGTTTCTTATCAGCTACAGTATTGGCAATTTCAACTTGCTTATTACCTTCCAAAGCTAACAATGCACGAGCATGCCCCATTTCAAGCTGTTTATTCGAAACTAAACCTTTTACTTCGTTTTCAAGCTGATTTAGACGTAATAAGTTACTCACTGTCGTTCTAGACTTACCAATAACTTCTGCAACTTGTTGATGCGTGAGCTCAAATTCATTTTGTAGACGCTCTAATGCTTGAGCTTCTTCAATAACATTTAAATCTTCACGCTGAATATTCTCAATCAAAGCCATCGCGATTGCGGCTTTGTCTTGAACCTTTTTAATTAAACAAGGCACTTGTTTTAAACCCGCTTGGCGAGCAGCACGCCAGCGACGTTCACCAGCAATAATCTCAAAATGGTCTTGTGAGATAGGACGAACGATAATCGGTTGAATAATACCTTGTGACTGAATCGATGCCGCCAGCTCTTCTAGAGCTTCTGGAGCGATATCTTTGCGAGGTTGATAAACACCAGGTTTTAAACTATTCACGGAAAGCTCAATCAGTTCACCATCGGCAGATAATGCTTGGCTATGTGATGCTACCAGCTGTTTTTCACGAGCTAATGAGCTAGTTGCAAGTAATGCATCTAACCCTTTTCCTAAACCACGCTTAGACATTGAGCGAATTCCTTTGGTTGGATTTATACAGGAACTTCTTCACGACGAAGCATCTCTCCAGCTAAAGCAAGATAGGCTTTAGCTCCAGCAGAATACTTATCGTAATACATTGCTGGTTTGCCATGACTTGGGGCTTCAGCTAAACGTACATTCCTTGGGATAACAGTTCGATATACTTTACTACCGAAATGTTTCTTTAATTGATCGGATACTTCATTTGATAAGCGGTTACGAGGATCATACATAGTTCGAAGTAAGCCTTCGATCTTAAGGTTCTCGTTTACAACCGCTGCCAGCTTACTAATTGTATCCATCAAAGCTGTTAAACCCTCCAATGCAAAGTACTCACATTGCATTGGAACCAACACAGAGTCAGCTGCAGCCATTGCATTGATTGTAAGGAGGTTTAAAGAAGGAGGGCAATCAATAAAGATGAAATCATAGTTATCGCGAACTGATGCTAGCGCATTTTTTAAACGTACTTCACGGGCAAACACTTCCATCAGCTTTATTTCTGCTGCGGTGACATCTCCATTTGCCGCAATTAAATCATAGTTTCCTGACGGGCTACGACATACCACTTCATCAAATGGAGTATCTTCGACTAACAAATCATAAGCTGTTGCTTCGACTTGATATTTATCGACTCCACTTGCCATAGTGGCATTACCTTGAGGATCGAGATCAACAACCAGTACTTTGCGTTTTGTTGCAGCCATTGATGCTGCTAAATTAACACAAGTCGTTGTTTTCCCTACACCGCCCTTTTGATTGGCAACTGCTACAATTTTACCCACTATGGCCTCGCTGATTATCCCTGACGCGATAAAGTTACTAAGTGACGGTCGCCTTCCAGCTCCGGGACATCCAAAACTTTAATATCAACCACAGAGCACCATTCAGGTAACAGGTCGATTTCATCTCTTGGATGTTGTCCTTTAAGAGCTAAAAATACACCAGACTGCTCTTTAGGTAAATGATGACACCATTCCACCATATCTGTCATTGAAGCAAATGCACGACTTAGAACACCATCAAACTTTTCTTCTGGTTGAAACTCTTCAACTCGGCTTTGAACAGGTGTCACATTTTGGATGCCTAGTTCATGCGTAACTTGCTTAATAAAGCGAATACGCTTGCCTAAGCTATCGAGTAAGAAAAATTCACAGTCGGGATTCATAATCGAAAGAGGGATACCTGGTAATCCAGGTCCAGTACCCACATCGATAAAGCGCTTACCTTGCAAGTGAGTACTAACAATAACACTATCAAGGATATGCTTAGTTAACATATCCATAGGATCACGAACTGACGTTAAGTTATACGCTTTATTCCACTTGTTCAGCAACTCAACGTACCCAACAAGCTGGTCACGTTGTTTATCTGAGACTTCTAAGTCTGTTTGGCTAAGTAGGTGATCAAGTTTTTCTCGTAATAACGACATTATGCGTCCTCACCTTTTTTTAATAAGCCTTGTTTTTTTAGGTAAACCAATAAAATGGATACCGCTGCAGGTGTGATACCTGAAATTCGAGAAGCGATACCAATAGACTCAGGTTTTGAAGTTGATAGCTTCAAAACAACTTCGTTAGATAAACCTTTAATTTGGCTATAGTCTAAATCAGCCGGTAACTTCGTGTTTTCGTGACGAAGAGATTTTTCAATTTCATCTTGCTGACGCTGAATATAACCTTCGTATTTAACTTGTGTTTCAACCTGCTCTGCCGCTTGTTGATCATCCAAGGCTGGACCAAAAAGATCCAAAGACGTTAACAAGGCATAGTTTAATTCCGGACGACGTAAAAGATCTTCACCACTTGCTTCACGAACCATTGGTGTTTTTAGCAATTCATTAAGTGACTCAATACCTTCAGATTTTGGGTTCACCCAAGTTTCTTTAAGGCGTTGGCGCTCTTTTTCTATGTTCTCAACTTTATCGTTAAAACGAGCCCAGCGAGCATCATCAACCAGCCCTAGTTCACGTGATTTTTCAGTCAAACGTATATCGGCGTTGTCTTCTCGAAGTAATAAACGGTATTCAGCACGAGATGTAAACATGCGGTAAGGTTCTTTAGTGCCCATTGTTGATAGGTCATCAATGAGTACGCCCATGTACGCTTGATCACGACGTGGGCTCCAGCCTTCTTTGCCTTGTGTGAATAAACTCGCGTTTAAGCCTGCCATCAAGCCTTGCGCAGCTGCTTCTTCGTAGCCTGTCGTGCCATTAATTTGTCCCGCGAAGAACAAACCTTGAATAAATTTAGTTTCGTACGTCTGTTTTAAATCTCGAGGATCAAAGAAATCATATTCAATCGCATAACCCGGACGCACGATATGAGCATTTTCAAAACCTTTCATTGAACGGACAATTTGAACTTGAACATCAAAAGGTAAGCTGGTCGAAATCCCATTTGGATATAACTCGTGAGTCGTTAAACCTTCAGGTTCAATAAAGATTTGATGGCTATTTTTATCAGAAAAGCGCATCACTTTGTCTTCAATTGAAGGGCAATAGCGAGGACCAATACCTTCAATAACACCCGCATACATTGGGCTTCTATCTAGATTTGCACGAATAACATCATGCGTATTTTCATTGGTATGCGTAATAAAACACGGAATCTGCTTTGGCTGTTGAGCTCGATTACCCATGAATGAAAAAACAGGTGTTGGATTATCACCATGCTGAACTTCTAGTTCAGAGAAGTCGACACTGCGCGCATCAATTCTTGGCGGTGTGCCTGTTTTCAAGCGATCAACTCTAAATGGAAGATCACGTAAACGGTTTGCTAGTGCGATCGATGGTGGATCACCAGCTCGCCCTCCAGAAGAACTTTCCATTCCAATGTGGATCTTACCACCAAGGAATGTACCCACGGTTAGCACAACGGCTTTCGCATGGAACTTAAGCCCCATCTGAGTAACCACACCAACAACTTGATCCTGTTCTACGATCAAGTCATCCACTGACTGCTGAAATAAAGTTAAGTTTGGTGTGTTTTCTAGAACATTTCGAACAAACGCTTTGTACAAAGCACGATCAGCTTGAGCACGTGTCGCACGCACTGCTGGACCTTTTGATGCATTTAACGTTCTGAATTGAATACCAGAATGATCGATGGCTTGTGCCATTAAACCACCCATCGCATCCACTTCTTTGACTAAGTGACCTTTGCCAATACCACCAATCGCTGGGTTACAAGACATTTGACCCAAGGTATCGATGTTATGAGTGAGTAATAACGTACTTTGACCAGTACGTGCAGATGCGAGTGCGGCTTCCGTTCCTGCATGGCCACCGCCGACAACGATGACGTCAAATTTTTCATGATAAAGCATGGACCGACCTCAGGTATTCAAATGATTCTGGAGAGTGAAAAGGAGCAGTATTCTACCTGTTTTCATGGCTTGAGAAAACGTTTTTGAATTTTTTAAACAGGCTCTTTTTTAATTAATATATATAAGATCTTTATAGAGATCTTTTATTAGATCTATTATTAGGATCGACCACTTCTGTGGATAACTAGAAAATGATCAACAAGATCATGGATCTTTTTTAGATCAAATGATGTGATCTAACTTTGATCAGGATGAGGATTTCCTGGGATCAAAATGGCTACTTATACACAAGGGCTAAATAACAAGAAAGTTATTATTTGGATAACTATAGGTTAATCACCGATTAAGTATGTATTTATCCACAGGAGAAATGAAGAAATAAAGGAAATTGGTAGAATTTTTTAAGAAAAAGTTATGCACAAAGTGATTTTTAGATATAAAAAAAGTGGCGTTCAGCCACTCTTTTGTTCGTGATTCACACTTAGAACTGATTAATACAGCTATTTAACCACTCTTCTGCAGCATCTTCAGGTACTGGTACTTCAAGTACATCAATAGTGAAACATGGTGTGAGTGGTTGAGCTTTCATCTTTTCCATTAGCGTAAATGCTTCTTTGCCTGCAGAGCAAAAGGTATCGTAACTCGAATCACCAAGCGCAATAACAGCAAACTTTATTGCGGATAAATCATAATTTGTATCTTTTATAGCTTGAATAAAAGGTTTGATATTATCTGGAAATTCACCTGCACCATGAGTTGAAGTTACTATTATCCAAGAGCCTTCAGCTGCTATTTGATTAAAGTCCGGCTGGTTGTGAATTGTAACTTGGTGTCCTTGGTCTTCAAGAAGTTCACAGAGGTGATCACCTACATACTCTGCTCCGCCAAGAGTGCTACCAGTTATTATTTGAATCATATAAGTTCCCTTTTAGAGGAGATGGCTGTGATGTTAGCCATCTCCCAAATGCTATTTACCGATACAGAAAGAAGAAAAGATACGACCAAGTAGATCGTCTGAACTGAACTCTCCGGTTATCTCATTTAGGTGCTGCTGAGTGATTCTCAGCTCTTCAGCCAAGATTTCTCCAGCCATGTAACCTTCTAATTGCTGCTGCCCAATATCAAGATGATGAGAAGCGCGGTCTAAGGCATCTAGGTGTCGTCTACGTGCCATGAAGCCTCCTTCATTACCACCAGCAAAGCCCATGCAATCTTTTAAGTGGTTACGCAGAGCATCAACACCTTCTCCGGTTTTTGCGGATAAACGAATTAGGGTTGGATCATTTACGTGGCAGATCCCCAGGTCTTCACCGGTTTGATCCGCTTTATTGCGGATCACCGTCATACCTATGTTATTTGGTAAACGATCAACAAAATCAGGCCAAATATCTTTAGGGTCGGTAGCATCGGTTGTGGTGCCATCAACCATAAATAAAACGCGATCAGCTTGTTCTATTTCTTCCCAAGCTCGCTCTATGCCAATTTTTTCTACTTCATCGGAAGCTTCACGCAGACCCGCAGTATCAATAATATGCAGTGGCATGCCTTCAATATGGATATGTTCACGCAGTACATCGCGGGTTGTGCCGGCTATATCGGTCACAATCGCAGAGTCTTTGCCCGATAAGCTATTCAATAAACTTGATTTACCCGCATTCGGACGACCGGCAATAACGACTTTCATGCCTTCACGCATGATAGAGCCTTGGTTTGCTTCGCGCTTAACGGCATCCAAATTATCAATGATGGTTTGTAAGTCGGCACTTACTTTGCCATCGGCTAAGAAATCAATTTCTTCTTCAGGGAAATCTATAGCGGCTTCAACGTAGATACGAAGGTAGATAAGAGATTCAACTAAGGTATTGATACGTTTTGAAAACTCACCTTGCAGTGATTGTAATGCTGACTTTGCGGCTTCTTCTGAACTGGCATCGATTAGATCTGCAATAGCTTCTGCTTGAGTTAAATCCATCTTGTCGTTTAAAAATGCACGTTCAGAGAACTCTCCTGGGCGTGCAGCACGAACGTCGGCAATGGTCAGAATGCGCTTGATAAGCATGTCCATAACGACAGGACCACCGTGTCCTTGAAGCTCTAAGACATCTTCACCAGTAAAAGAATGTGGGTTAGGGAAGTACAAGGCAATGCCTTGGTCTAACTCAATACCATCATGGGATTTAAACGGAAGATATTCAGCGTAACGAGGCTTCAAAGTTTTGCCTGTTACTTCTAAAGCAACTTGTGCGGCTTTAGGTCCTGATACTCGGATAATACCGACACCACCACGTCCTGGCGCGGTAGCTTGAGCAACAATCGTATCTGTAGTCATAGTTGTGCCTGCTAAGAAGTTGGAGCGTTTTGCTATTCAACATTTAATTCAATTAGCTGAATTGTAATCAGCCCAAAACAAAAAGGCGACCTTTTGGTCGCCTTTCTTTATGTCTTTATCAAGTCAGTCTTACTTAGAGTGTAAGCCTTTCTTTTCCAGCGCTCGGTAGATTAGAGTTTGCTGAATCAGAGTTACAATGTTCGATACTAACCAGTATAGAACCAGACCTGAAGGGAAGAACAAGAAGAAGAAAGTAAACATAACCGGCATAAAGGTCATGATCTTCTGCTGCATTGGATCCGTTACTGTTGTCGGGCTCATCTTCTGAATTAGGAACATTGAAGCACCCATTAGAAGTGGCAAGATGTAGTACGGGTCTTGTGCTGAAAGGTCAGTTATCCAACCGAAGAACGGTGAGTGACGCAGTTCAACTGACTCCATTAGTGCCCAGTAAAGCGAAATGAAGATAGGCATTTGCAGAAGAATAGGTAAACAGCCACCTAGTGGGTTTACTTTTTCTTTCTTATAAAGCTCCATCATTTCTTGACTCATGCGTTGGCGATCATCGCCAATACGCTCACGCATTGCAGTCAGCTTAGGCTGAAGCATACGCATTTTCGCCATAGACGTGTACTGAGCTTTTGTTAGCGGGTACATAGCACCACGAACGATGAACGTTAGACAGATGATTGCCAGACCCCAGTTCACAACGATGCCTTGAATGAACGAAAGCAGGGTGTGAAGTGGTTTAGCAATGAACCATAACCAACCGTAGTCAACTACTAGGTCTAGGTTCGGTGCAACTGCAGCCATTTGGTCTTGAAGTTTAGGACCAACCCAAAGCGTTGCTTTGAAGCTTGCTTGGTCGCCCGTTGCGATGGTTTTGTTCGGCATGCGAACACCGATGTCGCCAAGGTTACCAATTACACGAGTGTAAACGTTGCTGCCAGCTTCGTCGCGCGGGATCCATGCACTTGCAAAGTAGTGCTGAATCATCGCTGCCCAACCTTGACCATTTGCTAGGTTAAGAGACAGGTTGCGATCTTGCATGTCGTCGAAGCTGTATTTTTTGTAACGCGTATCTTCCGTAGAGTAAGCACCACCACGGTAAGTTGGCATTGTTAGGCTACCGCCGTCATCCATTACGTTTTGACGTAGGTGCGCGTACATACCAAATGTTGCGTTATTGCCTGAATTATTCACGACATCATATTCAACATCCATTGCGTAGCTGCCACGCTTTAGGATAAATGTTTTCGTGTAATCAAGACCATTTGCCTGATAAGTCATTGGGATGCGTAGTTCATCTTGACCATCAGCAAGTGTAAATTCTTCAGCTGAAACCGTGTAGCTTGGACGGTTTGTGCTGCTTAAGTCTATACCTTGAGGACCAACTAAACCACTTTGAGCGATAAACTGGTGACCAGGTTCATTCTTAAGAAGAACAAAAGTATCTTCAGAATCAAATTCTGCAGAGTAGTCATTCAAGTTTGCTGTAACGACATCACCACCAACCGTATCAATTGACAGAGTCAGAACATCAGTTATTACTGTGATTGTTTTTGCAGAAGCCATTTGACCCGGAGCTGGGTCTAAATCATCAGCAAAAGATGGTGCAGGTAAAGTACTGCTAGATTGTGCCTGCTCAACCGCTTGAGGTGCTGGGTTCTGAGCTACGTTCCATTGTTGGAAAAGTAGGAAAGAAACCAATGCCAGCGCGATTAACAGGATATTACGTTGAGAATCCATCGTTATTAATCTCTGTCTTGTTTTTGGACTGGTGGAACGGGGTCAAAGCCCCCTTCGTTCAAAGGATGGCATTTTAATAGACGTTTGCCTGATAACCAACACCCTTTTACAAAACCGTGAGCTTTCAACGCTTCTATCGCATATAAAGAGCAGGTTGGAGTAAATCGGCAGCGTGGGCCGATGAGTGGACTAATAAACCATCTATAAAAATAGATGGGTATTAGCGCTATCCACGCGAAGGGCGAGACAGGCGAAGCCATAATTTATCTAAGAGCTTAAACATTTCTTCATTGCTTAAATCTTGCGCACTTTTCTTGGCTATTACAACAAAATCTTTGTTAGGAAGCTGATGTTGATTGTTACGAAAGCTTTCACGCGTAAGACGTTTAAATTTATTACGACCTACAGCAGTTTTAATCTGCTTTTTCGGAACAGCTAATCCAAGACGAGGATGAGAAAGAGAGTTATTACGAGCAATGATGGTGAAATGAGGGGAGCCGGCTCTATGAGCTTGCTTGAAAACGGTTTGATAATGCTCGGGAGTTAACAAGCGTAACTCCCGACCGAAGGCTAGCTTATTCAAAATAATCAAAGATTACTTAGAAAGACGCTTACGGCCTTTTGCACGACGTGCATTGATTGTTGCGCGACCGTTCTTAGTAGCCATGCGAGCACGGAAACCGTGTGTACGCTTACGCTTTAGAACTGTAGGTTGAAAAGTGCGTTTCATTGTAATTACCTTACTGATCAGTAGTTTTAGGTTTTTGTTAAACCCGGCGTGGGCATTTTTTCTCTTCTTATATAAGAAAGGAAAACCGACGCCTCTCAACAAAGAGGCGGAATTGTAATCACTGTCACAAAAAGTGTCAATGATTGGCTTAACTAAAATTCCGGTCGGGGGATTATACGTACTATGAGTTAAATCACAAGGATCCTTACTCGATCCCGACCTTATTTAAGAATTTTTTTAATTTTGGATCCTGTGGATTACCAAATATATCCTGTGGAGATCCCTGCTCAACAATATGTCCGTCTGCCATGAAGATCACTTTATCAGCGACTTCTTTAGCAAACTGCATCTCATGAGTGACCACCAGCATCGTCTGGTGCTGATTGGCGAGCTTTTTCATTAAGTTAAGTACTTCACCAACCCATTCAGGATCAAGGGCTGATGTGGGCTCATCAAACAGTAAAAGCTCGGGTTGAAGAGCCATTGCTCGACCGATTCCAACTCGCTGTTGTTGACCACCAGATAACGCAGCGGGGTAGCTGTCTGCTTTATCTCCTAGACCAATATCATCTAGGATTTGTTGTGCTTTTTCATGAGCTTGTGCTTTTTTCCATCCGCGAACGGTAATCAAACCTTCAGCTATGTTTTGCTTGGCTGTTTGGTGTGCAAATAGTGCGTAGTTCTGAAAAACGAAACCTGTTTTACGGCGTAAAGCTAGCACTTCTGATTTTGTGTGCTTTTGAGTATCAACAGTAATGTCGTCGATAGAGATCGAACCTTGGTTTGCTTGCTCTAAAAAGTTCACACAACGTAGCAATGTCGATTTACCAGTACCACTTGAACCTATGACGACAACTATCTCACCTTGGCGTATTTCTAGGTCGATCCCTTTAAGAACTTCGGTGTCACCAAACTGCTTGTGGATATTTTTTAATTTTATCATCGTACATATGCCTTATTGAGCTTGGCTTCTGCCCATATTTGAACACGAGTAAGTATGACAACTACTCCCCAATAAATTAGTGCTACAGCTAAAAAAGCCTCGAAAAAACGGAAACTTGATGATGCTTCCATTTGAGCTTTTGCCATAATTTCAGCAACACCTAAAGTAAAGGCGAGGGAAGTCGACTTAATCATATCGATGAAATAATTCATCAATGAAGGTAGGGCAACACGAGCCGCCTGTGGAAGAATAATACGTATCATTGCTTGTGGGGTTGTCATCCCAACAGATAGGCTTGCCTCCATTTGGCTGCGATCAACACCAATAATCGCGGCACGAATACTTTCAGCCATATAAGCAGCAAAATGCAAGGTTAGGCCGATCACTGCG
This sequence comes from Vibrio sp. 99-70-13A1, assembly GCF_013114625.1. Classification (GTDB taxonomy): domain Bacteria; phylum Pseudomonadota; class Gammaproteobacteria; order Enterobacterales; family Vibrionaceae; genus Vibrio. The sequence goes on from NZ_VTXD01000016.1 coordinate 54,298, forward strand.
GCACTAAAAGCATCTAACCCTACGAGAATTGGAAATACTTGCGGCAACCCATAATAAAGCAAAAACAATTGTACTAAGAGTGGTGTGCCACGAAAGAAGCTGATGTAGAGCTGGCTTAGCTGATCCAATACCGGAATTTTAAAGACACGAATATTGGCTAGGATCAGTGAAAGAATTAGGGAGAAGAATAGCCCCCACACTGCCATCTCCATGGTGGTACCTAAATACTTAAGAAGTATTGGCAATAGCTCCAACATGTAATTGAAATCAAAACCCATAACGGCTCTCTTATTGTTATTTTGTATAAATAGCTAGAAGTAAAAACGCAAAAACCCACCGCAAACTATAAGCAGTGGGCTTTAACTAGATAAGTGAGTAATTACTTCTTAGTAATATCCGCACCAAACCATTTTGTAGAAATAGTCGCTAGTGTGCCGTCTTCACGCATTGCTGCTAGTGCTTGGTTTACTTCAGCTTGTAGTTTCTTACCATTGTCGTTGTTGACGAATGGCCAAGCATTTTCGATGGTTTCAAAAGGTTGACCCGCTAGTTGTAAAGGTAGACCCGTTTTCTTAATTAGCTCGAGAGCTGAAAGGCGATCCATAACAAACGCGTCAGAACGACCTAAAGCCACATCATGCTCGATACCTGTATCATAAGTTTTTACGTTGATCTTGCCTTCTTTATCATAGCTACGAACCAGTTGTTCAAAGTTAGAACCTAGGTTAACCGCAACTGTTTTACCATAAAGGTCTTCAATACCTTGAATACTGTCATTACCTTTACGTACTGTAATTTGTGCACCATCGACCACATATGGGTCAGCAAACAGGTATTTTGCCGTGCGCGCTTCAGTAATGGTGATTTGGTTTGAAATCGTATCGATACGACCTGTTTCAAGTAAACCAAATAAACCAGAGAAGTTTGCTGTTACGTATTCCACGTTATAGTCATTACGTTTACCAATCTCATCCCACAAATCAACTTCAAAGCCTTGTAGTTGGTCTTGCTTTACGAAAGTGAATGGAAAATAACGACCTGACATACCAACTTTAACCTCGGTAGCAGCTTGAACTGTTGCAGCAGAAAGTGCGATTACTGCAATTGCAGCTTTAATCCAGTTTTTCATTTGGTAACTCCTTATATTTATAGAGCAGGATGTTACTGGGAAAATGCTCAATAGAATAAATAACCAGATGTTATTAACCATAACTAGATGCTATTCGATATTTGGGGATAACTAGCAAAGATCTGAGCATAAGTGGATCCTTATGTGAGTAAAGTAAGGGCAAGATGTGTGGATCCACGGGAATTCCCCTTAAATATTGTGAATAACTTCGATCTTATTCACTGGAACTGTGATCAATTGCTGGTGATCTGTTTTATCAACAGGTAAAATTGCCAGTCATTTCAGATAACTTAAATAGAGTGAGTGCATCGTGTCGTCTTCGCTTTGGTTGCAATGCCTGCAACAGCTTCAAGAAGAGTTACCAGCTACAGAATTCAGTATGTGGGTACGTCCGTTACAAGCGGAACTCAATGACAATACTCTAACTCTATTTGCTCCAAACCGTTTTGTACTGGATTGGGTACGCGATAAGTACCTAAATAGCATTAACCGTTTACTACAAGAATATTGTGGTAATGACATTCCACATCTCCATTTTGAGATTGGCAGTAAACGTGTTATTGCACCGACGCCTGCACCAGCAACCCCAACTCGCGCTCGAACGGCTGCAGATGTGGCTGCTGAGTCATCTGCACCTGCCCAGTTACAGGCTCGTAAGCCTGTTCACAATATATGGCGTGATGAAGAGCCTGTGGCGGTTGATTTAAACCACCGTTCAAACGTGAACCCAAAACACAAGTTCAACAACTTTGTTGAAGGTAAATCAAACCAATTGGGTTTGGCGGCGGCTCGTCAGGTTTCAGATAACCCCGGAACGGCTTATAACCCGTTGTTTTTATATGGTGGAACCGGTCTAGGTAAAACGCACTTGTTGCATGCGGTGGGTAACGCCATTGTCGATAATAAACCGAACGCTAAAGTGGTTTACATGCACTCTGAACGTTTTGTTCAAGATATGGTGAAAGCACTTCAAAATAACGCGATTGAAGAATTTAAACGTTACTACCGCAGTGTTGATGCATTACTTATTGATGACATTCAATTTTTTGCGAATAAAGAACGATCTCAAGAAGAATTCTTCCATACGTTTAACGCGTTATTAGAAGGCAACCAACAGATCATCCTGACTTCTGACCGTTACCCGAAAGAGATCAATGGTGTTGAAGATCGTTTGAAATCTCGTTTTGGTTGGGGTCTAACAGTTGCGATTGAACCGCCTGAACTAGAAACGCGTGTTGCGATCTTGATGAAAAAAGCAGAAGACCACCAAATTCATCTTGCGGATGAAGTGGCATTCTTTATTGCTAAACGTCTGCGATCGAATGTTCGTGAGCTTGAAGGCGCATTGAACCGTGTTATTGCGAATGCGAATTTTACTGGTCGTCCTATTACTATTGATTTTGTTCGTGAAGCTCTGCGTGACTTACTTGCTCTGCAAGAAAAGCTGGTCACCATTGATAATATTCAAAAGACTGTCGCGGAATACTACAAAATCAAAGTCGCGGACTTATTGTCTAAGCGTCGTTCACGTTCTGTTGCTCGTCCTCGTCAATTAGCGATGGCACTCGCCAAAGAGCTGACTAACCATAGTTTGCCTGAGATTGGCGATGCATTTGGTGGCCGCGACCATACAACGGTATTGCACGCTTGTCGTAAGATTGCTCAGTTACGCGAAGAGAGCCACGACATTAAAGAAGACTATTCGAATTTGATTCGTACCCTTTCTTCTTAATTCGAAGTATTCTTACCACCCTAAGACCGAATTATTTATACCGTTAAGAGTTAGATATGAAATTTACCATTGAACGTAGTCACTTAATTAAGCCACTTCAGCAAGTATCAGGCGCATTAGGCGGCAGACCAACGCTCCCTATCTTAGGGAATCTACTGATTAAAGTAGAAGACAATGTATTGTCGATGACAGCGACGGATCTTGAAGTTGAACTGGTAAGCCGTGTCACTCTTGAAGGGGATTTTGAAGCGGGTAATATTACTGTTCCATCTCGTAAGTTTTTAGATATTTGCCGCGGGCTTCCGGATAACTCAATTATTACTGTTGTGTTAGAAGGCGATCGCATTCAAGTTCGCTCTGGCCGTAGCCGCTTCTCTTTAGCGACGCTACCAGCTGCTGATTTCCCAAATATTGAAGATTGGCAAAGCGAAGTTGAAGTGTCGGTTACTCAAGCTGAACTTAAAGGTTTGATAGAGAAGACTCAATTCTCAATGGCAAACCAAGACGTGCGTTATTACCTAAATGGTATGTTGTTTGAAATTGAAGGTTCAATTTTACGCAGTGTAGCAACCGATGGTCACCGAATGGCAGTATCTCAAGCTGCATTAGGTGCTGACTTTGCTCAAAAGCAGATCATCGTGCCGCGTAAAGGTGTGCAAGAGTTAGTGAAATTACTCGATTCACCAGAACAGCCAGTGACTTTGCAAATTGGCTCTTCAAACCTGCGTGCCGAAGTTAACAATTACGTATTCACTTCTAAGCTTGTTGATGGTCGTTTCCCTGATTATCGTCGAGTAATGCCTCAAAATACCACTAAAACACTTGAAGCAAGCTGTGACGAACTGCGTTCAGCCTTTTCTCGTGCAGCTATTCTTTCAAATGAGAAGTTCCGTGGTGTGCGTGTTAACTTAGTTGATAGTGAAATGCGTATTACAGCGAATAACCCAGAGCAAGAAGAAGCCGAAGAAGTGCTGGATGTAAGCTTTGATGGCGATTCGCTAGAGATTGGTTTTAACGTAAGTTATGTATTGGATGTTTTGAATACATTGCGTTGTGAACAGGTGCGTATTTCGATGTCAGATGCCAATGCCAGCGCACTGATCGAGAATGCTCAAGACAGCAGTGCAATGTATGTTGTTATGCCGATTCGTCTGTAAAGGTTTAGTCAATATATGATGATTTCATGCCGTTATCGCGCTTAATCGTAAAACAGTTTAGAAATATTGAAGCCTGTGACATTGAACTGTCATCAGGCTTTAACTTTCTTATAGGCCCTAACGGAAGCGGAAAAACCAGTGTCCTTGAAGCTATTTATTTGCTCGGACATGGTCGGTCTTTTAAGAGTTCTTTAACTGGACGCATCATTCAAAATGACTGTAGCGAGTTGTTCGTACATGGTCGTTTTATGACATCGGATCAATTTGAGCTACCAATAGGTATTAATAAGCAGCGTGATGGTACGACAGAGGTTAAAATAAGCGGTCAATCTGGGCAAAAACTTGCTCAATTGGCTCAAGTATTACCTTTGCAATTGATTCATACCGAAGGGTTTGATTTACTAACCGACGGTCCGAAAAACCGCCGTGCTTATATTGATTGGGGCGTTTTCCATAGTGAACCTGCTTTTTACGAAGCGTGGGGTAGAGTAAAGCGCTTAAACAAACAACGTAATGCGTTATTGAAAACGGCGACCGACTACCGAGAGCTTAGCTACTGGGATCAAGAGCTAGCACGTTTAGCTGAAAATATTAGCCAGTGGCGATCAGATTACATCGAGCAACTGAAGAATATCGCTCAAGAAATTTGTGCGACCTTTTTGCCTGAATACGATATTCAGATGAACTACTATCGCGGCTGGGATAAAGACACACCCTATGCTGAAATATTAGAAAAGAATTTTGAAAGAGATCAGCACCTTGGTTACACCTTTAGTGGACCAAATAAAGCAGATCTAAAGATTAAAGTGAATGGTACACCTGTTGAAGATGTACTTTCACGAGGTCAATTGAAGTTAATGGTGTGTGCATTGCGTGTCGCGCAAGGTCAGCACCTAACGGAAATGACAGGTAAGCAGTGCATCTATTTGATAGATGACTTCGCTTCCGAATTAGATAGCCAACGTCGCGCCCGTTTAGCGGATTGCTTTAAAAAGACGGGGGCTCAAGTTTTTGTAAGCTCTATTACCGCTGATCAGATTGCAGATATGCATGAAGAAAATAGCAGGATGTTTCATGTGGAACATGGCAAAATAGAGCAAGGATAATTAGTCAGAGAGTAACTATGTCAGATAATTACGATTCATCGAGTATTAAAGTACTGAAGGGTCTGGATGCGGTACGTAAGCGTCCAGGAATGTACATTGGCGACACGGATGATGGTACCGGTCTGCACCACATGGTTTTTGAGGTGGTAGATAACTCTATTGATGAAGCACTTGCTGGTCACTGTAATGACATCATTGTAACCATCCATGAAGATAGCTCTGTGTCAGTACGCGATGATGGTCGTGGTATTCCAACTGAATTGCACCCAGAAGAAAAAGTATCAGCAGCAGAAGTAATCATGACGGTTCTTCACGCTGGTGGTAAGTTCGATGATAACTCGTACAAAGTTTCTGGTGGTCTGCACGGTGTTGGTGTTTCAGTAGTAAACGCATTATCTAAGCAAGTTACTCTTACTATCCACCGCGGTGGAAAAACCCACACCCAAACATACAGCCACGGTGAGCCTCAGGCGCCACTAGCTGTTGTGGGTGACACGGATAAAACAGGTACAGAGATTCGTTTCTGGCCAAGTGAAGAAACCTTCACTAACATTGAGTTCCATTACGATATTTTAGCTAAGCGTCTGCGCGAGCTGTCATTCTTGAACTCTGGTGTGTCAATCAAGCTAATTGATGAGCGCGAAGAAGATAAAATGGATCACTTCGAATATGAAGGCGGTATCCAAGCGTTTGTTGAGCACTTGAACACCAACAAAACACCGATCATCCAGAAAATATTCCATTTTGATCATGAGCGTGAAGACGGTATTACCGTTGAAGTTGCGATGCAATGGAATGACGGTTACCAAGAAAATATTTATTGTTTCACCAACAACATCCCTCAGCGTGATGGTGGTGCTCACTTAGCTGGTTTCCGTGGTGCACTAACGCGTACATTGAACAGCTTCATGGATAAAGAAGGCTTCTCTAAGAAAGCGAAGACTTCAACATCAGGTGATGATGCTCGTGAAGGTTTGACTGCGATTGTTTCGGTGAAAGTGCCAGATCCTAAATTCTCAAGCCAAACCAAAGACAAGCTGGTTTCTTCAGAAGTGAAGTCTGCAGTTGAGTCTACAATGGGTGAGAAGCTGTCTGAGTTCCTAATTGAGAACCCAGGTGAAGCGAAAATCGTTTGTTCGAAAATTATCGATGCAGCACGTGCTCGTGATGCAGCGCGTAAAGCTCGTGAGATGACTCGTCGTAAAGGCGCATTAGATTTAGCGGGTCTTCCAGGTAAATTAGCTGACTGTCAGGAAAAAGATCCTGCACTGTCTGAACTATATATTGTGGAAGGAGACTCTGCTGGCGGATCTGCTAAGCAGGGGCGTAACCGTAAGAACCAAGCAATCTTACCTTTGAAAGGTAAAATCCTTAACGTAGAGAAAGCACGTTTCGATAAAATGCTGTCTTCTCAAGAAGTGGCAACGCTAATTACAGCCCTTGGTTGTGGTATTGGTCGTGACGAATACAATCCAGACAAGCTGCGTTACCACAACATCATCATTATGACCGATGCCGATGTCGATGGTTCTCACATCCGTACACTTCTATTGACGTTCTTCTACCGTCAAATGCCTGAACTGATTGAACGCGGCTACATCTACATTGCTCAGCCACCACTTTACAAAGTGAAAAAGGGTAAGCAAGAGCAGTACATCAAAGATGAAGATGCGATGGACCAGTATCAAGTATCTTTAGCTTTAGACAACGCAGAATTGCATGTAAACCCTGAAGCACCTGCGTTTGCTGGTGAAGGCTTAGAGAAGCTTGTTCACCAATACAATGCTGGTATTAAGCTTGTTGATCGCATGAGCCGTCGTTACCCACGCGCATTGATTCACGAAATGATTTATGTGCCTCGCTTAACCGCTGAGCAGTGCCATGATGAAGCGGTAGTTGAAGCTTGGGGTAAGCAGCTTGTTGACCAGCTAAACTCTAAAGAAGTGGGTGCGAGCCAATATTCTCTAGAAGTTGAAAAACACGAAGAGTTAGGTTTAAGCGTACCTAAGATTGTAGTACGTACACATGGTGTTACTCATGAACACGTACTAAGTATTGATCTAATTAACTCTAAAGAGTTAGGTAAACTAGCTGAGCTATCTGAAGCTCTTGAAGGTTTAATTGAAGAAGGCGCTTACATTAAACGTGGCGAACGAACGCAAGCCGTTTCTACTTTTGTTGAAGCTCTGAACTGGTTAGTGAAAGAGTCTCGTCGTGGTTTGAGCTTACAACGATACAAAGGTCTAGGTGAGATGAACCCAGATCAGCTTTGGGAAACCACTATGGATCCTGAAACTCGTCGTATGATGCAAGTAACCATTGATGATGCTGTTGGTGCTGATCTGTTGTTTACTACGCTAATGGGTGACCAAGTTGAACCGCGTCGTAACTTCATCGAAGAGAATGCATTGAAAGTTGCCAATTTGGATGTGTAGTCCAAATCTAAATGATTAAAAAATTGAAAGCACTGTCTATTGGCGGTGCTTTTTTATGTCTGTAACTATTTGAAAAATATTGAATTGGAAAAATAATTTAAAATAATCCCTTGAAACTATTTTGCTCAATCCACATATCTAGTTATGAAGAGGATGACTGTCTTGCTCAATAAGAGAAGAAACAGAACCTTCATAGCCGCTGACGAAGTATCGCTCAAGAGAGGATAACTTTAGCAGCACACAATTTAGATATTGATTCATGAACATGTCCCAGAGTTGTCACTAAAGAAAGTGAAACCCGAGGAATGCCAACTGAATCTCTTAGCTGATTACGAGATCACTCACAGGCATGATCTCAGTAATATTCACAGCTAAGACTATTGCTTACTAAAAGGATAGCATTATGAGAACTGTAGATTTCACTCCACTATACCGCAACGCAATTGGCTTCGATCGTCTAGTAAATATGATGGAAGCAAACACTTCAAAGAATACTTCTGGTGGTTACCCGCCATATAACATCGAGCAAAAAGACGAGAATCAATACCGTATTACCATGGCGGTTGCTGGTTTTGCTGATGAGCAATTAGATCTGACTCAGAAAGAGAATATGCTAATTGTTAAAGGTGAGCGTAAAACAGAAGAAGAGAAAACTTACGTTTATCAAGGTATCGCAGAGCGTGATTTCGAGCGTAAATTCCAACTGGCTGATTACGTAAAAGTGGTAGGCGCAAGTATGGAAAATGGTCTTCTACATATCGACCTAGAACGCGAAATCCCTGAAGCAATGCAGCCACGTAAGATTGCTATCAATGGTAAAAGCTTACTAGAAGGCTAAGTGTTATACGTTCATTTGAACTAAAACATATCGGGAAATAAGAGTGAAAGAGCACCATGTAGGTGCTCTTTTTAAATTCTATAGTATTGATTTATATAGGTTAGACCCAACAATAAGACTTAGGCTTGTTGATAGGCTTTTTTCACTTCTTCAGCAATAATCGCAATGCCTTTTTGCATCGCCTCATCGTCTTGCACGTAATTCATTCTTAGGCACTGATGAGCATGATCCCACTCGTCATTTTGACCGATAAAGAAATATTCCCCAGGGACAATCAATACTCCACGAGCTTTCAGGCGGTCGTACAGTTCCATGGTAGTGATTGGTAGCTCGTCAAACCATAGCCATAGGAATATCGCCCCCTCAGGTTTATGAATCCTAAATCTAGGGTCAGTGATCGCTTGTTGTAGCAACTCGACGGCACGCAGTGATTTTTGTTTATAGAAAGGTTTGATGACATCAGTGCTTAAGCGCAATAAGTCATTTTTCTTAATCATATGATTAGCAATAGCCGGCCCCAAGCTGCCTGGAGCTAAACTAATAATGCCATTCATATTGGTAAGCGCTTGGGTGATTTCTTCGCTGGCGATAACAATGCCACAGCGCACACCAGGTAAACCAAGCTTAGATAAGCTCATACATAAGATAGTGTTTTCATTCCAGAAAGGTTCTACATCTTCAAAAATGATATTTGGAAACGGCAGGCCATAAGCGTTATCGATTAATAGCGGGATGTTATTATCGCGTGCTAATTTATCGAGTTTATGTACTTCTTCGTCTGTTAAAACGTTACCCGTTGGGTTGGTTGGGCGAGAAGCACAAATAGCGGCTACCGAATCATCAACTTTCAACTCTTCAAAATCTACATGGTATTTAAATAAACCATTATCGAGCAGCTCGATTTCAGGGTGGTACGACACAAAAATATCGTCATCAATACCTGCATCACCATACCCAATATATTCTGGCGCTAAAGGCAGCAGGATTTTTTTATGGGATCCATCGGTTTGCTGACCCGCTAATAAGTTAAACAGGTAGAAGAAGCCACTTTGGCTACCGTTGGTTAGGCTAATGTTCTTTTCACTAATATCCCAACCGTAAGTATCTTTGAGCAACTTTGCTAATGATTTTACGAAAGCGTCTTTCCCTTGAGGGCCATCATAATTTGCCATTGCTGCAATAAGCTCTCCACTGGCGAGCATTTCTGCACTGGCTTGGTTAAAGTAATCGAGCATGGCTGGAATAGCGGCGGGGTTGCCACCACCGAGCATGATGGCGCCAGGAGTACGAAGACCATCATTTAGGTCGTCCATTAGACGCGTAATACCAGAATATCGATTAAACTTTTCACCAAACTTAGAGAATTGCATTGCGTTTTATACCTAATTCATTGTGATTGCTTGTTATATTTTATTTGCCAGACCAAATGTCTGCCATCAGTGTAATCCTTGAACATACCGCAATGCTTTTGCGACGCATAGCCCGAAATGCTTTAACACGTAAAAAACTTCTATATGGCAGGTCTTGAGGGTTTGTTTACTGTGCGAAAAAGGCTTTGGATAAAAAAAGGAGAAGCCAAAGCTTCTCCTTTAAATTTCGTGTGTTTTACTCTGGTTCCGCTATTTTGAACCCGTGTAAACAACTAATACCTTGTCATCTTTATACTGTCTTTCAAAGGCGTAGTACCCTTCGTGGTTACGAATAATATGCTTTCCTTGAGCTACAGCTGGGTGACGTTGACGGAATTGACCAAGTGCTTGCCAATGTTGCAGTAACTGGGCTCTTTCACCCGTGATTTGATCCCAAGGCATATCTGAACGAGTGCCTTGCATAGGGTCTGATCCCGTCGGACCAAAATCACGTGCAATCTCATCGCCATAATAAATTTGTACGGCGCCAGGGGTTAACATGAGTGCATTTGCAGCTTTGGTTTGTTTCGCGAAGTCATTGCCATGCTGTGCCCAAAATAATGATGTATCGTGAGAAGAAAGATAACTTAACACGTTAAATTTACTATCGTTATTGACCTTTTCTGCGTAACGAAGGTAATCAGCATCAAGATCGGATAGGCACTTTAATGCTTTTGGTGCGACATCACTTTGGAACTCAAAGTTGATGATGGAATCAAAACCATTATCGTAATAATCTGATTTCACCACGCTGTGAGCCCAAACTTCACCCGTCATCCAAAATGGTAAGTCATCTAGCGCTTTATCTGGATTGTTTTGTTTCCACTCTGCGAGTGCTTGGTTGGTGCTTTCTTTTAATTCAGCCCAAGCTTCTAATTCAACGTGCTTGGCTGTATCAACTCTAAAGCCATCGACTCCGTATTCACGTACCCAGTCAGATAACCAAGTAATAAGGTGTTCACGCGGGGTTTGCAGATCACTGCTGGCGTTGGTTTGCTTATTCACGAAGAAGTTAGGCAGACCTGTTTTCTCCGCTGATTCCGTTTTTAAATCAGGAAGGTGCGCCAATGACATGGTGATGTTGTTGTAGCCCGGAGAGTCGTAAGCCCCAATATCGCTGCGTAACCATGCTTTACCCCACCATTTTTCCCATGCTTCTTTATCGCTGTAAGAAATGTAGTTATTGAAGTAATGCCAGTTTTGTCCTTCTTTCGGTCGCCAATCTGTCCATTTTTCACCAAGTGCTTTGCGAGCTTCAGCATCTGTTAGATTCAGCTTACCGAAGTCGAACTCTTGCATATCGGCAAGAGTGGCGTAGCCCGTGTGGTTCATTACCACATCCCAAACAACGCGGATGCCTTTGCTGTGCGCGGTATCGATGAAGGTTTTCAGTTCATCTTCTGTGCCCATATTGTCATCGAGCTTAGTCCAATCTTGGTGGTAGTAGCCGTGATAGCCATAGTGTTTGAAATCACCTTTGTCGCCACCACCAACCCAGCCGTGGATTTGTTCTAAAGGCGAGGTTATCCAAATAGCATTGGCACCGAGTGATTCAATGTAGTCGAGCTTTTCGGTTAAACCCGCTAGGTCACCACCGTGGAAGGTGGCTATTTCATCTTGTCCGTCTTGGCTGCGGTTGTAACTGTTGTCGTTGTCAGGGTTACCATTATGGAAGCGGTCGGTCATTACGAAGTAAACCGTGGCGTTATCCCAACTAAAATCGGCTTTGGCTTCGGGTTCTACTTTCTCAAGCAGTAAAACACCTTGGCTGTTTTTTGCAGGCTGCATAGTGACGCTGCCGTTGGTAACTGTGACTTGTTTGCCTGAAAGGGCGTCTCTTACCAAGGTGCCATCATCAAAGGTTTTAGCGACATTGATTGTGGTCGGTGAATCACTTGGTACAGGGCAAGTAAAGCTTTGTACTTCTTCTTGTTTTGGTTTGATCTTAACCGTGAGTTCATTCGTTTGTGGGTTTAATGTGAACTGGTAGGTATTAGGACGAAATACTTTTATGTTGATTTCAGATTTTTCGGCGCAATCGTCTAAGCGAAGGGGTTTATTGAACTTGATGCGACTTTCTTCAGCTAGAGAGTAGTTGGTACCACAGGTTTGCTGAGCATCACCGATAGAAAAAGCATAGCTGCCTTTTGCTAGCTCATGTTCTGCTAATAACGTGCCTTGCCCTGTCGACTGAAAGGTAAGAGTCTCGTTATCTATGATGAGCAATAAGTTGTTGTCTGTGGTTTGGCTGCATGCGCTGAGTGCGAGAATTGAAAGCGCGAGTGTTGTTTTTTTCATTGTGTCCTTCCCCGAATAAACAGCACATTTATAACAAATAAGGAGACCTACAGTCTGAGTGCTGATTCATTCGGTTATCCAATATTACCTCTACAAATAATTACGCAGTTCACAAAAACAAAAAGGGAAGCTTTCGCTTCCCTTTGGGTGTTTACCTTGCGCTGCTCAGAGTATGACTTAGAGCAACTGTCTCACTCATGCTTATTTTTGCAGTAGAGAGATGTCAGCAATCTGTAGGAACAGGTTACGTAGGTTGTTCAGTAGCGTTAGACGGTTTTTCTTAAGCGCTTCGTCATCAGCCATAACCATTACGTTATCGAAGAATGCATCAACAGGTTCACGTAGATCAGCAAGCTTGCTTAGGGCTTCTTGGTAGTTGCCTGTTGCGAATGCTGGTTCTAGTGCTTCCGTCATTACTTCAACGTTTTCAGCCAGTGCTTTCTCTGCGTCTTCTTGAAGAAGCGTTAGGTCGATTTCTGCTGGTAGTTCGCCATCGAATTTCGCAAGGATGTTACCTACACGCTTGTTCGCTGCTGCTAGAGCTTCTGCTGCTTCCAGTTCACGGAAGTGAGAAACCGCTTTAACACGTTGGTCAAAGTCAGCTGGCTTAGTTGGACGACGCGCTAGTACCGCTTGGATGATATCAACGCTGAAACCAGCATCTTGGTACCATGCGCGGAAACGACCTAACATGAAGTCGATAACGTCAGCTTCTACGTTTTCGTTGGTTAGCTTGTCGCCTAGTAGCTCTTTCGCTTTACCGATTAGATCGGTTAGGTCTAGGTTGTAGCCGTTTTCAACGATGATACGTAGCACACCTAGTGATGCGCGACGCAGAGCGAATGGGTCAGAACCTTTTGGAGCTTGGCCAATACCGAAGATACCTACGATAGTGTCTAGCTTGTCTGCCATTGCGACTGCAGATGAAATACCAGTGCTTGGTAGAGTATCACCTGCGAAACGAGGCATGTACTGCTCGTAAAGTGCCAGTGCTACTTGATCGTCTTCGCCATCGTGAGTCGCGTAGTGCATACCCATCACACCTTGAGTATCCGTAAATTCGAATACCATTGATGTCATTAGGTCACACTTAGCCAGTAGGCCAGCACGCTTAGATTTCTCAACGTCAGCATCGATTTGCTCGGCAATGTAGCCAGCAAGCTCTGTGATGCGGTCTGTCTTGTCTTTGATAGTACCCAGTTGCTTCTGGAAGATAGCTTGGTCTAGTTCAGCAAGACGGTCGATAAGCGGGCGCTTACGGTCTGTATTGAAGAAGAACTCTGCATCAGCAAGACGTGGACGTACAACTTTCTCATTACCTTCGATTACGTGACGAGGCTCTTTAGACTCGATGTTCGAAACAAAGATGAAGTTTGGAAGAAGGCTTCTTTCAGCGTCACCAATCTCATGCGAATAAACAGGGAAGTACTTCTGGTCGCCTTTCATGGTGTAAACCAAAGCTTCAGAAGGCACTTTTAAGAACTCTTGCTCAAACTTAGCAGTAAGAACTACTGGCCATTCAACCAAAGAGGTCACTTCTTCAACAAGGTCATCTTCTAGGTCAGCAATACCGCCAACCGCGTCTGCTGCTTTTTTAGCATCAGCAAGGATGATCGCTTTACGCGCATCGTAATCTGCCATTACTTTACCGCGCTCTTCTAAGATCGCAGGGTATTGGTCAGCAGAGTCGATGGTAAACTCTTGCTCGCCCATGAAACGGTGACCACGGATAGTACGAGCAGAAGCTACACCTAGGATTTCGCCTTCAACAAGCTCATCACCTAGTAGTACTGTCAGTGTTTTCACTGGACGGATAAATTGAATGTCTGAGTTACCCCAGCGCATTGCTTTAGGAATTGGTAGACCAGCTAGTGCTTTCGCAGCAATGTCCATCACCAATTCTTGAACTGGTTTGCCAGCCACTTCTTGTTTGAAAAGAAGCCACTCGCCTTTGTCTGTTTTCAGACGGTCAGCTTGCTCAACAGTAATACCGTTACCACGAGCCCAACCTTGTGCCGCTTTAGTTGCGTTACCTTCTGCATCGAATGCTACAGAAATAGCAGGACCACGCTTCTCAACCACTTTGTCTGCTTGACCTTCAGCCAGTGCCGTCACTTTAAGTGCTAGACGACGAGGTGCTGCGTACCACTTGATGCCTTCGTGAGAAAGCTCAGCAGTTTTAAGACCTGCTTCAAAGTTAGAAGCAAAGGCTTCAGCTAGAGAACGAAGAGCCGTTGGTGGAAGCTCTTCCGTACCCAGTTCAATTAGAAAATTCTTCGCCATGATTATTTACCTTCCTTCTTACACATTGGGAAGCCAAGCGCTTCACGTGACGCGTAGTACGCCTCTGCAACTGATTTAGTCAGGTTGCGGATACGAAGGATGTAACGTTGACGCTCTGTTACAGAGATAGCTTTGCGCGCATCAAGGATGTTGAATGCGTGACCTGCTTTTAGAATGCGCTCGTAAGCTGGAAGCGGAAGCGGCTTCTCTAGCTCAAGTAGTTCTTTACACTCTTTTTCGCACTGGTCGAAGAAAGTGAATAGGAAATCTACGTCTGCATGCTCGAAGTTGTACGTTGATTGCTCAACTTCGTTTTGGTGGAAGATGTCACCGTAAGTCACGTTTGAACCGTCTGGTGCTACGTTCCATACTAGGTCGTAAACTGAATCTACTTCCTGGATGTACATTGCTAGACGCTCGATACCGTAAGTGATCTCGCCAGTTACTGGCTTACACTCTAGGCCGCCAACTTGTTGGAAGTAAGTAAATTGAGTCACTTCCATGCCGTTTAGCCATACTTCCCAACCAAGACCCCATGCGCCTAGCGTTGGGTTTTCCCAGTTGTCTTCTACGAAACGAATATCGTGAACTAATGGGTCGACACCTAGCACTTCAAGAGAACCTAAGTACAACTCCTGGATATTATCTGGAGAAGGTTTTAGAGCTACTTGGAATTGATAGTAGTGCTGCAGACGGTTCGGGTTTTCACCGTAACGACCATCGGTCGGACGACGAGAAGGTTGAACGTATGCCGTAGACATTGGCTCTGGGCCAAGTGCACGTAGACATGTCATTGGGTGAGAGGTGCCAGCACCTACTTCCATATCTAAAGGTTGCACAATCGTACAGCCATTTTGAGCCCAATAATCCTGCAGCGCGAGGATCATTCCCTGGAAGGTTTTGATATCGAATTTTTGCATAGTCAGTTCGCGCGATTCTTCTGAATAATTAATAAAAATAGCTATTGAGTATACCCAGATATTGGTAATGCGAGTAGGGGTAATCCTGTTTAATTAGTGGTCTAAAATGTCGTTTAGTGGATTTTTTTGCCTTTAATCTTCGTTTTTCGGGGCAAGTGGATTTTTTAGCGAGTTTGATGCTTGTTTTTGAGTACTTGGGTGATTAAAATCGCGCGGTCTTTGGGGAGTAGCTTGCTTATTCATGTTTTTAGTTGAGTAAGTTCGTTCGTCAACATAATTGGTGCACATCACCATGGCGTTCGAGACGAGATATCGATGATAAAAATACAAATACATCGAGACCGTTTAGCAAGACCTTAGACAAACATCGTGAACCGGGGTGGGGCGCGAGGTTTGTCTTTGGTTCTAATATAATAATCCTCGCCCCAATGAGCATGTCGTGAGCGTTTTAGCAATTTCAATTACCACTGTGGCTTTGGCCGAGATCGGTGATAAAACTCAATTATTATCCCTTTTATTAGCCAGCCGTTACCGGAAGCCTTTTCCGATCATTGCGGCAATCTTCTTAGCTACCATCGCTAATCATGCCCTTGCTGCATGGCTAGGGGTCGTTGTTGCCGATTACTTATCTCCTGAAATTTTGAAATGGGTCTTAGTGGTGAGCTTCGTCATTATGGCGGGCTGGATTCTCATTCCAGATAAGCTGGATGACGATGAAAGTATTTCTAACCGCGGTCCATTCGTGGCGAGCTTTATTGCTTTCTTTATTGCCGAAATAGGTGATAAAACTCAAATTGCGACCTCGATCCTTGGAGCTCAATATTCAGATGCGTTGTTGCTTGTCATTTTTGGTACAACGATTGGCATGTTATTAGCCAATGTACCTGTAGTCGTGCTTGGCAATATGTCTGCGGATAGATTACCTCTCGATTTAATCCGTAAGATCACAGCAAGTCTTTTTGTTGCCCTCGCGATTGGTGCGGCAGTTTTGTAATCCGCTATTTTGTGGTCACTCGCATCTTGAGTGATTCATGGGCGAGTTAAACTTTGTTACAAGTGTTGTAAGGTTACACCGTTAACCTTGCAATACTTGAACTGAGCCGATGGAGTACTTCCAATCTGTTGTTAAATGATGTGGGTTTAATATCAAATAATTATTAAATCTATAACTTACAATTAGTTGCTGTTTTTTATAGAGGGTGATCAAATTGATATGCTATTGAGTTGTGGTTATTTTTCATGCAATTGAATAACGGAATATCATTATGAAAAAAACACTCCTGTTTAGCGCCATCATGTCTGCTTTTGCTTTTTCTGCGCAGGCAAGTCCAGATCTCGATAACCTATCGCAACTCACCATTATTCCTAACCACAATGCATCTTTAATCCGTAACTTTAACCCTTATGCTGTTTCTCGTATGCATACTGCTCGGGATTTCATGTACGAACCATTAGTCGTGTTTAATGAGTTAAAAGGCAACGTTCCTGAATACCGCTTAGCGACAGATTTTCGAATGAGTGAAGATCTGTTAAGCATTACGTTTGATTTGCGTAAAGGTGTGAAGTGGTCGGATGGTGAAACGTTTGATGCTGACGATGTTGTCTTCACGTTTGATATGGTTCGAAATTACCCATCACTTGATGACCGCGGTATTAACAATAAAATTAAATCCGTTGAGAAGTTGAACCAGTACCAAGTTCGCTTCCATATGAAAGAAGTGAATACCAACGGTACTTATGAAATAGTTCAGGTTCCAGTTGTTCCTGAACACCTATGGAAAGAAGTAAAAGACCCTGCTGAATTTTTAAATCCAAACCCGATTGGTACTGGTCCTTTTACTGAGTTGCCAGTGTTCACTCCAACGCTTTTCGTACAATGTCGAAATCCGAATTATTGGGATAACTCGAATTTGGATGTGGATTGTTTGCGTATTCCTCAAATGAACCACAATGATCAAGTATTAGGCGAGTTGGTCAACTCTCGCATCGATTGGGCAGGTTCATTTGTGCCTGATATTGAAAAAACCTTTGTCGATGTGTCGCCTAATCACGGCTATTGGTATCCGCCAGCAGGCACTCAATCTTTCATGTTCAATTACGCTTCGAAAGATCCAGTTAAGCACAAAGTTTTGAATGACGTTCAATTCCGCCGTGCGTTTTCTATGGCGCTGGATCGTCAGTCACTTATCGATATTGCTAACTACGGTAACGGTGTAGTGAATGATTTTGCTTCAGGTCTAGGTTATGCCTTTGAAGCTTGGTCTGATGAAGCGGTACACGCTAAATTCAAACCTTTCATGACCTTCTCGCAAAAGAATGCGAAGGCACTATTAGCAAAGGCTGGATATAAAGACATTAATGGCGATGGCTTTGTTGAAACTCCGCAAGGTGAAAAATTTGAGTTATTGATTCAGTCTCCACAAGGTTGGACGGATTTTAATAATACCGTGATGCTTTCTACCGAGCAGCTGCATCAAGTTGGCATCAATGCCAAAGCAAGAACGCCAGACTTTTCTATTTACAATCAGTCGATGCTGTCTGCTAAATATGATGTGGCTTACACCAATTACTTCCATGGACCTACACCGCATAAGTATTGGGATAGTGCTTACCACTCTCGACTTCAAGAGTCTGAAGGTATGCCAAGGTTTGCCATGCATCATTGGAAGAATGAGCAACTTGATACCTTACTTGATAGCTTCTACAAAACAGCAGACCATAATAAACAGCAAGATATCGCGCATGATATTCAAGCGCTAATTGCGGAAAACCAAGTGACGGTTCCTGTGATTTCGGGTTCGAATTTCTACCAATACAACACTCTTAGATTCACAGGCTGGTGGACTGCGGATAACCCTAAAGGTCGCCCAATGGTTTGGGAAGGTACACCCGAACGTTTGCTGCATGTTTTGGATTTAAAACCAAGATCTTAATCTGGATATCAGTAAAGTACTTATCTTTGAGCCTCAACTATACCTTGGAGCTTGAAGATAAATTCAGGGGAAATGGGTGTTATAAAATATTCGATATGAGGAGTATTCGAACGTGATGGCTGACATATAATTGTCATGATTCGCGTGGTAGATTAGAAGCAGAAATAGTTCAATAACCCTAGCAGCTAGAGGGCTTTAATTATGCTTACACGTTATATGGGAATGACTCCACAGAGCCAAAGTTATTTGTTTACTTTTGGTCTTAGTCTGACGTTATTGGGTATGGTATTGACTGATATGTGGCTGCCAATGGTAGCAGGTTCGCTGATCATGACGGGCTTAGCAGTAGAAGCCTGGATTCGGGTTGCGCATATTATTCCAATGCACAAAGAATTACGCTCAATGAATAAACAGATTGAAAAGCTTCAATCACAAGTGCGTAACTTAGAAGACAATGAATAAATGAATGGCAGCCTCAGGGCTGCCTTTTTATTATAAATTTTGAAGTGTTTCGTAAAGTGTTTTCAGTGAGATTGCTTGAGGCTATCGCTTTGCTGATACTGCTGTTATGCGACAGTTCCCTTTCATTTTTCGTATCCTAGAAGCCGTAGAAATTCAGCTACCTAAAAAGTTGGATGTTGATGCGTTGTCTTTAATACTCAAAGTTAGTCGATGGCATTTACAGCACGAATTTAAACGCTTCACCGGTATCAGTGTCGGTCGTTATTACCGGCTACGTTTGCTCACGTTAGCAATAGAAGCGATTGCTCATTCTGATCATCGTATTATTGATATTGCACTTGATTTCGGCTTTGAATCGCAAGAGGCATTTTACCGTGCGGTGAAGCAGGCTTTTAACGTTTCCCCCAAACATTTTAAACGAGATCCCACCTTAGCTAAACTTGTCGGGATTCCTAAGATCGATTCTACTTATCTGCAATTTTTTCAAGCAATGTTAGCATCTCCGCCGAAGGAAGAAATGTTTGAGTCGCAGGAACTCGTGGGTGTTCAGCAAAATTTCTCTTCGGTGTTTTTTAATTCTCAGACTTTATCCACCAAGGTTACTCAATTGTGGGATAGCTTTAATGAAGCTACATATGAGTGGCGGCATGAAGGTCGCCAATATTATGTGTTGGAGTATCGTAATAATTGTTCTGGGCGGTCAGGGCAATTTCAAATGCTAGCGGTGTGTGATGGTGATGAAGAGCCATCTAATGAACCATTAGCGAATATTGAGTTAACGGCTCGGACAATGTGGCGTTTCTCCTTACCTAATAGCATGTATATTTCTGCGCTGTTTATTTACCTTCACCACGTCTATTGCTACCAACATAAACTGACTTTAAATCGACTTCCTTATGTTTGGAAATTGGAACCGTCAGGTAGTTTACAATTTCGCGTTGAGTTGAAACCTACCTTAGAGTTAATCGATCTCCCATCAAGTATTCACCATCTTGGGAAAGACTTGACCTTAAAACCTGAACAATCTGGTTGTTTAGATATTGATACTATTCCTGGCAATTTGGTTCAAAAGAGCCAGCGTTTAGCTTACATCCTTGAAAAATATAGTGACTGTTTATCTGCTGTGAATACAGGACAAGTGCAGTTGCTTATTGGTCGGGCTGACAGTGATGGCTATACAACCAGCCATGACTATCAAGTAAGTCGTTTTATAGAAGAAAAATCCGATCGTGCTGTAAAGGTGGAAGCAGGAAAATACTTGAAGTGCGTTTTGATAGGGACATTAGCCAATATAGGGGAAAGCTTGGATAGTCTTTATTACTCTCATTTGACAGAGTCGAGATATGTTTTGGTACAAGGCTTTGAGTGGATAACCTGTGCCGAAGAAAGATCAAACCATGAATGGTATATCGAGTTACTTATCCCAGTTGCAAAGCGCTAACTGGGATAATGGCTGATTGAAATAGTCGATGTTAGTTGCTTTCTTTCTCTACGACTAATTTGGGGCTTTTGTTTCGTTCTCTGATTAAGGCTGGCACGAAAATAAGCAATGAAACGATAACTAAGCACACCGTGATGTTCGGCTGGAAATCAAAGAAGCCTAATGCAATTGGGGCAACCGAAAAAATAACAACGTAATGCCATGAGAAAACATAAAGCGAATGTCTACCGAGTAAAGCTAATGGTTTAAAGGTTAAAGCTTGTGGCCATCGATGAATAATATAACCGAATAAATAGACCAGTAAGAATAGGTTAAAGATTCTCAGCCAGCCCAGTAGAGGCTTATCTGCTAGTTCATACAGGGTTCCTTGATGAATGCCATACTGAGAAAAAATATTTCGCTGAAAAACAAATAATACTAGAGCTATGATACTGACTAAAAAGGTAATTGCTGGGTGCTTAAACCAATTGATAGGTTGATGTCGTGAGCAGTAACCAAGACATATCCCCACAACGAAAATCAATTGCCATGCCAGCCAGCTAAAGTAGCCTGTGTTAATCGCCCTTTCGCTGAAGTAAAGAGTGAGTAATGTCGAAAGGTCAAAGTAACGACTGCCTAGCCACAACAGAACACTGATTGTGATAACTAAAGCGATGCGTTTTTTCTTCAGCTGGCTGATCACCAATGGCGATATCAATAAGAAAGCGACGTACATTGGTAAGATGTCAAAATATGGAGGCTTATGCAGCAGCGTAAAACTGGCGACCAGTGTTGGTAGTGTATTCCCGATTAACCCTGGAAATAGCTCACTATAAAAAGTATTGGCGGGTTGTGAAAAAGATATATAACAGTAAGCGATAGTGAGAACCGCAAGAATCGCTATCAAGTGATAGATATAAAGCTGCTTCGCCCGTGTTAGTAACTTCTTTTTGTTTGATGCGGCATCAGCACCAGTATAGATAAGCCCGACCATCAGCCCTGAAACTAAAATAAACCCTTCCGCAGCACCCACCTGCCCAAAAGGCTGCAAAGTTATGAGTTGAATATTAGCCCAACCAACGGTTATCCATATAAAGTGGTTGATGGTCATGATGAGCAGCAAAGCGCCGCGAATGGTGTCGATAGAATGGTTACGTTGCATAGTGTTTCCTCCCTTAGTCATGACAGAGTATGGGGAGGAACATAAAAAAACTGACTAATTGTGTGGTGCTTGAATGAATCGCGACACTAACGAAACTTTATAGCATTCCTTTCTTAATCAAATATTGATAAGGCAATTGTTCCGTTTGTACGCCAACAAGTTGGTGATCCATAAATCGGCAAAAGCTTGGAATGTCTCGGGTAGTTGAAGGGTCGTCCGCTTTGACCAGTAACACATCGCCATCCTGCATATTTCGAATCGTCTTCCTGACCATCATGACTGGTTCTGGGCAACGTAGCCCTTCAGCTTCTAAAGTGTGTGTTGCGAGTTCAGGGTTGAATATCATGGTTTGCTTCTCTATGTGCTTCTGAGCAGAGAATGATACGTCCGCAGAAAAAATATGCAATAAGTGCTTGGCAAGCTGAATTATTTCCTATAAGTTAATTAACAAGTTGATAACAACTTGCAACAATGACAACTTGCTAAGGAGTGGCGATGTTGACAGCACTAGACAGACTTACGATTTACTCGGTTCTCTGCTTTATTTCTTTTTGTGCGTTAGTGTTACGTACACCCGCAGAGGCTTCATTTACACCTTTAATCGGTGTAGTAGCAACACTTGGTGGCATTTGGCTTGAAATGCGCCGCTGGCAAAATTCGCCAGAAGAGCAAGAGCATTAATTAGATAAACTTTGTTTTTAAAAGCTGATTTTTGAAGTCTTTTTTAAAAACCGTTTTTAAAGCATTGAAGGCAGATTTTAGATATTTAAAGCTACAGCGATTTAACTTAATTCCGATACGACTACATTCCGACACTATCCCCAGTTTTCTTGGGCTTCCCCGCTTAAATGCGGGATTTTTTTTATCTAAAGCATGCTATAAAAGACGGGTGTATGCATTTAGGTAATTGAGTGTGGAACTAGAAGATATTTATCGTCGAGACTTAAATTTGCTTGTGGCTTTGAAGGTCTTAATTGAAGAAGGCAGTGTAAGCCAAGCTGCTGTTCGCCTGAACTTGAGCCAATCTGCGACCAGCCGAGTTCTAGGTCGACTTCGAGATTTGCTCGATGACCCTTTATTTACTCGCCAAGGTCAGCGTTTAATTCCAACCAAAAAAGCACTAGAGATCAGCCAGCGTATTGATCAACCTTTGGAATCGTTTCGCCAATTACTGACCCCAAGTGACTTTAACCCATACTATTGCGATGAAAGGTTTGTTATTGCGACGACCGATTATGCAATGCAGACGATTTTGCCTTACGCCTTGCCTAAGGTTTATGAATTAGCCCCTAACATTTCTTTAGAATTTGCCCCGCTTCAACATGAGCACTTATTTAAGCAGTTAAGTACAGAGCGTGTGGATATGGCGATTTGTCGTCCTACTGGTCCTGTGACTCCCTTACACCAAGAGATCCTTGGTCCTGTTGGCGTATCTTGTTTGTTATCTAAAAATCATCCGTTAGCTGATGGTGTTTTAACGTTAGAAGATTATGTTTCTTTGCCACATGCGATGATTGCCATTAGTGATGGTGTAAAAGCTTTACTAGATAACGCCTTAGTTAATCAAAGACCTAGAAAAATGGCGCTACGTGCTTATCACCTTGAAGCTGCGTTAGCGATTGTCGACAAAATGCCTTTAGTTATCACTGTCCCTGCGGATCTGGCGTATCTAGTTGCCGATCGTTATGACTTGGTCATTAAGCCTCTGCCCTTTGAGTTTGTGCCGTTTGATTATTCACTGATTTGGCATTCACGTTGTGATTCCTCTGATTCACAGCAGTGGTTAAGGCGTGTTCTCAAAGAAGAGTGTGGGGAGCTAATCGAAAAGCGTATCGAAGATATAGGTTTTTTTAATCGCAACTAGGTCATGTCTATATATGTAATTGACATTATTAATAATGATTAATGTTTCCCAGAGTTGGTAAGGTCATTTGATTTTGTTTTTCTAGCTGCCTAATTTACTCATTTCTAAGGAGAGATGTGTAATGGAACAACCATATCAAAAACCAACGGCTGCTTTTGTTGCGTCGGCATGGGGTGCGTTTATTATTGGTGCAGGAGCTTACTTATTTGGCTTGTGGTACTCCGCAATGGAGTTGAATGAAAAGGGATACTATTTATCGTTATTGCTGTTTGGTTTATTTTCAGCGATCTCACTACAAAAGACGGTACGCGATAAGCTTGAAGGAATTCAAGTGACTTCGATGTATGTCATGAGTTGTCGAGTGGCTTTGGCTGCTGCAATTATTCTGTTTGCTATTGGGCTAAGAAATGCAGAATTGGCATTAAGTGAGAAAGGCTTTTTTGCCATGGCTTTCACGTTGGCTTTGTTCGCTGTGATTACGATTCAAAAGAATGTTCGAGATATTGCCGCTTGCCCAGAGGCAAAAGTAACAATGTTTGATGATGAGGCTGAACAGGCTCCACAAAAAAGCAGCGATTAAGCGGCTAAATTCAATAGAGATATAATCAAGGCTAAGCGTTATCTGCTTAGCCTTGATCTTTTAGAGCGGACTAGATTCTAGACCTTAATAGCTCTAGCTCTTAATAGCACTCGGTCTTAGTAGCTCTAGATCTTGATAACACTAGATTTTAATAACAACGCGACCAGTAATTTGACCGTTAGTGATGTCTTCTGCTGCTTGAATCGCTTCATCTAAAGAAACTTCTTTAGTTGCTTGAGCGTAGAAAGATTCAGGTAGAAGCTCAGCCAGTTGCTCCCAAGCTTTGATGCGTTTTTCTCGTGGGCACATAACTGAGTCCACACCTTGCAGGCGAACATTACGCAGAATGAATGGCATTACGGTTGTTGGTAAGTCGAACCCGCCAGCTAAACCACAAGCGGCTACTGCGCCGTTATAGTCCACTTGAGCCAATACTTTTGCCAACACTTTGCTGCCTACAGTATCAATAGCACCAGCCCATAATTGTTTCTCTAATGGTTTTGCTGGTTCTTCAAGCTCTGCACGTTCAACAATGCGAGAGGCACCTAGTGATTTTAGTAACTCACCATTTTCTGCAGCGCGACCCGTTACCGCTGCAACTTTATAACCGAGTTGATTTAGTAGGGTAATAGACACACTGCCAACACCACCACTTGAACCTGTAACTAAGATTTCACCATCTTCAGGCTTAATACCTGCATCTACAATCGCTTGAACACAAAGCATTGCAGTAAAACCAGCGGTACCAATCGCCATTACTTTTTTAGCGTCTAGCCCTTTTGGCATTGGTACTAACCAATCACCATTTAAGCTCGCTTTTTCAGCCATGCCGCCCCAGTGACCTTCACCAACGCCCCAACCTGTTAAAACAACTTCATCGCCTTCTTTGTAGCGAGGGTCATCTGATTGAGAAACCACACCAGAAAGGTCAATACCAGGAACCATCGGGAAGTTACGAACAATGCGCCCTTTGCCTGTTATTGCTAAGCCATCTTTGTAGTTAAGAGAAGAGTAGTTAACGTCAACTTTTACGTTACCTTCTGGCAGTTGTGCTTCATCAATTTGAGAAACTGCCGCGATGGTTTTTTTATCTTCTTGGTTTAATACAAGTGCTTTAAACATGATCTGCTCCGTGGGAGGAATATTAGGAATCTGCCAATAACTTTAGACGACAAATCAGAGAAAAAATAATGAAACTTCAACATTAGATCTATGCGTTTTATGCATAAATTGAGTATGAGTAAATATGGTTAATAAAAAGCGCAACCATGTAATCATGAGTTGCGCTCTAGATGTGGCTTGCAGTGCAGCCTTATCTATCCGTGCTGTTTAGCTTAAGTGCAGTTTAGCTTAAGCACGGATTTGCAAAGGGCATGTGAACTAAGGGCGTTCAAATACCGTTGCGATACCTTGCCCTAAACCAATACACATAGTCGCTAAGCCGTACTTCACGTCTTGTGCTTCCATTAGGTTAATCAAGGTCGTAGAGATACGAGAGCCCGAACAACCTAGTGGGTGACCCAGCGCAATTGCACCGCCGTTAAGGTTTACTTTCTCGTCAACAACATCCAGTAAGCCTAAGTCTTTCGCACAAGGTAGAGACTGAGCAGCGAATGCTTCGTTAAGTTCGATAACGCCCATATCTTCAATGCTCAAGCCTGCACGCTTAAGTGCTTTTTTAGTTGCAGGGACAGGACCATAGCCCATGATGGATGGATCACAGCCTGCGATTGCCATCGACTTCACTCGAGCACGAATCTTAAGACCAAGCGCATTGGCTTTTTCTTCGCTCATAATAAGCATTGCAGAAGCACCATCTGATAATGCTGATGACGTGCCTGCTGTTACTGTCCCGTTAGCTGGGTCAAATACTGGGCGAAGCTGTGATAAACCTTCAACGGTGGTTTCTGGGCGAATTACTTCATCGTAATCGAGCGTAAACAGTGAGCCGTCTGCCGCGTGAGCTTCTGTTGGAAGGATCTCGTTTTTGAAACGACCTTCAACAGTTGCAGCTTGAGCGCGAGCGTGTGAACGAGCTGCAAATGCATCTTGGTCTTCACGGCTAATACCATGCATTTTACCTAGCATTTCTGCGGTTAAGCCCATCATACCCGCGGCTTTTGCTACATTCTTAGACATGCCAGGGTGGAAATCTACACCGTGGTTCATTGGAACATGACCCATGTGTTCCACACCGCCAATCAGGCAGATCTCAGCATCACCCACCATGATAGAGCGCGTTGCATCATGCAAAGCTTGCATAGATGAACCACATAAACGGTTTACTGTTACCGCGCCAATCTCAATCGGTAAGCCCGCTAGAAGCGCCGCATTACGTGCAACGTTAAAGCCCTGTTCAAGGGTTTGTTGTACACAACCCCAGTAAATGTCTTCGATTTCTGAAGGGTTCACTTCTGGGTTACGTTCTAAAATGCCTTTCATCAAGTGCGCAGATAAGTCTTCAGCACGTGTGTGACGGAAAGCTCCACCTTTGGAACGTCCCATTGGGGTACGAAGGCAATCAACAACAACTACATTTTTCATTTTGCTATTCCTTTTCCAAATGTGGGTTACAGAGAACTGGCTTGTTGGGCGTCATAAAAGCTTTCGCCCTTCGCTGCCATATCAAGCAATAGTTGAGGAACCTGGTACATAGCACCTAAGTCTTGGTAGCCTTTCGCCATTTCAACGAAGTTACCAATACCCACACTGTCTAAGTAGCGGAATACGCCGCCTCTAAATGGAGGGAAGCCTAAGCCGTAAACCAATGCCATATCTGCTTCTTGTGGAGAGGCGATAATGCCTTCTTCCAAACACAGCACTACTTCATTGATCATTGGAATCATCACGCGCTGGATAATGGTTTGGTCATCAAACTCTTGTGGAGATTGGCAAACATCAGCGAGTACAGGAAGAATATCTGCAGAGAAGGTTTTCTTAGGACGACCGCGTTTATCTACGCTGTAGTTATAGAAGCCGCTGCCATTCTTCTGACCGTATTTATCAGCTTCGAATAGGGCATCAATAGCATCACGTCCTTCTTTGCCCATGCGCTCAGGGAAACCTTGAGCCATTACAGCTTGTGCGTGGTGTGCCGTATCTAAACCAACCACATCGAGTAGGTAGGCAGGTCCCATTGGCCAACCGAATTTACGCTCCATTACTTTATCCACTTTAGTGAAGTCAGCACCGTCACGTAGCAACATGCTAAATCCGCCGAAGTACGGGAAAAGCACGCGGTTAACAAAGAAGCCTGGGCAGTCATTAACAACGATAGGCGATTTACCCATTTTCGCTGCGTAAGCAACTACACGGTTAATTGTTTCTTCTGAAGTGTGCTCACCGCGGATAATTTCAACTAAAGGCATGCGATGTACTGGGTTGAAGAAGTGCATACCACAGAAATTTTCTGGGCGCTTTAGCGACTTCGCCAGTAAGTTAATCGGAATCGTTGAGGTATTCGATGTTAGAACGGCGTCTTCGCTCACGTGGTTTTCTACTTCGCTAAGCACCGCTGCTTTTACTTTCGGGTTTTCAACCACGGCTTCTACAATCACGTCAGATTGTTCAATGCCGGCATAATGTAGGCTTGGAGTAATAGAAGATAGAATGCCTGCCATCTTGAACCCGTCTAAGCGACCGCGTGATAAGCGCTTGTTTAGCAGTTTAGAAGCTTCATTCATGCCGAGATCAAGCGATGCTTGTGCGATATCTTTCATCATCACAGGCACGCCTTTTAGCGCTGACTGGTAAGCAATACCGCCACCCATGATGCCAGCACCTAGTACGGCAGCGCGTTCTGTAGCTTTGTTTGCTGATTTTCCTGCCTGTTTAGCAAGCCCTTTGATGTACTGGTCATTTAGGAATAAACCAACCAATGCTTTTGCTTCTTCGGACTTAGCCAATTTCACGAAATGTTTGCGTTCGATATCAAGAGCAGCATCGCGATCGCTTCGAGCGGCTTCTTCAATAGCAATAACCGAAGTGATAGGCGCTGGATAATGAGGACCAGCTTTTTGAGTAACAAGACCTTTCGCCATTGTGAAACTCATCATGGCTTCGAGTTTGCTTAATGACAGTGCCGATGTTTTTTGCTTACGGCGAAGTTGCCAATCCAGTTGTTCGTTTGCAGCCAAAGAAACGGTATTGATTGCTGATTCTAGTAATTGGTCTGTTTCGACTATTGCATCGAGCAAGCCAATCTTGAGTGCTTCATCTGCTCGACATGCTTTACCTTGAGTGATGATTTCCATTGCGCTGTCTGCGCCAATAACTCGGGGTAATCTTACACAACCACCAAATCCAGGCATGATGCCCAGTTTTGTTTCGGGTAAACCAATGCTGGTGGTCTTGTCACCGATACGGAAGTCAGTGGCAAGTACACACTCACAGCCGCCGCCAAGGGCATGACCGCGCATCATTGAAAGGGTTGGAACAGGAAGGTCTTCGAGTTTGCTAAAGATTGAGTTGGCGAATCTTAACCATTCATCAAGTTCTGCTTCTGGCTTAGCAAATAAGCCTAGGAATTCAGTGATATCAGCACCGACAATAAACGCGTCTTTGTTTGAAGTTAATATCAAACCGCGTAAGCCAGAGTGGGCTTTTAGGGCGTCTAGTGCTTGGTCTAGGGATTCTAAAGTAGCAAGGTCGAGCTTATTTACGGAAGCTGGAGCACAGAAGCTCAGCTCTGCTATTCCATCTTGTAATTCCTTTACCTGTAGGGTGTTAGCTTGGTAAATCATTGTCTATCTCCATGACATACAATTCGTGATTGCGTGAGAGAATTTTTGTTATATTGATTACGTTATTGTTCTTCTGGTTAGACCAGTGTTTTTAGTGTGAACTTGAGATTGGTTAAATTCAATACATTTTTTAAACAATTGTTTAACATTGTGCGTTAGGACAGATCTCTAACTGTTATCTTTTCTGCGTGATACACTTTGCCGACCTTAGTGAAAAAGCCAACAATATGAATGACCAGCCGTTTCTCGTGCCTTTGGAATCCGCGCGATTTGAAGAAGAAATAAAGAAGAGTGTTTTCATCACTCATTTAGCCCATACACCAAGTGTAGAAGTGGCTAAAAAATTTATAGAGCAAATCAAACAAGAGCACTCATCAGCAAGGCATAATTGCTGGGGGTTTGTCGCGGGTCGCCCTGAAGATTCAATGAAATGGGGTTTCAGTGATGATGGTGAACCATCAGGCACTGCGGGCAAGCCTATTTTGGCTCAGTTATCAGGTTCTGGTGTGGGGGAGTTGACTGCCGTAGTTACGCGATATTCAGGTGGAATCAAACTTGGGACGGGTGGTTTAGTGAAAGCGTATGGTGGGGGAGTACAACAAGCTCTCAAGCTGCTTCAAACTATCGAGAAAAAAATAACCACAAATCTACGGCTAGAGTTAGACTATGGATTCATGCCAATCGCACAATCAATAATGACTCAATATGATGCGCAAGAAGTGCATGCGAATTATGGAGTTCAAGTTGAGTTGGTGATTGAAATAGAACTTCGTCAGGTTGAAGCGTTTACGCAGACCGTGATTAATAAAAGTGGTGCTAAGGCACTGGTCTCGAAAATCAAAGATAACTAGGAAGTTTGAAGCTTTTCGCTTCGGTTAATCACTCATGCAATTTCGTTCAATTATTCGAATCGTCGGGTTACTGCTCGCTCTCTTCAGTGTTTCAATGCTCGCGCCAGCTTTGGTTGCGTTGATCTACCGAGATGGTGCTGGTGTTCCCTTTGTTACTACTTTCTTTGTACTGCTATTTTTCGGTGCATTAAGTTGGTTTCCCAACCGCCGACATAAACATGAATTAAAAGCTCGAGATGGCTTTTTGATCGTCGTTTTATTTTGGACAGTAATCGGCAGCGCGGGTGCTTTACCTTTCCTCATTGCTGATAATCCTAATGTTTCAGTCACTGATGCCTTTTTTGAATCTTTTTCTGCTCTAACAACGACAGGGGCAACCGTCATTGTAGGGCTGGATGACCTCCCTAAAGCGATTCTTTTCTATCGCCAGTTTTTGCAGTGGTTTGGTGGTATGGGGATCATTGTACTTGCCGTCGCTATTTTGCCTGTTTTGGGTATCGGTGGTATGCAGCTATATCGTGCTGAAATCCCGGGGCCAGTGAAAGACAGTAAGATGACTCCGCGAATAGCAGAAACAGCTAAAGCACTTTGGTATATCTACCTAAGTTTGACTATTGCTTGTGCGGTTGCATTCTGGTTAGCAGGAATGAGTGCGTTTGACGCAATCAGCCATAGCTTCTCAACTATCGCGATTGGTGGGTTCTCTACTCACGATGCGAGTATGGGGTATTTTAATAGCCCTGCTATTAATATGATTACCGTGGTGTTCCTTCTTATATCCGCGTGTAACTATTCACTACACTTTGCGGCCTTTGCTTCTGGTGGTGTACACCCTAAATATTATTGGAAAGATCCAGAGTTTCGCGCTTTTATCTTTATACAAGTTGTCTTGTTTCTTGTCTGTTTCTTGCTGTTACTTAATCATCATTCCTATGACTCTTATTATGATGCGTTTGATCAGGCACTTTTCCAAACCGTTTCCATTTCAACTACGGCTGGATTTACGACGACAGGTTTTTCTGAATGGCCACTATTCTTACCGGTGCTTTTGCTTTTTTCTTCTTTTATAGGAGGATGTGCAGGTTCAACGGGCGGTGGCATGAAAGTAATACGTATTTTACTCCTGACTCTGCAGGGCGCTCGTGAAATGAAACGTCTTGTTCACCCTAGAGCTGTTTATACAATTAAAGTTGGAGGCTCAGCATTACCACAACGAGTGGTGGATGCAGTTTGGGGTTTCTTTTCTGCTTATGCACTTGTTTTTGTTGTTTGTATGTTGGCCCTTATTGCAACAGGCATGGATGAGCTGAGTGCTTTCTCTGCTGTAGCGGCAACATTGAATAACCTTGGTCCTGGTCTTGGCGAGGTTTCTGTTCACTTTGGCGATGTTAATGACAAAGCAAAGTGGGTCTTGATTGTTTCTATGCTTTTTGGGCGCTTGGAAATATTTACTCTATTAATTCTACTTACACCTACGTTTTGGCGTAGCTAAGGAACCACTGTGGAAAAAGCTTTATTTCTATATTCAAGCCGAGAAGGTCAGACTAAAAAAATTCTGCACTATATAGAAGAAGAATTAAAAGACTTTGAATGCGAAGTGAAAGATTTGCATTTGGTCGATGAGATTGATTTTACACACTATGACAGAGTACTGATTGGTGCTTCTATTCGCTATGGTCACTTGAACAAAAAACTGTACCAGTTTATTGGAAAGAACTTGAAACAGCTCCAAACGCATAATGTTGCGTTCTTCTGTGTCAATTTAACTGCTCGTAAAGAGGACCAAGGTAAAGATACACCAGAAGGAAGTGCGTATATAAAGACGTTTCTTAAAAAGTCGCCGTGGCAGCCTTCATTAATAGGCGTATTTGCTGGAGCCCTTTATTACCCGCGTTATAAATGGTTCGATAGAGTGATGATTCGCTTTATTATGAATATGACGGGTGGGGAAACGGATACAACCAAAGAAGTTGAGTATACAAATTGGAACAAGGTCTCTCTTTTTACCGATAAATTTAGAAATCTGTAGTAATAAAGCTTATTTATAAGGCGTTTTGACTGGTTTTTAGTCGAACAGATAAAAAGATAAGAAAAACGTAAAAAAATCCTTGCCAACGTGACGCCGATCTCTATAATGCGACCTCGTTGAAACGGGAAGGCTTCTTAGGAAACCAGAACGAATTAACCAGTCAAGTTAGCCAAGCCAAGTGCTTGAAGAAAGTTTTGAAAAAAGTGGTTGACACTAAAACTTAAATAGCTAAAATGACCGTCCGATTTGAGCGAAGCTCAAAAGGAAAAGCTCTTTAACAATTTAAACCTATCAATCTGTGTGGGCACTCGTTGATGAATATCAAAACAAGATTTCCTCGGAAATCAATTTGGTTTCAATGAACTGAGTGACCAATACGAATAACTTCGGTTATTTGGCACAGTCAATTCATTACCATTCTGTTGG
>NZ_VTXD01000017.1 GCF_013114625.1 Vibrio sp. 99-70-13A1
CCTTAAAATAAGAGGCTTAATAATATTTGTTTGTAATAAATGTATTTACGCGTATTGTTCTACTGTCATAGCCCAATTCTTTTTTTGTTGCTCAAAGTTCATTTTTATTTGTTGATAACGAACTTTTAGTAATGAATGCTCGTACTTTTTAACGACATCATCACGTTTACTTTCTAGTAGTTGTTTCTTAACCGCGTAATACTCATTCATGTTGGAAACCAGCGCATCAAACTCTAGTTGAAGCTTTTCTGCTATTTGTTGCTTGTCTGCTCGGTGCATGATTTTTTCTTGGGTCACTTTGAGTAACATAGATGCTTCAGCTTTTTCAATTCGAGCTTGAGGCGTCACTCTTAACTTAGAAGCAAGCCCAACTAATGAAGAAAGCTTAATAACCCATTTGGTCGGATCATATTGCCACCAATAAATGCCATTTCGGTAATCATTCTCGAAGATATGATGAAAATTATGGTAACCCTCACCAAAAGTTAAGAATGCCAGAATCCCGTTATCTCTAGCCGTATTTTTATCTGTGAAAGGTTGGCTGCCCCAGATGTGAGCTAAAGAGTTAATGAAGAAAGTTGTATGGTGGTTTAGCACTAAACGCACCGCACCGACGATGAGAAGCATGCCAATCACGTCGCCATGAATAATACCTAAACCAATCGGAACACCAAAATTCATGATTAATGCGAGTGGAACATAATATTTATGTTGCCACATTAGAATTTTATCTTTCTTTAAGTCACGGCAGTTTGCGTAGTCGCTGGTTGCAGCTGTTTTATAGTTACGTAGCATCCAACCAATATGTGAATACCAGAATCCACGTTTTGCTGAATATGGGTCTTTGTCGTTGTTGTCAACATGCTTGTGATGAACTCTATGATCAGAAGACCAATGTAATGCACTGTTCTGCAGAGCAAAGGCACCACCTAAAGCAAATATGAATCGCAAACTTGAATGAGCTTCAAATGCTTTATGTGACCACAAACGGTGGTAACCAGTGGTGATGGAAAGGTTACAGAAGCTAAAGCATATCGCAAGCCATATCCAGTGCTCCATGCCATAGCCATTAAAGTATCCATAGATAGGCGCAGCAACCACTGCAAGTAACATACTGAAAGAAAATACAAAAATGTTAAGCCAAATTAACGGTGGCCTTTCCGTAGGTTGTTCATGAGCAGTCTTCATACAAAATTCCATTGAGCTTACAACTGTTCGCTAGAATATCAGCGTACACGTGTAAGTCAATATTGAAATTGTAAACTGTGATTAGTATGTTTTGCTTCAAATACCTGTATAGTTAGTATTAAATGTAGAATGAAGCAATAAATGGAAGTAGTAAGGGCTAATAAATGGAAATTAGAGTAGCTGAATATAAAGATTACGAGCGAATTGCACAGTTACACGCAGACAGTTGGAAAAAGTATTACCGTGGTATTTTGGATGATGAATACCTAGATAATGATGTGTTAGATGATCGATCCGTCATTTGGCAAACGCGCTTGATAAACCCTCCATTTAATCAACATGTTTTATTGATTGAAGAAGGTGGGTTGTTAATTGGTTTTTTGTGCGCGTTTGGTAACCACAGCTTTGAGCGTGGAACATTTATTGACGCATTGCATGTTGATAGCAACTTCCATGGCAGAGGGGCAGGGAAACGCCTTTTAGCAGAACTGACAGATTGGTTACAGCATTACTTTAATGATTCTGGTTTGTATTTAGAAGTGATGTCGGCGAATACTCAAGCGGTAGAGTTTTACCAATCTATTGGTGGTAAAGAAGAGTTAGAGCAAGTTTGGAACGCGCCTTGCGGAAGTAAAGTGAATGAGAAAGTGTACTCATGGGCATCACCGAGTGATTTAGCATCTAAAACCAAACAGGTTGAACTCTCTCAATAGTTAAATTTCGAGTAAGTGACTTTCAAGGTGACTCGTAAGCAGTAACCATGAGTCGTAATTGGTAACATTGATAAAAAAAAACCCGCAACTGAATAAGTTGCGGGGCTTTATTATTTGAATCCGGTAAGCACCTAAAAAAGATAACTTATCGTTTGTTCTTTAAGTAGCGTTTACGACGTTCTTCTTTCTTCTTGATTTGTTGTTCAGCCTTTAGCGCAGCAGCTTTTTCAACTTCAACCAATTCATGGGTAATCATCTCTGGCAGTTCTAGCGTTACTTTGCCTAAAGTACCGTTGCGAAGCTCATGAAGTAAAATTTCAGAACACTTGTGAATGTCTATATGACCACCTGCACGAAGTGCACCACGCTTACGACCAATTGCTTCCATTAATTCAATGTCAGATTCTGGCAGTTCTTCAATTTGGTAGCGTTCTTGAAGTAGGTGAGGGTATTGTTTTGCTAAATACTCGACTGTGTAAAATGCTACTTCATCGTATTCCATCGCCGTGTCCTTAACCGCGCCTGTTGCTGCTAAACGGAAGCCACTGTGAGGGTTTTCAACTTTAGGCCAAAGGATTCCTGGAGTATCGGAAAGGATTACGCCATTTTGCAGGTTGATACGTTGCTGGCGACGAGTTACCGCAGGTTGGTTACCTGTTACCGCAATTGTACGCCCAGCCAAACAGTTGATGATGGTCGATTTACCCACGTTAGGGATACCCATAATCATTGTGCGAATGTTCTTGCCCATCTGTTCACGGTGTGGTGCTAGCTTACGCACTAACTCCATGACGTGGTTGACTTCGTCTTTATTGCTGGTGGTAATTGCAATCGCCTTAACGCCTTGCTCTTTCTCGAAGTGCTCAATCCACATTTGTGTCAATTCAGGATCAGCAAGATCACGCTTATTAAGAACCTTAACAACAGGCTTATCGGCTTTGATATCCGCAATCATCGGGTTTTCAGAACTAAATGGAATTCGTGCATCTAGTACTTCAATAATGACATCAATTTTTGGGATAACTTCTTCGATTTCTTTTCGGGCTTTATGCATGTGGCCCGGAAACCATTGAATAGACATAGAGATAAACCTTGATAAATATATTTGCTGCACATTGTAAGGGTTCAATGGAAGCTGTAAAGGCATATATGTTGGCGTGTTTAGTTTATTTAATTGGTAAAAGGAAGCTTAAATGGCTTGGTGCGAGATTTTTCTGTTTTGGTAAGCATCCTATACATTAAGTAACTCAAGATAAGTTGCTATGAATTACATGATAATATAACTACTTAAACTTGTTTTGTAGCAGAAGTCTATGTATCTAAAAACAGAGGTAGATGCCCGCTCGTTATTTGAAAAATAAAGAACAGAACAGAACAGAACAAAACAGAGTCAGTAGGTAATTCCACTGACTCTATGATTTAACTTATAGTTTTTCAGGTCTTACCCCTTTCGTGTGGTGTTCACTGATATGGGTTTTCAACCAATTTTCGCCATAGTCATTTGAAGGATCTCGAACTATGGTATGTGGGTGTGTGTTCCAATCGAATCCTGTTCGTTGATCAACAAAATCAATGAGAATACTAGGGCTATTAACTCTAAAAAATACTTGCTCACTCCCATCGCTAGGACCCATCCACATGAAGTAGATGTTTTCCCAACCATCATTTTTAATTTTTTCTAGTTGGCTATCTGCTACATCGTGATCAGCGTTATGTACATACTCTTCGATAAGAATCCAAAGAAGCTCTTTTTGTTGAGCGTTGAGTTGATCTCCTCTGATCCCTCTTTTTTGTATTTCGCTGTCTTTGCTTCCAGGACCAAAGAAGTCTTTAGCTCCATATTTTGTGAAAGGAACCGTGTCATTAATAATTGCTATTGATTTTTGCTTAGGATCTAAGTTGTTAAGTAACTCGTAGCCTCGGCGTCGCTCTTGTGGCAAAAATTGATAACCAGCTTCAGCACCTTCGCTAATTACTGCTGGATCTGAACCATAGAACATAGGAACGAAAGTAGCTTTGCCATCGACAACAGTAAAGTTGGCGGCTAAGTGGTGACCTGTAAGCATGTAACCCCACTTACTTTCGCTTCTAGGATCGCCATAAAAGGAAACCCAGTAGTTGTTTGCTCCTAGACTTTGGTTTTTATTAAAAAATTTCTCTGAAGTTAACTCGCGATTTTCGCCTTCTTTCTTTAGCTGATTGTCACCTTGAATCGCGGCCCAGATTTTATAATAACCTTGAGAGCTGGTTGAGGAGATCAGAAGCTGATGTAATTGGTGGCGTTGTTCTATAGAGAGCCTACCAATAGGCAATCCATTTCTCGCTTGTGAATCAACAGGTGCGTTTGTCCAATAAGTTCGGTTGCTACTGTCACTGAACTTATACAATATGTCGCTTAATTGCTCGTTACTTAAAGCTTCAAGCAATTTGCTTGCTTCCATTGTCATCTGGTTTGAGCTACTGACACTTGTAGGTAGTGTATGTTCATGAACATGGTCAGAATGAGCTAATACACTGGTAGTGAAACCAGTGCTTACAAATGCAGTTACTAGTAGGGCACACTTGATTGGATTTAACTTCATCATTTTCTCTCAGTTGGGTTTGTTAAAATCTACTGAGAATTTTATAAATTACAGTGTGTATTTTTTGTCGAATTCATAACTATTGTGAATAAAAGGATGTGTGGATGATAAATAGATGTGAATTGTAGTGCTTGCTCTATGATATTTCCTCCATACAAAGCGAATAACACGAGGGTGTGATCAATTCGTTCATACCCTGAAATATGCTCACTGCCTAATACATAGCTTGGGTAAAGATGCATTTAAGGACCGTTACAAGTTACAAAAAGCAATTCTCTTTATTTTTAATCTGGAGCGATAAAGAGGCAGTTTGATGAGAAGTTCAATGTTTTACAGCAGTAAAGAAAGTGGCGATGATTGCCACCTTCTTTAATTGTAAACTCAAACATGTGTCGTAAGTATTAAACGATGAAAGTAACAGCCTCCTATCTGAATGAAGGCTGTAATGGTGAAATATAAAAGAGCTAAGCCTTGTTATTGTTTAACAATAAAAAGCATTCCGTCGCCAATAGGGAGAAGTGTTGATACCACGCGATCATCAGCGGCGACTTTATCGTTTAATAAACGTAGTGCTGAAATGTCGTTGTCGTTACGCTCAGGTTGAGCAACCGTCCCTTTCCAAAGAACATTATCAACAATTATGGTCCCGCCAGGTTTTAGAAGTTTATAAGCCATCTCAAAATACGCGTCGTAGTTGATTTTATCTGCATCAATAAAAGCGAGATCAAATGATTCAGAATTATCCATTTGGATTAGAGTCGACAATGTTTCGGTAGCTTCACCTAGTAACAGCGATATTTTATTTTGAACTCCCGCTTGTCTCCAAAAGTTTTGAGCGATGGCTGTCCATTCTTCACTGATGTCGCAAGCAAAAATATGTGCGTCATCAGCGATAGATCTTGCTATTACAGTTGAGCTATAGCCGGTGAAAACACCAACTTCTAAAATCTTCTTTGGTTTAGTTAATGCCACCAATGTACGTAAGAACTGAGCTTGGTCGCTTGATATCATCATACGACGACCTGTTTTTTGATAGGTCTCTAATCTAAGGTTCTCTAGTAACTCGTCATCCTGATTATTATGATCAGAGACATATTGATTTAGTGCAGCATTAAAATTTAGATATTTCATTAGTTTGTACCGTATATTTCATGGAACAGCTTTTTAGCTGTTTTGGGTGTGTTGATTCCAAGGTTTGTGTGAGAAATTGGAATCGTTGTAATTCGTTTGTTTATTCCTGCTGGTGTTGCTGAAATTGCAGGGATACTGAAAAACCTTTCCTTTCCATTTTCGCCAGACAATGCTTTGTCGACCGTAATGATCACATCTGGGTTAATGATTATTATTGATTCTGGTGTCATCGGCTTTATGCCATCAAAACTCGCCGGGTTAACTATGCCAGCCATATTGAGAAGAAAGTCGATGGGTGTTTTTTGTCCTGCGATTAGAAGGGAGTCTTTGCCATAAAGAAAAATTGCTTTCATGTAGGGTAGACTTCTCGTCTGTTTTAATATCGATAGTTCCTCTAGGTCGCTTTCTAAACCTTTAATTAGCGCTTCCCCTTGTTGAGGCAAGTCTAATAAATATGAGATTTCGTGGATTTGTGTATTTAACTCACTCATATTACTCGCTTGCTTAACAATGAGTACTTTGGTTCCTGCTCGTTCTAGTTGGTAGTTCAACGTTGGGTTTAAATATTTATCGTCGCTGATAAAAATGGTGGGTCTAAGAGATATAATTCCTTCAATAGATAGGTGGCTAGGGTGACCTAATGTTGCTATGGCTTTTGCCTGTGGCGGTGATGAGCTGGTTTTATCTGCACCGACAATTTGCTTTCCAGCACCTAGGGCAAATAAAATTTCAGTGATGTTACTTCCAGATGAGACAATACGCGCATTAGTGCTTGCGTTTTTGTTCGCACTTGGACTCGCCTGCGCTTTTGCATTAGCAATAGGCAATAGCGTGCAAAAAAATAATAAACATATGATTTTTTTCATTTGTATGTACCGATAGGTTTGTGCCCAAATAGGGCACAAACGCATTAGCTAAAATTGATAGGACAAGTCGATGTTTAGGCTTCGGCCTTCTTCGTAATATTCAGCTTTCGTATCTGCTTGGCTGTTGTTTTGGATGGCATAGGCTTCATCAAATACATTTGTCACAGACATAGAAAGCACCATGTCTTTAAGGTTTGAAGGAATGTACTCTGCATAAAGATCAACCGTTGTCCATGACGGCACACTTTGGCGCTCATCTTCAGGGATTGGAACAAGTTCACCGCCGCTTTCTATTGAAGCTGTCGGTACTCGGTGGCGTTCAAGGGCATGTGTGACGGTGCCACCGAGTAACCATTCGTTACTTATTTGATTGTTGAGGCTAAAGGTAAACTTATCCGACGGCATGTCAGATAAATAAAGCCCTGTTTGTGTATCTTCACCAACTGTCATCGCGTATGCGGCTGACGCATCCCAATTGCCGTAGAAATACTGGGTTAACAGTTCGCCACCGCGTAAACGTATTTTGTCTCGGTTTACTTTGACACCATCTTTGTAATTGGTGTCGGTATAATCTGTACCGATGTAGTCTTTAATATCGTTTTGGAAAACATTTACTTTCACAAGAAGACCATCATTCGTTGCGAACGCAGAATCCTTCTCAAACGTAATTCCGACTTCTTTGTTCTGAGAACGTTCAGACTTGAGATTCGGGTTCGGCTTAAACCCACGTCCAGATGTGAAAAGTTGAGATATTTGTGGTGCGGTTAATGCTTCGTCATAAGCAACAAATAATGCGAGTTGATCGGTGAATTGCTGATTTACCCTTATCCCTGTTGACCATTGGTTTTCAGCTCTGCCATCGCGTAGTAAAGCTTCACCTTCAAACTCGGCATTTTTTGATTCAACATAAAATTCATCATAGCGAATGCTTGGAGTGACAGTTAAACCATTGCCAATAGTCATTTGAGCATTTAACCATGTCGCCAGTAGATGAGATTGCGCTGAAGGTTCACTTTGCGCAGACTCATCAACCCAGTCGCCATTTTCTAAAGTGTTAATTTTACCGGTGTGAGTTGTGAAGTGACCTGATAGACCGTAGTGAAATAGAGTTTCTTCAAATAGTTGATTTGATAAAGTGTTGTTTGTAAGAATAAACCCGTACGAATCATCGGTAACATCTTGGATATCTGAAGCGACAGCTTCCGAAATATCAGTGTATTCAACCGTGTAATTATCTACTTGGTTGATATAAGCGTTTGCGTGAAGATCTAGCCAATCATTATTAAAGGGGTTGTTACTGTATGCCAGCACAGCATTAGTGTAGTCACGGGTGTTAAGTCCGTAATCTTGGCGAACTTGATTCCATTCTGAACTGTCTAAATAGACACTCAATTCGAGTCGTTGTGTGTCTGTTAGATCATAACCTGACTTGAATAAATAAGATTGATTTTCTCCCTCTGTTTTGTAATAGCGGTCTTCTCCATTAGGCGAATACCCACCGCCGATACTGTATGGTTCGCGTGTGCTATCTAACACTGAAAATAGCCAGTCAAACTTGTCACTGGCGCCATAGAGTGACGCTGAAAGGTTGGTTTGCTCATTATTAGTACGGTAGCCACTTCTCACCATTCCCCCAAATGACTGATCAGTTTTTAAAAGGTCGAGTGCTGATAGAAACTCTAGTTTTATTGCACCAGCCGCTGCACCCGATGATGTGCCATTAGTCACGGTTGCACTTTTCAAAAAGCTAGGAGCAATCGCCCAACTTCCTTTTTTGGAGTGAGAATAGCTTTGTCTTGCTCCATCAATTGAGACGTTGGCATGGTGTTGATCTAAGCCACGAATAGATAAACTTTTAACGGAAGATGTTGGCCCTCCGATAACTTCAATATTGGGGGAGTTTTTGAAAACATCAGTAATGGATTGAGCATTATCGTTTCGAATTTGATCGTCACTAAGAATGCTAATTGATTGAGTGGTTTCAGATTCATTCATGATCCTTGAACCAAGAACGGTGATTTTCTCCAAGTAAAGCATTGGGTTATTTGTTTCAGCGGCAGCAGTACCTGCTGCTAGTGCGGTGGTAATTGCGAGCGAAATATGGCTAATCTTCATAGCAGACCTTAATGTTAATGGTTATCATTTCGGTTGATGCTAATTTTCGAAGTGTGGAAAAAATGTCTAAATTAATAATAAATTTATAAATTGTGCCAATTGGTAGCCATTAGGGTATGGCTTGAGGCTATATTAATTCATCGTGAGCGGAGCGTTTATCTCTCAATTATCACGTATGTTTTGATGCTTTGAATTAACAGTATTGCTGAGTAGCTATTACAATTATTTGCAAAGGAATAATAATAGCTAGAAGGTTAGGTAAAGTATGTTGAGTTGGTTCAGGGCTTTACTCGGAGGATTACTGTATGTGTCCTTAACTATCACATCAGTGCATGCGCAATGGTTAGACGACCTTTACGACGGTAATATTCTCAGTGCAGAGCAAGCAATTATCGCAGGCGCTGATGTTAATGCCTATGATCCCACCTTTGAAACATTCCCCATTTTTGTCGCACTATATTCAGAGCGAATTGACTCTATAGAAATGCTTCACCACCACGGGGCAAACCTAGAGCAAGAAGACGAATATGGTCGAACGGCGATGTTCGCAGCATTAGAAAAAGGAGACTTGCTAGCCGCTCAAATGCTACAAAAATTGGGCGCATCCATTACCCCTAGAGAATCCAATGGAGTGACTGCCTTTCATTATGGAGTGCTTTCAGGTCGAGCAGATATTGTTGAATGGGTAATGTCTGAAGGTGTTGATGTTAACCAAGCGGCCAATGACAATTGGAACGTAATTGATAGCATTTTCATGCTGGAAATGGAGGAGGTTGATCCGCAAATAGGGGAACTCATCCATAGGGCTGGGCTATCTTCTAAAACTCGTTCAGAAGAAGGGTATTCACTTTTAGATTGGGCAATTTCTTATGAGCATGACGATCTCGCTTTAAAATTACTCGTGCAAGGCTATACACCTTATGAAGTGATTGAAGGTACCTCATTAGTTGATTGGGCAGTGGACAGTTCCCCAGTGGTTGCGAATGCAATTCTCCAACTATTGATTGATGATGCATCAAGAAAACAGCCATATCATGATTCAAATTACATGCGTTATCAGCAATTAAGATACAGTGCGAGGCTCAATAATATTGACGTTTTCAACGATCAATTTGACCCTCTTCTTATTGATGAAGTTGACGCCTTTGGCAATTCGTTGCTTCAGATTGCAACGTCATATCAATCAAAAGAAATTCTCGGAATTTTAATCAACAACGGGGCTGATCTAAATATTGAATCCGAGCAGTTAGACTCAAGTATTAACCTTGCATTCTACGGATCTCAGTCTTTTGCTAAATTCTTCACTGAGCAGTGTATTGCAAATGATCGTAGCGATGAATATATACACTTGGGGAGAAATGCTATCGCATTCAATTTCCCCAATATTTTTTATGAACTACTTCCCCTAATTAAGCCAGAAGAGCTACGTGAACTCGATCTCGACATGTTCTCATACGAAGAAGATATGCTAGCCATTTGGGTTGAAAGTGCATTGGTTCATAAAAATGCCCAGCAAAGTATTAACTTGCTTCGTCAATATTTACCAAACCTAGAACAAGACAATCTATTTATTGAAGCATTGAAGAAAACGGACGTTTCAACATTAAATTCGCTAGAACACAATGAATACCTAGCCCGGTTATTGGCAATGGATGTTGATTCACTATCAGAAAGAAATCAGGATTCATACCAACAAAATATTTCATTTCTGACTGAAAATATTGATCAGAAATTAAGCGTAGAAGAGATTAATAGGTTGGCAGAAAACCTTCTTTATAGCGGGCATTATTCAACAGTCATAGATTTACTTAAGGTGCACCAGCCACAAGATCCAACTTATTGGTTACTTAGTTTATTCGAGAGTGAACCGGAAGAGGACAAACAACACTTATATGATGAAATAGCGAATCAGTTAGTGACTTCTGGAGCACAATTGATAACCGAAGATATCGATGACTCCAGCCCATTGATATTGGGTTTTGGGCATGTTTCTGATTTGATTTGGGAAGGATGGCTTAGCCAAGTCGACCTCGCCAAGTTGACAGAAAACGACAGCGCTTCATTGATACGTACCGCGATAGAGAAAAGTAACACAGCAATCGCCAAGCTTATTGAACAAAAAAAGTTGGTATATCAACCGAGTTGGAATGAGCTACTTTGGCGTGCGATTGATAAAAAACAATACCCGCTAGCATTCAGTCTTTGGAGCCAAGGTGCTTATAGTGAGTCTTGGGACAGTTTTGGCATCCCGCTTATAACCAAATTATATTTAAGCTCTAATGATATTGCTTTCGAGCGTTGGGTGGCTGCAAGCCCAGTGGCTATCGAAGTGCTTGCTTTTGCTCCAGACCATCAGGAAAAATCGTTGCTTAGCTACGTGCTCAAAAACAATGATAGCGATTCATATCAAATACTTGTCGATAATGGATTGCAGATGTCTGTCGAGGTTGTTGGTGAAATTGCACAATACTCATCAGCTAACATGGTACTGGAACATCTGCCAAAATTGTCCAAAAGTGAACAGCAATTCTTGCTACAAAAAACCATAACTGCCAATAATTTTGAATTGGTTAATGCGTTATTGGAGCACGGAGTCAACCCGCATCAAAGAAATGAAAGCCGTCGAAACTCGTTTGATTTAGCGATTGATCAAGCAAATTCACAGATCATGGCGTTGTTAGATAGTTACTA
Organism: Vibrio sp. 99-70-13A1; assembly: GCF_013114625.1. Lineage (GTDB taxonomy): Bacteria > Pseudomonadota > Gammaproteobacteria > Enterobacterales > Vibrionaceae > Vibrio. The sequence continues at coordinate 11,287 of NZ_VTXD01000017.1, forward strand.
CCAAGTACCAGACGCTAAGTCGACTTCAGGGGAGTTGTTTGATGACCCCCATGTCAGATACTGGTCATGGTTAAATAATTTGGGTGATTACCAAACGCTTATTTCAAGTGTTGAGCGAAATGTACTCTCAGGGAATCCTCACCCCTTCGCTCGACATATTTGGTTAACTGTGCACGATAATCAGCGGGTGTTACCTAGCTCTTTCGATGATGTAGACGAGGGCTTAGTGAATGCCATGGGGGCGGGTTTTAAAGCTGAATTCTTAGCGACTGAAGGGAAGTGGACAGAGGCGATTACCGAATATGAAAAGGTCACTCTCACCGAACAAGACTTGTGGTTGGTGAACAGAATCTCAGGTCACTACATCGATAATGGTGTTTTAGAAAAAGCGTGGGATTCATTAGAACAAGGGATAAAAATCAGCCCTAACTTCTGGCAGCTAAACTGGCGCTATTTTGGCAGCGATTGGGTGAATAATGAAGCATTCAGAACTCGTCTAAAAACACTGATTTCAGACATTAGATTGGAAGGTACGATAGCTGTTGATATGGGTGAAAGAATCCTAGCAGACAGAGCTATCGACGACGTGAACTTACGAGAAATGAAACATAAGTGGCTAGATAAAACTTATGACTCTCGCTTAGCGACCTCTTTAAGCTACTTCTATTCAGGACGTGATTTTCAAGAGCGTTCATTGTCTTTACTTCAACAAGCGGTATCGAGTTACCCGTTTTATTCAAATGTATCGAAAATGCATGAGAATCTAGCCACACTCGGGCGTCATGAACAACTCGCCGCTAGCGCATTACTTCGTGCCCGATGGTATAGCCAATTATTGGATACTTGGGCGGATAAACAACAACGTTATACTGCTTCAGCTTATCGCCAGAGCGGAGATAAAGGCCGCGCATACGACATATTTTCCTCTATCGAAAACCCAGATTCTGTTTTACTGGCGCTCAATCGTGCAGCGCTTTATATGACAGACAAGCATTACGCTAAAGTTGTCCGTACGCTTGAGCCATTTTTGACGTCTGGTGAGTTAGGAGAATATGAATGGAGGATTTATATTCAGAGCTTGTCCTATATAGGTGAAACCGCTTTAGCGATAGATGCATTCAAGAGCGCATTGTCGTTTATTTCTTATCCTGAAGCTCGTTTATATCTCGAAGGAATCAAGCAATACAACAAAGCAAATATGCCCAAACAAGCCAGTGAGTTACTTGAATTGGCACTGAAATCTCACCCAACAAATGTATCTCTTAATCAGGAATACGCTAAGCAACTGATTAAAGAGCACCAAGCTGACAAAGCCGTAGAGCTTCTCAATAAGGTAAGTGATGTATACCCAGAAGATAAATCACTCCTAAATGCCTTATTTAACGCCTTGGTGGCTCAAGATACTGAGCTGTCAGCGAAGCGACATTTTTTTGAGAGAGCAATGCAACAGGCTTGGAATGACACCTTGCTTGATTTGGTTGCCGATAAATCAAGTGATGCATCTAAAGTCTGGTTAGCGTTGCTTGAGTCAGACCCTACCAACTTTAATGCAACGTTACAGATGCTAGAAATTGAAGCGTTAAAAGATGATTTTGATGCTGCGTTGAACTGGTTAAATAAAGCCGCCCTGATTATTAATTCTGCCTCAGAGAAAAATGATTGGGTATGGAATAAAACTTGGCTAGTGAACCGCCAAAATAAGCGTTTTAAATTGCCTAAAGAGGATTTACAAAAACACCTGAAAGATTGGGAAAGCTATAAAGATAACTTCGGATATTTAGTGACTTACCATCGAAATGCGGCTGAGATTTATTTTGCGATGGATGATTTCGCAAATGCAGGAAAGCATATCAAGCTCTATAGTGAACTGTACCCTGACAGCACCAATGTATATACGATACTGGTTCAGAATTACCATAATTATCTGCCTAACTCTTCTGTTTATGGGTATGGCTATCGAATGGTAAAACGAGATCCTTATAGCGGAGGGAAGGTAAATACTTTTGCAAGAAATGCGCTTTATTGGGGACAAGGGACGGATGCGATAGCACTTAAGTTTTTGAACGATGCAAGAAGTCGAGGCGTAAAAGTAAGCAAGAAGCTAGAACAAAAAGCATTGAGTGATTTAGGTGACCATTTAGCTGGATTTCTAAGTTACCGATTCGATAGAGGTATCTCTTCTTCACTGAGATATGTTGGTTGGTTTGATTCGATGCGTGAAGAAGCGTTATCTGGTGAAGGTAATATTGTTCGACAACGAGATTATAACGGTTTGGCTGAAGTAGAAATCGTTCTGCCAAATGGCGAAGTTTACCTACAACGAGATGATCCTAAAATTGGAAAACCAGTCTACATGAGCAAGGGTGCCTCTTATTTAGAAATTGCTTACGACGAGCGAGGAAACCTCACGCTAATTAAGAGTGCTAATGGCAACTCAGTTGAATTGATATACGACCTAAATGACAATATTTCCTTAATGCTCACTCCAGAAGTCGAGATGTCATTTCAATACAATGCGAATAATAAACCGATTGAAATCGCGACGAAGGGGCTAGGATCTTTAATAGTTGAGTACGACAGTGCTGGTGACATTACACGCACCTATAGCGAAGAAGGGCACAAGCTTGCACTGCGTATAACACAAAGCTTTCAAGCGATGATGTCACTTGTTCAAAGTACTCAAACTGCGCAAAGAGAATACCGATTACCTGAGATCAATAGGCAAGATGATCAAATTGAAAAACTCGAATTTGATTATCGTAATGCATTCTATTCTGATGCACCCGAATCTACGCAAGCTATCTTCAATAGTGGATTAGCCTTAGCGATTCATTTGTCAGAAAACCTGACCCACAACAGTTCGTATGCTTCAGAGCTTCTGGAGATAAGTTACGAGACTTTTGAAAATTACCAAGCGGATGATAAATGGCAAGAATCCGTTGCTCAGTTCGTTAGGTTTTGGTTTGAAACTCAAAGTAAAACTCGCCCTTTAGGTTTATTTGAAGAAGAGCTAGCCACCGTTCAAAGTATGCGTGTTTGGTTAAACCGTCACAGTGATAACAGTGCAATTAAAGCGATTAGTGATTCCATTAGTCATATTGCCTTCAGAGAAATCCAAGAACAGAGCTGGCGACAAAATAGCATTCTCTCAAATACTGGTTATTGGTACAGAACCTCATTGCCTGATATTGAGGGGTTAGAGCTAGATGCTTCTGAAGTTACGTCAATGCTGGCGCTTGAAAATGGTGATGTTTTGGTTGGTACGCAAAATGGGCTCATTCTCAAGCGAGACAACTTTTGGAGCTGGTTCAACTATGACGGCGTAAGTCGTAAGCTGATTAGAAGTGGTGACAAGCCCGACTCTGCAATGCGAATGAATGTAGAGAATATCGTTCAGTCGAATAGTGGGTTTATTTACATCGCAACTCAAGGTGGATTATTTGTTAGCGACAGTGAAGATAAAGTCGTTCGCTGGAATGGTATTGAAGATGACCTGACTTCTGAGCTCATTGCTCATGTTGAAAATGATGACAACCAAATTTGGGTAGCAATTGAAAGTCAAATTATTCAGTTGGATGAATCAAAAAGCTCGGCATCTACCGCGCTAGAATTAGACTTTACTATAGATGAATTCAAACGCCTTGATGATGAGCACTGGCTCGTGCTTTCTGGAGAGAATTTACATTTAGTGGCAGAAAGCGGTCAATCAATATTGATAACGGCGGGCGTTGAATTTTATGTGTGGCGAACCGATGAGAGCACATTGTGGTGGTGGGATGGAAAAGTTCTCCAATCTCGCGAGTACTACGCTGGTGAGCTTGATAGCGTAAATATAATTGCAGACACAAGCACTTTACCGATGAGCCAGCGTGTTATTGGATTTACCGAATTAAACGTTCCAGAACTAGGGAATTCACCTGTCGTTTTAACCGATAAGGGGCTCGGGGTTTGGCATAAGCAACGTTTTCATTTGATTGAACTGCCATATGAGGAATTACGTGGTGGGCTCAGTGTAGGACCGATTGCGGCTGCCAGTAACTCAGCTGGAGACTGGACTTTGCTTACTCAAGAAGGAGTTTATGATTTTGCACTAAGCCGTAGTAGCCGCTTTGATAGCTTAGGTAAAACAACCGACCTGAGATACATCGAAGAATTTGGGATGACATTTGCCGCCACAGGCAGAGAGATCTATGCCTTCTTCGAAGAGGAAGAAAGTATCGAACCTATAAGATTCAGTGGTGTTAACGCGAGAGTGCTTCGTCAAACGTCATCAGGCGATTTGATAACTCACGATGGGCGAACGGTGGTTAAGATTGAAGTCGGCTCTTCAGATACTATTGAATTATTTGATGCAACCAGTGAACATGAAAACCGAAAAATTGAAGACATATTTGTAGATACGGATGATTCAATTTGGGTCGTTGCAGGCGCCGACTTATTCCATTGGAATGAAGGAGAGCTTGAACATTTCAATTACTACATAGACCCTAAACGTTTCCCTTCTCGCAGTAACATGCTGGTTAAAGTCTTTAGAGATTTACAAGGGGACTTGTATGTAGTGGCTTCCGATGAAGGGCATTTAGATCACCAAGGCGTTTACTTAGACGGCGGGCTATTAAAGCTAGGGGAATTTGGCTTTGAACGAGTAAAAACCAGTGAGAAGCCTAATTGGTTTACGCTGGGTTACACACCAATATCTAATGATAAAGCGATCGTTTCAACGGGAAGAAGTTTCTTACTTGATAACAAAGGCAAATGGCGTTCATTCGAGACGGCAGGAGATGTGAGCTATCAAGAACTTCATGATCGTACACAAATGCTATTTCTTGGTCGACAAGGCGTAAAAATGGGCAGTGATGATGCTTGGTTATTCCCTTCGGCTGCCGGGGTGGTTATGTACCAACAATCAGGATGGCTTTACCCAGATAGGCTCAACCAGCTCTTGATCGAAGATCAATCATTTGGTCAATATGGTGCTCGTGTTGTTCATGCAGTGAGTGTGGATGGGCAAGGTAGGGTCTTTGTTGCCACCGACCTCGGTGTAACCTTGTATAACGCTGGTGGATTGGCTTCATTGCTCAGTGATCATGATATGGGAACCCAAGTCTTTTTAGCTTCCAATACCGATATTCAAAATGAAATATCTTCAGTATTTTTAGACAACATCCCTAAAGATTCGGAGCAAGGAAAGCTGATTTCAAAGTATCACTCCGTAGAAGATGAAATTGAGTTGTTGGAGGTTGAGCTAGAAAGCCAAACCGACAGAGAAAATTCGGTAATGACCGAGATCAGCAAGATAGAAAACCCAAAAAACAAAACGGCTAAGCAGTTACAAAAAGAACTTAAGCGTAAAGAGCGGTCAAGACAAAGGCTACTTGCGAATTTAGAACGCGATCATACCGCTTTGTACCAAATGCTACGTGTTGACCCACGCGAAATCAGTGCTCTGAACGATAAGCTCAATTCGGAACAATTACTGGTTCAATTCATCCCAACTCCGGATAAATTACTGACTCAAGTGGTTTCCAAAGAGGGGGCTAATGTGTTCGAGATAGCCGTTAAACAGAGCGAACTGAATCGTCACATTTCGCTAGTGAATTATGGGCTTCGTCAACAAGCGCTAACATTAAATGTCGAAGTCGAAAATGCACCATTTGAACAAGTTCGAGGGTTTATAAAATCGGGTCCTACGGGGAGTAAAGAGGAAGTGATGCAAAGCCTATCATGGCTTTACGATAAGCTTCTTCGTCCGATAGAAGGGCTGTTAGATGATAAACAGGAGATTTACATCACCCCTGCTGGTCAATTGAACTATGTGCCATTTGCTGCGCTCATTCGTTCAAACGAGCCTAGCCTAGAGTACGCCATTGAACGGTATCCAATCGGTATATTACCTTCTCTTTACCATTTTAATTTGATAGCTGATGGGGAAGAATCCTTAAATGATATGGCGCTGTTTGTGTCTGATCCCGATGGGTCGTTACCAGGCGCAAGGCATGAGGTACAAGCCATTGAAAGTATTTATTCTGATGAATCAATCGTGCTGGAAGGCGAAGAAGCATCCATTGATGAACTTGAAAGTTACGCATTTGATAGCCAAGTAATCCACTTTGCAACACATGGGGTTCTAGATTCACAGGATCCAGCAGATAGCTTCTTGTTAATGGCTAATAATCAACGTCTCGGTGTTATTGATATATCAATGATGGACCTGCAAGAAACTGACCTTGTTGTGTTGTCTGCTTGTGAATCGGGAATTGGGATAAAAGGCTTAGAATATGCGTCTATGGCAAGAGCATTTGCCCACGCTAAAGTGCCTACGGTGGTGGCGAGTTATTGGCAAGTGAATGACGCCGCAACATCAGAGTTAATGCGCATTTTTTATAATGAACTGAAAACGCCTAATCAAAATAAATTTGTCGCGTTAGCTAAAGCGCAAAGAGCGATGATAGCCAAGCAGGGAGATCTTGCAGACCCTGCCGCTTGGTCGAGTTTCGCTGTGTTTGGTAAGCCCTAGTATAAATTCGGTTAATTATTAAGCAAAAGTGTGATGCTTCACTCACTGAATTATTCAAAGTGATTCATTATTAAATAGACATCACCGAAGTTATCTATCGATTTTTTCTATCGAAGCACCTATTAATTAGGGAAGGACCTCTATATGAAATTGAAAGCGCTTAGCATACTTATCGCCTCAAGCTATGCCTGCATGGTTACAGCCGCGGATATGAATGTGAATCAAGAAGCAAAAGCTGCTAAAGATCCGCACATTGCAAACTTGTCTCTTGTCCAACAATTAGCGGATGTAGGTTTTGAACAAAAAGATCCATTGATACTCATGACTGCCGCGAAAATATATGCAATGACACCGACTAAGGAAATGGAGCGAACTAAAGAGTCTGAAGGCGGTGTCGAATCTAAAAAAACTACGGATATGACCGTTGATTTTGATAGCTTGCTTGATTATGCCAAAGAGTATTCTGGGGATAATGAATCTTACTTAGCAATGATCTCAGAAATTGAGAGTGTTAAGACGAGAGGTAGAACAAGCGGCCCTGCGATTTCTACTGACAGAGTCGAAGCGGGAGCGACAGATACTTATTATATTCGTTATAGAGGAGACCGACTCGCTGAATTAATGATAATTGGTGACGGTGATACCGATCTAGATGTGTATGTTTATGATGAGAGAGGCAATAGCATCTGCAAGGATGATGATTACTCAGACAAAATGTATTGCAGCTGGGTACCGGCATGGACTGGTGAGTTTGAAATCAAAATAAAGAACCGTGGCAATGTTTACAACGTGTACGACATCTTGACTAACTAGAGTAGCTTAACCCCACCAACTTTGGTTGTGTTGGTGGGTGAAAATCAGATTCTGTGAGTACTTTGGGCGTATTGCGTCCATATTCTATTTTGACTTATGTTAACTAATTAACTAATTAACTAATTATCCAAATATCAATTTTCCCTTCTATCTATGCTTATTGTGCTTCGTTATCAACGAGCATCCAAAAGTGACCCGCTTGATTTTCTATAAGCAGCAGCTCTCTTTCTTCTGGGGGGATTCCGCGTAAATGAGAAACTAGATCTTCAATGACTGGTAGCTTATTTGCATAGTAAGAGTGTGACTCAGGTATGCTCCAAGGCGCGGCATTTAATTCGCTCGTGTCAATGATATCAATGCCGTCAACAAGGCTAACAGGCATTCCCAATCGTTGAACTTGATTGACTTTCTCAGAAGCAAGTAGGGCACCATCATTTTCAGAAGTGTAAATCGCCCAGTTATCAGCCAATGACATAATTCTTGGGGCTATCTGGTGCGTGAACCACTCACTATCAACATCAGGCGCTGCAAGAATGACACTCTTAAAAATCGACGGTTTTATTGTTGAGCCCTGCACCGATTGCAAAGCCAGTTCATTCAAACCATTTAGAAGCACTTGATTACCCATGCTGTGAGCAACAATATGAATGTTTGCATCACCGTGTTTAGATTTTAGTTCTGTCATAAATTGAGCAAAGTGGGTGGCACTCCACATTGCATCTTCCCTGTCTGATGCGTAGTCGAGAAGCGATGCATTCGAAGGCCATGAAAATAAGATAGGGACGCCAGAAAAATTGAAATCATACGCCATTTGAGCGGTTCGCTTTATTGCAGACTGAAAGGCAACGTTATAACCATGTATGTAGACAATAATGCTCTTTTCCCAATCACCAGTTGCAAGTTCGACAGGGAGTTCAGACCAAAATTGGTCTGGGCTATATTCGGTAATGTCTTGAATAAGAATATGAGAGTCAGCTTGCTTAAGCCATTTAAGCGTGAGGAATGGCTGCTCAATTTCACCTTTCTTGTGATTTCTAGGAATGGACACATTTGCTTTGCCGACGCGTAACGGCTTATCTAGGTCACGCTTGCCATTGTAATACATATTTTCATTAGCGAGTTCTGGCTGACGAGTGGTGGCGTAGAAGACAGTTTGAATGTGAAACTCACTGTCATTAATACTACGAGACGTGAATTTTGGGGATATTTCTAAATGATGAGCAAGTTCACCTACCGTTTCATACAACTCATCTGGTTGAGCTTTTTGAGCGGATTCAAAGGCGGTGTGGTGTATTTGAGCAATTTGGTCAAATGAGAGTCCAAGATCATTTACATAATGGGTTTTAGGGGAAAGAGCTATTAAAGAGCCAACCAGGGCGCGGCTTGAATTTAGCGCAATCATTAACGAATCAGTTAATTGCTTACACTCAATTGCGATGACCGTGAATGGCTGACTTCCCTGTTTATCAATTTTAAAAATACCTTCTGTATGCTTTGTTATCCATAACATTGGATGACTACGATTATTATTGTTTGATATGAACGGGCTTTCGGAGCTGGTAATGGTCATGGGCTTTAATTGATGAGACCCGAACAAAGGTTGTAAAAAGTCATGGCTTTGAGGACAGTCTGCCGAAGCCGAAGCCGAAGCCGAAGCCGAAGCTAAAACTAAAGCTAAAACAGAAGCGAAAGCAATACTTGGCAATAAAAGAATAGGAATAACAACGTGCGGTAGTTTGAGCTTTAGCTTTCGCCCTAGGCTTGATCTTAGCCGATTAGAGCGAAAACCTGTCCATGTCGTAATACGCATAATAAGTCATTCCTTTAATAAGGGGAGCACAACGGTCGTGATGAATGATGTGTTTTCATAATTATAGTAAATGACGATCTACACTATGACTATACTGATATTGAGTTCTAAAAAGAGCTAGATAATTAAAATTAGTCACTTAATAGAAGCAATGCAGTCAGCATGGACTTTGACTGGCTTCAGAAAGGCTTAAAAGGGGAGTTATATGCGTCCGTTGTTCATTATCTTTATCGCGCTGTTTTCACAAATGATATTCGCGGCAACAAATCATGCTTTGGTTGTGGGAGTGTCTGAATATCCTAACTTAGAGCCTAGTTTATCTCTGAATGGACCAAAGTATGATGCACTAAGAGTGCAAACTATGCTCCTTCAACAAGGTATGGTGGAGGGTAATATTGAACTGCTAGCTGATGGTGTCGAAGGTTCTATGTTACCAACCAAGCAAAATATCATTGATGCGATTTTTGCTATTGAGAAAGATCTGTCGGCAGGAGACTTTGTTTATTTACACTTTTCTGGGCATGGAAGCCAGCAGCCAGTAAAAGATTTACAAGATAGTACTGATGCAATAGACGGGCTTGACGAGATTTTTTTACCAAGAGATGTGGCGAGTTGGTCGAAGGAACGAGGAGAAGTGCCTAACAGTATCACTGATGATGAAATCAATATCTTAACGACTAGGCTTCGTAACAAAGGGGCGAATGTTTGGGTTGTCTTTGACTCGTGTCACTCAGGGACTATGACTAGAAGTATTACTGGTCAGAGTGTTAGGTCAAGAAATGTGAGCCTCGACCAGTTAAAAGGCAGTGGACCAACTGAAAAACAAAGTATTACAAGAGTCGGCAATGATTTTAATCTTTCTCCAGTGACTCTTACGACTAATGCGGGTGCATTGATCAGCTTTGGAGCCGCACAAAGTAATGAAGAAGCGCCAGAAATGGACTTGTCATTTGGCGAGTCTAAATCACCTCAAGGTCTGTTCACTTACACCTTAACCTCCCTAATCAGCCAAAACCCCAACCTGAGCTACAGGCAGCTTGCCCAAAGTGTTTTATCGGCTTACAACGGTTTTCCTTGGTATCGCACTACACCATTGTTCGAAGGGAAAGAGCTAGATACGCCAATTTTTCACCGCTCTGGCGAAGTGCATGTTCGTTACCCCATGAAGAAAGCGAAAGGGCAGTATTTTATTCAAGCTGGTCAAATTAATGGTCTCGAAAAAGGCGCAATTGTAGAAGTGTTTGCTGATGTATCTTCTCAAGAGCCATTAGCGGTTATGGAAATAACTAAGAGTGATTTGGCAACCAGCGAAGCGATATTACGTAGTGGAGAGGTCAATAAAAAACGCGTCTTTGCACAGCTACAAAGCCCTGCTTATCCATCTGCAATAACGTTTAAATGGCAAGAAAGCCCGAATGAAGCATGGCAGAGTGCTTTGTCCAGCCATCTAAAGACAAACGATTTTTTGAATAGAACCATCGAATGGGTTGAGGAAGATAAAAGCGCAGATGTTTCAGTTTATGTGGCTGAAGATAGAGTCTATTTTTTCACTCTAGCGAATATTGAACTCCCTTGTGAGCTAGATAGTACTAAAGAAAAAGCGTGTCAGGTTTCTAATCCAGAGTCACAAGAAAGCTACCTTTCATTACCAATTTCAGACAGTACCCCTTCAGATGTCCTGAATAATGGATTAATTCGCTTGGTTCGTGCGCATAATTTGAAACGTTTATCGGCAAAGTTGACGGGGAAATCCAGCATCTTATCTGAAGTGTATCTTAATGAGGATCCAGTCGAACTTGATAACGTGGTGGTTGCTGGTGATGGGGATGAGCTACAAATGAGCTTTGTTAACCAAACTCGTAAACCCGTTGATCTAATTGTTATGTTTATCGACAGTGGCTTGGGCATCACACAGGTATTTCCTGAACCTGGTTACAGTGGCCGATTGTTTGCTGGTGAATTTGCTGAATTCGAAGGTGTGGTAAGTAGTGAAGAGACGACAGGAGAGGAACAATTCATTGTCATTGCGGTTCCAGCAAGTAGAGAAGCGCCGACTGTTTCCTTAGCGCATTTACAGCAAGAACCTTTAGAGAGCGGTTCATTTGAAAAACGAGTACAGACAAAGTCCCGCTCTTTGGGAAGTACTGAAGACTTATTTGCACAAGCTCTGGGTGATCTCCCTCAGCAAAGAGCGTTCAAAAAACGAGAAAAGTCATCCGACAAAGCTGCCATCAGTGTCATTCGCTTGCAGACTCGCTAAGAAGTAAGAAGTAAGAAGTAAGAAGTAAGAAGTAAGAATAAAAAATAAAGATAAAAAGTAGAAATGGGAAGGTTCAACCGTGAATAAGTGGCACACCAGGTTTAATGTTTGGATTAATAAACTTTACCGTCGATTTGCTTTTTCTATGCAGTGGCTGTTTTTGGCTCTGATGGGGGCATGGCTTATCTATGGAGACCCATATGGTTTGGGCAGTGCGAGTGAACGTGCCGCAGAAAAAGCAATTTATCGTGTTGTTTCTGGTCAATATGATGCATCTGAAAGTGAGCCTGGAATTTTAGTCATCCTTTTTAACGATAGAGCCATTGATAATCTTTACCCCTACTTATGGGAGTCAAATGATTGGCCGCTATCATACAGCGATCAGGTCAATTTACTTTCAACAATCATGGTTAACCAGCCACTTGCCGTTTTTTATGATGTTATGTGGATGAAAAAACGCTCTCTAGATCCAAGTTATGATCGAGCTTTAAAAAAAATACAAGCAATCAAAACGGAAACGAACGTACCGCTGTACTTTGCAAAAGGTACCGACAATTCCAATATGGATGAACGCATTAAAGCGGACATTTCTTCGTTTGCACAGTTAGCTGTTAACGGTTGGGAAGGGGAAGGGGATTTATACCCGCTATATGTGGGTGATGGAATACCCACAACAGCGACTGCCCTTTATGATGCATATTGTCGTGAAAAAAAATGCTTACCTATTTCAGATAAAGGTGCCTCCGCGATGAGTGTCCGTTGGAACTCGAATGCGGCGGAAGTTCTTCTGCCACATAGAAATACTCAGTGCCGTGAGCGTGGCACATTAATGGATGTATCGACTCGAGTTGTCTCTTCCGTCGTACATAACATTGTGCCTTGGTTGACTAAAGAAGTTTACTTACAACTCTGCCCGCCGCAAAGGGTGCTCTATGCTGATGAGTTAATGACAATGGTCCGTTCAACTAACCTTCAAGAACGAGAGCAAGCTAGGAGAATAGTACAAGATTCAATTGTATTAGTTGGGGGACAAATAGAAGGGATACATGACTATGTAGTTTCTCCTGTTCATGGTGCTTTACCAGGCGTTTTTTTCCACGCAATGGCGCTTGATAACCTGATTACCTTTGGTCATTCGTATACAAAAGAAGATGACAATGTTGACCATATCAACTTCATGATTTGGCTTGTGTATATCACCTTATTAGTCGTCATTAAAACATTCGCGGAAACGTCAACGGTATTGCAATGGTTACATACAAGGCTATGGCTGATGAGCAGTGTCTTCGTCATTCTTGTTTTAACCGTCGTTTTCGGTTGGTTTAATTATGCGCCATCCAGTTGGTTGGCTATTTTGGCTCTAGGTTGGGTCGGTAATGAACTACTTGACCGGCTCGATAGCCATTATGGGGAAGAATTTGAGGAAAACCGTTAATGATTACATTAAGACGTACAATCAAGTTTCTACCTTGTTTCATCCTGACTCTTTTAGCATCATTCTCTGCAAACTCATCGGTAATGATTGAAGAATGGCTGGAACCTGTTATTGAATTCAAAAATTTAGAAGGTGAGTGGTCGTTAAAATCAGCAAAGAAACTGCCACAACCGCCGCTTATTGTAAAAGACGAAAAAGGGAATCTGCTCTTGGTTAATATAAGGAGAGTTGGCATGGTGTGGGTTCCTCGAACCTCCGTTCGCTTGAATGAAGAAGCATTGCAATTAGCTTGTCAGGAAACCAGTACAGTAAAAGCCAAGGATTACAAAAATTTTGGTATGCGTGGTGAAGACGATAATCAGTTTACTTGTCTAGCAGTAACTAAACAGTAATCGTTAGCGTAAGGATACGTGATAAAGATGAATCGATACGGAATGTTGAAACATAGATTTACTATTCATTATAAAGCTCTAATGCATGAACCGTTGTTGAGTAAGGTTCTGATGTGCAAAGAGTTTACACTTAATGAGTTTGTATTTAAGGGGCTTGTGTTTAAGAAATTAGTATATAAAGAGATTACGTATAAAGCATTAATGTACAGCCTGTTATTCCTTTCATCCTTTCCTGCATTTTCTGAACAAACCATCACCATTCCACATTTCCAACTAGAAGTTGGAGATTCCATGCTAACCATGCACAGTCGAAAGACGACATTAAGAGAACGCGATGGCAGCCATAAGCGATATCATGATGTCCGAGAGGAAGGGTTCGTTCGTTTTGTGCTACGTCAAAAGCCACAAACAAATGAGCAGCAACGTTGGAAGGTTAACTATTTAGAAAATTTCAAAGGCAGTGGTCAATATCTAAATATGAGTTATGAAAACCGTCGTTTGATGGGCTCTTCAGCAGTAGCATTACTGCAAGATAACCATTGGCAGCTTATTGAAGAAGACCCTGGTGATGAAATCTATGATGGCTACACCGATGATGATAGACAACATTTCATTAAAGCGGTAAATGCTGGTAATTTTTATGACGTAATGTCGACAATCATATCTAGTCACAGCTACACACGGGATAAAACTTACCCTGTGGATGAAAAATATACTCGAGGTCTAGGAGGGAAATCCACGGTTAGGTTAGCCGATGTGACTGAAAAGTGGGGCAAGCCAGTTGCGGAATTTGTCATCGATATTGAAACCTTTAAAGGTAAAGAAACATTAACGCCATGTCGCTATCAACTTACTGTTTTGAAAGATGATGGAAGAATTACGGACATTACCTTTTCCTGCGACCTTAAGCTGGTTCAAGAACCAAACTGGGTAAGCGGGTTTATTGTTGAAAGGTTAAGTTACTCTTATGGGAATCGCTCAATCAGTGAATTTTCACCTGAACCAGTACTTAATGTTCACCCTCAGGGAGAAGTCACCGCAATTCAATTTATTCCAGAAACCAACTTACTCGCATATTTAAGTAAAGGGAGAGACAGCAATAGCTCAAACTGGCTCACTTTTTGGGATTTAACTCAACGTAAAACGCTCTATTCAAGCCCTGCCAGTGGTGATCAGCTTAAGTTCGACGCTGAAGGCAGTACGCTTTCCGTGGTTAGCGATGACCGGTTTATTGAAAACTATGTATCCATTTCAGATAAGTTTAGACCATTTGGACAGGTTGTTGATTTCGATCTTGAAAGGGGAATTAAATCGGCAACTTCATTTGGTCATTACACATTAACCCTTAATGAAAAAGACGAAATTGAACTCTTTAACTCTGGTTATAACTCTAAACAGACGCTGCTAGAACTTAAAAAAACCGCGAGTCAATTAACGGCGAGAAATGATGGTCGAGTTCTTGTGGTTTCTGATGATGGGCACACCAGTTTATACAAATTGAACGTTAGTCACGAAAGCTGTAAGGGCGGCCGGGATTTTACTCAATCATGGTGCTCGAAACCTGATGTAACGTTTGAGATAGAGCAAGAAGCTATAACATTAGGGCAGCTGTTCACTGGCGACTCACAATCAAACCCTAGATTAGACTATCTGGAACTTCATCCTAGTTTACCTAAAGCCATTTATTGTTCTTCAGAATATGAACGATGCGGATTACTGGACTATGAGCAAAAATCGATAATTGAAATCAACACAAAACGCCTCAGTTTTAGTCGTGATCATGATTTGCTAATCAGCCGGAATGGTCAATATAACTATCAAGGTGAGTGGGAGTTTGGTTACGAATCGCCATGGTCTTTGGTAGAAAATAAAGCTCAAGCACTCGATGATGATAAAAAAATACTTTTTGCTGGTGGTGAAAAAATCATAGGCAATAATTTTGAACCAGTGATTGAGCTGATCGATAAAGATGAGGGGATCGTGCTAGACCAAATTCACTCTCAGGTCGATCCCATTGCCGATATTTTTCATTATGGTTCATCGCTTTACTTAGTCAGTCATGATTATCTTGCCGGTAAAACTGAAATAAAAGAGGTCAACTTAGACACTCTGGAAGTGATCAGTGAAAAATTGCAATTTATTGCAAACGAGATTTCAATAGACAATGACGTCATGCTGATTCGATCACAGGCAGTGAACCTGCTCATTAGTATGGAAGGCAACTTTCCACCAGTCCATTTACCCAGAAAAATAGTCGATTTGCATTGGATTAAAAATGGTCTCCTGTATTTAAGTGATGATAATGCATTATATAAATACTCTTTACTGGATGGTATGGAGCACTTAGTGCATCAGTTTAGCGAAGCCGTGTATGAGGTTGTTTCCCTGAATAAAAATGGGACGGATTACGTTGTACGAGCCGCTGGAGGGCGGTTACTTTTGCCTAATCACGCAAAAGAGCTGAAAGTTGGCTATGTAAATGCGCCATATTCAGCATTAATCAGTAACGGAATTGAAGACGGCTTCATCGCGACTGGTTTGATTGAAATGGGTGACTTCTATAATGCCTCGATTCCGTTGATTAGCCGATTTAATGCAAAAGGGGAGAAGGTCGATACCTTTGAAGCAAATTGGGGAACGACTACCGCTCAACTGGTCACTGATAACAAACAGCTTTGGTTAGGGGACGAAAAAGGCTCGATTACAGTAAGAAATATGGCGTCTGGGACCATTACAGAAAGTTTTCGCGCCCACAACGGACAAGTAACCGCGATGCTTGAACTCGATAACAACTTGATAGTATCTGCATCGGCGATGGGAGAAATTAAGTTCTGGCGATCCGATAGAGTTGGGTTGTTACCCATTCATCAGAGGATGTCTACATCCTTCCCTTTACTTGAACATGATATTGCAAATAGGCAGGGTAAGCTTGCGCTGACAATGGTCGTTGATAGTTCCGGCGAAATCGTATTGAGTACTCCAGAAGGTTACTATTGGGGAACTCCCAAAGGCATTCACAGGGCAAGTTTCGTCAATAAAAAACAGCTATTTGATTACCGTCGCTATGATCTTTGGCTTAATCGACCTGATATTATTTTAGAACGCTTGGGCTATTCAGATAAAAGCCAAATCAAAATGTGGCGGAGTATAGTGAAAGCTCGTCAAAACAGAAGTCCCGGTTTTAAACCTGAATTGAATTTTAAAGACACTAAAGACTTTCAATTTACAGTTACAGGTGAGGCAAGTTTTAAACAACAAGATGATGTGACATTAGAGTGGACGATGTCAGAAGACTTTAATGGGCAATTACACGTTCTAGTCAATGAAACGCCTGTATTTGGTTCAAAAGGGCAACCCATTTCAGGAGCGTTAGGAAGTCTACACATTGAACTCTCTTCAGGATTGAATACGATACGCCTTTTTGCCGAGGATGAAGCGGGTAATAAAACAAGAAGCCAAACAGTAAGCTATTTCCGGTCTCAAATAAAACGTAAACCTGACCTCTATATAGTAAGTGTCGGTGTTTCTAAATATCAGCATCAAGAACTTAATTTAGACTATGCACGCAAAGATGCAGAAGACATGCTGTCACTATTCCAAAACAGCCAAGCTTTCAACAAAGTAAACAATTTGTCACTTCACGATGAAAACGTAACTCGTGAATCAATGGAACAAGTCAAACAATTTGTGAGTCAGGCGAAAGCAGATGACCGCTTAGTGGTTTTCTTCGCTGGTCATGGATTTCTAGATAAACAGGAAAAGTACTATTTTGCAGCACATGATGTTACCCCTGATAATCCAGAGGTTAGGGGGATAAGTTATCAGACTATTAGTGATGTTATTGATGCTTCTCCATCTCGTTACAAGTTATTGATGCTGGATACATGCCATTCTGGTGAGGTGAACGCATTTGCTTCTAGCAACACTTCAAAGCTTGCAGAAGGGGTTGTCAGTCGAGGTTTTAAAGTGAAGGCTAGAAAGCCAACCCAGCAGGACGGATTGAACCAGTCATACCAAAAGCTACAAACGGCATTTGTGGATTTACGAGCATCAACGGGAGCGGTTGTCATTAGTGCTTCAGGAGGTTACGAATTTGCTCTTGAAAAAAGCAATATTGGTAATGGAGTGTTTACTTCTGCCGTTATAAAAGGGCTATCTGATCAAGCTGCAGACTTAAATAACGATGGAATTATTCAAACATCCGAACTTCGAGAATTCACTTATTCTGAAGTGAAAAGGCTAACTGATGGGCAGCAGCAGCCCACGACAAGAAGCTATAATTTAGACACGGATTTTGCACTTTATTAGCGTAGCGACTGCGATGCCAGTCTGAGGCAATACCTAAAGTCGAACGCCTTTTTGATTAACGCTAACAGCAGCGAATTAGTTCCACTGACCAAACAGCCCATCGTCTAGCTATCGCAATTATTTGATTTCACTTTATACTATGCGACTAGATGACATGCTCTATGACTTGTATGTCACATGCTGTTACATTGCATGAAGGCATAAGGCTTTACATATTGGGCTGGGCAAAGAACAATCCCAGAAAATACCCCTACAAAATAATGTACTTGGAATTATGAATAATACTAGTAACAAAAAATCGAACCCATTGTTCGAGATTCTTTTTAACGTTTTTCTACCTTCATTT
This sequence comes from Vibrio sp. 99-70-13A1, assembly GCF_013114625.1. Taxonomy (GTDB): domain Bacteria; phylum Pseudomonadota; class Gammaproteobacteria; order Enterobacterales; family Vibrionaceae; genus Vibrio. Next base: position 29,168 of record NZ_VTXD01000017.1, read on the forward strand.
ATCCTAATGAAGTTCAGTGGTGATGAGCACCTAGGTACGGGTTTAGCTCTTATCGTCGCATTAGCATTTCCGATTGCTTATGGTGGTATGGAGTTAATCAAAAACAAGAAGTTTAATTTTATTGCGGCTCTTGGTTTTGTTAGCGTGTTACTGACGGGCGGAATTGGTTTATTCGAGTTAGATACTCGCTGGCTTGCATTGAAAGAAGCATTAATTCCTGGCTTGATTGGTTTAGCGGTTCTGGGGTCTACCTTCACTCGTTACCCATTTATTCAGAAAGTTATCTTTACACCAGCTCTTCTAAATATTTCTCTTATCCAGGAAAAATTGAGACAGTCAGGTTCAACGGAACGTTTTGAACGCTGCTTAATGACATCAAATTATCTATTTGCCAGTACTTTTGCTTTCTCTTCAGCAATGAACTATTTCCTTGCGACTTGGATTGTCACCAGCCCATCAGGTACTGCTGCTTTTAATGAAGAACTTGGTAAGTTGACTCTTTATAGTTACCCTGCAATTGCCATTCCGAGTATGTTGATGATGTTGGGGATTTTCTATTACATTTGGCGTCAAGTACGTGCAATGACATCGCTAGAAACAGAACAAATCTTTATTACAAAGTAGTTTTAAAGTCTTCATAAAAAGCCCAGCAGAGATGCTGGGCTTTTTGTTTTTACAGAATAGGCAGTGTAGTTATTTTCAGAAATACCTTTGGGGGAGGTAAAGATATTTTCCATACGCAAACTACTTACTTGGCTGTTGTAATACTTCAAGTGCCAAACTTACTGCTTTATCTATACTTTCTCCGCCTGATAACTTACCTGAACTAAATGGACCCAATACGCTAGCGTACAGAGTTAGTTGTTTATTAAATGGTAGGCTTAATTGCTCATATAAAGCTTGGCGGATTTGGGCATGTTGTTCAGGAGCATGAACAGAAAGCCCTTTTAACGTGTCATAAATCAAAGTAGTGGTTGCGTTCATTGTTACCGTAATCGTTTGCTTGGGGGATGTTAATTTTATAATCACTCGATACCATTTTACTGTGATATATGTCATACAATAGTGCAAATGTGTTTTTGAATGAAAAACTACCACTTTTTATACCTTAACAGAGTTACCTCACTATCTTATTGCTCTCCTAAACCCCTCTTGGAAATACATCTGTTTCTAACGCTTAACCCCTGAATAACGCCTAGTCTCTAAATATTGAATGTGTACGTCCATTTGACATAAGTAGAACAAGTATTCTACCATGCGTGTAGAATACTTGTTCTACCAGCGAGTGGTGAACCACAAAGGTTAGATATTAAGGAACGTTATGCTTAGAGAACAACTTGCAGCCAGTCTAGAGGAAGCATTTAGCCAATGGGGCTTTGCAGAACCTAGCGTGGCACAGCTTAAAACAGCCTGTAATGTCAGCCTTCGAACGCTGTATAAATATTTTCCATCTAAAGAAGCGATGATCGTAGGTGCATTAGAGTTCAGGCATCAACGTTACCTACAACTGTTACGAGACAATGCTCCCGAGCAAGGTAAAGAAGCCATCTTTTTTATATTTGATCAGCTTGAAATGTGGATGGAACAGTTTGCTCCTCATGGGTGCTTGTCTATGAATGCTATTTCGGCTTTTCCAGATAATGAACTTATTAATTTAGCGGTAAAAGAACACAAAAAAGAAGTCCAGCTTTTACTCGGAGAGCAAAGCCAACAACCCGATTTATCGGTCGCCTTACTTCTATTGCATGAAGGGGTGTCGAGCGCATGGCCTATTGTCGGTAAAGAATCCGTAATATCAGCTAAATCTGTCGCATTACAATTACTCCATACACCTAAGTAGCGTTTACTGAATACAGCTAAGTAGTGTTTAAGACTATATTTGAAGGAAACAATGATGAATACCGTACCAAGTGAAATGAAAGGGTTGCAGCTTGTAGGGCATGGCGGGCCAGAAATGTTGGATTTTAACGAGCTGATTCCAGTACCTCAACCCAGTAAAAATGATGTCTTGGTGCGAGTTACTGCGGCAGGTGTAAACAACACCGACATTAACACGCGTATTGGCTGGTATTCAAAAAGTGACGACAGTGATGACGCAAGTTGGTCTGGTGAAGCTTTAAAATTCCCACGTATTCAAGGGGCAGATGTGTGCGGAATAATCGCGGCTGTTGGATCAAACGTTAGCAAAGAGCGGATTGGTGAAAGGGTATTAATTGAACCTTGCTTAAGAGAAGTGAATAGCAAAGAGTTAGAATCCCCTTGGTATTACGGTTCAGAGTGCGATGGCGGATTCGCAGAATATACCGTTATTGCTAGCCAGCATGCGTTTGCTATTGATAGCGATTTGACTGATTCAGAACTCGCTTCATTTCCTTGTTCTTATTCAACAGCCGAGAATATGCTTACAAGATCTGTCGTGACAGCAAAAGATACGGTTTTGATTTCTGGTGCTTCTGGTGGTGTTGGCTCTGCGGCTATCCAACTTGCTAAGGCGCGCGGTGCATATGTTATTGCAATCACTAGTCCAAGTAAGAATCAGCAAATTTTGGATCTTGGAGCGGATAAAGTAATCCCTCGTAATGCAAACTTGGTGGAGGCATTAGGCGAAAATAGCGTTAATGTTGTGGTTGATCTTGTTGCAGGTGACCAATGGCCACAGTTTTTACAAGTCCTAAAGCCAGGCAGTCGTTATGCCGTTTCGGGTGCAATTGCAGGACCTCTTGTGGAGTTAGATGTAAGAACACTCTATTTAAAAGATTTAAGCTTCTTTGGCTGTACAGTGTTGGAACCTGAAGTTTTCCCAAATGTAGTCAAGTGTATTGAAGAGAAAAAGATCAAACCAATTGTGGCTCAAACTTTCCCATTGCAGGAAGTTGCAGCTGCACAAGATACGTTTTTGAAAAAAGATCATGTTGGTAAAATTGTACTGACTGTTTCTCAATAACGTTTGGATTGTTCGTTAAATTTAATAATAATCATATGGTTATATTCAATTGTTAAGTGAAAAAGGTCATTGCTTTAAACGAGCCGTGACCTTTTTTATATCTAATAGGCATTTTAATTGTGTGCAATTTACTTGTGTGATATTTAGTTTGCGATTAGTATTGTTTTAAAGATTGGTTGTGCGCAATTTAATTTGTGTTCTTTAGCTAATCACCAATTAAAAATATAAGGAAAACGCATCATGCAAGCACTTTACACAACATCAGCAACAGCTTTAGCGGGTCGCAATGGTCAAGTATCAACAGATGACAATAAACTATCTTTAGACTTGAGTTACCCAAAAGAAATGGGTGGCACAGGCGAGGCGACAAATCCTGAGCAACTGTTTGCCGCGGGTTACTCTGCATGTTTTTCAAATGCAATTTTGCACGTAGCGCGTGAAACTAAAGTAGCAATTAAGGCTGCACCAACGACTGCAACTGTTGCAATTGGTCCTAATGACAATGGTGGTTTTGCTTTGGCTGTGAGCCTATCTGTAGAATTAGAGCTTGATCAAGAAGACGCAGTTCAACTTGTAAAAACGGCACATCAAGTATGCCCATATTCAAATGCGGTACGTGGCAACATTGATGTAAAACTTACAGTGAACGGTGTTGCGTTATAATCTCAGTATGTAAAGCCTATTGATTTTAAGTGATAGGCAGCTGACTGAAATCTGATTACGACGTTTAGACAAATTTTAAAGGCTCATACTGAACGACTCTTTTGAGTTAAAACAGTATGAGCCTTTTTGTGTTCGTAAACCTTTGGTTAATCAGTACAAATAAGAAACAGTTAAAGATGAAAGATCTGATAAAGAGAAATATATCGACTGATTTTAGTAGGAGGCATCGCTAAGTAAGTAGATAGTGGTAACATTATTCCTTAGGATTATCGAATACACAGTTATTATCTTTCTCGTATTCCCTCAACTTAAGAGATTCAGCTTTGGCTAAAAAATATTATGTAGTTTGGAAAGGTCGTAAGACGGGCATTTTTGATACTTGGGCGCAGTGCCAATCGCAAGTAAACGCGTTTGCGGGAGCAAAGTTTAAATCTTTCCCAACCTTAGCTGAAGCTGAAAGCGCATTTGGAAATAAAGCTGGCGATGCGAATGGTTCTGCTCCCACAAGTAAACCTAAGTCATCAAGTAAGCCCAAGAAACCTAAGCTCACTCAGACACAAATTGAGAGCATGCCGCTAGATGTGAAAATCTTTACCGATGGGGCGAGCGAACCAAACCCTGGTGAAGCGGGTTCTGGTATCGCTATTTATCAAAATAATACATTGACTGAACTGTGGTATGGAATCTATCAAGAGATGGGCACTAATAACACGGCTGAGTTGAATGGGCTATACCAAGCCTTGTTAATTGCAAAAGATAAGATTAATCAAAATTTGAGTGTGGGAATTTTTTGCGATTCTATGTATTCAATTCAATGTATTACTCAATGGGCCGCAGGGTGGCAAAAGAAAGGTTGGGTAAAAGCAGGGGGCGAGATTAAGAACTTAGATTTAATTAAAATGATGTTTTCACTTTACCAAGAACTAGAAAAATCTATCGAAATTCATCATGTGAATGGTCATGTAGGTATTGAAGGTAATGAATTGGCGGATCGCATGTCTATCATCGCAATTGAGTCAAAAGAACAAGATCTAAGTTTGTACCGTGAAACCATGGATATTGCAGAAATTCTCGCATCACGTAGAGGCTAGCAAGGATGCGTTTAGATAAGTTCATCTGTAAAAGCACGGACCTTACAAAAGAAGAAGCCTTAATTTCCATCAACAAAGGTGAAGTTGCCGTAAACGAAGTGGTTTGTTTGGATGAATCAAAACAAGTTCACAAAAATAATACCGTAACTCAGAATGGAAATGTTCTTATTGTCCGCCCGTTTCGATATATCTTGATGAATAAACCATCGGGAACGATTTGTTCAAATGTCGATGAAGCATACCCATCACTTTTTAACTATGTAGACGTAGATAACTCATCAGAGCTTCATATTGCCGGTAGGTTAGATGCGGATACAACTGGCTTGGTGTTAATCACGGATGATGGACATTGGTCTTTTAATATCACAGTACCGACTAAGCAATGCCATAAAGTATATCGAGTAGGGTTAACTCGTCCTATTGCTGAAGATGTAGCTGAAAAATTTAAGCATGGAATTAAGCTACAAGGTGAAAATCACCTGACTCGCCCAGCGATTTTAGAAGTTGTGGGACCGAAAGAAGTACTTTTAACGATTACTGAAGGCAAGTTTCATCAAGTTAAGCGTATGTTTGCTGCCGCTGGAAATCGTGTCGCTTCTTTGCATAGAGAAAAGATTGGTCAAGTTGAATTAGATGTTGAAGTTGGTCAATGGCGTTACCTGACGAGTGAAGAAGTCGCTTCATTTATTCAAAACTAGATTTTCTACTGCTCGTATTGAACAAACTCTTCTGAATCACGGGCATTCAGAAGAGTTTGTTTAAGCTTAAGCTCATCTTCAAAAAAACAAGTATTATAAAATCCATTCTCGCAAACCTTATTCTCTTAGAGTTCAGTCTCATAAAGCTTCGTCTCATAAACCTTTGGCTTGGACTCTCGCTTGCTTGATTGAGGTAATGACTTGAGGCAGTAAAGACATCATAATCATGCCGAACATTAGGCTGTATTGCGTGATAGTAAATGACTCACCTAATAGAACCATTCCCGCTGTAATGCCAGCAATCGGATTCGCAATTCCCCCAAATGTAAAATCAACCACCGACATTCTTTGCAGCAACCACACATACATGCCGTAGCCCAGCGCAGTGTTCAGGCAAATTACCCATAGCAAGCCTAACAAATTCCGGCTGTCGAAACTCGCGAGTGAATTGACATAAGGTTGAGGGTCTATAAATGCATGAATCATAGTGACGACTGAAAGGATGACTCCACCCATGATGAGTTGCCATGTTAATACCGTCCACCAATGCATACGGTCACCAAGCGATTTGGTAATACTGCTGCCGATAATAATGCACAAAATAGCCGCAAGCATTGCTCCCAGACCAATAGGGTTAAGGCTGATTTGACTTGGGTTGAACAACATCCATGCTAGGGCGATAAGACCAGTTCCTGCGATAGCTTGTTTTAAATTCGGTCGTTGCTTCTTTACAATCCAATGAAATAACATGGCAAATACCGGAACTGAAATCATCCCGACGCCGGATATTGCAGAAGGTAAGGTCAGAGCCATAACGAAAATTAGCCCGAAGAAGGTCGCAATGTTGATTAAACCTAAGCTGAATATGATCGGCCATTGCTCTCTTTTAGGCAAACTAGGTTTGATCATGAGAAGTAATAAACCTGCGGGTAAAGCACGTAGAGCGCCTAAAAGTAGCGGTGACCAGCCTTCAAGTGTGTATTGAGTTACAGCATATGTTGTACCCCAAAAAAATGCGGGGATCATGGCAAGTAATATATTCATTTTAACTATCTTAACGTAAAGATAAATCGATAGTTGAACTCTATACCTCTAATATGTGATTGTAAAGTATCTTCATGTTAAGATACTTTGGTATTTTATTTTAGTCTTTTATCTTATTAGTAGGGTGCTGTTTTATATGGACGCAATTGATCGAGTGATAGAACAATGGGCAAAAGAAAAACCAGATCTTGAAACTGAACCCATGGCGATGATGGGACGAGTAATGCGTATTGCTAAATATATGGAAACAGCAGTTGCTGAACTTCATAAAAGTTACGATTTGAAGTTAGGCGAATTTGATGTGTTGGCGACACTCCGACGTTCTGGAGAACCGTTTTTGTTGACTCCATCAGAACTAATCGGCTCATTAATGCTGACATCCGGCGCTATGACAAATCGTCTGGATAAACTTGAAGGTAAAGGTTTAATCGCAAGAGCACACAGTAAAGAAGATAGAAGAAGTGTCACGGTTGAATTGACTGAGAAAGGTCTAGCTTTGATCGATGAAATGATTCTTGAGCATGTCGAAACGCAAAAGCGATTAGTTCAACCTCTCACCGACAATCAGAAACAAAGCGCGAATGCACTCCTAAAAGTATGGTTGAAAGAATACGAGTAGTTCATATGATTTCAAAGCACTTGATGCACATTCTATAGCTTGATGCATTCTCTATAGCTTAGTGTCTCCGTTATAGAAGGATTGTTTGTTTTTGTACATCATCTCATCTGCTTGCTTGAATAAATCACTGGTATTAAGTTGTATGTCATGAGCTGATTTATCATTATTCGCCCAACCAATTGAGAAATTGGCAGAGTGCTGCTTTCCTTTACCGTCAGTTAGAGTCAACCCTTCTTGCGATTGGCTTAACCGTGCATCTAAGTTACTGCACTCTGCGAAAGTGTGGTGATTCGTTAAAATTGCAAGCTCATCCCCACCAATTCTATATAAAGTGTCTTCAGGTGCGAGTTGCTGCTGAATCGTATTGCAGCATAATTGAATTAAGGCATCACCAAGGTCATGACCATAGTTGTCATTAATTATCTTTAAACCATTAATATCTATAATAAATAAACCGATATTGCTTAAATCGATGGTATTAAAATCTTCATTAAAAGCTTTGCGATTTTTGCAAGGCAAAAGCCCGTCTTTTCTTGCAATTGTCAGTAACTCTAACCAAGCAGATAACTGTTTTAAAAATAACCTAAACACTAAATTCTGTTCTTTTAATTCTAACGTTTCTTCATAGATTAAAGACGCTAACCACTCTCCTTTACTCGAATGTAATGAAAGACCGTGTTCGATTTCTGAAGATAAGACTAAATCGAATGGTGTATTAGGAAAAAGAACTGTGAGTTGTTCTTTTATCTTCACTGGTGCAAGCCTATATGGAATGTCGCTATATTGTGAAGCAAATTCAATGACTGCCGCCAGGTTGTTTTTATGTTGTTCTTCTCTAAATAAAGCTTCCGATATCTGAGCCGTTTGTGTTTGAACTTGATCCTCTAGCTCCTGATTAAACATAGATAATTTATGGTTAGACTCTTCAATCATTTTTTTTGAATACGCTAATTGTGCATTTTGATTTTTGAGTTCTGATAATTGTCTACGAATGGTTGTACTCATTTTTCGTAAAATCATCGTGATATTCATGAACTCAGTAAATTGGAATTTTTGTCCACTTGGATCTTCGTTTTTAGCGTAGCTCACAATGGTTTTTTCCATCAGTGTGAATTGTTTTTTAATCCATCGATTAAAGAATAAAGCAATAGTAAAACTGACTATGAGAGTAAATCCGAAGATAATTGAAAGGGTTTTTCGTGATTCATTCATCGCTTTCAAGCGGTATGTATTTGAAAATCTATATTCAAGATTCAGTGTCAAAGGTTTGAAAAGAGATGTGGAAGAGTAATGAAACGGTTTATTGAACGCTTCATTGTCTTTATCAGATTCAATAGGGTGAACAATACCAAATCGGTCTGAAGAAGAGATGGAAAAGTATTCTTCTTCATATAGGAAATGAGAGAAAGAATGCTCAATATCAGCAAAATCAATTAACAGAATAATATAACCAAGTGCTTGGTAATTTTTATTACGGTCTAATGTATAGGCCAGCATTGGGGAAGCAATAGCGACACCTGACCCCGATCCTTTATTCTTTTGGTGTTGGGCGATTTTGGGTTCAAAAAAAGTCGAATGAAACATTTGCCCCTTTTTATAGACATCCGTTTGTTGCTTCAATTCAGAATATAATTGGCTTTGCTCAAATTGGTAATCACTGCCATTGAAGTTGTACAAAGGTTCCCAGTCGGCATTTACAATATACACACTATTAATGAGATTAGAGAAGTTTCTAAAGCGATCAAGGTTTTGGTTGATAACCGATGAATACAAAATATTATCAACAGCTTGGATGTTAAAGCGGTCGTGTGAAAGCCAACTTAAGCTGTGTTCAATGCGTGCAAATTCTTCCTTTAGCTGACTATCTATGCTGCCAGCGATATTGGAAATCTGTTTTTCCTTTTCCTGCATATCGGTTTGTACGATACGTTTTGTAATACTGTTACTGGCAAAGATGAGCGGTGCTACTGAACCTATAATAAGAAAGTAGGCAAGGACTTTTCTAAGGCTTAACTTGGGAAATCTCATCGCGAGGACTCAATTTTTGATTCAAATTGATGGACAAGAGTATCCATGTAAAGAGTGACCTCTTTAGCAGGCATACCATCAAAATAACGATAAAACCCACGAGACAGGACTTCCCAAACAAATGAAAGGCGAAGAGTGGTTGGCATAGGTTGCGCTACGAGGTATTCATTGTAAATAGCAAATGCGAGTTCATCACTGGCAGTAAAAACCTCTTGGTTTACTTGTTTGAATGAAGAAATGTATTGGTATTTTTGACTTAAACGTTTTAGAAAAGCCTCATCTTGCATTGACTGAATAAAGCGTTTAACTAATTCTCGTTTCTGTGGGTTTTGGAAAGCCCCTTTAGTTACCGCTATGACTTTACTGCCGGAAAGCGACTGCATGGCATTACCTTCATAAGTCGGTAAGTTTGTAATGCCTAACTGAGCGCCGAATGTATCGTTCAATGATTCAAATGCCCAGTCACCATCGATTAAATATGGGACTTCGCTATTCAAAAATTTGTTTCGTGCACAGTCAGAATTGCATTCGAGTTCAATATTGAGCTTGCTTAATAATTGGCGATAAAACTTCAAAGATTGCAGCATTGACTGACTGGTGAAATCTAATTCGCCAAGTGGCTCTTTTTGGAAGAATAGCTCCATAAAAGCGACAAAAAAATACATGTCTCTTGCAGGAAAGCTGAGTTGTTGTTCGTTGGGCTTAGTGACTGCATTTAAGAAAAAATCTTCCCATGAGGTAAGGGGTGGATTGACCAGTTTTTTGTTGTAAAAAAGCATCAAATGATTACCTAAGAATAACGGCAAGCCCATATATTGCTGATTTACTTGAACACCTTTAATGGCAGTTGATTCGAGTTTATTGTGATCAATCCATTCTGAAGGAAGTGGGTTTAGGTCAATGTACTCATGGAGCCCTAAATAGTCAGAAGGAAGGAAAATAAGGTCGGGCATATAATTTCGGTTTTGTTTTGCTAACAACAATTCAGCTTTTATATTGCCATTCGCAAACTCACGAGTTGTGATTCTATACCCTGTTGTTTCCTCGAATTGCTTAGCGATCTGATGATTCACTTCACCGTTGAATGCGCTCCACAGCTCTAAAGTCTGAGCGTGTAAATGAGCTGTAAAAACGAATGTAGCGATAAGCAGGAGTTGCTTCAAAATCAGTCTCGGGTTCGGTTTAATATGCAATTGGCTATTTTAAAAGCACTCATCCAAACATACAACACGATAGGTTGTAATGTGTCGTGTTTTCCATATTAAAGTGTTGACTTCGTGCTTAAGCTCACGAAATTCAAATATGTGACAGGGTCTCTTTTCTGAATGCTAATTGCACTTCATATACTTACTGTACTTAAAGCATTGAGTTGGATCTGATGATTACTATCTGAGCTAGAACTAGAGCGAAAGGGCGAATATTAACAGTATAGGTAAAGTAACAATACTCAGAAAGTTACCAAATAATACCATTGAGGCGACATTATTCGGCTCTACTTGAAAGCGCTCTGCAAACAAGTAATTCATGACAGCTGGTGGCAACATGCTAAAAAGCACCATCATCTGTAAGTGAAGAGGAGGGAGTGGAATAAAGTAATAAATAATAGCAAACGACACAGCTCCAGTAACGATAGATTGCAAAGTGCTGATTAGCCCAACCTTGAATCCACTTAGCTTTAGGTTGACCATTTGAGAACCAAGAGAAAGTAGCATAATTGGTACTGCTGCTTGTCCAAGTAACGACGTTGCTTCATAAATCGGATTCCAGACTGAAATACCGGACAAATTTAAGAACATTGCTATTGCGGCAGCTATGAATATCGGCATGGAAATGATTTGCTTGATAGGGTTCCCTTTACTGAGAAGAGCTAACCCAAGACTAATGTGCACGCAGGCTGACACCACGAACAATAAAACGGCTGGTGCGAGTGCTGACTCTCCAAAAGTGTAAGTAAACAGTGGAATGGCTAAGTTGCCACTATTACGAAACATGTGGGGCGGAGCCCAAGCTTTGAAGTTTAAATGCCATATTTTGCAAATGGGCACCATCAACAAGCCTGGGACTAGAAGGGCTACCAGAGAAGCAGAAATTAAAGGAAGTTGTTCAGTATCAAGAGGCATCATCGTCAACGAAGCAAATACCAACGCAGGTATGCACACATCCATATTGATGCGGTTGATTGGTGCAAAATCAGGTTTAATCCATAACCCAATAGCAAATCCAACCCCTGCTAATGCAAAGACTGGGAATAGAATACTGACAACTTGTTCGAACATAGAATTCCTTTCTAAAGTTCAGAGCGATGCACTGTTTAAGCGTTAATAGTGCACCTGTCACTAGAGCTAAATTAATCAAGCAAATGTTTTAATGAGGCTAATGTTTAATGAGACTAGCGGCTAATGAGGTCCATCAAGCTGGCTAAAGAGAATCATCAAACGACAGGGTTTGTTGCCACTCACTCAGCGCTTTTATATGAGATGGACCTATGCCACAACACCCGCCAATAATAGTTGCACCGAGCTGATACCAACGTTTGGCATAAACTAAATGTTCTTCGGGAGTCATTTCTCTCATGGCTTGTAAAGTACCATTGGCTTTGTGTTCTGCTTTAATCGGCATAAAGTTGTTCGCATAAACGCCAATATCAATATCAATATCACTATTTGAATGAGAAATGACGTCTTTTGCCGTGATGATTGCCTTCTCCATAACTTCAGGAACGGAGCAATTAAACATTATCCCTTTAGCACCAGAAGCACAGACCATCTCTGTGGCTGTTTTTACACATTGACCGGATCTTAATGCGGCATGCCCATGCGCTTCGTCACTTAAACTAAAAGCGTAATAAGCATCTAGTTCAGATTGCTGAAGAACGGACTTAATGGTTTTGAACTCTTCTAAACTAGAAATCGTTTCGACAATCCATATATCAACATAACGCTCTTGTGCATTAACTAAAGTTTGTATGATCGTTTTTGCTTCTTCAGCTTTAAATAAATCAGGTCGGTAGCTACCGAACGGAGGAGGGATTGCACCGGCAACAAGTACCTTTGAGTGACAAGCTCTGTTTTTCTCAGAGTTATTGCTTCCATCCAGCTTGTTATTATCGGTAATTACCTCAAGGTCGGGATTTGCAGAAGTCGCCGCGACATCATGTGCAATTCTGGCAGCATCTCGCGCAAGCTGTGCGCCTTGAGTTTGGTATAGGTCATCACCCAAGTGAAAAGGAACGCATGCATAACTGTTGGTAATAATAATTTCTGCACCAGCATCAATAAAATTTTGATGGGCTTGTCTTACATGTTCAGGTGATTCAATGAGTGCTTGCGCACTCCATAACGGTTGTGAAAAGGGGGCTCCAATATCTTGGAGTTCACGACCCATTCCGCCGTCTAAAATAGTGAGTTTTTTCATAGTGTAATACAGATAACCAGTTCTTAATTGCAACAATACCAGACGGTTTGCTTTAAAACCAAGAGCTGTTGTGAATTTAGTCACTCTTAAGTCATCATTGACATTTTTAAAAGGCTAATATTCAGATAAGTGCTTCGGGAACAGAGCTAATGATTATTGAGAGGATGTTGATCAATGAATATAAAAGTAGGCTGGTTTAACCTTACTGCTTAACCCCCAAATTCTTAAGATGATGTCACAAAACGAAATTCAGAAAACCATTGCGAGTTTTACTTCGATTGAGCAAGCTCTGAAATATTTTGATATTGGATTTGATAGCAAATTTATTAATGAATATCGACTTGAGCTGACTAAACGTTTTAACGGCTATTTGATTCTAACAAAACCGGATGATTGGTTTTCGGCTCGTCGAGCATTAAAAAATGCATACTGCAAGATACAAAGAAGCCGATTAGATAAGCAATCGCGTTCAGCATGCCGAGGTTGTACTTCATGCCAACGTCGCTAGCTGCATCTTGATAGCCATTTCTTCTAAGCACTTTAAAATTCATTTAGTAATTATAAATTAATAACCCTCAAGCCGACCAAGTAACCATTCCTGCTAACATAAATCTAAATACTCCTGTTGGTGCATATTAGGTATGACTAAGTGTAAATAATGGTTTTTCCTTCTAATTCACTCCCCATAATTACGCTTTTATTTCAGTATTATTTAGCGTAATAAAATAAATGAATAATTAGTTGTTGATGCAAAATAAGTCCTCTCTTATTACATAAGGACGACAAATTCTTGCGAGTAAATTTATAAATATAAGATCTTTTAGGTGTGTTAATTAGCTATTAGCCTAAGGTTGTTTTGCAAAGGAATTTAAGTGACTTGAAATTACTCACTTTCATTTCTCTATTGAAACAATAACTTAAGGAATTGCAATTATGCATTTGAATCAAGGACGAGTGGCTAAGAAGGTCTTTACACTGAGTACCTTAACAGCATCGTGTCTTATGGCTTTTAATAGTTATGCAGCGGTTGACTGTACAACGTTAGAAACATGGGATTCATCGGTTGTTTATACTGGTGGTGATCAAGTCGCTCATAATAATACGGCTTATAAAGCTAACTATTGGAATCAGAATAACGATCCTAGCCAATTTTCTGGTGATTATGCTCAGTGGAAAGTGGTAGATGTGTGTTCTGGCGGTGGCGTTGTTGAAAATGAAATTCCAACCGTAGCATTAACTTCTCCAAGTTCAACGGCTGTCATTGCTGAAGGTGAGACGGTTCTACTCAGTGCAAATGCATTAGATAGCGACGGTACAGTTGCATCGGTTAGCTTTTCTGTTGACGGTGTAGTCGTAGCTACTGCAACGCAAGCACCATATGAAGCGGCTTGGGTCGCATCTTCTGGTTCGCATACCATTTCTGTTACCGCGTTAGATAATGAAGGGGCTACTAGCCTTGTTAATAGCGTATCAGTAACCATCGATTCAACACTTCCAGTCAATGAATTGCCAGTTGTTTCACTATCGGTATCGGCTTCATCAGTTGATGTGGGTGGAGTTGTGACGTTAACGGCGGCTGCTTCTGATTCTGATGGCACAGTTGATAAGGTTGATTTCTATGTAGCGGGTACTCTAGTTGGTACTGCGGCCACTGCTCCTTACGCGTTAGACTTTACAGCGACAGCTGCTGGATCTTTGTCTGTATACGCGAAAGTGACGGATAATTTAGGTGCCACTGCTGATTCAACGCCAGTTGCACTTACAGTGATTGGAGAGCCAGTTGCGAATAACTGTCGCCCTGATGGACTTTACCAAACCGAAGGTGTGAGCGTTCCTTACTGTACAATTTACGATGAAGAAGGTCGTGAAAAAATGGGTGTTGATCACCCACGTCGTGTGATTGGTTACTTTACTAGCTGGCGCTCAGGGGATGATCCGCAAGCGGCATACCTAGTGAATGATATTCCTTGGGAACAATTAACGCACATTAACTACGCTTTCGTGAGTATTGGTGCCGACGGTAAAGTGAATGTTGGTGATGTAAATGATCCTAACAATGCGGCTGTTGGTAAAGAATGGCCTGGTATTGAAGTTGATCCTGCTCTTGGATTTAAAGGTCACTTCGGCGCATTAGCAACGGCTAAGAAGAAGCACGGTGTTAAAACACTGATTTCAATTGGTGGTTGGGCTGAAACAGGTGGTCACTTTGCGACAGACGGCAGCCGAGTAGCCGATGGTGGTTTCTACACCATGACAACCAATGCTGATGGCTCTATTAATCATCAAGGTATTGAAACATTTGCTACTTCAGCCGTTGAAATGCTTCGCAAATACCAATTTGATGGTTTAGATATCGATTATGAATATCCGACCTCAATGGCTGGTGCTGGTAACCCTTACGACAAAGACTTCATGGAACCACGTCGTCAATACTTGTGGGCTTCTTACCAAGTATTAATGAAAGTATTACGTGAAAAATTAGATGCTGCGTCTGCTCAAGATGGCACTCACTACATGCTAACTATTGCAGCACCATCATCAGGTTACTTACTACGTGGCATGGAAACCTTTGATGTTACTAAGTACCTCGATTATGTAAACATCATGTCTTACGACTTGCACGGTGCTTGGAATGATCATGTAGGTCACAATGCTGCGCTATTTGATACAGGTAAAGATTCTGAATTAGCACAGTGGAATGTCTATGGTACGGCAGCTTACGGCGGTATTGGTTACCTAAATACAGACTGGGCATACCATTACTTCAGAGGTTCAATGCCTGCTGGTCGTATTAATATTGGTGTTCCTTACTATACTCGTGGCTGGCAAGGTGTGACAGGTGGCGAAAACGGTCTATGGGGCCGCGCGGCTCTTCCGAACCAAGCCGAATGTTCTGCCGGTACTGGTGAAGGTGAGAAGAATAACTGTGGTCATGGTGCGGTTGGTATCGATAACATGTGGCACGACACCGATCCAAAAGGTAATGAAATGGGCGCGGGTTCAAACCCAATGTGGCATGCGAAGAACCTAGAGAAAGGTATTTGGGGATCGTATGCTGACGCGTATAAACTTGATCCTGTGAACGATCCAACGGATGTTCTTAAAGGTACGTATACTCGTAACTACGACAGTGTGGCAGTTGCCCCTTGGCTATGGAATGCAGAGAAAGGCGTATTCCTTTCAACAGAAGATAAACAGTCTATCGATGTTAAAGCAGACTATGTTATCGACAAGGAAATCGGCGGCATCATGTTCTGGGAGCTTGCAGGCGACTATAACTGTTATGTACTAGATGCAAATGGCCAACGAACTTCAATTGATACGACTGAACAAGCGTGTACAAGTGGTAATGGTGAATTCCACATGGGTAATACCATGACTAAAGCCATTTACGATAAGTTTAAGTCAGCAACTCCTTACGGAAACAAAGTCGCGACAGGTGTACTACCGACTGAAGCTTTGGATATTTCGGTATCAGTTGGCGGATTTAAAGTAGGTGACCAAAACTACCCAATCAATCCAAAAATTACGTTTACCAACAACACTGGTCAAGCATTGCCTGGTGGCACTGAATTCCAATTCGATATTCCAGTATCAGCTCCGGATAATGCTAAAGATCAATCTGGTGGCGGTCTTCAAGTTATTGCTTCTGGGCATACACGTGCAGACAATATTGGTGGCTTAGACGGAACCATGCACCGAGTAGCCTTCACACTTCCAGCTTGGAAAGAACTGCCTGCTGGTGGCGTATACGAGCTTGATATGGTTTATTACCTGCCAATTTCTGGTCCTGCAAATTATGCAGTAAACGTGAACGGCGTGGATTATGCGTTTAAGTTTGAGCAACCAGATTTACCACTAGGTGATATTTCAGGTGGTAATGGTGGTAACCCTGGTGATGGGAATACAAATCCGGGTACATGTGACACTGCTGGTATTGTGACTTACCCTGACTTGCCGCAAAAAGACTGGGCGGGTAACCCAAGCCATGCAAATACTGGTGACCAAGTGATACATAACAATGTTATCTACAAAGCTAACTGGTGGACGAGTTCTGTTCCAGGAAGTGATGGTAGTTGGACAAAAGTGTGTTCATAGCTAAAGCATGAGCAAAACTTGTTTTAACGAAGCTTGTTCATAAATAAAGTTTGTGAAATGGTATGTAAATAATGTTTGATGCTTAAACTTATGAGTACTTAAACGAAAAAACCGCCCTAACTTAGGGCGGTTTTTAATAATATGTGATGAATGACTAAGCTTTCGCTTCTTTCATTGATTCAGCTTTTTTTTCTTTTTGCATTTTGGTTAGGAAGTAAACATTAACGCAAGCAATGAATGCATTCGTTACTACAACCGGCCATGCTTCAATCATAAGTCCGTATGCTGTGAACAGTCCACAACCAACAAAGTTAAGAACACGTAAGCGTACGATGTCTTTCATTGTTAGTGAGATAGCTACCATAATTGAAGCTGCGTAACCTAAAATTTCAACCATATTGAATTCCATTATTTGATCCTCTAATTTTGCCGATTGTCTGTCGGTACCAATCCTTCTCATCATGAGATTATTGAGGTAGCTCCGTGCCTCGAATGGTATGGTTATGTTTAATTGATAAGAACTATAACAAGGCTAAATGTGTGATGAAACCCCCAAAACGGGCATAAGTGAAGGTTAGCGATTACGCAAACGTTTAATAAGTTTCCACTGTTAATAATTACCGGATATGTTGGTAAACAGAATTCATATATATCAGAAAAAAAGCAAGGATAGCTTATGTTTATTGAAAGTGAAAAACCGTTAAAGGGAAGTATATTGAAAAGTAATGTATGGAAATTGAAACGATTAAAACCTGGAATGTACAAGAGTCTTATTTTAGGTGGTTTATCATTAAGCTTATTAGCTTGTACTACAGTAGAAAAACCAAGAGTGAATGATTATGGGGTTGTGACGAGTGGTGATTTCACATTTATGGAGAAAGGCATCAAAACTTATTCATGGCACTCAAAATCAAACAAGGCTTATCTTTCTAGTAAATACAATCAAACTCAAGTGACAGACTTAGTTCGTCAATCCATTCAACAAGAGTTATCGGCACATGGTTTTCAATTGAAAGCCAATAATGCGGTTGGCGATATGATTGTTGGCTTTGGTTTGACTGAAGAGTCAATCCTGAGTGATGAACAAATATACGAAGCGATAAAATTGTCTACGGGCGTTCCATTTTATGATGGCGATGGAAAGCTTGCTGAAAAAGGTTCTATGTATATCTTCTTCATGGTTCCTAATAATGCAGCCCCTCAATGGCAAGCGTTTGCACAAGCTGCACTTAAAGATGGAAATGAAATTGGAGAGACAAAAAATCGATTGGATCATTTCATTCAAAAATTATTTAAAACCTTGCCACATATCTAAGCCACTATTAACTTTTAAATTCCTATCCACCGAAGCTAGATATTCAACGGATCAAAGCGCTTAATTTTTTGATCGCCTTCACTGGCTTTCAGTGATATGGGTATTCTAGCGATACTAACACCTTGCATTCTTAGAGCAGAAATCATAAACCTTTCATTCTCAGTGAGGTGTTTATATTTCATTTTTTTTACTTCTTAGCGGGAGCAAACTTTATGATTATTGCACCTTACTGTCATTATGTTCAGAGGTGCCGTACTTAGAGTTTGAATTCAATAGTTGTATGAATGTTAATGGTGCGCCGTTCCATTAACTGGCTGTTTTTATAGCTATTTTTTGTGTTTATCTGATCTACTTCAATGTTCCGCATTACAAAATTGTATTTTTATTCGATAGAAATATCATTGTAATTTATATAATTACAATGAGTTATCAAATGAAAGTAATACTTCCTTGCATGCTTTTGGCTATGTCCTTAGTTGGTTGTGCGAGTACAGGTCCCCAAAAAGATTACGTCTATATACCTAATCAAATATCAGACCCTTTAAAAGGTAATATGAATAAGCTGGCTGATGAACTAAGTAAAGAACAAAATTTAGTCGCAGAATTTGTAGAAGAACAGACATTATTAAAAATCGAAATAAGGGCAGGGCGCGACTCTCGTTTTGCTTGGGGAGTACCTAGGAACGACCTTTATGAGCAACTATGTTTTAGTGATGACGGATTCTATAAAGCAATCCGTGAAGCAGGTATTGGTGTTGAATACACATTGATCGATGAATCGAGCAAGCAAGAATTTGGCCCATGGAATGCTGCTGCTTGTTTATAGTTTAGCTGATCTAACACGTACATATTTAATGTGCGTGTTTGTAGTTTATAACTCATCTATCAATATTGGGGTTATGGCTTATCCATATTAGGAAATCATATCAATTATAAATTGTAATCATCAGATAGAAATGTGTAAGACAGATTCATAACACTTGGTATTTCAGTTTAGTTCAGGTCAGTTTTGTACTTATGGTACATGGACTCATTAGAATGAAAGAATTACTCACTATTTACGTGTAGTAAAGCCTCTGAGTAAGATCTTACATTATTCAATAATAAGAAATTTAGTAGTATAAGAATTAGGATAAAAAGTGAAGTACTTTATAGCAGCAGTTTTAGCTCTTTCGATTATGGGATGCTCTAAGAGCAGATATCCGAATCAACTATCAGTGGATATTGTGACTGAAAAATTACATGAAAATGGACCTAATATTTTTTGCGACCAGCCTGGATATTCAGCATGTTTCGACATAACTCAAACACAATGTTTAACTGACATGACTGATATTTCTACCAGTTGTATAAAAAAATTAGATAGCAAGTTTGGGAAAACATCAGTGAATAACATGGATGAGTATGCCAAGCATTATTCAGCATGTGTTGTTACGGAGCACTTCTTTCAATACATGGATACCATTGATGGGGTAGCTAGCTGTGTACAAGATTTGAACTATGATGAAAAACAAGGCATGCGTTCATTATTCAAATAGCATAATGACCCACCTTCAGAGAACATCATTTTTTTATGCCTTTTTAGGCGAGTTAAAACTGGCAGGTCTTAGAACATAGCGGGACAAGGCTTTGAACAAAGTTTGAAGAATTAAACTACTACAGAACTTCTGTGTTATATGCGACATCGAAGTTCGCTTGGTCAATCTTTTTATATCATCCTTCCGCATTTTTATTAGTCCAATTGCCTGCTTAAATAGCAGTTCATAATGCATCCGGTTTTTGACGACTCGAACGGTTTTTTAAACTGTTTTTAGTAAGACTTTCATCAGTTTAACTCGAGTAAGTCATAGTGCTTATTTATAGATGAACAACTAAGCCTATAACGAGCTATTTGGTGAGAATGTAGCTTGCTTGGGGTTCTTTTTATAGCTTGATTAATATCAATGCCGACCAAACACTTGCATAAATGCGCAAGCGTGAGTGTTGTCTGCGTCTCTTATCACTTGTTAGAGATTCCAATTGTGGATGATAAATTAGTTATTGCGTTAAATGAGTTTTTTTATGTGGCTAAAGGTTTAGTCCTTATCATTGCTGTTGTATCTGTATTGACGGGTATAATGCGAGAATATATTCCTCAAGATAAACTCCAAGCTACCCTCACAAAACATGACAAATGGGGAACATTACTAGGTGCTCTCTTTGGAATGCTTACACCATTTTGCAGCGCAGCTGTTGTTCCTGTAACTATGGCAATAGCATCAATGGGAGCATCACTTGGTACGGTAATGAGTTTCATCATTTCAGCACCATTATGTAACTTCATCGTACTGGCTATGGTTTACGCAGCTTTTGGTTTAAAGATCACCGTGGTTTACTTCTTAATAACTTTTAGCGCGGCGGTTATTGGCGGTTATTTGATTTCTAAATCTCCTTGGAGAAACGAAATTAAACGTGATGGTGAACTTGAAGACACTAAAGGTAAAAGCTGTGGCTCTGAAAAGATGAATACCTGCGGTGGTGTTCCTTCCTCAGCTTCAAGAATGCGTAATGCGATGGGCGGGGCATGGGCTTTATTTAAGCGTATTATCCCATATGTGTTATTGGGCGCGGCAATAAGTGGTTTTTCTGCGGCTTACTTGCCTGCTGATCTTGTTGAGAAATATGTTGGTGGCGATAGTTTTGAGTCGATAGTGATTGCTTCACTTATTGGTATTCCACTCTATCTGCGTATTGAGATGGTAATTCCTTTGCTTAACGTATTGATAGCGAAAGGAATGGGCTTAGGTGCTGCGTTAGCACTAATTATTGGCGGTACTGGTGCAAGTTTGCCTGAAATCGCGTTAGTATCAGCTGTTCTTAAAAGAAAAGCAGTGATAGCGTTTGTAGGAATAGTCTTAACGACTGCCATTACAGGCGGTGCTATTTTCCAATACGTGCTGTAGAAATTTTGCGCCACTCGATTTGAGTGGCGCTATTAGTTGAAAAGGTAAACACCATGATGGATGAAAAATATATTGATGCGTTAAAAGCGTTATCGGAACCAAACCGATTACGATTGTTTTGGCTTTTTTTGCATGTAGA
This sequence comes from Vibrio sp. 99-70-13A1, assembly GCF_013114625.1. Classification (GTDB taxonomy): domain Bacteria; phylum Pseudomonadota; class Gammaproteobacteria; order Enterobacterales; family Vibrionaceae; genus Vibrio. The sequence continues at coordinate 50,163 of NZ_VTXD01000017.1, forward strand.
TGAATGCATGGCAGTGGCTGAAGCTATGGATATCATTGGTGAAACTCAGTACAACGTTTCTCGTAATTTGAAAATGTTATATAAAGCAGGGCTGCTTAACCACGAGAAGAAAGGTAAGTGGGTGTTCTATACCTTAAAAGAGCAAACTGCACCACACTGTAAAGCTCTAGTTGATTCAGTGAGATACTTACCAGAAGACGACTTCAAAGAAGTTGTTAGGCGTTGCCTGATTCGTTTATCAATGAGAATTGATGGCGAGTGTGTTGTCGGTCCTGATAGTGAAATGTGGCACAGTAAAATTAAGTAGTAATGGGTATGAATACATACAATAAACAGGAATTGGATGCTGTTTTAGAGTAACATAAGTTGTGGTTGGAGGGCAAAGGAGGTTATCGAGCCGACTTAGGATACGCAAATTTAAGCCAGCTTGATCTTCAAGGTGTCGACCTCCGCAGAGCGAATTTGACTAGAACTAATTTCAGCAATAGTAACTTGTCTGGTGCAGATATGAGCGATGCTGATATTACTTACGCGAATTTCCAGAATGCTTGTCTAGACCATGCTATTTTCCAAGATTCTGATTTGCGTAATGCCAATATGAGTCATGCGCAAATGTTCAATGTAGATTTATTGCGAGCAGATTTGTATCACACTGATTTTAGTCATGCTTGTATCAATGCAAGCATACTCAATCCTCCGAACCTGGACCAGGCGATAATAACCTTACGAGATACTAAAAAGTTAAGTTGCCTTTCGCTTTAAAAAGCTTATGTATAAGGCATCTTTAGCGTTTGGTCTATTTCATATCTAATTCACAATTTTGAATGAAGATTAGGTGACAAGGCAGATACTTGAATGCCCCTTGCGGGGCGTATTGCACTTCAAACGTTTTACTAACCTTAATCTAAAAATCCAGGGTTAAGAAAGTGGATTACACTGGACGTCCATGTATCGCTTTTTTATTTCAGCTAAGTCGTTATACGAAAGAATGAATGCTTTAACTACATCTGGATCAAAATGGCAACCGGACTCTGATATGATTAAATCTTTCGCTTCTTGATCTGTCCATGCTCTTTTGTAAGGTCGAGTAGAAGTCAAAGCGTCATAGACATCAGCAATCGCAATAATCCTAGCGGAAAGCGGAATCATTTCACCTGATAGTCCATATGGATAGCCAGAGCCATCCCATTTCTCATGGTGTGCTAGAGAGATATCTTTTGCCATTTTTAGAAGAGGGCTGTTGTGATCTCCAATTATTTTGGCACCGAACTCAGGGTGTTCCTTCATTCTTTCCCATTCTTCTTTGTCTAATTTATCAGGTTTGTGCAGGATTTTATCTGGGATTCCTATTTTCCCTATATCATGCATTGGGGCTGCGGTGAGCAAGTCTTCGCACCATTCAATTGAGCAACCATAATTTTTTGCTATCGCTTTTGAATAATGGCTCATTCTTATCACATGCATTCCTGTGTCGTTATCTTTGAACTCCGCAGCATTGCCAAGTCTTTCAATGATTTTTCGGTTTGCTGTTGTTAGCTTTCTGTTTGATCTCGTACTGATTGCAATTGTTAAAGTGATGGTGCCAACCGTAAATACAGTCATTGCTCCGATGATCAAAGTAATACTGTTTCTAAAGCCATAGTGATCCGCGAGTACTTCATCAACGTCCATTTTTGCAACAAAAACTGCTTCGAATGAATCTTGCCAACTCGCGACTACAAACACGTCATTCCCAATATGATCTTTTGTTTTTATTAGCTGACTTAAATCTCCGTTCTTAGAGGGCATCGGAATTTGGAGGTTACCTTTGCAATTACCTGTTTTACAACGAGATAAAATAGTACCACTTAAGTCTACAGCAATGACTTCACCTGTATTCTGGAAGTACTTTTTATAGCTATCAGGGAAATAAATTTCATCGGTCACAATATTGGTTACGATAACACCAACTATTTCGCCTAAGTTCTCATTGATAATCGGCACTAATAAATACAGGTGACCTAGGTATCGTTTAAGATCTTGGTCATACCGTCCACGCACAGGGAATAGTGATGGTTTACCTTCTAGCGCGCTTAAAAAATGAGTATAGATGTCAGCATTGAAGGTACTTTCCCCTACTAAATCGCCATAGCTTGCTAAGGTTGCGCCTTTAGTATTCATCACAGAAAAAGAACCGGCTTCACCGATATGCAAAGAAGAATACTTTTTTAATATATGAATCATTCTTTGTTGTTCAGCAGCAATATCACTTGTGAGTGGTAAGCTTGATGTATCGAGCAAGGATTGAAATGTCTCTTTGAACTGAGGAGTGCTGGCAACATAATAATAAGTAGACGCCATTACCTTCATTTTTTCTTCAACACTCACTTTGTAGTCAACAATAACTTGGCTTAATTCGCTGTAAGCTTTGTTTGTCTCATAGCTCTCATTTGAGTCCGATAAAGAAGCACCAACAGCAAATATTATGGTGACGAAAATAGTGACAGAGAACACCGCCATTCTAGTGAAGTTACTTGATGAAAAGTCGACATCAATATCGCTAGATTCCGATATTCGTGAAACCACTTTGAATACTGCCCACAGAATAACGATGACTACTCCAAAGACGGCAGCAAGATACCAAATTTTAAATCTGTCCCGAGAACTGTAGACCTCATCCTTAAGATATACCTCAACCTTACCAACGATCATGTTGTTGTAAACGATCTCTGAGTAACCATAAATGAAGTAAGACCGCAGATTGCTCGGCACATTTGCACCATATCTGGGAACCTGACCATCCAATAAGTAGCTAGCAATTATGTCACCACTGACAGAATCCGTAATGGCAAGGGCTTTGATTTCTTCATCACCACTTGCCATAGATTTAATTGTTGATTCAAGGCTTTTCTTATCTAGGTTATAAACCATGGCGGCGGTTATTTTAGAAATCTTATCCGCGGTTTTAGTTGCCGTATTGATGTTGTGATTTAAAGTCGTTGTATTACTGTCTAAAGATAGGGAAACGAGATAAAGCGCGGTAACAATAGAAACGATCACTATCGCGTAAGAGAGGTTAATGGTTTTAGATAGAGTCATACTCTTCGCCTTCTTGAATATATGAAGCAAACAACTTATCTATGTATCCATCACTTATAAGAGTCGAAATAGCTTGGTTTATTTTTGGTACAAAATGCTCATGTTTTTTAGCGAGCCTTATTCTTAGATCATAGGTTTTTATCGTACTCGTAATATCTAAGTGATCGCTCAACTTCCCTTTTGCATTGAGCACGACCTTTGGCATCAAAGTGTAATCACATCGCCCTAATTCCATCATTGTTAAAGAAACGGATTCTGCCGTTATATCTACGTCTTTTAGTGCGATATCCATGTCGTGAAAACCGGACATGGAGCATGAAGATAGTGCTTCAAAGTCTAATTCCTTGGTTGGTATGAAGCTAAGTGAGGTTTTTCGATAAACAATGACTTCTTCTGATTCATAAAAGGGGAGCGTATATACACTGTTTTCAGTTTCTCGTTCTTCTGTTCGCCAGCCCATATCGATGCCAGGCTCTACATCTAGTTTCTGATATTTCATTAAGTGACGAATTCTTGGTTGAGGTAAGAACTTGTACTTAAATTCTATGTTGGTCATTTTCCCCACTTGATTGAGAAGGTCGATGTAGATGCCACGATTACTTGCTTGTCTTGGAGAGTTGACAAAATACGGATAACGACCTTGGTTGATTAATCCGACTTCTAAAATTTGTTTTTCACTTTTGGATTCAGGTGGATTAACGGATGCAAAACTGGTGGCTGAATGCAAGAAATACAGGGCTAGTGCTGACTTAATAAGCCGCTTTTTCATGTTAAACCTTATCTAAATCAGTTTGTTGGTAATAAATAATTGAACGTTACCTCAATAGGTTAACATTTATTTGCCAAATAGTGAATGTCGTCCACTATTTCTGTTATTATTAGATCTCATCGATAAATTCAGGCTACCAATAGCAACATATTTAAATTTTTAGACAACAATAGGTACTTACATTGAAAGTAAATAAGGGCTTTACTCTAATAGAACTTGTGATGGTAATCGTCATATTAGGCATATTGTCTGTTCTTGCTGCGCCTCGATTTCTTAACCTACAGACAGATGCAAGAAATTCAGCCTTACAAGGTTTGAAAGGCTCGATGGAAGGTGCATTTAGTTTAGCTTACGGAAAACTTGCCATTGCTGGCTATGAAAAGCTGAGCTATTTTGATTTCGATGTGGAAGATGTTTTCCCTGGCTGTACTGGGAATTGTAAATTTTCTTATGGGTATCCAGTTCCAACAGAGGAAGCACTGTCTTACATCGTAAACGGGATTGGTACTGATTTTTCTGTTGGTATGTTTCAAGGTACAGGTGAAAAACCATTTGTGTTTATCTCGTCCCCTGAAAATATGACGGATTCTGGCGCTTTAGTGAAGGAGTCATGTTACTTAAAATATTCTATGACTACGATTATAGGTGATGGAGAAACTATTTCGCCTGGAGAAGTGGAATTTTTTGAATGCAAATAATTTCATATAATTTGTTCTTAGTTAATCGGGTATGAGCAGATAACTAGGCACAGAGTTAGCTATATTCTTTATCAAATATTTGAAATATGACTCATCAAAAAAAAGCCACGTCCAAGAGTAACTCAATAGGACGTGGCTAGCTAAGTCAGCTATTAATGATATACAGAGTAGTTATCTACCGAAGCTATTATACATAGTTTCGGTAGATAATAAATGACGTCCATTATTTTAACTGAATTTATCAACAGCACACAATCAATAGATTAGTGCAGTAAAATAAAGCTTCATGAGGGTTAAGGACTAAGCTCGATAATGAACGAATGAACTTCTTGTCGTCATTTTGGTTTTCTTTGCGCTGTACATTGCTGAGTCGGCTGCTGAAACAAGAGACTCCATATCAATGAGTACTGCATCATTGAATGCGATGCCAATTGATAATCCAACTTCTACTTCTTCACCGTCTATTTCAATTGGTTTGTGAACCTCATCAATTATGCGCTGAGAGATATTTGAAGCGGCTTTTTCATTAATGCCATCTATAGCGACTAGAAACTCATCACCACCAATTCTTGCACATATATCAACTGATTTGACACTTGATGAAATACGGTTTGCGATTATCTTTAATAGCTGGTCTCCTGCATCGTGCCCAAGGGTGTCATTGACTTCCTTAAAGCCATTCATATCCATAAATAGGCAACACAATTTCTTTTTATCCGCAATTCGCTTACTCATTAGCTCGTTACAGTGCTTCCTATTCGATAAGCCTGTCAGTGCATCCTTTCTGGAAACTTCTTTCACTCTTTTCAACATAACTGCCATAAAAGCCAGTGAGCAAAGCATAAAAAGGGAAGCAATAGTGACGCTGTAATGGAAAACAATTTCTCGCCTGTCGAGTGCTCTACGTTCTTTCAAGAATTTATCAAACTGTCCACCCTTGAGCTGGAATCGAACAACGGATGCGTAATTCATTTTAATGTTATTGATAGCGGCAAGAGTCGCCAGTTTTGACTCTTTGCTATTTTTTGTATCAGCAGCTGACTCTGAATAGACGATTTCTAATGTATTGATACTTTCTTCTAATTCGTGTTTTGCGACAACTCTAAGGCTCTCGATAACGTGTGGGCTGGTGGTTAGAAAATCGTAGGTCACGTATATAAAATCAATACTATTAGCTTCTGTAGTACCTTGCTCTATGAGCATAGCATTCAGAACCTTGGACTCGTACTTGTACACTTCTTTTATGAACCGCCACGAAGCCCAGTATGAAGCTCTTGTTTCGTCAATATAGCCAATGAACTGTTCTTCTTTAGCGATTTGCGCTTTATGGATGGAATTAAGAGTGACAAAGAAAACAGACAGTGAAAATAAGATTCCAACGATGATTAAAATTCTTCTCACTTTTGCTTCCTATTTTATGATCTTGAAGTCGCTGACAAACCAGACTTGATCGTAAGCAATGTCCAGGAGGTTGTTACCTTGAGATTTGTCGGTGAAGTTTAAGATTAGGGTAATTGGCCCTTTTTGACGAACTGAGATTCGTTTTCCGTTTCTCTTGAAAGTGACGAAATATTGCTTATCTAATAAAGATGCTTGGGGTATCTCAACTGCATAATCATTAAGAGCTGTGACTTTTATACCGCTGATATTTTGTACATCATAGCCGGACATTTTGACTAAATCGTTTAAGTATATTCCGTCATAGACATCTTCTTGCTCTCTCCATGGAGTAACGGTAGTCATTTTTTCTGTTGGTAGGTTTTCTAGCTGTTCAATTGAATAGCGAGTTATTTTTTCATTGATGTTGTTAGTTACAGAAAGATCACTGGCCAATAAAGAAATAGGGAAAAAAGTTAACGCAGACAGGGTCGCCTTTATCATTTTAATCTTGGTCATATTATTTACTCATTCTGTAACAGTGTGAATTATTTTGTCGCATTTTAGGTGTAAGGCGCCATGTTACATAAAAAATAGAAGACAGCATATACTATTTTTGATCTCGTTAAATTTACTCTTAAACTACTAGTACAAAAACTAGGGGCTGACACGTTATTTTTCACGCTATAGCCAAATATCCCATCATAACTTAATGGATTTTATATTCTAATTGATTGAAATTTAGTATGAATTCTTTAAGTAAGCTTTAAGGGGGTGTCATATAAGCAAAATGACAAGTGTGCGTTTTTATGTATAATCACCAGGCATTATGGAGAGGGAAATATGCCAAGAGTTAACAGAGCAACTTCAGACAAAACTAAGGAACGGATTATTGAGACAGCGGTTCGTATCGTACTCAATGATGGTTTTGAACACCTTACTTTTACGAACATAGCCAAAGAAGCTAATGTTAGCCGTTCCAGTACCAACACCCATTTCAAAAATAAAGAAGAGTTAATTGAGGCTATCAAACCTAAAGTGGGTGAGGTAATTGTTCCTTTATTTTGCTATGAAAGCCCAGAAAAATTCTTAGAGTCATGGAAGAAAGTCTACTCAACAGACCATCACGCTCAAAAGCTTCTTTACAATACTCGCAATTTAGTAAGTTCGAGTGATGGTATTAAAGGGCTAATCAGCTTGATTCAAGGTGAAGACCGAGAAAAAGTAGAAGAAGTGGTGTTGTACTGTATTGGTTATTCTATGTACAAAGGCATTTACGGTCAAAAGCCTGAACCAGCCTAAAGACCAAGATAATATAGTCTGCTCATACTATCTGCCCTATAAGCTGATGCTTAGTTTTATTTTGTTTAATAGAAAATTTGTGTAAGCCGTCAATTTAGAGGGCATGATTGGCGGAGTATTGTTTGAATATACGCTCTTACATAACTTGATGGTTCTTTCTTTACCTAATTTACTGTGTTTGACCTTTTTTCCCAAAGCCACCTTACCTTATTTGGTCCATTTAACTCTTCAATATGTCTTTCTGCTTGAGTTGAGAAAGAATCTCTGCGGTTTTCTCGCGGAATAAATCTCTTAGCAAGCGAACCGTTGGTGTGATGGATTGACGACTTGGACATACTAGCCATAATTCGGTAGGTGTAGGTTTGAAAGTTGGCATAACATTGACAACATCACCGGCAAGCAAGTGACTCGAAATATCTAAGCAAGATTTGATTGCAATTCCTTTCCCTGCAATACACCAGCGTCTAACTAGGTCGCCATCGTTCGACGCACGATTCCCTTTTAACTTCACTTTATGATCTTGCTTGCCATCGTTAAACACCCATTCATCTTGCAATATGTCATGCAGTTGATAAAGCAAACTATTGTGTTCTGCTAAGTCACTAGGTTGGTTTGGGGTGCTCATCTTTGCCAGGTATTCAGGAGTCGCACATAATATTCTAGGTACATCGCATATTTTAAACCCATACATGTTGGCGTCAGTCGGGGAGCCGTAACGCAGCGCCATATCAACGGAATCGCGATAGAAATCGATATTACTGTCACTGATGCTGGTACGAAGCGTTGCCTTTGGGTATTCAAGCAGAAATTCATCAAGCCAAGGAGTAATGAGGTTACGTCCTAGATCTGATGAAAGTGCAATTCGGATCTCACCATCAACAATTCCAAGCTCTTCTTGCATGCTAAGTTTTGCTTGGCCCAATATTTTTAAGGCTTGCTCGCATTCAGGTAAATAACGTTCACCTGCTGAAGAGAGTCTTAAATGGCGAGTGGTTCTTACAAACAATTCAGCACCCAGTGCGGCTTCAACCCGTTTAACCGCGGCGCTCGCGGTGGCAGTACGCATGTCTAGGTTGGTTGCTGCTGCGGTAATACTACGAAATTCTGCCACTTTTAAAATGACTTGTAAGTCTTCCAGAAGCATATTATCTACTCGTGTTTGATAATGTTCTAAACATTGTATTGAAATATTTTCTAATCACAAAGCGGCTTAATCCAACTTTATTCCTTCCAAACTAACTTCATACGCTTAATTGTCAAAATATATTTGATAATAATTCAAATGTAAGGCTGTTTTTCGTTAGTAATAATCTAACTACTATGTGTTCATACCAACAACGCACTGCAGTCACAAACTGCATCAATGAAGCAAAAAGCCAAAAGGAACACATCATGACTACATTAACTATCGTCGCAAACATCGTTGCTAACCAAGACAGTGTAGAACTAGTAAAAGCAGAGCTGCTTAAGCTGATTGATATTACTCGTGCTGAAGAAGGCTGCATCAATTACGACCTACATCAAGACAATGAAAACCCGGCTCATTTCACTTTCTATGAAAACTGGGTGTCACGCGAACTCTGGCAAGCTCATATGGGTAACCAACACCTAACGGATTACATGACAGCAACAGAAGGCGCAGTCGCAAGCTTTACCGTTAACGAAATGACCCAAATCGTTTAACTGCTAGCAAAGAAGCAATTTGCGGACAACGATAAACACCACAGAATTAAATGATATGCCTCCAGAAGGAGGCGTAGATAGAGGATTTCTCATGAAAAACGTAAAATCATTACTAGCATTAAGCACAGCTGTATTCTTTAACACAGCACAAGCAGCCGACATCGAAGTCGTCGCTCAGCTCGACGGCACTCGCCCAGGCAACATTACTGTTACGGAACAAGGTCGCACTTTCCTTTCGATGCAACCTCTTGATACACCTAAATTCCGTGTTGTTGAATTGATGGAGGATGGTTCAACAAAACCTTTCCCAACCAAAGATTGGGCTGATGGACCTGAAACAGGGGAGGTTGGACTTTCTTCGGTTATCGGAATCGATAGCACAGAAGACGGTGTGGTTTGGATTTTGGACATGGGCAGCGCCGATGCGCCCGCACAAATCGTTGCGTGGGACACCGTAAACAACACACTCTTTAAGCGTATCGAGATAAGCAAAGATGTCACTGTCGGCAATTCGTTCTTACAGGATTTCGCTTTAGATACTAAGCGTAATCAGATGTACATTGCGGATACTACGCTTGGGAACTTGTTCGGTGAACCTGCACCCGCCTTCGTTGTGGTTGATTTAGACACGGGTAAATCGCGCCGTGTGCTTGAGTCTTACAAAGCATTGCTTTCACCTGAGCATGATGTCGTTATCGATAGCTCATTAATGGGAGCGAAACGCGAAGATGGCAGTTCAGATGCTCTTTATCTAGGGTTGAATCCAATCACGATTGACTCGAAAAACGAGTGGTTATACTTCGGAACTGTAAACGGCAGTTCGATCTACCGACTACCCGCAGGGGCGCTTGCTAACGATAAACTGACTGACCAAGAGCTTGCTCAAGGCATCGAGTTTTACAGAGAGAAGCGTCCGAGTGATGGCATGATCATCGCGGATAACGGCGACATTTACGTTGGCGATGTTGAGAAGAATGCAGTGAGTATCGTAACAAAAGAGGGATTCAAGACTTTTGCTCACGACGACAAGTTACTGTCGTGGGCTGATGGTTTCTCAATCCAAGATGATTACCTGTACGTGACGCAAAACTCTCTGCACCTAAACTCTGCATTGAATGAAGGTGAAGAGGGCTCAAGCAAGCCATACCATGTGTTACGCATCAAAATGGATTAATACTCTAGCGATCGAATGACCTCTGGTTATCTGATTTACAAAATTTTATTAAGCGCTATGTATCTCAACGATACATAGCGTTTTTTGCCTAGAGTTACTTAAGTAAGCTGCCCCAAAAGACATAAGCATGAAGCCTTCAAATGGCATCCTTCAATAAACATTAGTTTTTAGCCGCAACTCTCAAAGCAAGAGCTTGCGGGTTCTTCTTTTTGGCTGGGTAGCGTAGTGCGTGCCTGATCACCCATTTGACTTCAGTGGATGCACCTTGTTCAAGCCAGCCTTCACATAGTGTGAATACGAGTTGAGGGTGATCTTTTGCTATATCCCCAAGGTGATTAGCGACACTTCTTCTGACAAATAGTGACTCGTCATCCTTCAGTGCATTAAGGAAAGGAAGTGTTGGTCGTGGGTCTTTGACAAAAGATTGAATTCTTTTACACCATGGTAGTTTTGGTCTAGTTCCTTCTGTACATAATCGTCTTATATTCGGACATTGATCATTGAGCCGTTTTTCAAGAACCGAGAGAGTTCGATCTTGCTGCGCAATGAGAAAAGGGCGGATCGCAAACTCTGCTGTGAAATGCTTCGTCAGCTTAAACATGGCATCCATCGATCTATCAAAAGGATCTTCTCCACCATTATTTGCTTTATCAAGCCCATATTCCGAAATGAAATAACTATGTGGCAAGTAGAAAAAACCTGAAAGCCCAAATTCTTCGCTGAAAGCTTCTTCTGGGGGAAATGAGTCCATTAAAATGGACACGGCTTTACTATAGTTTTCAGGCAAGTGTGCCCTCAGTGCCTGAGAAACATGTTTACCCCTTACCATCAATGAAAGTGGTTCTAAGCCTGTTTTCGCTCTAATGCAAAAAGCATCCACATCAAATTGGCGATAGACGTATAAAATATTAAAAGCTAAACACTCAATGGACCGATCATTAATTAACAGCTTAAGCGGTACACCTTTAGTGATTGCCCTTGGCGCATCTGGAACTATGGGGGATCGTATCATTTTTGGGTACCTCCGAGAGTTCTCATCTAATGAAGGCAACCGACTGTTAGCTGCCTTCATTTCTTAGGTTTTAAGTCTATTAATCGGTCTCATCACTCGTACGTGATTAATGAAGTGTACGTCTCCATCGCTTCTTCTGGGTTATAGTCGGTGAGGTCCATTACTGAGAAGAACTTCGCTGCGGCTTCGCAACTTTGTTCTTTTTCTATGACATCTTCCATGTCTTCTCGGCTACGAAACTTAACGATATCTAGGTAGGTACCATCTACTTTTCGAACGAGTTCACGGCGTAATATCCCTGGATGATTAGCCACAAAATCTTTCTGAAAATCAGCGGATGCAGCTAATAGGTCGGCTTCTGTAAAACCTTCTGCGAGCGTTATTGGGGCAAAAATAGTAATGGCTGACATAGTAATTCCTTATCTTGAGTTGCTGTTACTGTTTTCAGTGTATTTATAAATATGCCAATTCATGTCATATTAAATAAATGACCAATACTAATACTCGAATTAAGCGGCTAGAAAAGCTGGCGGCTGATCTCAAGCAAGATCACTTGTGTACACAGAAAGAGCTGGCTACGCTCCATGGTGTGAGTGAGCGTACAATTGCTAGAGATATTCAGTTATTAAGAGAGCAAGGAATCCCTATTGACGCTGATCGTGGTCGAGGTGGGGGAGTGCGAGTAGACCGAAATTGGGGCGTTGGCCGGTTGAATCTCAGTTATATTGAAGCTGTTGAACTGATGATAAGTATGGCGATAGCAGAGCAAATGGGCTCACCGCTTTTTTTAACAAATCTTGCAGCGATTAAGCGGCAGCTTGAAGCGTCATTATCATCAGATAAGCGTAGAAAAGTGAGCGGGTTAAAATCAAGAATACTTATAGGTGAGACGGCATCAACAGACGTGCAGGGTGGTGTTACGGTCACTGATTTAACTGTCCAACAACAGCTGCAACTGAGTTTCCTTGAGAAAACTTCTCTTCGTATAAGCTATCGCGCCGAAAATGGTGATGTCACTTTCCGAGAAATCGAGCCTCATTATTTGTTGCTTAATTACCCCGTTTGGTACGTCGTTGCTTATGATCATTTGAGAGATGCACCTCGTACATTTCGTTGTGACAGAATTGTATCGACATCGTCGACCAGCAACCATTTTAGATTACTCGATAAAGCATATTTCCAGCAGATCCTTGAATGGCACAAATCGGCAAAATGATCGAGTTGCTCTATTTTTAAATCTTATTTAGAGCGAATGTAATCTAAAGAACCTTGTCCTATAAAACCTGGTCCCTATGAAATTTTACCCCTATAAAATCTTGTGTATTAACGATTTAATAGGGGTAGTGGTAGCATGTTAAAGTGCCGTTTATCGAGCTTTAGATGATATTCATCAATGCTCTAAGATCCTAGGAAGAGCGCACCATAAACTAATCCACTTGAGATAACCCATGTTGGATGAATCTTGAGCTTTTCTAGAGTCACAGCGGCGAAAATAAACAATAGAACAAAATGGGTAATACCTGCATCCATTCCAGATACAACCAACTTATAAGTTAAGATTGCCATCAGCGCAGCAATCACAGGTAAAACCCAGGCACTCAATGCTTTTACTTTGGGAGCATTTCTGTATTTATAGAGAATACTCATGGCGATGATCATAATTAAAATAGTCGGTGCAGCCGTTGCAAATACCGCTAAGAATGCCCCCCAAACACCACCCACTTCGTAACCAATGTAACCAGCCATCTTAGTTGCAATAGGGCTTGGTAATGCATTTCCTAGTGCTAAAACCTCTGCAAACCCTGTTGCGTCCATCCAATTATATTGGCCAACGACTTGCGCTTCTATGAGAGGAATAATTGCAGGGCCACCACCATATCCCACAATGTTTGGGATAAAGAAAGCTAGGAAGATATCAATATAGAGTTGCATGTTTATCCCTCCTTCTCATTGGTTTGAAGTGTAGGCTTCTTATCAGGTTTGACTAATACGCCAGCGAGCACCGCTGCCACAATCAGACCCGGATGGACATTGAATACAAGGATTAGCACCAAAGAAGCTATGGATAATAATCCGGTTGCCAATGTGCCTACCGCTTTATGTCCTTTCAAGAAAAAGTCATAACAAAGTTTTGCCATCATCCAAGTAACAATAGGAACTACACCCATCGCCATGCCTGCAACCCATGGGGTATCACGGTATTCGTTGATTAAACCAAGCCCAGCGATCATCACAATGATCAAAGGAACTATAGTCGCTATGACGGCATTAATGCATCCAGTAATTCCAGCAACCTTATAGCCGATATAACCTGCCATTTTTGTCGCAATAGGACCAGGTAAAGTGTTGCCAATCGCTAATACATTGCTGAATTCCGCATCAGTCATCCATTTATAGTTATCGACGACCTCTTTATGAACAAGTGGAATCATGGTTGGTCCGCCGCCAAATCCAAAAATCCCAATACGAAAGAAGGCATTGAATAAATCTGTTTGTGTTTTCATGTCATCCTTGCTGTTATGTCTATTTTTAAAATAATCGATTATTTTAAAATGATTCAACAAATTAATCATATGATGTTAAAATAGTCAACAGTAGTGATTAAGGGAATGAAATAGTGTCTCAGACTAAAAGTTCGATAATTTATAAAAAAATAAAACAAGACCTTACCGATGGCGTATATCCTGCTGGTGAAAAGCTGAAAATCTCTCACTTGAAAGAGATTTATAATATTAGCTTAACGCCTTTAAGAGAGGCTTTAAGCCAGTTAGCCGCGCAAGGGATGCTTGAGCAAGAAAACAATAAAGGCTTTTCAATTCCGAAGCTGAGTTATTCCGACATTCTTGATATCAAGCACACACGTATACTTGTTGAGACAGAGGCGCTTCGCTTGTCATTTGAGCATGGAGATGTGGCGTGGGAGGCAAGTTTAGTGGCAGCACACCACAAGTTGGCTCGGTTAAGCTTGTCGTTGAAAGATCTTGAAGCGTGGAGCGAGGCCCATGAAGAGTTTCACGCCATTTTATTGTCTGGAAGTCAGTCGCACTACCTAATCGCCTTTTCGATACGATTGAACCTTGCATTGGATAAATATCGCCGTATTGCAGAGCCTGATCAAAGTATCCGAGACCAATTAGACGCTCAACATGATGAACTATTGCAGCTCGCTTTAGACCGAAATATCAACCAAGCCGTCGAAGTATTGACCTCTCATATTACTTTATCGTGCCAATCTGCGATTGATTTATTGGTCGCTCCAAACGAATAACTAAGACCAAAGTAAATACCTATTATTGGGGAGCAAATCTTATGACTATAGGATTGCAGTACTATGCTGTTCATTTAATTCTTTTGGTGAAACCCCGAACAATTTTTTAAACGCATTTGAGAAGTTTGAAGGGTGATGGTAACCCGACTCGTAAGCGGCTTCTGTTATCGTCATTGTCCCTCTTTCAATATGCACTTTAGCAATTTCTAACCTTCGCTGGCGAATATAACTTGATACAGTGACTCCAAGGTCTTGTTTGAATCTACGTTGTAAGTTTGAAACACTCATTGCCATTTTATCAGCTAAGAAATCTAAGCTAATCTCTTCATCTAAGTGAGACTCAATATAGTGTATTGAAGCACTGACTTTATCATCAAGAGGGTGCTTTTCAGATTCCGAATTAGCAAATTTCTCTGGAGATAGTTGTTTCAAAACGTCAAAAATGAGTTGCTGAGCTAAAGTCTCTTTCTGAAGCGATGAAATGAAGTCACTGCTGTTTGGAAGATCTAAAATCTTTTCCACTAGAGTAATAATTTCAGGAGTCACGTTCAGTAACTGATGTGATTGATCGATGTTAGAGAATGAGTGGAATGTGCAATTTAATGCATTATGTTGTTTTATCCAACTGGGTGAAATCATGATATGGAGCTTTGATAATTGGTTACCACGCGTGATTTTTTTACGAAAACATGCCGGGGTAGATAAATTAACAATTGCACCTTGGGGTGATTTATCTGAATTTAAGTCTAACTTAAGGTTGTCATAGGAAACACTCAATGAGCCGCTAAGTAATATAGTGATGATCATTGATGCTTGTGCCGTTGCAACCACCTCCGAATCCACAAGTTCTAAGCAATTTCCGCCATGCATTGAAAACCGGTTCTCACTGTTATAAATAACAAACTTCCCTTCGATCAACGGTGATTGCTTTTTATTACTTTCACCAACAATCAATTGCTTTTCGGTTTCTTCAACCCGTTTGATTAAAGCAACACGCCTCGTTTCTTTCCGCTGTTTGTCTTGATGAACGGTCGGCATACGCATTTTCCTCATTATGTTTATGCGATTTTGCATAATACATTCAACTATTAATTGAACTTGAGTGAACTTAACATAAATGCAATTTATTATCATTTGCATTAAGGCTATTCATGGAAACGAACAACTTTGCTCTGAAGAAAAAAGCATTACTGACTATGGCAATTGCTGCTGTATGTAATAGTGCAGTGCATGCTGAATCAACTGAGTTTGAGGAAGTAGTGGTTTGGGGCACTAAGGTATCAAGCAGCTCAGAGTCAGTATATGCAGAAGATATGGCGTTAAAACAAGCTGACCATATGTCGGATTTATTAAGAGACATTCCGGGGGTTGATGTCGGAGGTACGCATTCTGTAAACCAACGAATCAATATTCGCGGGATGGGAGAAACGAAGCTAGATATTCGTTTAGATGGTGCTTCACAACATGCCAACATGTTTCACCACATTGGCAATTTAACGCTTAACCCAGACATTATTAAGTCTGCCGATATTCAAGTGGGGAATAACTCTGTTGCTCAATCAGGTTTAGGGGGCGGTGTTTATTTTGAAACAAAAGATGCCATGGACCTACTGAGATACGATGAAAACTTTGGGGTAAGGATTTATGGGGGGGCGGCTTCAAATAAGAGTGAGCAAGCCTCAATTACCCTTTATGGCATGTTATCAGATAAGGTTGATGCGCTGATTTATGGGCATGGGGTTTCAAGAGGAAACTTTGAAGATGGAAATGGCGTTGAAACCTTTGGAGCTGAAGGGGACGTATACAATGTCTTGGCTAAACTAGGTTTTGAGCCAAATGATCTCCACCGTTTCGAAATCAGCGCGGACATGTACCGTGATGAAGGTGATTACAGCCCACGACCTGATATGTCAGGATCTGCTAATGAAACCATCAGCCAAGATCTGCTACTTCCAACTGAATATGATAGAAATACATTCGTACTTTCCTATGAGTTAACAGGGGAAGAACATAGAGGTAAAGTGAGTGTCTATTCAAGCCAAACAGAGGTTACACGTGATGAGTCCAAAATCACCGTTCGCTGGCCCACTGACCGTTTATCTGAAAACTCGGCAACTAACCGAAATCTAGGGGCTAATGCTAAATTTGAGTCAGACTTGGCTTTAGGCAGCTTCGATAACACTTTGTTGTATGGGGTCGACTACATCGATCAGAACTCAACCAGTGAGTATGGCGGCAATAAATTCATGGACGAAACTGCTATCTCACGAGCGATTTTCCTTGAAGATACATTGTATCTCACGCCATCAATACTTGTTACGGCGGGTATTCGTTTTGAAGATTATGAGCGTAAAGCTACAACGGGAAATAAGACATTTGACGATATTACATGGTCATTAGGTTCAGAATGGGAAGCCACTGATAACGTAACCTTGTTCGTGAATACTCGCTCATTATTCAAAGGTCCAGAGCTACTAGAAACATTCATCGCGTATCAAGATGTAGCTGTACTAGCTGAGGATATTAAAGCTGAAACAGGTCAAAATACGCAAGGTGGTGTTCGTTTTGATAAGCAAATTGGTGACCACTATATTGGTGCCAACCTGACCATATTCAAAACGACGATTGAAGATTATATTACTGAGGAGTACCAACGCGCGACGCAGGGCTACTTAATTTATAACCTGGGTGACATGGAAACGAAAGGGGCAGAGGTCAGCGCGACTTATGGTTACAAGTTGTTCCATTCGAAACTGTCTTACTCACAATTAGAAAATAAAGATAAAACAAATGGTGGTCCAATCTTAGATGGTAATGGTCGAAGTGCCGATATGGGCGATAGCTTTGCACTGACACTTGATTATCAGTCAGAAACATTAGATACACAGTTTGGCTGGACTTCAATTCTCGTGCTTGACGAAGATAATGTGGTTGAAGGGACGCCTGAAAAAGAAGGTTACGATGTTCATAATCTTTATGCCCAGTGGCGACCATCAAGTGTTGAAGATCTAGCGGTTACTTTTGGTATAGATAATGTGTTTGATGAGCTTTATATCTCGCATGCTTCCCGAACTGGTTACTCAAGAACGACATTAGCTGAAGACTACGAGCCAGGTCGTAACTACAAGTTATCATTGGCATATCAGTTTTAGGCGGTATACATGGACTTGAAATTAGATGCGCTAAAATACAAAGCTCATGTTGTTATTCATTCTCCGCACGCCGGGAAATACTTAAGCACACTATGTCGTCACTTTGGTCGAAAAGTGAAATCTACATGGGATGAGGAAAGCGGAGTTGTAGA
The DNA here is from genome assembly GCF_013114625.1 of Vibrio sp. 99-70-13A1. GTDB lineage: Bacteria > Pseudomonadota > Gammaproteobacteria > Enterobacterales > Vibrionaceae > Vibrio. The sequence goes on from NZ_VTXD01000017.1 coordinate 67,828, forward strand.
GTTTCCCATTGGTATTTCTAAGTTTGAATACAATGATGAGAAATCAGAACTAATGATTACTTGTTATTCAGATGATGAAATTCAACTAGATAGGCAGCAAGCAATCATAGAAAGCCATGTACACCAGTTTTCAAGAAGAGAAACACTGATGTTGAATTGGGTTTGAGCTATAAAGCAAAGTGAAAAGGAGTGACGAAAGTCGCTCTTTTTTTTGCTTGTTACTTTTAAGTAACATTTGTCCAAATTACGATTTTCGAAGTTTATGGAATGCTAGCTTTGCTAGGTAGCCTTTTAAATAGTAGTTTCACGACTCTTATTTATAGATTGCTCTATTATTAATAAGAGTATTATCACATTGAATATTCGAGGTGGTTCACATTCTGTTAACTTGTGATATCTTGTCCTAAATTTGTAAAAGGAGCTCAGGGATGAAGCTTTCGATATCCAGTAAGTTGCAATTAAGCTTTTTGTTTCTTGTTGTACTATTTATCGTGTCTGCCAGTTTTACCTATCGAAGTGTCGGTGTAGTAGAGCAGCATACCCATTCTTTATTAAATACTGATTTACCGACGGTGAATACAAGCCGATCTATTGGTCAGTCAATTCAAGCCAGTTTGTCAACTGTTCGTGCTTATATGCTGCTCGGCAGTGATGAATTGGTTGGTGAACAGCAATTACAACAACTTTCGAACATCACACAAGATGTTGAAAATACGCTCGCTACTTTGGAAACGAAGCTACCAGCCGAACGTTTCGAACTAGTTTCTGAACAATGGAATAACTTTAAAATTTCACTGGATGAATTAAGCTCGCTTTCGCATGGTGACGAAAACTTGCCAGCTCATAATTTATTCAGTAATGAAGCCGCACCGATTGCTGAAGTGGCACTCGATCAGTTGCAAGGATTGATCAATGACGAAGCTTCGAACCCATTTGGAGCAGATCGTAAGCGACTCTTTAAACTGTATGCGGATAGCTATACATCTCTTGCCAATGCATTATCTGCAATGCGTGACTTTCTGATTTATGGAAATAATGATTACTTGTCTAAGTATGATGACTTTGTAGAAGCGCATGAAAAATCAGTAAAAGAAATTAATTCCATGCTAGAGATTATGACTCGCAGTGATAAGAGTTTGTGGAATTTATTTAATGAAATGCAACAGCTGTACTTCCCGCTTGCGAAGGAAGTTATCCGGCTAAGACAGTCTCCAGAGTGGAATAAGGCGAATGCGTATATGGCGCAAGTGGTTGTGCCGAATGCTCGCTTACTTGAAGATAACTTGGAACAGATCGTAAATGATCAACAAAACGCAGCGGATCAAAATGGACAAGGGATCCGTCAAGATTTAGAACAAGTCAATCTAATGCTCTTGGCTGCGGTATTAGTGGTGTCAATTATTGGCTTTATCATTGCTCGCTACCTAGGTCGTAGTATTGGGTTACGAGTATCGAGTGTCGCGAAACGAGCTGAGCTCATCGCCCAAGGTGATGTATCTCAACCAAGTTTAGTCGTTGCTGGTCAAGATGAGTTGGCACAATTGACTGTGTCGATTAACCAAATGAATGATTCATTACGTGAGATTGTGCTTGGAGTGACGACAAAAGCGAATGAAGTGGATTCAAGTATGACTTCACTTTTACAGTGTAACCAAGAGACACTCTCACAAGTTGAAAACCAAAAAATCAATATTTCACAAATGAGTCATGAAGTGACCGAGGTTGCGCAATCTGCAAGTAATACCGCGCAATTGGCAGATGAATCCGTTGCTGCTTTGTCTGCATCACAACAAGAACTTTCCGCAGGTTCTGATGCCTTAGATAATAACCGACAAGTTGCTGTTGAACTTGATGAAACAATCGGCAAAGCGAATCAATTGGTGTTGGCTCTCAGTAAAGAAAGTGAAGCGATTGGTCGAGTGACAGAAGTCATTGAAGGATTAGCGGAACAAACCAATTTACTTGCGCTTAATGCCGCTATTGAAGCGGCGCGTGCTGGTGAATATGGGCGAGGTTTTGCGGTAGTGGCGGATGAGGTCAGAATGCTCGCAACTCGTACAACAGAATCGACCACGGAAATAAATTCCATTGTAAATGCAATCCAGTCTTCAACAATATCTGTCGTAAAAGAGATTGAATTAAGCCAAGGTTTAGCTAAGCAAGGCGCGAATCACACAGAGGAAGCGGTAACTAAACTCTTAGATACAACCAGCTTAATTACAAAACTGAACGATCAGATGTTAAATCTATCTACGGCAGCCAATCAGCAGTCGGCAGCCACAAACCAAATGACTGAATTGGTCTCGGGTGTTGAGGTATCAGTAGATGGAGTATCAACAATTAGCCAAACATCAGATAGCACAACGAATCAAGTAATAGACAAAGTCACAGAGCTGAACCAAGAGATGGCTAAATTTAAATTATGATAGGGCGCTCCCGAACTTGTTATTAATTCTATATTTCCATGGAACTTAATAAGTTAGGTATATGTCTTACCGGGTAAATATGGTGCAAATAAGCGCGATCATTTTGGTCGCGCTTTTTAATTTGTAACGAAAGTTAGATTAGCGTAAAAGTTGGTTAAGTTCCCCTTACAAAAACAGACTTTTAGCTATACTGATCCAAATGCCAATTTAGGTTTACCACAATGAAATCACTGGTTAAATGTTCACTCCTCACTGCAGCATCTATCGCGAGTGTTAGTCTTGCACATGCTGCACCTACTATTGTTCCATCTGCTCCAAGTCTTGGGGCGAAAGGTTACGTCCTGCTTGATTTCAATTCTGGTAAAGTATTGGTTGAGAATAACGCTCACAAGAAGTTAAACCCAGCTAGCTTAACCAAGCTAATGACAAGTTATGTTGCTGGGCAAGAAATGAAAAGCGGTCGCATATCTAAAGACGATAAAGTCCGAATTAGTGAAAATGCATGGGCCAAGAAATTCCCGGACTCATCGAAAATGTTTATCGAGGTGAATACTCATGTCGATATGATGGATCTGTACCGCGGCTTAATTATCCAATCTGGTAATGATGCGAGTGTTGCAATTGCAGAACACGTAGCGGGTTCTGAAGATGCGTTTGTTGGTTTGATGAATTCATGGGCAGCGACACTTAAATTGGAAAATAGCTCATTTGCCAATGCGCATGGGTTAGATGCTGAAAACCTTTACTCTACGCCTTATGACATTGCTCTATTGGGTCAAGCTATTATCCGAGATTTACCAGAAGTCTATAATTTGTATAGCGAGCGCTCATTTAGCTATAACGGCATCACGCAATATAATCGAAATGGTTTATTACGGGACAGAAGTTTGAATGTGGATGGCATGAAAACAGGTTATACCTCTGGTGCCGGATACAGTTTAGCCAGTTCTGCTACGCAAGGTGAAATGCGTTTAATTGCGGTAGTGATGGGGGCTTCGAGTGCAAAAAGTAGGGAGTCTGATAGCAAACAATTATTGAGCTATGGATTCAGATTTTTTGAAACTGTCCAACCTCACTCTAAGGGTGATGTTATTGCACAAGAGCGAGTTTGGTTTGGAGATGGCGACAGTGTAAAGCTTGGTGTTGAAGATGATACATTTTTAACGATACCACGAACAGATAGTAAGAAGTTATCAGCTTCGGTGGAGTTAACATCAGATCTAAAAGCCCCTATTGCCGCTGGCGAAGTACTTGGATTAGTGCATTACAGTGTTGATGGGGAAGATATAGACAGTAAGCCACTTGTTGCTTTAGAGGCGGTTGAAGAGGGTAGCTTTTTCAAACGAATTATTGATCACATCAAGCTCTTCTTTAGTAATCTATTCTAGCCGTTAAGACATTCTGCTTGATGAGTCGTATTTCATGAATTGGTGATATATAGGAACAATGCATTATGGTAGTTTTTAACCTAATTCATTGTTTTTATTAGGAGACCGCTATGATGGATGAAATGGCGATTTCGAATTACCTTGGCTTATTCCTGATTTTACTGTTGGGTTACCCTTTTGCATTGGTCGCACTGCAGATTGCTATTTTTGAAGTAAAAAAAAGAGAACGCGTTACTTTTTGGTTCAATATTACTTGCTTGGCTGTCGCGTTCTTTTTGATCTGGATGCATATGAAAACAGAAGTAACATATGGAAAGTCACTTTTAGATGCCTGGCATGCTGCAAATCCAGAATAAGCTGGAACTTAATTAAATATATTGTTGATAAATTAAATGGGCATAGCTAATTACTATGCCCATTTTTGTATTTGTAGAAGATATTTTGCAAGTTTTTAATACCGTTTAAACGGCTATTTCATCGCCATCTTTTTTACGAATGACCACGGTCGCAGCTCTTGGTCGAACTTTTCCAGCCGTTACTAATGTGGCATCTTGGCTGGATGGCCAGTTAGCGGGATGTTGTATGTTGATAAACATGGTTTTCAAATCAGGGCTCATTGTGAAGCCTGTTACTTCACAGCCATTTGGTCCGACAAAGAAACGTTTCAGTTGAGTTTGGTTAGATGCATTAATGACTTCGCTGTTACCATTTTCATCAACCAAAGTAGAAGGCACGACGGCAAGCATTTGGTCATTGGTATAGCCAGTGATTTCTGATGCTCCATTGTCCGTTTGTATCCATAAAATGCCTCGTGGATCAAAGGCTAATCCATCAGGGCTTGCGAATTGGTTGAAGCCTGTTAAACCTGAGCGATTCGTTTCCGCATTGGCACTCTCTGGTGCCCCAAATAGGAAAATATCCCATTCAAACTGTGTTGGTTCTGTACCTTCGTCCCAGCGAATAATGTGACCAAACTTGTTATCAATTCTTGGATTCGCTGAATTGCCTTCTTTACGTTTATTGTTGTTCGTTAAAGTCAGGTAAGCAGTACCTGTGATTGGGTCAACAGCGCACCATTCTGGTCTATCCATTGGGGTTGCACCCAGTAAATCAGCGGATCCAGCTGTATTGATGATGATTTCTTCCAGAGTTTTAAAAGTGTTTCCAAGAGTCAAACCATCAATAGTGCGGCTATCAAGTGTTAATGGTAGCCACTGCCCTGAATTATCATCATTGAATTTAGCGACATACAGTGTCCCTTTGTCCATGTATTTATCGCCAGTCGTGAGACGGTTTGCCGGGTTTGAATCCGCAGGGTTCCATTTTTCTTCAGAGACAAACTTATAGAGATATTCGAATCTTGAATCATGCCCAGAATAAAAGACAACAGGTTGTCCTTCCGTTAACTTACCAAATGTACAACCTTCATGGCGGAAACGACCAAGTGCAGTACGTTTTTTAGCTCTTGAATGAGCCGTGTAAGGGTCAATCTCAACGATGTAGCCATGACCATTTGCTTCATTTCGGTAATCATCTAAAGGGGAGTTAGCAATAGGACTAGTATTAAAACGAGCGAATTCATCAAGTCTTTCCTGGGTATTGCCGGCTAATGTGTCCCACCCATAACGCGTTTTATCTGAAGCGATACCAATGCGCTCTTCCGCATCATTTTGTTTGTCGCTGTTAACAAAATACCCTGGCCAATTTTCTTCACAAGTAAGATAAGTTCCCCAAGGCGTGTACCCATTACCACAGTTATTCAAAGTACCTCGAGCTTGGCTACCATCAGCTGAGAATTTAGTCGCTACAAGAGAGGTATGCGCTACTGGACCTGAAAGATCCATCACTGTAGCACCTGTGTAACGTCGGTTGAGTGGGTCACTATCAACCATCACCCAAGTATCATCTTCTAGCTTAACGCGAACCACACTCACACCATGAGCATTAATTTCTTTGCGAATTTCATCAACACTTGTTCGTTTTCCTTCATTAAAGGTCGGACCGTTTGGATGAAGAGCTTTTTGGTCAATATATTCATGGTTGATAACGAGTAACCCATCATTACCATCCGTAGAGAGTGGGAAGAAGTGCATGCCATCGTGATGCATACCTAAAGAGTTTTCTTGATCGTAAGCACTGTTTGAGCCGTCTTGATTCCAGGGTTGTGAATTGGAATTTAAAGGTGTTCCCCAAGGCACTAAGACTTGTGCGGTATAACCATTAGGTACAACTACAGCATCTGTGAGTGAACCTGCAACAGAATCAAAATTTAAAACGGCTGAACTACGAGATGGCTGGCTAGCAATTGAAGCTCCAACATTTGATGTGCTGCAACCCGTTAGGCCGAAAGCCCCAAAAGCTGTCATTGCACTTAACCCTAAGCCACCCTTTAAAATCTTGCGGCGTGATAATTGGGCTTCAAGTACTTCTTCAAATGTTTTGTTTGCACTTTTGTTAAATCGTGTTCTATCAAATGTTTCCTTGCTCATCTTATGACTTCCTAAATATTATTTATTTTAATAATTAATGGTGATTGTGAGCGATGGTGGGGGAGAAAGGTGACAATTCATAGAAGGTTTGATTAAGGTTTTGTTTCTAAAAATCAATTTACGTTAAGGTTAGCTTCTAACTAAACGAAAAGCTTTGAATTGACAAAGAAATGTGTATAAATTCGCAGTTCAACCTAGAAGAGATATAGACATGAAAATAGAAAAAATTGAAAACAAAAACCGTCGTTTACGTAAAAAGCTTTATTTAGGCGAGTTTGCTATTTTAGGTTTCGAAATCAGCTGCACAACATCGATTAAGGATTTCGACCAGTATGATATCTTTATCGATGAGTTCATTGATTATATCGATAGTATTGATCTTTGCTTTGGTGGCGGTGGTCTTGAATTATTTGAAGGATTTTTATGTTCAACAGAGCGCTACCGCAGCGTAACTGAAGAAGAACAAGTTCTTGTAGCTCAATGGTTAGAAGCCCGCTCTGAAGTGAGCAAAGTTGAAGTGAGTGAATTACTGGATGCCAATTACGCTTAATGTAAATATGCTTAGTGTAAAACCGCATTAGAAAAAAGCAGCTGTCATAAGCTGCTTTTTTTATACTAGAGTTTCTTTAGCTTAGTCCTAGTAAAAGCCTAGCCCCAATAAAAACCTAGTGCTGCTATCAACTTCGTGTCACTAGCGAACAATAGAATCATAGTACTGGTCTAGAGACTTACTTATGCCTTATCTTCATTCACTTTCGCGTAGAAATGAAGTAGCTCTGTCAATTCTTTTACCCAACCGAAAGCATCAGTTGGTGCACTTTTTAATATGTCTTCTACTTTTTTACAGTGTATTTCAATGTCAATCGCTTGCTCTAAATTGAATGAAATTGAGTAAAAATGCCAAAGAAGTAGGCGCGTCATACGCTCAATATTTTGTTGAGAGTTATCTGACTCAGAAAAAGCCAAATTAACTTCACCCAGTGCAATTGCTGTCATTCGTAGCATGGCATCGAATTTAGCTGACTGCATACGCTCATCACTTGTCACTTCTTCTTGCTCGAATGTAAAAAGCTCGGTCATTGCTTCTTCTGGAACAAGACGGTTAATCATTCTTAAACTGAACTCTTCTAAATCTTGTCTTGGCATGGTGATTAAGCAATCTAAAGTGTAATCGCGTTGCATAGCATTCTCATAACATCAAAAAAGGCTCGCCAGTGTAATGGAGAACCTTATTGAGACAAAGAAAATATTGAGACAAAGGAAATTCTCAGACCTTAATAGGGTTACCTCAGGCTGAGGTCTCTGTGTCTATTCTCATTATTTTAAGTCTTTGCTTTGTGCGCTGGTGGACGATAGGTCAGTGAGTTGTCATTTTTCATGAAGATATTGCTGGCAACTAAACTCCCCATACTAATAAAACTTAATGCAATCCAAGCCGAGATGGATGGTGTTTCACCAAAAAGAGGAATGGCAAGCAATGTTGCAATGGCAGGAGTAGCACTACCAAAAGCAGCCGCTCGCTCAGCCCCTAACTTGTTAATTGCATAGAGATAAGTAAAGGCAGCAATTAACCCAGCCCCAAAACCTTGAACAAATATGTGAATTGATAATTCATGGAATGGCCACTCTGCCATATGGGTTGAATTAAGCTCACTGGGTAATAGACCAGCACCGATTGAAGCGATGAGGGTAATAGCTGAAATCAAAGAGATAAAGCCCGCGCTGACTAAGGCATTCAAATTGGCGACTCTTGCGCAGATAGTGAATGTTGCCCACATGAAGCTGCCAAGTAAAAGTAGCAAGTGGCCTTTTGTCTGGTTCCATTCTGCGTCTAGACTTGATTCGAGATGTTGAGCGTTGGAAAAAAGAAAAATTAAAATTCCGATTAGTACGGCGGCTAACCCAAGAACCCGGTGCTGGCTTAATGGTTGTTTAAACAATATGACGGCTATACCAGAAACAAATAAGGGGAGCGTACCTGGAATTAATGCGCTTCCGTGAGAAACTGGTACATATTGCATTGCATTGCCAGCAACAAGTAGATATGGCAAACCACAGCCAATAAACATCCCGATCAAATAGTATTTAGGTACCGATAAAATTTGCTGTCTAGCACGCCAAACTAAAGGCAGCAAAAGTAATGCAGGGACACAAAAACGAGTCAGTGCGATATCTGCCGGAGTAAGGTTCGAATTTACCCCATCTTTTAAAGATAGAAAGAAGCTAGCCCAAATGAGTAATGTGACAAGCATTGATAAGTAACCAAGTTTCATGTGGCTCAATCATAAATGAATAAATGTTCCTTTTAGTATGGCTGAGGTGCTCAGCAATAAATTGGCAAATATCACTCGTTTTAACGATGAGATTGATTATTCATGTTAATATTTGGTTATATATTGGTGATAACACCTAACTGTAAAAGCATGGGGCTTTAATATGGACAGAATTGATAAACACCTTCTTCGGTTACTGCAAAAAGATGGACGTTTAACTAATGCAGAGCTTGCCGAACAGGTTGGATTATCAGCGTCACCGTGTGCAAGAAGAATAAAGCGGTTAGAAGAACAAGGCATTATTGATGGCTATCGTGTAAGTCTATCTCGAAAAGAGGTGGGGATAGCAATGACAGTCTTTGTTGAAGTGAGTCTTAATAATCACCAAGAAGTATCGATAGAAAACTTTGAATTGGCAGTGGTAGATATGGAGGAGGTGATCAGTTGTCACGTTGTATCCGGAGCGTATGATTACTTATTAGAAGTGGTAAGCCCGGATTTAACCGCTTATGAAACTTTCACCCGCAAATTACAGAGGCTAACGAATGTAAAGGATATTCATACACATTTAGCTATTCGCCAAGTAAAAGGTAATACTGCTTTACCTATATATAAGACATGATGATTAAATTGGTTATTGGTTATTGGTTATTGGTTATTGGTTATTGGTTGTGAGCTTTGCTAAGAAATAAAAAAACGGAGCGCATTTTCATGCACTCCGTTTCTATATGTATTTATAAATCTTAGTGATATTTGAACTTGGAGATTAAGCAGTCTCCAGTGGTATGATCAATTCGAAATGAAAATGCATGTGAATGATAATCCACACCGTCATTCCAAATGGTTTCACCAAATATCTTACATAGCTCAAGTTCACTTACCGAGCCAAACTCTTCTACGTGTTTTACAACAGAAACAAGTTTACTTCTAATTTCTGGTGTCCACATTGTATTGTTCAAGCGATTGAAAGCCATAGTATTTTGCATATTAACTAGCCAGAATATTTCTTGTTATTAAGTTATATGAATAATGATGATAACAAATTTCAGCATTATGTAAACGTTTTTTGTGATGTACTTCTCAATTAATTGGGTTTGTTGAGTGTTATTCAAGCAAGGCGTGCTGGTGGGAATTTCAAGTTCTGTAACTATATGAAATCACTTGTGTTAGGTGTGTTTGTTCGAATGATTCATTCTAAATGTGCTGTTTTAAGTTTGTAATTTCTTTTCGATTTCTCAATCAACTGCGCTTCACTTAGGTATTGTTGACTAAGTGAATGGTACTTGGTTTTGAGTTTTTTAAGGTCTGCACTTAATGACTGTGACGTAGTTATATAATGCAACGTGGCTTTGTAATTCGACGATGATCCTTGGCTCTCACAATGAATAGACATAGTTTTCCATGCGAGTATCAAACCAGAAATAGTATCGACTTGTTGAGCTATTAGAGTCGTTTGCTGTGACAGTATATTAGAAAGGTAATGAGCATTTTCAATTTGCTTGTGTAGCTGCCGATGAAAAATATCCTTGTGTGGAGCCCATAGTGTCATTAACTCTTCTTCATCAAATTCTTTAGTTATAAATATTTGAGTGTTGTAGTACTCGAGCATTTGATTGAATTGACGTGTATGCGAATTGTACCAATTTTCAGCCGTGGTTTGTTTGTGTAGCAAGGTGTCCCAGTTTTCATGCTCACAATGGTCAGCGAAACTAACGGTACTCCAGAAAAAGAAAAACATGCTAAAAGCAAAAGAATAACTAACCGAAGCTGCCATAAGGTGAGGTGCCTTTTATAAGGATGCTTAATAGAGTATAGGTGAGGGATAAGAAAAGTTGCTGTACACTCAAAGAGTACCGAAAGACTAATGAGTTAACTTACACTATGAAAAAAATAATGATTGCCGTTTTAATTCTTTTGATACTTGGCGGAGCAGGTGCTGGTTATTATTTCTTTTTTATGCAGGAAGAACCTGTGGAGCAAGAAACAGCTGAAACCGATGGATTAGCTGATGAACAAGGACAGATGGAGCCTTTAGAGCCCATTATGGATTTGTCTGTGCCGATTGAACAAACAGATTACTACGTTATGGAAAGAAAAATTCCGATCGTAGATAAGCCGAGTGAAGATGGGCTGATTGAAGGCTTCTTATACAAAGGTGAATATGTAGAAGTGCTCGAAAAACAAGATGGTTGGGCTCGTATTTCTGACTATATTGTTTTCGAAGAGGGTGGCATGGAAATCGCTCAATGGATCTCAATGGATGGTCTAGTAACTGAAGAAGTGATTATTTCTGATGAAGAAAAAATCGAAATATTAGATTCATACCTAGTTAAATCTGATGATTTAAAGCAGCATCTAACGAGGTTTCGCTCTGCAATTGATACACTGATGGAAGCTGGTGATTGTAAACCTGGTGATTTTGAAGAGTTAGGTGGTTGGGTTAAGTCGGTAACGTATAAGAGCAGTGATGTGTACTTCATTTATTGTGGTGGTTTAAAGCAGGAAAATAAGATTTATCTGAATGTCCAAACTGGTGAAACCTTTAAGCGTTAATCCGTATTTTATGTTGATGAAGTGAGCGGTAGGGTAACAGACCTTGTGATATTGCTGACGGACTATCCATAAAAAATCCGAGTGTTGTGACACTCGGATTTGAACATTTCAAGGAGCTACGTTTATATTATTCGACCGTTGAAGTATACATATACCCCAGTCCCATATATTGCTCTAAGGTTGTATCTACAATAAAGCCATATGAAATCATTGATAATTGGCCTTGGGTTGGCTCTGCCCACATTTTTACATTAATTTTATCGCCAGCATTTAGTACCTGACCAGCCTCCATTCCTGTCATTACCGCATTAACATTACCCATATAATCGATAGCGGTTGTCTCATTAATTGTATAATCCTTACCTACAGCTTCAAGAGTAAAAGTTCCTAGCAGGATGTGAGCTGGAGCATTGCCTGTGGTGGATATGTTGGAATTGAATTGTTCTGCAAAAGGCCATGCTCTAGCCGTGGTTTCTTCCGCATACATAAGAATAAGATCACTTGTTCCGACTTCTGTTGCAGATAGTCGAATGTACTCATTCTTACTGGTTAATTCACCATCAGAAACGGCAAGGGAAAGTACATAGTCGCCAATTAAATCAGGGGTGAAATTCGGTTTAGCTTCGGTTGTGCTACTTAGCGTTGCAGTACTGTTTTCAGGTTGAGAAACTACTTTCCATTCGTAGGTTATTTGGTCATCGTTTCCGTCAGTACTTGCTGTTGCGTCAAGCAGTGCACTTTCACCGAGTTCAAATGTTTGTTTATTACTTACGCTAGCTTCAGGAGCAACATTATCAGCAGAATATGAAACAGTCACTTCTTCAGAAATTGTTTCGTAGCCATCACTCACTGTTAGCTTTAATTGGTAATCTCCTGCAGTGTTTGAAAGCAGGTTTGCTGTTGGAGTGGCGCTGTTTGTTAATTTCATTGTGGCATTATTTGGTGATGAAAGTAGTGCCCACTGGAAAGTCAGTACATCGCCGTCTGCATCATAAGCTTGAGAACGTAGGTCCACAGTTTTTCCAATTGCGACATTTGCAGGAATATCTAAATTAATGATCGGCTGTGTATTAGTATTGGCATCACTTACATTAATAGAGTGAGTGACTTTTTCACTGTCTTTACCACCACTTTGTGTTACTAAATCTAATGTGTAGTTACCTACCAAATCAGGCGTGAAGTAAGGTGCTACGCTATTGGCGTTATTAAGCGAAGCTGCACTGCCATCCGGTTTGTTACTTATTTCCCACATGTAGCTAACTGATTGGCTGTCTACACCTTCGCTTTGAAGTCCATCAACTCGAACTCTGTGGTCAACTTTTGCAACATTTTGCGCTGTAATTACCGCCAAACCTGCAGGTCCTTGGGCTGCGGGTGTTGAACTCGAGCTGCCCCCGCCACATGCGATTAAAGTTGGAATCGTGAGAGCAAGTAATGTCCATTTAAAGTTCGACTTCATGTATTTCATCCTAATTGTGCTGAAGGCTACTTGAACCAAATAAATTTAGTTCGTAGCCAATAATTAATTTATCGTTTCATCCTATATACCGTTTGAGTGAGGCGAATCCGTAAATAAAAAACGCCTAATTAAAGGCGTTTTTGTTTATTCAATAACTGATAGCTGAGTAAAGCTAAAAGGAATATGACGTTAAAAGGTCCGTTACATTAAAAAGACAAACTCAACTAAGACCATTTAAAATTTTCCGCTTAGTTTTACCCCGATAGTTCTACCTGGTGCTGGCATCCCTGAAACAGAACCGGTTTCCAGGTAATACACATCTGACAAGTTCGTTCCCACTAGCTCGCCAGCGATTTTTTCAGTGAATCTATATTTCACATAAGCATCATAAGTCGTTACATCTGTACGTTTTATGACATCTTCATCATGGCTGCCTGAAACATAATTTGTCCTAAACCCTGTTTCTAAGTCTTGATTGAAAAAACGTGCTCCGATAAGGAAGTTAGCGGTGTATTCAGGTGCGGCATGCGCAGCAAGGAAACTTTGTTTGGAAAAGCCTCCTCTTACACAGGTATCATCAGAGGTGGCACTTTTAGTAATAATGTTGTCGACATAAATTTGCGCCGCAGAGTTCTTATCGCAAACTTCATTACGAAAGTTATAAGCGAATGAAGCATCAGCAAAGTAATCTGAATTATCATAGTGTCCATTTAACTCGATTCCGCTGGTGCGCTGGCTGTCTAAATTGGCAAAAGAAAAACTGTCTCGGTCTCTGTCCATGACATCATCAATCACTTGATCGAAGTAAGTGATTTTTGCGCTGGCATTATCAAAATAGTGGATATAAGCCGTTTCGAACAAACGCGCTCTTTCAGGTTGGAGAGGTGCAGAAGCACTTGGATTACCGCTAAAACCACTGGTACTTTCAAATAAGCTTGGAAAACGCAAAGTCTCAGCGTATCTAGCGTAAATACGGCTGCTGTCGTCGAATAGCCAAGTTGCCGTTAAAGAGGGCATCCAGCCACTACCACTGGTTTTATAATCCGTGTTGTAAACTTCTGTTGATTCGATAGCTTGAGCTGTACAGCTGCCTTCAACATAATTGGCTTGTTGCATCGCATTTTTACAGGCGTTATTCGCTAGGTTTAAATCATTTTGACTGTTAGCTAGCCATTCAGATGAATGATCTTCAATGAAAGTCGTTTGATTTTGAGCAGCGTTGGTTTCTTGCTGAATTTTTGATGCAAGCAGCGAGTCAAAGTTCGCTAATTCTTGCTGTTTATCTGCAAGAGAGGCTTGGTTTTGTGCTGCCTGATCTGGGAATTGTGAAATTAAGTTTTCTAAGCGTGTTATTTCTTCGGTGATGTTGCTTTTGGTGAATGTCACTCGTACTTCGTGCTCTGCGTTAGCAACGTTTTGGGCAATTTCTTCGACCGCATAGTTTTCTACAGTTTGGTAGCTAAGATGGTAACCATCGGTTTTGTATTCTTTTAAGCTTTTAATATTTCCTGAGTTTACTTGATGTTCAATATAGTAGTCTGTGGCGTTATAAGAAATATAACGAACACCAGCATTCAGAATTAGTGACTCTAACGGGCGCCATTCTACTTTTGCAGAACCATTATATTCTTCACGCTCACCAGCTCGAACTGCACCGCCATAAAAGTCGATCATGTATGCTAAGCCTTCTTTTGGCATGAGCTCATGTTTTTGATAGCTACCAGCAAAAGTTAGATCAACTGAGTCAGAAAGGAGCATCTTATTCTTGAAGTCAAGACCATAACGGCTTTCATCCCTGTTTACGGTGGAAGTATTAATGATGACATCAGGAGTATCGCTGTTCCTATTAATGAAGTTGGGAAACCCATAGCCAGTATTGCTTTTTGAATCAGTGATAGTGAGCCAAAGACTCGTAGTGAAATCCAGCAAGTGATGATTTGGGTTAGCTCGGTACTTTAAGCTATATGCTTGCATTTTTGCGTTTGCTAGTGGCCATTGAGGCAAACCATTTGAATTACGGTAATCTGATCTACTTGATAATATTTCGCCGTGGATACTCTCTGTATAGCGAGCATTGAATTGCAATTTTTGATAATCGTTAAAGTTAATCGTCCCTTTAACTAACACTGACTCCATTTCCGAAGAGGTATTTGGGACTTCATGACCTGGTAAGTGTACAAGTGCCATATGTTCTGGTTCTAGGTATGGGTTTCTGCCTGGAATTAAGCCAGTGTTTTCGCCAAAGGGTTTAGAGTAAAACTCATCCTTGCTAGTACCAGAATAATAGTTGCCTCGATTTCGATAAGCATAAGCGGCAAGCCATTCAAATTTTGGTGTAATCCCGGCTAATGCCAGTCGGTAGGCAATGTCTTCGCCATTAAAAGGGTTGTCATCTTTATTGTCACGAGTTTGGAAACGTACTTCAGGATCATCGTAAAGGGGGACACCGCCAATATCGGCATACACAGGAACATCTTGCCAACGCTTACCAGTATGCAAGCGAGCTTTATTCGGGCTTACTGAGTTACTGCTGCTTTCAATTATGGTTTCTATTCCAAATTCATCGCCTTCTGGCACAATATCTTGTGGCTGTAGAGTCGTCACTTGAACGGCACCGCCAGTGGAAGTATTGACATCGGAACTGAGCTGGGCGCCTTTCAAAACCGTCATGCTGCCAATTAAATTTGGGTCAATGTAGTTTCTGTTGGATGAGCCACGATAACCGTTGTAAACCGAAATACCTTGTTCTGTTCCATCAATAACAACCGGGACTCGTCCAAACCCTTGAACACCTCGGACATTTGGATCAATGCTGCCCCCACCGTTTCGCGACTCGCCGCTATGAACGTTAGCTACTCCGGTAAACAAGTCGGCTGCGGTTGTTCCTTTGAACCGTTCTATTTCACTTTTACTGAGGTAGTCGCTAGCAACATCGGCGTCATAAACCGACATTTCGCCATCTACATCTCGTTCATAAGCATTGTCAAAGTGAGTTCGTACATTGATAGCATCAAGGGTCATTGCTTCTGAAGTTGGCGAAAGGTAATAAACACCATCCACTTGCTTATGGGCATTTAAACCAGTATTGGTGAGCAATAAACTCAGGGCTTGGTCTGGTTCGTATTCGCCCTTTAAGCCTTGTATGTACAGATTCTTAGATAAATCTGAATTCAAATAGAATTCAACTCCTGACTCGATTGCAAATTGATTGAGGGCGCCATCAAGTGTTCCTGCAGGAATATTGTATTGTTGAGTTATATCAGCCATAGCGGAGAAGGGCAAAAGAATGGCGATTGCCCCAGCTTTTGCTGTATTTAGGACTGTGATTGATTGACGACGCTTAATGTACGGCACCATTATTTCCTTATCGGTATAGAGCACACTTAATGTTGATTACACCGAATGAAAATCATAAATCCGTAACTTTATTTTTAATATTTTGGCTTTATCGTTACCCATAGAGGCGTTCGATAATGGATCTCGATAGGTAGTATCTGGCTAATGTTATAAAGAGTTCGGTCAATATTGCTAGTTGTAAAAATGCCCGTTAGCTTCAAATCAGCTAAAGACGAATCTACATTTAGTATTCCACGGCGATAACGAGCCAGTTCATTGATAAAATCGATGAGAGGAGTCGCTTGAGCCATTATTTTTTGCTCAAGCCAAAGCGCATCCAGAGATAAATTGCTTTCAATATTAGAGACTGATCTACGGTTAAAATGCGCTTGTTCACCAGCAATAAGGTGGGGAGTGCCCATTCCTAGCATCGGCTGTAGTTCTACTTCACCTTCATAGACTGAAACTTGTGTGGTTTCACTATGTTCTCGAACACTGAAACGGGTACCAATTGGCAAGACGTTGCCTTGGGAAGTGGATACAAGTAGGGGAGTATTATGCTCCTCTTTAGAAATCATAACTTCACCTCGAGTGAGGAATAATTTCTTGTGATGCGTTTTAACGTCGACAAATATTTTTGAATCGGTATTCATCGTAAATGCAGTGCCGTCAGGAAGGATGATATTTTTCATCTCTCCTGTAGCGGTAAGGTATTCGACACCATTGGGTGTCGGTTTATAAGTACTCATACCTAGCGCTAAAGCTGAGAATGACACTGCGCTGATGGAAAGTAACTCACGCCTACTCAAACCTTGCTTATTAGGGGAAAGAACGCGACGGCTTAAACTCGATTGTGGTACATGAGAGAATTTGCTTTGCAATTTCTCAAGTTTATCCCATGCATAAGCATTATTAGGATGTGCATTTTTCCAGTTAAGGAAGGCATCATGATCTTGCTGAGTAACGTCATCAGCCCATAAGCGAGCCATCCAGATAGATGCCTCTTCAATGATATCTCTCGATAAAGGTTCCATAAATCTTCTTGTTACCTCGAAGATTTAATATGGTGGAGGCGCGATGAGTTTAAATAATGCATAAATAAATTTAGACCTCATCAATCATTGCTAGCATGCAGCCTTGAAGGGCTTTAGCGACATATTTTTCTACAGAAGACACAGAAACATCGAGTTCCTGTGCAATCATTTTGTAGCTTTTCCCTTCTAATTGACGCATTAGCAGAGCTTGACGTGCTTTAATAGGCAGGCGTTTCAATAAAGAATCAATTTCAACCAATGCCTCAACGACAATGGTATAGTTTTCTGGTGACCCGGTAACTTGTATAGGTTCTTGTTCAATAAGTTCAAGGTAGGCAGATTCAACTCGTCGTCTTCTATACAGGTCAATGACTAAACCTTTAGCTATATGAGTTAAATATTTTCGAGAGTCACTATATTCAGGTAACTTTCCACGAGTTAGCAGGCGTAGGTAAGTATCTTGAACTAGATCGGCAGTCGAGTCCGGACAACCGAGACGTCGCTTTATAAATACCGAAAGCCAGCTATGGTGTTCTTGATACATATGGTCGATACGTTCCATGTTAACTTCGCCTGTTAACGTCATTACCTGATACTCCTAGATAAATCTTAATGATAATTGTTATCATTCGTGTGGTTGGGAATATATCAGAAATCCAAATATGTGCTACAAGAATTTATAAAAAATAACAATTATTTAAACCCATCTTGTGTTTTTAAAATATGAAGAAAATTATTGATAAGTCAGGGGAGGGCTAATCGCAAAGTATGTTTTTAGATTGCGGGTACCAAGCAAAATACATTTTGTTTTCTTTATATACATCGTGATGTGAAAATGACCACTGAAGGCTGGTTTTTAACCATTTGAATTAAATGGAGAATATTATGATTGACTCAATTCTTAAATCAGTTAAAGTAAGCCTCGTTCTCAGCAACAAAGCGTTTTTTAAACGTAAGTAGTTGAGTGAAAAGATTATAAGGTATGGCGAAAGCGGTATCGAAGATGGTGTCTAACCCGCTTGAAAAAGCACATTGGTTAGGAGCATCGCAACAAGTTTGCGTGCCCTGGTGGTGGAATTGGTAGAAACATCATTCTTTCCTCTGCTCGTTTCTTGTTTTATTTGGCTTAGCTTAGCTTCTTGGAACCGACATATTTAAAGCTGCATTGACATCTAAAAATGAGATTCACACTTAGGATAATACTCACATCGCATGTAACGCGGACAAGCAAAACACAGATCATTAATCGCCAATTAATAGCAGTTGTGAATGTGATTGATGGCATTTATTTAATTGCAGATATGGTATCGAAATAGGATTTTTACGAGTCGATTAATGGTGTGTTAGCGAATTAATCGCAATAATGTGACTAAGTTGTAGTCATTCGACAGTGTTTTATAAAAAATAGGTTGCTAAAAGTTATTACATATATACAAATGTAAGGCTTGGCAGGGTGACAGGGTAGGAGCAAAGTCAGATGCGATCAGCAAATTCAGAGTATTTATTAGCAGCGTTGAGAAGCGTTATCAAAAAAAAGGGTAGAACATATAGAGATCTTGCAGATCGTGTTGGTGTTCCACTCTCTACGTTTAAACGACACTTATATAGTCCGAGCATTACACTTGAACGATTACTTGATTATTGTCGTGAAACGGATACTACTCTTGAAGAGCTACAAAAGATTGCAGTGAAATTGCAGCATGATAATGAAAGCTTCTTCAATCACACCCAAGATGAAATTTTTTATCAATTCCCGCATCTTTATGATTTTTACCGTGAGTTAAGGCATATTCGAAATCGAGATAGCCACGGTTATATGAAGCAAAAATATGGGTTAGATGATGCCTCGACTTATGGTTATTTACGAGCTCTAGAAATGCTTGGTTTGGTGAAGTTGACGGATGATAATAAAATTCAACTGAATGGTCCTTTCTACTATCGATTTTCAGATAATTCTAAGCTCAGTATTCAATATAAGAATATTCTTAAGGAACAAGCACTAGATAACCCTAATTGTGTACGTGTCGGTTTCTCAAGGATGAACTTAAAAGAACCGCAATTAGAGGCTTTGAATAAATTACTAACTCAAGAAATCCTTAAATACCATACAGAAAACATGAAGGAAGGTGTGGAGAGTGAAAGCGATTTAAGAAATGTCTTATTGTTCGTGACTCCACATGAAACATTAAATTTTTCTGATGGTATTAAACCTTTACCTAATACCTTCTTAGAACAAATTAGAGATGAAATGGGTAAGTTGGAAAAGTAGAGTTTCATAAACAATAGCTAACAATCTCTGAGTTGGTACTCAATAAAAAAGCAGAGGCAATGATTGCCTCTGCTTTTTTATTGCAGTTATTTTAATTTTGTTGAAGTTATTTTACTTTGGGAGTTATGTAGCCATAACATGGCAGGCTGCAAAGTGGTTTTGTGCTCTTTCCTTTAGCGCTGGGTAACTTTCCTTACATTCAGTTTCTGCAAAGCGGCACCTTGATGCAAAGTGGCAACCCGGTGGAGGTGCCATAGGCGAGGGGACATCACCTTTTAATAATTCACGTCGACCTCTTAATGTGGGATCCGGAAGTGGAATCGCTGAAATGAGTGCTCGTGTATATGGGTGCTGCGGATTTTCAAAAAGAGTTTGCGTGTCACTCATTTCGACAATTTTACCCAAATACATGACAGCTATGTTGTCTGATATGTGGCGGACGACAGAAAGATCATGGGCAATGAAGACCAAAGCTAAATTCATATTTCTTTGCAGTTCTAGCAATAAGTTGATGATTTGAGATTGCACTGAAACATCTAAAGCCGATACTGCTTCGTCACATATGATTAGTTTTGGGTCGAGCGCAATGGCGCGAGCAATACCTATTCTTTGACGTTGACCTCCTGAAAATTCATGCGGATAGCGATCTGCTGCGTTTTCAGGTAAACCTACTTTAGTTAATAGCTCTTTGACCTTTTCTTTACGTTCTTGTTTTGTTCCCACACCATGAATCTCGAAAGGTTCTTCGATAATACTTCCGACAGTATGACGGCTATTCAAACTCTCCATTGGATCTTGGAAAATGATCTGCATTTCTTTTCGAAGTGAAACCATTTGGCTAGATGAATAATGGGTAATATCACGTCCATTAAAGATTATCTGACCTGATGTCGGTGTGTGTAATTTAAGTAGAGATCGGCCAAGAGAACTTTTACCGCAGCCAGATTCGCCGACTAAACCGAGTGTCTCTCCTGATTTTACTGAAAAAGACACACCATCGACGGCATAAACGTATTTCGTTTTAGAGAAAATACCGCCTCTTACTTCATAATGTTGCTTTAAATTAAAGACTTCGAGAATCGTTTTAGCCATTGAGTTCACCTTCTGACTGCAAGAAGCAACTTACGTCGTGGTTGGTTCCTACAGAAGTTAACTTAGGGATACTTTGAGCGCACTGTTCAGTTTGATACTGACAACGGTTTCTAAATCGGCACCCTGACGGCATCTCTCTTAAACTTGGAACCGAGCCTGCTATCGTGCCTAATGTTGATTTAGAAATACCATCAATTCTAGGAATCGATTTGAGTAAACCTTGTGTATATGGATGCTTTGGCGAAGCAAACAAT
This sequence comes from Vibrio sp. 99-70-13A1, assembly GCF_013114625.1. Lineage (GTDB taxonomy): Bacteria > Pseudomonadota > Gammaproteobacteria > Enterobacterales > Vibrionaceae > Vibrio. The sequence continues at coordinate 88,401 of NZ_VTXD01000017.1, forward strand.
GTGAAAACATCTGCTTTTTCCACCACATGCCCAGCATACATTACGACCACTTCATCGCAGCTTTCAGCAACCACACCCATGTCATGAGTTATTAAGATCGTTGCCATGTTGCTTTGCTTTTGCATATCACTCATTAAATCCAATATTTGAGCTTGGACGGTGACATCAAGTGCGGTAGTTGGTTCATCAGCAATTAAAATGTCAGGTTTACAAGCCAAGGCAATGGCGATCATCACCCTTTGGCGCATTCCTCCAGACAATTCATGAGGATAAACATTCATTCGTTCTTCAGCTGCAGGAATACCAACTTGCTTTAGCATTTCAATCGCTGCAGTTTTCTGTTGTTGTTTTGAGTACTCAGGTCTATGCAGCTCAAAGACTTCGCAGAGTTGTTTTCCAATCGTATGAACGGGGTTTAACGCCGTCATCGGATCTTGGAATATCATCGAAATCTCTTTACCACGGGTTTGGTATAATTCATCCGGCGCCATACTGACAAGATCTTTGCCTTTATATAAAATTGAGCCTGATGTTATTTTCCCATATGGATGAGGCAACAGCCCCATAATGGAAGCTGCCGTCACGCTTTTACCACAACCTGATTCACCGACAATGCCCACAGTTTTACCTTTAACAATGTCAAACGAAATGCCATCTAAAACTTTTACATCGCCTTCATCGGTGGTGAATGTCGTTTCAAGGTTATTTATCGATAAAATACAGTCACTATTCATATTATTATTCATCCATTAACCTTGAGTGAATCGTTTTTCGATAAGAGTGACTGCAGGGTAAGATTTTCCTGATTCTAAGGCTTCTTGAGTCGCTTTTTTCTCATCAAGATCTATCCAGAAAAGACCATATTCCATGCTTTTTGAATCCAAAATATCACGTGATAAAGCCGTACCCACGGTTTCTGGCAGTTTTACATAGCGCCAGTGAGCGGCTCTTGAAAATGGAACCGAGTAGGTAGGGATAACGCAATTGCAGTTGGCAATTTCCTCTTGAATCAAACGCGAGAATGTTGCTTTTTTATCGACATCAAATTCAGCGTCATACGACTCAATCAACTCATCCATTTTCGGGTCAGAAAAGTTGGTGAAGTTGTTGGTTTGTGGTTTAGCGTTAGCTGAGTGGAAATATTGCCAATAAGCCGGCATTTGTGGTGCGCCCATCCCAAGGAATGCTGCCTGGTGTTTCTTTTCAAGTAACGACTTAAAGCCTGTTGCACCATCCACCAATTTTAACTCTATTTCGAGTCCTGCTTTGCGTGCTTCTTCTTTTAATACAATGACGCGTTGAGAATGCATTTTTGACAGGTAAGTTAACGTAATGCTTAATCGGTCACCATTTTCATTTATGCGAATGCCATCTTTATCAAGCGTTGAATAACCGGCGAGATCGAAGTATTGATCAGCAAGCTCTAAATCAAAGGCTTTAGCTTTTATTTGCTTATTATCGTAATCACCGAAGCCAGAACCAAAGCTTTGCTGGTGGGAATAGTCACCACGTAAGGCGATATCGATCATTTTTGGAACGTTCAAAGAGTGGGCGATACCACTACGAAGATTGTCATTTCCCATTTTTTCAGCATTCAGGTTTAACCAAACGCCAGCTGCCCCTTGAGGTGATTCATTGAAAAACCATTTCTTTTCGATAAAGCCACGATCGTATAAATCGCCTTTGGCTTTGTCGTGCCAAACAGAAGGGAATACCATGTAATAAGCATCCAGTTCACCTTTCTCAAAGTACTTAATTGAGATGTCAGAATCACGGATCACTTTCAGTAGGATGTTATCTACGTTGTAACGGTGTTGATAATATTTATTACCGTAGCCCCACCAATTATCCACTTTGGATAACTTAACGTACTTACCTTTTTTAATCTTCGCGACTTTGTAAGGTCCAGTTACTGGTTCGGCTTTCCAGTTGTAACGTTTTACAAAATTCTTAGGAATGCCTTTTGGATAAAAATGCGCAGGCTTTGGCAGAATATTGAGACGCATTAGTAATTCATCATTGGCTAATGCATTAGCAGAATGGAGGGCGAATGTATGTTCGTCATAAATGGTAATGTCAGCGATTTTTTTTGTGTAGAAATCTTTGTACCACGGTGCTTTAGTATGAGTGCTTCTCATGTAGTCAAAGACAAATCTAAAATCTTCACTCGTGACTGGTTTTCCATCGGTCCATCGAGCACTTTCGTCTAATTGAAAGTAAATGGTTTTCTGATCATCCCCGAATGCCCACTTTTTAGCGAGAGAAGGCACAAATTGACGTGTGTTTGGGTGCTGCTGAATGAGCGACGGGTTGCCATCCATAATGAAAGCTCTGAAGCTGCCATTCGAGTCAGGACCTACCGTGCGCATTGTAAGGGGGAAGCTAGTAATGTGAACTCGGTAAGTACCACCTTGTTTTGCATTAGGATCGGCAAAAATAGGTTGGTCATTATTCGTTACCCATTCGAGCGATTCAGGTAAGTTTTCAGCTGATGAAATCCCCGGGATTACAAGACAGGCGAACAGCAGAAGTGTCTTAGAAATTTTATTCATGTTAGCTCCAAGCTTTTATTGTATGAGTGTTTACCGCACTCTTATTCATCTTTTAATGGCAGCAATTCTGTTCTTACACAGTCGCTAAACGAATAAACGAATAAACGAATAGCGAGCGACAAGTGGCATTTACAGTTTTAAACACAGCCAAAGAACAGAGTTAAATTAGATATAACGGGTGAATTTCTTAGGGTCGAAGGCCTCGCGAACTCCTTCACCGATAAAGGTCACCATGGTTAACACTGAAACGATGGCAAAAACGACAGAGCTAATGATCCAATAAGCGTCTAAGTTCGATTTGCCTTGCTGAAGTAAATCACCCCAGCTTGGGGTAGGGGGCATGAGCCCTAGACCTAAGTAATCCAGTGCGGTTAGCGTTGTAATATTCGCGACAATGCCAAACGGCGCAAGTGTCACGATCATCACCATGGTATTGGGCAAGATGTGTTTAATAATGACTCGGAACATACCCGCACCTTGTGCTCTTGCTGCAGTCACGTATTCACGAGCCTTTTCTTTGTAAGTCATGGTACGCATGTACCAAGTAATACTTATCCAACCGAACAGAACGTTTATGAAAACAAAAAGGAAGAAACTAGGCTGTATAATGGAAACCATAATCATGATGACGTACAAGAATGGAACCATCGACCACACTTCAATCACTCGTTGCATGACGAGATCAAACCTCCCACCTAAATACCCCATAAGAGAACCCACGAGTACACCAATTGTGTAGGAAATGGCTAATGTGAGCATGGCAAACCAAATTGCGATTCTGAAGCCATAAATTAAGCGTGCCAATACATCTCGGCCTGATTGGTCAGTACCTAAATAATGTTGCTGATCGAATGAAGGCGCTGTTGGTGGGTAGTTAACACCATCAAAGTCTTGCTCATATGGGTCCCAAGGTACAATTGGCATTAGTACCCAGTTACCTTCGTCTTGAACTTTGAATTGCTCTCTTAGCTCACGATAATTCGCTTCGTAATCATAATTCTGTCCAAGAGTGCGCCCAGTGACAACGTGAGTATAAGTCGGGAAGTACCAGTTACCGTCATAAGAAACCATTAGGGCTTTATTATTGACGAATACTTCTGCGATTGAAGACAGAAGTACAAGGGCAGTCAGTACAATAAAAGAGTAATAACTGCGCTTAATAGAACGGAATCGATTGAGTTTTTTCTTCGTTAAAGGATCAATTTGCATGATTAGCGTCCAAATTTCACTCTTGGGTCTACTGCCGCCACACATAGATCAGACAAGATATTGCCAAACATGAGTAGCAGAGATGAAATAGTAAGAATGCCCATTACGACTGGGTAATCTCGCTCAACAATGGATTCGTATCCTAGTAAACCGATACCATCGATATTGAATACCACTTCAATGAGAAATGAGCCTGCAACAAAAACAGAAACTACATTGCCTAAGTGACTGGCAATAGGAATTAAGCTATTGCGAAGTGCATGCCTTCTTACCGCTTTGTTAAAGGGCAGCCCCTTCGCTATTGCGGTTTTTACATAGTCAGCCGCGAGATTCTCTAGCAAGTTATTTTTCATTGTCATGGTGAGAATGGCGAAATCACCAATGATGTAACAAATTAGAGGTAATAGAGCGTGTGAAAATAGGTCTCGGACTTGTTGAATGAATGACATTTCATCAAAATCATCACTGATGAATTCACCCATAGGAAACCAGCCTAAATGAAAGGCAAAGAAAGAGATGAGAAATACACCGACCACATAGTTAGGCAGGGCGTAGCCAATAAAAACCATGACTGAGCTGACGTTGTCAAACTTAGAACCATGCTTTATGGCTTTCAAAATGCCTAGAGGAATAGACACGAGATAACTGATAATAAAAGTCCAGAAACCAAAGAACATGGAAACTGGTAACCTCTCTTCTATCATGTCCCACACTGGCTCGTAGTAACGAGTCGATTCACCAAGGTCAAACTGAACTAATTTAGTTAACCATTCTTGGTAGGCTTCAAAAATAGGTTTATCTAACCCGTAAAACTCATTGAGCTCAGCAATTTGGTCTTCTGATAAAGATTGAGAACCTTGTTGTCCGGCACTGCCGCCATCAATGGATTGGCTTTGCATTTGAGATATCATGCGCTCAACTGGACCGCCAGGGACAAATCGAGTTAGAGCAAAGACTAATAGAGTCACACCGATGAAAGTCGGGATGATGAGTAGCAGCCTTCGGATAAAGTAGGCAAACAATTCAAACTCCTTTATTGAATTCTTATCACACTAAATGAAGGAAGACTGGCTCACGAAGAGCCAGTCTTAATTAACGCTATTGAGAATAGCTATAGTGCTTATTTACGGTAGTTAGTGCTTGTAAGTACAGGCAGCTGCTCAAGTGCATAACGATATTGGATGTATTCTCTTGAACTCCATAACCAGATTGTTTCTGGGTTAATATCATAGAGTTCAGCTGTATCTGGAGAACGTTGTAGTTCTTCATCAACAATCGTTACGTATTGTTCAGCCCAGTTAAGTAGCGCTGGTAGATACACATCGTCATCTTCATTTGCTTGGATAGCTTTCCATGCCGCATGCAAGTTGTCTTTACTGTTACAGCGAGTAGGGTTAGCCGTCACTGTGAAGCACTTGTTAGTACGGTCTTCAGTGAACTTAGCTGGTGAGAAGAAAGAACCACGGAACAAAGACTCAAAGTAAGGTGTTTCTTTCAATAGCTCTACAGCCGGTGTGTCACGTAGCATAACCAGTGTGAAGTCATTGATGGTACGAACGCCATTTGCTCTCAAGTTACTCTTCGTTGTGTAGTTAGTGTCGTCTAGCTTCACTAAGTCATCTTGCTTACCGTTGATCAAGAGGGCTTTTTCAGCCATACGTTTTGCTAAACCGTTACGACGGGTAACTACGTAGTTTCGAGTTTTTAAGCTGAATGTCACACTGCCAGTCTCATCAACAGATGCGTCTGGGCTAGTTAGTGAAATATCATCAAGAAGATCTTGTGAGCTATCAGCTAAGCCAAATTCTTCTGCATCACCAAACGCAACAAAGTTGTTTAGAAGCGCAGAGAATAAAGGTGTCACCGTGTTATCAGATAACTGGAAGAATGCCTTCAGGTTATATAGGTACGGTGGTACATCGATGGCTCTCTTGATATCTGGGCGGTATGCCATAACGGTACTTGCTCTTTCACCATCCTTATCAACAAAGATTGGATCTGGGAATGAGTCCATGCCGTAGCCAAGGTAACCAAGATAAGTCTTGATCTTTTGCGGCGTACCTTGTGTTCCACTTTGAATGCTAGATACATCGAGTAGGGCAATATTCGATTTATCACGAGCACTAGAATAATCGCTTCGTTTAACAAGCATTTGCGCAGCAACTAACTTATCAGCCCAAATACCGAACTGATCAACAGCAGTAGAAGAGTTGTTGTATGGGTTATTTGCACGCATGTTTGCATACGGACGACCGTCACGAGTTTCCGATAGAACTTGGATTCTGTCGCGACTTGAAGCCATGATGTTCACTAGATCTTCGTCAAAACAAGATTCAGGCAGTGTTGTTTTATCTTGTAAGCTAGGACCGTATGAACTCCACAGATCAGAAAGTGGAACGAATCGAGTTATCTGACCATTGCTAGAAGATACATTGATCTCACAAACACGATCGGGTGTGCTCATTACTTTTACAAAGAAATCAGCAGCCATTAAAGAAGCATCAAAGGTATCACATACCATTTTTGCACCTTCAGGGAGGCCTCTACGAATGTAACCACGAGTACAGTTATCTGTGTAGTAGTTGGCTACACTTTTACCGTAGCTGTCTTCTGAGCCACTTAATTTAGATAGTTGGTAATCAATATCTCCTAAATCGTCAACAACAGAACGGATTTGGTTAAATTCATACCAGCGAGAGTAAGCGTAATTTTGCAATTCGTACTCGTAGAATTGTTCTCTTCCGTCACGTTTGTTTTTAAGGTCATAACTGTCCCAGTATTTTTGAATACGGAACTCCGTTTGTTCTAAAATATTAGAACCTTCATCAAAACGATTACACGTCGTTGTGCTTCTTACATTTTCGTCAGTACAGTAATCGAATGTTTTCAATACAGCTGAAGCATCTTTGCTTCTTAATTCTTCTCGGAACTGTTGTACAGAGCCGAGTAAGTAAGCTTGCTCGTTGTTGTTCAGCGTTGCATCGATATCGCTCAAACTGCCGTACTTAGTGATAGTTTCGAGAGTTTCAGCTCCGGTCTCTTCATTAACAACGGTGACTTCTGTTGAATACTCAAGTTGACGACCGTAACCAAAGCGTAAAGCTGCGATATCGTATTTGCCGTAAATTGGCAGTTCGTCAAAAATTGAAGCGCCGTAATCCATAGCGGAACTGTGCGCTGGCACTTTGTCGTAGCCAAATGCGTTGATTTCGTCTTGTTGGTAGAAGTTCTCTTTATCGGCAGAGCCCATAAAGTTGTGTCGTAAACCAAGGTTATGACCAAGCTCGTGTACTAGTGTTGATTTGTACATATGCTTAGAAATTTGATTCGTCACAATTTCTTGCTGTTCAGCGGAAAGTTTTGTCCACTTCTTCAGTTTGGTGTTCACTTTGTCAGCGTAATCAGCCGCAGCAGGATCAAGGTTTGAGTTATCGAAGTAACCATCGGCAAGGTAATCAATACCTTTGATAAGACCTTTAGACTTTGTGCTAACCCACATGAATTCTTCAGAATACATGTTCTGGCTCGCCATTTCTTCCAGCGCTAGGTGACGTTTTGCTAAGTTTTTGCTGAAGCTGCCATCAGGCTGTTGGTCTGGTCTTAGCCATTGGGTGTAACCGTTAGAAAAATCAGGTTCACTTGCAACCGCAATAGGGAGTGAATCAGACATCGCTGTGGTTTGTTGAGCAACTAGGTTGTCCTCAACACCTGCAAAACCTGTGCTGGCTGGAGAGGTAGGTGCAGTAGAATCTTCTGGATCCGGCTGGACTGGAACAAACTCATCCGGGCGATCAATTTCACCACGGTTATAGTGCATGGTCAGCTGGTTCCACATTCTGCGTGAAGACGCACGAATAACACCGGCATATTGGTTGACATGCGCGTGTACAATCTCACCAGTCAGTGGGTTGGTTGCAGAAGGACCGTAACCAAGTAGACCACTATCGACAGGATCAGTAATTAGGTTGAATACGTTGTAACGAAGGTCACCAGTGTGAACACCAGCTGGTTCTGTTTTGTTCACGATATTGATTGTCGGAACGCCTGACCCTTGCAAAACAGTATTAATTTCATTGATGGTTTCAATTGTTGCATCAAGGAATAATTTGCTGTCTTCTTCGAAATAGCTATCACTCAGGTAATAGTTAATATCTTCTTTAGGATTGAATCGGTTAAGAAGGCGGAATTTTTGCCCTTGTAGACCTATTTCACCTGAAGCAGAACGCTCTACTTTTTCATCGTTGAAGAAGCCATAGCGGGATGAATCACGACCTGGGTATTGGACTGTCTCGTAGTCGCTACTTGCAATAGAATCTAGCTTAACCAATGAATAGAAAAAGCGAGTTTTAAAAGAAAGGTTTTCTAGGTCATAGCCAAATTTGTAGGCATCATCTGGTTTTGCTGTGAAAGTACGTTCAACTTCTACGTTGATTGTTCCAGTCTCATGATCGTATTCCCAGTGAGTTAACTGAGGATCGGCTGTTTCTTCAACATCAGATGATGTGTACCAAGCGTCCACACTGTCTACTGCAAGAGACTGAATATTCGCAAAGTCAGGTGTGAAGTGAGATGCATTTTTCCAATCTGTATCAGCATCTTCATTCAGTTCTTCTTTGTTCGTACATTCATCGAAGTCATTTTCAGCACATCGGTATTGCTCAAAAGTACCTGGAATTTTTAGTACAGGTGCTTGGTTAATGACATCGGTGTAACGCGTGTCTTCACCTGTTCGGATCGTGTCACGGTCCACTTCTTCTGCAAGGATACCGTTGGTCTTATCAAAACGCAGTTTGACTAGCTTTGGTGTGCCCTGAAAAAATCCACGTTGGCTGGTGGCATAGCGAGGCGTAGCACCAGTAGAAGGCATGTACAGCCAAAGTGCTTCAGTATCTAGAGATTGTGTTGTGATTTGCTCTTGTGCACGAGGAACGGCTTCATAGCTGCGTTCTTCAGCACCACATCCATAGAGAGCAATGCTCACTACCGATGCAATAGCCAGTTTCTTAAACATATTATTTCACCTTGAGATCGGGTTAATAGTTATAATTTAACGTGAGGTAATAGGTCGGGTTTTTGAGATCAAACAGTGTGTTTAACGGGCTTGGTCCTCTATCCGGATCGTAGTAAGTGGCACTGTTGGTCATACCCAAAGCACTACTGAAACTGTCCGTAAATTGGTAGCCAATTTCTGTTGCGTGAGTCAGCTTAGGCGAGTAGCTAGTGCCTCTATAACTCCAAGAAGTTGAACTAACAAAATTGATATTGAAGAACCAATCATTAACCGAATAGTCGACCGCGAAAACATTGCTTAAGCGGTATTCTTCTAAAGGTAAACTTCCAACCGTTGTATATTTATGAAAGTTCTTTCTTAAGCGAACGGCATCACTTATTTGAAGGCCTTCTAATATATTGTCTAATTCGATGGTGAATTTAATATCACCGCGAATTGCAGTCTGAAGATCAGTTTGTTTAGATAAGTCAGAAACTGGAATAAGAATTCGAGAGCCAACAGCCATAGAAATATAATCGGTTGGTTCCCATAAGTTTTTCTTAGTTGCAGTTAGCCATATATCATCCCAATAATCACCGCGAAAATCGTCATAGCTGTGATAACCAGAAAAGTTGGCTGTAAAATATACATCTGGATCATAGTTATAAATAATTGACGCGTTAGCAGAAAGGTTTCGATCAGATAAATAGCTACTATCTTCATAACCATTTCTGCTGTAGTCGAGACCTAACGACAGTTCCCAAGTTTGAAGTTGGTCTTCTGCTGTTTCTGTATTTGATATTTCTTCGGCATGAAGGGCGGTTGACATTAAAGCTGACGCAATAATGCAACTGAGTGTATTGATTTTCATGATGTGCCCATTCCCTGTGTAGATCGTTCCATTCGTTTCCGCTCCATGCGTTACGAACTTTTTTATCACTGCTCTTAATTGAGGGAATTGATAATAATCGGTCTAGAGAGCACAGGATAATCCTATTTATAAAGTACCACCTGATTGATTCATTAGTCTTATAAGGTGAAACCAATCATTCACTCTGTTTTTTACATTATTGTAACCAATGCGGTTTGGTTGAATTATTGCATTGCTCTTTGTTGTATTTGTAGTGTTTAAAGTTGTTAGTATGGCTACAATGTGTTATTTTATGCTAAATAGTCATGTTTCACCGTTAATTATCATGAAATAAGCATCGACACACTCATGAATTAACTTTGATGACTTTTAAAAAACGTTCAGCCTATTATCAAGTAGTGATTTGGACACTTAATTATATTAGCGAAACATAATTAACAGGGAATCAAATAATAGGAAAAGTCAGGTCTTTATTTTTGATGACAATTAAGTTTGTGATGTAAAAACGACCAATTATTAAATGGTCGTTATGTATGTGGGCTGGATTAAATGGTTTGATTATTTCAAATGACTAAGGGCAGTTATTAGCATTTAGCATTTAGCATTTAGCATTTAGCATTTAACATTTAGAAATAATGAATAGGATACTAATTTCTAAATTGATTCATGAGCCTTTGCAATTGTTCAATATCATCGACAAGTTTTCGAGTTCTATCAATGGATAACGATGATGTTTCTGATGTAGAAGAAGCGAGAGAACGAATTCTCGTGATATTAGTATTAATCTCTTTTGTTACTGAAGACTGTTGGTCAACAGCTGCAGCTATTTGGTGGCTACTATCAGCAACCTCATCTAAGCGTTGATATATGTCTGTTAACACTTGTCCTGTGCTGTCTGCTCGCTGCTTACATTCAGCGGATAGCTCACTTCCTTTCTGCATGGTTTGCACTGCATTATCTGCAGTCGACTGTAACTGATTAATCATTAAATGGATCTCACTTGCTGAAGACCCCGTTTTCGATGCTAAATTCCTGACTTCATCAGCCACAACCGCAAAGCCACGACCTGCTTCACCTGCGCGTGCAGCTTCAATAGCAGCATTTAAAGCAAGCAAGTTAGTTTGATCCGAAATTGTACTGATCACATCTAAAATACTTTCAATCTTTTGACTGTCTTGCGCTAACTGATAAATCACATTTTTTGACTCATCTAGTTCTAAAGCAAGTGAATCCACAGCTTCGATAGTTTCAGTGATACTTTGAAGCCCTTCTTTTGATTTTTTACTGGCTTCCGAAGTGAGATTAGAAGATGAAGTTGCACTGGATGAAACTTCATTAATTGAATAGGTTAATTCTTCAATTGCGGTAGCAACCTGTTCGGTTTCTAAACACTGTTGATCAATACTTGTATCTATCGTTTGTATTGTTGTGAATTCTTCTTCAGCCGACTCTAAAATCTTAGATGCAGTATCTTCTGCTCGGGCAGAGACCGCGCGAAGTTGAGCTGATTTCATCATTAAAGCGAGCTGGATTTGAGAAAAATCATCTTTGAAACCAGTGTAGGGTTTTTCCATTAAGTCATTGTCATACGTTTCTTTTGCTAAGTTGCCAATATGTTTGAACCTAGAAATGAATCGGGTTAAACATCCTGCTAGAGCAAGATTACAAATGAACATGGCGACTAAACCATTCAGTTGGTTTGTAAAAATGAAAAGCGCAGGGACCAAAGTTAAATTCAAAGCCGCAAGTCCGATGACCAGCTTTAGAAATGAAACACGTTTTGTCGATGTTGATATGTTTTCTCGTAGTCGGGCATATAGGGTCTCTGCACGATTAATTTGATCTTGTGAGGGCTTAGAGCGTACTGACTGGAACTCGATAATATTACCTTGTTCGTCTTTTATTGGGGTCACGAATGCTGATACCCAATAATGCTGGTTGTCTTTGCATTTATTCTTAACCAACCCCATCCAACTGTTGCCAGATTTCAAATATTCCCACATTTGCTTGAATGCTGGCTTGGGCATGTCTGAATGTCTCACTAGATTATGAGCTTTTCCTAGCAATTCACTTTCATCATATCCCGCAATAGAGCAGAACTCAGCGTTTGCATAAGTGACATAGCTATCTGGATCCGTTGTTGATATCAAATTGGCGGCTGGAGGGAAATCTTTGTTAATGGTGTTTTCTAGAGTCATCCTAACTTCACTTTGTATTAATGATTAAAATCGACGCAGAAATAGCATATGAAGGGATGTATATTTACTGTCTCTTATACACATCT
>NZ_VTXD01000018.1 GCF_013114625.1 Vibrio sp. 99-70-13A1
TTTTAAGGGGCTTTTTATTTTACCTTCACAACCTAATTACATTAAATATTTTAAAACACATTTCTAAAATATTTTGCTTACATACACTTACATTGCCATTCGAACTTTATTGATAATATCCGTTCAAACTTAGTGAATTACTAATTTAATATTATCAACATGAGTTAATTATGAAATATATAACCACCGTCACTTTAGCTTGTTTAGCTATTTCAGGCTGCAACTCCAACAACCCCAAAAAAAACACCCCTACGACAACCCCTACGGCTAGTAATACCGAGTTGGCAGATTCAGTCGATGAAAGAATGATTCACGACATTAAAAAATCTATGGTTTATCTCGATGAAAACAAGGTATGGAAAGGGTTTGACTACAAGTCGAAGCCGCACTACATGGTAAGAGTTGATTCAAATGGCAATCCTGAAACTGCATTTATTATAAACCCTCAATCTAAGGTCAGCGGAGCACAAAAATTAGGTTCGAATGAAAGTTTAGGCCTTAATGTTTATAAATATGAAGCTCAAATGCATACCGCTAATGACAAAATAGGAAGCGTTGGCTATTACTTTGATTATGTCATCGATGGGAATAAGTATTATACCCAAACTTATAGCGTTAAAGATACAATAGTCAGTAATTCATTATTTAGTTTTAGTAAGCTCACCGCTCATGAAATATTCCATTCATATCAAGTTGGCAGTTTTAAAAAATTAGACTGGTGCCAGCAATATATGGATTCTGACTTTAATTCAAAATATCCTTTTGAAGAAGAAATACTGGTAAGACAAATCGCTCAGTTGGATCTATTTGAAGGTTTACCTCATAAGGTCACTAAAGCAGAAGCAACTGAAAAATTGAAACGTTATATCGCACTGAAATTTGATGAAATGCGTGTTGATATTACTCCAGAAAAAATGGCAAAAAACATGGGGCTATGCCAAGAAAGAGGAGAAGGCACCGCGCAATATATTGAGACCATGATTAGTAAATATGCATATAAGAATAATGAAGCTAGTTTCGTTTATGGAATTAATGCTCATTCAGACGACTTTGATAATAAAAGTATGCAGATGTTCTTCAAGTGGGGAATATTCTACTCAACAGGTGCATCCGCCACTTGGCTTCTGAGCGAGCTAGGTTATGACATTACACAACTAGAAAGTACAACCCCATACCACGCAGCAAAAACACTCTTAAAAATGTCTGATGATGATATCCAAGCTAAATTATTAGACATTGAAGCAACTATGAACATGGATAGAGCACGAAAATCAGCCAAAAGGTTAGCAAATATGTAACATAATCAATGCACTCTATACAGGGTGCATTTTTCATTACAAATACATATGCATAAGGTTACATTTGAATTTTTGTGATAATTCGTCAAACATCACTAAATCACAAAAATTAATGCAAACGATTAAACCGACATATCATTTGCGTGACTGAAGTCACTTTTAAGTATGTACTCTATACCGTAAGATGCGCCAACTTCTGTTCTTCATCATCTTATTGAGTGTAACACTATGAAAATATTAAAAAGTACTCTTGCCCTAGCTATCTCTGCAACCATGTTAATGGGTTGTAATGACGAGACAACAACAAACAACTACCTACCAGAGGTTCCTGAAGTTCCAGCACCGGCTCCTGTTGATAGTGAAGGTCGTATTGCTGCATTTAACCTTTCTTTTGACCGCTATACTTATGAAGAGCTAGTGGCTGAGATGAAGCTAACAACGGTAGAACAAACTACTCTGGTTGATGGCTGGAAAGCAGGTACTTTGTCTGAAGAAGATACCGCAACAGCACTCAAAGTAATTCAAATTCGTAACGTTGCAGCTATCATTCAAACTGAAAGACCAGCTGTTATCATGATGTCTGAGTTCAACAATGACGGCACTGGCACAAATAATGACGCTTTAATTGCTTTCCGTTTGAACTACCTTGCTGTTCCTCAAAACTCAAACAGCATCGACCAAGATGGTACTGTGCTTGAGCCTATTGCATTCCAGTACTTTGCTAACTTCGCGACTAATACTGGTTTAGTTAGCCCACATGATTTAGATAATAATGGCACTGCTGGTCAATTACCTGGTGATGCTTGGGGCTTTGGTAACTACCATGGTCAATACGCATTTGCATTAATGTCTCAATACGAAATTGATAAAGATAACATGCGTACTTTCCAAGAGTTTAAATGGAAAGATCTTGAAGGTGCGGTAATTCCAACTATTACCAACTGTAATGATTCTTGGAACCCAATCCCAGATGGCATGAGCTGTGGTGACGAGTGGTATACAGCAGCTGAATGGGCTGACATGCGCCTTTCTTCTAAGAACCACGTAGATGCACCAATCCTAATCCCTCAATCGGATGGCAGTACTGAAACTATTCACCTATTAATGTCTCACCCTACTCCACCAATCTTTGATACAGGAAAAAACAAAGCTCAAAATGCTGATGAAGTTAACTTCTGGATTCAATACATCGAAGGCACGACAAGCACTGTATTTACTGATGACAAAGGTACAACTGGTGCTCTAGCAGCAGATGCTAAATTTGTTGTTATGGGTGATCTAAACGCTGATCCACTTAAAGGCGATGGCGACCTAACTGCGATTAATGCACTGATGGATCACGATAAAGTAAACCGCTTAGCTACATTTGGTCCTTTAGCTCCAGCAAGCCTTGGCGCACCTGAGTGTCTAGCACTAGGCGAATGTAAGTCAGCTAACTGGGATACACCAAACCCAGACCAAGTAACAAGCACAAGTGGTTTGCGTCTTGACCATGTAATTCCTTCAGCGAACCTAACAATTACTGAAACAGGTGTTTACTGGCCAGCTACATTCGAATCTGGTCGTCTTCTTATGAATGATGAGCGTGTTGGTAACTACGGTAATGGTAAAGATATTTCTTCAGACCACCGCATGGTTTGGATCAAAGCAGATATCGCTAACTAATTCATAGTTAACGCTATATAGCAGCAATCAAAGCTCAGCCAACGTGCTGGGCTTTTTCATGCCCCAACAGTAATGTTTTTGTAAACACAGTTCTTTGAAGCGAAAATTATTTTGTCCATCATGCTGTTTTAGACAAAAACACTTGGTACAAAAAAGCCCATAATCCGTCAAGACTATGGGCAAATCAGAGAAGAGAAGCTCTGAAAACTTACCAATAAAGCGTTACATTAATGCGCTAACGTCGGGGGACTAATTAAACGCACGAGCCAATGTACCGCTCCCTTGATATTGGTAACTGGTTGCACTGTGACAAACAAAAGCTGATTCACCTGCTTTCAGTTTTACGGGTTTTTCACCGCACATAATTAACACTTCACCTGTCATACAGAATAAGATTTCTGCGCTTCGAACAAACTGTGAACGACTCTCGTTTTCTACGCATTCAAGTACTTCAAAACCAAAATCATCTACTGGGATAGCGTAGCCTAACTTACCGTCCATTTTAGTTGGTGCTAAACGCAAATCTTCATGATTAATAGATTCAAATTGAGTGTTATCAATCAGCTCTACAACATCCATATGCTTAGGTGTTAATCCTGCGCGAAGTACATTGTCTGAATTCGCCATGATCTCTAAGCCAGTGCCTTGCACATACGCATGTGGCGTTTCAGCATGCAGGAACATCGCCTCACCCGGCTCTAATTCAATCACATTAAGGATCAATGGTGAAAACAAACCGATATCATCTGAATATTCATCAACAAAACTCTTAATCAGATCAAAGGCTTCACGTGCTTTTGCTGTGCGTGGACGTTGTTCCATTGCTATTTTCAGTTCGTTCAACGCGGTCGATTTTTTATCACCATTCAGGCTCATTACCACCGTAAAGAACTGCTTCAAACCTTGAGATGTTGGTAAAGCTTTAAGCGCGTGTAAATCATCATTCAACGTTGCAATGTTCGCTTGCTCAAACAAAGAAATAATTTCAGAAACTGGTCGAAAACCATTCATCGCTTTGTAGAAAGTCAGAGCGTAAACCAACTCGGGTTTATGATTATCGTCGCGGTAATTACGGTTCGAAGCCCCTAACTCAATACCTAAGTCATTCTCTTTTGAGAAGCCTAGCTGTGCTTTGTCTCTACGAGGATGAACCTGCACCGACAAGGCTTTATCAGCAGCCAAAACCTTGAACAAGTAAGGTAGATTACCAAAGCGTTGAACCGTGTAATCACCCAAGACAGAAATTGGATCTTTCTTGATCAAATCAGAAAGTAGCTCGCCATTTTCAGCTATCTTTGAACAGCCATTTGGGTGAGCACCCATCCAAATTTCGGCTTGTGGCTCGTTGTTTGGATTTTCGATACCAAACAGATCATTCATCGCCACTTGGCTGCCCCAAACATAGTTTTGAATAACGTTATCAAGCTTGAATAGATTAGTTTGCATAGTGGTTCTCACTGTTTTCTTGTGTTGCTAAATGCTCGGCTTTACTTTGCACGGGCGTTTGAACAGATAAAATTTGTTGACCTAATTGCAGAGTCGCTGCAACGTTTCGAGAGGTACGAATCAGGTTTTGCTCGGCTTCATTAAGCACTTGAGACAAGGGCTGAGGGGAACGTACGGTTCCAAATAAGCTAGACATTGAGCTATAAAGCATTTCAACGTCTTTTCCCAAAGAACCAGCGATACCAATGGTCGGAATGTTCTGCTTAAGAGCTCGCTGTGCTATTCCAAAAGGCGTTTTTCCTTGTAGAGTTTGATTGTCCATCTGCCCTTCTCCAGTCACGACTAGTGAAGCGCCTTCAAGCACCTTATCCGCATCTAAAGCGTCGAGTACCATCTCAATACCCGCTTTAATTTGGATATTGAATGCCAGGCTTAACCCTAGAGGTGTGCCACCAGCAGCACCAAAGCCCGCGCTGTCGCGATGATTAACACCTGTGTGAGCTTGAGCAATATCGGCAAAGTGCCCAATGGCAGCATCAAGTTGTTGAACGTGAGTTTGTGAAGCGCCTTTTTGCGGACCAAACACGGCACTGGCTCCGCTTTCGCCACACAGTGGATTATTCACATCACATGCGACCACGAACATCACTTCTTTGCATCTAGGGTGCAGTCCATCAAGATCGATGCTGGCTAGCTGACTTAATTCGGCGCCGCCACCAGATAACTCATTGCCTTGCTTGTCTAGTAACTTGCCTCCCAAGGCTTGTAAGATGCCAGCACCTGCGTCATTGGTGGCACTACCGCCCAGACCAATGATGATCTGTTCCACACCTTTATCTAGCGCATCTTTGATCAGCACCCCTGTGCCGTAAGACGATGCTGTTAGAGGTGATCTTTCTTCTACGGTTAATCGATCTAAACCCGATGCTTGGGCAAACTCCACCAAGGCAGTGTTTACGCTTTTACCATCAACCTGTTGTTCAAGTGAAGCCCAATAAGCCGTACATTCACGTCCGATTGGATCCGTCGTTTGCAGCCGTTGTTTCTTACCATTAAGTGCTTCTAGCAACACGTCTACCGTGCCTTCACCACCATCAGCGAGAGGCAGTTTTACGAACTCTGCGTAAGGGAAAACATCGGCAAATCCACGCTCAATGCAAGACGCAACTTGATGGGCGTCGAGTGATTCTTTAAATGAATCGGGGGCAATTACAATTTTCATTGTCGTTCACCATTCCCGCCCACCAAGGTGAGCGGGTGATTAAAATTAGAATTTGATTTGGAATGTTTTTGCTTGGCAAGATGCCAATTCACCAAAAGATAAGTCACCAAAAGACAAGTCATTAAAGGTTTCAATTGCTACATCACCTTCACGAACGCGTTCGTCCATGCTTGTTTCTTTCCAACTTGAAACCGCTTGGGTGAAAGAGATTGAATCCGATACTGAACCCGTTTCTGCTGGGTTGTAGACACGCATGATCAACGCATCTTCGTCTTCAGCTTTCTTAAGTACGCTTAGTACCGCACCTGCCTGTTGCTTCGATAGCAAGCTGAAGCTCATTGGTAGGTTTTGCTCACCCACATTCAGCTTCATCGCGTTGTAAGGGATCTTGTTATAGCATTCGACTTGAGTGACATTGTCACGTGCTTGCGCCATGATATTCGCGTCAATGTGGTTACCAGAGAAACCACACAGCGTGAATTCACACACTAACTTGCCGCGCACTTGTGAATCTGGTGTCGGGATCTTAATACCTGAAGGACGACCCGGACGAAGCAATAGCTCTTCTTTACCCAACACGCCGATACCACGGAATAATGTCAGTGCGAAGGTATCTCTATTCTCATCGCCTTGAGATGCAATCACTTCAAATTCACGCAGACCATTCGACATGATCGCCATGCCCGCTTTGCCGTTTTCTAGCGCTGCAAAGTTCATTAACTGATACACAGGAACTGGTGCTTCTTTCCACTTCTCTTCTTCCCAAACCGCCATTGCAGGATCGTTAGTTGGTCGAGTAATACAACCGAATTGGTTATCAGCAACGACAGTTTCAGAAACAAATGGCGTTGGTACTAACACACGTACACGGTGGTCGTCGGCTTGGTTGTCTAGCTCCATGCGGACTTCGATGCGGCGAGAGCCTTGTTTTAGTACCACTTGGCATTGGGCTTCAACAAAACCGTTTTGACCCGTGCGCTCTTCACGCTCTGCAAGGTTTGCAGGCACGTTCATGCGGAAAGCGATGTTCGCTACCGATTGGAAGCCTTGGTGGTCAATCGATGTTTCTACCGGGAATTCATCTGAGTACAGTAGCCACTCTTGACGAGATGGAGAGTAATCGTACTCATCGCCGTCATCAGAACCGTCTTCTAAACGAAGTACTTGGTCGAATACTTGCTCTGTCTCTTTATCGAAAATAGTCAGAGTACCGTTGTCGTTTACATTGATTCGGTAGTATTCATTTTCTAATAGGTAGTCCTTCTGTTCAGCAACTTTTATTGCGCCCTTCTCGTTTCCTTCAATGTGTAACGTGGTGAAGCCCATCGCTGGTACAGTGCGTTTGATTTGAATATCAAACTCCATGAACGGGTCGTAGTTACCGTAGTGAACGATTTGACGGTCTACTTTACCTGGATCAATTTGGCGCTTGTCTTGGATGAAGTACTCAACTGGGTTTTCGTTTTCATCAAAGATTGAGAATTCTTGAGCACGGATAGTAATGGTTGTGTTCACCACTTCTTCACGCTCGTACGGAGAAAGGTTAAACATCGCCAATTTGTCGCAACCTTCGCGATCCGGCATGTGGTCGACAATCTTACGCTTGTAGAAATGAATCAGGTTTGTCGCCATATCGTCCGCAAGGATGTAACGGTTTAGGATTTCAGCGTGAACCTTGTCTGAACAGCAGCAACCAATCGAGTCATGAGCGTGGTTCTTCATGCTCTCTTTCCACATTTTCTCAATCAAACCGTGGTGGTATTCGAAACCTAATGTCCAAGCGATAGACGCTAGAGGCTCTAGGATGTTTACAATCTTATTTTCGATTTCTGCGTGGATTAGTTTGATGTCCATGCGCGTAGACGAAATAGTACGGTGAACACGCATGTATTTACCGTCGTTGAATTCGCCTTTGATTGTGTCGAGTTGGTCGCGTGCTGCTTCTACTTTCTCGAACACTTCTTCAAAGCGACTCATTGAGAATTCGCGATCTGGGTAGATTTCGCGAAGTTTGTCCATCACTTCAAAGATGTCTTTTTGAATCGGCATTTGATCGTGGCCGTTTGGCAATAGGATATCTTTCGTTACCGATGGTTTTTCTAGTACTGGGAAATACTTATCTAAACGAGCACGCAGACCTTCTTCATCTTGCGGAAGGTATTTACCAATCGCGTAACCCAGTGGAAGCACTTGTGCCGTTACTTCACTGCCGTCGTTAGACTGCCATAAGAATTCTGTTTTGTTGGTGCCATGACGCTCTGAACAACCACGCCAGAACATTGCACGCGTGATGTCGAAACCGTTGTAGATCATCGGCAGCTGTGAGCTCATGCTGAATGAATCTGGTAGGTAACCAATCTTCATTGCATCACCAAATTTCATACAGTCACGAATGCCATACATCATGTTACGCACAATCGACTCACCAGAAACTTGCATTGTGTCGGTTTGAGAATACCAAGGGCCAATAATAAGCTTGCCCGCTTCAACCAATGCTTTTACGCGTTCTGTGTTCTCTGGTTTGATCGCAAAGTAGTCTTCTAGAACCGCTGTTTGACCATCTAGAACGTAGTATTTGTATTCTGGATCGCTCTCCAGACGGTTCATGATTTCTTCCATGTTGTTCACAAGAAGAATACGTGACTCTTCTGTTGTGAAATACCATTCACGATCCCAGTGCATGTGTGGAGTAATATGTACGCGTGATGTAGTCATAATCATTTACCTAAATGTGTCGCTTCGAGTAAATCTAAAATTCGAACTCAAATACGACTAAATTAAAGTTTTTCAAGGGGTTAAAATTGGCTGCCGCTAAATTTAGGGTGCAGAAAACCACGCCCAGAATCTGTGTGAATAAAACCGTTAGGAACACAGGTATTTAGGACAGCCAAGTTATTCGTTATTTTTTATATGGTGTTTTAACTGCGAGCTAGAAGTGAGCTCAAAATTCAGTTAGTTCTGTGTTGCAGTACTTGCTTCAAACTTACCCTTTTTTACAGCGTGACCACGCCACATCAGAAGGGTAACAGTTGAAATCACTGTGCCGACAATCGCAGCACCGAACCAAATTGCAGCGGCAGAGAATGCACCTAAACCTGAATCGTGTAACAAGAAGATAGAGAAGATACCCGCGCCCGGAGTCGATAGACCGATACCTGCCGCGCCAACCATTGCACCAGTAACCACAGAACCAAGTAAGAATGAGCCGATTACACGGATTGGATCTTCAATCGCCATTGGGATTGCACCTTCAGTAATACCTGCTAGGCCAAGTAGCCATGTAGATTTACCCGTTTCAATCTCAAAGTCTTTGAATAGACGTGGAGCAATCATGGTTGACGCCGTTACAGTGAACGCCGATACCATTTTTACTGAGCCAAAGATTGCGTATGGTCCATAAACTCCGTTCGCCATTGCACCTAAACAGAATGCGTAAGCGGCTTTGTTTACCGGACCACCTAAGTCGAATGATACAAACAGACCAAGAATCGCACCCAATAACAGCGCATTGGTGCCTGACATACCGTTCAACCAGTCCGTTAGACCTTGGTTTAGGAAGGCTACAGGTTTACCGATAACAAATAGCATCAAGCTACCCGCTACCAAAGTACCAATCACAGGGTAAAGGTAGAAAGTAAGGAATCCGTTAAACGCAGGACCTAAGCGAACATGCTCTTTTACCCAACGCATCACATAACCAGCAATCAAACCACCAACAACACCGCCTAGGAAACCAGAGCCAATGATGTTTGCTGCAATACCTGCGGCAAAGCCAGGACCGAGTGCCGGTTTATCTGCTAAAGAGTAGGCTGTGTAAGCTGCTAGTACTGGTACCATTAATGTACCCAGTAGGCCGCCACCTAGTTTGCGATACATCCATAGCCAAGAATCTTTTGTTGCGTAGAGCTCTTGCAGGTCAAAAATTTGCGCGATAAGAACAGCAACCGCAAGAACTGTACCACCAGCAACGATAAGAGGAACCGCGTAAGAAATACCAGAAAGCAGTGCTTGTTTAAGCTCAGTTTTCAACGGTAGTTTTTTCGGTTTGTCATCGGTAGCCAATTTACGTTCTGCACCGTTGCCTTTTTTCGACTCTTCAATCGCTTCATTAAGAATGCGTTCACCGTGCTTAATCGGCTCTGCAACTGGGGTTTCAACACGAGGTATACCATTAAAGCGTTCAGATTCTTTAATTGCAACTTCAGCTGCGAATACACACGCCACAGCATTATTAAGTTGTTCCGCAGTTAAGCGATCTTCAATACCGTTTGCGCCCTGCTTTTCAACATGAACCTTGTAGCCAAGCTTTTTGCCGGCTTTTTCTAGGTACTCTGCCGCCATATAAGTATGAGCAATGCCTGCGGGGCAAGCAGTGACACATACAATTGTTGGTGAATTTGTATCTAAGTTGTCTTGTTTTTCTTCTTGTTGATTGTCGCCATCAAGAAGCGCAAAAATTTCTTCAGCGGTTGTGGCTTTTAATACCGCTTCGCGAACATCGTCGTCAACCAATGTAGTTGTCAGTGCAGTCAGCAGATGCATGTGGGTAGAACCCGCTTCTGCATTTGGAATCGCAATTAGGAAGATAAGATTGACATCTTCGTCTTCATCTAAGCCTTTCCATTTCATGTCTTCTTTAAGCGTTGCTACAGCGAAGCCCGCTTCTTTAACTGCGTCTGTCTTGCCGTGCGGTACTGCTAGACCTTCACCAAGCGCTGTCGGTCCTTGCTCTTCACGAGCAAATACTGCATCAAGGTACTCTTGCTTGTTATGCAGTTTGCCTTGCTGATCCAGTTGGTCAGCAAGTGCGTAAATCGCTTCTTCTCGACTGCTAAATGTAGTTTGCAGATTCACGAGCGACTTATTCGTTAGAGTAGTAAGTTTCATAACCTTTTGTCCCATAGTCACGGATTAGTGCGGCAGTCGTCCCTGCCGACAACCAAATAATACAACTTAAAGACATTTAATCCGTGATCACGATCTCATCAATACAAATTTGTATCTAATTTGTATTTAATTGATATTAGAAAATCCATTTAGAAAGCTTGTTATGTATCGTTTAATTTGTATTATATGTACTACAAAATACCAATACGATTCTCACACTAACCTGTAGTTCAAGGCTTATATAGCGTAAATTTACGTATTAAAGGTACAGGTTGTTAATCAAAGTCTAGTTGTCCTAGCGCACAAATGAGGCAAAAATGGCAAGACTCCCGATGTATCGCCAAATCGCAGATGCAATAAGAGAAAAGATCAGTTCTGGTGAATATAAAGTTGGAGAGGCACTTCCAACAGAAGCGCAGTTACGTGAAGTATTTTCTGTAAGCCGTGTCACAGTACGACAAGCACTAAAGCTGCTGATCGAAAATGATGAACTTGAAAGTGTTCAAGGAAGCGGCACTTACGTTAAAGAGAACAAGATCAATTACGACATCTATAAGCAGTCTAGCTTTCAAGAAAAGTGGGCGCATTTGGATGTGGTAACACACAGTGAGGTTTTGGCCTTCGAGATGAAACCTTGCTCTTTGGCAATGTCTGAGCATCTAGATATCAAAGAAGGTGAATTAGTTTTTTACGTAAAGCGTGTCCGTTTCATAGATAACAACCCAATAACGGTTGAAGAAACCTGGCTACCTGTTGCACTATTTCCTGATCTCACTTATCAAGTAATGCAAACATCAAAATACGACTTTATTGAAAACACCAAAGGCATGGTGATTGATAGAAGTGAGCAAGAACTCGTTCCTATTCTTCCACCTGAAGATGTGGCTCACCGGTTAGGAATCGACCCTGCTCAACCGATTATTGAAAAACGTACTCGTGGTTACCTAGCCAATAACACGGTATTTGAATACAGCCGTAACTACTTCACGTCAAATGACTATAAATTTACTTTAGTCGCTAAGCGTCAAAGATAGCACTTTTGAGAGATAGTACTTTGAGTGATAGCACTTAGTCACTCGCTCTAAGTTAATAACGATCCGAATCTAGCATCTAGCATCTAGCATCTAGCACTCATATGAATACAGATACCCCAGGATAAATGCTGGTTCTGTATTCACCTTACCCTCTATCAAACGGTTCTTTTAGACTGCGTAAATCCTGTCTATTCCTTCCCATTTTCTGTTTTAAATAGCCTTTCATGGACCCTGTGTTACTTCTCAACTTTTGACCTAAGCTAACTTAATTATTGTGATATGCCTCGTAATAAGCTTAACTAAAATGAGATAGTTAGTACGCTGCTCTGCTGAGTTCAATCAATGTTCAAAAATGATTGTTGTAATTCCATGTTCACTTTTTACATGAATACAAGCTCTTGCTATACCAACGAATAATAATGCAAGGTGTTCTGGTATGAATAGACGTAAGTTCATGTTTGACAACAACACCGATACCCTTTTCGATTTGCATAACCGAAGAAGAGTATTGAAGTTTATTGTGTTAGTTGCACTACTCACTTTTATACCATTAAGCATAAAAAACTTTGTTATTGGTGAAACCTTTCTCGCGATCTTACTACTTTCATTCTTACTCAGCTTACTCATTGAGGTTTATGCGGTTCTTTACCTTCATAAAAGCCTTCTCGGTTATTCTGTCCCACTTGCGCTTATTTCATTTTCAATCATTTTAAGCGTAGATATATTTGGCACTCTAGCGACTTACTGGGTGTTTCCCGTTATCACAGCGGTGGTCTTTATCATCCCTCAGCGCTATGCCATTGTTGTTAATAGCATTATTATCTTCGGCACTACCATAGTGGCCTCTCAACACCAAATTTCATCCATTACTCTTCGATTTTTTCTTGCTCTACTTTGCTGCGCCTTCATTTCTCATTTTGCTATTGCAGCCATTCGTAAGTTACAGCACGAGCTGCGGAACCTTTCAACAAAAGACTCACTAACTGGGGCGTTCAATCGTTATCAGCTTGAGACATTTTTACAAAACGCTGCAGATAGAAAGATGCCCAATCAACAATCACGAGTTCAAAATTCGATTGCGATTCTTGATATAGATTACTTTAAGCAAGTGAATGATTTGTATGGCCATGATGTGGGCGATCAAATCATTAAAGAAGTGGTTAATACCATCATGGCTAATACACGTAAAAACGACACGCTATTTAGACTAGGTGGGGATGAGTTTTTGCTCTTGCTAATTGATACTTCAAAGAATGAAGCTAGTGATATCGTACAGCACTTTTCTAGCCTGATTTCGGAAGGACGAAACTCGGCTCCTTTTAAAATAAACCTAAGTATTGGTATTGCTGAACTTGTTGCCAATGAAGAAATTGATACTTGGATGAAGCGAGCCGATATAGCGCTCTATGTGGCGAAAAATAATGGACGTAACCAAGTCCACATAGACAATACGACTTGTCCATCGGATCAAGCAACTTCTTTAGGTCATTAAACTAATCAAGCACTAAGCTATTTATGCTTTTATGCTTTTATGCTTTTATGCTTTTATGCTTTTATGCTTTTACGATTTAAGCACTAGACCAGTTAATTGTATTTATCTCTATATTTCATGCTGTAGCCTGAACACCTTCTAAAAATCTATACACTTCATTTATCACACCTCCGTAATGCTTAAAAGTGATCCGTTCGATATTCTTAAAATACAAACAATACTCGAATTAGCATCCACATAACACTGAGAACACACGATTTATCACTAGTTTTAACAACAAAATAATTCATTGTTTTAGATCATGCCAACCCCAACTATCCCTCGTGCCACAGGTTACTTTTCTGTACATTCACTGACATATCTTGAAACAGTTTCTTATAAAT
This sequence comes from Vibrio sp. 99-70-13A1, assembly GCF_013114625.1. Lineage (GTDB taxonomy): Bacteria > Pseudomonadota > Gammaproteobacteria > Enterobacterales > Vibrionaceae > Vibrio. The sequence continues at coordinate 13,428 of NZ_VTXD01000018.1, forward strand.
TTTAAAACTTAGTGGAGATTTCTATGTTAGAACTCTTAATCGGATTGGTTATTACTATTGCGGTAGGTTACTTCATTGTGAAGGGCTATAAAGCTGCTGGTGTATTACTGACTGCTGGTCTTGCGTTACTTCTTATCACAGGCTTAATTGGCCATACAGTTCTTCCAGCCAAAGTCGCATCTACGGGTAACATGGTTACTGACTCTTTAGAGTTCGTAAAATACATGCTTCAGTACCGTGGTGGAGGCTTAGGTATGCAAATCATGCTGTTATGTGGTTTTGCTTCATACATGACTCACATCGGCGCAAATAACGTGGTAGTAAAGCAGTTTTCTAAACCGCTTGCTGCTATCAAATCCCCATATGTACTTCTTGTTGCGGCTTACATCGTAGCGTGTCTAATGTCCCTAGCAGTAAGTTCTGCAACAGGTCTTGGCGTTCTATTAATGGCGACCCTGTTCCCAATGATGACGGCAATGGGTATTTCTCGCCCTGCTGCTGTTGCGGTATGTGCTTCACCTGCGGCTATCATTCTTTCACCAACATCTGGTGACGTGGTTATTGCAGCAGAAAAATCAGGCATGTCTCTTGATGTATTTGCTGTTCAAACGGTATTGCCTGTTTCTATCTGCGCAATCATCGTAATGGCTGGCGCGGCTTTCTTCTGGAACAAATACCTAGATAAGAAAGAAAACACACCAATGGAAAAAGTCGATGTTTCAGAAATCGAAACAACTGCTCCCGCTTTCTACGCAGCACTGCCATTCCTCCCTATCATCGGTGTTTTCTTATTCAACGGTCGCACTATTCCGGGGCTTTCACTTGATATCTACACCATCGTAGTTGGATCTATCTTCGTGGGTGCGGTTATTGACTACGTTGTTAAAAAGTTTGACGGCGAGAAAACGCTAGAAGATTTAGACTCTTGCTATCAAGGCATGGCTGAAGCATTCAAAGGTGTGGTAATGCTATTGGTTGCGGCTGGTGTATTTGCTCAAGGTCTTATGTCTATCGGTGCAATTGATAACCTAATCGGCTTAGCGGAAGCGGCTGGCGCTGGTGGTATCGCACTTATGCTGATTCTAACAGGTCTAACGGTTGCGGCTGCTATCGCGACAGGTTCTGGTAACGCGCCTTTCTATGCATTCGTAGAGTTAGCACCTTCACTGGCTGCAAAAATGGGTCTAAACCCTGCGTTCTTAATTATCCCTATGCTTCAAGCATCTAACTTAGGTCGTACTATTTCACCAGTATCGGGCGTCATTGTAGCGACTTCTGGTATGGGTAAAATCAGCCCGTTTGAAGTCGTAAAACGTACTTCAGTACCTGTTATCTGTGGTTTGATTACTGTTATTTTCGGTACTCTTGTACTGGTTCCAATGTACACGTAAACGATATAGTGGCTAAAGTAGCTAAGCTAGCTAACGAAGCTGACGAAGCTGACACGAACTTAAACTAAAAAGGGACTCATCAAGAGTCCCTTTTTTAGTAATTAGCTAACGATAAGCTTCTACAACTTAAATCGCCCCACAATTTCGATTAATTGGCTATTCACATTATCTATATTGCTTGCTCCATCTAATGCTTGTTTACCATTGCTATCGAGCTCTCCAACAATGTCATTAATCGCTGACATATTCCGGCTTAGCTCTTGAGTCACGCTACTTTGCTCTTCAGCAGCGGTTGCAATTTGTGCACTCAAGTCATTAATTTCAATTACAAACTGAGTCATGGTTTCGAGGCTTTCAACCACCTCTCCTGCACCTTCAGCCGTATGTTCACATCTATCTTTTGTGACATCCATAGACTCAACAACAGACTGGCTGCCTTTCAATAAACTGCCCAAAGCACCTTCAATTTCTTCAGTACTGGTTTTAGTTCGGCTGGCTAGGTTACGAACTTCATCAGCAACGACAGCAAAGCCGCGACCTTGTTCACCAGCCCGCGCCGCTTCAATTGCAGCATTAAGCGCCAATAAGTTCGTCTGTTCAGCAATTGCTCCGATCACGCCGAGGATCGTATTAATACCATCCGTTTCACTACTCATTTTCTGTACATTTTCAGCGGCAACTTCAACATCTGACACCAATTCAGAAACATTCGACTGTGCTTGCGTTGCCGTTTGCTTTGAACTGTTACCTGCTTCATTCGCCTTATTGGTTAATTGTGCAGTATTAGCCGCATCAACAGCCATGGATTCAGCCGTCGCATTCATTTCTTCTATTGCTGTAACCACTTGCTCAGTTTCTGAAACATGATTTTGGAGGATAATTGAATTGCGCTGCGATTGGTCTTTCAACTTATCAACATTTTCGTTTAAGTCACCTGTAACACCTTTAATTTCCAACATCATCTGTTGTAGGCTTTCAATGAACTTATTCACGCCGCTGGCAATTTCGCCCAAGTCATCTTTGGTATTCACTTCAAGGCGTTGCGTTAAATCTCCATTACCTTGCGACAAGCCATCGATGGTGGTTCTTAAGGCTAAAATTGGACGATACAATATTTGTAATACGAAAAAGGCAACAACAACACTAATCAAAGTCGCCACAACTGCACTAATAATGGCAGAGTATTTAGCTTCAGCTAAGCTGGCGTAAGCGACATCATTATCTACGCCTATTGCAAAGTACCAATTCTTACCTGCTATCTTGATTTGATGTGAAAACAAAAGCTTGTCACTGCCTTCATGGTCGTAGTGTTTAACACTGCTCACGTTAGACACTGCATCATTTGCTACATCTCGAAACCATGGATAATTAGAGGCCTTCTCACTTGCTTTAAGTAGCTTTGTTGAAGAAGCGAGAATGGTTGTATCTTGATTCATTATGACAGCGACAGCGCCAGGAATTTCAGTAGCGTTTTTTACTAGTTCATTCAAAAAACCAAGCTGCATATCCACTGATATCATCCCGTTTTTGATTTTCTCAACGATACTGATCCAATAGATGTCAGATCCAGCCCCTAAATATGGGTCGGTCATTGCTGCACCTTGGCTATTTCTCGCAAGCTGGTACCATGACCTTTCTGTAATATCACCATCAAGCTTATGATCTGGCCAACTCTTTGCAGTTTGGTTCCAATAGCCATCGCCATTTTCAAAACCAATAACAGAACTATTTAAATTCATCGCTCCTGCCATAATCTTGGTCAGTTCAATTAATTCTTCTGCTGTTCCTGTTACTTCCTCCGCCTGGAATTTTGCAGCGAGTTTACTTAACCCAGAAACTTTCTCGCCTAATTGATTTTCAATCAGCTGAGCTTGCTTCGTCACATAGTCTTCATTAGTCGAGGTAATTATTTCAACTAAGGTTTCTTCCTGCTTTATGTAGGAAACATAACTTGAAACCGAAACTGATATCGCTACCAATGCAATGATTGAAATAAGGAGTAAATTTTTAAATCCAAACTGTTTCATAATCGTGTCTACCTATTATTATTCTTGATGGTTCTAATACCGCTGTATTCATCAGCATTAGACCAAGCTGTCCTTGCTATCCACACTGCTTTAATCGAAACATTAGCTTTTGTACGTACCCTATAATTCACACTTAATTACTGTTATTTACCAATATAAAAATAAAAACCATTGATACTATGAATAAAAGATTAACTTAAAGGTCTCAGGTGATTATGACACTTTTGTTAATTCTTAATTCTAGTTACCAGAAGCGTGACTTAGTGAGTGTTTTATAAATAATAATAGACGTAACTTTCCGAATATGTGACTTTGATTTGCAATAAATGAAGAGCAAGAAGAAGTATTGAGGATTTAAGATATTTATTTAGAGAGTGAATAAACGTTCATTAGCCAGTAGGCGTTAGCATGAAGCTTAGTTTTAAGACGGGGTTGTTGTTGTGAGGATAAACGATAAGGGAAGAACCTGAAGGCGCAAGAGAAAAGCAGAGCACAGATCTAGTGACAAGGTTTGTGCGAAAGTAACAAGTCATAACAACCATTCTGAACAATCGTATTCAAACCTTTATCAAAAATATCACACAGCTCTTTGCCTCTCTCTGTTTTTGGGAAAAACATATACATAGGTTTACTGATAAGAGGTTTGTCACTCACGCGAATTGTGTTCGAATCATCCTGCGCTATTTCTTTAATCATGGATAACCCAACTTGCCGCTCTATAGGTAGAGCATCGATTCGGTGTCGATACAATTTATAGATATTTTCCTCCATGCTGGTCGCGCTAACAATGTCGATGCCATGTTTGACAAGTAGCTCTGTTGAGGCATAACCGAGTACACCACCAACTTCATACTTTGAGAGATCCGCTATGTGATCCCATTTAAAATCAACTTTCTCATGATAAAACATGACTGTTTCTACATGGATAAGTGGCGTAGATGAAATTGTGAATAACTTTTCTCTTTCAGCACTCGGATACCAAGGAAAAGTAGCGTCGTATTTTGAGTGCTCTACCAGCTTTGCGCTACGCATCCACGGAAAGTAATCAATCTGTATGCTATACCCTTGTGTCTTGAATGCGTGGTCAATAACGTTTTCAAGAATGCCGCCTGATTTTTTACTGGAGGTATAAGGGAACCAATCTCCTGACGCGAGTCGAATAACCTTACTAGCATGAAATGTTACTTCTGGAGTAATAGAGGTGGGTGCATTTGCATCTGACGAAAGCACGTTTGTGCTTGTCAGTAAACTGAGTGACAAAATCAAAAAGAAACGGGTATTGTCCATCATAGTATTAATTTATTACTTACCTTGGTTTTTACAAAGTCTGTCAGGTAAGCATGACACATGGATTGCTATAAAACGATTTAAAATGTTAAAGATTCAATGATAATGAGAAATAAATTCACACACTTATTAAGTGGTTAAATGCAAAAATGCCGTGTTATGACTAAATAACACGGCATTAAAATTACTTTCATAATAAAGAGCGCAAGAGAATATTACGACTTCATTTCACCATAACGTTCAAGATACAAAACGGTTGCTGCTGTACGTGACGGAACTTGTAATTTTTTCAATAGGCTCTTCATATGAACCTTTACTGTCGACTCAGAAATGAACAAATGGTCAGCAATTTGCTTATTCCTGTAACCCTTTGCCACTTCTTGAAGAATTTGCATTTCACGCTCGGTCAGTTGACCAAAAATATCTTCACGGCTACCCGCATTTTCAAGATAATTTGACACAACACTACTGTAAGCTTTATCACCACTATGGGCTTTCTTTAAAAGCTCAATCAATTCATCTGGTTCAGTATCTTTCAATAGATAGCCATCAGCACCGGCTTTTACAATAGCTTCAATATCAGCAGGGCTATCTGACACCGTTAAAATAACAATATTGGCTTGTGAACCATCGGTACGTAAAGCTTTCAACGTATCAAGACCAGACATTCCTTTCATGTTCAGATCAAGCAGGATCAAATCAGGATCTTCTTCGTGGGCAATCGCGACGGCTTCAGTACCATTGCTGGCTTCAGCAATCACATCAAACTCATTTTCAAAACTCAATAATTGGCTAATGCCTCGGCGCATTAATGGGTGATCGTCCACCAGCATTACTTTACAAATCGTCAACTTTAGACTTCCTTAAAACTTTTATATTCTAGAATTACCTTACAGCCCTTACCTTTGGCTGCGTCGATAGTTAGGTCACCATTAAGCCTTGCCGCGCGTTCTTGCATAATGCTTACCCCGTAATGATTCAATTTAGAATCATTTGGGTCAAAGCCATCTCCGTTATCTTGTACAACGACTAGCACCTTGCCTTCTTCATCTAGACAACACACTTCAATCACATCTGCATTAGCGTGTTTGATAGCGTTAATTGTTGCTTCACGAATTAATTGAAGTAAATGAACCTGTCTGTGTGCATCTAATTCAATCGAGGACAAATTATTGGTTAGTTTGATCTTAGCATCTGTACGTTCGCTTAATTGCTCAAGCATATCACTGAGCGCTTCACCAAAACTGCCTTCTTTGATAGAAAGTCTAAAAGTGGTGAGTAGCTCTCTTAATTGGGTATAAGCCCCAGCTAAACCATCGCCAATCTCTAATGCTATTTGCTCGGATTGATCGCGATGTTTGTGTTCAGGTAACTTTGCAATGACCCTTTTCAATAGAGTCACTTGGATCTTTAGATAAGATAAAGACTGTGCCAGTGAATCATGCAGCTCACGAGCAATCGTCGCCCTTTCTTCCATAAGCAGCAGTTGTTCTGCCTTTTTTTGTGCATGATTATAAAATATGGCTCGCGACAACAATTGTATAAAGCTTTCTATTAACGCTTTATCTGAATAGCCGGTGCGATATGAACAATATAAGTAGCCTAGGGTTAGATCATGATCATCCAACTTAAGCTCTAATTTTTCATCATATTCAATAACATCATAGCCCTCATCTAAAATTAAAGCACGCCCTGCCGTATCTTCAATTTCTAAACGCAAAGACTCGATTCCATCCAAGCTATTTAAGTTTTGTAAGATAGCTCTGAAATTTTCCGGTGCAATACGTGCCACCGTTAATTCTTGTGAAGAGTCATACAATACTTGTAAGGATTGATTGGCATTTTGAAGTTCGCACGTCTTTTCATTAACGGCTTCTTCTAGGTTTCGATACAGAGCACCAAGGTCTTTCGCCATTGAATTAAATGTTTTCGCTAAAACCCCGAGTTCATTGTCATTTTGAACAGGAACTTGAACTGAGAAATCTTGATTCTTTATCTGCTGACTGGCTCTGACCAAGCCGTGCAATGGTTTAACAACCTGTTTACGTACAAAATGAACAACAAATAAAGAAATAATTAAAACACCGCCTAAGCCAATTCCCCCAACCCAAGCGAGTTTAATCAACTTATTCTCAGAAAACTCTTGAAGCTTAAAAACAAAGCCATCTATTTCAGAAACAAAATTGGCCACAATTGCTAGGTAATATTCTGGGTGTTCACTACGTAAAACTGTTTTTAGCTCATGCCAACGGCCGATAATTCGGTAGTAATCTTGCGTAATGTCTTCAGGGACATTCCAGTTACGCAACTTTTTCATTGAATCTGAATATAGTGAATACTCAAACTCACGAATGTGCATACTGTAATCCATTGATTCAACTTGAATATCATGCGCAAGTCGATAGCTCTGCATTCGCATTGAGCCGGCAATATTCACGGCTTCAGCATCATTCAAGCTGGATGCCAAAGTATAGATAGCAAAACCAGTCGTCGTAACTGAAAGCAATAAAATCAAGAGTAATGATTTAGCAATGGTACTTGTGACAGATTTAACGGGTTTTATTAACAAGAATCTATTCCTGGTTACGGCGATTGACTAATTTATCGATATTGTCACACATCGAAATTCATAGCTCCATTCAATATGTGATCGCTGGTTCTGTAATTTATTGATCTAAGACAAGATACGCCCCTATTTAGCCCTTAAGGGGTATTTATACAAATATTTCTAAAACTAAACTCTTTGTGAGAATAAATGACAAGATATTAATGGAACAATGACCTACAATTACAACATCTTATTAACATTTATGGGTATGTAGTGGTAGACATCTCAAAGCGACGTCTATTTTCTAGGCGCAAAGTCGATTCCAGTCAAATTCGTTTGCCGTGGATTAGCAACCTAGATTCTTTCGCAGATGATTGCACTCGCTGCGGTAAATGCATACAGGTTTGTGAAACTAAGATAATTGTTGTAGGCGACGGTGGTTTTCCTACCGTCGATTTTCAAAAAGATGAATGCACTTTTTGTTATCAATGTGCAGATGTTTGCCCTGAGCCTATTTTCAAAGCTGAACATGAAACGCCTTGGCCCGCTAAGGCAGCAATAAGTGATAAATGTTTAGCATACCAAAACGTTGAATGCCGAAGCTGTGGGGATATGTGTGAGCCCATGGCGATTCAATTTAAACTAAGAGCCGGTGGTGTGGCTCTACCGAAAATCGAGTTAGATGAGTGTAGCGGTTGTGGTGCCTGCGTAGCAGTTTGTCCGACTTCAGCTATTCTTGTGAGCAATATATAAATATAAAAACGAGAGTAATTTATGGCACTAAATGAAGTGCATATATCAAGTTTAGTCGTTCATGTGAGCCCTGAGCATTTAGCGGAAACGAAAGCAGAAATCGAAAAATACGATAACGCTGAAATTTACGGTGATAGCCCTGAAGGCAAAATCATAGTGGTGTTAGAAACTGAAAACCAAGGTTTCGTCACTGACACTATCGACGCTATTAACAATTTACCGAACGTTTTAGGTACAGCTTTGGTTTATCACCAAATTGAAACTGACTTAGACGAATTAGATTCAGACACTGGAAGTAACAATTCTCAACTTGAGGGTGAAGTATGAAAATGACAAGACGTGCGTTTGTGAAAGCAAACGCAGCTGCATCTGCGGCAGCCGTTGCAGGTGTAACACTACCGGCAACCGCAACCAACCTGATTGCAAGCTCAGATCAAACGAAAATCACGTGGGACAAAGCGCCTTGTCGTTTTTGTGGTACTGGCTGTTCAGTATTAGTTGGTACTCAAAACGGTAAAGTAGTAGCAACTCAGGGTGATCCTGAAGCACCAGTAAACAAAGGCCTTAACTGTATTAAAGGTTACTTCCTTTCTAAAATCATGTACGGCAAAGACCGTCTTGAACAGCCTCTTCTTCGTATGAAAGATGGTAAATTCCATAAAGATGGTGATTTTGCACCTGTCTCTTGGGATATGGCTTTCGACGTGATGGCTGAAAAATGGAAAGCGGCTCTTAAGAAGAACGGACCAACAGGTGTTGGTATGTTCGGTTCAGGTCAGTGGACTGTAATGGAAGGCTACGCTGCCGTTAAGTTGATGAAAGCAGGTTTCCGTTCAAACAACATCGATCCAAACGCTCGTCACTGTATGGCTTCAGCTGTTGGTGCTTTCATGCGTACTTTCGGTATTGATGAGCCAATGGGTTGTTACGATGACTTTGAACATGCAGACTCATTTGTTCTGTGGGGTTCAAACATGGCAGAAATGCACCCTGTTCTTTGGACTCGTATTACTGACCGCCGTCTAAGCCACCCACATGTTAAAGTAAACGTACTGTCTACTTACTACCACCGTTCTTTTGAGCTTGCAGACACTGGTTACATTTTCGAACCTCAATCTGATTTGGCAATTGCTAACTTCATCGCTAACTACATCATCCAAAACGATGCAGTTAACTGGGATTTCGTAAACAAGCACACGAACTTCAAGCAAGCAACAACGGACATTGGCTACGGTCTTCGTGATGATGATCCGCTTCAACAAGCCGCTGCTAATCCTAACTCAGGCAAAATGACTTCTATCTCATTCGAAGAGTACAAAGAGTCAGTATCTGAATACACCGTTGAAAAAGCATCTGAGATGTCTGGTGTATCTGAAGACAAGCTAATTGAGCTAGCGAAACAATACGCCGATCCAAACACCAAAGTCATGTCACTTTGGACTATGGGTATGAACCAACATACTCGTGGCGTTTGGATGAACAGCCTTGTTTACAACATTCACCTTCTTACCGGTAAAATTTCTACTCCAGGCAACAGCCCATTCTCACTAACGGGTCAACCGTCGGCTTGTGGTACTGCTCGTGAAGTAGGAACGTTCTCACACCGTCTACCTGCAGACATGGTGGTAGCAAACCCTAAACACCGTAAGATTTCAGAAAAAATCTGGAAACTTCCTGAAGGCACTCTAAACGGTAAGCCTGGTGCTCACGCCGTTGTTCAAGACCGTATGCTTAAAGACGGTAAGATCAATGCTTACTGGGTAATGTGTAATAACAACATGCAAGCAGGTCCAAACATCAACTCTGAACGTCTACCAGGTTACCGTAACCCAGATAACTTCATTGTTGTTTCAGACCCATACCCTACTGCAACGGCTCAAGCGGCTGACCTTATCCTTCCAACAGCAATGTGGATTGAAAAAGAAGGCGCTTACGGTAACGCTGAACGTCGTACACAAGCATGGTACCAACAAGTTAAAACCGTTGGTGATGCTAAGTCTGACTTATGGCAAATCATGGAGTTCGCTAAACGCTTTACTATTGAAGAAGTTTGGGGCGAAGAACTTCTAGCTAAAGCACCTGAGTACCGTGGTAAAACAATGTATGACGTGCTTTACAAAAATGGCAATGTTGACGCATTCCCACTGTCTGAAGCTCAAGAGCTTAATGATGATGCACAAGCGCAAGGTTTCTACGTGCAGAAAGGTCTTTTCGAAGAGTACGCAGCCTTTGGTCGTGACCACGGACATGATTTAGCACCTTACGACACTTACCATAAAGTACGCGGTCTACGTTGGCCTGTGGTTGATGGTAAAGAAACACTGTGGCGCTTTAAAGAAGGTTCAGATCCATACGCTAAGAAAGGTTCTGGTTGGGACTTCTACGGTAAGCCAGATGGTAAAGCTCTTATCATCAACGCACCTTACGAAGCGCCACCTGAAGTACCAAATGACGAATATGACATGTGGCTATGTACTGGTCGTGTCCTAGAGCACTGGCATACAGGTACAATGACTCGCCGTGTTCCAGAACTTTACAAAGCGGTACCAGATGCACTTTGTTACATCCACCCAGCTGACGCTAAAGCTCGCGGTTTGCGTCGTGGTGATGAAGTTCTGATTGAAAACAAACGTGGTGAGGTTCGAGTTCGTGTTGAAACTCGCGGTCGTAACCGTCCACCACAAGGCTTGGTATTCGTACCATTCTTTGATGCAAGAATTCTGATCAACAAGTTGATCTTGGATGCAACGGATCCTCTGTCTAAACAGACGGATTACAAGAAGTGTCCAGTTAAGATCACTAAAGTTTCATAAGCCATTAAGCTTTGAAACTTAATCAATCGATCTAACGTATTTAATATTGTGACTACTTTTTTCTGGTGTATCGAACGAAGTAGTCCTCTCAAAGAATTGCCTTTGGCGGAGAAATTAACATGAAAAAACTGATTACTGCCCTACTAACAGCTGGCGTTTTGCTAGCAGGCGCAGCTCAAGCTGAACTGGAAAATCCAGGCGGTATTGGCGGCGTTGAGTCCCTACGTGGTGTGAGTGAGCTAGAAACTACTCGCCCAGCAGATGATTTCAAAAAGTTCCCAAGAGACCAAGTTCTAGAAAGTGACTATGTTTACCAGCCACCTCTAGTGCCTCATACCATTCGTAGCTACGAAGTATCTCTAAACGCAAACAAATGTCTGGCTTGTCATAGCTGGAAAAATGCTAAAGAGATGGGTGCAACCAAAATTAGTGTTACTCACTACGTTAACCGTGAAGATGCGGTATTAGCAGACGTTTCACCACGTCGTTACTTCTGTCTACAGTGTCACGTTCCTCAAGCTGAAGCTAAACCTCTAGTTGAGAACGAGTTCAAACCTGTTGACTCATTGCGCTAATCGTAGCCGAATTGTAAGAGAGGCTATTTATGAAATTACTTAAAGCGTTTTGGAAGCGACTAACGACTCCAAGTAAAGCAGCCGTTGGTGTTGTTTTATTCATGGGTTTTGCTGGTGGTCTTCTATTTTGGGGCGCATTCAACACCGGTATGGAAGCGACTAACACTGAAGAGTTTTGTTCAGGCTGTCATGCTCCTATCGTGGCTGAAATTCAAGAAACGATTCACTACTCTAACCGCTCAGGCGTTCGTGCTATCTGTTCAGATTGCCACGTTCCACATGAGTGGACAGATAAAATCGTTCGTAAGGTACAAGCGTCTAAAGAGCTATACGCTCACTTCATTTCTAAGACAATTGATACTGAAGAGAAGTTTCAAGAACGTCGTGCACACTTAGCTGAACGTGAGTGGGCTCGTTTTAAGAGCAATGATTCTTTAGAATGTCGTAACTGTCACCAGTTTGACTTCATGGACTTCTCAGAACAAAGCCCACGCAGTGCAAAACAGCACTCGACTGCGCTAGCTTCTGGTGAAAAAACATGTGTAGATTGTCACAAAGGTATCGCTCATAAACTACCCGACATGCATGGTGTAGAAGGCTGGCAATAAGGAGAACCTAAATGAGTTCATTAGAAAGTTTTATTTGGCACTTCTTAGGCTATAGCGCTATGCCAGTCATCATCTTGGCAGGCTTTGCTGGTGTTGCAGCTGTATCTCTTTGGATTTTATCGATGGGTAAAGACAAAGAAATCGACTAGAAGACAAATTTAAGTCAACCTTGCTAGCGATTTGATCTGTTATGAGTTGACACAAAAAAGCCACTGAATTCAGTGGCTTTTTTATTACTTATTCTTGATATCTTAGATCAATAAGTTTCCGATGAAAGGCTATTAACGACAAACGGTCAGATAGGATCTATTGTGTTTTAACAGTTCACTATTACGTAAACCATTCATTAACTGACAAACAACCAAACGCCAACTCCCATCATCAATGTACCCGCTATACGGTTCATTAATTTCACGTTATCAGCCTTACCTAAAACACGCTTTAAGCTCTTACCACCGGTGGCATACAATGTCATACAAACAAATTCTGAAACTAGAATGATTGAAATGAGTATCAATAATTGTGGGGCAAGCGCCTTGCTACTGTTAATGAAAGGAGGCAGCAGAGAGATCATAAACGCCCAGCCCTTAGGGTTCGCTATTGCGGTTACAAAGCCCTGAACGACTAAATCCCAGTCTTTCCCTACGTTTTCAGTTTGGTTATCTGTACTAATCGCCAACTTCCCTTTAGAGCGCCACATTTGAACACCTAAATAGAAAAGGTACCCTGCCCCTATAAACTTAAAACCAGTGAATAGCCAAGGGTAATTAAGCATGACCGATGCAATACCAAGTACTGCTGCGACTGAGACCACCGCTACGCCCGCTAATTCCCCGATCATCATCCATAGAGTGCGTTTATAACCAATACTCATCCCCAAGGTGAGAGCCAAAGTCATACACATTCCCGGCGTTATTGAGACAAAGAAAAAGGTTGGGATAAACGCCCAAAGTAATGCACTGTCCATAGTTTCCCCAATTTAGCGATAATTTATAATTAGTGATCTTGTAATTAACTTCGTACATGAGGGCAAAAGAGCTACATACAAAAAGAGCCACATAATAGTGGCTCTTTCTAAATACAATCTTAGTTTTGTATTCGTAGAATTTCTGTCTCTGTAGAGGTTCAGCTATAACAATTCATTTCACCAGTAAACATAATGTCACAAGTTGTTACACTTAGTCTTTACTTACGTCTATTTTTAATACGATTCATCATTGTTAAACGACGTTCAGCAGAGGCTTGATCCGGCTTTTCTTCAGTCGCATTATTCTTGCGGCCTTGACGGTTTTTATAAGCCGACTTCGTGTTCAGCTTTTCGATGTAAGCTTCACGTTTTTTAGGCTCGTAACCAGGTTGCTCAACTCGACGAATGCGTTGCTGAATCAGAGTCTCCACTTGTACTACAGTTAGCTCTTCTTCGCGGTTAACAAATGATACTGCATGACCTTGTTTACCAGCACGACCAGTACGGCCAATACGGTGAACGTAATCTTCTGCAAGGAAAGGCATGTCGTAGTTAATAACATGAGGAAGATCGGCAATATCAAGACCACGAGCCGCAACATCAGTTGCAACCATAACTCGAGCGCGACCTTCTTTAAAATCATCTAGAGCACGACGACGAGCACTTTGTGCTTTATCACCATGGCAAAGCACTGCTTTGATGCCATCAAGTTTCAGCTCTTTTACAACTTCATTAGCCGTTTCTTTGTAGTTCACAAATACAAGCACTTGGCGCCAGTTTTTACGGCCAATTAATTCAGAAAGTAGCTCTGTTTTACGCTCTTGGTCTACCGGATAAACCACGTGACCTACCGTAGCAGCCGTTGAGTTCTCACGCTCTACACTGATACGTTTTGGCTTACGTAAAATATCAACAGAAAGCTGATTCAACTGGGTAGAAGTTGTTGCAGAGAACATCATGATTTGAGGTGATGTTTCTACATCTAACATGATTTTACGCACAGCGTTGATAAAGCCCATATCCAAGATACGGTCAGCTTCATCAAAAACTAAAAACTCTAAGTTCGCTATCGATACATTGCCAGCTTCTAGATGCTCTTCTAAACGACCAGGAGTCGCAACAAGCAAATCCACACCAGCATCAAGCTGACGAACCTGTGAAGACATTTTGTTTCCGCCATAAACCGCAGCAACATTAAGGTTCGTGAATTTAACGTAATCTTTAATGTTGTCTGCAATCTGTGCAGCCAATTCACGAGTAGGAGCAAGAATAAGTGCACGGGCAGTGCCCTTTGACGCTTTCTTATTACTGTCGATCAAGTGTTGAATAACAGGCAGTGAAAATGCAGCAGTTTTACCTGTACCTGTTTGCGCAGTCGCAAAAATATCATGCCCTTTACGAGCCATTGGGATCGCTTTTTGCTGAATTGGAGTGAGTTTTTCATACCCACATTCAGTAAGCGCTTTTACTAATTCAGGAGCAAAACCTTGTGAAGAAAATGACATTATTACGGTTCCTTAAGCAGACAGCCTACATTTCTTATTTCAGCCGAGCACTATAAATGAATTAAGGTGATTTATCTCACATTAATCGTGATATAGAGCAAGTTTTATTACTTAAAATAGCATTTATTTCTTTTACCCAACCAATAATAAAAGAATCATCATTAATATGTGCAAAAAGGGAGCAATTTGCTCCCTTTTTTCATATTCCAAACCAACTCACTTCAATTTCTGGTTCATGTTTGCTTTGTATTTTATGTGAAAGAAACACTCTCCTAAGCTTAGCTTAGCTACAACCTTGTCAGTTAACTGGATAAGCTAGATAAGCTGGACTATTTTTCTTGAAGCCCACAAAGCGATAATAACACTTGCTCTAAGTCATCCCATGGCATCAGTTGTGAATCAATAACCTCTAAACGAGATTCAAATCCATCAAGTGAGATTTCATGAACAGAGACGACTTGATTCGCAACATTGAACGCGTAACAACCTTGGTCCGTGTTAATTACAGCTTTCACACGCTCCGCAGTCAATGCGGAAAGCATGGAGAATAGTTGGTCAAAGTCGAACTTATGCTCTGCCCCAAATAACCACCCACAACTGAAATAACCCTGACCTTTATTTTCTTTTCTGACAAAAGCTTCACCAGGCGAAAGCTTGAATTGAGGCTCTTGCTCCGCATGTTCATGATGATGGGATTCTAGGTTGAACGAAGCACTGCCATGGACTCTTTCAATATCAAGTACTTCGAGTGGAATCTCTCCATGATGTATCAATTTACTGAACACTTTCGGTGGTGACTGCTCGGTAATCCAATCATTAAATGCATCAATGTCTTCTGAATGAACCAAATCAACCTTAGTACCGATAATCACATCAGCGCTATCTAATTGGTCATTGAAGTTCTGGTTGGAAGTATACTTTTCAATACTTAAATTACGTGGGTCAACTAGCCCTAACGTCGCTTTAAGATCAACATAAGGCTGGTATTGTTCAGAGGTTAATGTGGCAACGACCTGTTTAGGGTGACCTAAGCCTGTCGGCTCAATCAGGAGCCTATCGGGCTTTTGACGTAATAGCGCATTGATTCCTACTGACATTGGCACACCAGCAGTACAGCACATACAACCACCTGGCACTTCCTTGAACATCGCACCTTGATCTGTCAGCAAAGCACCGTCAATGCCAATTTCACCGAATTCATTCACTAAAACTGCCCAATGTTCATTTTCAGGCTTATTTTTAAGTAAGTTAAGAATTGAGGTCGTTTTACCCACTCCTAGAAAGCCGGTAATAATGTTCGTTGGCACTCTTTTCGTCATGTCACATCTCCTTTTTCTTGGAGTATATACCTAATTATGGCAATAACGGCAGCAAACCATGAGATTTTAACTCTCTGAGATATATGTAATTACTCAACCCAGCCATTTTTATTATTGACCAAGAGTAAGTACATCATGAAATAGAAGGTGGTTTAGAAAGTGATAGGCAGACAAAAGGCGTACTGTATGTAGCAAGTACGCCTTACCCTCGTGACTCAATCGTGAGTTCGCGAATCAGGAAGTCATAGATAGCAACCTGAACATATTACGAGGAACTAGAAATGGTATTTTTTTGAATCCATCCAAATTGTGTGTAAAACCTCATTCTCCTTGCGGTTCGTTATGTTGCTTTACAATTTAACTATGGTTCATTTTTAGAGAAAAACAAGAAAGTAGAAGTTGAAAAGTCTCTTTTGTGATCTCGATTCAAAAGTCAACTACGGAAGAGCCAAAACAACACTGCAAATTTGAAATCATAAGTTGCGCAATTCACAGGTAAGCTCCATGTATTCCAATGATGTTCTTGTGTAAAATTTACGTGCAACACACCTTAGTGTCACATAATTCAGTGACAACCATTTGCTACATAAAACTAACCTTTACTTTATATAGGCGTGTTTGTAGCATCGCTGGCAAATAGGTATCTCCCTGATATCGCAGTATTCTTTTATAACTGACCACAAAATGGAGCAATACATTGAACTGGAGACGACTCATTCGTGTGCAAAATGTCCCCCCTTCCCAAGCATCATTAGCACTTGGTGTTATCGGGTTAGGACAAGCATGGTCGCTTTATATTCCAGGTTTCGGTGACACAATTCGACCTTTAATGGCTTCATTTGGCGCCATTCTATTACTTCCTGTATTGCTCAAATACTTCACTAGCTACAATACTTTTATAAATGATATTCGCCACCCTCTTAGTGGAAGCTTAATGGCTCCTATGAGTATGGCTTTATTGGTACTGTCAGATTATCTCGCCGCTGTTTCTCCAGCCTTAGCTTACCCTATTTGGTTTGGTGCGCTGTTACTTCATTTTACTATGATGGTCTTATTTTTCAGCTTTCAAGCCATGAATTTTAAGATGTCGAATATAGTTCCGAGCTGGTTTCTTTACCCTGTGGGGCTTATTAGTAGCTCACTCGCAGGCTCTCAGTTTGGATTAACCGTTTTTTCTGAAACTCTCGCTTCTGTCTGTATCGGCATCTATTTCTTCATGCTACCGCTAGTTTTATATCGATTAGTTTTTGAAGGGAAACTGCCAAAACGTGCAAGGCCCACGCTCGCGATTATGGCAGCGCCCGTAAACCTTTCATTGGCAGCCTATCTTGTTAATTTTTCAAACCCTGACCCGATTTTAACGGGTGCGCTAGCAGGCATTGCTATCACAATGACATTGCTCATTTATTTATGTTATATCCGATTAATGCGCCTTAAATTTCAGCCTTCTATTGCAGCTGTAACTTTCCCCTCGGTTATCAGTTCTATCGCCATGCATCACCTAACTACTTTATTTGGCACAGAATATCCGCAATGGTATTGGCTTCATTCATTCGGCTTTTTTGAATTAACTATCGCGACTATTCTGGTTGTGTGGGTTTCAGGTGGTTACGTGAAGATGTACTGGCCTGAATTTTTCAACACTTCAAAGATAATTAATAAAGTGAAGCGTTAAACAGATAGAACGTATCAATATCGCTGGACATTCAAATAACAAAAAACGGGAAGCAATGCGCTTCCCGTTTTTTATTTCTATCTTTCCGGTTCAGACTACTTCGGCAGCCTCAGAATTATCATAGCGCCTTTCTGTTCTGTATCGCTGTACAAAATTGGGCTCACTTGCACTTCAACAAGAAAAGTTTTATTCGGCTCACTTAGCTTACGTATGTTGACTTGCCCACTGAACTCACTCAATGTTTCAAGTGCTCGATATAACCAATTAGCAACGCTTGGCGCATTTTCATCAACAGCTGCAAATAGCAGCTCAAAGTCTTGGCTGTAAACTTCTTTAGAATCAATTCTTAACCATTCTGCTGCCGCTGGGTTGCAATAATCAATTTTACCCTTGCTATCCACTGTAAAAATGAAATCACTTATCGAATATAAAAGCAATTGACTGAATTGATGTTGCTGGTAAAGGTTGTTGTATATCTCACTAAATTTATTACTTAATACGCTTATTTCACCATATTGCGAATATTCGTAAGGGCGTAGATCTTCTGCCAACTCTGAACCATTTACTTGATTTAACCACTCGATTAAACGTTTGATTGGCTTTGTAACGGTTGCTCGCAATACCGCGACTAAAATACCACTTAATACGATGAGTAAGACAAGCTCTGGAATGAGTAAGCGCCATTGTGATGCAATACTGAATGGGCTTCGTTCAATGACGAGTTCAGCCAAAATTGGTAATCTAGATTGATCGGAAAAAAAGATACTGTATGTCGCTTCTAATGTTTTATCTGTATATATGATCTCTGATTTTTCGACGCGCCATTCAGTACCAAATGCCATTCTCTCTATCGCATCGGGTTGAAGCATATTAATAAGACTAAAAGACTCTCCGAGATCTGAACTTATCTCATCGAGAGTTCGTTGCGTCATCTCTCTTAATAGAGTAATACGACCATTACTTGCCATGTTTCCCGAGTTGTCGCTGACTGGTTGCGACACATATACAAGGATACGACCTTGTAAAAATACGACTCCTCGTTGAATTACTCCCTTCTCAATATCATTGATATCGGTAAATAATGACCAGAGCTGGCTATCTGTAATGTAATCATATGAACTGATTCGATAGAGCGCTTTACCGGCATTGTTATGAATAATGACTCCATCTAATGAGCTAGTTCTAAGTGAATCAGAATCCAGTGAGTTCTCTACAAACTTACGGTTTGGGGAGTTAATAAAATCAAGCGTTTCATCCCAGTATCCGTAATCTTTTGCCATATCTGCCACACTATCTACTCTTGAACCTAAAAGTTTCAGTCCTATGTATAGATACTTATCTACTAGCTTTTCCTCTTGTTCTTTTTTCTCGTTATGTCCTGCATACATAGAAATACTGGTCATAATTCCAAACATAAGCGTCATGGCTAACACAAAAATAATGACTAACCGCTTTTCTATTGAGTGGTGCCATTTAATTCTTTTGATTGTGTGCATTCAGTGCTCCCAGGCTTAAAAGCGTACGCTATTTCATAACCTTGGTAGTATAAGTACATTACATAATGTATTCCATACTATAAATTGATTATTTTGCATAAAAAAAGACCTCACTGAATGAGGTCTCTATAGTCAAATTTGCGATCTACTCGCTTGCTCCATTACTTAATCGCTTACGATGGAGCAATGGTTAAAATAATGGTTAGAAATTGGCGTGAGGACCAAACACTTCATAATGAACTCGGTCACGACTGACGTTCAATGAATCCAATTGTTCAACAATATTCTTCATGAAACCAACGGGACCACAGATATAGAAATCTCCCTCAGAAAATAACTTGAATCTAGAGACTTCTTCAAGATTCATCATTCCTTCAAAAGTATGTTCGCAAGGTTCATTTTCAGCTTTCATATACCATGTTTTTGCAGCCCATCCGTTTGTATCCATAATTTGTTGGACTCGGTTTGAAAACGAATGCTGCGATGCATCTTCACAAGCATGCAAGTATGTCACTTCCTCTGTTTTAGATCGGCTATTCAATAACTCAAGCATTGATTGCATTGGTGTAACACCTACGCCAGCAGAAATAAGCGTGACTGGTTTATTACGCTCTTGATACATAAAATCACCCGCTGGGGCATACAGATTCACTTCATCACCCACTTGTACGCAGTCATGAAGATGATTAGAAACCAGTCCTGCTTGTTCCGTTCCATGCCCTTCTCTCTTCACTGAGATTCGATAGTGCTTACCATTTGGTTGATCGGACAATGAATACTGGCGAATTTCATTGTAGTCACTGCCTGTAGGTTTCACTTCAATACCGATATATTGACCAGGAATATAATCTAATACACTCTCCCCATCTTTAGGGGTCAAAACGAAGCTTTTCACCAGTTCAGATTCTTGTGTCTTTTCTGAAACAGTGAAAACACGAGCAGCCTCCCATCCACCAACCGCTTGCTTACGCTGTAAGTACAACTCAGCTTCACGATCAATAAAGACTTTCGCTAAAAATAAATACGCAGCTGTCCATGCTTCTTCTACTTCAGAAGTAAACGCATCTGGAGCTAATTCTCTTAACGTTTCAATCAGGTGAAGACCAACGATTTGGTAATGCTCTGGCTGGATATTAAAGCTCGTGTGCTTTTGAGCAATACGTTCTACAGCGCTGGTTAGTGCAGCAAGGTTCTCAATATTTTTTGCGTAAGCAGCGATAGCTTCAAATAATGCGACACTCTGACGACCCGTTTGTTGATGCGTCATGTTGAAAATGTCTTTTAACTCTGGGTTATGCGTGAACATGCGTTGATAGAAGTGCATGGTTAATGCAGGACCAGCACTCTCTAATAATGGGATAGTCGATTTAATAATGTCTATGTGTTGATTGTTAAGCATGTTGATACTCCGTTCACTAGTAAGTTGACAATTTTTATGTCGAACTGACCAATATTGTTGATATTTGACTTTATTGATTTCAAATAACGTCAATTTGAGTTCTGTGACTCTTTATTGATTAACGTTAATTTCGCTTATGAATGGGTCTTAACTACTGAGTTTTTTACTCAATTTTTATTATGTTAATACAGCGACTTACCATTCAATCCACTCACCAGCATTCACTGGATACTTAGCTATAGCATGAAGAGTGCCAACTTTTGAAAGCCCGTAAATACGAGCCTTACAGAGAATCATTAGCATTTATATAAGTCAGAAAGACCTGTTAAAAATGTCATAAAGACACTACTATGTATTTAAATTTCGATATGCGAGTCAATCATGCAAGATATTTCAGCTTCAACACTTATGGAAATGACCATTGGGTTAGCCAGCGGGCTTAATGACCAAGATCGATTTAATCGCTTAATAGACGCAATACGAAAAACCATTACCTGTGACTGTGTGGCTTTACTTCGCCTTCAGGGTGACACTTTAGTCCCTATCGCCATGCAGGGACTAAGCCGAGATACGTTTGGCAGACGATTTGTTATTGAAGAACACCCTCGCTTTAAAGAGATTTGTGAATCCAAATCACCGATTCGCTTCGATTCAGACAGTTCACTGCCCGACCCATTTGATGGGTTACTCATTGATCACGATGGTGATTTACCAATGCACGCGTGTATGGGGTTACCTTTGTTGTTCGGTGACAAGCTACTTGGCGTTTTAACCCTTGATAGCCTTGCACCTGATGTATTCACCAACATCCCTGCTCGTAATTTAGAAGTACTCGCTGCCATTGCTGCCTCTACCATGCAAATGGCGATGACTTTCTCTCAACTTGAGCACCAAGCAAAACAATCAAAGCAGTTATTAGAAGAATTAAACGTTGAAGCCTGGGAACGTGATGGTGGTGAGTTAATTGGTAAAAGTGACACTATGACAGCATTAAAAAATGATATCGCGGTGGTCGCGCCTTCTGAGTTTAATATCTTAATTCATGGTGATACTGGTGTAGGTAAAGAACTTGTCGCACGAACTCTTCATCACCAATCACAGCGCAAACGTAAGCCTCTTGTGTATGTCAACTGCGCAGCCATTCCTGAAAACCTTGTAGAAAGTGAACTGTTCGGGCACGTTCGCGGGGCATTTACGGGTGCAGATAAGAACCGTACAGGTAAGTTTGCTTTAGCTGACGGCGGCACTCTTTTCTTAGATGAAATAGGTGAATTACCATTGGCGGCGCAAAGTAAATTACTGCGCGCTTTACAAAACAATGAAATTCAGCCAGTTGGTCAAGACAACATTGAAACCATTGATGTGCGAGTATTGGCTGCAACAAACCGGGATTTAAAACAAGAAGTAGAAGATGGTCGATTCCGAGCCGATTTGTATCACCGTTTAAGTGTTTACCCGATTGCAGTTCCAGCCTTGAACGAACGTGGTGACGACATCAGTTTATTAGCTGGATTCTTTTTAGAGCAAGCGAGACGCAAACTTGGTATTAACCAGATCAAATTCAGATCGGATGTATTGGTTTTCTTAAATCGATACAGCTGGCCAGGTAACGTACGTGAACTTGAGCATGTAATCAGCCGCTCAGCCTTAAAAGCACTTGCACGTAGTACAAACAAAAGTTTAGTGACTATCTCAAAAGAGGATTGTGGTCCGCTGGATCAAGATCAACCAGCACCCGTCCTTTTAGACGCTTCTTCAAGTACCAAGAGTCCAAGTATTGATTTGAGTGAAGGGTTAAGAACGGCAACAGAAGACTTCCAGCGAACCGTCATTACAGAAGCACTTGAGCAGTCAAACTACAATTGGGCTCAAGCGGGTCGACTGCTGAAAACAGACCGCGCAAACCTAACCCGGTTAGCAAAGCGCTTAGGGCTAAATGTGGCTAAAACTCACACTATTGAACGGCTTTAAGGACTATATACACGTTGGTTGAAGTATTAAGTAAACCTCGGTTAGCACCTTCAACCAATTAACCTGCTCTATATTCAGATACAAATATTAACCTCGAGAGTTGAACGTATTGAGTAGATTGTGTATATAATGCTGCGAATTGTAAAACTTACTTTAAATATGTAGAGATAATTATGAAGTTTATCCGTTGGTTTCTTGGTCGAATCATTTTGCTTTTGAATTTTGTGTTTTCACCTCGTGGCGTTAAGCGTTCTCAAGAAGAACAAAACACAGTGAACGAAAGTGCAAAAAATTACGCTCTTTATCAATTTGAAGCTTGCCCATTTTGCGTAAAAGTTCGCCGTTCAATGAAACGTCAATCTGTTAAATTTGACATCCGTGATGCTAAAAATAATGAACAGCACCGTTCGGAACTTGAAGCAGGTGGTGGCCGAGTGAAAGTGCCATGTCTACGTATCGAAAAAGATGGCAAAACTGAATGGATGTATGAATCATCTGATATTGTTGCTTATCTAGAAAAAGAATTTGCTTAATCGAGTTTAGTCCTGAATTAATATCATTCAGGTGATTTCGAATATGTAATTTAGTAGATCAAAAAGCCCCATAGTTACGAGCATAACTATGGGGCTTTTGAATTTAGATTAGTCCAGCAGACATGAACTGGAAGCTCCAAATCATAAATTTAATTGGAGACAATCAACATTAGCTCAACTCGCCTATTACAAGCTTTCCCCTTAGAAGATTGGTTATTACACGCTGGTACATACTCACCAAACCCACGAGTGTAAATAGACGAGCTTGCTACGTTATTTCTTTCAAGCCTAGCCTTCACTTGTTTCGCACGTTTTTCTGATAGCGGGTCATTAATATAGTCAGAACCAGTATTATCTGTGTGTCCTTCAATAACCACGTCAATATCGGTTCGCTTAGCTAAATAATCCCCTAGTATATCAAGCCATTGATTATAGCTAGGTGGCGTAGCTGAGCCCGTATTAAAGTTAATGTGATCAGAGAGCTTTACCATGATGTGATCACCAGGAAGCATCTCATAATCAATACGGTGTTGTCTCAGAAAAACTTCTAACGAATCCTCCATCGAGGCAGGAGAGCCGTAGTTATTTACTAATGCTTTTTGCTGAGGGACATTTTGCTGAACAGGTTGTTGTACTGCACCCCAATCTGGGTAGAGAACGTCATAATTTGTCTTTGGCGCAGTCTCAAGCATGCTCTCAAACTGCATCACCTGGCACCCTGTTAATGCTAAGCTAAAAACTATGGCTAAATACTTCATTCAATTACCCACTCATCTGCTCGTATTTATCTTACTTTTACCTATATCGGCACATCTCCAATAACTTTAGTTCAAATAGATCCATGCAAATAAAATAGTGTTCAAGATCACATTTTTTCTTGCCGCTTAACTTGGAATGATAATGCTTGGCTTTGTTTGCATTTAATTACTTTATTATGGTTTGCCAACTGTCTCTAAATGGTTAAAATCTGGAAACTTCTTAAAGTCCGAGTAAACACAATGTTTAAACCATTTTCTAAAATTATTGCTGCTGCCTTTGCCCTTCTAATTCTTGCAGGTTGCAGCGAAAACAGTGAGCCTCAAGAAGGGGCACAGTTTCAAAAGTTACCTGTCGAGTTAACTGAATTTAACCTTGCACCGATTACTGAAGTCTTCTCTTTAAACTGTGGTCATTGCCGCACCATGGAAACCAACATTCCTGAAATTGAATCTCTGACTAATCAGAAAGTTGGTAAGGTTCATGTTACTTTCAATGAAAGTGCTCAAATCAGCGCGATGATTTTTTACACGGCCGTGATGCAACTGAATGAAAACCCAAGCCATGATTTTATGGAAGACCTTTTCGCTGCAGTGCAAATGGGTGGCGATGTCACACCAGAACAGCGTCAATCAGCGTTAGAAACGGCTTTTACCTCTCGTAATTTAGTTAGCCCTTACCAGTTAAATAAAGAACAGCAAGTGGCTTTATTCCAATATATTGAAAAAGCACAAGAGATTTCAGTTCAGGGGCAAATCAACTCAGTTCCTGCTTTTATCGTTAACGGTAAATACCAAATTTTAACTGCAGGACATCAAGACATTAATGGTATTGCAGAAACCATTAATTACTTACTTGCTAAGTAATTTGCGCAATACCTATGATTTAACTTAAATATCATTCGATTCAAAAAACAACCAAAGCTAGGCGTACACTATGACCAAATTTATTCTACCTGTTATTGTTTTCATTCTTGCAGGTTTCATGATTTACCGAACATGGACAAATCACAAAGCAGGCGAACAAAACATTGAAGTTGAGCAAAAATTCTTAGCTGAAAACGCTCAAAAAGAAGGGGTTATTACCACTGAAAGCGGCCTTCAATATCTTGTGCTTGTTGAAGGTACTGGTACTGAAAAACCACTTCCTAGCAACAAAGTTAAAGTGCATTATCACGGTACTTTGATTGATGGAACAGTTTTTGATAGCTCTGTTGATCGTAATGAACCAATTACATTTGGCGTTAAGCAAGTGATCAAAGGATGGCAAGAAGGTCTTCAATACATGGTCGTAGGCCAAAAAATTCGTCTATTTGTGCCAAGTAAACTTGGTTACGGAAAAGGTGGTTCAGGTCCTATCCCACCGTCTTATACTCTAATCTTTGATGTTGAGCTTCTTGAGATTCAATAAGTAATAGAGCTAGACAGCTAACTCAAATAGAAAAAGCCCCTTTGGTCTTGCGAACAAAGGGGCTTTTTATTTGTCTGCTCCTTATGGAGCCAATGTGACTTTTATTTTGAAAGGCTAAGGTTCAGCGCAGAATCAAACTCTTCATGTTTTCCTTTCGATACATGCACCGAGCTGGCTTCTCCCCATACTTGATGGAGTGTTTCGTTGATGTCTGTCTCGCTCATGTGCGCGATATGGTAATCAAAAAACATTAACTTATCAGATGGTTGAATATACACATCTTGGTTGATCACTGATGATGAAATGTCAGATGCTGTTTGAAGTAATGTTTGATCAAGCGCTTCTTTCAAATCAGTACGGATATAAACAAGCTCTTCCTTAAATTCATTTCTAGTAATACCAATATTAACGATATCTTCCACGGCTTCTTGCATCACTAAGTAGGCATTGTTGATATCCATTTCAGAGCTTAATTCGACAATTGTGGTTGTCATAATTTGCTCGTGAAATACAACCGTTTCAGCAGTGTTAATGCTGGTAAACATGATTTGTTTGTCTTGGTAAGCTTGCTCTAAACGGTGAGTTAAAGCTCGGTTTGAAATGTCACGTGTTAGTTTTTCACGTTGGGCTTTTTTACTGTCTTCTAAATCAACATTGCTAAGCACTGTCATTGAAATTGAAGTAGCAGATTTAGTGACATTAATGGTTAATTTTTCAAAACTAGGCGCCGCTGGACTTTCAATAGACTGAGAGTGTTCACGTTCAATTTCGATGTAACCGTCATTGTCCGCGAACGTCTTATAAAGAGTGCGTTTTAGTTTACCGGTTCTAAAATCACCTACGATCACTAAAGAAACATTTTGATCATTAGTAGACACTTGTTCAACTTGGGTTTTCAATTCATCCATTGAATCAAACGCTTGCTGATCTGTTTCAAAGTTCAAAATGGTAGGCAGGCTCGGATTAAAGGCCGTTGTGATTTGAACGGCGACACCCTTGTGATCAGTCGGCATTAAGGTATAGCGAAGGTTGTCTGTTAATAAGCCAGTATCCATTTGACGAGGCAATGCAATATCTACAGGCTCAAACCAAAGGTCATTATTTTGCTTTGCAGCACCCGTTTGCGGAAGTAGAGCCAAAACTAATAGCGATGTGAGAGATGCGGTGCGGCGCGATACTGATGAAATACGAGTTAATAGCTGGTTAGCTAGAGAAGCGGTATATCGAGAAGGTGTTGAAATACGGAGCATAGACGACCTCAATAAAGGCAAATAAAAACCAGTAAGCGAAACATCTCACCTACTACTATTCGTTATTGAAGATTACTTATAATCGTCTCCGTGTTTGCCTGCAAATCCTTCCAACTATGACGTTGAGCAGCCCTTCTAGTAATAGAAGGTAAACCTGATGATGAGAATCTTATAAATTTTGCGAGATATTATAGTCTTTATCTCAACACATCAATTGATATGATTTTTGTATATAACCTTATGCCGTACATTCTCAGTATTGAGAACTTCCCATCCGTAAAGTTCCATCTATAATTTTTCATCTGTAATTTTCCGTCTAGAATTCTTTACCCATAAGTAGACGACTGGTCTAATTTACTATATCTTAAGCGCATGAACGATAAAACAAATGACACTCGACAACATATTCTAGATATCGGATATCAACTTATAGTGAATAAAGGCTTCACTAGCGTTGGTTTATCCGAACTGCTAAAAGTAGCTGGAGTACCGAAAGGATCTTTTTACCATTACTTCAAATCCAAAGAGCAATTTGGTGAAGCGCTGATCTTAGATTATTTCGAGCAATATATGACCCGAATTGACTCTATTTTGGTCTATGGTGACGGCTCACATTATGAGCGTCTCAACCACTATTTTTCACAGTGGCTTAAAATAGACTCAGGTACCTGTAACGCACACAAATGCTTGGTAGTTAAATTAAGTGCTGAAGTTTCAGATCTATCGGATTCTATGCGCCAGGCACTATTTCAAGGTGCAGATAAGATCACCTTTGCACTTCAGACATGTATCGAATCTGGAGTACAAGATGGTTCAATACGCGTCAAAGACAGCCATGAAGCCGCCCAAAGCCTTTATGCCTTATGGCTAGGTTCTAGTTTACTAAGTAAGTTAAGCCAGAATACGCAGAGCCTAGAGTTGGCTCTAAAAACAACAGAAAAGCTGTTACACGAATCAAGCTAATTTCATTAAGTTGAGATAGAGATAGAGATAGAGATAGAGATAGAGATAGAGATAGAGATAGATTTCAGCTTATAGCAATTAAATTCCGCCACTGCTATTTACGATTAAATACTTGGCGGTTTTTTAGGAATAAACACTAGACGACTGGTCTGATTATAATATCAAGGACATCCAATGACTGAACAAACAAACCGCCAAATAGTTTTAGCATCACGCCCACAAGGTGCTCCTATTCATTCAAACTTCCGTTTAGAAAACGTTGCAGCGCCTAGCATTCAAGATGGTGAAGTACTACTACGCAGTGTTTACCTTTCACTTGACCCATATATGCGTGGGCGAATGAGTGATGCGAAATCTTACGCAGATCCGGTAGCGATTGATGAGGTGATGGTAGGCGCAACAGTTTGCCAAGTAGAAGAGTCACAACATGCCGATTATGAAGTAGGTGAATGGGTGTTGGCTTATACAGGATGGCAAGATTTCGGTGTTTCTGATGGCGAAGGTCTGATCAAGTTAGGCAAGCAACCTTCTCACCCTTCATACGCGTTGGGTATTATGGGTATGCCAGGTTTCACTGCGTATATGGGTTTATTGGATATTGGTCAGCCGAAGCAAGGTGACACATTGGTTGTGGCTGCGGCTACTGGACCCGTTGGCGCAACTGTTGGTCAAATTGGTAAGCTCAAAGGCTGCCGTGTTATTGGTGTCGCTGGCGGTGAAGAAAAATGTCGTTACGCTAAAGAAGTACTAGGGTTTGATGAATGTATCGACCACAAAGCGGATGATTTTTCACAACAGCTTGAAGCAGCATGTGACAAAGGCATAGATGTTTACTTTGAAAATGTCGGTGGCAAAGTCTTTGATGCTGTGATGCCTTTATTAAATACAGGCGCTCGCATTCCAGTTTGTGGGCTTATCTCTCAATACAATGCGACATCACTGCCTGAAGGTCCTGATCGCATGTCTACCCTTGTGGCGACTCTTCTGATCAAACGCATTAAGATGCAAGGTTTCATCATCTTTGATGACTACGCACATCGCTACAATGAGTTTGCAACTCAAATGACTGAGTGGCTTGCACAAGGAAAAATTCAGTACCGTGAACATATGATTGACGGTTTAGAAAATGCGCCAGAATCTTTCATGGGTTTACTCGAAGGTAAGAACTTCGGAAAGCTTGTGATTAAAACTAACGAAGCGAAATAAATTCCGCTCGCTAACGATATAAGAAGGCAGCACATGATTACATTACACCACCTGAATAAATCTCGTTCGAAAAGAATTATCTGGCTTTTGGAAGAACTTGGGGTTGAGTACCAAATCAAACCTTACCAAAGAGACAGTGTCACGTTTCTTGCACCTCCAGAGCTAAAAGCGGTTCACCCACTGGGTAAATCGCCTGTTATTGAAGACAACGGCGTTGTGATTACGGAATCAGGAGCAATCACTGAATACTTAATTGATAAATATGGTGCTGGCAAGTTTTCACCAAGCCGTGGGACTTCAGAATATGTTGAATATTCTCAATGGCTTCACTTTGCTGAAAGCTCAGGCATCTTGCCTTTATTATTGAAAGTATTTGTCCTGAAAGACGGCTGCGAAACCAATTTTCTGAATGACTATGCCGATATTGAAACTGCAAAAGTCATGGCATATGTGAATGATTCTCTTCAAGAGAAAACGTATTTCGTGGCGGAGCAATTAACTGGCGCGGATTTCATGATGTCATTCATTATCGAAATTCTAGAAGCCAATGGTTCGATGCATCTTTATCCAAATATTGAGCTGTACGCTAAGCAAATACAGTCCCATGCGGCTTATCAAAAAGCGAACACTATTGAGATAGAGCATTCCGCTTAAGCTTGTCTTAGTTCTTGTCTCGACTCTTGGTTTTGCTTAACTAAGATTTCATCCCTCATTAGGATAATGATTAGGGGCAAGAATCCATTTGATAACAGAAGCCGATTAAAAACAGAAGCCAATTGTCATTAACCTGTACTTTTGGCTTCTCATTCTCTCCAAATTCGTCAACAATACTGCTCTAGTTAACCTCGCGATTTGAGTTTTATTTTAATGTCGATGTCTGAACCAAAGAACTGCTTTACTCCCCTGCCTTCAAGCAGTCACTTCACGTTGCCAAAGCGTTTCACTTTTCCTTATTACTATACACCTCACCCAATTGCCGATATCGCAGCGTCTCTGTTACAGGAGCGCCTTACCGCGATTGCCGTAGATGACAGTGCTATTGGTAATTTATACGCGGTTTTAGTTGTGCGAAATGCACAAGGTGAATTAGGTTATCTATCTGCATTTTCAGGGTTGGATTTACAGCCTCAGCTGGTTGATCCATTAAGCGAAATTACGTTTGTTCCTGCTGTTTTTGATTCCATGAAGTATCAACAAGAACATCAACATGATTTTGAAAATCTAACAAAGGTCATCGCACAACTCGACGGTTTAGAGAAGCAGAACCTTCTTGTACAGCTCATCGACAACCTGAAAGCAACTCAAGCTCAAGCAGAACTCGCACTAAAACAAAAGCAGCAGCAAATATCTGAAAATAAAGCCAATCGAAAAGCAACTCGAAAGCAGGCTGAACTGAACCTTTCAGAGACTGAAGTTGCCGATCTTATTAAGCAATTAGGTATCCAAAGTAGCCAAGAGAAACGTGAATTAAAATCTCTCAAATCGCAACTAAATGCTCAAGTCGAACATGCTCAATCACTGTTAGATAATCAGCAGCTCTCTATTAGTTCAATTGAAGAAACGAAGGCAAAATTGGAACAAGATTTAGAGCAGGCACGATTAGCAAGCTACCAGTTCCATAATAAAGATGGTCACATAAAGTCCCTTGATAAGTTACTCAGTAGGCAAGTGCTCGATGGGCAAGCACATAATGAACAGGTACTTAATGGACAATCGGCTATTCCTGGTACTGGAGACTGCTGTTGCCCCAAGTTACTCAATTACGCCTTTCAGCATAACCTTACGCCAATTGCATTAACTGAGTTTTGGTGGGGAATAGCGCCGCAAGCTGAAATTAGACAGCACAAAAATCTATACCCCGTATGCCAAAGCAAATGTTTTGAAATACTGGAGCATATGCTTGAAGGAATAGAGTTGGATGAAAATCCACTTATAGTGACGCCATCCGTAGGGAAAACCTTCGATACCATCTATGAAGATGCAGATTTTATTGTCGTCAATAAGCCCGAGGAATTCCTTTCTGTGCCGGGTAAGTTTATTGAAGACTCCATCTATACCCGCGTGAAAGCACTTTACCCAAATGCAACGGGGCCTTTGATTGTCCATAGGCTAGATATGTCGACTTCAGGCTTGCTGGTATTGGCTCTGACTGCTGAAGCAAATAAACATATACAGAAGCAATTTATCGACCGCACAGTCGAGAAGCGTTACACAGCACTGATTGATGGGTTAATCGAAACAGATTCTGGAACGGTGAACTTACCTCTACGAGGTGATATGACAGATAGACCAAGACAACTGGTTTGCCACCAGCACGGGCGTACAGCTGAAACCAAATGGGAAGTGATCGCTAGGAACAAAGCAACTAGCGCATCACCAGCTAACACGACAAAAGTATACCTTTACCCTAAAACGGGGCGAACTCATCAATTACGAGTTCATTGCGCTCATGTGAGTGGCTTAGGTTTGCCGATTACTGGTGATGATCTGTATGGCTTTAAGCGCGACCGCTTGTATTTGCATGCTGGGTATTTGAAATTTTCCCATCCAGCAACAGGAGAGATGATGGAGTTTGAAGTAGACGCTAATTTCTAATCGAACCGAGTGTTAATCCATAATCCATAATCCATAATCCATAATCCATAATCCATAATCCATAATCCATAATCCATAATCCATAAGGGCAGTTTACGTATTATCAGTAAACTGCCCTTTAATCTTTTATATCGCGGTAAGCTAATTAGAACAATACTTCCTTTATGCGTGTCACTTTGGTTACCAACAACGAACGGTCACTAGCTTGTTAATCAGTAAATTTATAAGCAACACCTAGGCTCATCGCCCAACCAAGATCACGCTGAACTAAAGGGCTGTTAGAATCATGTGATTCCAGCTCGAACTTAGCTAATGCAAGCCATTGAGGTGCGAAGGTATAAATCCCAATCAAGCCACCTTGATATACCCACGTGGAGCCTGAGTTATGAGCACTGAGCCCAGAGGCGGCAGATTCTGTCGCAGAGATGTTATACAAGTGCTGAGATAATTTTTTATCTCGATAATCCACCTCAACATAAGGTGTGAGAGTCAGGTTTGGGATTGGTGTATCAAAGCTTCTTCCTAAATGCGCTTGCACTTCATAACCATCATGTACACTGGAAACATCATGTAGGAATGTAATTCGTGCGCCAACCGTACCAATGGTTAGCCCTAACTCTCCACTGCCATCTCTATTTTCTATCCCTGTTGGAATATCTTCAAAGTCATCAGATACTTCTGCAAACCGCCATTGGCCAGAGATTCCTACATAGGGCAGTACAGAGACATTCACCAGACTACCATCTACAAAACCATACTTACCGTTATAAAATAGATTCGGCTCAGGACTAATACTCGCTTCATCTTCATCAGAAAAAACAGACTCTCCATATGAACCACTTAGCCCGATAAATCCGTAATCGTAATATTGCTCATCAGCTACAGCCATGAAAGGTGTAATAGCTAAACATAGTAAGCTGCATTTCAGTTTGTTTGCTCTATTCATGTTGATGTTCCTTCGTCGACTATTCTCTATATGAACCGTCAACAAAGGAAAAAATTACACAGCAAGATTAGATTTTTTATACAAGTCATAATTAATATAGGCTTCAAAATCCTATTAACCCGCTAACTGACTTATTTTTATGGAGGTTTGACTGTGATTTCAATCAACATACTTAAATGATTATTTCTATGAATCAAATAGCCACAGGAGTCGATTAGGGTTAGAGATAATGAAGTTTTCTGGGATGTATGAAGAAGACATGTCAAATTGGCATCAGCAGTTTGAACGAATGGAAACCGATGCTCACCAAGAGTTTTTAGTATTTTTAGGGATAGTAAGCAACGAGATAAACAGATTAGCGAACTTGGCTGAGTAGAATTCAACCAAGTAGAGTAGAGCTAAGTTAGAGTCAGAGTCAGAGTCAGAGTCAGAGTCAGAGTCAGAGCTATGATGTATTGCCTATGAAATACTTAAAGCGAGCTCAAAGCTCAATTTATATAAACGCAAAAGTTCGATTTACATATTTTCTGTGCGTTCCACAACACATTCATAAGATCCCATTTCGAATTCACGACAAATCCAAGGGCGGTTTTCGTAAATAGAGCACATTAATGTTTCACGATCTAATGCTGAGCACCAGCCGTCATCAAGCCGAAGCATGGTTTCCCCGCCCCACTCATCAAATGCGATGTGTTCTTCAGGTACACCTGTATCAGTAATGATCATCACTTCTAAACGGCAGCAGCAAGCTTGGCAGTTTCCACAGGTTACTTCAGGCTCGGTAATGTTCTTAACTTCTATGCTCATATTAAACTACATAATACTCAATTGCCGTATAGTAGTCGAAAGCGGTTCAGACTGCTATCTGTAGATGATTAACTTCATCGAAATGCTACACATCAGCTCAGGGAGGTGTGATAGACACCACTTATCAAGGTTAACTAAGTCTATTCAGCTATAGTAGATCTATTCAACTGCAGTAGATCTATTCAGCTGTAGTAGGTCCCACTTGTTACCATACAAATCTTGGAACACGACTACCGTTCCGTATTCTTCAACTCTTGGCTCTTCATTAAAAATGACGCCTTTAGATTTCATGTCATAGTAGTCACGCCAAAAATCATTGGTTTGTAAGAATAAGAACACTCGCCCACCGGTTTGATTACCAACCGCAGCATTTTGTTCGTCAGTGCTCGCCTGAGCCAACAATAAATTAGTGCCATTACCATTCGGTGGTGAAACTTGGACCCAGCGCTTACCGCCGCCTAAGTCAGTATCTTCCACCAATTCAAATTGGAGTTTTTGAGTATAAAACTTAATAGCGTCATCATAATTATCGACCACTAACGCTATATTTCCAATTTGCTGTTTAATAGAGCTTGTCATCGTTTGTCCTTTTCAAAAAAAAACCACCAAATAAAGTGGATAATACACGCTTTGTGTATATCTCATCTATCCAGTGGTTCTATATATTTAGCTCGACCTACATATCACTCAGTCTTAGCTAATTTTCAGCTAAACTTACTCTCAGCTCAACTTACAATTAGCTATACTTACGATTAGCTAAACTCGGCTTAATCGCAACTCAGTTTATTCGCAGCCCAGCTTTAGGCTGTAGCCGTTAACTGTCGTTGAGCTTGTGCTTTTGCCATTTTAACTGCCGCTATAGGACCTGTTATTAAGGTCACTGCGATAATCAAAGAAACCGGTACTGCTGTAATCACGATGAATGATTGTAATGCATTTAAGCCACCATCACCTGCGACTAAAAGCACACCCGCAACGCAACCCATGATCACAGCCCAAAATAGACGCTGCTTACGATCCGGTTCGTTGTCTCCAGATACCACCATAGCAATAGAATACGCCATTGAGTCACCCGTCGTTACTACGAAAGTCGTGGTAAGTACCAGAAACGCAGGAAGTAGAATTTCGCTAAAAGGCAGTTGCTGTAAAGAGGCAAGCAATACCGCTGGTAAACCACCATCAGCAAGAGCGCCTGAGATAATTCCAGGAGACTCAAGCTCTAAGAATATGCCGGTTCCGCCAAGCACTGAGAACCAAAAGTTCGTGACAATTGGAGCGCCTACCGCGACAGCTAAAATAAGCTCGCGAATTGAACGCCCTTCAGAAATACGTGCAATAAAGATTGCCATCATTGGCGCAAAACCGATGAACCAACCCCAGAAGAACCAAGTCCACCACAAGTTCCAGCCAGAATTACTGTTGGTTACGCTCATGTTTGGCATATCTTGCAGATAACTTGCGAAAGCCAGACCAAACTGCTCGAAGATGAAAGTCGTTGGACCGAGAATCAAGATCGCAACAAGCAGTGCAAAAGCGCCAATAACATTTAACCGACTTAGCCATTGTAAGCCTTTGTCCATGCCTGATGCTGCTGAGATTGCACAAATAGAAACCACGACAGCCAAAATCATCAACTGTGAGTTCATGTCATTCTTCAGGCCTGTCAGAACTTCTAAGCTGTATCCCATTTGAGATGCTAAGAAGCCAATTGGTCCGATTGTACCTGCCGCGACTGCAATAATTGAACATGCATCAATCATTGCCCCTAGCCAGTGATTTTCTAAACGGTCACCAACAAGTGGGAATAATAACGCTCGCGGTCGTAGCTTAATACCATGGTTATGGTGTGCATACATTAAAACGATAGTCGCCAACGTACCCAATACAGACCAAGCTAGAAAGCCCCAGTGCAAAAAGCTTTGGCTGAGAGCCGGTACTACAGCTTCTGCCGTTGAGCCTGCAACATCACCAAAACTAGGAGAAGGAGTAATAAAATGATAAATAGGTTCGGCAGCTGACCAAAACACGCCGCCACCAGCAAGTAAGGTACACATTATCATCGCTAACCAGCGAAAAGTGCCAATAGTTGGTTTTGACTGGGTTCCCATACGGGTTTTACCATAACGGGAAGCGGCAACACAAAGTGCCACTGCAAAGTTTGCTACCATCAACCACTGCCAAAAGTATCCGAATTGTTCGGCGGCAATTGAAAATGAGCTTTGAATTAGGGTCGTAAAACGAGGGAGATCAATGATCGCAGCAAGTAAGAAAAGGCTTATAAAACCAATAGTCAGAGCTGGAACAAGTTTGATGTCTAGAAGACGGTTTGAAACTTTGTTTTTTTCAGGTATTTCTTCGCCAATTTGGCATGCATCAGTTAGCATAAAACGCTCACGTAGTGTGTGAGGGGCGTCATAATATCAGCATCGATATTAATTTCCAGTAGAAAATATTATTTACCTATTAAGGATAATCCCCAATCAACACAAATTTATTATGCAAACGATATCTACGTATAAAAACCACTCAAATAGAAGAAAATACACTCAAAACGATGTAAATAAACTTCCACTGCATTTATTCGTGCTCTAAGCATTCTAGTCTTCAACGACAACTATTCTTTTAGTAACAGGCAGCTGTAAAAAGTGAAAAATTACGGTTTTAAATACTTTGTTCTTAACTCTTCGCAGGTAAGAAACAAGCCGAGTATTGAAGACAATAGAAAGCTGAAAGAGATAACATAGAGAAAAGATAAAGGTCAGCAACCATAGTTACTGACCTTTAAACGAGCGGAATCACATCACATTTATTGCAACTTAAATTGCTCTACAAGTTTTGATAACTGCTTGTTACTTTGCGATAAATTTTGAGTACTCTCCATGGTTTGAGTACTATTGTTAGTCAACTCATTCACCATACTTTGGATTGTCGTCATATTACGGCTGACTTCATCCGTTACGGCACTTTGTTCTTCCGCTGCCGTGGCGATCTCCAAGCCTAAATCATTGATGTGTGTAATCGAGCTAACCATAACATCTAAGCTAACATTCACATTCTTGGTTGCTTCTGCTGTTTGCTCACAACGTGATTTAGTTTCATCCATCGCTTTCACGACCGTTTTTGTCCCTTCATTTAAATCAGCAAGCATACTATTAATTTCAGACGTACTGTGCTGAGTTCTTGCGGCCAGAGCTCGAACTTCATCCGCAACAACGGCAAATCCTCTGCCTTGCTCTCCAGCTCGAGCGGCTTCAATAGCTGCATTAAGCGCTAATAAATTCGTTTGATCAGCAATTTCACCAATAACAGCCAATACTGAGCTAATTTTTTGCGAATCTTGATTCATCGATTGGATGCTAGCCGCCATTGTCTCAACTTCTGAGATTAAATCAGCCACACTTGTCACTGAGTTCGCAACAACCAGTTTAGATTGTGCAGCCTCATCATTTGTTGATTGAGTGAATCCAGCCGTCTGAGAAGCACTTTGGGCAACACTTTCGGCCGTTGAATTCATTTCATTAATGGCAGCCACGACCTGAGTCGTTTCCATCACATGTGATGATAAGACTTGGTCATTACTCATAGTCTGATTGGTTAACTGCTCGATGTTATTAGAAATCTGTTTCGAAGATTTAGAAACATCTAGCATCATTGTCTGTAAATTCCCAATAAAGGTATTTACAGCCTGTGCTATTTCTCCCAGATCATCGTTAGTATTCACCTCTAATCGGCGAGTCAAATCACCATTACCTTTAGACAGATCCACCACTGTACTTTTCAGCGCTAAGATTGGTCGGTAAGTAATATTAAAAATAATAAAAAACAATACAAACGAGCTAACAAGCAATAGCGCAGATGTGTACAACGACTCTTCTAAAGCAGCATCAACACCTGCGTATGCGACTGACTTATCTACGCCAACCATCAAATGCCAGCCGTTGTTTTCATCTACATTGATAGTTTTAAAGAATGCGACCTTTTCAACTCCATTCAGACTATAGTCAGCCTTTCCTGATGACTGAGACAACAGAATATCCGTAAGCGGGCGTAAGCTATCGAAATCGTATAATTTAGTCTCACCCGGCACATCAACTTCACCATTAGATGCAATCGTCAAACTCGTGTCATCGTAGATGCCCATGAAAGCACCAGGGAAAGGCGCTTTTTGAACCAAGTCTGCAAGCAAGTCCAACTCTATATCCGCCAGCAGTACGCCTTTTAATTGACCTCCTGAATAGAAAGGTTCAGCAATACTCACTAGTAATTTTTTAGTTAGGGCATCTTGATAAATACCCGTCGTAATCATCCCTCTCTTTTGCTTGGCTAACTGATACCAACCACGCTGACGAGGGTCATATGTCGCTAAATCACGCTTACCACTTGCGTTGCTGTACGCTCTACCATCCTCAAAGCCTACGAAAATATCAGTCGCTAATGATGTATTAGCGATGGGTCTCAGCATCGATAGTATTTTTTCGTCACCGTGTGCATTCGAAAAGTCAGGAGCATTAGCCGTTAATCCCGATTTAATCGTATTCAACCAAGTTTCAATCGTGTCACTCGTCGTCTCAATTTTAAGCATTGAATATTCATTGACTCGATCATGGATCGATGTTGAAACCTGCTTATAAGATAGTACGTTAGACACCACTAATGAAGCTGCCAGTAAGAAGGTTACAGCGACAAAAAGCTTCCCCTTAAAACCACTTATAATATGCATATAATTTCTCTTTAATTTATAAAACTATGAATATCATCCCATCAAACTACTGCAACATGTTCGACATTCATTATTTTTATGAATTAAATCACACTATTAGATAGTCACTAATCATGATTTCTATCCGGTTTAATTCATTTATTCCGGTAGAATCCGCTCTCTTATATAGCTTTTAAACTACATAAAAAGCTTTAATAAGGATTTGAGTTTTAGTAAATGAATGGAAACGAGCACATTATTACAAGCATGCCTTTATCAATTGCAATAGATGCGTATAATCCCCCGCTCTTATTACGCCGTTCTATTCTTAGCGAGACCAATATGTCCAAACTGTTTTTTAAAGGCCGAATTGAAACTAGGCAAAATCACGTACTTGCAGGTTACAACGTAAACCGCGACGTGAAAGCCGGAACAGATAAAGCACCAATTTCAATTTCTGTGCAATCTGAAGAACGTAAAGCTGAACTTGAGCTGTTGGTTTCTGAACATTCTGTTATTGCAGACATTACAGTTAATGCAGATCAGGAAGAAAACACACTTGAACTTGATGTTCTTCTGAACAAACCGAAAACAACAACGTTTGAAAAAATGCCGAATCGAAATGATCCATGTAGTTGTGGAAGCGGCAAAAAATATAAGAAGTGCTGCGCTTAATTCTTTAAAAATACCGCCTATTTGGCGGTTTTTTTTGCTTTCAACTTGCATTTATCAACCCTATCTCTGATTTATTCCTCATACCTTTTTCCGCTTCAAATACCTACATCACTCCAAGCGTCCAAATTTTGTCATGTGATTGAAACTCGACACTTATTGAACCGAGTGCACATAAATTAAAAGTCTCTCCAAATGTAATCACAATATTTCGTACAACATGTCTAAACTTTAATAAGAAAACACAACCTAAATCATTACATTTAAAAGGGTTAATCTGTTTTAGCTTTTGCCTAGCGAAAAGTACAAGCAAGTTGTTTACGGAGAAACAATGAAGAAATCATTTGGTCAGTTTCAATATTTCCCTATCGCGGCGTTGGCGATTTCCATGCTTGTTGGCGGGTATTTTTATAACCGTACTCTAGATGATTGGTTAACTAAGATAGTCAGTGGCTACATGTTCAGCCTAGTCGATGATGTGGCATACCAAATGCAGCAAGATCACTTAGACCTCTATGATATGGAAGCCATTGAGATAGATGAGTATCTGAGCTCTTTATCCCAAGCTAATTTTGGTCGACGCTTTACCGTTATCCACAGTACAGGGAAAGTGCTTGGTGATTCACAGCTCAATTTCCGTGAACTTTCCGAGCTTGATGACCATAGTCAAAGGGTAGAAATAAAGTCAGCCCTTACCGGAGAAAGTGGATTATCAAAACGTTATAGCCCCACCTTGAATCAAGAGCTTTTATACGTTGCGAAGAAAATTGATTTTCATTTGGATGCGCATGACCATGATTCCATCTATGTTTTGCGTCTCGCAATGCCGATGACCACGCTCTCTGCAATGGCAAAAGATCTTCAATACATTGTGGTTGCTTTAATGAGTTGTTCCCTCATTGTGTTGATGTTTTCTTCTTGGTACAGCAACCGAAAAGTATTTATCGTGGTGAATAAAGAGCGCGATAAACAAGAAGATAGGATAAGAAAAAGCACTCAAGAAATTGAACTACTCCACAGGTTAGCCAATATGCTCGCAGCGTGTAATAACGTGAGTGAAGCACAAACTGTGATAGCTGATATCATCCCACGCATATTGGGTGATATTAATGGCTGTGTTTCAATTATGCGCGAGTCACGTAACCAGCTTGAAGTGAAGCTAGATTGGGGAGGCTCTTGGCCTGCAAACTTAACTTATGCGCCTCATGATTGCTGGGCTTTACGTAAAGGTAAACACCATTTATCTCATGATGATCACCACCATCTACCTTGTAACCACATGAGCCAATGTGAAGATTCAGGTGTCACACTTTGTCTACCTTTAACCGCTCACGGTAATACTGTTGGCATGTTTCATTTATATTTTGGACATCAAACAGAATCTATCAATGAAGAAACAAAACAACTAGCGTTC
Organism: Vibrio sp. 99-70-13A1; assembly: GCF_013114625.1. Lineage (GTDB taxonomy): Bacteria > Pseudomonadota > Gammaproteobacteria > Enterobacterales > Vibrionaceae > Vibrio. Next base: position 53,013 of record NZ_VTXD01000018.1, read on the forward strand.
ACTATTGCCGAACATTTAGGTTTAGCTCTGGCGAACTTAAGCTTACAAGAAAAGCTACGATCTCAAGCGTTAAGCGATCCTTTAACTGGGTTATTTAACCGCCGCTACTTTGAAGAAGCTATTGAGAGTGAATGGAATAAATCGAGCCAATTGAATCAACCGCTATCATTATTAATGCTCGACTTAGATCACTTCAAACGTTTCAACGATAATTTTGGTCATGATGCTGGTGATTATGTACTGAAAGAAGTGTCTAACCTTCTAAAAAGAGTGATTGGTGAAGACCATGTTGCCTGCCGATTAGGAGGGGAAGAACTCGCCGTTCTTAGCCCAAATTGTGACAATAAAGAATCAATGGAATTGGCAAACCTCATTGTTAACTCTATTCGTGAACTGCACTTAGATATGAAGGGGTTATCTTTGGGCCAGCTCGGTGTATCTATTGGTGTAACCACTTACCCAGACTTAAATACTTCCACACAAGATTTAGTAAAAGCCGCTGACACCGCTTTATACCAAGCTAAAGATAATGGACGTAGCCAAGCTATTCATACCTGCTATAAACCTGAAACTCTGGAGAATAAACCAGTACTGATAGAACCAGTCGCAGAAGCTTCTGGTTCTGAAGAAGCTTCTGGTTTTGAAGAACCTTCTGTTACTAAAGAACTATTTGACTCCGAAAATGTGGAACCTATCAAAACTAATAAAGTTTAGATCTTAGGTCCTGCTAATTTGGCGATGTATCGCTTTGTCTGAGATACATCGTCTTTTTTACCAGACCTCTTCACCTAAGCACCATAGAGTTTTTTATAATGGTTTTATCCTCTCTCATCACTTCTCCTGCTATTTAAAAATAGTCACTATACAATTTGGTCGATGGCTACAGCTAGCAGCTGATAATCAACTCATCCTATGTTTCAATTGATTAAATAAATGTTGATTAATAGAGTCTTTTCTTGAAGATTTACAGCCTAAAATGGTTATTTCTAACGGAAACGAATCCTAGGTCTATACTTATGTAACAAGTACCTATGCTCTAAACTCTAGTTTTGATGGCGTGAATAAAAGGTTATAATAAACATATCTGTCAGTAATATAATAAGTTATAAATCAACTGGCTCATCACTTCACATTAATAGCGGTGTGTCATTCCTATTTGGTGACTTTAATCTCCGAATTAAGTTAATATTTTATAGTCTTAGTATGGTCAACCAAAAATATGCATAAGCACTCACCTGAAAGCTCTATTAAAGTTCAAATATCTGAAATTTCGATTGGTATGTTCGTCACTGGTATAGAAAACAATACCCGAATCAACCTAACCAATGCAGGCCGAGTATCAAGTCAAACTGGTATTGATAGCTTATTGAAAAATAACATTAAATTTGTTTGGGTCGATGAAGGACTATCAGACAGCAAGATTGATTTTTCCACGCTAACGGTTTTCAACCCAGCAGATGAAGCTCAGCCGAGCGAGCCAGCTACAACAACAACACAAAGTCTACGTAGCAAACGAAAAAGCAATGTTAAAGGTACTGCTGCCGCTCGTTCGTTAGTAGAAGAAGCGAAAGGCATTGCCAGTAAAGTTATAAACAAGGCTTTTGATGGTCAAGCATTTAGTGTTGATGAATTTGACGCTTGGGCTGATGACCTAATCAGCTTTACATTAACGGATAAAGACGCCATTCGTTTGGTGTCAGCACTTCGTTCAAAAGATGAATATTTGCTTGAGCACTCAGTAAGTGTCTCTACTTTACTTGTCACTTTTGCACGCTATTTAGGCTACTCAGAAGCCGAGCTAAAGCAGTTTGCGATTGGCGGTATTATTCACGATATCGGCAAAGTCAAAGTCGACGACAAAGTTCTACACAAACCAGCCAAATTAACAGCAGAAGAATTTGAGCATATGAAAATGCATCAAACTTATGCTTTAGACTTAATCAAAAACATCAAAGGGCTTTCTGTTATTAGCCGTGATGTATGCTTAATGCACCATGAGAAACTGGATGGAAATGGCTATCCTAAAGGTTTAACTGGCGATCAACTCCCAGTACATGGTCGTATGAGCTCAATTGTCGATATATTTGATGCTCTAACTGCTGATCGTGTTTATAAGAAAAGTATGAGCCCTCAAGAAGCATTCAAGATCCTGCTTGGGATGACCCCAAATCATCTAGACAGTAATCTCGTGTACCAGTTCATTAACTGTTTGGGTGTGTACCCAGTCGCATCACTTGTCGAACTAAGCAATGGGCGTGCAGCAATAGTCTGGGAGTCTAACCAAAAGCACAGTAAGAAGCCGATTGTTAAAAGCTTTTATTCCATTAAACATAAGCACTTCACTGAGATTGAATTTAAAGATTTAGCCAAAAGTGATTTAACAATAGTAAGAGCTATTTCTCCTTCAGAGTTTGATTTTGATATTAATAACTTTATCCATTAGTAACTTTATCCATTTGTAACGTCATCACTTCTCTCTAAATAGTTTGAGCATATCCAAAATAGAATGTTAATGAATAATAAAACCTCTACTAGAAAGCCAGTAGAGGTTTTAGGGCTTAATCGGTTAAAGAGTTAGTAACCGTAATTATCATGGGTATTCGTTAGCTCATAAAATGTTGCTTTCGCGTAGTCATCTTTATCTCCCGTTTTATCTTGAAGATATATACCCGCCTTAAAGTACATATAGTTATCTGCGTCACCGTAACCGCTGCCAGACATATCTACCGTTTTATTCGCTAGTTGAGTGCCGTTTTGGCTAAGTGTCACAGTGAGGTCGTCACCTTTCACTTTAATCTGATAAGAGAAGTGCTCATCCAGAGCTATACCATCAGATGGGCTTGAAGTGCTGTTAAGATCACCATTTGATTTAACCATAGTACCTAATAAGTTGTACCAAGCTTCATTGCCACCATCACTTTTAGATGTTTCATGTGCAAAATAAATGGCGCCATTTTCGTTGTTTGGCAGCTTGTGGTAGTACAAACGGATAGGTTCATTATGTTCAGCGTGTATTTGCCCTACAATAATGCGTCCTTTTTGCTCATTTGATGATGCTGTTGTGGTTACTTTATTAACAGCTAATGTTGCATTCATCACTCCGTCGATGCCACCAAAATCACTTTGGCTAGAACTTGGGATACTTGAAAATGCCCAGTTATTCTCAGCGGAACTAGTGCCAACGCTTGTATCTCCACGACGTAACATCTCGCGAAGTTCTGTTCTTGTGTAACTTGTGTTACTCGATGTTTTATAACCGCCAACTGTACATTCAAAGACCATTCCGCCATCAGTACCCGTGTAGAAGAATTCACTTTCGTAGTTATTGTTTAGGTCTTTTTCTTTAATTGAATCAGCAGTACCTGAATTATCAGTATCGGTAGGGACACTTAAATACCAATCCCATAAGTCGAAGTTATACGCTGGTGTTTGGGAAGGATCTAAACCGTAATCAGGTGTACCCGGGTCAACTGGCGGCTCGCCATCAGACTCATTCCCAAAAAGACGAACTTCTTTGATATTAGTGTATTCATCACCATCGCTGTTTTCGAAAATTTTAACGCGAACATAACGTGCATCAATGTCCGTAACATCATAGTTTTCATAAGCTTCCGATAATCCAGAGCTGGTTCCTGAAAACACTTTTGTCCAAGTACTTGAACTATCGTCGACTTGTGTACGGACTTCAAACCTATGCGTTCGGTCGTCTCCTTTACCCCAAGCAATGGCAAGATCAGTGATTTTTTGCACTGAGCCTAAATCTAAAACTAGGTTTTCTGCGCTTCCATTCGATGCTTTCCAACGGCTATCCCACGCGGTGCTACCATCTATAGCGTTTGAAGCTGGGTAGCCGGCAACAGAGCCTCCCCAGTCAGACGCACTTTGTATATTTAATTGAGCAGCACTTGCTGTGGCGTTGAAACACATTAGCATTGAAACGCTAAGAACCTTTTTATAAGTAATCATGATCATCCTCATCAGATTTTAGTCACTCTCCTACTGATTCATTGTTTTATTGTGGGTACAGATAATCATCCTTCTTTCACGGGAGATTTAAACAATATCAGCAGAAGCCGAATGCCAAATTGCATTCTGGATATGAAGCGTAATGCGTTTCATTTTAGGTTGCCAAGATGAAGATCTAATATTAATAAATTATAATAATACAAATGTCACAACTGTGATCTGTGAATATAATTTAACCACTTAATACATTTTTTCGATGACTGCGGTTTGCGTTATTGATCATGTAGCTCCGCCCCCCTTCTGAAATTCATAAATCTAGCCACCTTTCATAAATAAAAGCACTAATAACGCATTTAGCCGTTAACTTTTGACACTCCTCTGACTATCCATCCTTACAATCCGGGCGATTTTATTTCATTCGAGGTTGTTATGTTTCGTTGTCTCTCCCATAGAGTGGTATTCATACTATTATCTATCGTTTTAAGTGGTTGTTCCTTATTAGAAATTAAGCTTGATAGTCAAACTACACCTTTAACTAAACAAGAACTCAACACCCGAATCATGACTCGTGAATACACAAAGTCTTTTTTCACTCAAGTTGAGAACGCAGCGGATCAAACCGCACAGCAATATTCAGAATCAGACACTCTTCATCAATCTTATGTTTTGTTATGGAAAATACATTCTGAACAAGGCTTACAAGCCGCTGCATACCAAACTTCACCCATTGCAGCTTTGATCGATACTTGGGTATTTGCCGAACAAATGGAGTACTTCTTTGTATCTGGTGCAGGTAATGATTTATTTAAAAGTGAAGATGTGAAAGAGGCCTCTATCGCATTAAGTGCACAAGCTAAATCACTGGCTAAATCTATATTGGTAAGTAATGACTTCAAGATGAGTACGACGTTTGTCGAACAGTTTGTAGAAGACAACCCATTTAGAGACATGTCATTTAAGCGCGTACCAGCTTACCGTGATTGGTTAGCTTACACGGGTAAAAGCGAAACCGATGCTGTTCAAACTTTGGGAACAATGCCAGAAGCGATGGGTGATGCATCTGACCGCTTGAGCTTAATGGCGGAGCAAACACCTAAGTTGATCTCATGGAAGGCAGAACTTGTTGCTCTTAATAGCAGCCTTACAGGTGAAGATTTGTCATTAACGTTAGCGAATTTACGCGATACATCTTCATCCCTTCAAGATTTCATTGAAAACAATCCTGAATACATGCAAAACCTTGCCGAGATCATGTCCGCTGAAATGCAGCCTTTAATTAATGATTTGAGTCTAAAAACGGATCAAAAATTAGATAAGTTAACTTTGGAACGCATTGCGCTAGAGGCCATGGTAAGTCGCGAGCGCGAAGCTCTGATTCAAATGGTTGCAAGTGAAAGAATAGAGATTGCAGAGATTGTTTCAAAAGAACGAGCGCAATTTACTGAAGATTTAGATCGAGTCTCTCAAGACGTCGTTGCACTTGCCGTTGATAAACTGATGGAACTAATCAAAAGTGTGATCATCTACTTCATCTTGTTTATCCTAGTCGTTTTCTTTGCTCCTTTAGGCATTGGCTACTGGTTAGGTAAACGAACTGCAGTCAATCGAGCAAAATAAAAATAAACAACATGACTGAATAGTTCATGTATGGGATGCTCAAATTCGCCTGCTGAGCATCCCATAAGTTAGAGCAACAATAACTAGATTATCAATTATCTTCTAAGAGCATATTGAAACAATGCGCTCCATACTCACTCCATTAAAGTTGCCTATTAATCTCAGCCATTTCATCACGCCATTGATTTTGTAAACTTGGCTTTTGATGTTTGGGCTTTCTTTCAAGGTCATCTGCGAGCAATGATTCGAGAACGATCAAGCGTTCTAAAAGTTGCTCTTCATTTGAAGGTACGCTTTTCTCGTTACCTAGCAGATCATGCCTTTCATTAAAATCAGTAAAGTCACTATTAGCAGATTGTCCAACTGAAGCGCCTACTAATTCTAAAGAATTTGAAGATTGGGAAGGCTCTGAACTTTCCGCTATCTTTAGGTATATCTCTTCAGCTGTTGAGAATTCAGTTAAGCTTCCTTTCTGAATAAACCAGAATCGATTACAGCTTTGTTCTATTAAGCTACGATCGTGACTGACTAACACGGTTGCCCCTTTAAACTCATTGAGCGTTTCGATAAGCTCCTCTTTTCCTTCCATATCTAAATGGTTAGTCGGTTCATCTAAAAACACTAAGTGGTATCTTGCTAATGTTAAACCGACAAATAAAAGCCGTGCCCTTTCACCCCCACTGAGGGATTCGACCTTCTGTTCATGCCTAGTGAACTTAAAGCCTGCACTAATCAAAGCCCTCTTGGTTTGTTCATTGCTTATTGAAGCAAACTTACCCAAGGCATCAGTCAGAGTATCTTGGTCATCAAGTTGCTTCAGTGACTGATCGTAATAGCCTAAATGGCAACGGTCATGAAAAGTAACTGATGCTTGTTGTTCTTCTAGGTTCGCTTCTTCATTTTCTTTTAAAAGATACTGTCTATATAAAAGATTAAGCAACGTAGATTTACCACAGCCGTTACTCCCCAAAACTGCAATTCTGTCGCCGCTTTTAATACGCATTTCAGCCATATCAAACAACACAGACTGGCTTTGAGGTGGTTTAACTGAAAATGGAGTGGTTTCCACTAAGCGATTTGCTGGTAAAGCATCACCTTGTAGGCTCAAACGCCAAGGAACACCTTCTGTTAATTCAGTTTGTTCCTCTTCTAAACGTTCTTTCCTAGCAAACATGGTCTTCGCTTTACGGGCCAAATCTTCGTTATCGTAGACTTGCCCCCAATTGGCTAACCTTTTGGCACTTTTCTCTATCCGATCAATTTCTTTTTGTTCGCTTGATCGACGAGCCTTATCTTGTTCATCTTTTTGCCTCAACTTTTCTCTCGCTTCTGAGCAAGGCAAAGCAAAGTGATGAAGAGATTGATCTCGCATGATCCAAGTGGTGTTGGTCACTGAATCAAGTAACGTTTGGTCATGAGAAACCAACACAAACGAACCTTTCCATTGTGACAAAAATTGTTCTAACCACATAAGCGAAGGTAAATCTAAGTGGTTACTAGGTTCATCAAGTAATAATAAATCTGGCTCGTTTATAATCGCTCTTGCCAATAAAAGCCTAACTTGCTGGCCACCACTACAATTTGAAACCGGCATCTGCCAATCTGAAACCGCAAAGCCTAATTCTGTTAAAAGAAGTTCAGCCCGCCAGTATTCATCTTCAGTTAGAGTTTCAGCTAACGCATCTAAAACCGTTTTTGACTGTATTTCATTGGGGATATGCTGCTCAACGTAACTCAACAAGCAATGTTTAGCCGTATAAATATAGCCATCGCTAGGTTCATTTTGTTTATCGAGTAGTTTAAGTAGTGAACTCTTTCCGCAGCCATTATGTCCAATAAGACCAATTTTATCGCCACGATTAACCGTGAAAGTCAGCTCTTTGAATAGAGGGGTAGAAGTGTGTGAAAGTGTTAGGGATTGTGCAGTTAAAAATGTACTCATAATATTCTCAAGAATTTGGGGCGCAAGACGCCGTTGTCAGTGTTGACAATAATTCTTCGAGCTTGAGAGACGGTATCCGTCTAAAGGTAATTATTCGCTCAAGTCGAGATTATCGCAACGCGATATCAATAACTCTTGAGCGAACGTTAATACCAAACAGGCGTGGGTAGCTAAAGCACCACAAAATCATAAGTTCCTCCTTTTCTTCATTGTGAAATGTTGCCATTTCGGGTGATTGAATGGTGAGCATTTTATCGTTACTTTTATCAAAGTAAAGAGATCGAACCATCAATTATAGCCGTATTGCATCATTAACTTGATTTAACAAACAGGTGTTGTGCATTGAAAATTCTAATTATTGGCGGTTCAGGTGGTATTGGCCACGCTCTTATCAAACAGCTATTGGCTAGAAAGCCTGATGCTTCAATTTATGCGACCTATAACTCGAGCGACCCTCGAATAGATCACGGCAATGTACAATGGTTTAAAGTCGATGCATCCTCTGAGCAAGATGTGCTTTGGCTATCTAACCAGTTAAGCGACCTTGATTTATTAATCAATGCCATTGGTAGCCTACATACCGAAAATAAAAAACCCGAGAAATCAGTAAGCGAATTTTGCCCAGATTTTTTTCATCACAATCTTGATTCCAATGTGGTACCAACCATTTTACTTAGCAAATATTTTGCAAAGCATCTCAAGTCAAAGCATACGACTTTTTTCGTTTCTTTATCTGCAAGGGTTGGCAGTATCGAAGACAATAATATCGGAGGGTGGATTAGCTACCGTTGCTCTAAAGCTGCTTTGAATATGGCAATTAAGACCATCAGCATTGAGTGGAAATACAAGTCCCCACATTGTTGCGTCTTATCCTTCCACCCTGGCACTACAGATACTGAGCTTTCCAAGCCATTCCAAAAAAATGTTAAGCCTGAAAAGTTGTTTACCTCACAATATGTCGCCTGTCAGTTACTCGACTTATTAAAATATAAGGACGCTTCTGATACCGGTAAATTCTTCAGTTTTAATGGTGAAGAGATCCCTTGGTAATACTTGTTTCAAGGAATGAAAACCGAAATTCCGATAAGCCTAATCATCAGATAATCTTAGAGGCTACTCCGCATACTCTCTCACAAAGTTATTCAGCTCTTTTACGGTCTTAATTACATAGATGTCTTTTTCAGAAGAGTTTTCCGTAAGTTTAGATAGAAAGTCATCATTCCAAAACTTCGGGCACAGCTTTAAGACTTTATAGCTCTCCAAGGTGCCTTTTATAACAGAGCTACCATCCGGCCACCCTTCTGGCTTGATGAACACTCCTTTAAGGCATCGCTTTGTAACAAACCAATAGCTAACGGGATATGGTAGATCGATGTAAATCAAAGTGTCCGCTTCTTCTAAGCGCTTATAAAATGAGCCGATAGGACCAAAACCATCAATGATCCAGCGTTCTGAACTCAATATATTATTATGTGCATCATCGTATACCTGTCTGTCCACAAGCGTACCGTCAACGTTATAAACAATAGAATCCAACTGATGAAGGGGAATACCAGTCGCTAATGTAAGTGCCTTACTTATTGTCGACTTTCCACTGCCTGGTTTACCAAAAATAGCGACTTTATTCATTGTAACCTCCTATGTTGAATCTTCTTTTCTCGGAAAATTCTGACTTATTATTCTATCGCTGACTTAATTAGCTGAGTTTCAAAGCGTATAAAATGCATTTCTAAGTCCACATCAGTATCTAAAGAATGTTCATAATTATTATCAACAACGTTCATTACAGCCGAAAGCCAAAACTTCAATGCGGCTGTATTTTCTTTTAGAACCCGAATCTGCCACTTACCTAGATAACGGGAACAAAGTTCCGCCAATGCCCTTTTACCAACTCCCTTTCCTTTAAATTTTCGTAATACGAAGAATTGCTCAATATCATAAACTTCTGATTGATTTGGGTAGCCACGGAGCAGCACAAATCCGGCGAGTTCTCCATCAAAAAATATAAAATAGGGAACGTGATCAGCTTTTGCCCAGTAAGGATCTAGCGAGGCGGATTTAAAAGTGTATAAGCCATCCGAATTAGGGCTCCAACCCATGTATTCAGACATATCGTAAACATAATATGGAAATAAGTTCTCCAATATATGTCTATCATTTAATTCTATTCTTTTCAGAGAGACTTCCATACTTCCTCTAATTAACCTCAACGACTAGTACATGTTTTCTGTTTCTAAAATACCACTGGTCTTATTCTCAATAACAATACATATGAGAATTTGAAGCAAGCAAAAATCCATAAAGATATGAATAATACATTCACTTTTTATTCATTAGTAGTAAGCGACAATAGCGGCAGGTAATGAATTAGAGATTAAATGATGAAGAAAATTTTTGTAAGTATTTCACTGTTCACAGCACTAATCGCGGGTACGGCAACAGCAGAAGTTAATGGTGAAGATTTTAATGAATTTCCCAAGCAAGATGCAGCGCATTGTTTCGGCTGGGCTGCTGGGCTAGATAAAAACCAAGATTACACAAAATTTCTCGTCGAGCTTTCTAAAGGACGCACAGACAGCGTCAAAACAGACCCATTTATAATGGAAGAGTTTGGCACTGCAATGGGTTACTCGGAAGCTATGGTTGAGTTTGCAGGACAAGCGAAGGCCGATGAAAAATACACTCAAATTTGTCAGCCAATCAAGGCAAAGTACGGCTTTTAAACCCTCATAATTTAAGTGTTATCATTTAAATAGACACGTTTACACCGATTCTAAAATCAATAATGCCTCCTAAAATGGAGGCATTGTTTTAAATGCTAAGCAGCTATTCAAGTATTCAAGTATTCAAGTATTCAAGTATTCAAGTATTCAAGTATTCATTCGATTAGTCGACACCAGAAAATCAAATTCAGAAACTCTAGCCAAAAATGATGGTTTCATCGAACTTGGCAAAGAAGTTGCGATGGGGAGATCTGCCTTCATCGCATCCACTGCGCGGTTACGAACCAATACTTCAAAGTGCAGATGTGGACCAGTCAAACGTCCAGTCGCACCTGAAAGTGCAATTTTTTGCCCACGCTTTATGGACTGTCCCTTTTTAACTAAGAACTTGTCCAAGTGCAGATAACGAGTTTTATAGACGCTATTATGTTCAATAACTAAATATTTACCTGCGTACGGGTGGTTTCGAACAGCCAATACCTTTCCATCCCCAATAGAGTATACGGGAGCTCCAACTGGCGTAGCAAAATCCGTCCCATTGTGTGGAGTCACTCTTCCTGTCACAGGGTGCTTACGCTTAGGGTTAAATGATGACGTAATACGTCGATATAGTTTATCTATTGGATAGCGGTTAAATGCTCGCTCTAAGCTTTCTCCATCCCTATCATAAAATCGTCCATCTTCTGCTAGAAATGCCGCAACTTCTCCAGTCGCTAATTTAAATAGAATCCCTTTTATTTCACTGTTACCCGTTGGGTGATCATCTAAGAACTGCTGTTTAACCAAAATATCAAAATTATCGCCAGCCCTAAGCGAGCGTGTAAAGTCGATCTTGTCTTTCAATACCCGGGTAATATTTGCTATTTGATTGGATGTTAAACCCAACCTATGCGCTGAAACAGAAAAGCTACCAACGACCTCTCCTGAGAATAATGTCTCACGCCACTCGCCAGGTATTTCCTGTAGCTGATAAGAGAACGAGCCATCTTCCTCTAAGGCATAAATCGCCTTTTCAACCAGACTCTTGTGATACGTAAGATCATTTAACCCTCCGCTTTCGTTCATCACAAACTCTAAATGCTCGCCAGGCTTTATCATATCAAGCTGCAGGTGTTCTGAGTCTGCCGACAACACCTCTTGAAGAACGCGATAAGGGATCCCTAACTGTGAAAAAACACCACTGAGCGTATCACCCACTTTTACAATGTAGTGTTTTGGTGCTGGTTTTTGGGCTTGGACTTGGATTTGGACTTGGGATGATACAGAAACCGATGAAATCACACTCGGTGATATTTCGTCTTCTGTATTTGTGTTTGTTTCTATTTCTATTGTCGAACTTTCAAGGGCGACAGATTTATTTTGGCTTTCAAGGTCATTCGGAACTGAAAGAAGGAAGGCAAACGACAGTGCTAGCGTAGCGATCGTTAAGGTAACAACTCTAAACTTATTCATAAAAATGCGATACATCGACAAAAACCATAACCGTTATGATATAACATAACAATTAAATCCGCAAAAACTGGCTACCAGAATAATTTGCAAACTGTAATGCCGCATTCAACTCACTGGTTCACTCATTTAAGGGAATAGTATAAGTGGATACATTCAAGGAAGTCCTAATTGTAGCGGGGACACACGGTAACGAATTATCGGGTATTTATATCCATAAACTCATAGAAGACCAACTTTATACTTCTGACCGTTCAACCTTCAGTGCACCTTCAATTATCGCGAATCCCAATGCGATAAAACACAATACTCGTTGCGTAAGCACCGATTTAAACCGTGAATTTTGCACAGCTGAAAACCACACTTATTCGGACTCATGCGAAACCGTACTTGCCCGCCAATTTATTCAAGATTATGCCCATAAAGATAACCAATTGATTGTTGACCTGCATAACACGACGAGCAATATGGGCGCGACATTGATCTTACTTGCTAATGACCCCTTTTATCAAAAAATGGGAGCATACGTTAAACAACATATGCCCGAAGCCAACATTCTATTTGAAGATACAAAGCCCTGGATCAAACAGCCGTATCTGTGCACTTCAGGTAAATATGGAGTCATGATTGAAGTTGGTGAACAAGCTCATGGCGCACTTAAATACGATACATTAAATCTAATGAAACAGATGCTTACAGCCGTTTTAGATTACGTTGAAAAACATAACCTAAGCCAGTTGCCTTCACTCAATCACTACCATGCTTTCTTTTATACAGAAGACGTTCAAATACCTTTAGATAATAATGGGCTTCGTGAAGCTATGGTACACCCTGCAGTTTGTGGTAAAGATTTTGAAGTTATAAAGCACGGCGAACCACTTTTAATCACCTTGTCAGGAAATGACATATGTTGGCAAGAAGCGCACGATGTTTACCCCCACTTCATAAACGAAAGTGCTTATTGTAAAGCGAATATTGCAATGGCATTAGCAGAAAGAAGGCTCGTTTCCGTAGGTTAAAATCTTTCAGAGTGATGGTGTGCCATCACTCTGAAAGTTATTAAACATTATTGCCTGACAACGTTAGACCTACTGCTACTGCTACTGCTACTGCTACTGCTAACAGCATGAGTGTTGTTGGTGGGATGATAAAGCTTACAGCACGCAACTTAATAGCTGTGTTTCCAAGCTCTCATCAATGGTATGGGCGATAAGCTCAATTCTACTTTCCGCGCACTCATCAAGTTCACTTTCAGTTAGACCATCAGGTGTCAAATTATAGCCAGCAATACCACTATCTGTAATGAATACCGCTTTCATGCGCTCAACGTTCAATTCGACAAGCAATAAAATAAGCTTAGTTCGGTCAAAGACTTTATCTGGAGAAAACCGCCAGCCAACACTCTTAAAACCTTCTCCTTCATTAATGGCTTTAATCACTCCACTTTCTGGCATAGGTACTTCAGAAGCGAGAGGTTTACTATGTCCATGATGGTGGTGATGTGGAGGATTCATATGAATATTGGTATCGCCTTCAAACTCAGAAAAAGGAATCACACCATGCTCTGCAAATATGACCTTAGAGTTTGGCCTGCTTACCTCTGCCACATACGCTTTTAATTTTTCTGCATCACCTTCTTGGTACAAATCAAGTTTGTTTCCCACCACCGTATCGGCAATCGCAATTTGTTGGTTGAACGTTTCATTAGCCGTATAAAGGTTGTCTGAAAGCTTGCGCGCATCCACCAGCGTAATGTTTTTTTGCAAAGAGAGTACTTTCTGGTAATGCTCTGTAGAAAGAACCTGAAGAACTTCTTTTGGGTGACCAAGTCCTGTTGGTTCTATTAATAAACGATCTGGTTTTGCTTCCGACAACAATTGATTCAAAGCAATTTGCATAGGCAAACCAGCAGCACAGCACATGCACCCACCTGGCACTTCACGAATAAAAACTTTCGCTTCTTTGCTGTTCTGACCTTGGATCAAGCTGCCATCAACACCAATTTCACCAAATTCATTAACGAGTACAGCCCAACGTTCATTATCCGGCTTATTAGCCATAAGGTTTAAAATCGCGGTCGTTTTTCCTACTCCTAGAAAGCCAGTAATAATATTAGTCGGAACCCCTAAAATAGGCTGGTTATTAGAGCTCATTAGTGATCCTCCTGTACCCTTGAACAAGAGTATGATTTGCTGACACCACAGACTCTGAGAACGCAGAGTATTCTGGTGGTACTTTTGAAATATTATTCAAATTGAACCCAGCCCCAATGTTAGTCATAGGGGGAACGTGAAAGTTCTCTGGCAGATCTAAACCATCCACTACACAGTTATGGCGAATCACACACCCTTTGCCAATTTGGGCATTAAATACAACCGAGTTAAAACCAATGAATACGTCGTCACTGACTTCACATGGACCATGGATAATAGATCGGTGTGCAATAGACGATCGCTCACCAATAGTGACGGCAGCTCCGGCTTTAGAGTGGATAACCACACCATCTTGAATATTCGTGCCACGCTTAATTACGATAGCTTCCATGTCGCCTTGTTCATTCACTTCATCCGCGCGGATAACCGCATAAGGACCAATAAAGACGTTATCTTCAATCACCACCTTGCCACATACGATGGCTGTGGGATCAACAAATGCCGCTTCCGACACTTCCGGCATGTGACCACTAGGGTTTCTTCTTAACATATTGATTTCTCATAATTCATGTCTGGTAAGACACATTATCTACAACTGTATTTTGGCGTTTCGCATCAACCAAAACTTTTTATAAATGAGTCCAACTATCTGTCGAACGACAGTCGCATTGCTGAATTCGATTTTTCATTCACCTTTTGGTTTGCGTAAACCAGTGAGCCGTTAACCCACGTGTTTTTGATGCTTGATGTAAATTCATGTCCTGAAAAAGGTGACCAGCCGCAGTGATACAAACTATTTTCATTACTCACTAGCGTTGGTGTTTTTGTATCAACTAAGACCAAATCAGCGAAATAACCTTCTTTGATAAACCCACGTTCCTCAATTGCATAACGGATAGCAGGGTTATGTGCCGTTTTTTCAACGACTTGAGCTACGGTCATATGCCCAAAACTCACTTGGTCAAATAGGCTAAGCAAAGCATGCTGAACCAAAGGTAACCCTGCTGGTGCTTGGGCATAAGGCACTTGTTTTTCTTCCCAAGTATGTGGAGCATGGTCCGTCGCAATGATATCGATTTGACCAGTACTCAACGCTTTCAAGAGCGCATCACGGTCACTTGGGTACTTTATCGACGGGTTACACTTAATTTGGTTTCCAAGAAAGCGGTAATCTCTATTATCAAACCAAAGATGATGCACGCATGCTTCTGCTGTAATGCGCTTATCTTTAATTGGTCCTGATTCAAATAAAGCGAGCTCTTTAGCCGTGGTAATGTGTAATACATGGAGTTGGCTATTGTATTTTTTTGCAAGATCGACAGCGTATGAAGAAGAAGCAAAACACGCTTCGTCGTCTCTTATAACTGGGTGGTCTTCAATCGTTAATTCAGGTTTATCGTGTTTTAATTCACTTTGCTTTAATTTTTCTTGATTTAGCCTTTCTTGGTTTTTATTGATGACATCTCCACTTTCACAATGAGTCACTATCAACACTGGGGAGTTCTTGAATATATCGTCTAACGCTTGTGGATCTTCAACCAATAAATCACCAGTGGACGCCCCCATAAAAACTTTCACACCACAGTGCTTTTTTGGGTCCAATAATGTTATCTGTTCTAGGTTGTCTTCTGTTGCACCTAAGTAAAAAGAGTAGTTTGCTAACGAACGGCTTCTTGCTATCTCAAACTTCCGTTCCAGCGCTTCTATTGTTGTTGTCGCAGGGCTAACATTTGGCATTTCCATATAACTTGTTATCCCACCCGCTACAGCAGCGCGAGATTCAGAAGCAATAGACCCTTTATGCGTTAAGCCTGGTTCACGAAAGTGCACTTGATCATCAATCATCCCAGGGAGTAAATACCCCCCTTCTGCATCAATGACCTCATCTTCAAACCTTTCTTCTATACATTCTGCAATAAGATCTATTCGCTGATCGACAATTCGTAAATCAGTCTTGGTTATGATTCCTTCGTTAACCACTTGGGCATTTTTTATGAGTGTTGATGACATAGCGTTTCAGCGTCTCCTTTCTGAGTGAAACTGATAGATAAGAAATAATTAGGGGAAAATAGCGAACCGGATTTCTGTGATGAAACGGAATTAGTTGAAGGTGCAAAGTGTTGGTACTGTGTGGGTATTACTGCTAAACACTATTGAGCGCACTTGTCACAGATACAGCTAATTTCAAGCTGCGGACTGATGATAGTGAAGCCTTCTTGCTTTGCATGCGATTGAAGCCCTGAAATCATCGTAGGATCGATAATTTGTTCGCTGATTTTGTTGCACTTAGAACAGATAAAAAATTGAGGAACACCGTGTTCGTGATCGCAAAGAATATGAGCACATGCAATATATTTATTTGAAACTTTGAGTTTATGGGCGAAGTGTTCGCCCTCTAGAAAATCCAAAATGCGATAGACCGACATGGCTTGAATGCTCTGGGAAAAGTGCTCGTTGCAGTAATCCACCAGCTCATAAGCAGATAAAGCCTTATTTGCATGTACTAAAGCCCGTAACACTAGCTTGCGTTGCGATGTCAGTTGCTTGCCGCGAGTTTTACAGCTTTTCTCTACATGATTAATAATCGTATTCATTGCGCTCATCCAGCTTACTTTCCTCGAATCCGTTCGGTGAAAACTTATAATTATAGATATGTTATAACATAACAATTAAGACCATAACAGCTTGATGATTAATTTAGAATTAAGATGAGAAATACTTAGAAAGAATGCTTTATTGCGAATTCAAGATCGGTGTTTAGGGGGGATTTAAGATCAGAGTTAAGGCGCCAAATGGCTGGCTATGCTAGCGCCTTGAATCAATCGTTTAACAATGCATGGGAATAAGACATTGATTAATCAGGCATAATAATCAAACCTAACTGCTCTAGTAATTGCTCTTGCTGCCAAGCACAGATTTTAACGCCAGTCAGGTCTATCTTGCGGGGATCTAAACCATATAACTCAGAATGACTTAAATCGCATCCCGCGATTCTAAATTGATCCCAACAATCTTCAGAAAAAACACCACGGCTAAGATCGGACTCTTTGAATGATGCGCCTCTTAGATTGGCACCAATCCATCTATTTTCAAATAGATCACATTTTTCGATCACTTGTTTTTCCAAGTTTGCATAAGACAAATTGCACCCTGTGATGTAAGCAGAGCAAAAGTACATTTTATGCGAAACCTGATTGACAAAATTCGCTTGGCTGAAATTCGCACCTTTAAGATCGCAATCTCTAAATTCCACACCAAAGCAATTTGCACCACTGAAATAGGACATAGCAATCCTACAGTCTTTAAACGAAGCATCTCGAAGATCAGAGTAAGAAAAATCACAACCTTCAAGTTCGCCTTGCTCAATGAATATACAGTTTACAAACCGAGCATCACGAAAGTTAGTACGTTTAAAGTTGCAACGAAAAAATGTGCACTTAGTGAAAGTATGACCGCTCAGGTCTTGATGAGAGAAATCGGTTTGAGTGTATGATTGGTCAATTTGATTCATTTTTCGTCCTCAATATTATTTGATTTGAAGACTATCACTTACAGAGGAGCTTTCAACAAAAATAAAACCATATTAAACAGCAACTTAAAATGATGCTAAATAGCCATTTTAAGACACCAAACTAGCGCTGTAAGGTGTCTATTTTTAAGTAAGCGAACCAGCAATGGCAGAAAAAACTTTTATGGCTTATAGGTAAGATAAAGAAGAAAAGTGATCTTGCATTCACCTGAAGAGGTTACTGATGGATTAACGAATGCAAGGGTAAAAGTTTAGCTGATTCCCTTCTAACATCATGCAATCCATATTTGCTCTATGAGCCGCCAGTTTCCCTAATTCGGTATCTTCAAAAACAACACAGTCTTGGCTCTACTTCGATTTGACTTGCTGCTAATAAGAAGGTATCTGGGTTTGGCTTATGTTTATCGACATCGTTGGCGGTGACAATCGAAACTTAACTTCAGCATTTATTCCTCTCTGTTCTTATTATCTCTTTGCTGCAATCGAATAATCTCATCATTCACCCAGCCTAAAAGTTGTTTGGTCGCTTTAGATAAGACTTGATTTTGTCTAACAATATAGCCAAGGCTCGTACTGCAAAAACCCACTAAAGGCGTGACTTTAGAATTTAAGTGATGCTTTGTTGAGATGGCAAATTCAGGAATGATAGCGACACCAAAGCCGGCTTCTGCCCAATCGATTTGTGCATCAACACTGCCTACTTCCATCACTCTGTAACTCGGTAAATTGAGGCTCGGTAAGCCTTCATCAATGAAATCTCGTGTTCGCGTATCATGACCGAGTAAAATCAGGGTTAACCCATCAGCTTCTGGTTCTGCTTCTGACCGAGATTCCGGTTCTCCTTTCACCTCAGCTTTAAGTGCAAGAGCCTGCTCATGATTGCCATGTGCATTATTTAGATCAAATCCATTACCTAACGCACACCAAGTCAGCTCTTGCAGCTGCGTAAAATGCAGTGATTCATTGTGCTGTTCTTTGGCTATAACAAAACCGAGATCCGCTTGCGCATTTTTAACTAGGTTAGATGCCTGAGATGACGTGGTATTCAATAGTGTGAGGTCAATACCTGGATATTCCGCTTTAAACTTCTGGAAAGGACGAATAAGTAATATCCGAGAAATAATGTCACTCACAGCAATGGTTAATGTTCCTTTCTTAAGATCATTAATTGCATTGAGATCCGCCTGACATATTTGCAGTTCCAATAACGTTCTATGGCTAGTTTCTAATAACCTTTCACCCGCTTGAGTTAACTGAAATGGGCTTCTCTCTATCAACTTAATACGTGTAAGTTGCTCTAGCTGTTTTAAGTGCAAACTTACATTAGGCTGAGTCATATGCAGTGCGTTCGCCGCTTTACCGAAATGCTTGTATTCCGCTAACGTGACAAACGTTTTCAACAAATTAATATCAAGCATCATCTACCCTCGCTATTTTCCACATCTTATATGAATTCCTTATCAAGATAATAATCATAATTAATTTCTCTTATTTCTTTGACAAGGCTAACATTATTCCTCAAACAGTCAGGAGAAAAATTATGCCATCTATTGTTGTTGTCGGTGCAAACTGGGGTGATGAAGGCAAAGGCCGCATCGTTGATTTTTTAGCAGATAATGCTTCTGCGAGTATCCGCTTTCAAGGCGGAAACAATGCAGGTCATACCGTTGTAAATGACTTCGGTACATTTAAATTACACCAACTACCAAGCGGCATTTTTAACCCTGACTGTACGGCGGTTCTTGGCCCTGGCATGGTGATCAGCCCTGCTGCATTAAGCGAAGAAATTGCAGAAGTACAAGCTGCTGGTATCAACGTTAAAATGGCAATTTCAGATCGTGCAACCCTATGTCTTCCTTTACACGCACTTGAAGATACTCTGGAAGAAGAACGCCTTGGTGATGCTGCATATGGTTCAACACGTCAAGGTATTGCACCAGCGTATGGCGATCGCGTGATGAAGAAAGGCATTCTTGTTGGTTGGTTGAATCAACCTGAGATTCTAGAGCAACGTATTCAATTTTTACTTGATTGGAAAATGCCTCAACTTAAAGCTTTATACCCTCAATGTGACTTCACACAGACCGCGGCTGAAATGACAGAATGGCTACTTGAAGTGACTAAAGCTTGGCGTCCATTCATCTGTAATGTGACTGAGCCACTAAAAGCGCTTCAAGCACAAGACGCTAACTTACTTTTTGAAGCGCAGTTAGGTGCAGGACGTGACCTTGTCTATGGCGAATACCCTTGGACAACATCTTCTAACGTAACTGCAGCTTATGCTGGTATTGGTAGTGGATTACCTGCCCTTCACCCTGAACGTGTAATTGCAGTTGCGAAAGCATTCAGTTCTTCAGTTGGTACAGGTACCTTAGTGACGGCAATGGAAGAGCAAGACAACTTCCGCGAAAGTTCTAATGAATACGGCGCAACCACAGGCCGCCCACGAGACATGGGTTACTTCGATGCGGTTGCCACTCGTAATGGCGTGGAATTACAAGCCGCAACTGAAATCGCACTGACTAAGATTGATTGCCTTTCTGGTTTAGCAGAGCTAAAAATTTGTACGGCTTACGCTGGCGAGCACAGTGAAAACCCTATTTGGCCACAAACGGCTGAATTAAAACCTGTATACGAAGATATGGCGGGCTGGAATGAAGATATCACTGGCTGCCGGACGTTTGAAAGCTTACCAAAAGCCGCGCAAGACTATGTTACTCGCATTGAAGAGTTAATGGGTGTGCCCATTGTTATGGTATCGGTAGGTCCTGAACGCGAGCAAATGATCATCAGAGGCTAAGCTGGTTGTTCAATCTGTATCTTGCGGATCGTTAATAGAATTAAACACTTAATTAAATCGGCTGAAGGAATTTCAGCCGATTTTTACGTTTTAAGGACACATTCTAAATATGAAATCAAAAGCTCTTACCGGTACTTTTACTTGCCTGCTACGATCCACCGCGATGCTATTTTCTATAATGACCTTATTTTCACCAAGCAAAGCGTTTGTAAAGCAACAGCCAGAAACCTTCTCGCCTAACTTTAATCGTGTGCGCAATGATTATGTCCATTACGTCCCACGATAATAGAGGAGCCTCAGTGCTCCTCTTTTCGTTCCCTTTATCTTCTAACCTTCCAAATGCGCTGAGAAATAAACTTAATCAAGAATTTTTCCGATTCTTGCAACAATTCCATGATTTAAAAGGTAAAAAGGTTTATACATAATAATGTGTTATTTGAAATACTGAAATTATCATGACGCTCAAAGAAATCCTGAAAATTCCCAATGTCCGCTACTTCTTAATGTTTAGAAGCAGTTACTTTGCGCGTTTTTATTACCCTATCTTCACCCTACTCTATTTAGATTACGGACTAACCCTCTCTCAATTTGCCATGTTGAACGTGGTCTGGGCGGCTACCATCGTGCTTGCGGAAGTGCCATCAGGTGCGTTCGCCGATACCTTGGGTCGTAAGAAGCTTGTGGTACTGTCTTCTATAGTGATGTTCATTGAGATCGCCATGATCGCATTCGTGCCGACTGGAGACCCGAATCTTGTCTTTGTTGTATTTTTAGTTAACCGGATATTAAGTGGCTTAGCGATGGCATTGGCCAGTGGTGCCGACGAGGCATTGGCTTACGACACCTTGAAAGAGCAAGGCAACGAAGAATTATGGCCGCGAGTATTACAAATCCAACTTCGTATCGCCTCAAGCGTAGGAATCTTTGTTACCTTAATCGGTGCAGCTATGTACGATGTGAACTTTATGGCGAATATCTTTCAGGCTCTCGGATTAGCAGAACCAGAAGGCACCAAAGACTTGATGCGCATTCCTGTTTTTGCCACCCTATTTGTCGCGATGATCGCCATTTATGCTGCAATAAATATGCGTGAAGAGAAAAAGGCATTACCACATAACCAAACTAAATTAGCCGCAATCATAGCAAGCCTGAATTTAACAACTGATACTGGGAAATGGGTTATTGCTACACCTTATGTTTTGTTCATATTGCTCTATTACAGCTTATTTGAACATACCTCACGAATGTTCCTAACCATGAACAGCCAATACTATCTGGCAATTAATATCCCTATTATCTATTTCGGCTTTATCGGCGCAGGGATCAGTTTACTTAAAATCATATTGGCGGGGCAAAGCCGTAAACTAGCAGAAAGTATGCCACCAAAAACTTTCATTACGGTCATGGGGTTAGCGTGTATGGTAACTTATTACTGGATAAGTTTAGGATGGTCGATTTACGGGGTCATACCTGCGCTGATACTCATTTTTATCATCATGACGATGAACATTTTCATCAGCTATCATTTGAATAAAAAGACAGAGTCACACAACAGAGCCACAGTTCTAAGCTTTAAAGGTCTGATGTTTAACCTCGGGTACGGTTTAATTGGTATTTTATACGCCTACTATTATAAGTTGGTTTCTCAGGGGTATACTGCACAAGAAATAGAACAAAACCTCGATTTTTTGGCTTCATTATCTTCGTTTTTTTATTATTTCACTTTGCTGTTTGTTTCAATCAGTGCTCTCTTTTATTTCAAGAACAAAAAAGAACCTATTTTTTGACTTATTAGCAAACAGAACATGCATTAGCATTGCATGTCAGAAAAGGATTTTTAACTTGGAGGCATCGGAGATTTTGGGTTGATTTTCGCAATGAAATCCTCATAAATCAAAGTACTTCCATCCTTTCTCTGCCCTATGAATGAGTATATTTGAGTTTCAACCTCCAACAATAGATTTTGTATCCGTTGGTAACAATCATCAGAAACTCGTGTTGGCTTAATGCCCCGATTTTTTATCTCCGAGAGTTATTGCCGCTGAACAGTTTATTAGGCTTTATTACTCAAGATTTTTACCGCTATTTCCGGTGCTTTACTACTCAGAATAAACCGCAAACTGAAAACAATTCTTACCTGATTTTTTTGCTTGGTAAAGCGCTTCATCTGCACGGCGAAAAGAATCGTCTTTTACTTTTTCATGGTGAAGTGCAACACCACAACTGATTGTTACAGGTCGGTCAATTCCGAAATCATGACTTTCAATTGCGGCTTGAATTATCTTCATTTGCCTTTCAATGGCTGAGTAATCTTTCACCTCAAAGGTAATAAGAAACTCCTCACCACCCCATCGTCCTACTTGCCCCATTTGTTCGACTTTTTCTTCTAAAATACGTGATACTTGGATTAGTACTTGGTCACCTACATCATGACCATAGCTATCGTTGATGACCTTAAAATCATCCACATCAGCTATCGCAACCCATTGTACTTTATGAGGCTCTAATAACAGGGCTTCCATATGGCGGCGGTTGAATAATTGGGTCAACACATCAGTATGAGATAATGTTTGTAGCTTTCGATTTGATTCTTCCAGTAAGAACATCGTTTTACGACGTCCTGAATCATAGAAATAGGCAATAGAAAATAAAAACAAATAGATGATGGAAAGGTGAATAAAACTGATGGTATCAAATGGAACAGGAGGCCAATTATGCATATCAATCAAGCAAATATAAGCAATAATCGAAAAATTCAATAGACTGATAAAGGAGCCAAACTTGTAACCTAAGACAAATACAGCAATAACTGGCGTCAAGAGAGAAAAAGCCAGAGAAAATTCACGGTGCCCAGTTCCAATAATCATTAATATACTGATCGATGTCATAACTGAAACCATGATGGTCGCGGCAATTTTGGCACTGCGGTTTTGCCACAACCAGAAGTAGGCTAACAAACAAAAGCCCAAGCCAGTAGCTTCAATTGATGCCAATAGAGGGTTGAACGTTAGAATTATATTGTAATAAAGAAAGAAAATTAGTACGAAAGACAAAACACTCAAAGAAGCAAATACAAAAACACACTCCCTAAAGTCACCATGAGTTCGGCTTACACCAAGCCACTTTTCCAATTCATTAGTAAGCACTACGTTTCACGTCAATTCTATTTATAATACAAACAATATACATCAAGCTATTTAAAACGTCATTCCATTTGCTAAATTATGTCTGCAGAGCCCTCATATATACAAAGAAGAGATAAGCAGATTACTTTCCTCGCAATATATTGAGTGCTCATTTCAGGACTTCTTTATACAAACACTGATACTCTCTTGGTGGAAAACGGTACTCTTAATCAAAAGACCGCTTTATAGCCCAAACCACAAGAAAATGTAGAGATATCCAATTTTAGATGAGCCTAATGTCTCTACTATGTATATTATTCAAGCAGGGATAATTCCTTTTCTAATCTTTCAACCTCAAGTAACTCTTCTTCAATTTTCCTACGGTACTTCAATACCTTGTCATCCTCTTTGTAATCGAGGGCTTCATCAAGTTCAATTCGATATTCACTGATCTCACTTTCAGTGTCTTGAAGTTTTTCGAGTAACTCATCCTTTAAATCATCATTGGTGCAATATTCATAAACATGCTCTAAAGCATTACTCAAACCGGCAAGCTTATCGTCATGTCCTTTTAACTTAGCAATGTCCATTTTAGTCTCGATGATACAAGCCTTTTTTTCACAACCAATTTTTTCTGAACAATCAGATGCTAGTGCAGATAGAGGAAGAATAAGAGGAACAGATAATAGTATTTTGATGTAGTTTCGGAACATAGGAACAGCCTGTAATAGATTGAATGAAGTCTAGACCAGGAATGTACAGCCAAAGAGCATTTAGAACTATATTGTTTTATAGTCAAAAATTTACAGATGATATAAAGCCGTATAATTACAGCATTATAGTATGAATTCGATGCTTTTCTTTTTCATCTTTTGGCTGAAATAACGAAAGTATTTGAATGATTGGTCACCCGCTTCCGATAAATTTTGATAGAAGGGGTTACTGGCTAGTAAGCTAGGATCGACAGTAAAAAGGAACAACCCAAACATCGACCGCTTAGGTTCTAAATATAAATCGTAAAGAAATTGCGCCATTGCTGGGTCATGAACAGGAATTACGAGTGATTTTTTAACCATCTGCTCTGCCATATACTGGAGCACTTGCCGCCTAACTGACAAGCTCATAGAACCAACACTCAAAAGCATATTGGTTTTATCATCATAAACAATATGACCAATCATCAACCCCTTACAGTAAAAAACGAGGATCACAAGATCTTCAACAGAGAGATGATCTGCTTTATAAAATTTCAAAAAGTCTAAGGAATACAGTTTTGAATGGATCGATAAGATGTCATTCCAAGACTCACTTGGGATAGTTTTCACTGTATAAGAATCAACATTATCTATTGAATAACTGTACGAAACATCTTGATTAACTGGGATTTCGCTAAGCTTAACTGAGGGTGAAACCGTCTCGATTTCCTTTCTATCATACTCATAGTGCTGAGAG
Source organism: Vibrio sp. 99-70-13A1 (assembly GCF_013114625.1). GTDB lineage: Bacteria > Pseudomonadota > Gammaproteobacteria > Enterobacterales > Vibrionaceae > Vibrio. The sequence continues at coordinate 77,769 of NZ_VTXD01000018.1, forward strand.
AGATAATTTGCAATACCTAAACGTCGAAGTAAGCTTGTTTGCGTTTCCCCTCTCTCCCACTTGCTGATCATAACCTGATTAACACCATCAAAAGCCCTGTGTGAACGTGCAAGTAAACAGGCAAAATCTTCTTGAGATAAATTACGTTCTTCACGGAGTCGTTTTAATTCTTTATGAAAATTCTGTCGATTCATTTGGGCTCTGCATTTAGTTAACGATCGGATTGATAACTCTTCATCGTAGTCTACGAATATAAGCGAATACGTTCTATTAAGGCAATTCTAAGTTCACGACATCTTCTAGCTTGTCGGCAAGTGATTTACATCTATTCATATGATATCTTAATTAAACCTTACACTTTAAATGGATTTAGATTTGGCAAGGACTAGCGTTAAACTAAATAGCACCAAGCTTAAGGATTATAGGCTTGGTCTAGGCTGTAGTCAGGCTCAGCTATGCAGGCGGTTTGAAGAGAAAAATATTCGCATCTCCATCGCCTCAATTAAAAGAATTGAAGGAGGCGCAGCGGTCTCATTTAGAGTAGCTCGTGAGGTTGCCGATTTTTATGGTGTATTATTGGGATCGATCCTTGCGGATGATGAGGTTCCGCTCGTTCATTTGAAACGAGAAAATAACCATTTTCAAACGTGCCTAGTTTGCGTTAATTTCAATGATAAAAGAGTAAAAAGTAACTATTTGATTGATGAATTAAGGAAGATAACTTCAAATATTATTTCACATTCAAATGCGAACATATTATTTAGATGTGAACGCACTAATTTACATAATGTAATCTACCTAATAAGTCAGCTAATTCGTTTAAAACAGGGGAAATCAAAGTTTGACGATATTGGTTATTCCATCATTGCAATTAAAGAATCTATAAATCAAGACAACGCGATTTTAACAGTTAATGATAGAGATCTGTGCGAACTATCGTTTATGCGGTATAAAGTTATCAATAAACAAATTCTGGTTGATAAAGAGCTTTATCATTACGTATTCCGATATTTTGATATAGAAGCCTTCAGCAGCCAATCTGTGATAGGTAAAGAGTACTTTTCTGTCTGCCTTTATGATAATCAGGTTTATGTAGCTGATACTCGATACTTCAAACACTGCCAATCAATCGTGCAAGACAATATAAATAGCGTGAACAAGAAGACATTCATTTCTGTTACTGGCTCGTCTGGCATGGGAAAGTCACACTGGATTCGTTATTTTGCGTCACTTTATAGCCAAAAAATTAGCGTATCTTCTGTATATATGGTGATCCCTAGCCCTGATAATGAATCGTCTCTGATTCCAAGAACTGCATTATTCCTTTGTACATGCCTTCACCTAAATTTAAATTCAACTATTGATGATATACAACGTAGGATCGCTGAGCGCTCTGTTGATTTCGACAATATCTCAAACTATAACGCTGCAGCTCGCATAAGAGAATTACTCGTAAATAAAGAAAAAACAAATAAGTCATATTTTTATCAAGATGTAGAAATAATCAAAGCAATAATTGACAATTCCAAAGCCAAGGTTTTTATATTTGATGGAACCTTCAGTATGTACGCCTACTACACTAAGGTGTTTGCTCTTGCATTTAATAAATCAAAATATCTAAAATGCATCATTACTTCTTCAATAAATGATTTAAAAAACGCTTTTGAACTAAAAAACATTGAACCTGTTCATTTCCCCGTACCAAAATTATGCCATGATGACTTAAGAAAATTAGTGAGGTCATGGTCTAATAATACAATCCCATCATTGAAAATAAATGAAATTATATTTAACTCAAATGAAAACCTCCATATCTTAAGACAAATTGTTCTAGAGTCCATAGACGACACTAAACTTAATTCAAAGGTTATTGAGCTTGCAACTGTCAAATTAAATGAACTTCCAACTGTTGCTTACGATCTTCTTGGTTTATTAGTCGTAGCTTTAGAAGCAAATTTCGAAAATATATGGGTTCGGATCATTGAGTTGAATAAAAAGGTCACATGGATGCTATGTGAGAGAGGGATATTATATAGAAATGACCATGAGTCCTATTCTATTTCTCATGAAAGCTACCTTCAAGCATTTAAGGTATCTACATCTCATAAAGTTATGGTGTCTTATATCCAACAAACAATGGATCTAATGAAAAACTCAAAAAAATTTGATCCTCTCTATATATTAAGAAGTGAAAACTACTTATATAGCATGATTGGTGAAGATAAGAGACTAATTGATAACATAACAAAAATGTACTTTAAGCCTACCAATACCACTATTTTTGACAATAGTATTTCTGATTTGAAAAATGGGTTGAAGGTTTCATGTAAGCATAACAGTTTCACTTATCATTCTATTTCAAGTTCGGTACAGGTTAGCTGTACCACTACGGCTTTTGGTATTGACTCTCCTATGACCAAAGCTATAGAGCAAAAGCATTCTAGGTTGGTTTCCTATATCAATGAAGAGGTAGATACTGCTTGCATATTTATAAACCTAATCCCTTTACTTAGCTCTTTAGAACTTAACTCATTCGAAAGGGTATTTAAGTCATCCGATACTAATCAATTAAATAATAATCAGAAAATAATGCTAAATGCTATCGGCTGCTGTGGGTTCTTACTGAAAGGTGAGATAATAGAAAGTGAGCGATTAGCTAGAATCGTTTATAAGCAACGTAAGTCTAGTCGCTACATAGACAGTAGGGTTATTGAAGATTCTCGCACCATAAATCATATGATAATTTTGCTATGTAAGCTTGCTAAAAAAGATCTTAAGGCATCAAAAACCCAATACGATACCATTGAGTTAATTATCCCAACGATTACACTCCCCATAAACAAATGTATATTAATCGTCGCCCAGCTCTACTATCTTCTTGAAATAGACGCACTAGATATGATTTACGATAAGTCCATGGCCCTATACGATATATCTTCAAAAGACAACATCAATGGCTTTAAGAGTATCGCTATGACATTTATTGAATGGGAAAGGTCAATAAACAGTGCAAACAGTGCAAACAGTGCAAACAGTGCAAATATTACAAAGTTTATAAGTTGTTATAATCAAATTATTGCTCATCACCATTTTAACTTCTTTTATCCTATTTTTGTTACTATGCTTAAAAAATTAAATATTTACAGTAATTACAAAC
>NZ_VTXD01000019.1 GCF_013114625.1 Vibrio sp. 99-70-13A1
CACAATAGTTGTTAGATATATATTACAGTTAACAATCAACAACTTGATAATTTACAGTATATTTATACCATATCTAAACTTACTTTCTCTCACACCCTTTGTAAGAGATCTCGCACAAGCCTTGGGCGTTTTTGATATTCGCTAAAAACCATTAGAACAAGTATTATGCGGTATCACCGAAAATAGAGGTCATTATCATGCTGACTAAAGATGTTTCAGAAGAATTAAGAGCCGTACTTGAAGGGCTGCAAGCGCAAGGAAAAGAGCCAACTGTCGCGCTTGTTAAAGCGAGAATGAGTACTTCAATTCCAATGCCTGCACTTATCACAACTATTAAAAGCTGGAAAAGTGCGAACCGAATTCCCAAGATTGAAGTTGCAGCTTCTGAGCAGCCGGAGATCGATAGAGTTACTCTACTTGAACAGCAAGTGCTCGATTTAACCGCGCGAATTACTGCTCTAGAAACTCAGTTGTCAGATAAATAAGAAAGAAGCTTTCAAATATCGTAATCAAAATTTGAATAAGTGCACCTCTAAAATGAAAAAGAGAACGAATCATGAAAATATGGGTTGATGCGGATGCCTGTCCAAAAGTAATTAGAGAAACCATCGTTCGTGCCGCCGAACGTACTGGTGTTGAATGCACTTTTGTTGCAAACCACCTAGTTCCAGTTCCTAAACGCAACAATATACATTCCATTCAAGTGCCAAGTGGTTTTGACATTGCTGATGATGAAATCGTTAAACGAACTGAACCGGGTGATCTTGTGATTACTTCAGATATCCCTTTAGCTGATGAAATCATTACTAAGGGAGGTCAAGCGCTCAGTTCTCGAGGAGAGCTTTACACTAAAGAAACGATCAAAGCTCGCCTCAACATTCGAGACTTTATGGACACGATGCGTTCGAGCGGAATTCAAACGGGCGGGCCAAGTTCATTATCTCAAACTGACCGACGCGAATTTGCTAACCACTTAGATAAAATTTTAGCTAAACGTTAATCCGTAATTTTGGAAAGACTCTGCTGATAAAAATCCAAAAACGCTAAATTTCAATTTCATCGTTTTTAGGCTGTTAAAACAAAAAAACCTGCATCAAGTGCAGGTTTTTTACTATATCAATTTTAGAGCTTAGTTATATAGGCATAAAGCTATATAAGCATGAAGCTAGGATAAAGTAAGCGTGTAGCTCTAATAAAATTGATTAAGGCGTGTAGAACGTTGCAGCGCCCGGACCTACAGGTAGACCAAATACGAATACCCATAAGTAGAATAGAATACTCCAGCCGAACATGAACACCATAGAGTAAGGCAACATGGTCGCAATTAGAGTACCAATGCCTAGGTTCTTCATGTAGCGAGTTGCTACCGCTAGGATAAGACCGAAGTAGCTCATCATCGGAGTAATGATATTCGTTGTTGAATCACCGATACGGTAAGCCGCTTGAATCGTTTCTGGTGCGTAACCAACTAGCATTAGCATTGGAACGAAGATAGGCGCTGTTACTGCCCACTGTGCAGAAGCTGAACCGATCATCAGGTTGATGAAGCCACACATTAGGATGAATGCGAAGAACAACATTGGACCTGTTAGACCGATATCCTGAAGGAATGTTGCGCCACCTACAGCAACCACTTGACCGAAGTTTGTCCACTTAAAGAAAGCAACAAATTGAGCAGCGAAGAATACCAGTACAATGTACATGCCCATTGAAGACATAGACGTTGCCATTGCATTAATCACATCACGGTCACTCTTCATTGAACCGGTTACTTTGCCGTAAACAAAACCAGGAATAGCAAAGAATACAAAGATAAACGCTACGATACTTTTCAGGAATGGAGAACCAGAAATAGTACCTGCTTCTGAACGTAAAACACCGTCAGCAGGAACGATTGTCCAAGCAAGCATCGCACTTACGATTAGAACAGCAATACCTGCAAGCTTAAGGCCTTTCTTCTCAATAGCAGTAAGCTTACCCATTGAGTCATTTGAAAGATCTTCAGACGCGTCTTCATCGTTGTACTTACCAAGTTTTGGTTCAACAATCTTCTCTGTTACCAACGCACCGGCAATCGAGATAAAGAAGGTTGAAATAAACATGAAGTACCAGTTTGATTCAGGACCAACAGAGTAAGTAGGATCAAGCATCTGTGCTGCAGTTTCTGTAATACCAGAAAGCAGTGGATCAACCGTACCGATGAGTAGGTTTGCAGAATAACCACCAGATACGCCAGCAAATGCTGCCGCTAGACCAGCTAATGGATGGCGACCCAAAGAGTGGAAAAGCATTGCTGCAAGAGGGATAAGTACTACGTAGCCAAGCTCCGAAGCGGTGTTCGAGATAATACCAGCAAATACCACAGTTACAGTAACCATGCGATGAGATGCGCCCATTACCATTCCGCGCATTGCTGCTGAAAGTAGACCTGAGTGTTCAGCAATCGCAACACCTAGCATTGCAACAAGTACAGTACCTAGTGGCGCAAAGCCGACAAAGTTTTTAACGAGGTTAGTTACGATTAGCTGTAAGCCTTCAGCATTAAGTAAGCTTACAACGTGGATCATGCCATCAGCAGCACGACCGCTAGCACCTTCTGGGCGAGGGTCCATTACAGACACTTCGAAGTAACCAGCAATTCCTGAAGAAACTAGGATTGCGACACAGAAGATTGCGAAAAGAGTGATTGGGTGGGGTAAAAGGTTCCCCAAATATTCAACGCCATCGAGAAAGCGGGTAAAAATAGGTTTCTTTGGCGAATTGTTTTTTATTGAAGCTGATGAACTCATCAGTTCCCTCCTTGTAGTGATTCCTGTGCAATTGTGACAAAAATGTTCAAATTGCCAGCGAAGGGTACGCGACAATATTATCAATTAGAAACTCAAAATGTTACAAAATGTGTAACAGGCAGGTGTTCTTAACTAAATTTAAACAATTAATTAGCAAATAAATCTAAATTAAATACAAAATTAAGATTTATAGTTCACAACAATCCATTCATCAGAGGTATAACTAAAAATATAACCCATTGATTCCTTTAAACAATAAGACACATCGTACGTTAAATATGCATTCTACATTTGATAAAGCTTCTCTCGAAGGAAAAGAAAAACAGGCAAATAAATGAAGTTTGACTTTCCCCTCTTTTTTACACACGAGTCACATCATATTGACGGTCATTTTTGAACCGCTTTAAACCTCGGGTTAGTTTTGCAAATCACATAAAGACGCCCTTTTCTCTTTACGATTTGGCAATCAGGGTGTCGATTTTTAGCGCTTTTTAGTGAACTTAGTACTTTCATGGTTATGTCCTTATTTAACGATCTTTCCAAATCTACGTTTAAAGTTAGCGATTCGTCCTTCTTGGCTCACAACTCGTTGTTTACCTGTGTAAAAAGGGTGAGATTCAGAAGACACATCCAAGGTGCAATAAGGGTAAGTTTTTCCATCTTTCCATTCGATAGTTCTATCTGTTTTAAGTGTTGAACCAACAACAAAATATTCATCTACACTCGTGTCATGAAATACAACAGGGCGGTAGTCTGGGTGAATTCCTTCTTTCATAATTTCCTCTACGCTTAACTTGAAATGTTATAACATACCAAATGATAACTATTATCAATTAAAAGTAAAGGGATAAAATGTGCTACCTTTGCATTCTTTCTCGTAAAACAGCGCCTTTCCGATGCATTCAATTGAACCTATTGGCTATATTCAGAGCCCATTTAAAGAGAAATTTGCAGTTCCTAGACAGCCTAGATTAACGCCTAGTGCATATTCAAGAGTTGAACTAATCGGAGACAGCAATTCACCAGAGGCAGTTCGGGGTATCGAACAATTCAGCCACCTTTGGCTGCTCTTTTTGTTTGATAAAAATATTGCAGCTGGTTGGAAGCCTACTGTTCGACCGCCAAGATTGGGCGGAAATGAACGAGTAGGCGTATTTGCATCACGAGCAACTTTTAGACCTAACGCCATTGGCATGTCGGCAGTTGAATTAAAAGGCATAACGCAGAAAGGAAGCCAAACGTGGCTTGAGCTAGGAAGTGTAGATCTTGTCGATGGTACGCCGATCATCGATATAAAACCTTATATCCCCTACTCGGACTCTATCCCAAATGCACAAGGCGGATTTGCTGCTGATGAGCCAGTGACTTTAGATGTCAACTTTTCAGAATACGCACTTAATAAGCTGCAATCTCACCCAAACGCCCACCATATTATGCAGGTAATAAAAGAAGTGTTGGCTCAAGATCCACGCCCTGCTTATAAGAAGGGAAAGCCCGACAATAAAGAATATGCAGTAAATTTGTTCGATCTTAACGTGAAATTCGTTGTTGAGGCGTTTTTCATCAATGTTACTGACATTGAGCGCTTTTGAGATTCGAAATAGGCTGATATTATATGCGGCTAAATCAGATTTATTGTGGCAAAGGGCTACAGTAAATTTTCTTTTATCAATGATGAAACGGATACCATAAAATGCGTACCAGTAACTATCTTCTTTCTACTGTGAAAGAGACTCCAAACGACGCAGAAGTTATCAGCCACCAGCTGATGCTACGTGCAGGTATGATCCGTAAGCTAGCTTCAGGTTTATATACTTGGCTACCTACCGGTCTACGTGTTCTGCGTAAAGTCGAAAATATCGTTCGCCAAGAGATCGATAATGCAGGTGCCGTTGAAATCTTGATGCCCGTAGTTCAACCGTTTGAGCTTTGGGAAGAGACTGGCCGTTCTGAAAAGATGGGTCCTGAGCTACTTCGTTTCACAGACCGTCACTCTCGTCCATTCGTTCTTAGCCCAACAGCAGAAGAAGTTGTGACGAGCCTAGTACGTAACGAGATCAGCTCTTACAAGCAGTTACCTCTGAACCTTTACCAAATTCAGACTAAATTCCGTGATGAGCGCCGACCTCGTTTTGGCGTAATGCGTGCACGTGAATTCTCGATGATGGATGCATACAGCTTTGATATCGATAAAGAAGGCTTAGAAAAGTCTTACCAAGCGATGCATGATGCTTACTGTAAAGCATTTGACCGCATGGGTCTTGAGTACCGTCCAGTATTGGCAGACTCTGGTGCAATCGGCGGTAGCGGCTCTCAAGAATTCCACGTTCTTGCTGAAAGCGGCGAAGATCTAATCGCATTCTCTTCTGAGTCTGATTACGCAGCGAACATCGAGAAAGCAGAAGCACTAGCTCCAACAACTGAAGCGGCAGCGCCAGCTCAAGAGATGGAACTGGTTGATACGCCAAACGCAAAAACAATCGCAGAACTTGTAGAACAACACGGTCTAGCAATCGAGAAGACTGTTAAGACTCTATTCGTTAAAGCATCTGACGATGTTGAAGCAGACATCATCGCACTTATCATCCGTGGTGATCACGAACTTAACGAAGTGAAAGCAGAAAACCTTCCACAGATTGCTTCTCCATTAGAAATGGCTGATGAAGCTGCAATCCGTGCACTTGTTGGTGCAGGTCCAGGTTCACTAGGTCCTGTTGGTCTAGAGCTGCCATTCATCGTTGACCGCTCTGTTGCTGTAATGAGCGACTTCGGCGCTGGCGCAAACGTAGACGGTAAGCACTACTTCGGTATCAACTGGGGTCGTGATGTTGAGCTTGCTCAAGTTGAAGACCTACGTAACGTTGTTGAAGGCGATCTTAGCCCATGTGGTCAAGGTACTATCCAACTTAAACGCGGTATCGAAGTTGGTCACATCTTCCAGCTAGGTAACACTTACTCTAAAGCGATGAACTGTAACGTTCTTGGCCCTGACGGTAAGGCGACTACGCTAGAAATGGGCTGTTACGGTATCGGTGTTTCTCGTGTAGTTGCATCAGCTATCGAGCAAAACCACGATAAATTCGGCATCATTTGGCCAGAAGCGCTAGCTCCTTTCCAAGTGGCTATCGTTCCTATGAACATGCACAAGTCTGAACGCGTTAAAGAAGCTGCTGAAAAGCTATACGCTGAATTAACCGACCTAGGCATTGAAGTTCTATTTGATGACCGTAAAGAGCGTCCAGGTGTAATGTTTAAAGATATCGAACTAGTGGGTATTCCTCACACTATCGTTATCGGTGACCGCAGCATGGACGAAGGTAACTTCGAATACAAAAACCGTCGTTCAGGTGATAAAGAAGCTATCGCAATGGACACTGTTATCGAACACCTTAAAGCTCAACTTGCTTAATTTTAAGCACTTGCTTACACATTAAGTAATAAAATATTTGATTCAAAAGGCTGCCATTGGCAGCCTTTTTTATGCTTTCCTTTTAAACTCACCCTTTTATATCGACTCTTTCCCAAATTATGTATTCCTCTAACATAAGCCAAAGTAAATAACGTAAGTTAATCCCCTGTTCATCTTTAAATACGTATATTGATCATAATAATTTGGGTCTCATCTATCATTTAGAAAAATTACCGTTGGAGGATATCAATGGATATCAAAAGTCTACTGAATCAAGCTCTCGAATCTGATCTCATCAAACAAGGAGCACAGAAGTTATCTCAAGGTTCCTCTAATTTCAGTAGTAGTTCTCTCTCAAATAGTAGCTCTCTTTCTAGTAAATCGAGTAATACTAGTACCTTAAGCGCATTAGGTGCAGGAGCTGTAGGTGGTGGTGTCTTAGGAATGCTTATGGGCTCCAAGAAAACCAAAAAGATGGGTAAGAAAGCCATAGGTGTAGGCAGTGTTGCGGCTTTAGGCGCTCTTGCTTACAAGGTATATAACGACCATCAATCAAAACAAGGTCAACCTGTCGAACCTCAGCAAGCTCAATTTGATGAAAATGATGCTAACCATAGCGTGTTGATTTTACGCTCTATGATCGCTGCTTCAAAAGCTGATGGTCATGTTGATGAAGAAGAGATGGCAAAAATAGAACAAGCTGTCGAAAGTATGGGAGCCGATTACCAACTGACTCGTCTAGTCTCGGAAGAACTTCATAAGCCACTAGACCCAAGCGAGATAGCTCAGCTAGCCACCTCACCTCAGCAAGCCAGCGAAATCTACTTAGCCTCACTGATTGTTGCTGATGAGCAAAACTTTATGGAAAAAGCCTACCTCAAAGAACTAGCCAAACAATTACAGCTTTCCAGTGAAGTTACAGATCAACTTCAACAGCAGATATCTGGTTAATCTAACGCTCTAAAAAGTGAGACATTGAGCAAGAACAAACTAATTCTGATCTTAATCAGAACAGCTTTGTTTTTGCTTTTCTCTATGTGTATATTGAGAGAAGTTATCATTTGGTTAGGTATAAAGATGAAAGTATACGATTGTTGTGATTTAGTTCGTGAGCTGTATTCTCAGATTGGCAGTGGTGATCAAGGCTACATTCCTAAAGCGATCACTTGTGCAGTGAAAACACTTAACGATATTGCTGCAGATGAATCTCTCCCGAAAGAAGCACGCGATAGCGCGGCATTTGCTGCGGCAAACCTTCTTATCTCAGATTTCGAGGACTAAACATGAACCTAGCGAACTATCAAAAGATGGATCCTGTCATGCTCATGAGCATCGTCAACATGAAATTACGTGACGATTTCGCAGGGGATTTAGACCGCGTAGTGAATTTCTACGAAATAGACAAAGATGCACTTATTGCAAAGCTTGCCTCTGCAGGTTTTGAATTTATAGAAGAAGCAAAACAATTCAGATAATGATTTGAAGCCGATATTATTCCAAAAGACCAGCCTAGTGTTGGTCTTTTTGTTTATAAAAACTTTAACTTCCTTAATCATCCCCCACTGTATCAAATTACGGCTCATGCATTCTCGCCACATTGACTAAACTCCAGATACAAAAAAGGCTCCAGAAGGAGCCTTTCAAATCACTACAAAAAATTAAGCGTAAACTGGTAGACGCTTACAGATTTCTAGTACTTTTGCTTTAGTTGCTTCGATAACAGACTCATCGCCCATGTTATCTAGGATGTCACACATCCAGCCAGCAAGAGCTTTCGCGTCAGCTTCAGAGAAACCACGACGAGTAATAGAAGGAGAACCAACACGGATACCAGAAGTAACGAATGGGCTACGTGGATCGTTTGGTACTGAGTTCTTGTTCACTGTGATGTTAGCTGAACCAAGTGCTGCATCAGCTTCTTTACCTGTGATGTCTTTGTCGATTAGGTCAACAAGGAACAGGTGGTTTTCTGTAGAACCAGAAACAATGTTGTAGCCACGTGCTAGGAATTCAGCAACCATTGCTTTTGCGTTAGCAACAACGCGCGCTTGGTATTCTTTGAATTCTGGCTCTAAAGCTTCTTTGAACGCTACTGCTTTACCAGCGATAACGTGCATTAGAGGACCACCTTGACCGCCAGGGAATACCGCTGAGTTTAGCTTCTTATAAAGAGCTTCACCTTCGTTAGAAAGGATAAGACCACCACGAGGACCAGCAAGCGTTTTGTGCGTTGTAGTAGTAACAACGTGCGCATGTGGTACTGGGTTAGGGTAAACACCAGCTGCGATAAGACCCGCAACGTGAGCCATATCTACGAAGAAGTAAGCCCCTACTTTATCAGCGATTTCACGCATGCGCGCCCAATCACAAACTTGAGAGTAAGCAGAGAAACCACCGATGATCATCTTAGGCTTATGTTCTACTGCTAACGCTTCCATTTCTTCGTAATCAATTTGACCAGCTTCATCGATACCGTAAGGAATGATGTTATAAAGCTTACCAGAGAAGTTTACTGGAGAACCGTGAGTCAGGTGACCACCGTGAGCAAGGCTCATACCAAGAACAGTATCACCAGCGTTTAGAAGCGCCATGTACACTGCATTGTTTGCTTGAGAACCTGAGTGAGGTTGTACGTTCGCGTACTCTGCACCAAATAGTTCACATGCACGTTCAATTGCTAAAGTTTCAACTTTATCTACGTACTCACAACCACCGTAGTAGCGCTTACCAGGGTAACCTTCAGCGTACTTGTTAGTAAGCTGAGAACCTTGAGCTTCCATTACACGTGGGCTTGTGTAGTTTTCTGAAGCGATAAGTTCGATGTGCTCTTCCTGACGAAGAGTCTCTTCTTGGATAGCTGCGAATAGATCCGCATCGTAATCAGCAATGTTCATGTCACGCTTAAGCATCTGTATCTCCTGACTCAGATTGTACTGAAAGTTTCAAAAAAACCACATAACGACCGAAAGCAAACGTTTTCGTCACCGTTTCAATGCGACGCATTCTACATAATTTGATCTAGGTCATAAAGAGCTAATTGCAATTTTATCATGCAGTTTTTTCATAATGACATGTAAGCCTCATCATACTTGTGCGACGAGTCGCATCGATAATTTACCTTACTGTCAATTTTACGCTTTACACCCTGTAAAACGCAGATTACATACATTTACCTTAATTTTATGCCTCTAGCTACCGAAATGATAAGTTTTTCTCTACTATGCTCGCCCTTACTGGCTAGATAATTATGAAATTGATGGAAAAACACTCAAAAAAAGAAGACTGGATGGCAATTTTAACGGGGACTTTCTTAGTCGCCCAAGGTGTCTTCTTTCTACAATCGGCTCACCTACTGACTGGTGGTACAACAGGTTTAGCTCTTTTACTTAGCCAGTTTCTGCCTGTGACATTTGGTGTCCTGTACTTTATCGCAAATAGCCCTTTCTATCTTTTAGCATGGAAACGATTTGGGCGTAGGTTCGCGATCAACAGTGCAATATCTGGTGCTTTGGTTTCCGTTTTCGCTGATAACCTCTATTTGATGATATCACTCGATACGTTTAATGAAATTTATTGTGCAGTTGCGGGTGGCTTACTAATGGGGTTAGGAATGTTGATCCTATTTAGACACCGTTCAAGCTTAGGCGGCTTCAACGTTTTGTGTTTGTTCATTCAAGACCGGTATGGCATCTCTGTTGGTAAGACTCAAATGGCAATTGACGCTTGTATATTGTTTGCTTCATTCTTTTTTGTTTCACCATGGATCATCATGGTTTCAATCATCGGCACCGTCGCATTGAATGTCGTATTAGCTATGAATCATAAACCGACGCGCTACTCCGTGAATTACGGATCTTAATGGCGTAATTTCTAGGTAACTTTATCTAGAAGATTGTTTCCTAAGCGCTCACTATCAAAAGTTAGCCCCAAGAAACTGGCTAACAAAAATAGATAAGAATAAAAAAGCTTTGAACCTTCCATTTTCATTTCAGGTTCAAAGCTTTTACTCGTATAGGGGGACGAGTATTACTCTATCAAGAGAATCTTTGTTTCATACGGGCGCAAATAGATAGCAGATGAAGAATCGTCATTACTGCCTTCCTGATAATTATTACCTTCCGGGTAATTACCAAGTAACAGTTTGGCGTTAGCTAATTCTATTTCGCTGGATAAACTCACTTCGCATGCTTCACCATTGTAGTTATTAATGCATACTAAGGTCTGTGTCTCGGTCTTACGCTGGTAAGCAAAGACGCTTTCATGCTCTGGCAATAAATCAGTGTAATCACCATCAGTAATAACGGCTACTTCCTTTCTTAACTCGATTAATCGCTTGTAGAAGTAAAAAACCGAGTCATCATCTTGCAGTGCTTTTTCAGCATTGATATCCACATAGTTTTTAGCAACATCTAACCAAGGCTTTCCTTCAGAGAACCCTGCATTCATTGCGCTATTCCACTGCATCGGTGTACGCGAGTTATCACGAGACTTTTGAGCCAATATATTCATCATGTCTTGATGGGAAACACCTTGTTCTTCCACCATTAGTTGATACATATTGGTACTTTCTACATCTCGGTACTGTTCAATTTCAGTGTAACCAGGGTTAGTCATACCAATCTCTTCACCCTGATAAATATAAGGTGTGCCTTGCATCATATGTACTGATGCAGCAAGCATTTTAGCTGACTCAACGCGATAGTTTTTATCATCGCCTAACCGGCTAACAATTCTAGGTTGGTCATGGTTACACCAGAATAAAGCGCCCCAGCCTTTCCCATTCAAGCCTGTCTGCCAATGGTTGAAAATAGATTTTAATTGTAAGAAGTCGAACGGTGCATTTGTCCACTTCTCGCCATTGGTGTAATCCACTTTTAAATGATGGAAGTTAAACACCATAGATAATTCACTGTTATCTACCTTTGAGTATTGTTGACAGTGTTCAAGCGTGGTTGACGACATTTCACCAACGGTAACGCTGCCATATTCCTGAAATACCGCTTCACTAATTTCTTGTAAGTATTCATGCACACGTGGACCATCGGTATAAAATCGGCGACCATCTCCAATTTCATCATTAGGGAAGTCTTGCTGTTTAGAAATAAGGTTGATCACATCTAAACGGAAACCATCAACGCCTTTTTCAGCCCAATAACTGATCACACCTTTTACTTCGTCACGAACTTTAGGGTTCTCCCAGTTTAAATCCGCTTGTTCTTTAGCAAATAAATGCAGGTAGTATTGACCTGTAGCTTCATCCAATTCCCAGGCATTGCCACCAAATTTAGATTGCCAATTCGTTGGTGCTTGCCCGTATATAGGATCTTTCCAAATATAGTAATCGCGATATGGACTGTTTTTATCGCCGAGCGCAGACTGAAACCAAGCATGCGCTGTAGAAGTATGGTTAACCACAATATCCATTACGATTCGGATACCGCGTTGATGGGCAGCTGCGAGCAGTTCATCAAAATCAGCCATGGTCCCAAATTCTGGGTTAATCGCATAATAGTCGGAAATATCGTAACCGTTATCGATCATTGGTGATTCATAAACTGGCGTAAGCCAAATCGCGTCTACCCCTAAGGTTTTCAAATAATCTAACTTAGAGATAATGCCTTTAATATCACCAGAACCTTGAGCGCCACTATCACAAAAGCTTTTTGGGTAAATTTGATAGATGGTTGCTGTTTTCCACCACAACTTATCTTTCTTATTAATCGTCATCTCTACTTACTCTTACCAATTCAAAACTTACAAAACAAAATGTGGAGGAGCGAACATTACTACTCCAAAATTAAGTACTCGCTATATCTACCTTAATCTCCATGTCACACCGTGGTCATTTAACTTACAACCATGGCTCTACTTGGGACAAGAAAGGTAAGCACCCACTAACATTAGTGGGTACTGGATTTAAATGTATATCGTGGTATTAGCTAGCACTTGCCATTTCAAGTTCACCTTTAGACTGTGCTCGCTTATAGAAAAACAGTGTGAGCATGGCAGGTAGAACAATCGCAACCAACATTGCTATTAGGTAAATAGACCAATACTGCGGCTGGATAGATAAGATGCCTGGTAAACCACCCACTCCGATGCCATTTGCCATCACGCCTGCGCTGCCACAAATTGCCGCAGCGGCTGCACTACCGATCATTGCGCTCAGCATTGGGAATTTATATTTCAAGTTAATACCGTACATTGCTGGTTCTGTAACACCTAAGTAAGCAGAAATAGCCGCAGGTACTGAGATATCTCTTTCGCCTTCACGCTTACTTAAAATAATGATGCCAACGACAGCCGATGCTTGTGCAATATTTGATAATGCGATTAATGGCCAGATTGGCGTTCCGCCAAGTTCTTGCATTAATTGCAGATCAACAGCGTTCGTTGTGTGGTGAATACCAGTGATAACCAAAGGTGCATATAAGAAGCCAAAAATCACCGAACCTAGAATCGCGAAGTCGCCTGTCATTGCCGCTTTAGCTGCAAACGCAACACCATCGCCAAGAATACGGCCAAATGGTCCGATAAAAGCGTGAGCCAAGATCACCGATAGAATAATGGATACAAATGGAACAACGACCAGATACAAGTAAGCTGGGACAATGCGCTTCAGGTTCGTTTCAATAAATGCCAACGCCACACCAGCCAGCATTGCAGGGATAACTTGCGCTTGGTAACCGACCTTTTCAATAACAAAGAAGCCAAAGTCCCATACTTCAGGTACTGACTTACCTATCATGTAGGCATTCATTAACTGGGGAGAAACCAAAGTAACACCCAAAGTGATACCTAAAATTGGTGTCCCTCCTAGCTTTTTCACCGTTGCCCAGCAAACACCAACAGGTAAGAAGAAGAAGATTGCTTCACCGATTAGCCATAAGAAAGAATGAACCGTTGCCCAAAACTGACTGATTTCAACTAAGGTTTTTCCATCGAACATGCGAATGTCGCCAATCACATTACGGAAACCAAGGATCAGACCACCAGTAATAATGGCAGGGAGCAGAGGTACAAAAATTTCAGCTAAATGGGAAATACCACGCTCTAGAAAGTTCATGTTCTGACGAGCGGCAAGTTTTGACTCATCTTTTGAGGCAGATTGCTTACCCGTTTGCTCAATGAGCAGCTTATAAACGTCGTCAACTTCTGTACCAATCACAACTTGAAACTGACCAGCATTCGTAAAGCAGCCCTTCACTATTTTTAGCTTTTCTAACTCTGCTTTATTCGCTTTTTCAGTATCATTTAATACAAAGCGTAATCGTGTTAAACAGTGACTTACACTCGCAATATTATCACTTCCACCGACTAGCTCGATAAGACGCGTGATGTCTTGCTTCGCAATCTTACTCATACTTTCCCCACCCTGGTTTTTGGATCATCTTTTTATCCAGATATCATGCAATCCGGACTTGCCAAAATGCAAATGGGAACATTCCCATTCATTTGTGAGTATACTGCCCAAACATTGATAAAATTAAAATGGGAACAATCCCATTAATTGAAAGAGATCACACTCTAATTTTAAATGACTTTTAGATTAATGGGGTACTTTTGAGGTACTAGATAACAGGAGTTTGAGTGTGGTGGCTGATCACTTCATGACCAGAAAGCTGGGAGATCAATAAGTTAGCTGCCAATTCTCCTGCGCTTTGATAGCCAGGATCAATACTATGGATGTTTGGAAATAGGAAAGATAAGAGATCATTACCACCGACCCCTGTTACCGCAATATCTTCACGTTGTAATTCTTGCAGGCGTTTGATTACACCTAGCGCAAGTGTATCGCTGGCACATACTATCGCTTGAGTTTCAGGCTGTATTACACGATCCACCAGCTGGTAAGCACTCTCATGATGCAATTGCCCTGTCTGATAGTTTGGTGATGAATGAGTTCTCTCACACCAATCTAAATAAGCTTTTAAGCGCATCTCACCCGTTGATTTATCACTTGGGTCAACACCAATAAAGGCGATATTTGATAAATTTTTCTGGGTAAGATGATCCAGTGCATTATCAATAACGCCTTGGTTATCATAATTAATTGAAGTGACATTTTCAGTATCCAACGCAATCACCACTGCGCGATGTTGCCATAACTCTATCTCAGCAATATCACACTCAGTGAAACCAAATACGATAACACCATCAACATTCCTTCTCTTTAGAACTTGGAGGTGTTCATTGGTTTTATCACGGTCGAATTGGCTCTCCATGATCACTACGTCATACCCAGAACCATAAAGCTTATTGAGCATGGTGCTTACAGCTTTATTCTCTGAAGGAGAATCCAAACGTGAAATAATGACACCAATGACTTTTTGACTTCCACCACGCATAGATTGAGCCGACTTTGAAGGCACATACCCTGAATCAGCAATAACTCTCTCAACTTTCTCTCGTGTCGCTGGCTTTACTTTTGGGTCGTTAGTCAGAACTCGCGAAACGGTTGATTTTCCAACACCGGAGAGTTTTGCTATATCAAGAATGGTGAGGTTTTTGCGCATAAAAAGTCTAATATTTAGTGAAAAAAGAGTATGAAATAATTGAGAGTGATCTGGCTTAACTCATAAAATAAAACCGTACATTGACAGACAACGCACAGTTCATATTAGTTCGATAACTGGCAGTTTTTATAGATAACTCGACCCAATTCAAGGCGAGCATTGTCACCTTTAGTATGAAGCATCACGCTATTCAGTATTTCCGCCGTGCCATCATCCAGAATATATTTAGTTCCAGATCCTGCGGCAACTTGCGTCAGACGGTACTCATGTTCAGGTAAACGTAACACCGCTTTTTCAGGGGTATTAAATGCCACGTCAAAAGAACGATTCGATTCACACTGATACGTCATAAACTGACTGACAGAAGTATCATCTTTTACTACTGCAGACTGGCTACAGCCCACTAAAGCCGTAACAATGATTAACACAGGAATAGACCATGTCTTCTTCATTTAATGCTCCAAAAGATATTATTAGCGTTAAGTCGATTAACTGATTTAGCCTTTAAGATAGTGCGGCACATCTGCAATACTGTCGAGTACAACACTCGCAAGCGCTTCGCCTTTCTCAGTAACAGGTTTACCGGTACGCACTAGCACCTTAGTCCCCACACCTGCAGCTTCAGCGGCCATCATGTCTTCTGCTTTATCTCCGATCATCACTGAATTAGCCATGTCGATTTTAAGAAAATCACGAGCTGAAATAAACATGCCAGGCTTTGGCTTACGGCATTCACAATCTTGCTTGTATTCACCTACCCCATGCTCTGCGTGGTGAGGGCAATAGTAAATACCATCAAGTTCAACACCATTATCTTCAAAGTTCCAATCCATCCACTGGGTCAAAGAAATAAAACGGTCTTCACTGAACATGCCACGAGCAATACCCGATTGGTTTGTCACTAGAACCAATAAATAGCCCATATCTTTAAAGGCTTTAGCGGCTTCAAATACACCATCGATATATTCAAAGTCGTGTTCATCATGTACGTAACCGTGATCAACATTAATCACACCATCACGATCTAAAAAAACAGCAGGTTTAGACAAAATTCAGTTCTCAATAGACTCTCTATAATCAGTAATTATTACACGCTTTATTTGCTTCATCACTATCTATTTAAATGAACGGCGACTCTGGCATTTACGTTTAGACGTCTAGACGTAAAAATATCTATTGACTTAGATCACATAACACCATAGCATCGTCTGTAAATCGAACTAATTATCAACATTTTATTCTGTTTTCCCTGCACAGGTTTTTTATGATTACAGTGAATCAAGTAAACAAGACTTTCTATCAAGGCACTAAAGAAATCAAAGCCTTAATAGACATCAACTTACATATTCCTCAAGGTCAAATCTTTGGGGTGATCGGCTCTTCAGGTGCAGGGAAAAGCACGCTGATTCGCTGTGTGAATATGTTAGAAGCACCGACAACAGGCGAAGTCATTGTTGATGGTGTTGACCTAACAAAACTGAGTAAATCTGAACTCAGCGAAGCTCGCCGTAATATCGGAATGATCTTTCAGCACTTTAATTTACTTTCATCACGTACAGTGTTTGACAATATTGCACTGCCTTTAGAGCTTTCAGGTACGAGTAAAGAAAAGATTGAAGCTAAAGTCAGTGAATTACTGAATTTGGTTGGACTTGCTGACAAACGTGATACTTACCCTGCTAATTTGAGTGGCGGTCAAAAACAAAGAGTTGCGATTGCTCGCGCCCTTGCCTCTGACCCTAAAGTGCTGCTGTGTGATGAAGCGACCAGTGCTCTAGATCCTGCCACTACGCAATCTATTCTTGAACTGCTACGTGAAATTAACCGTAAGTTAGACATTACAATGTTGCTTATTACCCATGAAATGGATGTTGTAAAAAGCATCTGTCATGAAGTCGCTATCATTGGTGGTGGTGAATTGGTTGAGAAAGGTACGGTAGGTGAAATTTTTGCTCACCCTAAAACAGAATTAGCGCACCAATTTATTCGTTCAACATTAGATTTAACCATTCCTGAAGACTACCAAGCGCGTTTACAACAAACTCGTGTAGAAGGAAGCTACCCTCTTGTACGTCTTGAGTTTACTGGCGCAACCGTTGATGCTCCTTTAATGACGCAAATTGCCCGTAAATTTAATATCGATGTAAGCATATTAAGTTCTGACCTTGATTACGCCGGTGGTGTTAAATTCGGCATGATGGTCGCCGAGCTATTTGGTAATGAAGAAAACGATAATGCAGCAATTGAATTCTTACGCGAACACAATGTAAAAGTAGAGGTGCTAGGTTATGTCCTTTAACGTCAATGAAATTACAGATTGGATTAGCCTTAATGGCAACCTACTTTTAGGTGCTACTTGGGAAACGCTCTACATGGTAGCGGTTGCAGGTATTGTTGGATTTGCTGTGGGTATTCCGCTTGGCGTGATTCTACATACGACGAAAAAAGGTGGGCTACTTGAGAATACTAAGCTCAACAAAATTCTCGGTGCGATTGTCAACATAGGTCGTTCTGTGCCTTTCTTAGTACTAATGGTGGCTATTATCCCATTAACGAAAATGCTAATCGGCACTTTCATTGGCACCACGGCAGCTATCGTACCTTTAACTATTGGTGCTATTCCATTTGTTGCTCGTTTAATTGAAAGCGCATTACTTGAAGTCCCAACAGGGTTAGTTGAAGCAGCTCAATCAATGGGGGCAACTCCAACTCAAATAATCAACAAGGTACTGCTTCCTGAAGCTCTACCTACTATCGTGAACTCTGTGACTATCACCTTAGTTACGCTAGTCAGCTATTCTGCAATGGCAGGAACGGTAGGCGGAGGTGGTTTAGGTGATGTTGCAATTCGATACGGTTTCCACCGATATGACGTAACGATCATGGCAGTCACAGTTGTAATGCTGATTGTGTTAGTTCAAATCATTCAATCTATTGGTGACAGTATTGTTCGCCGAGTAGACCACAGATAGCTACACAAATCGTACTTAAACAAATAAAAATTAATCACAGAATGCATTTTGCTCACAGTTTTTAGGTGCACTCTGGAACAAATAATTAAATAGATATACTAAAAGGAAATTATTATGAAATTTAGTCTTAAAGGTTTACTGACTATCGCAGCTGCTGCCTCTGCACTTGTTCTTGCTGGTTGTGGTGAGAAAGAAGTTGATGTTACGAAAGTAAAAGTAGGTGTAATGGCTGGCGCTGAAGCTCAAGTTGCTGAAGTAGCAGCTAAAGTAGCAAAAGAGCAATATGGTCTTGACGTTGAGCTTGTAACTTTTACTGATTACGTAACACCAAACGCAGCTCTGGATGATGGTTCTATCGACATCAACGCATTCCAACACGTTCCTTACCTAGATCAGCAAGTGGCTGACCGTGGTTACAAACTGGCTGTCGCTGGTAACACTTTTGTTTACCCAATCGCTGGTTACTCTAAACAGGTAAAATCAGTATCTGAAATTCAAGATGATGCTCGTATCGCAGTACCAAACGATCCTACAAACCTTGGTCGTTCTCTACTTCTTCTAGAGCAACAAGGTCTAATTGAACTTCGTGACGGCGCAGGTCTTCTAGCAACAGTTCGTGACATCGTTGGTAACCCAAAGAACATCACTATTGTTGAGCTTGATGCTGCACAACTTCCTCGTTCACTTGACGATGTAGCGCTTTCTATCATCAACACAACTTACGCAAGTTCTATCAACCTAACACCACAACGCGATGGTATCTTCGTTGAAGACAAAGAGTCTCCATACGTAAACCTTATCGTTGCTCGTGAAGACAACCTAAATGCTGAAAACGTACAAAACTTCGTTAAAGCATACCAAACTGAAGAAGTGTACAACGCAGCTTCAGAAATCTTCCAAGGTGGCGTAGTTAAAGGCTGGTAATCGTTAAGATTGGTATTGGATTACTAATCTCTAGCAACTAGCAACTAGCAACTAGCAACTAAATTAAAGAGGCTGACATTATTGTCAGCCTCTTTGTTATTTAAAGCATTCTCAGCTTAAAGATATAGACAAGTAAATCACTTTAGCCCTAACGGCAGTTAAGCAGAATCGCTTACCACCAAGCCTCAACTTGCATGCCTACACTAACTTCACTGCTTTTGCCTTCACCAAATGTGTTTTCGTTTTCTGAATCATTTAGGTACGTTGCAAAGATTCGAAATTCAGGGCGAGACCAAAAACCAACTTGAGGAACCCAAGCTTGAGCAAGAGTAAATTTGCTCCCTGCACCATCTTTGTTATTAATATTTTCAACAAAGCCACCGATCTCTACAACCGTGCGCATTCTTTCATCCCACTTGTATAAAGGGCGAATAACGGCGCTGAAAGATTCATCATCACTGTTGTTACTGCCAACATCAGACGCAGAGGCATAGCGAACTGTGTGTCCAAATTCGATATTGTCACCGATAGACACTACACCCCAGTTAATAATACGAAACCCTTCTGCATTATTATTTCCAGCATCACGAACAATGCCTTTACCGGTTCCGAATGTCGCCATTTGCTCCGCATAACCAGAGTTAGCCACTTGAACAATGGTCTTATTAAAACCGGTAGAAAAACCCTGATTTAAACTCGCAGTGAATAAAACACTGTCATCTGCATCAACCGACTGACCTTGCTTTTCATTAGCGAAGTTCATATCAACACCGAGTTCAAGATCCGCTTTATCCCACAGCTTAATACCTGCGTAACGAACATCCGCGATCATAGCGGTCGTTTCTTTCCCGTCGTCAATATCGCCAGTTACCGTATCTTGAATCAAAGCCACCGATAATTTACCTGGTCCCATTTTTATGTGTTCGACACCACCACCAATACCACTGACATCCCAGTAGTAGTTATCAATGATATGCACATCGTGACGTTGGTAATAACGCTCACCCGCCCACATCGCGACATCTTTATCTTCAAATAAACCAACCGCTTGAATGTTAAGTTGAACAACATCTACGCTCTTATCTGCGGCATTGTCATCTTGCCCCTGCCAGTAAGACAACATAGAGTCGACAAGAAACGAAACATCATCTTCTGAATACAATTCTTTCTTAAACCCAAACTCACCGTAAAGGTCATTTTCATTTCCTAGACGCCCTACTTTATTTACTTCCCACTTGCTGTTGGAACCTCCTTCATTACTTAGCCCTACACCGCCCCTCATGTAGCCATTAAACTCAAGAGGCGCAGTTTCACCTGCAAATAAATTCGGCGTAAGTAACGCAGTTGATAACGCAGCAGCAATTGGTAAAAGTTTCATCGTCTATTCCTTTCAGATCTTAGTTCGGCTTATTACTTAAAAATGGGAACATTCCCATGGGATCGATCCCATTTATATTCTGAATATTATAAATTGAAAGAAAATTGATTGATTACTGTGATCAAGCTAACTATAGAAACGAGATAAAGTTGAGCGGAGTTGGATTATTCTGATGAATAATTAAAGCAAAAAATAAACATGAAAGGTCTAGAAGTGACGTGTTTTACATTGCAAAAAATAATACGTATCAAGTAAATGTAAGGAAGATAAGTAGAAAATCGGAAAGAAGATATGCAGGCTAAACCAAACTTATATCGTGGAATTTAGCCTGTTAAAACTGCACCTAAATAATGATGCCGAGCCCGTTGTTAGAAGGGTTATTTTAGATGGTCCCAAGAGATGTTAGACACTAAACGGCAGTCATCACATTTAAAATAGAAGATGTCATGCAGAGGCTCATCAAGTAACCATTCACCATCGCATTTAGGGCACTTACGCTCTTTTTCGGCTTTCAAACTCACGCCGCCAACACGGTATAAGTAATAGTAAGTTGGAATCTCAGTCAGAAACTCAATACGTCCGCGCAGTCCCCAACCTCGTTTAAATAACACGCTCGTTGCGTCACTTATTTCCGTTAACGTTGCATGTTCAGCGCGGCATCCGCCTCCCATTTGCACTTCATCACAAGCTTGCCATTCCGTTTGCCACTTCAATACCGCTTTATGGTCACCATTAAAAGTTGGTGGGTTTCGGTATAAAGGGATCGGCAACAAACTTTCACCGCTACGCAATGGTGAACATGTATGTACAAATGTGGTGTAAAGTACTTGCCAGCTTGGTACTTCCTCTTCAGCCACTTCTTCAGAATTTAAATCGCGACCCAGCATTCTCATTTTAGGCGCTAATAAACTTGCTTCAGACAAACGCCCTAAACACACCTTTACAAAATCAGAATGATATTTAGGGTGAAGGCTATCTTCATCCGGGCAAACCACACGAACAAAAAACTCACCGTCTCCCATCACAATTGGGAATTCACGACCGAGAACTTGACCGTTGTAACGAAGCGCATCCATCAATCCATTAACGGCTTTATCGACAGCGCTGACTGTCGTGTTATCAAAACATTCAAATTGTAATTCTAATACGTACATGGATTTATACCGCTGGAACAAGTTTTTCTAAAAATTCAGCAACTGTCTCTGCCAATACGTCACGATTACTGGTACCCAAACGCTCAAGCACAACATTGCCAGTTAAATTACAAATAGAGATAACATCTAACTCGGCATCAGTTGCCGCAATAAATACGGTTGGTTTTAACTTTAAGCGGCGCTGAGTCACAAGGTGACCAAGAATATTTTCCTGCAAGCAAGCAAAATCTTCATCACTCCAAATTTGAAGCAAGGTTAAGTCGTTGCCATCGAAAGTCGCATTCATATCGGCGCTATATTGCACCCCATAGAACGTTTTAATATCTTCGTGAAGTGTTAATTCAATGCCATTTTCAACATTCGTAAAATCAGCATGTTGCTCACGTGGGTAGCTTTTCCATAGCACTGCGTCTTCAACTTTGCTTTCAACACAAGGTGACACTAAATCCATGAGTTCTTCATTACGAGGTAAGCTTTGGTGTTGCTGCTGCCATGCATCAACGTAACGTTGACTAAAAGAAAACAGTGCATCTTGGGCACAATGAGCCATGAAAATCTCCTAACGCATAATATTAGATTGGAATCTCTCACCTTTCTGCACCGACTAAGCGATGACTTAATGACACAGTTAAGGGGATTCAGTAAAATTGGCACCATTCTAATCGAATTTGAAGCGAAAGTATGAGCAAATATTCTGATGCAAAAGAGCTAGCGGGTTTAACCCTAGGGCAAAAAACCGAGTACTCAAACCAATACGATGCGAGCCTCTTGCAACCAGTTCCGCGTAGCCTAAACCGTGACGACCTAAATCTTGGTAATGAATTGCCTTTCAAAGGGCATGATTTATGGACAATGTACGAACTATCTTGGTTAAACGACAAAGGTTTACCTCAAGTCGCGGTTGGTGATGTTTATATTCCGGCCACTAGCCAAAATTTGATTGAGTCAAAATCTTTTAAGCTATACCTGAACAGCTACAACCAAACTCGTTTCAAATCTTGGGATGATGTACAAGCACGCTTGGCTCAAGATCTTTCACAATGTGCAGGGGAAGCGGTTAATGTTAATATTCATTCTGTTTCAGAATATACGGATCAGCCAATTGTAACGATGGGCGGTACATGTATAGATGACCAAGACATTGAAATTTCAAGCTATGAATTTGAAGCCTCTCTTTTAGAGGGTGCTGTAAGTGAGAAAGAAGCAGAAGAAATAGAAGAAACACTGCACAGCCACTTATTAAAGTCGAACTGTCTAATCACCAACCAACCAGATTGGGGAAGTGTTGAGATTGCTTATTCAGGCAAGCAGATTAACCGTGAAGCACTGCTTCGCTATTTGGTTTCTTTCCGTGAACATAATGAGTTCCACGAGCAATGTGTTGAACGAATTTTCACAGACATCATGAAGTACTGCCAACCAAGTAAGCTTACCGTTTACGCTCGCTATACTCGTCGCGGAGGGTTAGACATCAACCCATATCGCTCAAGTGAACAAGATAAACCAAACCATAACATGCGCATGGCTCGCCAATAGCGTTTGGCTTAATCACACTATTATTCAGGGATCTTAAAATGCGTTGGTTTTATGTAATTGGTTTATTGTTTGTCAGCTTAAGCTCAGCGGCAACTGCCTCTGTGTACTCTTCAGCATTGCTGAATGAAGCAAACAATCTTATAGAAATAGAGCCTAGCCGAGCTCGGCTCATTGCTAGCAATTACCTAAACTACCGCACCTTGTCTGATCAAAGTGAAAAAAGCCCTTCTGCGATTTCAAGAGAAGAAACAGACTCTTCTTTACGAACGCCAAACGGCAGTATTGATGCTTACCGAATTCTCGCTCAAGCTGAGTTCAATTTAGGCAATACTCGGGCGGCTATTCAGCACTTAAATGATGCTGAAAAACTAACAGAAACGCATCACCTTCCTTACGTTTATTTAGATGTTCAAATACTTAAGGCAAGGTTGATCTGGAAGAATGACCAAAATTCATTAAAAGCGAACCAAACGCTAGACACTATAGAGAGCGAGTTAAAATCAGCAAGCCAGACGCTACGTTTAACCGACGGTATTACCTACCGATTAACCATGCTTCGAGCTGAAATTGCTTCTTTTGACAATAAAGTGGATGAAGCTGAAGCCTACTTTAAACAAGCAAAATCGTATTTGGATCAGCGTTATTCTGAGAAAATAACCATTGATTATCATATTTCTATTGGTGAGTTTTATCTCAATCATCAGCAATATAATCATGCTTTATCAGAGCTTTTATACGGATATTGGAAGTCTGTAGAAGGAAATTTAAGCTCAAGGCTTGCCAAAGTAAACCGGCTACTTGCTCAACTATTTTTTGAAAGACAAGTTCTAGACAAAGCTCTTGAGCACTTATCTCAAGCTGCTGATTTTTATGATAACTTTGAGAAATCTCCTATTCTCGCAAGTGTACTTAAACAAATGGGTGATGTGTATTACTTCCAAGGAAAATACAACCTTGCGCTCGTGCACTTTTTCAATGTGTTAGATCATGAAAGCACAGACCGTGATATATCACAGGTTATCGATATTCGTATCAGTTTAGCAGCCACTTATTTGCGCTTATATAACTACCCTTTAGCTGAACAATATTTGTCACGCGCCCTCGACTTACTCGAATATACAGACATCCCACGATTAGAGGCTAAAGCAGCATTATTATCTGCGGGTTTGGCGTATCACCTGCAAGAGAGCAGTGCCGTGGTCGAGAACGCGAGCAGAGCGCTTGATATTGCGCTTGCATCAGACAACACCATTTTATCTAAACGTTCTTACTTTTTATTATCTCTTGGTTATGAACAAGCAGGTCAACCTCAACAAGCTTTGAACTATTTGAAGCAGTACAATGCTCTTGTCGCTTTAAAACAGCAAACTCTCAATCGAGTCAGTGAAGACGCATTCCGTCAGCAAAAAGAATTTGCGGAGCAGACACTTCACTATTCAGGGCAAGAACTTGAACTCAAACGATACAAATTCGAGCATCGAAAATTCCAAAAAATCTCTTTTGCTCTCTTCTTATTCAGCATTATTTTATTTTTCTTTGTACTGCGACGTGGATATATCATCCAAAATCAAGCTAGGGAAATTGACTCATTACGTAAAGACCTCTTCACACATTCCCGCTCTAAGATGAGTAACCTAAGAATGCTGAACGCGAAACTGTCAAATTCATTACTGCAAATGAGCGAAACATTTGAACAATGGCAGCTTGGAGAACTCATTCACGAGCCACTCAACGACCGGTTGCGCTTTGTCATGATTGACTTGCCCTTCCTGCGTAATATGTATACTCAAAACGGTTACAAATCTGGATTAGAATTAGAAGAAGCTTTTGGTGCGTTTTTGAAAAGCAAGCTAGAAGACCCTGCGCGTATTTATCATTTTTCTGATGCTAACTTGCTCTATATCGAACCCAATGGTGATCGTAATACTTCTCCAGAAAGCATGTTCAGGAAGATCCAATCATGGATTATTGAATTTGAACCAGAGCGCAATATTAATAGAAACATTCGTGTAGGTATCGCCGATTATCCATTCTTGCCTCGCGCATATACAGCCATCAATGATCAAGAATTGCTAGATGTTCTACTTATGTCTACCAACATTGCTCGTGAAATTAGTCTTAAAGAACGCAGTAGTCAGTGGGTGTATCTGAAGGCAATCGACAGTGCACCTGCAGCAAGTCTTGCAACTGGTAACATAAGAGAAGCCTGTAAACACGCAATAAATCAAGGGCTAATAAAGGTTCAGTCCTCGTATAAGAATGAGGACAGCATCAAAAAAATGCTAAAAGATGACTAATTAGCAAGCGGTTGATGACCTGAATCAGTGACCTTATTTTTAGTTTTGTTATTATCAATGAATTCTGATTTCATTTTAAAGATCGTAACTGATCTATGCGGTAATAGTTTATTTATTTATGGGTATGCTCGAACAAGACATTCAAGCTCAACTTCACCTACTGAAATCTCAGTTAGAACAGGTGCGTTTGACACAACGAGATACTTCGTTCAAATTTAAACGAGAACAAAAAGTTCTTAAGCGCATAGTTGCATCTTTAAGTGGTGCTTGCATTGGCAATAACCAGCACCTTGATGAAAACCTGACAGCACTTAGGGAAGAGCTAGAAAAACAAAAAGATATCAGCTCTATGATCCCTCGGCTTGCAGTCTTAGAAAGGATGCTCAAGCAAAAAACGTTGGCTATGGAAAAACAGACCGGACATTTAGACGACACGATTAAACACAGCGGTGAGACACTTCAACGCATCACAGGTCTTCCTGCTCAATTAAAACGAGACCTTCGTAATTTACTGAGTTTTTCAGAAGGTCATGGCAACCAAAAGGTTGACCATGCAATGAAACTACTGAGTATCTATGAGCGCGCCATTAAGATCATGGCGACTAATTCTAGAAACACATTTTCCGATTCAGATAACTCCCCGGAACAAGAAATCCTTTCCGCTCTGGCTGATGAACTTCAGCACTTAATCACTGAACTCGATTTTGAAGGCGAGTCCGGCGATATTCTCATTGATATTAGAGCGAAGCTGTTACTTGGGGTATCGACTCAAAACTTATTCGAGTTAACTCTGCAAGTTCTTAAACTTGTTATTGAAGGGACGAATCTAGAACGTAAAACGTCTGAGCAGTTCATTGAACAACTCAACGCGTCATTATCTTCAAGCATCAAAACTGCCGACCAAAATGCAGACCAAAGCCAAAGCTATTTCGAGCACCGCCAAAATCTAAATAATGAACTCGGTGAGTTAGTCGTAAAGAGCCAAGCCTCTGTCGATAACTCAAAAGATCTCGACACCCTTAAAACCTCGATTAACCCTCTGCTCAGTGAACTCGCTTCCTTATCTGAAAGATTAAATCACGCTGAGGAAAGAGAACAAATTCTTATAGAACGAATGAATTACGGCAAAAATCAACTCGGTACGCTTTATGAAGTGACCCAAGATTATCGTCGTCGTTTAGAAGATCAGGCAAAGCGAATGCTGCTTGACCCTCTCACTAAAGTCTATAACCGTACAGCCCTGACGGATCGTTTAGAATTAGAGTATCGTCGTTGGATTCGTTCTCAACACTCCTTGAGAGTCGTACTTTTAGATATTGACAACTTTAAAGCAATTAATGACAGTTTTGGTTATACCGCCGGTGATAAAGCACTGAAAATTATCGCTCGTACTATCACAAAAGAAGCGGGTGATACTGATACTGTTGCTCGTTTCTCTGGTGAAGAATTTGTTTTACTGGTACCTGAACAAAGTGATGAATATTGCCACCAGCTCATTCAAAATATTCAAGCTCAGGTCAGTCGCTTGCCATTTAAGTTCCGTGACAAGCAAATCACAATTACGCTGTGCGCCGCTAGCACCCAATTTAAAGAATCAGATACTCCTGAAGAAGTATTAGAGCGAATGAATAAGACATTAAATAAAGCGAAAAAGCGCGGTACTAACCAGTTGGTTTGGCACTAATTTATCAGGTCTTAGATTTACTTCAATAATTCAAATACTTATCACATAACAAACCCTCAAATCTTTGCTAAGCTAATGGTTAACATTTGCTTAACAGGCAAATCTAAATGTAGTGCATAGCTTTTTGAACATTGCTTTATTCAAAATAGATTTATGTAAAATAGCTTTATGCAAACATGTCATTTTCTTCGAAGGCAAAGCAAACTGATTCTTTTGATTTAATAATAATTAATTGTATTCCGTTTTCTACATCTCTCTTAAAGCGTTCCAAAGCTTTGCTTTCTCTTCATATGAATTAGCCTCCGTCACAAACACTATGGCCTAATTCAGATTTAATAAGGAGGCATTATGATTACTCATATCAGCCCAGCAGGCAGCATGGATTTGCTTTCTCAACTTGAAGTTGAGCGTCTTAAGAAAACCGCATCCAGTGACCTTTACCAACTGTATCGTAACTGTACTCTCGCAGTGCTTAACTCTGGCAGCCATACTGATAACTCCAAAGAGTTGCTCGATAAATATCAATCATTTGATGTAGAAGTGGTTCGACGAGAGCGTGGAATAAAGCTTGAACTAAGCAATCCACCAGAACACGCTTTTGTTGATGGTGAGATAATTAAAGGCATTCAAGAACACCTATTTTCAGTATTGCGAGACATTGTGTATGTGAATATGCACCTTGCAGATAACCAAAGGTTGAACCCTACCAACGCAACGCATATTACCAACTTAGTTTTCGGTATTTTAAGAAATGCCAGAGCTCTGACTCCCGGCATTGAACCCAACCTTGTCGTTTGTTGGGGTGGTCACTCAATTAATGCAACTGAGTACCAATATACTCGCGAAGTTGGAAACGAGATGGGGCTTCGTGAACTCAACATATGCACAGGCTGTGGTCCTGGTGCAATGGAAGGTCCAATGAAAGGGGCTGCAATTGGGCATGCAAAACAGCGCTATACGCAGCATAGATATTTAGGGCTAACGGAGCCTTCAATTATTGCAGCTGAGCCGCCAAACCCGATTGTGAATGAGCTAGTCATCATGCCTGACATCGAAAAGCGTCTTGAAGCTTTTGTTCGTATGGCGCATGGCATTGTGATTTTTCCAGGTGGTCCGGGGACAGCTGAAGAACTGCTTTATATCCTTGGAATTATGATGCATCCGAAAAATGCAGATCAACCCATGCCAATTGTATTAACGGGCTCAAAAGAAAGCGAAGCTTACTTCCGTTCTATTGACACATTCATTGCAGAAACCTTAGGTGAA
This sequence comes from Vibrio sp. 99-70-13A1, assembly GCF_013114625.1. GTDB lineage: Bacteria > Pseudomonadota > Gammaproteobacteria > Enterobacterales > Vibrionaceae > Vibrio. The sequence continues at coordinate 27,926 of NZ_VTXD01000019.1, forward strand.
GAAGCACAGAAGCATTATGAGATTGTTATTGATGACCCTGCACGCGCGGCAAAAATCATGAAACAAGCGATGCCGAATGTTCGCTCTCACCGTAAAGAGACAGGTGATGCCTACAGCTACAACTGGTCTTTGCATATTGAACCTGAATTCCAGATGCCATTTGAACCAACCCATGACTCTATGGCAGCACTAGATCTCCACATGGATCAAAAAGCGGAAGATCTGGCGGCGAATTTACGTAAAGCTTTCTCAGGAATTGTGGCTGGTAACGTCAAAGCAGAAGGTATTTTAGAAATAGAAAAGCATGGTCCATTCATCATTGATGGTGATAAAGCGCTGATGACTAAAATGGATAAACTACTCAATGACTTTGTGGATCAACATAGAATGAAGCTGCCCGGCGGTAGCGACTATGTACCTTGCTATAAAATTGCTTAGGCTATTAGGTTGAAAGGTTATTGTTCCGAAAGGCAATTGATCTAAAAAGCTATTGGGTCGAAACATTTTTGTCCAAAGAGTCCACTCAAAGCTATAAAGGCAATGGATAAAAAGCCGCACACACGTCACTGACATTTCAACTGACTAAACGATGCGTTACTATAAGGGGCGAATTGATAAGCCCCTTATTTATTACCTTTACTGGAAACGTATGTCTATTCACCTTGTTATTATCGATGCTTTAAACCTCATCCGACGCGTACACTCTGCTCAGCCGGATCCAGCCGATATCGCAAGAACTCTTACGACGACTAATCGCACACTATCTAGAATTTTATCTGAATCTCAGCCTACCCACATCATTGCTGTTTTTGACCATCACCTGCAAGATCGTGGCTGGCGTGCTGAACTGCTACCGACTTATAAACAAAACCGAAAACCAATGCCTGCACCTCTAATGGAAGGGTTAGATGCCATTCAACAAGCTTGGTGGGAACTGGGGATTGATTCATTACTTTCCGATGGTGATGAAGCGGATGATTTGGTCGCGACACTCGCAAAAAAAGTCGCTGACCATGGTGAAACCGTAACGATTATTTCGACAGATAAAGGTTATTGCCAATTACTCTCCCCTACTCTGCAAATTCGCGATTACTTTCAGCATCGATGGTTAGATAAACCCTTCATTGAAAGTGAGTTTGGCGTTAAACCAGAACAATTATCCGACTATTGGGGGCTTACTGGAGTCAGCTCTAGCCAAGTGCCTGGCATTCCTGGTGTGGGTCCAAAAGCAGCAAAAGAAATTCTAACCGCCTATAACGACATTGAAGAAGCCTATCAAGCCGATGACTTACCTAAGAAATACCGTAAGAAGTTTGATGAGCACATTGAATCTGCCCGTGTATGTAAAAAGATCTCAGCTCTGAAAACCGATATAGAATTAGGCTTTAACCTGCAAGATCTCCGTTATAACGAACCTCAGTAACGAAGGCGATAAAAACGGAAATCAACCAGTTTAAATGTTAATGAAACCTGTTGTGTTCTCCGTTGCATTCACAAAACTTTGCATAGTTTAATCAATACCTTACCTAGTATTGATTAACTTTCAACCACCGTCACAGTCTTACTGACAAAAGTATTTATTTTCGTAGCTCCCAATAAGGAGCAACACATGAAAAAAATACTATTACTCTCATTAACCACCCTTCTGGTCAGCTTTTCTTCTTTATCTTCGGCAAATGAACTATCAGCAGCAAGTGAAGTTTGTGGTCAGCACCTAGTAAAAGGCACACCATCTGAAACCTCAGACCAAATACTATGTAGATCTGGATATGCAGTAGGTTATAACTATGACACTAAAAATGCAGATTGGGTCGCCTATCACATCACCGCAGAAAGTGTGAATGCCAAGTTCAAACGCAGCAACCGTTTTAAAGCAGATCAAGAACTGCCTGAGCATGCTCAATCAACGTTAAGCGATTACTCAAAATCAGGCTATGACCGTGGACATTTAGCCCCTTCTGCTGCTATGGATTTCTCTCAAGAATCTATGCAATCTAGCTTTTTGCTAAGCAACATGTCACCACAACTTCCCGGCTTTAACCGAGTAGGCTGGCGCTTGCTGGAAGAGCATGTTCGAGATCTTGCTAATGAATATCAAGAACTTTACGTGGTAACTGGACCTATCTATGAAGGTAACGAAGCAACGATTGGAAATGGTGTGGTTATTCCGAGTGCTTTCTACAAGGTGGTTTTAGACCCTTACTATAATGACGCGATTGCATTCATTGTCCCTCATCGAGATGTATCAGGTTCAGAATTAGTGAATTTTGTAACAACTATTGATGAAGTAGAACAGCGCACTAATTTAGACTTTTTCCCGGCAACGGAAGACAGCACAGAAACAGCGATGGAAGCAATGCTTTGGGAAATGTGGCCAACACCTGAATAACCTAATGTTTCAGCCTCGTTTAAAGCCGTTTATTTTAGAATATTAGGTATAAAAAACGCTCCTAAAAAGGAGCGTTTCTATTTCTCAATAAACGATTAATTACCGTTAGTGCGGTGAAATATTCGATAGAGACTGGATGTGAACCGTAATTTCTTCACGATCATGATAAAGGTGCTTAGCTTGCATCTTAAACTTCACGCCATTCTCAATTAAGAATACTTTCAAGTTTTCGATATCTTGAAGCACTTCATCGTAACGACCTTTCATAGGAAGCTTCAGGTTAAATAGGGCTTCTTTTGCCCAACCTTTAATGATCCACTCACCCATAAGGTGCGCAACTCGAGCTGGCTTCTCAACCATGTCACAAACAATCCAAGTTACGTTCTTACGGTCAGGTTCAAATTTAAAGCCATCAACCATGTGGTGCTTAATCTGACCAGTTTCCATCAGGCTATCTGCCATCATACCGTTATCAACGCAGTGAACGAACATTGAACGTTTCACTAGTTGGTAAGTCCAACCGCCCGGGCAAGCACCTAAATCAACGCCCCACATACCCGGAGCCAAACGCTCATCCCACTCATCACGAGGAATAAATACATGGAAAGCTTCTTCTAGTTTCAATGTAGAACGGCTTGGAGAGTCTGAAGGGAACTTTAAGCGAGGAATGCCCATAAAGAACTGAGAGTTGTTTGTTGGGTAAGAGTAACCAATAAAGCAATGACCTGGTGCAATAAAGCACACGTGAAGCACTGGCTTCTTAACATTGTCTTTCGATGTCATAAGACCTTTACCACGCAATGCTTGGCGCATAGGTACAGTAAACTTACGACAGAATTTCAGCAGCTCTTTCGCTTCATTCGTATCTGGCGTTTCAATACGGATATCACCACAACGAGGGAAGTTATCTTTTGTAGAAAGCGCTTCTAAAATTGGGGAGATACGATCTTCACTTGGTAGATCTTTAATTTCAACGGCAACTGCGATCATTTGACGAGCAAAAATCAGAGATTGAAAATCAACGCCTTTAACCAGTTTATCGGCTTCGCCAGCTTGATAACATTCGAACAAAACAAAACCCGTATTGTTCTTTAAGCGAGGAAAACCAAACACTTCAAGTTGTGTTGCTTTGTCTTGAATTTCGCCAGCACATTCTTTTTCAAAACCAGAGCGACAATAGAGTAGTACGTGTTTCACTTAGTTACCTCATTTATATTCAAAGCAGCAAAGGAGAAAGCTCCCCAACCGATAATAAATAGTAGCCCACCCAGTGGAGTGATGGGACCAAACCATTTAATTCCTGTTAAAGCGAGCGCATAAAGGCTGCCACTAAAACAAAGGATGCCGATGATAAAGCAAATCGCGGCAATGAAAAAATATTTTTGTGATTTTAATCCAAGTTTCAATTGGAGTAAGATCCCACAAGCTAAAATTGCCAGTGTATGTATAAACTGATACTGAACACCCGTTTCAAATACACCTAGCAAATATTCTGATAACTGCCCTTTCAATGCATGCGCAGCAAAAGCACCAAAAATGACAGCAACCATTGCTGAGAGCCCAACAAATACGAGTAATGCCTTACTTTTCATCTAATACCTCTTTGATAAAAGTAGAAAGCAACTCAACCGTAAGCGCTATATTTTTCTGCTCCGTATAACCTGAGCTTTTACGAGGCTTAAAGCTGTGATCCCCATCAGGGATAAAAGAAACTTTAATTGAATCTGATAAGCTAAATTCTGCAAACTCTTCGCGCTTACCGAAGGTGTCTCGTTCTCCTTGCAGAATTAAACAAGGCTTTTGCACTTCAGCTAAGTGCTCACCTTTATATTTTTCCGGCTTACCTGGGGGGTGAAACGGAAAACCTAAACACGCGACACCTACAACTTTGCCATATTCGGATAGGTGGCTCGCCATGCGTCCTCCCATAGATTTACCACCAATAACCACTTTCGTTACTGATAACTCATCAATCACACACTGGTAGGCTTCCAGTAGCTTGGGAGCTCTATCTGGTGGGCGACGCTTGCCGTCTTCTGCACGTTTAATCATATAAGGGAAGTTAAAGCGAATAACCCGTATTCCTTTGAAAGCTAAACCTTTAGCGACAGACTCCATGAATTCATGGTCCATTCCCGCTCCAGCCCCGTGAGCAAAGATAAATGTATAAGGGTGCTCCTCACCGTCAATCAGTAAGCTTGAAGCTTTCTCTACAGCCGCTAGAGTATCAACTGACACATTACTCATGCTCACTCCCTGCTTCATCCAATAAATCCTCTTGCTCACTCTGAGCTTTCGCTAACATCCAATCTCGGAATGTCGCTATTCTGCCCATATCAGCCTGTTTTTCATGACACACGACATAAAATGCATTCTTGCTAACCAAAACCTCATCAAAAGGAGCAATTAAACGACCCGCTTCAATTTCAGGTTGCGCCAATACGTTATTACCTAATGCAATCCCCTGTCCGTGAGCCGCAGCTTGCAGCACCATAGTGGAGTGACTGAAGATGGGACCATGGTTCACATTGACCCCATCAATTAAATTCTGCTTAGCAAATTGTTTCCAATCTTTACGAGATGTATCGTGCAAAAGCGTATGACATGCCAAATCACTTAGGGATTCTAATGGTTTTACACCGAGTAATACGGATGGCGCGCATAATGGTATTAAGTACTCTTGATACAGTTTATCGGCTCTTAAGCTCGGCCAATTGCCTCTGCCATAATAGATTGCAACATCCACATCGTCCGTGAGAGAACCTTCATCCATATCAACGGCTTTGATTCTTACATCAATATCGGGCTCTTGCTGATTAAAATCCGCTAGCCTTGGAACTAACCACTGAATAGCAAAACTAGGAGGCAGGCTTATGGTAAGTGCGCCTTTCTCACTGCGTTCTAGTACCTTATCGGTAGCCTCAGCAAGGGATGTGAAGATATCTTTGATATCAAGAAAGTAACTTTGCCCTTCTTCCGTCAATAGCAAAGAACGGTTTCGACGACGGAATAACTTTAAAGCTAAGAATTCTTCCAACGCTTTTATTTGGTGGCTAACCGCCGCCTGTGTAACAAAAAGCTCTTCCGCTGCACGAGTAAAACTTAAATGACGTGCCGCCGCTTCAAACACTCTCAAGGAGTTTAGTGGGGGTAATCTACGAGACATGGCTACTCTCTAATAAAGCATTAGTTTTTTTCATCTGAAACATTATAAATTGTCCATTGCCTAGCGGCTAGAGAAATTCTATATTTCGTTTCGCAACGCTAGCCTGAACGGCTTGATTCTCTCTAGAATCAATTGGCTTAGTTGTTGCGATGTTGTGTTTGCAAACTCGAGTTTTTCGAGTTGGGTAGAGTTCTACCAAGTGTTTCGTTGCAGCTAATCCAATGTAACGAGACATCTACTTCCTGTTTATTTTGACCTGTCTGTCAAATTTCTTTACACCGCCTATATGGCGGTGTTTTTTTATGGAAGAAAACAAATTTAATAGCACACAGATGCCCATAAATTTTCTTATTCAAATAAAAAAGCCGCTTACCCATGTAAGCGGCTTTTCAAATCACATCAGCGATTCAGGAAAGTCACCTAAGGACGGTAAACCTTCACATTATGGAAGCCTTGCTCTTGCAGGTATAGCGCTTGCAAGCGGCTCATTACGCCACGGTCACAATACAGCAAGTATTCTTTACCTTGGTCAAGATCACCAAACTGAGTCGCTAGCTTATAGAATGGAAGATGTTTCACTTCTACACCATCAATTTCTAATGGGCTATCTTCTTCATCTGGGCTGCGAATATCTAGCACAACAGCATGCTCAGCGACCGCTTGAACTTGTTCAACTTCAGGCGCTTGCTCTTGGCTTTCTTTTTCAATATCACGAATGTCCATGACACGAGCATTTTCAATTACTTGATCAAGGATTTCGAAATTGAATTTAGCTTCTTCAGCTTCCAGTTTACCTTTCTTCGCTTTTACCGTCGGCTTCTTAGAAATCACACCACAATACTCTGGCATTACTTTCGCGAAGTCTTCCGTTCCAATAATGCGAGACAAATCGATAATGTCTTCTTTGTCCCAGTTAATCAGAGGACGAAGAATTAAAGTATCTGTCACATTGTCGATATGGCGTAAGTTCGTCAACGTTTGGCTAGAAACTTGACCAAGAGCTTCACCAGTAACTAATGCTTCAATACCAAAGCGATCTGCAACCATGCCACCAGCACGCATAAACATACGTTTCAGTACCACACCCATTTGACCGTCTTCTACATTCTCTAGAATTTCAGCGACTACAGGTTCAAAATCTATAGAAACAAATTTCACCTTTGCAGATGAGCCGTACTTATTCCATAAATAGTGTGCAACTTGCTTAACACCAATCTCGTGAGCAGGACCACCAAGGTTGAAGAAGCAGTAATGCACTTTAGAACCGCGTTTAATATGCAGGTAGCTTGAAACACCAGAATCAAAGCCGCCTGATATCAAGCTAAGCAGATCTTCTTGAGTACCAAGAGGGAAACCACCTAAACCTTTATGGCGAGCCAAGACTTGGTTTAGTTTATCTTTATCGATTTCAACTTTAACGGTTACGTCTGGGTTCTTTAGTTTTACTTTTGCAGACTCAACCGCTTGGTTTAAACCGCCACCAACATAACGCTCTAATTCAATAGACGTGAATTCATGTTTACCACGGCGCTTAGCACGAACTGAGAAGGTTTTACCTTCAATATCAGTACGGCTGCGCTCTAAAACTTGCTCGTAAATATCATGCAAGTCTTTAAATTCTGATTGTTGAACTTCAAGCGAGTGATGAATACCTGGAGTGTGAGTTAATGCCTCTAACACTTCAGGATAGTACTTATCACTTTCAGATGTGACTTCAATGTGATCACGACGGTTGAATACCGCAACGCCTTCAGCTTTACGCTGAATAACATTTCGGATATTGCATTCTAGAATCCTTGTGAAGCGCTTACGCACCGACTCACTTTTTATAAAAATTTCCGGATGGGGCTTAACAATAAATTTCATAATACTTTCACAACAATAAGGTTCACAATTTTAGAAGGTCCATCGTTAAGTGAAGCGTTTTTAACACGGCACTTAAAGCAGAATAGATCATTATCTAAATCTAAGGGCGCAAATTATACATGAGAACCAGATTCAAAGAAAAGACTACTGCCTTTCCACTTTAAAATAGTCTTTCAGCTCTACTGCAATTTTAATCAACAAAACTCAGTTGTGCTGAAAATAAAAAAGCCTAAGGCTATGACACCTCAGGCTTTTCTGTTTGTACACGGAACCGCTTTCAACTTGCACGGCTTTATATTAAACAGGACTCGTGCAAATTAAGCAGGGCAGATGAACATTAAAGCACTGGCACTTCTTCGCTGAATAATGGTTCACCTTGCATAATGCTGATTTCAACACGTCGATTTAAACTGCGCTGTGCTTCAGTATCATTTGGTTCAACTGGCTCTGTATCCGCCATACCTCTCACACGTAAACGTTGGTGCGAGAAACCACGTACTTTTTCCATTTCTTGAGCAACAGACACAGCGCGCTGTGACGATAAATCCCAATTAGAGCGATAAAGCTCAGAGTCTAAACGCTGGTTATCGGTGTGCCCTGAAATTCTTACAATCCCCGGAACATCTTTAACAAGTTCAGCAACTTGTCTCACAAGAGGACGAAACTTAGGTTGTAAAAACGCTGAACCTGATGGAAATGCACCTTTTTCACGAATACGAATCACAATTTGCTGGCCTAAGTTCTCGACTTCGATCGCCCCTTGATCAATCTCTCGCTCTAGAGCTTTTTTAATGCTCTCCATTAAGGTTTCCATCTCTTGAGATTGAGCCTCAGCTTGCTGCTGTTGCATCTCAGATTCAGAGTTTTGATTATTCTGAGTCGACGTGTCAGGTGATTGACCACCAGTTAGTTTACCTTGGTCACGTTTAGTGCCGCCCGCTCTGTCTGACTCCCCCTCATGAAACTCAAGGGTTTGCTGAGTAATATCAATCGTCTGTTGCATGATGACATCAATAGGTGTTGGCTCTGGGCGACCAGGTCTGAATTCCTGAGCAATAATACTGGTACCTTTAGGAATGTCTTTTACTTCCAGCTTATTCTGCACACCAAAAGCAAACTTCATTGACCCTGCAATTTGTTTGAATTTCAGTACATCCATTTCTGAGAATGAAAGTAACAATACAAAGAAACACATTAGCAGTGACATTAAATCCGCAAATGTTCCCATCCATAAAGGAAGACCGGGAGGGGGACATTTACAGGGAACTTCTTCTTCCATTGTGAATATCCTTAGTCTGCTTCACCATCAAGAATTCGTTTACCTTCATTCAGGTAGTTTTTCAGATAGCCATCAATCACTCGAGGGTTTTGACCATCTTGGATGGCAAGTACTCCATCCATAATTAAGCGGCGGTTTAGTGTTTCTTGGTCTCGGCGTAAGGCGAGTTTGTCAGCAATCGGGAAGAACACCATGTTTGAAAGCACAGCGCCGTATAACGTTGTTAAAAGTGCTACCGCCATTGCTGGACCAATTGACTTTGGATCGTCCATATTTGAAAGCATGGCAACCAAACCAACCAAAGTACCAATCATTCCCATTGCAGGGGAAACATCACCAAAAGCACTGAATACTTTACCGCCTTGTTCGTGGCGCTCATCGGTTAATGCTATATCTTTTTGTAAAGCAGCTCGAACAACATCAGCATCATGACCATCAACCAACAGATCGATACCCTTTTGCATAAAACTGTTGGTAATTTCCATTTCTTCTAATGCAAGGAAACCGCCTTTACGAGCGGCATCTGCCATTTCAACAACTTTAGCAATCAAATCTTCAGGCGCATCAGCTTTGAACATGAATGCTTTGCCTGCAATTTTTGTGGCTCCAAAAAACTGGCCCATAGTGAATTTCATTAATACAACAAAAGTAGAACCACCTACCACGATAAGTAACGAAGTCGTGTCATAGAACATTCCTAGGCTTCCGCCTAAGATCATCGCCATGATTACAAAGGCAAATCCACCAATCAAACCTAATAGGGTTGCTAAATCCACTGAGCACTCCTCATGCTTTTTATCTTTCTACTTTAGAATAATCTTGTTATCGGCAAGATCATAAGATCTTTGAGTAAATTATTGGTCTAAGTATCACACTTTTCTTTTCTAATACCAGCATTTGCTCGGCAATTTCAGCTATACGCGCTTTCTACTCCTATCTCTTATCCTTGTTCACTGTTCACTGTTCAAAAATAAACGATCATTGGCGCTCATAAGTGTAGACCGTCCGAAAACAAACTTTCTAACAAATTTTATTCGTTAAATTTGACCAACTCTACGCCCTAAGGTAACGTTCGTTCATCTTTCCCAACGCAGAATTATTATGGCGACTAAGAAACCGGAAAATATGACCTTCGAGGCTGCAATTGAAGAGCTTGATGGCTTGGTTGATCAACTTGAAAATGGTGATCTTGCCTTAGATGATGCGCTGAAAAAATTTGAGCGTGGTATTTCTCTCGCTCGTGCAGGTCAAAGTAAACTAAATGATGCCGAGCAGCGAGTCAGTATCTTGCTGCAAAATGATGAAAACGCAGAACTTAGTGACTTTAATCCACAACCAGAATAGTTATTGTATGAGACCCTCTATGATTGAGACTTTGTCGTCTTATCAAGCACGTAATAATGCTCAATTGAATCTGTGGCTAAACCGCCTTCCTCACCAAAATTTAGACCTGATAAACGCTATGCGCTATGGGCTATTGCTTGGTGGAAAACGAGCACGCCCATTCCTTGTATATATGACAGGTGAAATGCTTGGGTGTAAGAGTGAAGAACTAGACACTCCAGCATCGGCTATTGAATGTATCCATGCCTATTCTTTGATTCATGATGATTTACCCGCGATGGATGACGATGAGTTACGCCGTGGGCATCAAACATGTCACATCAAATATGATGAAGCGACGGCTATTTTAACGGGTGACGCCTTACAAACTCTCGCATTTACCATTTTAGCTGAAGGTGAACTAAGCTCTGAAGGGGAAAGTTGCCGAGTAAAAATGATCCAAAATTTGGCTCATGCTTCTGGCGCTCAAGGTATGTGTTTAGGGCAATCTCTTGATCTTGCTGCTGAAAACCGTTCTGTCACTCTTGAAGAATTAAAAGAGATCCACAGAAATAAAACCGGTGCATTATTAAAATGTGCAGTTCGTTTAGGGGCTTTATCTGCGGGTCAAAAAGGGGTAGAACTTTTACCTCAACTTGATAAGTTTTCAGATGCTATTGGGCTCGCTTTTCAAGTTCAAGACGATATTTTGGATATCATTAGTGATACTGAAACATTAGGTAAACCACAAGGTTCAGACCTAGAATTGAACAAAAGCACTTATCCTTCTTTACTAGGTTTAGAAGGTGCTCGAGAAAAAGCACAAACTCTGTTACATGAAGCACTTCAAGCTTTGGACATGATCCCCTACAATACTCAGTCACTCGAAGAGTTCGCCCGATACGTCATCGAGCGCAAGAACTAAGATTATAAGCGCGCATTACTATGACTCTTGATATTTCAAAGTACCCAACACTTGCTTTGGCTGATAAGCCAGAGGATTTGCGTCTACTTCCAAAAGAGACGCTACCGCAACTCTGTGATGAACTGAGATCCTATTTACTAAATTCAGTGAGCCAATCAAGTGGTCACTTAGCATCAGGTTTAGGCACAGTGGAGCTAACTGTCGCATTACACTACGTCTATAACACACCTTTTGACCAACTAGTATGGGATGTAGGTCATCAGGCTTACCCTCATAAAATCTTAACTGGTCGCCGCGATAAGTTAGCGACAATCCGTCAAAAAGATGGATTGCATCCTTTCCCGTGGCGCGAAGAAAGTGAATACGACACATTGTCCGTTGGTCACTCTTCTACTTCAATCAGTGCTGCGCTTGGTATGGCGATCAGTGCCGAGAAAGAAGGTCAGAATCGTAAAGTTGTCAGTGTTATTGGTGATGGTGCTATTACCGCAGGTATGGCGTTTGAAGCCATGAACCATGCAGGTGACATTCACAACGATATGCTTGTGGTGCTGAATGACAATGAAATGTCTATTTCAGAGAATGTAGGCGCGCTAAATAACCACTTAGCTCAAGTACTTTCAGGAAGCCTTTACACCTCGATCCGTGAAGGCGGAAAAAAGGTGCTATCAGGTGTACCACCGATTAAAGAACTGGTTCGTCGTACTGAAGAACATCTAAAAGGTATGGTTGTACCTGGCACTATGTTCGAAGAACTGGGCTTTAACTACATTGGTCCTGTTGATGGTCACGATGTTAATGAGCTAATTAAGACATTGAAGAACATGAGAGATTTAAAAGGTCCTCAATTTCTTCATATCATGACAAAAAAAGGCAAAGGGTACGAGCCTGCAGAAAAAGATCCTATCGGCTACCATGGCGTACCGAAATTTGATCCAGCACACTCAAGCCTCCCTAAGAGTACAAGCTCAAAACCGACTTTTTCTAAGATCTTCGGTGATTTCCTTTGCGATATGGCAGCTCAAGACCCAAAGCTAATGGCGATTACACCAGCCATGCGTGAAGGTTCAGGAATGGTTCGCTTCTCTAAAGAGTACCCAAGCCAATATTTTGATGTTGCTATCGCAGAGCAACACGCAGTGACTCTAGCAACAGGTATGGCGATTTCTGGTGATAAACCAATTGTCGCGATTTACTCAACATTCCTACAACGTGGTTATGATCAACTGATCCACGATGTGGCGATTATGAACTTACCCGTAATGTTCGCCATTGATCGCGCAGGTCTTGTTGGTGCTGATGGGCAAACTCACCAAGGTGCTTTTGATTTAAGCTTCATGCGCTGTATTCCAAATATGGTCATCATGGCGCCAAGTGATGAGAACGAATGCCGTCAGATGCTGTATACCGGTCACCAACATACTGGTCCAAGTGCCGTTCGTTACCCTAGAGGTAATGGCATGGGAACAGAGATTCAAAGTGAGTTTACTGCTCTAGAAATTGGTAAGGGTCGCATTGCACGCCAAAGTAATAAAGTTAAGGATGGTCAGAAAGTCGCAATTCTTAGCTTTGGTACTTTCCTTGAAAATGCTCTAGAAGCAGCTGAATCTATTGATGCAACAGTCGCGGATATGCGATTTGTTAAGCCACTTGATGAAGCGCTTATTAAGTCTTTAGCAGCCGATCACGACGTTCTAGTGACTATTGAAGAAAATGCCATTGCCGGTGGTGCAGGTTCCGGTGTTGTGGAATTCTTAATGCAAGAAAAGCAGCCGATGCCAGTACTGAACTTAGGTTTACCAGATAAGTTTATATCTCAAGGGACTCAAGACGAGTTGCACGAAGAACTAGGCTTAGATGTTCAAGGTATCCTTGAGTCAATTACTGCTTATATAGCTAAATAGCAAATCAACTAAGTCTGTAGATTAGCTACCCTGTGAATATTATTTTAAGCTAAAAACAAAAAAAGGTTGACCCAATGGTCAACCTTTTTTAATTGTTAAAGATCTAACTTTAGCAGCAAGGCTTCAAATTAGGTGCATCGTAGTCTTCTGGTTCATCTGAATAGATAGAAACATTAAACTTATCCACTAGCCCATCTTCAGCAACACATTGATCTTGGAAGAAAGCCTGAATTTCACGGCGCTGGCAGTGAGCTACAAACGCTTCGTTATCTGCCCAAATTTCATTGAATGCAATAGGGTAACTTTCCCCTTCAGCAAATGGGCTTTGAATATGACGTGTCACTGTATATTGGATGCAGCCATCTTCACGTAAAGAGTTTGGTTCTAGCGCTTTTAATACTTCAAATAGCTCATTTAATTTACCTTCTTTAGGTGAAAATTGAGCAATACAATAAACTTTCTTAGACATTGTTATTCCTATTATTTATTAACGACTAAACCAACCAACCTGCATATTTAGCAATCGCATACAACGCGATACCGGCCATGATACCTGCCACAATATCATCAATCATAATACCTAAGCCGCCATGTATGCGTTTATCTAGCCAACCAATTGGCCAAGGCTTTACCATATCGAAAAAACGGAACAATATGAAACCCGTTAATAACCACTTCCAATCTGTTGGTGGAATATTAAGAAGTGGCACAAGACCCATGGTGATCCAAAAGCCTGCAAATTCATCCCATACAATAGAACCATGATCGTGAACTTTCATGTCATCTGAAGTCACTTGGCAAATTTTAATACCAACAATACAGCTAATCACTACGGCAATGACATAAGCAGGGAAAGGCAGCTGAACCAGCAGAAAATACAATGGAATAGAAGCCAAAGTACCCATAGTGCCGGGAATAATTGGAGACAAGCCACTTCCAAACCCTGTAGCTAATAAATGCCATGGGTTCTTCAATGAGATAAGTGATAGAGGGTTTGTCATTATTTCGCCTTAAAGTGATCGTAACCACTTAAATCCCAGTTAAGCGGTTTATTGTTATCATGAATTTCAAAGTAGTCTACAGGTCTTATCTGACCAATGCAGGTGACTTTTGTCCCTGCGTGCGCCAACGCACTCTCTAGTGACCCTTTATTTTCTTCAGGTACGGTAAAGCATAGTTCGTACTCTTCACCACTGGTTAACGCATAGTGCTGTGCTTTATCAATGGAGGTAGCATATTCCAATAATTCAACAGAGAGCGGTAGCATGCTTACATCGATACTTGCCCCTACTTCAGAGCGCTTCAAGATATGCTTAAGGTCAGCTATTACACCATCTGAAATATCAATGGCTGAAGAAGCAAGGTCGCATAATGCACGGCCAGCTAGCACTCTCGGTGAACTCAAATAATGACGCTTTTCCAATTCTTCTGCGTTTGGACGAACTCGGTTCTCTGTATCAAGTAACACTTCTAAGCCAGCTTTGCTATCACCCAAGTTTCCTGTAACGTAAATCCAATCACCTACTTTAGCTCCATCTCGGCGCAGTGCTTTACCTTCAGGTACGAAACCTTGAACCGTTAAGGTTAAACTTAAAGGTCCTTTAGTGGTATCTCCGCCAATGAGCTGAATGCCAAAGTAATCGGCTAATTCAAAAAAGGAATCACAAAAAGGAGCAAGCCATTCTTCATTGATTTCAGGCATCGTCAAAGCAAATGATACCCAAGCTGGCGTTGCGCCCATGGCAGCCAAATCACTGATGTTGGAGGATAATGCTTTATGCGCTACCCATGCTGGGTTAGCTTCAGCAAGAAAATGAGTACCCGCAACTAAAGTGTCCGTACTTATTGCAATCTCAACATTACTCGGCGGTTTCACAAGCGCACAATCATCACCCGCCGCTAAATGTACATCTTTTCTTTGTTGCTGTCGGTTTACGAAATATTTGTCAATCAGGTTAAATTCACCAGACATCAGATAAGCCTATTTTTTGTTTTTTAATCTAGTAAACACGTACTCTTATTCACTATATTGCTTTTTAGTTACGTGTACTTAATCACTACAATTACTTTATTTTAGCTACAAAAAAGGCCAGCATGATAGCTGACCTTTTATATTCGTTTATGAACGTATTACTTCTTACGTACATGTGGTGCAGCTTTATCAAGCACACCATTAACAAACTTATGGCTGTCTTCTGCTGCAAATACTTTTGCAAGCTCGATAGCTTCGTTGATGACCACTTTGTATGGTACATCTTCACGACGAGTCATCTCGTACATAGCTAAACGTAGAAGCGCTAGTTCCATCAGATCCAGATCTTGCATAGGGCGAGATACGAAAGGACGAAGCTTGCTATCTAGTTCCATGTGGCTAAGAGCAACACCAGTCAGTAGGTCGCGGAAGTATGCAACGTCTGTTTCTGGCATAGCAAGAGCCGGCTCTGCTGCATGATGCTCTTCTTCATCATACTTACCACCAGATAAGAACTGTTCTTCTACTGTAGCAACATTTTCTTTAGTAATTTGCCACGAATAAATTGCTTGTAGAGCAAATTGACGTGCGTTACGACGTGCGGCTGGTTTCACACTGGCCCCCATTAGGAATCGATTTCAGAAAGAACGTTGATCATCTCAAGTGCGCTAAGTGCAGCTTCTGCACCTTTATTACCAGCCTTGGTCCCTGCGCGTTCAATAGCTTGATCGATCGTATCAACAGTAAGAACACCAAATGCTACTGGAAGAGAATATTCCAAAGACACTTGTGCCAAACCTTTATTACATTCACTACAAACATAGTCAAAATGAGGCGTACCGCCGCGGATAACTGTACCTAGAGATACAATAGCGTCGAACTTACCTGTTTTTGCAACGCGTTGCGCTACAAGTGGAAGTTCTACCGCACCAGGACAACGAACAATAGTAATATTGTCTTCGCTTACTTGCCCATGACGTTTTAAAGTATCGATTGCACCAGAAAGTAAACTTTCGTTAATAAAACTGTTGAAACGAGCTATAACGATAGCAATTTTTGCATTTGGCGCTGGGAAGCCACCCTCGATCACTTTCATAAGCCTTCCTTTAACTATATTCATCAAGTGAGAATCGCCGGATTCTAGCATAAAACTGTGAGCAATATCTAATGGAATTTAGGTTTATACCTTAACCACGCTATTGGAATTGCAAGCTAGAATTCAACTCAGAAAAATTAATAAAGGAAACCTTGTTGTTTCCTTTATTTTTATATTAATAATTCACGCAGTACCGTGCGTTTTACTTTTGGATAAAATGTTAATTTGAGGTACTTGACCATCAAAAGCCAAATTACTCACACACATATTCCACAACATTAAGACCAAATCCACCAAGTGCGTGGTAACGCTTCGAACTTGAAGAAAGTAAGCGCATATCATGAACACCTAAGTCTTGTAGAATCTGAGAACCCACACCAACACGACGAGAGGTACCCTGCTTCTTCGCCATCTTTGGCTGCTCGTTCTTATCTTGAGCTTCAAATGTCTTCACTTTGTGGATCAAAGAATCAGACGACTCTTCATTACCTAGAATAACTAGTACCCCGCCTTCATCACCAATACGCTTCATTGCTTGGTCCAAAGACCAGCTACGCTCTGTACCGCGATCAGAATGAAGAAGGTCAGTGAAAGTATCATGTAAGTGCACACGAACTAATGGAGCACTTCCTGATAAATCCCCTTTCTGCATTGCGTAATGAATTTGGTTATCAATGGTATCGCGGTAAGTAACAAGCTCAAAGTCACCAAACTCTGTCGGTAAATGACACTGTGCAACACGCTCAATCGTGGTTTCTGTGTTATTACGGTATTCGATGAGATCGGCAATCGTACCAAGTTTGATATCGTGTTTTTCCGCAAACACTTCAAGATCAGGGCGACGAGCCATTGTGCCGTCGTCATTCAAGATTTCAACGATCACAGACGCGGGTTCACAACCGGCTAAACGAGCTAAATCACAACCAGCCTCTGTATGGCCAGCACGAGTTAACACTCCACCTTCTTGTGCTGTTAGAGGGAATATGTGTCCTGGCTGCACAAGATCAGCCGCTTTCGCATCTTTTGCAACGGCGGCTTGTACTGTAACAGCGCGATCAGAAGCTGAAATGCCTGTCGTTACTCCTTCAGCAGCTTCAATTGAAACCGTAAAGTTAGTGGTGTACTGGGCATTGTTGTCTTGAACCATTGGCGCTAAACCCATTCGGTCTGAGCGCTCTTTAGTCAAAGTTAAGCAAATTAAACCGCGACCAAACATAGCCATAAAGTTGATAGCTTCAGGCGTTACATGCTCTGCAGCCATAATAAGATCGCCTTCGTTTTCGCGATCTTCATCATCCATCAGGATAACCATCTTTCCTAGACGAATGTCTTCAATAATTTCTTGAGGAGTACTAATTGGCATTTTTTATTCCTATGAAATGGTTCAGATTCCTAGAACCGACACGATTAAACCTGATGATATTACTTAACTTATGATGTTTCAGTTAAGCAAAACCATTCTGCTGTAAAAATTCCATTGTAAGACGTGACTCAGGCTCCGCATTTTGCTGCTGACCTTGTAAAAGACGCTCCATATATCGCGCTAATACGTCCACTTCTAAGTTTACTTTGCGTCCAACATTAAACTGGTCGATTGTGGTTTCGGATGAAGTATGAGGAACAATCGTCAATTTAAACGCGTTTTTACGTAAATCATTCACTGTTAGGCTAATGCCATCAACGGTAATTGACCCTTTTTGAGCGACATATTTAGAGATCTCTTCAGGCATTTCTACCCAAAACTCGATGGCTCGACCCACTTGGTTTCGCTCTATGATTTCGCCGACACCATCAACATGACCAGAAACGATATGACCACCAAAGCGCGTTGTTGGCAGCATGGCTTTTTCTAAATTCAATTTATCGCCAGCTTGGTAATCAATGAAACCGGTTTTTTTTAATGTTTCTAGTGAAAGGTCAGCGCTGTAGCTATTCTCGTCAAATTCAACCACAGTCAAACACACACCATTGGTCGCAATGCTGTCGCCTAATTTAACATCAGACATATCCAACTTATTTGCTTTTACCGTTACGGTAATATCTTCTCCACGAGGAGTGATTGCGCTTAGGGTGCCAACGGCTTCTACAATTCCTGTAAACATATTCAAGCTCTTGTATTTTTAACGTGATTAATTCGATGCTTTCCAGCGCGGTTTCGCCACAATGCGGATATCAGGGCCAATCATTCTAAGGTCAGTAATATCAAGGTCTATAACTTCTGACATTGAATTAAACCCAAGAGCACCCATTAAACCTCGACCATCACTGCCCATAAGTTTAGGTGCTAAATAAAGGATTAGCTCATCAACAAGCTTCGCTTCAATCAGACTTTTTGCCAAGGTAGCGCCCGCTTCAACCCAAACATGGTCAATATTGTGTGCTGGTAACTTGGAAAAAAGAACCTCTAAATCTAACCCTTCATTTGAAACGGGAACTTCAATATCAGCATTGTTTGCCGCCACTCTTAACACTGCAGAATCGGAGCTAAATATCTTCAACTCTGGAGTGAGACGATTTTGGCGATCTAAGATCACTCGGACAGGTTGACGTAATTTATCTTCTGGGTACTGACTCTGTAAGCTCGCTGAAAATTCACTCCAACGAACATTCAAAGATGCGTTGTCTTCAATAACCGTTTGGCTTGTAGATAAAACAGCCCCGGCTTTCGCTCGGTAATGTTGAACATCTCTTCGAGCCTCTGGTGAGGTAATCCACTGGCTATCACCGTTACTCAGTGCGGTTTGCCCATCCAAACTGGCAGCCATTTTCAGCTGAACAAAAGGCATACCTGTTTTCATTTTTTTTATAAATGCAGGGTTTAAGTCATTCGCGTCTTGCTCTAACAACCCTACTTCAACAATGATCCCTGCGTCTTGCAACATTGCAATACCACGGCCAGCTACCTGAGGGTTAGGATCGACCATGGCACAAATCACTTTTGAGACTTGAGCCTTGATAAGCCCTTCAGCACATGGAGGTGTTCGACCATAATGAGAGCATGGTTCTAGGGTGACATAAGCTGTCGCACCTTTTGCTTTATCACCTGCCATTCTCATAGCATGGACCTCTGCATGAGGCTCTCCAGCTTTGTGGTGATAGCCCTCACCAACGACCTGACCATCATTGACAATCACACACCCTACATTTGGGTTAGGAGCTGTCGTATAGATGCCGCGCTTTGCTAACTGAATAGCGCGTGACATCATTTTAAAATCAAAGGGAGTAAATTTAGGCATGATAAAGCGTACTAATCTTCTAATTTTGCGATTTCTTCACCAAACTCGCGAATATCTTCAAAACTACGATAAACAGATGCAAAGCGAATATAAGCGACTTTATCGAGTTCTTTAAGTTGGTCCATAACAAAGTTACCAATCATATCGCTCGGCACTTCTCGCTCACCAGTAGCACGAAGTTGAGATTTGATGGTACTGATTGCAAGTTCAATAGAATCTGCACTTACTGGACGTTTTTCTAATGCTCGTTGGACACCACCCACCATTTTGTCTTCATTAAATGGTTCACGGTTTCCATTCGATTTAATTACTTTCGGCATCACGAGTTCAGCCGATTCAAAAGTAGTAAAACGCTCACTGCATGCTAGGCATTGACGACGACGACGCACTTGGTGCCCATCAGCAACTAGCCTCGAATCAATAACTTTAGTGTCGTTCTCTGAACAAAAAGGACAATGCATATCACCTCCAAACAATTATATTCAGTGTAACGGAATTGCTAAACGTTAGGAAAGAAAAAGGACCATTTAAGGTCCTTTACTCAGGTTGTACACCTATATATGCGGTTATAAATTAGTATTTATCACTCACTAGGTCGAACTCGCTGTAACTAGGTTGTACTCGCTCCCGCGATAAAATAGGCAGAGCTAGCTTCGAACTAAGTAGTTCGCCTTACCTACCCACTTATAACTGGTTAACTCTTCAAGCCCCATCGGCCCGCGGGCGTGAAGTTTTTGAGTTGAAACCGCCACTTCAGCACCTAAACCAAATTGTGCGCCATCAGTGAAACGAGTTGAAGCATTGACATAAACCGCAGCTGAACCGACAGAGTTAATGAACAGCTCCGAACTTTCTAAGCTATTAGTCATGATGGCATCTGAGTGGCTCGCATTATGAATACGCATATGGTCAACGGCTTCTTTTACATCCGCCACAACTTTAACGCCTAGCGTGTAGCTTAGCCATTCGGTATCAAAGTCACCTTCAACTGCATCGCGTTGGTCAGCAAAGCCTACTAATAATTCTTTTGCACTCGCATCCGCTACTAAAGTCACTTTTCCGTCTAATCGTGCTTTAAGTTTCGCTAGAAACTCTGGTGCAATTGCCTCGTGAATGAGCAATGAATCAAGTGAATTACAAGCTGATGGACGTTGCACCTTCGAGTTTTCAACAACATCAGCTGACTTATCAAGATCGGCACTTTCATCAACAAAAATGTGGCTAATACCAAAACCGCCAATAATCACTGGGATTGTGCTGTTCTCTTTACACATTTTATGTAGACCAGCACCACCACGAGGAATGATCATATCAACGTAGTCATCCAATTTAAGCAATTGAGAAACTAGCTCACGATCTGGCTTTTCAATATATTGAACAGAAGCCGCTGGTAGCTTCGCTTTCTCAAGTGCAGATTGGATTACTTTTACCAACTCCATGTTTGAGAAAAACGTTTCTTTACCGCCACGTAAAATACTCGCGTTGCCTGTTTTTAAACAAAGAGCGGCAATATCAATCGTCACGTTAGGGCGCGCTTCGTAAATTACGCCCACAACACCTAAAGGAACACGACGACGAGAAAGTGACATGCCGTTTTCTAAAACTTTACTGTCAATTTCGCTGCCGACAGGATCATTTAAACTAATAACATTGCGAACATCGTTAGCAATCCCAATCAGGCGCTCTTCATTCAATAAAAGGCGATCAAGTAATGCTTCTGTTAGACCTGCATCTCGTCCTAACTGAATATCTTTCGAGTTTGCTTCTAAAATTGTGCTGGCATTTGCTTCCAGCTCATCAGCAATAATCGCTAGAGCTTGGTTCTTTTGCGCTGTCGAAGCAGTCGCAAGGTGAAAGGCCGCCTCTTTTGCCGCAATACCCATGTTAGTTAAATCCACGTTTAACTCTCCTAAATTCTGTCTGTCTCTGAATGCTATTCTAAGGGTGTGTTCTTCTAAAAAGTTATTCTTGAATCACAACCAAGTCATCACGATGAATGACTTCTGAACCATAGTCATAACCTAAAATCGCACCAATATCTTTACTGTGTTTACCGGCAATTTTTGCCAAATCTTGGCTTGAGTAACTTGAAATACCACGAGCAATAACGGCTCCTTTCAAATCAGTCACTTGAGTCACTTCTCCACGAGAAAACTCTCCGCTGACTTTCGTCACGCCTTTAGCCAAAAGGCTACTACCTTTAGTGATAACGGCATTTACAGCGCCATCATCAATCATAATATCGCCAGCAGATGCCGGCCCAGCCAGAATCCAGCGCTTACGGTTTTCTAACGCCTCGGCTAATGGTAAAAAGCGAGTGCCTTGCGGGTCATTGCTTAAAGAGTCAAAAACCACATTTTCAGCACTGCCCGCTGCAATAATTACTTCAATACCAGCGCGACGTGCAATATCAGCGGCTTGCAACTTAGTAGCCATACCGCCAGTACCTAATGTAGAACCACTGCCACCCGCTATTTTACGTAGCGTATCATCAATGGTTTTCACTTCTTTAATAAGCTCAGCATTCGGATCTTTTCTTGGGTCTGCAGTGAACAGCCCTTTTTGATCCGTCAGAAGTAACAATTTATCTGCGCCACATAAAATGCCAACCAATGCCGATAAGTTATCGTTGTCACCGACTTTGATTTCGTTGGTGGCAACCGCATCGTTTTCATTCACGATTGGAATAATGTCATTGTCGACTAATGCATTAATGGTATCGCGGGCATTTAAGAAACGCTCACGATCATCAAGATCAGCACGGGTAAGTAGCATTTGACCAATTTTAATACCATAAATGGCGAATAATGATTCCCATGCTTGAATCAACTGGCTCTGCCCCACAGCCGCAAGTAACTGTTTGCTTGCCATTGAATTGGGGAGTGCGGGGTAACCTAGGTGTTCACGCCCAGCTGCAATTGCACCAGACGAAACCATGACCACAGAATGGCCTTGTTTTTTTAATTCAGCACACTGACGCACAAGCTCAACCATATGAGCTCGGTCTAATGCTAACGTTCCACCAGTAAGAACACTGGTACCTAGTTTAACAACAACAGTTTTACGCTGTGCTGCGGTTCCGCTTTGTTGATTTGTAGTCATTGGGTCTTTTATGGAATAAAACAAATAAGAGGTATTGTTTTAGCAATCAAAGCACCAATTCACAAGTAGAAAAGGTGCTAATTAGCACCTTTTTATCTTATCGAGGAAGGTAACGCTTAAAATCAGACGAATTCAACAGACTCTTCATCCAATTGAACACTGATTTCAAACTTTTTAGAAAGCTCATCTACCAACTTCTGGTGGAAGGCTTCTTGGGTTCGATTCACTTCTGCGACTGCTTTTTTCGGCAAAGCTTGTGAATCCCAATCACCAGCAACATTGTATCGACCAATGTTATATTTTGCCGTAAATCCATCTTCTGATCGGTTTAGCTCTAACCACCATCCCCAGAACTCACGTTCTTCTGGTGACTTTTTGTCACTAACACATACTGATAAACAGTCAAAGATGTAATGCCCATCTTCAGACTGAGGTTCCCTCAGGTATGGTCCAATCGCTTTAAGTGCGGTCAACAAACGATAATGCGTAGGTTTCTTTGTCACTTCTGACATATTGAATCTCCATTTCAATGTTAAGAATGACGCCATCTAACAGTTTTTATAAATTATTGTTAAATGTCATATGCTTGCGCATACGTATATCATGCTTAACTAATTTAGGAGGAATGTCATCTAAATAATTCATCTTCCAGCCATTTTATCGCCAAATCGAGGGATTGCTCATACCCTTGTGTAATCGATTTCGATTTGATCATTTTGGCTTTGCCATAATCACTGTAAATAGCAACCAGTTGATTATCTGAATGAGGAGAAATAGGATCACCTTCTAGCGATAAAGCCAAAATCGGCACTCGAGTCTTACTATTAGCAAGCAATCCTTGTACTTTCAGTGACCAAGCCATTAATTGCCCTGACAGACTATTAATGTCGACCACACTTTTTCCTAGACGAGAAGCTAATACATCAAGGTACATTTTGGGCATTTGCTTAAGTTTCTTGGAGTTAGCAAAAATATCGTGAATAGGCGCTCCAAAAGTAACGCAGGCTTTGATTTTCGTTTGTTCCATAAACGACAACCTCACCATTGCATTTCCGCCAAAACGGAATCCAAACAGACCGACTTTATGGTGATCAACCCAAGGAATGTTATAGAGCTCATTCAATACCGCTTGATGCAGGCATGAAGAATCTTCCGATAAGTTCCAGTGAGAGCTATGACCAATAGACGGCATATCTACCGTTAACATCGCAATGTTTTTTGGTGCTAAGAAATCACGAAATAAACGCCACATATCGGTTTGTAGGCTGTCTAACCCCGCACTCACAATCACAACGGGCTGAGGCTTATCCGTTTTGGTGAGATGTAAATGCGCTTTGATTTTCTTATTCTCGTATGGAATCTCAAGCTGCTTGACAATAAAATTGGTTTTTTTGATGGCTTCACTGTACGCCGAGTTGGCAAGTACTTGAGCTTGAGTGGCTAAATTATCATTCTTAAGGTGAGGATAACCTGCAATACTAAAGCACAACGATGCAGAAAAAAGCTCTTCCGCAGCGCTATTATCATCCAAATCGTTTGAACGTTTTTGGTGACGCATGCCAAGTTTGGTCCACTCATACGCCCAGTTTCCACTGTGGTATCCCATCACAGTATCTAGCCATTCATCACTCGTACGAGAATGAGTCGACGAAGCAATTCTAGAAAGCACTTCTTCTTGCTCTATTGGATCAACGCCCTGCCACACCCACTGCAAGCGCCTCAAGTTTCTATACCAAGCTTGATCTTGCTTCGCTTTCTTTTCATCAAGCAATTCAATTGAACTTGGCATATAACGCGTGAGCATGGATGTCTCTTTTGCTTGCTTATGCTTTACAAACAAGGTTTCTGAGAGGTTGCTACTGGTTTCTTTTGATTCAGACATGAGCTTACTTAGTAGGGAACTATTATTTTAATAATATAAAAAAAAATGCCCCAATAAAGGGACATTTTTCATAAATCGTAACTAGAGCTTACTTTTGCTTGCGGTTTATAGGCTCAACGAATGTGATACCTGTATCCCACGGTTGCTCAATCCAAGTGTCTTGAGCAATATCAACAATGTAATCATCAAGTAAATCTGCACCAGATGGCTTTGCACATACCGCAATAAGTTTTGCTTTCGGGTACATTTCACGAAGCTTACGAGCAGTATCACCGCTATCCACTAAGTCTTCTACAATCAAAAAGCCTTCGCCGTCACCTTCAGGTGCTTTTACAACGGTCATATCACGTTGGTGATCGTGGTCGTAGCTAGAAATACAAATCGTATCTACATGGCGAATACCTAGCTCACGAGCAAGAATTGCACCTGGAACTAAACCTCCACGGCTTACAGCCCAAATTCCCTTCCACTGCTCAGCAGGCATTTGCTTTTCCGCAAGTTGGCGACAATATGTTTGCATGTTGTCCCAAGAGATGACGAATTTTGTAGTCATAGTATTGAACCTAATAGTTATAAGCTTGTTAGTTTACGAATTAAGCAGCAGTTAAAACGTATTTTAGAATAAAGATTGCAGCCATCACCCACACACTAAGTGAAACATCACGGCCTTTACCACTTGCTAGTTTGATTGCAGCGTAAGCAATGAAACCAAGAGAAATACCTTCTGCTATAGAGAAAGTCAGTGGCATTAATAGACACGTAACAACAACTGGTGCAGCTTCCGTTAAATCACGCCAATCGATACTCACTAAACCAGATAGCATCAGAATTGCTACGTAGAAAAGTGCACCTGTTGTCGCGTAAGCGGGGATCATACCTGCTAATGGCGAGAAGAATAATGCAAGTAGGAATAAAATACCAACTACAACCGCAGTTAAACCTGTACGACCACCAGCCGCAACACCAGAAACACTCTCGATGTATGACGTAGTGTTCGATGTACCTAATAAAGCACCTACAGATGTTGCTGTTGAGTCAGCCAGTAGTGCTTTGTTTAAACGTGGGATTTTTCCGTCTTTACCAATTAGATCTGCCTTTTGAGCAACACCAACAAGCGTACCTGCTGTATCGAAAAGGTCGACGAATAGGAAAGCAAAAACAACTGAAATCATGCCAATTTCAAATACAGCAGAAAAATCTAATTGCAGAAATGTTGGAGCAATGCTTGGCGGAGCAGAGATAATACCCGCGTATTCAACATCACCAAAAATAAGACCAAGACCTGTAACCGCTAGAATCGCGATCATTACCCCGCCTTTTACACCGCGATGTACAAGGGCAATAGTAATGAAGAACCCGATAGATGCTAAAACAGCAGGAACCGATGTGATTGCACCCATGGAAACTAATGTCGCAGGGTTATCAACAACAATACCTGCATTTTTCAGTGCGATAAACGCAAGGAATAAACCAATACCCGCAGAGATACCAGTACGCAGTGACATTGGAATTGAATTAATAATCCATTCGCGGATGCGGAAAATGCTTAAGAAAATGAACAACACACCCGAAACGAATACAGCCGCAAGTGCTACCTGCCATGTATAACCCATGCCTAAAACAACAGCATAAGTAAAAAATGCGTTCAAACCCATACCCGGAGCTTGCGCGATTGGGTAATTGGCTACAAAGCCCATAATGAAACAGCCAACGGCTGCCGCTAGACAAGTGGCAACAAACACAGCCCCATGATCCATACCTGCATCGGCTAGCATCGCTGGGTTTACAAAAATAATGTAAGCCATGGTTAAGAAGGTTGTTAAACCTGCAATGATTTCAGTGCGCACATTGGTGCCATTTTCACTGAGTTTGAATAGCCTTTCGAGCATTTTCATTTCCTATAAGGGTAAAGGTAAACGGTTGCGTAAACGATTGGCTTCGGATTATAAAGTTATCAAATAACAAATTCCAGATAGAATTAAGACTCTAATAGATATTTATGACAAACATTACGAAACTAAGGACATAATAAGTAGAAAGCTTTTTAATTTAACTATTAAAAAACAATGGAATAGGCAGGATTAGTAGATATGAGCTTAATGGTGCTTTTTTATACTTCTGGATAATTTCCTATATATTACAAAGCAAATTTTCGTCCTACAAACTAATGAAATGCATTACACCTTCAACACAATTAGTTATAAGCATTGATTCTCTATATCTGAGATTAAAATTTGCACACTAAAAGTAACAATCAAAAAAAACGCCACTCAAAAATGAGTGGCGGTAGAATTATTCAACCGAAAGCGGTTGTAATAAAAATTCTTAATATATAGGGGTGAACAAACTGTTCAAGTCACATGCAGTTGGTCTTAGTAACCAAAGCTTGTTGGGTATGCAAAGTTGCCAGTGTAAACAGAGTTGTTAATCCAGAACATTGCAGATGGTAAACCTTTCATAAATATCACCTTATTAAATCAATAAAAATTAAGTTTGATTTCTCAGTTCCATGGAGGCGATAAAACGGACTCTTCCTTTGAGCATTTCGTCTTCACTGCTGAAGTTGGTTGTTAATATACCTTAAAGAATTTTTATTACAACAATTATTTGCACTTCGTCACATTTTTCATTCAAACGGAGCGTGTACCACCTTAAGTTTCGTAATTAAATTACACAAAAGATAATAACAAACGTTTGCTTGAGTGATAAATATGCACTCTTGCACTTATTTAACTGTATTTGTAGATCTTACTGACAAGACACCTTTCAAATATTGAAACATTTGAAGCTTAGAAGCCCTACTCGAAAAAAGGCACTAGTGGTATGCTGTCGCCATCAAACAGAGCCATATTTTAGTTCTTTACTCTATATCTAGTTTTTTCTTCTACATATTAAGTATGAACACTCCAATACCTGTGGCTAAAATATACAAAAGGAGTCATCCGTGTCTGAATTCCATTCTGAAATTAGCAACCTATCTCCAGCTCCAATCTGGCAGTTTTTCGATAAAATTTGTTCTATCCCGCACCCTTCAAAACATGAAGAAGCATTAGCTCAATACATTATCTCTTGGGCAAAAGAGCAAGGTCTTGATGTACGCCGTGACCCTACTGGAAACGTCTTCATTAAAAAACCAGCTACGGCGGGTATGGAAGGTAAGAAAGGTGTCGTACTGCAAGCTCATATCGACATGGTTCCACAGAAAAATGAAGATACAGTGCATGACTTCACTAAAGATCCTATCCAACCATACATTGATGGTGAGTGGGTAACAGCGAAAGGCACAACGCTAGGTGCAGATAACGGCATGGGCATGGCTTCATGTCTTGCAGTATTGGCATCAAACGACATTAAGCACGGCCCTCTGGAAGTGCTTCTTACTGTTGATGAAGAAGCAGGCATGACTGGTGCTTTTGGTCTTGAAGCTGGCTGGTTAGAAGGTGATATTCTTCTAAACACGGATTCAGAGCAAGAAGGCGAAGTTTACATGGGTTGTGCTGGCGGTATTGATGGCGCAATGACATTCGACATCACTCGTGAAGCGATTCCTGCTGGTTTTGTTACTCGTAAACTAACGCTGAAAGGCTTAAAAGGCGGTCACTCTGGTTGTGATATTCACACAGGTCGTGCTAATGCGAACAAGCTGCTTGCTCGTTTCCTAGCAGGTCACGCACAAGAGCTTGATCTACGAGTAGTTGAATTTAAAGGTGGTAGCCTACGTAACGCAATTCCTCGTGAAGGCTTCGTTACTGTTGCTGTTCCTAGTGAGAACCAAGAAAAACTGGCTTCTCTATATAGCTTCTATACTGAGCTTCTATCGACTGAACTTGGCAAAATTGAAGACAGCATTGTGACTTTTAACGAAGATGCGACTGTTGAACTAGGCGTACTTGCACAAGTTGACCAAGCTCGCTTCATCGCTGCACTTAATGCATGTCCGAATGGCGTGATTCGTATGAGTGATGAAATTGAAGGCGTTGTTGAAACTTCTCTTAACGTTGGTGTTATCACAACAGAAGAAAACTCAATTACTGTTCTTTGCCTAATTCGCTCTCTTATCGACTCTGGTCGTAGCCAAGTAGAAAGTATGCTGCATTCAGTTGCTGAATTAGCAGGTGCGAACATCGCATTCTCTGGCGCTTACCCAGGTTGGAAGCCAGACGCCGATTCAGAGATCATGCACATTTTCCGTGACATGTACGAAGGCATCTACGGCCATAAACCAAATATCATGGTTATCCATGCTGGTCTTGAGTGTGGTCTATTCAAAGAACCTTACCCTGAAATGGATATGGTTTCTTTCGGTCCAACTATCAAGTTCCCGCACTCTCCAGATGAGAAAGTACAAATTGATACCGTTGAACTGTTCTGGAACCAAATGGTTGCTCTACTAGAAGCCATTCCAGAGAAAGCATAGTTTCTTAAAAAACTGTTCTTAAAATACAGTGTTTAAAAGACATGGTATAAAAACAAAATAAAACAGGTGCTCAATGAGTACCTGTTTTTCTATCTGCAAAGCTATTTCATTATGCAAAAAAATCTCATAGCGAACGAGTTATGCGCGCGAATCTGCGTATGCTTCCAACTCTGCCATTGAAATCTGAGAGATCATTTCTCCATCAAGGAAGTAAGTCACTACTTCACCTTCACGTACACCTATCAGCGTCGCTTTCTCTCCAGATAAATACGTAATATTCATTTGAATCGTATTTTCGTCAATCTGCTGCATCTCGCCTTTTTCAATCATATGAACGTTTGAAATCGGTCCTACTGGTGCTTCTGTTAAAGATTTATCCAGCTGATCATTGATATCGATATAAGTGTCCATCTTCGAATCAAAGATATGTGGTGTTCCAGTAATTGGGTTCTTACCTGTCCAAAATTCCAGTGAGTTAATCACTAAATAATCAGCAGCAACCGTTAAACCATACACTGGGGCTAAAAGAATATTCAAACCACCACGAGCATAACGGTTATCTACCGCCTTAAGGTTGAACTTCATTAAGTACCCAGTCACCGCGTTGCTACCCACACAGCCAGATAAAGCAACTGCCACAACAGAAAGTGCGACAATTTTAGCAATTGATTTTTTCATGATTATCTCTATTTAAACAGTATGCCCACAAAATTTGGGGGCTGGATAATACCGATAAACAATTTTACGTTTATCATGGAATTGTCAGAAATAAAGCTAACGTTAGATTGAAAAATTAAACTTAAAGCATTGTTTTATAATAAAATAATCAACCAAAAGCACTGATGATTAATATTATTTATCGTGACCTCAAAGCGATTGATTCGTACTAAAAACCAACGATTGTTACATTCCCCCAAAAGTATTAACCACTTTATTGGGAACTCTCTACGATGGCACGACTAAAACCGAATCAACCATTTGAAATGCTTGGCTACACTTTACAGCCCGGTCAAAGAATGGAAATTGAGCTGCAAGCTGCACAGCTATACACTCACTCGCCACTTTCTATCCCGATTGAAATCATTCATGGTCGCCAAGCTGGTCCAACATTAATGGTCAATGCGGCTATACATGGTGATGAGCTAAATGGTGTTGAGATAGCAAGACAGCTCACCAACGCAATTGAGCCGAATAAGCTAAAAGGCACATTAATTGTGGTTCCTATCGTGAACGTATTTGGTTTTATTCATAAATCTCGTTACCTGCCGGACCGACGTGATTTAAACCGATGCTTCCCAGGTAGTGAGAAAGGGTCACTGACATCACGTATCGCTTACACCTTTTTTGAAAGTGTCGCGAAGCATTGTGATTACATATTGGATTTGCACACAGGTGCGATTCACCGAACGAATTTACCGCAAATTCGTGCTGACTTATCCAACCCTGAAACGTTGAGAATGGCAAAAGCGTTTGCAACGCCTGTTATTATTGACTCACCACTCAGAGATGGTTCATTACGAAGTGAAGCAGAAAAGCTGGGCATTCCAGTACTGACTTATGAAGGCGGTGAAGCATTACGCTTTGATCACTTAGCCATTCGAGCAGGTTACTTAGGTATCCACCAAGTAATGAAAGAAATTGGCATGCTACGACCTAACCGTAAAAAACTACCAGAACCAGTGATTAGCCGTTCAACCAGTTGGATTCGTGCCGAATCAGATGGCATTTTACGCAATATGGTTAGATTAGGCGAAAAGGTCGAAGCTGGGCAAACTCTGGCTTACATTAGCTCACCACTTGGTCATGAAGAAACGCAAATCAAAACATTGAAAGGCGGAATTGTGATTGGGCAGCAAACCCTTCCTTTAGTGAATGAAGGCGATGCAGTCTTCCACCTTGCGTACTTTAAGCAAGATGATGACGATGTAGAACAAACCGTTGAAACCTACATTGAAGAAGTAGCAGAAGATAATTGGCTAACTGAGCTTAATAACTAGAGCTTAATTACTAACGTTCAATTGCTAAGGTTCAGAACGAATACAAAGATTCGCTAAAACTAAAAAGCCCCGATATACACTCAGAATGAGTAAACATCGGGGCTTTTTTATGCGCTCATTCTAAAGAGAAAAAGCGCCATCAATTTAGGCTAATTACTCAGCGTCAAAATCATCAGCTTCGCGTGCTTTTGCACGTGCTTCACGAGCTTGCTCTGCTTTTAGTTCTTTAGTGTGACGAATTTCATCACGCTCTTTACGCTGTTCAGATTTACGCTCATTACGATCAGCTTGGTTCTTAATGAAACCAGCTAGCTCTTTTTCAGCCCACTCTTTTGCAAGCTCTTCTGTTTCAAAACCGTTTTCACGCTTAGATACTGTAGTGCTACGAGACGTTACTTGGCGAGTGATTTCAGCCGTCCAACCAGTGCGTTTTTCAGAAAGGCGGATATCGAATTTTTTGCTTTTAGACATGTATTTTTATTTCCTAAGGGAGATCATTAAGGGATCGGTCAACTTTGATAACTCCATCTAAGTGAGCATCTTTCAACACCATCCCTTGGTAAGCGCGGTATTAGAGCACAATTCAATACACATTGCTGCAAAAATTTGCCGTAGATCACACCTTCTTTGCTTGTGCCCTTTCACTCTAGTATTAGCGAGTTAACCAGGATGCCCATCTACCCTTGGCGTTAATAACATTAAGCCAAATTTCCACATAAACATCGCATAGGCTAGCACCCAAAGCCCAGCGCTAATATTAACCATTTCGATAAGGTACATAGGGAAGAAAGCAACACCGACACTTCGCACTAAGGCGGCAGCAAATATAGCAAAGAAAGCAATCGCCATACTCGGACCTTTATAAATAGCACGACCTGTGTGCCCCATGGTGACTCGTGAAATCATCGCAATGATTAGCCCACCTAAAGCGCCAATCGCAAATAGGTGAATCATATTGTGGTTAGCGAATGGGTTATCCAGCAAACCGCGTAATAATAAGCTCAGCGGAATACAAAGATAAGCCGTATGCAAAGACCACACTAAAGGTTCTGAAAGTGTTAACCAAGGTTTCCAGCGCATAAAGCGAACAAGCTGCGCAGTACCAGCTAGCACCATTAATGGCGCCCCTACTTGCGAAAACGTCAGTGGGAAGAAACTTAAAATGAATAATGCGACGAGCGGTAAGTTCGCTACCCACTCTAACCAAACCAATGGTTGAGCTTTTTCAAAATTGAAGCGACGCGCGGTAAAGAAAGGAATGACTCTTCCGCCCATGACCGACAATAGCAAAGTAAACCACCACAACATGGCTTGCCACACTGCCGAAGAAGGAAAAGGAGGTAGACCTTTAATGGTTGCGTAGCTCGCAAAGTTCGCCACAATCGCCAAGATGAATAAAGGAACGAAGAATAAGTTTTTCCACCCTTTTGAGCGAACCACTCTAAAGCCGACTTCATAAGCGACCATTAATAAGAATACGGCTTCGATAGAAGAAATTAACCACATTGGCGCAGGCGTCCAAAATAGTATTCTTGGTGCCAACCATAAGGCCACCAGCACACCTAGCCTGTGATGTTTTGTTCCATTTACGCCAGTCCAAGTCTGAACCGCAGTAAGAACAAAACCCACAACGATTGCCATCGAGAAACCAAACAGCATTTCATGAACATGCCACCATAAGGCTGGCACTTTTAACATTGCTGGTTGACCGTATTGAAACATCAAAACCCAAGCCGCAATGGCAATAGCCGCATAGGCACTGCCCAAGAAAAAGAACGGTCTGAACCCTAAGCGAAGATAAGCGGGAATGGCATCCTCAACACTTTTATCGGTGATATTTAACAAATTCACTCCTAATACTCTAAATGGCAATATAAGCTCAAGGTTATATTGCACTCAATCATTCAACTAATCATTCCAATGCAGGTTTTAAGCCAATGGTACAAAACCAATAAAATCAGTACTTAACCCTAAATCATCACTACAAATCATGTCATAACGACATCAACAATGGTGTTTATATGACTCTTTAATGTCCTAATTAACAATCTGTCGACTTTTATCTTGGATTAACTTCTAATAATAATAGGATTCAATCACTAAAGCAGCGTAAGGAATGGTATGTATATTTTCGGCTATGGCAGTTTAATGAATTCGTCATCACGACAACTGACAGGACAAACAGGTGAAGCCATACCTGCGATAGTGCATGGATTAGTTAGGCACTGGAGCAAGATCGACGATAGCTATGTGCTCTCCCCATTAGTCGTGAATGAAGGTGATGGGCAAGTAAATGGCGTACTTTTAAAGGTTGATGATGCTGCATTAGATGAATTCGATATTCGCGAGCGCGGCTACCATCGAATTAAACTTTCTCCTGAACAAATTGAACTCAATGCTGATTCTCAAAATCAAACAGAAGCTTTTGACTCACAGCAATCCATTTGGGTTTACATCAATGATGAAGTGATAGCTCCAAGTAAACAAAGCCCTATTGTGCAAAGCTATGTCGATACCGTTATGGCGGGATGTTTAGAAGTGTCTGAAAAATTTGCGGAGCACTTTGTAACACATACTAAAGGCTGGCATCACCCTTTTGAAAATGACCGCCACCAGCCTAAATACAACAAACTTGCTGGTGTTGCAGAGCACCACCATAAAGTTATTGATGGTTTACTTATTGATGTACGTTGCGAAGCCTAATTACGTACTCATGAGGTTTATTAACTCGTGAGCTTTAGGATCATAGTGTTCCAAATGCTAAACAGTTAAGTCGTTTAACTGTTTAGCCGTAAGCCCATCACTATTTTTAGTCTTATAATGACTTAAAAATAATTGTGTGGTTTGCAGCGCAAGTTCATGTGATTCACTATCGGTAAGCGAAGCTTTCACACCCAGAATTTGAGGCCAAAATGCGCTGCCTTTCACTAAGCTATGCAGCTGAGTTCCTGCAAGTACGACATTATCAATGGTGAGTTTTCCTTGCTCATTTTGGGCTTCTAACCAACGAAATAAAGCCGTATCTTGCTTCGACATTTTTGCTTCTTGCTCTTTCAACTCATCAGGCTTATAGAAAAAATGTCCCATCGCCACTTTCGCTAATTCAATATAATGCGGTGCTGTCACCACTTTAATTTCACTTTCAAGTAAAACCACCAATTGCTGCTCAAGAGTTAATGAACTCAGCCCAGATATATCATCTTCAGCCATTGCACTGCGCCAAAGTTCAGACAACAACTCCATCACAATCGCTTCTTTAGAATCAAAATGGTTATACACGGTTCTTTTGGATACTTTTGCCATAGCAGAAAGCTTATCCATACTGGTATTTTGCACACCAAACTCTTGAAACGCTTGTTTCGCCGCCATCAAAATAGCTTCTCGCTTTATTTCACTGCGACCTTTTCTTTTTATATTCATGAGTTTAGTTACTCTAATTCTATTCACTGATTTCTATTTTACACTAGGCAGTTTACTTTTAAAGCTTTCAATGTAAACTACACCGTATAGTTTACATTGAAAGTAATAACTACCATGAAGAAAATGCTATTAGCGACTGTAGGAGTCTTTGCCATGAGTTCATCACTGACCGCTTGTTCAAAAGTAGAAGAAGAAACGAATTACCCAGCTAAGTTTGCAAATACTGAGCTTGAGTACAAAAGTGGTCTTAGTGATATTTTTAGTATCGCTAAAGCTTACTTCACGACTGAACGTGCTAACCCAACTCCCACTTTTGAATTACCAGTTCATGCGATTACCGCCGAACAGCTAATAGAAGAAAAAGATGACGTTATCTTCCGTTTAGGGCATTCCAGCGTAGCCATGAAACTGGATAATCAATTGATCTTAACCGACCCAGTATTCAGTGACAGAGCCTCACCCGTTCAATGGGCTGGTCCAAAACGTTTTCATGACACACCGATCACACTTAATGAATTACCTAATATCGATGCGATCGTGATCAGCCATGATCATTACGATCACTTAGATAAAGCGTCCGTTAAAGTTCTCGCAGAAAAAACGGGGCTGTTTTTGACACCATTGAAGGTAGGTCAGCTACTTATAAAATGGGGAGTGCCACAAGAAAAGGTAGTTGAGCTAGATTGGTGGCAGTCGCACATTCATAACGGTATTGAATACACACTCACACCGACTCAGCATTTCTCAGGTCGTGGTCTAACAGACAGAGATACAACCCTTTGGGGAAGTTGGGTGATCAATGCTCAAGAGAATAAAGTCTTTTTCAGTGGGGATTCTGGTTATTTTGGTGGATTCAAAGAAATTGGTGAACGTTACGGTCCGTTTGATTTCACCATGATCGAAACGGGTGCTTATAATAGCCTTTGGTCAGATATTCATATGTTCCCAGAAGAAAGCATTCAAGCTCACATTGATTTACAAGGCAAAGTGATGATGCCGATTCATAACAGTACCTTTGATCTGTCCATGCATGACTGGAATGAGCCATTACAGCAAGCATTAGAGCTAAGCCAACAACGCAATGTCACAATGGTCAGCCCTGAAATTGGGCAAAGAATGGCACTGAGTGAGCCACTTCCAGTGAATGCTTGGTGGAAAGATTAATACATGAATTAAAACTCGATAAATAAAGAAAAAGCGCTAGGGGGAACTAGCGCTTTGATTTCCTACTAAATCCATTTAGTAAAGGAGAACTTTTGCCTACATAATATAGACAGGGCTTAGTTTTCATATTACAAAACAAGCCTAAGAAGGATTGATATGACTAAAAGGAGCTTTAAATTAAGTATAGTCACAAACTCAAATTTATCGCATTTATTTGCCCCTTTTTACTTCCTTCCTTTCACTACTCTTAGCTCCCTATAAAAATCAATCAAGAAGCCGCGTTTTACACTAGGATTATAGATACATAATTCAGAGGTTTATACGTGGAGCAAGCGCCTATGAAAGCAGAAGGTATTCTTCTCTCAGGTTTATTATTTTCAGCTCTCATTGGATTACTGGCTTTCAGCTTTAATACTTTTATTCCACGCAATGAACTCATTATTCTTTATGACGCTAAACGACTCTTCATTTGTTTTTTAATACTGTATGCGTGGCTCGTACTGCTCTATTCCAACAAATTGAAGCAAGACGCCTATTACCTACTAACCCATTTAAATAAAACAACACTCGTTCTACTTTCTGTTATTGGTATCGGGGCGGTCATCGCGAACACATTCAGTGAGCACCCTTTGCGCTCTCATACTGATTTCTTTTACCAACTTAGCTTAGGATTACTTAGCCTATTATTTGCTTTAGCTGCACAGCACCACAGAGCCCGAATTTATACTTATTTGACATGGGTTTCGGTCTTATTATTTCTTTCTGTTCTTGCCGCATTTTGGATTCGGGTTTACCTACATTTAGATACCACCATCCATTCTATTTTCGGTTTTGCTAATGCACGCTTCTTAAATCAAATGCAGGTGTGGTTAGTACTGCCTACTTTGTATTTAGCGGTGACACAGCAAAGAAAGCCTCTGCTATTTAACCTCCTGAGATTAACGCTGGCGATGCATGTCGCGATGTTTATGGCGTTAGATGCAAGAGGAGTCACGATTGCTGTGACAACTGGAGTCATATTGTGGGCGTGGCTAGACAAGCCTTTGAGAAAGTTGATATTGAAACTGCTTTGGCAAAGCATTGTTTTCGGTATTATTTTGAAACTGGTGATACTAGAGCCTTTACCTGCCTTTATTGTTTACGGTGAACCTTTCTCCATTTCAAAAATACGAACCGACTCACCAGGCAGATTAGCCTTATGGAAAGAATCTTTAGAAATGGCTCAATGGTGGGGATATGGCGGGGACGGGTTTATTTGTCGAACATCATCTTCTTTTGGACATCCACACAACTCAGCTTTAGTGCTACTTGTTAACTGGGGAATCATTCCTGCCCTAGCTTATATTTCCTTGCTGCTTTACACATTCAAGCATGTAGTACGAAGCTCACGACGTAAGGTAAGAATCACAGGGTTAAGCTTACTGACAGGGTTTGCATATAGCTTAATCTCAGGAGTGCTTACCATGCCTTTAAGCCAGTTGCTGATGGCTTTAACTGTCGGTCTTTTTTGGTGCTCCCTTAGCTTTCGCAATAAAGCTAATCTAACTAATTCAACGACTAAACCAGCATACTTTCAGATTTTCCTATCTATAATCATCACATGCTCTGTATTTTCGATTTCGACAATAGCCTATAAAAGTTATCTTCGCCTTGAAGGATACGAAAATCATATCGAACACAAGAAAGTCTATCCTCAATTTTGGATGGGGTATAACTGCGAGAAAAACTAATTCGTTAAAACTTCAAAGCCCACGAAGGACCATGATGAGTCAGATGCTATGGCAGTTAGTCCAATGCTACCGCTGATCAATGAAGCTAGATATAGAATCGCGCACCAACTCCCTTAACCACTGATTTTTCTCTGTATGCGCCACTCCTTTACGGTAAATAAGCGAAATATCAAAATCAGCAATAGGTAGCGGAGGCTCAACAGACGCTAGATGAGTTTCTCCTAAATCTATTTTTGCCATCAGTTCCGGAACAATACACAGTAAGGCTCGACCAGCGATTAAATGTCTAATGGTTAGGAAATTCCGTGACGCTACCGCGACTCGTCGGGTTAACCCAAACTCGCTTACCATTTCATCCACTTGTGTTGTTAGGTGCCCATCAGGGCTCACCAAGGCATGAGGATATTGCACAAACTCTTCAACACTAAATGATGAAGACAAACTCACTTGCGTTGGGTCAAACATGCATACGTGTTTTTCAGTATAGATTTTTTCAGCGGATATAGAGGAGTCTAAAGTAGGAAAGCTGCCTATCATCACATCGACATTCTCTTCAGCTAATAACTGCTGATAGTTGTGTCGATTGGCATGAACAAAACTGACTCGAGACTGCGGAGCCACTTGTGATATTGCATCAAACAGGATTGGAGCGAATATCAATTCAGCATAATCAGTTAATCCTATCTTGCAGGTTCCTCGATAGTGCGTTGGGTTAAACTCTTCAATTGTGAATACATTCATTTGCAACTGAGTCAGTGACTTTTGAATGATAGGAGCGACTTGCTCTGCTCTTTCTGTTGGCAGCATCTTATGCCCTTTTCTTTCGAAGAGCCGATCTCCCATTAATTCTCTTAACTTCGCTAGGCTGTGACTCATTGCTGACTGGCTCACAAACACACGCTCGGCGGCTCCTGTAACACTTCCAGTTTTATACAAAGCCATGAAAGCAACCAACAGGTTTAAATCAATACTCTTCCAATTAAACTCATTCACGCCAAATCCACCCAAATCAATTTCATTCATAGTTAAAATTAAAACTATCGATTTGAATCATTATAATTCATTTTCTATTCTAGCGACGATCATAAACCATCACTGAGTAAACAACGATGTTCTCTATATTCAAAACCTTCTTTTTATTAGGTTGGGTAAGCTTTGGCGGACCTGCCGCACATATTGGCTATTTTAGAAATGCTTTCGTGGAAAAGCGTAAATGGCTAAGTGATGAAGAATACGCGCAAATTGTCGCTTTAAGTCAATTCTTACCAGGACCGGGGTCAAGCCAAGTTGGTTTTGCTGTGGGTTACAAAAAAGGTGGGCTGTTAGGAGCAGTGTCTGCTTTTGTTGGGTTCACTTTGCCTTCAGTTATTCTCATGCTGTTGCTTGCTGTGTTAAGCAGTCAGTTCACGGAGTCTTCACTCTTTCAAAGCATTATCCATGGGCTAAAATTATTAGCGGTTGTCGTCGTTGCCGACGCTTGTTGGGGAATGTACAAGAATTTTTGTAAAGACAAACTCACCGTTGGGTTGTGTGTCTTCACGGCTATCGCCTTATTGGTTGCCCCCAGCATCATGACTCAAATTGGCGTGTTGATCTTCGCTGCGCTATTAGGCAGTCATTACCTGAAAAAAGGCGAAGCGAAACCTTTTAAAGCGTCTGAGTTATCATTCACCCCTCTCGTTATTTTCATCGCGTTACTGGTTGGGTTACCTGTTGCGGCCTCTTTAAGTGGCTCTGTTCAATTGTTTTCTGATTTTTACCAAGCTGGTAGCTTAGTATTTGGTGGCGGGCACGTTGTACTTCCTCTACTGCAAAACATTGTCGGAGACACTGTTAGCCAAGATGCATTTTTAACAGGCTATGCCGCAGCACAAGCAGCACCAGGGCCAATGTTCACACTGGCAACCTATGTCGGTTATGAAATGCTTCCAAGTGCTCCATTACTGGGCGCATTTTTAGCAACCATTGCCGTCTTTTTACCGGGTTTTTTATTACTACTTGGCGTACTTAAGAACTGGCAAGCATTGGCAAGCCAGCCAAAGATTGCAGGGGCGCTTGTTGGAGTGAATTCTTCAGTTGTTGGCTTGCTCTTAGCCGCGCTTTATAGCCCTGTATTTACCAGTGCTATTTTTAGCGCTATTGATATGGCTCTGGTGATTACAGGTATTTATTTACTTAAACAACGCCAATTGCCTATCGTGTACTTAGTTGCTTTCTTTGCTTTATCTGGCGCAGTCGTTGGCTTGATTTAAACCCGAACATTAACTCTGAAGTGCCCATAGTGAAGACTACATAGAGACGTATAAAAAGAGCCTACTATTTTGTAGGCTCTGTTATTTGGCATCGCGTTAAAACTGAGCATAGAGCTAATAAGCAGGGTTTACGACTGCTAAGACTCAGGTTCAGTCTCTTTAGGCTTATTGGCTCTCACTTCGGCAACCGCTCTTTCCAAGTTTTCATTCGCCACTTTGTAATATGAAGGCTTCTTATCAATCGCTTGTTCTAGGTAAGGAATCGCTTTGTCGGGCTTACCTTGTAGAATCAAAAAGTACCCAACATTATTCAAAGCTTCAGGAGCATCCATATGCCTCATAAAGACATTAATCGCTCGTTTAATCTCCCCTTTCCCCAAGTAAATAAGTGCCAAATTATTCAATGCATTTTCATTATTGGGTGACTTTTCTAGTGCCGCTAAAGTGAAACGCTGAGCATCGTTATACTCACCATTCATATAGTAGGAATACCCTAGGTTCACTAAAGCTTTAATTGATTCAGGTTTGATCTTTAGCGCTTTATGTAAAAACGCTTTGGCTATTTCATGCTTCGCTTCAACATCATATAAAACACCAAGCCCCATATAAGCCAATGCCGGAGATGAATTATCTACCTGTAAATTATCGATACCAGCCACCGTTAATTCATCGCCGTCAAACACCTTGGTATTACTCAAACGCACTTGGTCAGCATTTACTGAACGGAAAAAATAAGATCGTCCTTGCTCAATATTTCCTTGCTTGGTGTACATTGCCCCTAAATGTTCCAGTACTTTAGCGTTGTTCGGGTTGTACTCTACAGACATCAAATACGCTTTTTCAGATAAGGCGAAATTACCTCGGGAGTAATGAATTCGCCCGATGGTATAAAGTGACTGGTCTTGATACTTCGCATCTTTAAATTCAATGGAACGAATATATTCATAAAGCGCTAAATCGGTATTACCGCTAGATAACGCTAAATCACCACGAGTAATCGCTTCTTTCTCGGTTAAAGGCGCAAGCTCAGAAGTAAGCGTGTCGATAGGCCGACCATCATAAAGTACACTATCAAAGCTTTCGGGTTCAGGTTCACTCGCACAACCTGAAATAAAAAATACCGTGGCTAACACTATCCATAGTTGTTTCATACTGACTCCTAGTTTCCAAGCGTGCTCGTAAGTGTGAGCATGGCAGGCCCGATAGCGACAATAAAGAAACAGGGCCATATGAACAGTAAAAGTGGGAAAATCATTTTCGTTGGGATTTTCGCCGCAATTTCTTCGACTTCTTGGTTTCTCTTATCTCGATAATCTTCCGTATAATCACGCAACGTTTGTGACAAACTTCCCCCAATTCTGGAGGCATGAGACAACATACTCACCAAGCCAGTGATCTCAACCACACCTGTTCTTTCAATTAAATCTTCAAAGGCATCCGACATTTCAACACCCGCTTTTATCTTGCCGCAAACGGTGTCTAGCTCATCAGCAAAGTCAGGGTGGGAAATCATTAATTCATCCGCCACTCTTCTTAAAGCGGCATTAAAACCAAGCCCTGATTCAGTACACACCACAAGTAAATCCAGCGCGTCTGGCACTCCGCCACGTACCAACCTTTGTCTTTTATCTACATAACGTTCAAGAATGACATTCGGTGTGAAAAATCCCAGTGCAACACTGCCTATCATAGATAGGTTTAAGTGCTGAAAATCTGGGGCAAAGAAATACAAAGAAGCGGCACACCCTACACCAACCACTAAGAAAAAGACTTTCACTGCATAAAAAATAGTTAACGCATTACTGTCATGAAACCCAGCATGCATCAGCTTATGCCGGATACTTTCTCTTTCTTTGGTATCTTTTGAGGTCACGATAGGCGCGAGTGATTCCAATGTTGAATCTAAACGTCCATGCCTCGCCACACGAGAGCGAGAAGTTTCATTCGCACGAAGTAATTCCAATTTCTTCTTAAGTGGGGATTTACTGCCTATCAAAAACAATCCCAAACTCATCACGATGAGAGTGCTTGCGATTAATATGACGAAAAGGAAAAAGGTCTGTTCGTTAAACTGTATTGCTGAAAAAAAACTGAGAAGGCTATCCATAGTCTTACACCTCAAAGTTTATAATGTTACGCATCCATATCGAGCCAATAAACAAACTGACGATACCAACACTCACAATAGTTAAACCCCTTGGATCTTCATACAAAGGCGCGACATACTCAGGGTTAATAAACAATAATCCGATAAACAGAACAAACGGAGATAACACCAGTATCCATGCTGACATCCGGCTTTCAGCAGAAATAGTTTTAATCTTCCGAGTCAATTTAAAACGAGCTCTTAATACCTTAGACACCTTATCTAAATTCTCAGACAAGTTGCCTCCCGTTTCTTTTTGTAAAAGCACGGCACTCGAAAATGCCAACATAGAAACCGTTGGAGTTCGTTCTGCCATCTGCATAATGGCTAAACGCAAGTCATAGCCATAATTCAATAAGTTAAACGTATTTTTAAATTCCGTCCCTATGGGCGCTGGCATTTCATTACCCACTTCATTAAAAGCTTGAGTCACTGGCTGACCGGCTTGCAACATTCTTCGGATAATATCGAGCGCATCTGGGAGTTGCTCTTCAAACATCGCAAGCCTGTCTCCAATCTTTTTCTGAAGGGAAAAGTACATGATGAACCAAATGCCCACAGCAGCGGCAAGCGCCACATACCAAAACTGCCCTAAAATAAGCAAAACAACCGCCACACAAAGGCTGATTATCGCTGTGATAGAAAGTGTTTGGCTAAGTGACCAATCATAACCCGCTAGCTCAATCATTTTTTTGAGTGATGAAAAGGCTTCTACATTCACTAACTTACGATCAAGTGGGCTTAAGCCTTTTAAATAATGTTCTTGCAATAAGGAGCGGCTTTCTTCATCTAAATTGGATTGGGTTTCCTTTAGTCTAACCGCGAGTTCTTTATGCTTTGCTTTACTACCAGCGGCCGGAAGTATTAATGCCTGAGAGATAAAAACCACAGCAAAGAAGAGTAAAACCAAGAAGTATGTAATGTCGTCACCCATAGCTTTATCTCCCTACTCGACACTTTCATTGAATAGCTCAAAGGGAAGATCAAGCCCTCTTTTCGCAAGCTGATCATGACATGCAGGTACAACCCCTGTAGCCGTGTAATATCCAATAATATTGCCGTCTTCATCCAAGCCTTTACGGTGGAATTTGAATATTTCAGACATGGTAATGATCTCCCCTTCCATGCCGTTTATTTCTTGAATGCTCACCATTCGGCGCTTACCGTCTTCTTGACGTTCCATTTGAACAACAAGATGAATAGCCGAAGCAATTTGTGAGCGTAAATTCTTGGCTGAGATACTCCACCCCGCCATCGAGAACATATTCTCAACACGACTTAATGCATCTCGTGGGGTATTGGCATGAATTGTCGCAAGTGAACCATCGTGACCAGTGTTCATCGCAGCCAGCATATCTACCGCTTCACTGCCACGTACTTCCCCTAACACCACACGGTCAGGTCGCATACGTAGGGAGTTTTTTACCAGCTCCCTTTGGGATATCTC
Organism: Vibrio sp. 99-70-13A1; assembly: GCF_013114625.1. Taxonomy (GTDB): domain Bacteria; phylum Pseudomonadota; class Gammaproteobacteria; order Enterobacterales; family Vibrionaceae; genus Vibrio. Next base: position 70,639 of record NZ_VTXD01000019.1, read on the forward strand.
CCCTTTACCTTCAAGGTTGGCAGGACGAGTTTCTAAGCGCACTACATGAGGTTGTTGTAATTGCAGCTCAGCAGAATCTTCAATGGTAATGATTCGATCATCGCTTGGAATAAACCCAGAAAAGATATTCAAGGTGGTCGTTTTCCCCGACCCTGTACCACCGGAAATCAATATATTCAGCTCACCCTTTACAGCCGCTTCTACAAATTTTGCCATCTGAGGGGAAATCGAGTTAAAGCCGAGTAAGTTATCCATCGTCAACTTATCAACGGCAAAACGACGAATAGAAAGAGAAGGACCATCTAAAGCTAATGGTGGGATAATGGCATTCACCCTTGAACCATCCATAAGCCGCGCATCTACCATAGGAGATGCTTCATCTATACGGCGCCCAACTTGGCTTACAATGCGGTCTAAGATGTTTCTTAAGTGTCTATCATCTAAGAAGGTATAAGGGGTTTTCTCTAATTTCCCGCGACGTTCAACAAACACGCTCTTAGGGCCATTAACCAAAATATCTGAAACGGTTTTATCATTAAGAAGGGGCTCAAGTGGACCTAAACCAAAGACTTCATCTTCAATCTGTATAACTACACGCTTTCTTGCTTCGGCGCTCATAGGGTGAGATTGATCGTCTGCCATTATTTGAATGATGGCTTCGTGTAAATCTTGTTTCGCACGATCTTGATCTAAGCTAGAGAGTAATCCTAAGTCCAGAGTTTCAAGTAAGCGCTGATGATAATAATGTTTAATTTCCAGCTCTTGCTCTAAAATTTTCTTAGACTCTTCAATCTCTTTATCTTTTTCTTCCGCAGCTCGCAGTTTTCTTTCAATTCTATTTTCGCTGTCAGAACCATTCGCCACAGATCGCTCTAGACTGCTGTCACTAGATGATGCGTCTTCCTGATCTTCTACGACTACGTTGTTTTGAAATTCTGAATTCACATTCTTTCTTTTAAAAAACATACTCATTCCCTTTATTCGCCGACCTAAGAAGCCCTAAGAAAATAGGCGCTTAAGCCAACCTTTTTTATTATCCCCAGGAGCGGCTATGGTGTGGGAAAACTCAATAACGGATCGTGAAATCGAACTGCTCTTTCTTGATTCGATAAAAGGCTTACCTAAATTCGCACTTTCTATCGCCACTTTAAAATCGTTCGGGATGATATGAATAACCAACCCTGAAACGGTTTGTTCAATATCTTTTATTTTGATCGATTGACGCTTTTCATAACGATTAATAATCAGCTCAACTTGTTCTCTTGATAGCCCAAATTCAAAAGTCAGTGACTTAGAAATTCGAGTGGTGTTTTTAATCGCGACTAAGTTTTGTTGTGACACTAAATACACTTTTGTAGCAGGAGATAAAACCGATGAAAACATACGATCTATCCCTCTTGATAAATCCACAATAATGTAAGGATAGAACTCTCTAAGCACTGGCAGTAGCTTGCCTATATTTTTGGCTTTATCGTAATCGTCATTACTGTTTTCATGCTTAAAGTTTAGTACATGTAGCCCCGATGAGTGCTTAGTCACCATGGAATCCAGAGACTCTTCATCTAAGTCACTGACACTAGAGATAGCATCTGAAAGGCTGTATTTAGGTGAGATATTTAAATAATCAGGTATCACCCCAAACTGCAGATCCAAATCCAAAAGTAGCACTTCATTCTTATGTTCAAGAGCAATTTGCAAAGCAGTGTTTAACGCTAGAGTCGATGCCCCACACCCACCTTTGGTGTTCAAAAAAACAAACAATTCACCAAGATCTCGATTGGATACCTTCTCTTCTGCCACGCCTTTTAGTAGCGGAGTAAACTCGTCCAGCGTTGCTTTGTCTGAAATAAAATCCGCCGCACCAATTCTTAAAGCGATCTTAAGCGCGCCATTGTCTGACTCATTACCAAAGACAATCAGTGACGCTTCAAAATCATCACTTGGCGCTTCATACTCTTGAAGAGATACAATTTTCTGAGCCCAATTAGGTCCGGTTTCCACAAAAATAATATCTGGCGGGGTATGAGATTTAAGAGACTCGACATCAAGGGCATGCATTGCTATCGCATCAAAAGTGATACTTCGACATTGAGACAGTTCTTGGCTCATATGTAATTTGAAACGATCATTCGAATAAAGAACCCAAATGTGCAGGTTTGTTTTTAATCTTATGACACTGTCATCATTGCGAGTTAACTTCACTGCTTCTCCCATCACTCATCCCCACAGTCAAAATTACTACCATCGTCATCATTTTTGTTTGGTCTAATCACCCCTAAACTTTCTGAAGGTAGGGTTGTTTCAAATTCTGAAACCGTTACTTCCCCGTCATTCCCAATAAAGTTTAATAAGGATGTGAGTTGGTAGTTATAGTTATCAATACGAGCACGTACGTACCTAATATCAGCAAATACAGCGGTGATATCACTGTCTTCATCAAGGTATTCAACAACCAAATTAGCGGATGTAAAGCCAATCGGTGCATTATCATCAATGACAATATCGAAAATTTCTTGCTGGCTTACATTAGAAGTATTGCAGACGCTTGCTAACCTTGCTGCTTTCCTTGTCATATCATTTAGCGTTTGCACTGAATACATGTAATAGCCTATCGAAACGATCCCAAATAGGAGCAATAATAAAAATGTCGCCACGATAGAAAACTCCACAATAGCTAAACCACTTTGATTTCTATTTGATTGTTTAGCCATATCCATCTCCTACTAGAAATGATTTATCGAAGATGCATTCATTGGGAAAGTTAAAGAAAAGTCCGTAAAAGGTATTTTTTCAGCCATTTTAGGCGTGTACATATAGCTGGCAGCAACAGTAACAAGCCCAGTACTGGAACAAGAAACACTGACATCAGAGACCACCATCGACTCTAAGGCTGTGGTGTTCCCACCATCAATGTCGCCATACACAACTAAATTACGAATCTCACTAAGCTTGTCGGTAATATCGGTACAAGTTATCCCTGCGGTTCCGTAAGATTGTGTCACCGCAAAACGTGAACCACTTTGCACCACTTTCGTTAAGTTATTGTATTGAGTAAACATATTTCCTATTTCGGAAATACTCACGAGCAATATCAATAACACAGGTAAGGTGAGCGTCACTTCTATGGCAGCTAATCCCTTTTGGCGCTGTAATGTACTTTCCATATTCTTCATATCAGGACTCCTCTCTTAAAGGGTCGTTGTAAAGTACAATTCTGAATGCACCATCTGCACTTGGCACAAGCCCTAACCCTCCATTTGATGACGCACAGGATTCGACAAACTCACCAAATACTGTTTGCCCTCCCGAGTTATTATTAGGCGCCTGTTGGAGAAAGAAAAAACAACCAATATCTTCAACAACAAAAGATGAAACACCCCCAGACTGTCCTGTACAGTCAAGCATTGGTAGCGTTAACATTCTTCGCCAAGCAACGCCGTCCGTTTCACAATCAGAGCTCGCACCACTTAAACACGCTTCTGTTTGGGCTTTGTATTCGTCATAGTCATAAGAATCGTTATAAACCACGTCTCCATCGCTATCTAATTCGGCTTCGTCTGAAGGTTGTTCCGTAACAAGGTCTGGTGGGTAATCAGTATCACTTAATCCACCTTTATATACGCCAAGGCGAGTGTTGATACCTTGTGCAGTTGGGCCTGTTGATGCTCCAGGCTTGGTGATAACAGTATCTCCAATAGAAACCGATTGAGTGTATGCTCCTGCTAACCCTTTCCTAACCGTACTTGCACCTGAACCAAAGTCGAGTAAATGATAATTACCACTCCCCATTTGGCTTACAGATGAATCCCCGACTTTTAAGGCATATACCTCACCTGGGGTATAACCAAATACACCGGTGGATTCATCTCCGGTACATACACCAATAGGCACAATATTCACTGTATCCAGAGCTGAACTAGGGCCAGCAAGTGCACTGGCTGTAACCAACTTTTCCATGCCCATTGTGTCAATCAGGTATTCATCCAGATCCATTCCTGTCACTAAAACACGCACATAAACATCTAAATCAATATCAAAGCTATTATCAGGAAATGTCAGCGGATCATTTGAAAATTGGACCTCAACCGTTGCATTGGACATATCCATTTCTGAATTTCCACTCGCGCTGGTTATTGCATTTAACAAGTTATTGGCCGCTATTGTTGCAGATACCTCACTTCCACCAAAATTCGCTTCATCAGCAGCAGCAAGGGCGGCTGAATCAACCGCATTTTGCAAACGGGTAACATTTAAACGGTAGTGGTTCACGTCAATGGCAAAGGCAGCGGCAACAATTAATAACAGAAGTGCAGCGGTCATAAGAACCAACACAATTCCCTTTTGCTTATTTTTTATTGATTTAGGCGAACCTAAACCAGCACGATGTCCATATAACATATAACCACCTGATCAGTTAAAACCCTGTAAAACTTGGCTTTCACTACTGCCTTGCAATGAGCTACTTTCTTTCCCTGTATACGCCTGATAACCGGCTTCTGTTCTTTCTCCATTACCATCCGGCACAATGCCCAAATTGTCTTCTGTCGCATTTGGGTTGTAGGTTTGAGCGACTCTGAGTTGTGCGACATGGCTACCTAAAGGCGCATCATTGGCACACCCTATAAGTATGGTTGATAATCCCAAAAGGACTGCTGTAAATCGTACATTCATCATAAATATCCTTATAAACTATGGCCAAAGGAGCCCTCAGAGCCACCACTGGAATTTTCCAGAAACTGTTCATCTTGAGGTTTTTCCGATGTGCGATTTGAAGACGATGAATCGATATATGCCCCTTGCCCTAACAGGTAATATTTTAGGTCGGTCGGCTCGACAAATGAGTCGGTTGGAAGGGTGATGGCATTACGATCTACAGGCTGTGCTAAACGAGGAGTCACCAATATGACTAATTCAGTTTCACCCGAAATGTATTCTTGGCTATTGAATAGTTGTCCTAATACTGGAATATCACTAAAGCCAGGCATCTTACTGATCGAGTCTCTTACATTTTCACTTAATAGCCCTGCAATACCGATGGTTTGACCATCAGCTAACTCAAGTGTTGATGAAGCACTTCGACGTGTGATAGGTGGGATAAAGTACGTCCCATTTGAACCATTTGGGTTTAACGTTAAGCTGCTTGCGCTGGCTATTTCACTGACATCAACCGCTAAATTCAGATTGATTTTTTTATCACTCAGCACGGTAGGTATAAATTTCAAACCCACACCATATTCTTTATATTCTATGGTTATTCCATCTTCATTAGGAACGGGGATTGGAAACTCTCCCCCAGCCAAGAACTCTGCTTTGGCACCGCTTAATGCCGTAAGGTTTGGTTCTGCTAATACTTTTGCTACCCCATTAGTTTTCGCTATATCTAACGCGAAGGTAAACAAGGTATCGCCATCAATAAAAGTGCCGAGCAAACCAGTAGAGTCAATAGTTGGAGCATTAAATATTGGTCCAATGCCTCCTCCAATATCATCAATAATCGCCCCTCCTGACGTTGTCCCCCAAGAAAAGTTACCGTTGCTTTCTAAGAAATGAAAATTGGCATCAAAACGTCTTACTAAACTGCGCTGAACTTCCGCTACCGTGACTTCAAGCATAACTTGCTGAGCGCCACCAATAGACATCAAATTAATGATCCCAGTTTTCTCTACTTGCTCACTTGCCGACTCTTCAGATTCATCGATTTCTTGGCCACCGGAATAAGTTTCCGCCACTCTTAAAGCCACATTCATTTTTTCTAAAGAGCTAATTTGACCACTTAAAATTAAGCGATTTTGCGCACTATGCACCTTTACCGTTTCGTCTGGCAAAAATTCATATAACTTGGCTTTAAGGCTGTTTAAATCATGAGTCACTTCGATGTTGATCGATTCAATTAATCGACCACGACTGTCCCAAGCCATTAAATTGGTTGAGCCTAGCTTCTTACCTATCAAAAACAATTCATCGGATTTTAACATCACAATATCGAGCACTTCAGGATCACCAAGTGATACTCTTTTCGCTTTTCCAGAAAGCTCAACATGGGTTGATTTATGATGGGGAACTTTAACGACTTTACCGGTTTGAGTTGAAGCTAAAACTGAGAAGCTACAAATAACCCATGTGCATACCATTGCTATTATTATTTTCATACATCACCTCAATCCCTAACTCGAACATTGGAAGATTGTGTTCCTTTGATTATCGTCACTTGCGGAGCGACATAACGCTTCACAACCTTCGCCTCTGGTTCGTGAGGATTTCTCAGGGTCAACTGTATTTGTCCTTTACTCTTAGCAGAAAGAAGTTTCTCTGCTTCTAGAGGGGTAACTTCTAACGTCACTGCTCGCACGATCACGGGTTTGTTTTCTTTGGTTTTTGCTGTTTGGTCTACCGCTAATACTTTTATTTCTTTAAGTACGGTTTTAGTCGTTGCTGATCCTTGCCCATAGCTGATGGTATTTAGAATGTCGACTTTGTTTCCTGGTAATAGGAACCCAGCAACCCCAATAACATCGTTCACTCGAATAGTGACAGCTCGTTTGTTTTCAGGAATCAGCGAAGCTAGCGTTGAACCCTCTCCTGGCGTTGTTAAACGTATACGACTGACAATCTCACCTTGGTAAATGGATGTCGCCACGACCTGACCAAGAAGCTCTTCCGTGGAAGTAAACTGGTCTTCACTTCTCCAACTTTTTTCTAGTAATTTGGTTGTTAAATGTTGTTCCTCTATCACACTACCCGCTGCAATTTCTTGTGCGGCAATAATGATGGGTTCTCTTTCAATGACTTCAACTTCAACCTGTGGCTGTAATTGGCTATCCATCCATTGCTTTGCAAAGAAAACGGCAGCCAAACCAAATAAAATTGATAACAAAAACAAAAGTATAATTTGATTTCTACTCATCGCTCTCCTCCTCCCTTACCATCTGCTGTGAAGTAAACTTCCCAAGATCGTTCCAATACAGCAGAAGAGATAACAGGCTCAACCTCTTCAAAAGCGATAATATCTCGGCTAATTCCGACAAGATCTTTGGGTAAACATGGGTAAAACCCAACTGAGTGTTGACGGTGTAGATTTAATAATGTGTCGAATAAAGATTCATCAAGTACTAAGGACTTGTTTGAAGCCATGATGTGCCATAGCTCCCGATACTCTTCTTCCAATAAAGGCTGGAATTGAATCTTGTACCCAAGACGTCGCAAGAAAGCAGGGTCTGCGATCGTTTCTGGGCTTAAGTTTGTTGAAAATGCGATCGTTAAAATGAAGGGAATTGAAATTTGTTGTCCGTTAGGCAATGACAAATAGTCATAAAAGTACTCCATTGGGACAATCCAGCGGTTAAGCAGTGTATCAACAGGCATGGGCTGTCGCCCCAAATCATCGATAATGAAAATACCGTTGTTCGCCATCATTTGCAGTGGAGCCATCCAAACTCGATTATGCTCAGTATGGTTTACCTCAAGCATATCCATGGTTAATTCACCACCAACCTGAATACTCGGTCTTTCACACAAGGTCCAACGTCTATCGTATTGCTCTTTAAACAGAATCGTTTGAGATTGGTGATTCTCATCCACTCGCTTATGGTGTTGTGGAGTGAACACTTTGATGATATTCCCTGCCGCGAAAACCGAATAAGGAATGTAAACAGAGGTATTAAGAGAATTGAGTAAACGCGTGGCAACATAAGTTTTACCTGTTCCTGCATCCCCATAAAGAAGCAGAGCACGCCCAGAATTGATAGCCGGTCCTAATACAGAAACCATTCGCTCTGCCCCAAGCACATCTTGAAGTGCAAAGGACACATCATCCCTTCTTACTAGCTTTGCTCTTACATCTTGAGCTTCTACCATTTGGGTATAGTCTTGCATTGAAACAGGGCAAGGACCTAAATACGCATCTTTATTAAAAGCGACATCCGCTTCCGACATACCCGTTTCAGATAAGGCATAACGAACATTATTGCTCTTGTCGCTACCGAATTGAATCGTCGATGCTTGGAAGACTTCAACTAAAGATTTTTTTCTAAGCCCTGCAATTAAGTCTTCAATTATATGGCTATTAATACCCATTAATCGGGTCAAGGTTAAGACGTCTGACTTAGGGTATGCCGCTAATTGCTTTATTAATAAATTTTCAACAACAGCTGAAGGTATCTTTAGGCTTTCAATAGAAGTTGGTACTGCCGGAGCACTGGCTTGCGGTACCAATATATCTCTATGCTTCGCTTTTTTGTTCATTTCCATAGAGGTTTCGCCTTATTGGAAATAGCTATACAACGCAAGCCCTATCACAACAACAGGCCCAAATGGCATTCTCAATTTTTTAGAATGTTCAGCATTGCTTAATATGTCTTCTGATACCTTTCCATATAAGAATGTTGTTGAATATCTATTAACTAATAACTTAAATTGGTTAGGATTATCGGCTAGCACTTGAAGACTATATAAAGAACCAACGATCGCCCCTGAAATAAGTGTATAAAACATAAAGTTAGGTATGTTCCAGAAACCTATATAATAACCCACCACTCCAAGTAATTTCACATCACCCGGTGCCATAGCTTTAATAAAGAAAAGTAACAGCCCTATTAGAAACAATGTAATTAGACCTGTCTCTTATACACATC
>NZ_VTXD01000020.1 GCF_013114625.1 Vibrio sp. 99-70-13A1
GTTCCACACCCTGACAATAACAAGCATACGGTTACAAGTTGCCACCACCTTAGTAATTTCATTTTCATCTACTTCCTTTTTGAAACTCTAAATACAGTTATTAAATATCAATAACTTATATATTCACCAAAACCGATAGAATTCTATTTCTCATCCTTGTTCTTCACTATTCCAAAGTAGACCCTTTAGATAAAGCACTCAAGTCAGCTTACTGAAAAAAGTGATAAAAGGAATGACACTAGGAAAACCTAAAATATAATTATTAAATGCGATCAATAATACAATTTACGGTATGAAATTTGCATTAATTCTCGTAATTACCACAGGGGGGTAAGTTATGGCCGCTATTCCTCATTATGAATGCGAAATTGAATATGAAGTCTGCTACTTCGAAAATGGCAAAATAACAACAACAAGAATTATGGCAACAAATCGCCAGGAGGCTATGGATTGGTACTTGGGGGCAGGAAAGCACATGAATGACCTCTACTCAATCAGACCAGATGAATAGAGCTGAACTCTCAGTTTAGACTTTTCATTTTAGATATTTATAAGATCATGAAAGGTTTAACCTAAGCTTAGTTGCCTAGGTCAAACCTTTGATCAATTTTAAGACCGATAAATTCTGAGTGCGTTACTTCAAAATACGAGCACGGAATTGACGCCCTTTCATCTTGCCTGACTCAATTTTGTTCAATGCTTTTTTCGCTAATGATTTTTCAATCGCAACGTATGCACGCATTGCTGATAAATTGATCTTACCTACAGACTTACCATCAATACCGCCTTGGCCTGTTAGCGCACCTAAAATATCACCCGCACGCAATTTAGCTTTCTTACCACCATCAATTTGGATAGTAACCATATTCGATTGATATGGTTTAGAATTTGGCTTCTCTGGTAGTGTAGATGGCTCAATCGGCATATCCATGTACTCATCAATTTGAGCAACACGGTGCATTTCTTTCTCGCTGAAGAAGCTGCAAGCAACGCCTTTTCCACCAGCTCGACCAGTACGACCAATTCGGTGAACATGCACTTCAGGATCACGAGACAGTTCAAAGTTGAACACGGCATCAAGGTTATCAACATCCAGACCACGAGCAGCTACGTCTGTCGCGACTAAAATAGAAATAGTCTTGTTTGAGAATTGAACCAAAGCTTGGTCACGTTCACGCTGCTCCATATCTCCATGCAGTTCAGTTACGCTGAAACCACGGTGGCTTAATTCATCATTCACGTTCTGAACTTCTTTCTTAGTATTACAGAACACAACAGCAGACTCTGGCTGATGATGAAGTAAAAGAAGTTCTAGTGCATCATCACGCGCTTCTGTGCCTTCCAGCTTGTAGAAGTGCTGTTGAATACTTGAATGATCGTGAGTGGATTCTACCTTCACCATCTCAGGGTTTAGCATAATGCGATCAGCAACAGATTTGATCTGTTTTGGGAATGTCGCACTGAATAATAGCGTTTGGCGCTGTTTCGGTGCTGCTTCAATTACCGCATCCAAAGCATCTTGGAAGCCCATTTCAAGCATGCGATCGGCTTCATCTAATACAAGCGTATTCAGTTCAGATAAATCAATGCGACCTCTTTCAAGGTGATCCAAAATACGACCTGGTGTACCTACTAGAATATGAGCACCATGCTCTAATGAACCAATCTGTGGTCCCATTGGCATTCCGCCACAAAGCGTCAATACTTTAATATTGTGGATACCACGAGCCAATGTGCGAATTTCTTTTGCTACTTGGTCTGCTAGTTCACGTGTTGGACAGAGAACTAATGACTGCACACGAAAGCGTTTTACTCGCAAGTTTTGCAGTACACCAAGACCGAAAGCGGCAGTTTTACCTGAACCAGTTTTACCCTGACCAATTACATCTTTACCCGCTAAAATAGAAGGTAAGCTCAATGCTTGAATAGGTGTCATTTGGGCATAGCCTAATGCGTCTAAGGTTGTTAGAAGCTCAGGCTTAAGGTCAATAGAAGAAAATTTAGAAGTGCTCAATGGAAATGTCCAACAGATAAAAAACAGAGTGCATTATGAGTGTTTTTTAAAAATATTCCACCCATAAAGCTGCTTAATATTTAACCGTAAATTTTAGGTAATTCAAAAACCATCAATTACCGGTTTCAATATGTTATAGACATGATAAAATTCAAACGGGATTTCATACTATATAATAAACATTAACGGAGGTTACCATGAAGCTACCCAAGCATAACTCCGGCTTTACGTTACTTGAGTTAATCATCGTTATTCTTATTTTAGGTGTGTTAGGCGTTGTTGCTGCGCCTCGATTTTTATCCTACTCAAATGAAGCAAATGAGACCGCTGCTACAGGCTTATTAAGCAATTTTAGAACCGGTACTAACCTATTCCAAGCGGCTTGTTTAGCGAGAGGTGGAGATACTGCAGAGCCTCAAGGGGAAAACACATCCTCATTTAATATTGATGGTATCTATTCCAACTTCTCTGGCTCTTGCTTCCCGGTAAAAAATAGCCGAGGAGGGAGTCGCCGCGATATAAACAATGTCAGATCTTGCTACGTATTGTTACAAGAGATAACTAACTCCGATCATTATGAAGATAAAACCTATGGGAATAACCCAAGATCTGGAGGGAGTAATAGCCGAGGAAATGTCTCTGGTGATAACTTTCAAACTGCGAAAGATGCCGGTTATGAGTTTCTGATCCACCAGTCGCGCGACTACTTTTCTTATTGCCACTTTTACAGCATTGAAGGCAGCTTAGAAAACGCTGCATATTTACTCTATAACGCTGTCGATGGTGAAATGGTCTCAGGAACAAAAGACTTAACTAATGGTGTGAATTGGCCAGATGAACTACTTGAATATCTTATTGCAACTGGGCCACCCTATTCATAATAAGCAAAGCACATAATAAATAGAGCTCGTAATAAACAAAGGTCATAATGCATAAAGCCAGCAATTGCTGGCTTTATTTACATTCAAATAAACTTCAGTTTATGGCACACCGTGACCTTTCGAAGCCACCCACACGCGGTACCACTGCTCTCGAGTTAACTCTACTTTTAAAGAATCAACAGCAGCTTGGACACGTTTAATTTTCCCAGAGCCAACAATCGCCAATGGATTTGAAGGCAAACGTCTCACCCAAGCGTAAATCACTTGATCAGTGCTGTCTGCGCCGATTTCGATTCGAATTGCTTCTAATTCTTCACGAACGCGCACCGCTTGTTCAGTAGTGCCAGTGAAAATGCTTCCGCCACCTAGACAAGACCAGGCCATCGGGCGGATACGATTCATTTGGAGTTGATCTAATGTACCGTCATGAGCTACTTCAAAGTTCAGAGGGTTGATTTCAACCTGGTTAGTGACTAATGGTTTACCTAAACGTGACTGTAAAAGCTCAAATTGGCGAGGTGAAAAGTTAGACACACCGAAATGCTTCACTTTCCCGACTTTGTGTAACTCAGTAAAAGCTTCAGCAACTTCATCAGCATTCATTAAAACGTCTGGGCGGTGAATAAGCAGTACATCCACTTCATTCACACCAAGACGCTCAAGCGAGTTATTCACTGATTGGTAGATATGCTGAGCACTCGTATCATAATGGTTAATCTTACGATCTGGCGTATGATCACCGCATAAATTGATGTCGCACTTGGTGATGATTTGAATTTGCTCGCGGATACTAGGCTCAAGCGCTAATGCTTCACCAAATAACTTTTCACATTGGTAGTTACCATAGATATCAGCGTGATCAACCGTAGTGATACCAAGATCAATATGTTGCTTAAGAAAAGTAAGACGCTCTTGAGACGTCATATTCCATTCTTCTGTTCGCCAATAACCTTGGACTAATTCAGACAGCTCAGGACCTTGCGGTGCTGTCGTTACTTTTGCAACCATCGGTTGTCTCCTTTATCAATAATGCAATTATCCTATGCTTGTTTTACCGAAGGCTCAACGTATAAAAGATGTCACTAGGAATCCTTCATGAAAAATGTGAATCTCGCTTTATTAAAAGCAGCTCTCGGAATTAAAGCGCTTCTCGAAACAATTCCAGAGTTAATGTTGATCCTTCCCTTAATAATCTAACTTTAGGCGAGCTATCTTTTCCTGTCATCCAAGTGCTCGCTTGATCACTAACAAGCCTACGTTGATTCATAAATGTGATTAATTTTGTATCTACCGATTGAGGGCTTTCATTCTGCTGTTTCGCAGCGGCAAGTTCTTTGACCACATCGAACACTTCGTTTCCAATAACGATGGATTGAATAACAAAACCATCTCGTCGTAAGTTTGCTTGAAGCATCGTATAAGTATGAGCATTAAAAATCGTATTAAAGCGTACGACACTGACAAACTTGGTAGACAACTTCTCTTCAGTTACAGTAATTTCATCAGTTTTTCCGGTCTGTTTAGTATCTGTAAGTTCTAGCTCAACATAAACTTTTTCGTTGTAGTATTTAATTTCATCACTGCACAATAAGGTCGCTTCTTCTTCCCCACAATCGAATAGCCCAACTTCATTAAGCAAACTGTTGGCTTCGGGTAGAGCTTGGGCAGTGTTAAAGACATGGCGAAGCCACCAAGGCTCTATCTCGGCAGCAGGTAGTGATGAAGAAAAACAAAGTAATAGCAAAGATAGACAACGGCTATTTACAGAAAAGAAGGCTTGCAACAAGGAAGATTTCATAATGGAAAACTAAAGGGGCGATACACTGATTATATTCTTTCGAAAAGCCTATTGGATAGTCCCGCGCTCAATTTCAATAAATAAGTCACAGATAATTACAGATAAAAAAAACGGGCATACATGCCCGCTTGATTTATACCCAAAGATTAATCAATCTAATCGATGGTTAAATCCCGAATAACGTATTCCGTCACGTTGAGAACCATTATTCGAATAGAATAACATTCGCCAAATCCGTATGCAATACGCAAAAACTCAAGATGAATGAAATTATTGAGGTGAAAAATATCGAGCCTATTAAATTGAGATTATCATTTAAATAGACATTTTCTCGGTGATACCGAATGTAAAGCTATGTACATAAACCCAGTAAAAACCTCTTTACAATTGCATTCACAACAACTTTCACTTTCTCACTCATCATTATTATTTAATATGACATAATGGAGACAATATTAAGCGTCAATTTACAGGGAACAAGATGACTGCTACTGCATACCTAAACGATCTCAATCAACGTTATTTATCAATCCACAGAACCAAAGAAAACTTCTTCTGGGAAACGTATATGGGCATCAGCGATGACCATGATGGCTCTACCCAAGCCCAAACCAAATGGACAGAATTTTTAAGTGCTGCTAGCCAAATAAAAGAAATTAAGCATCAAATTGAACAAGCAGAACAACTTCAAGACGAAGCTGAAAAACAAAGTACTTTAGTAGGTCTGCAAGGTTGGTTAGCGACATTTCAGGCTCACGCAATCGAATCAGAAGAGTCTCAAACACTGAAAGCAGAACTCATCAAATTTGAAGCTGAATTGTTCGAGAAAAAACAAAACCACATCATGACCTACACCAATGAGGAAGGTCAGTCAGTTGAAGGCTCTTTGCCAGTACTTAGTTCAGCAATTCGTACCAATTCTAATGAATCAGTTAGAGAGTCTGCACATCAAGCTTTCTTAGATTTAGAGCAATGGTTACTTCAAAACGGTTTCCTTGAACTTGTAAAACGCCGTAATGAATTTGCACGTTCACTGGGATACAAGACTTTCTTCGATTATTCAATCGTCAAAACAGAACAAATGACCACTGCTGAGCTGTTCACTATTTTGGACGACTTTGAAGAACGCACTCGCGATAGCCACCAAAATAGCTTGAATAACTTAGCGCAAAGCAAAGGCGATGCTGCACTGAAAGGGCATAACTTTGTCTTTTCATTTGCAGGAGACGTGATGCGTGATCTCGACCCTTACGTTCCGTTTTCTAAATCATTACGCCGTTGGGTTGAGTCGTTTGGTCGTCTAAACATTACGTATTCTGATGCGGAACTGACTCTAGATTTGCTTGACCGTAAAGGTAAGTATCCAAATGGGTTCTGCCATGGACCTATCCCGTCTTTTTACGATCAAGGTGAATGGGTTGCTGCAAAAGTTAACTTTACGAGTAATGCTAAACCAGACCAAGTTGGCAGTGGGTATGACGGTATCAACACCCTATTCCACGAAGGTGGCCATGCCGCGCACTTTGCTAACGTAAAAATGAATGCACCATGCTTCTCTCAAGAGTTTGCACCTACATCTATGGCATACGCAGAAACGCAATCAATGTTCTGTGATAGCCTTTTAAACGATGCGGATTGGCTGAAACAATACGCAATTAACTCAGAAGGTGAAGCGGTTCCTGATGAAATCATCAAAGCGATGATCGACAGTAAACAACCGTTCCAAGCTTTCCAAGAACGCAGCATTCTGGTAGTGCCTTACTTCGAGCGTGCATTGTACTTGCTCAGCGATGACGAGTTAACTCCTGAACGTGTAACGAAACTTGCTCGTGATACAGAGCAACAGATCTTAGCGTTAGAGTGCAGCCCTCGCCCATTAATGGCGATTCCTCACTTATTATCTGACGAAGCGTCTTGCGCTTATCAAGGGTATTTACTGGCTCATATGGCGGTTTACCAAACCCGTTCTTACTTCACTAAGAAGTTTGGTTACCTTACTGACAACCCTGAGATTGGTCCATTGCTGGCGGAGCATTACTGGCATGCGGGTAATAGCATAAATCATAATGGAACCATTCAACGCCTTACAGGGGAAGGGTTCAACGCTAAATACTTAGCGGATGAATGTAACCTTTCTGCGGAGCAAGCTTGGGCAGTTGAACAACAGAAAATTGAGCTGTTAAACTCTAGAAAACGCTCTGAAATCTCTCCTCTTCAAGCTTCAATTACCATTGTGGATGGCAGCACCGAATTGGCAAGTAACACACAATCGAACGACGAGATGTGCCAACAATTTGAAAGCTATATTTTCGATAAATACGGTTGTTAATTAGAAGTACCTAGAAATAATTCGCGTTCAAAAAGGCTAACATTCATGTGTTAGCCTTTTATTTTATGCCAAGAGTTAAGAATCTTGATTATGATCTAAGTGCGCTTCTCCATCACAAAGTTTCTTAATGTCTGCCCACGCACTTCAACCTCTTGTTCTTTAACGACTCTAAAACCGAAGTGTTCATAGAAAGGACGAGCGGTAATACTGACTTCAGAATAGAAACGTTTTAATCCTCGTTGCTTCCCCGTTTTCAGTACATACTCCATTAAAGCCTTACCGACACCTTGTCCTTGATATTCATGATGGCAAAAAAAGTGATCAATAAGTCCACTAGATTGTAAATCGGTATACCCAACAATGTCCCCGTTAATTTCAGCGACAAATGGAGATAAGCTTGTCACTTTATTCATCCAAATTGATAAATCAAATCGCTCTGGTGCCCAAGCTTCTACTTGATCTTGTGAGTAATCTTGAATATTAATATTTCGAATCGTGCGAAAGTGAATGTTCCAGAGCGTTTCAGCATCTGATTCTTGGTATTGCCTAATAGTGACCACTTTATTTCTCCATTACTCACCACCATACAGTGATGTTTGAACCAGAGCTCATTGACTTATCGAATTGCCAGCGTGTATCTATAACCATTACCGAGTCCAAATATTCGCCAATAAGATCAACCACTTATCATAAAATGTTGCCGCGCATAATAAATTGAGGACCTGCCGCACCGCCTAAATACTTCTCATTAACATACTCAAAACCACCTTTTTCATAGCAACTGAACGCTATCGGATTTTTGCAATTAACGGTTAAATATATAGCGTCATATTGTGCGTAATGAGCTTTTAGATAAGGAAACAAAGCCTTAACCGATCCAGTACCCAAGCCTTTCCCTTGTTGGTTTTTATCAAGCGCAAATGCTCTTAATCCAAGGCTATTTTCTGGACAAAATTCATAGTTTCCCGAATAGGCAGTATCTAACTTAAAGAAGCCAACAACCTCATGATTAAATTTAATGACATGCAGATGAGTAGTCTCACTTCCATCCAGTAAGAATTCGTTTGCCGTGCCTGCAAACTTGACTTGTCCTTCCTCTAATTGGATAGATTTCACTGAATCAAAATGTGTGTTTTTGAGCTTTTCGATAATTATCATGATTGCTCCATCAATCGATCAATGGGTAATACTGCCCCTCAAACATGCGATATTCAAGTGCGTATTTAAAAGTAGAAAATAGCTTTCGTTTAAAAAGCAATTTCTATTCCAAACGCAGGAAAATAAAGACAACGGATCCATTGTTACAGCAGAATTTAATCTTAAAGCTAAGCATATTACCAAAAGCTATAAAATCTAGAAATGAGGTCATTCAATAGTAATGTTGGTATTTTAAGTTCGTATCCAGTGACGTAACACTCTAAGTATAAACTAGTAAGGTCTAAATTTTTCCTAAACTAGATCTACGAACAAGAGTTGTTCACTACTGTTAGCCATTTAGCTGCGTGACTTAAATATTAATTGGATCATGATGTATCTGACCGCGTCCTGATCTCTTAGCAACATAAAGAAGGTCATCAGCTCTAAGCATCGCATTATGAATTTCTTCATGGGGCTCTAAATAAATTAACCCACCAGATACGGTTACTGACTGAAGACAAATATCACACATATAAGCATCCTTCAAAATGCAGTTTTGCAGGCGGTTCACTAGATCAACGAGTTCAACATAATGATGTGCTCTTATGATCAAGATAAACTCATCCCCACCAACACGATAACACTCATCATACTGCCTAACATTCGTCTTCAAAATCTCCCCAATACGAATCAATACCAAGTCACCAATGTAATGTCCTAATGAATCATTGATCTGCTTAAAATAATCGATGTCCAAAGCTATCACACCAATGCAGTGGAAGCCTTTGGTCTTTAGATCCTTCTGAATCCTAAAGTCTGCTCCTTTCAGAAAATTTCGATTCTTCAAATCAGTAAGAGGATCATTTTCAAGTTGCACTTTAGAATTTTGATAATACTGAGAAAACTGGATCATTAAATAGTAAACAATCAGCCAAAAAAATAGAGATATAAAAAAGAAGATAGATGCATGATAGTCGTGGATGAAAGTATTATCGATAACAACCTGGTTATGCTGTTCATCAAATTGTAAGAACACTATATATACACCTAATATAAGCATAACTTGATGTTTATATTTAATAAATCTTCTTACATGCTTCATATATTCCTCCTATCCTAAGAAAATAGTCATATTGATTCAAATGGTGCTGACCCAAGCCACTTATTATGCCCATAGCAGGCAATAAGCTGGTTTTGACTATTACACTGAGATTTATTCAGGATGCTTTTAATCTGACTTCTTACTGTTTCTTTTGATACTTGCCTGATATTAGCGACTTCAGTACTACTCCAACCTTGTAGAATTAACTTCAGGACTTCTAATTCTGAAGGCGTTAAGTCCGGTTGTGCAACTACATCACTACTGGTTATTAAGTTGTCCCATATATGCAGTAACATATGGTGAGCGGACCATGAATTTGCCCAGGCAGTGGAGATGTCACAGATGGTTCGTAACTTATCAAGCTCTATTGAAGTCAGCTCTCGTAAACTATGCATGATGAAGGTAAATTGGAAGCCATAAGCCACAATGTCTCTAAGCATATAAGTTCTAAGACTGTGACTGATAGTTAATTGTTCATGGTCGAAAATAGGTTGTTTAACGAACTTATCTTCATATTTTTTAATTTCTTTACACCTTTGAATTAGGCTCGTATTTAAATATTTTTGAAGGTGTTTGTTTATACAAGCACTAATATTTATTCGCCCTGATATGGATTCAATGACTTTAAGTTCTGGGTTATTCGAATCTGAAAATATCACAATTACAATGTTTTCTATCCCTACTGCACCGAGATCTTTCCGTATTTGTTCTTCGAACTGCTTGAATGGTATTCCTAACGTTCTTGTTATTTCTATAGGATACGTACTCATTGTCATTTCATTCCCTGCTTCCATGGAACCTGCTAGATAGGGCAAGCATTTCTACATTCATTTAATAAAATATTAACCTTAATAGCTGTATGGTTTCATCACCCATATAGGGTACTGAGTAAAACTTTAGTTATAAAGATATCACTTATATTCATGCAGATAGCTTCTATCAACAACGGTAGTTTACTTATAGCTAAAATAAGAAATAAAATTGAAATGATAAAAAATAAAATTGACTAAAAATCAGACATGTTCAAAAATTAATCAACTAACACAATTAAACTATTACCATTAATGTTAGATGAAGGAATTAAACCTGTTAATGGCGGTTTATTTATTAAGATAAGAAACTAGAATAATCATTTACTTTAAAATTAATAATAATTATCACAAACTAAAATAAATATTACATATAAATAAGTTGCAACCGATAACATGCAAATATAATTAACCCTATAAAATTATACTTTCCTTTATAGCTTTGACGCTTTAATAAGCATTTCACGCAACCAACGGTGCTTAATATCTTTATCCCTTGCCTTATGCCAATACATGCTCCCTCTAAAAATCTCAGGAAATAAATCAGAAGAGAGAACTTTAAGCCCATGTAACTGCAAATACCGATCTGAAATAAAATTTATGGGGATACTTCCTAGGCAATCGGTTTGTTCAATTATAGGCAGAAATTCATGAATGTTACTTGCATACCAAGCAACATCTCTTTGTTTTAGAATGTCTTCTGACTGCACTCCTTTACCAACCAAGTAAGCCTCTTTTTGTGCTTCAGAACTATGTACAACATGCTTTTCTGTAAGGTACTGATCGAGCGTTATGCTGTCACCCGTTAGCCTTGGATGATCTTCACGGCAGATCACCGCTACCTTTGTTTCAATAAGTACTTTTGAACATAAATGCGGGTACTGCTTGTGCTCAATATCTAATAACACATCAAAATCTTTGTTCCTCAAAATTACATCTTGGTTATTACTGACAAGTGGAGAAATACGTAATTTTGCATTAGGAGCAGTTTTAAGCCAAAGCTTGGATAACGAAGGTAATAAATTTAAGCCAAAAACACTTAAAGATGAAATAGAAAAATGATGTGAGAAAGTAGCAGGGTCAAACTGACGATGCTGCGGTGTCGTCAGTTTAATCACATCGACCGCTTTAGATAGTTCAGGATAAATATCAATAGCATAAGGTGTTGGAGTAACCTTTCTATTATCGATAACAAAAAGGGGATCTTGAAATAAATCTCGTAATCGCACAACACTTTGACTGACAGCTGACTGGCTCAAATTCATTTTTTTTGCTGCTGCCGTATAGCTTCCTTGCTCATAAATGGCAATAAATGTTGGGATCAAGCTAAAGTCTGAGTGACGCATAAGTATTTAATAACCAAGAAATCAATTTATATAAGCTATCTTATAACAAGCATGTATCCATTGTTATGCACATCATACAATTTACACTACCTACTTCTGGCTACACAGAAGTAAGTAGTTCAAATAATAATATGACTCAAGCTGGATCGACCGATCATTTTTTGATCGATTGAGATTAAACCCATGTTTTATATGGTTATCTTAGTGATATGCATCCCAAATAGATATTATTTCGGTTTGCATTATGCAACTCTTATTTATGCTGCAACGAGCATAAGGAAGCATAATCATGTTAAATAATATCACCATAAAAAATAAGCTTAGATTCCCCCTGATCATCATTTTTACTGTGTTCTGCATAAGCTCAGCTTTCAACATAAAATATTCTTGGAAACAGTCTGATCTCAGTGAGGAGTTGGCTCAACTATTTGGAGCCAGTGTTGTTTTGAACGATGCATATCGAGATATGTATCAAGCCAGTTACGCTGTATCAGGCATCATTCTTTCTCGATCTGATAAAGAGTTTGCCATTCATGACTATGAGTTCACTGATAATGCACTCAAGGCGGTTCCTCGCTTTGAAAAAACGCGTGCAATATCGTCATTGATGCCCAATCAATATCAAAACGATGTATCAAATTTAGTGAGTTCAGGCAAAAAGTGGCTCAGTAACTACGAGAATATTCGTATGCTAAATAAGTCTGAATGGGCTTCCGAATTTCAGCGTAATAGTGACAAAGCATTCAACCTTTTCGTACAAGCAAGAAAAGATCTAAACAAAGTAAATGATGCTATTGAGGCTCAAATATCGGCTACTGAAGTCGAAATAGAAGAGGCGAGACTTACAGCAGAACGCACATTAGAATCCAGTATTGCGTTGATTCTTATCATTTCATTAGCGACTCTCGCTTTCTATACCAAAACGGTAATCAACCCAATCGATAAGCTTAAATTAGCACTTAGAGATATCGCCTCTGGTGAAGGAGATCTTTCTCAACGTGTGACTAAGGTATCCAACGATGAGCTGGGTGAAATGACCGATTCATTCAATACCTTTGTTTCGCAGATACAAGGTACTGTCTCTCTTGTTATAAAAACCAGTGACGCTTTAGATTTCGAGCTCAATCAGGTTCGAGGTTTAACACAACAAATCTCTACCGCCACTAGCAGCCAACAACGTGATTCCCAAGCCGTAGCGACTGCAGTTCAAGAGATGCAACATGCTGCGCATGCTGTAAGTGAAAGCACGACAGACACCGCGGACTCTTCTACGCTCGCCAATGAACAAATACGTTCGGCATCATCCACGATTAATAACACCATTGATCAAATTTCAGAGCTGTCTAATGATGTGAATACTGCTGAAGATGTGATCTCAAAATTGAATGAAGACGTCAATCAGATCAGTAGCGTTCTTGAAGTCATTAGAGGGATTGCAGAGCAAACCAATCTACTCGCACTAAACGCAGCTATTGAAGCGGCACGTGCAGGAGAGCAAGGTAGAGGCTTTGCCGTTGTCGCTGATGAAGTGCGCTCTTTAGCAAGTCGCACTCAAGAAAGTACTGGCGAAATCAATGCTATGATCGAGCGCTTAGAAGCTGGTGCAAAGAAAGCTGTTGTCGTAATGAACCAAAGTGTCGCAAGCTCTAACGCTACCATTGAAAGTGCAGGTAAAGCTGGTGATAGCTTAACTCTGATTGAAAAAGCCATCACTTCAATTTCAGAAAAAACAGACATCATTGCTACTGCAGCTCAAGAGCAAAGTAGTGTAAGTGATGATATTACTCAAAATGTACAAACTATCGCTGATAGCAGTGAAAGCATAGTCGCTACGGTTAACCAAGCAACTGAGTCTTTTGCTGTTATGGCTAAAGAAAGCCAAATACTCAGCGACCAGGTCAACAAGTTTAAGGTTTAGCTTAGTTTTTAAAGTTACGGTCAATTATTAAAACTTAGCGCCCCATAAAGCATTTCAATACGCTTAAAGATAAAGTGTCCCAACAAGCTTGGGACACTTTATCTATTTTAAACTATCAAAGCACGCCTGAATTAAGCCTCGGCTCTCTTTCGTTGGCTGCCTATTCTTCTTGCCACAAATTAGATTAATCTGGTAAACCTGCACCAATGAGCCCTGCAACTCCTCGTCGATAAAGCCATATTTATCCTCATCATCAAATTCTTCGCTATTAACAATCGCCGCACCAAATAATTTAAAGAACCGTCAACTTAATAATCTACCCCAAAATTATAAACCGTTTTTAGTCTGATAATTAAGAGAGAACGTTACCAGAAGCATCATCCAGCTTTTTCAATGCAAATCTTCCTCTCTCTGCGACAGATTCAGATTCATCAGCCTCGAATTGAAGTGCGTAATATTTTGATACACTTCCAAGGTTCTCCAACTCTTTGATTAAAAACTCAGCTGCTACTTTACGAACAGTAGGTGAACGATCATTTGCTGATTGATTTAATATTTCGATAAATGGCAGCGATACTTTCAATTCTCGTTCAAAAACAGCTGGTTTTTTTCTACCTTCACAATAACGAATGTCAGTCCATACCCATCGATGACCTTCACTCCATACGAGCCTCCTTTCAAACAAGCTACGATAAGCTTTAGCTCTTAGAGGTGGTTGAATAGCATTCTGAGCAATAGTAGAAAGACTTTCATCAAAAGCGCTAGTTCGACCTAACTGAGAAAACAGAGAAGGCATTGGACCAGAAGTAGTTTCTATTAATTTTCTAGTTAGAATCTCAACTACTTCTTTCCTATTAGTTAATTGTAATAACGCTTGCCTATCAGCTTTTTCAATTCGCTCCCAAGAACTCCAATTTACAATGGTAATAGCTATCGCATCAGCAACAACTTGAGGAGAAGTTTGCTCGGCTATCTTTAGAATTTGCTCCCTAGCAGCTTGACGAACTTGAGGAACCCAGTCATTAAGCCTTCTAAGAACCATAGTAAAGAAAAACGCATTCGGAGCAGCGCAAGAAATGGTTCTCAACGCTTTTTCTCGTTCATGTCCATCCCAACTAATTACATCTAACCAAGTCAGTATTTTTCTTGGCTGGGGCTTAAACCGAAACATCCATTGATATCGAGGAGCTTGCTCAATAGCATTCGAAAATTCAGAACGGATTAGCCTTTCCCAAAAATCAAAATGTGCCAGCGGTAATTGGTCAGTCACATTGACGAGTGTCGTCATATCAGCCACAACGTTATCTTTTGCGCTAAATGAGTTCACAAACTCTCTAATTGAGAAGACAACTTGCTCTTGTATATCGACTGAGTTTTGCACAAATCATTTCCTCTAAATGCTGTATGAATGACGCTTTTTATATAAACACTTCTCACTGCTAGTAGTCGTTTATCCTGAAGCACATTTAGAACACCATAACGTGGTCACAAAGGTACTTCCCATTCACTTCTACCAAGACCATTTCGGCAACAAACTCTCCTTTTGCTTTAGTAAATGACTGTTTCCAGACAATTGCCGCTGAATCAGGACGCTTAAACACTGCCACTACTTCTCGGTCACTAAAGAACCCTTTTTCAGCTTGATATTGTTCACAAACCGCTTGAAGGTATTCTTTAGACACAATTTTCTTCATTCGATCAGTAAAGTCTCGAACATGATTTTCATGATCAATCTTAGTAGATGCTTCCATTAAGTTGTCCATGATAGGGGTTGCGATGTCTAGAATTTGCTGTTCTGATAACGTTTCAAAATTCATATATATCCTGATGTGTGCAGTACACATTTTAATAACGAGCTAAGCTAAAAGATGCTCGAAGCTACTAAAAAATCCATTTAAAAACCAGCCTAAATGCCAAGCATTAAGATTCAGTATCGAATGCTTTAAAAATTACCTATTTGGAGACCGTTTTATTTAGAGCTACCTGTTAACGAAAAAGGCAAATGTAACACTGTAAAAAAGCACATTAGCCACTTAACGTTTGTTCTCATCTTCGTATGGAATATGAACTCAAATGTGCTTCCATGAATTGTTAATTTAGGACAGCACTTAAGAATCAAACAATTAGCAGATGACTACTTTTGTCTTCGCGATACGATCATGAATTGCTCGCTTTTGCTTACCAAAAACCATTAGAACATTTGCCATGGTAAGAATGCCGCCAATCCAAGGTAGATAACCAAGTGTGATCATAAATACATAACGTTTAAAAACTAAATCTTGAACTGTGACTTGAGAGCCATCTAAATAAACAACTTTAATTTTTAGTATTTTCTTGCCTACTGTTTGACCAGACTCAGAAAGAAACTTCCAATTGACCGCACAATACAATCCAAAACCAAGAACTGCCATTAGAATTTGATATGAAAATGGCGCTTCAACTGGCGGGTTCTGGCTAAGGTCATCAAAGCCTCCACTGTAATAAGCTAAAGGTATCATCACAACACTTAGGATGAGGGAGTCAATAAATGCTGCACCTACTCGTGTCCATCTCGATGCTAAATACGAATAACTTTCTTGAATACCTTCCATTACAACCTCCTTTATTAAAAATGATTAGCAGACTACTGTCGCGTTTAATAACCTACTTTAAATTCTTTGCTATATTTATCTGCAAGTTACTTCAACAAAACACCCGCAGACCTTGTCGATACTGCATTGAGCAACCGAACGTCTTAGCAAATCATTAGCCCACTCTTTAGTTTCTGAGTCAGTTACCTTTGGGCTACTAAAATAGTAATCTTCAGAGCACACAGCCTCTGCTTCTTTTCTAAATGCGGCTTTACTTGAATTGTAATCACACTCCCACTCTCCTTCAAAAGCATGAACCAGCAGAAAAACATTCTGCTTTAACTGATAATTATCGACTTCGATTTGAAAGCTAGGAGTTGTGGTACAGCCAACCAATAACATGGTGGCTATCATAGATAAATACTTCATATTCCCTCATTAAATAATGATCATGTCAGTGTTGGGAGCACAATCAACACCAGATCATAGGAACTGTGTCTTAAACACTAGAACGACTAAAACATTGAGCGAGTTTGGCAGTCTGACGGTGCTTCACTATAAACGCTTTTCCATATGTAGGAGAGACCAAGTCTCACCTTCAAAGATCCGGGTACCGCTTTCAGAAGAAGTTATTACAAAGCCGAGTGATTCATAGCAATTTCTTGCAACTGTATTTCGTTCAAAGACTGCAAGGGACAATAAATTAGCATTGTATTTTTCTTCTGCTAATTCAGTTAGCTGGCTAAGCATCAATTTTGAAATGCCTTGTCCTCGAAAATGGTCTGAGACAAACACTCGACAAATTCTAAAATGAGACTCTGACACTTTGAAAAGTTCAACATAGCCAGCGTTCTGACCTGATACCACAAAGATAAAAGGGGATACTTCAGGTTGCGAGCAATGTTTACAAATTTGGGTTGAATCTAAGGGAAACTTGAAGTTTGGACCTCCCCATTGATAATTCAATTTATCTGAATCAATCCAACCTATTAACAGGTTATAGTCTTCCTTTTCAAATGTTCTAAGTTCCATTTTCCCTCTATACGCTAAGTAAATAATGAGTAAGGCAAAGCACAGAATTCATTAAGCTGCTGCTAATCAAGCTTGTCGCTATAAACTTCAAACTATAAACGAATCAGCCTTAGCCAACGGTTCAAACGACATGTACCAGAGTTGAAGTTTGCAGCTTAACCTTAAAAGCCTAGTTAAGAAGCTCTACTGCGATACATATTGGCATGTTCTAGAAGGTATTCACCAGAAAGTTCCATGCGAATATCTGACTTTGCTGTCATCTCTTTAGGCTTGCCATAAACAAAAACTTCCAGCTCATTGTTTGTTTCCGCACAAATAACGGGAATAGTCACTCTTCGATAACCGTCTGGTTCGTTTATGCGCTCTAGCCTATCCATTTGTACTAAAGCATTCTCAGAAACAGTAAAAACCTGACCTTTAACAGGCTGACCTTTACCCTCGTCTAAGACTAACCATGGCGAATGACGCTCACCGACTAATAACAGAGGAAAGGCTTCTTTGGTTAAATAATCAGAACCAAGGCGAACACCTTTATTGGTTTTATGATTAGGAAAGCCCTCTTTCAGAGTGCCAAAAACAAAGACTTGATACATAAACAGCCCTAACCTCCTAGTCGAATAATAGAAAATGAACCGGTTTAATGTTGACGACTCATCCATTCTTTTGCAGCTTGCCCCATTGTCAGCCCTGTTGCATTCTTCATCCACTCCATAAAAGAACGATCAAATCTAAACTGCTCACCAAATTTTGATTTAAAGTATCTACGGACATTTTGGGTGGTTTTGTAGGTATCAGTGATGATTGTTTTGTCATCTATCAGGTTTTTATGCCAATCAACCTTTTCCATGGGTATCAGGTTTCCTTTGATTCTAAGTAAACAATAATACCGAATGTTGTGAATCATCCAAAAAACCATCGTAACCTAAAAATAACGAGCATTGATAGATTGATGGAATTGTTATCTATGTTTAAAGCTATTTGAGTTCATTCAAAACTTCATAACTGTCTGTATTTATCGTCAAATAAGTACCTGTATCTAAGGCTACTGTGTGGAACTCTGGTTCACCCATATCATTGATTAGGTTAACTTCAAGCCAAACTTTTCCAAATTCATCTATGTACCAAACTCGCCATAAAAGATTGGATTGAACCAGAAATTGATAGAGCTTATGAGTCACATACAAATCAGATTTAGCATTCCTCGATGCTTTAATTAAATCGTGAGGAACACTAACCACTTGGACTAAGTAATCTATTTTAATCATCAATATCTCATGTAACTGTTTACTAAGAAAACACTAAGCTGGCTATTTTCGTTTCACCGCAACAACGGAATAGGTATGCCAATGCTTTACTCTACCCAATGAGGTTTTGGCTTTTTCGTCACGTTCAAAGAACCTAACTATTTCAAAATCACAGAACAAAGCCTTTACGTCGGATTCCGATAACGGTGTGGTTGGACTGCGATAATTTTTAGCCCAACTGTCTTTGAAACCCATAAAGTCACCAGCAAACACTCCACCGATTTCAATAGAGGACTTAATGTTTCTCCAAGTTGATTCAAACTTATCAGGATCAGCAAAGAACAAGCTTGCGTTTGCAATTACAACACCTGACTTTGGATAGTTAAAAGATTCAAAGGATGATTCCGATATTTCCACTAAAAACTTCGACGAAAACCTGTCTTTGCAAATAGCGACAGAGTCAGGGTTAATATCAAAGCCATGAACTTTAAAACCTTGTTGCTCTAAAAATTGAATATCACTGCCTGTACCGCACCCGCAATCAATGGCGACTTTAAGGTTAGATTCATTAACCCTAGCTGCAAACTCAGTCCGTTTTGAGTGTGGGCGGGATAACGCCTTATCATAATACTGACGCCAAATTTGAGTGTTTTTATCCATAATTTTTGATTTCCCTTAAAACTACACTTAGGTCCGTTACATCGCGAGGAACAATGCCGCCCAGCCAAAGTTAGCGTTGCCAGTCTGCAAACCTGCAAACCTGCAAACCTGCAAACCTGCAAACCTGCAAACCTGCAAAATAGATTAATAGTCTAACCGTTCGCGGTCCAACGAAAATAAGGTCTTTGACCATCCATACGTTCAACCTCAGCACCCAGCCTTTTATAGAAGTCGTGGGCTTTGCTGTTGTGGGGACTCGCTGTCCATGAGATGTGCGAAGCAGATGCTAATTTAGCTTGTGACTTTAAAGCCAGCATAAGTTGATGACCATAACCTTTCGATCTTTGTTTTCCTATGACTAAAAGGTCATCAAGCCAAATTGAAGGCTCACCGCTAAAAGAGGAATATCGATAGTGGAACAAAGCGAAACCTAAAACGTCACTGTCCTGCTCTAACAATAGAGCATGTGCGAATGGGTAATCTCCAAATAACGTGCGTTCAATTTTTTCTACCGTTGTTAATATCTCACCTGTAAAGCCTTTCATACTTCGGTCAAATTCAGCTTTTTGCTCAATAAGCCTGAGTAAAGTCTTTGAGTCTTTCTCTGTCGCAGTCCTTACGATCACTTGCCTCTCCATACCTGAAACGATGAGTTGGTAACTATCGCTTAATTAGTTCCCTATCCCTACAACAAATCCAGCAATGCGCTTTAATTCAAGAAGCAACTCTGTTTCCACAACCTCAATATCTAGCACTTCATTGTCTTCATCACGCAGGTAGTACGTGAACTCGCAGTCTTGGTACTCAATATACAAGTCTGCATCTTGCCACCCATGTAACACCACAGCAGGTTGCTTTTGCTTGCCTATGCCATCACTGTACTCAACCTCGTGAGTAAACGCAGAAGTGTGATTCTGCAGCTCCAAATAAAGCGTGTATGTTCTTAGCCCCGCATAGCGACCAGACATCACCTTGCCTTTCAACAGGTATATTTCGCCACCACCTAGGCGAACCTGACGCTCGCTTGAATAACGGATGATTTCTGGGTACTGAAATACGTATTTACGCCAATCATGGCAATCTGCACTCTCGATGATCGCTCGCATCCCCAGCTCTTCACTGCCATTCTCAAGCTTATCAAGTAGTCCAAATAGAATTGCACAGAGGGATTCATTATTAAACACACGACGCCAATTCTCATAACGAGCACGTGCATTACCTGTAGTGTTGCGACAAAAGCTATGATTTCGGTGCGATGGCTTGACCAAATACAAGCCCGTCGCCAATAACGCTCGCTGCATCAAGAAATCTGATGTTTCTAAGTAGTCTTCAAAAAGTACGGCTGCATTGCTAGCTAGCTCTTCAAACCTTACTGCGTCATAGCTTCCATCTTCGAGTTTAGCTCCACGTAATAGAAAACCAATTTGATAATAGAAGTAGCTGTGATTTTCATACTTAGCTAGACGCTCTCGCCACGCACTATCTTCAACAATTAGCTTCGCTTTTACAATCTCTTCACTACGTTGATTTTCGTTGAAAAATCGCATTTCTGAGCTATCTAACTTAGCAATGCTTGCCAATACATTGGTCACGTCAACATCATCAAGAATACTCTTAAGTGCGTGTGATGAGCTCACGTAGTTCATGGTAATGTCGTATGCGACATTGAGGCTTAGTCGCGTAGTAACAGCTAACCAATCTGCTAATTCACCTATCAGTTCATCACTCCATGGGCCCTCCACCAGCTTTAGCTCAAACACTTTTTGCACAAACAGATAAAGTGCCGAAAAGCGAGCTTGGTCTTGGAGGCTTCGGTCACGTAGTATTCCGGCAAAAATACTTTTACATTGCTGCCAAACACTCGCAGACTGACTGCCTGCCGGATCTAATTGCAACTGATGACAAAGTGACAGCATCATGCCAACCTTATTTAAGGTTTGCTTCTCAAAGCAGTGACGATCTTTGTAAGCTTGAGTCGGAATAAATACATTATCGCGACAAGCAAGCAGCCAAGCGTTGTCCAGACTTTCTAAGTTGCCTTGGGATGGCTTAAGCAATAATGCGCTATTTAATTGCGCTACATTTTTAAAGGTGCTCAAGAACAGATTATCAACTTCGTATTCTCCAGTGTCGCGAAGCTTCCAAAATACATCCGTCCACTCTTTATCCATCAACTCCCAGAAGCCTTAACTCAATTGAAGATCAGAGCGCTCATCCACATAGCTTTGTAACCAAGCTTTGAAGTTTTCAAACTCTGTGAGAGGACGACCACGAGCATTCATTTTGATGTACAACTCATCAGTCAGAGAAAACTCTTTCATTTCAAGAAAGTGGAAGGTAATCGGCGGGTTAGTTTCTGAGATCAGCGAATCCCAAAGCTCGTTATCTGCAATGAAATCACAAATGAATATACGGTGAATCTCATCAAGCATGGTAAGCATTGATTGCACAGTTGGGTCATTGCGCCAAACAGAGAAGAACCAGTGGGAATCAATGATTGAAGAAGACAAGCTACTTTCACATTCAAGAACGTTGATTTCGCTGCCAAAGGACAATAGCGAATCGACAAATTCGCGTGAACTTACCCGAGTTTTATAGCTAAAGCGCCTTAACTTACTTTCTGCACTATCCAAGCGTCCACAACCTGCAGCAATGTACCAATGAAGTAGAAATAGGGTCGTTAAGCGCTGCTGACCATCGAGCAGGGTCAGCGTATCGTCGTGGACGGAACCATAAATAAAGTCAAGATCTTGACTGCTATTAGGCTCAGTGACCACAGAATAAAGACTTTTCACAAAACCCACACGGATCTGCTTCGCTTTGCTGTCCTCACGTCCCTGCGCATAATCGCGCTGGATAATTGGAATCTCAACTTGATACTTGTCTAAGAGTTGCCAAAACGTCTGCTTCACGCTCATTCTTCGTTACCTTCCACATCGAGATAGTAATTAAGGCAACCTTTTAATGCATTGCGGTAACCTTGCTTGTCACTCTCTGACCATTTGTACATCTGAGAGACACTGTCACTATAAAACTTTGAGAACACATTCTTTGTGCCGATTGGGATAAAAAGGTTCTGCTTGCGCTCATAGTTGATGATACGTTCACGCTTTATCGCAAACACCTCATTACCAATACTACGGTTGACACGGCTTGGTAGCAGGCAAAGGTTATCAATCCCATGCACTTCATCATCAGGGATCTCCCCAACGACGCTTTCTAGCAGTTCGATATAAACATTTCGAAGTTCACGATGGCTAGTAAGATCGTTTTGACTCTGCGAATACCAATGTTCGAGTGCCTCAATCAATTGTTGCTTTTGAGCCTCGGGAATATGGTTGGTCGCAAGCAAGGTTTGCTGATCGCTGTACCACGCTTGATATTGTTTAACCGCATCCAACTCTTTTGATTGCTGAGCATGAATATGCTCGATATCCCAAGACATATCACGATAAGTCTTGAATGAAAAACGCGTCTTGTTAGTACGGTGAACTGAAATATTGAACAAGATAAAGATCGAGATAACATTCTTTCGCTTAGAGTTATAATGCAATGAATCAAAATCAAACTGCCCCAATTCTTTATTCTCAAAATAGCCGTACAGTTCTTTTGCGATGATCTTTTTCAATTCACGCTTAAAGTCTGACTTACTCTTGCGATCCGCTAGTAGCCACAGGTCTTGGACACTACAAATATCTCGACTAACGATAAAGCCTACTAAATGATACAAATCGTCATTTTTATACCACTCAAGCAGGCGGTAATAGTCCTGCTTCACCTCATGCCATAGATCGTAAACGGTTTTTTCTTTGTCAATTGCTGCAAGTAATTTGTCATTGTAAAAACGAAATGAAGTGAACTCATCCGCTTCACTGTGTTTGTTATGTTTACCAGATTGGATTGCTTGGCTACGCAACTCAAACAATAAGTCGATTCGCGTTGTATGATCACTTGATTGACTCGATGGACTTAAGAACGCCCAAAACTCTTCATCTTGTAAACCATGTTCGATCATATCCCACTGTAAACCCAGCTCAGACTGGCGGAACAATGCTATCTCACTCTTGCCTTGCTTTACGACGTTGTTCAAAAATAACGCCTTAATAAGCTCGGCATTGGTTAGCGGGATCTTACCGCTATTAATTCGCATGAAGATATCAATCGACTGTAAACGATCTACCGACTCGTTTTCTTCACGTGCTGCATACCAAATGAACTTAGTGTGTTTGAGCAGCTTATTGCGCCATACGGTTTTCTCTACGCCTGGCTGCGTAAACCATGCCGCGATGGTTTTATAAGCAGTATAAAAGTGGTAGTTATCGACGTTATCAAGATCAGCCGCATGCAGAGATTCGTCAGCAGTGTTGTCGGATGATTGACTGGCAATAAAGTCATCCCATTGCTCAAATGCCAATGTGCTTGGTAGGTACTCATTAAGAAACACACTGCTGCTCTTACGAGTTCGATATTCAATGGTGTATTTATCGTTATATTCAAGGTATGACAAGATCATAAAAATTGTAGTCATACGCTGCTGACCATCGATCAATTCCCAGCGTCCTTTCTCACCTGTATTCAAGGCACTATGATGCTTAACGACAACAGGCTGAAGGCAATAAAACTCACCCTTACTGCTATCAAATTCATTGATGTCGTTTAGTAATTCCGTCACCTGCTGCGGCAACCATTTGTAGCCACGTTGGTAGTCATCAACGAAAAAATGCAGTGGCAATACATCCTCAACACTTTTAAGGATCAAGGTGTTATTGCTTGCGACAAGGTTCTGAATTTCCTTCAAGAACGCCTGCATTTCAGAAGAGTCCACATTCTCAAATTCTGGTTGATAGCGTTCAATGAGGTTTTCTATTTTCACCATTGAGTCGTTAGTCGTGTTTTTCATTACATTCTATTTCCTAACGAAATTTATTAGTCGCATTGTGCTTTTAACTGTACTGGTTAAGAAGCGTTGAAAAGTCAGTGTGAGTTAATCGTGAAGCCTCTAAAAAAATCTTCTATTGAGTAAATAAAAGGACGCCTCGATTTTAGTCGAGGCGTCCTTTTATTTTATCGGAGAAAACTAGAGGGCTTTACGGTGTAAGACAGAGCTATGTCTACTATTCCCAATCTAAAATTACCTTACCAGACATACCAGATCGCATCATGTCGAAGCCTTTCTGGAAATCATCCACTTTGTAGTGGTGAGTAATGATTGGCGTTAGATCTAAACCCGATTGGATCAGTGAAGCCATCTTGTACCACGTTTCGAACATTTCACGAAGCACAACGACAAAACATTACATTTCAACAAGTTATAAAGCATTTATGACTGTTTGGGGCGAAATTAGGGCTTTAAAATAAAAACAATAATTATCAGGTTTAAGCAAAATCCTGACTTTCTACGCTGCATTTATGCCGCACTTTTGGTGGCGATGTAGCACATAAAGCTTACCATTTTCTATTCTACCAACAAATTTTTTCCATCATGGTCACAATTCAATCAACACCACTCATGTCTCATTAATAAGTCTGATAGTATCAATATTACAAATCACTGTTAAGTAAAGGCATTTATGCTTAAGACAGTCTCAGTTCAAACATTAGAAATCCAAGCTGCGATATACCCAAATGATGAAATCGCTCGTCACTTGAATCGCCTCACTGAGCATGCAGACGTTTTAGACTTCCTATCGCCCACATCAGCCCAATTAAAGTCGTTAAATACAAAAGGAAACTCTATCCTGTCGAGTACCTTGATGAAGTTCTCTGGCTTCGCTCTCACTTTCCGGAGGTACTCATCACCTCGTTCACCATTGAATCAGCAAAAACTATTGCTGACGTTGAGCAACATATCTATTCGCGCCTCATTCTGAAACATCTCTCTTCTATGAATAATAAAGATCTCCACGGACTCGAACAGAAGTGGAAAGAGCAAAGTAATGGTCGCTACCTTCCTAGGTTAACCCAAAAGCAGTGGACCCAGCTGCTAAATTGTGAGCGTAGTTTGTTACTTCGGCATCGTAAACAATTAATAAAATCACACGAGACGTTTCCGTAGGAACTTACTCCACCCAATGGCTTCACATGGGAAAACGCGACGCGACAAATACCTGAAAATGACGCTATCGAGTGACAGGGAGGTTCATATGTGGTTTCTGCAACAACCTGACGTATTTCCAACCCATTTAATCCAATCCGGTGCCTATCTATGTTTCCTATCTCCCGAGTTATCAAGCACTCAGCTCATTGAACATAGGCGGGTAAGCCTCAATCACTTGTGGCAATTGTGCCCTACCCCAGCAAACATTTTGTTTGTCGATTCGTACCACAGCATCATTCATCACTGGTTAGACATTCATGTTGAGCTTACACCCCACCCTAACCAACTACAGCGAAATCAGATATCTAGACTGAAAGAGTGCATTGATGAACTAACTTATAGTGTGCCTATTAACAATCAAAATATCAGGACGATCCCATGTAATGCAAAACGGTCTGAATTAAACACTTACCTCACCGACTACCCACTCTACAGCACACTGCTTTTTATCGATTCGATGCCTGACGAAGAGCAAATACATACTTGGCTTTACCTTCTAGCACGATTGCAACTCTGCATTGAGAATTTTACTTATGAACAGTTATTGAACTTTGATAATGCAAGACGAGCATTATCTAAAGAGAAACCATTTACATTTAAGGACATTGAAAAGTGCTCTCTAATTGAACTATCTAATTTATGCCTCTCATACGCAGAGTTACGTCAGTTCAGTCACTACTTTATTACCCCAACTCACTCTATTCGAAAGCGAAAGCCATACCGACCATACCAGAGTGACAATGAATACAAAGACATCATGACGTCAGTGCGTGGGCAATCAATCACCGTTTGTACCCCAGTGGATACTGATGGCAATGAAAAAAGTGCTTTTTATGAATTAGAAGACCCCACATTCAACGTCTCACCTTCATTAACCCACGATCAAGCAAAGAGACAATATCAATTTAGTCGAGTGGGCGTAGAAAATGCTATTACACGAAATAACCAAAAACTGCCAATGAGTATGTTAGTACTGACACCGACTGAAGTGCAATGCTGGCTAAATCATTACTGCCCCGAACTTTTTGGTAATCAACTCAATCGACTTTCTGAGGAAGATCGTGTTCATTGGTTTCTTTTTTCTTACGTTTGTTTTTAGGGAGCATCAATTGCAGCCCTATATTATTCAATCAAGCTAATAAACTGGGCAGCTCCCCAGAAAACTCCTGTATTACCTATGTTCTTGATAAAAAAGGAGACTGCGTATCCTCGCTTCGATTATCTACTCGCCACTTATTCAAAGGTAAGCAAGCTCTGCTAGGAGCCAAACAGTATTACTCGACTCAAAGTTACATTGAACTCAAACTCCCTTGGCCAATAGGGACACTGTTGAATCTTATTTTACGAGCGTTACCACCTATCAAACGACACAACGTCCCACTTGAATCAGCGCTAGCGATGTCTACTAGTAGACAAAACCAATGGATCTCAACGTTACTAAAAGGAAGCAAAACACTCTTTCCTTTTAAAGTGACCCCAAATGCTCTCTTCCATGCCTTTCAACACTTTTGCGCACAATCTTTGCCTTCGGTCTGGGGAGACTACTTGAGTCAAAATGGCAGCGTGCTTATGCACTACATAAATGTTGAAACATCCGCGTTCTCATCATTGCTGAACCGCCATTGGTTTCATTTTATTACACTCGTTGGCGTCCCCAACGAGCTTGACTGGTCTTCACAAACAGATAGCGGTTCGACTCTTGGTGACACCTTTCATCAACAATTCGGAAGTGCGATTACTCTCAGAGATACGCTTTTTGGTGAATTATTTGAAGAGTTGCTCTCACCAATAATAAGCAGAAATAGGCCGATCTCCGACGCAGAATACTCCCAACGGCTTGGATTGTATTTGCATATCCGCACTGCGACTGAACTCGCGCTACGCCCCATCAACGCCCCATACCCACTTGGAAAAGACTGCGCGTGGAGTACAGGTCTCATGGTAGTGCAAGATAAACGGGTACACCACAATGAGGAAAGAAGGCTACTTGTGTTATCTGAAGAGTTATCAGTGCTGCTGCAGGACTATCAGTATTTTTCTCAAACTCTCAGCCCCCATTATCGCCTTTCTCAGGACCCCTGTTTGTCTGTGCTGATTGATGATCTTTGGCAAGCGATGTCTCCCCAAGTCATTAGCCAGTTAAGTAAAAAATACCTCGCGACTATTGACCCAGGCAGCCTTCGCCACTTGTGTGCTCATCACATAATTCAAACAGCACTAAAAACCCACAGTGAGTTTCAACAAAGTGAACTCAATCAGAAAATGAATCACTACAAACGCGGACAGAACACCTTGGGCGAGTTTTCATTGTGTTCTATAAGCTCTTCGGTAGAGATACAAAGGCGTATGCAAAAAAGAGTCAAGCATTGCAATGCAACCTCAAGGACCACTGGATTTTGGCAATGCGTAGAAAAATGGGATGCTATTGTCACTGAAAAAATGCGTCAATACCGCAGTGAGGGTTACACATGATAGAGAGCCTAAATGAGTGGATTGTCAAAGTTGATGCTGGGCTACCGGCGGCTGAGCCTGTAGAGATCAGAGATGCACTCATTATTGTCATTCATCGCGCGCATAAAATGGAATCACGCCTATTTTCCAAGAATATCAAATTGCCCAAAAACCTTTTAAAAAAAGTCGCAAAGCCGCTGGCTATGCAAGCGGAAACTGCGCACGAACTACATGCCACCGGTCATGTACTCGATACTTTGTATGAATGTCATCAGCAGCAACACCCAGACCTATTAAGAGCAACGGTCTCTATGCCTCTTCGAGATGAAAAACCGCTAATCAATGACACTACCCCACCCATCGGGCTTATTGAGGCGTTAAAAGAGAGTCTTCTTAACTTTCACCCAACATCCAATGCCACTAATTCACGCTTTATCAATATCGAGAGTGCCAGCCTAGGTCAAGCGATATTGACCGTGGCCTATCGATGTGAATTGAGCTCGATACAGGAGTTAGAATCACTCATTTTACTGCCTCATGATGCATGGCAAACTATCATCGGCACATACCCAGTCGTCAGTGCGTTACTCCCCAACTCAACTCGGCGTATCTATGTGGTTGAAGAGGCAATTCTCGCTTTAAGGCGCGTACAATTAACCATGAAACAATTAGGCTCCTCACGTCGAAGAAAGTATCTTAGAGAAAATCTAACTGACTGGAAAAGGTTCGCTCAACATCAATGTTCGCCTCACATTGCAACACACATTGAGGTACTATCCATCGAGACGATGGTACAGAATTTGTTCCTATTAGACCGAAGTGCAGGAATTCACCACCTTTGGTCAAAGCATCACTCAGTAAAGTCACATACTTTTTTGAGAGCTTTTACAGGAAGAGTGACCGAAAACCCTAAGCCTAGCGTCCCATCGTCTACATTCCTAAATACAGATAAAATCATTTGGGATACCACTCTCACCATTGAAAATACGACTGAAATAAAAAACGCTCATCAACGGCTTAGAAGAATATTGAACCAATTTGCACTGCAATCTCCAACTCAAGATAGGAGGAGTGCCGCTGCTAATCACTGTAAGTCTGCATTAACACAATTACAGAGTGAAAAGCACCACTGGACATTTGCACTACCCGTTCACTGGATCACGACCCTTTTTCTACATGGATCCCCTTGGAAGCGCGCACTCGCAGTGGGTTCACTTCTCACTTATCATTCGGCCATTCGTCGTTTTATTGAAATCGCTGGATTTAGCGATGGAGTATTAAACTTACCCATTCATGAGTTTGAAGCCAGATGCCAATATGCTCTCGATGCACTCAATAACATCGATGATCAATGTACCGTAATTCGATTCCTCATTTTCTGTCGCCATTTCGATGACTTCCATCGTAATCAACTCAAAACCATGTACCATCAACAAAGCAGCGCTTCGCTATTGGACCTCAGGTTCAAATTATGGTTTCGAGCGTCAAAAGCAATTATTTCAGTCAGAAAATGGCAGAAGCCTAACGGGTATTATTCATCTAGACTCTCTTCGACACTGGGTCAAACACCATTGGGATACGGGCACTAATTACGATATTTTGCCAACTTTCATCGACAATGCTCCTCCTTTTGGAAGTAGCCTACCGTTTTCAGTTTACACGGCTGAACTAGTCAAAATGCATTGTCACGCCGACGATAAAGACTGCAACAATACTTTGATTGCGTGGTTACAATCCACACAAAAGACTCCAACCATATTTATCCCCCAAGCCAATCAATCAAGCGCCTGGCTAGCATTGTCGTTGCATTTAGACACATGGCACACCGAGCCTCTCAACAGCATTAAAAGAATGCAAAACCGATACAAAAAGTTTCTCAGTTTACTCACCCACAAGGACGATATTACCCAATATCGAGAGTTACATAACGCGTTGGGTGTTTACCATTCACTCAATCTTCTGCCAAATACAATAAAATTGACGGGGAACTCTCACTCAACACCTTGGGCTCAGTGGGAAAAATTAATACAAAAATTTAACGCAGGCATTTTTGACGTCCAAACCAGTGAAAAGCTATCTGCTGCAATACGCCCTTATCGGCTTAGGTGGCCGTTATGGCTCCACCTTGAACTTATTATTAAACACATTATTGATTATTTTGACTTCCTAATTTTCGTAAAGAATAAGGAGCACTGATGGAATGTCGTAACAGTCTCGTATTAGAAGCCAATGCAAGAATTAAATTATTAGAGTTCATGGTCAGCGCTATTATCGGGAGTGATTCTACCCACATATATTTTGGTGTGCGTATCGATGTTAAAAAACAAATTTTTGAAATCAACACACACTTATCTGTGCAATCCGGTATCTATGCCACTTATCGATGGCCAATCTTACAATCGACTCTTCAAGAAAACCGCTATTTAGAGCTACCTGGAAAAGGATTGGTGTCAATATTAAACAAGGTAGGCGTCAAAGAACCTGTGTGGTTAGGACTGCCAAATGAAAAGGAAATATATATTGCAGCCTACGAAGAAGATCACCCATCGCAAATGTCAATTTTTGAGGAAATAATATACACACCTAAGATCACAAATATGGCGGCGACACGTTACAGCATTCAAGTTATCGAGCATCGAAAACTCAATGAATATGACTTTATATTTTATGGTGATGAGTGTTCATTTCAGGTGGACGCTGTGGCGCTCTTCAAAGAGCTCAGATTAATTGAGCAACTGGCTAAGGAAGGCAGTGACATCACATCGAATGACAGAGAGTTGACTTTAGAACCTAAAATAACGGATTCACTCAATTACATAAGTTTGTACTCACGGAAATATCAGTGGTTTTCAACCCAAGATATTGATATCCAATACGACACACAAAAAGGCGTATGTAACGGGGTCTTGGCACACGTTAATCTGTCTGCCCTTAGCAAATTAACTGGTCTGCTCAGTCAGATTTCAGGTTTAGTTCGTATTGATATATGTCAATCCCACTTATCATTTTCTCGAGGTCAATGGCAATGTGCCTTTAGACAAACACAGCCGCATTGGGATGCTTCAAGCTTTGCCGAGCAATTTCGTTCATTGGACGATGAGTATTTCCACTCATTTAGTGCGCACAATCTGAAAGCTACACTGGAAAGCCTCAATGTTGCCAATGATGTAAAAAAGGCTCGATTACATATCAAACAACATGTCGGATCTGAGTTCACAACTCTTAGTCTTACGCAAGATCACGTACATTCATCCATTAATTACCCAATGCCAATTCCACCTAATACACTAACAACCCCCATATCTTTAAGCTTATGGTCTTTGGCCTCTCTCTTGGACAGTTCTGATGGAAAAGTTAGGTGGTATTTTGATACCAAGAACAGTCGCATCATTTTTACAGACGATGCCCGTCGAAAACACTTTGTTTTACAGTTAAAGGAAGAATAAAAAACTAAATTCTACTACAAAGTACTGCTTTTTTGTTTGTTCCATTGGCTATCTTTTGAACGTGGATATTATAACAGCAAAGCCCAAACAGAGTTATATCGCCCAAAATCGGAAAATTATATAAACAACTTACCGTACGCAGATAATTTTAACGTGCTACAAGTCAGCTATACGACAGAATCACTGTATCCGCCCCATGAACCCACGGGGTGATATTGCTTGTGTTTGAAGTTCCAAGGTAGCAGTGGCTCTGCTTTCGCCAACTCTTTCATGCACTTGACCATATAATCGTATAGGATAAGGCCGTTGGCTTTCGCGATTTCGACGATGCTGTAAAGCATCGTGCTCGCGTCAGCACCATTTTGAGTAGCCGAGAACAACCAGTTTTTTGCCAATGACCAGTGGCTTAGTTGCGCGTTCAGCGCGATTATTGTCGATAGATATGTGACCATCGTCGATATAAACAATGAGCTTTGGCCATTGCCCTATCGTGTACTTTATCGCTTTACCCAGTGCGCTAGACGCTATCACTTTCTGGGTCGTCATCCATTCATAAAACTCATCCAGTATCGGTTTAGCATACGCTTGACGCTCTGCTTTTCTCTTTTCGGCAGACGTACCTTTTAAGCGTGATTCTATCCCGTAGAGCTTCTGGATTTTTGATAGTGCCTTATCAGCTTTACCTCTCTTTCCATTGCCTTGAAGCTTTTTCGCATCCATGAACTTGCGCCGAGCATGAGCGAGACAACCCACATTCGTTACGTGGTGAAGACCATCATAAGTCGCATACCCATCCGTTTGTAAATAACCATTATAGTCACCTAAGAAAGCAATAGGGCACGCCCTCGCTCGACTGTTTTGATAGTCGTACAAGGCGATGTTTTTTACATTCGGTAGTGCCGCTTCAGGTGAGTCCGCCCCCGAGCAGTAAAGCCACATGTAACACTGTTTATCTTCCTTAAGCACATTGAGTGACGTTTCATCCCCTGAACCACCACTTATTTAAGTAGGTGCTCTTTCAAGGCTTCATAAAGTGGAGTGAACTTGTCGCTGACTTGGATAACCCACCTTGC
The DNA here is from genome assembly GCF_013114625.1 of Vibrio sp. 99-70-13A1. Lineage (GTDB taxonomy): Bacteria > Pseudomonadota > Gammaproteobacteria > Enterobacterales > Vibrionaceae > Vibrio. Next base: position 31,908 of record NZ_VTXD01000020.1, read on the forward strand.
CATGGTGGTTCGTGATAACTCAATACCCGACTGCGGAAACAGGGATTCTTGGCGATAAAGTGGCATCGCGTATTGGTATTTGCCAAGGAAGATGTTGGCCAACAAGCTTTCTGTCGCGAAGCTTTTAGGAATGATGCACGGTGGTGCTGGCTTTTGAACGATATGGCTGTTGTCCTTGGTTTTCTCGCACTGGCGGCAAGCATATTTGGGACGAACATATTCCAACACTTTAAGTACCGCTGGCGTGAACTCAAGTTTCTCACTACGGCCTTCGCGGATTTTATGCAGACTGTGATTGCAGCAAGAGCGTTTCTTCGTTGTGGTGGTTGTCGTCACCTCAACCTCTTTTTCCTCAGCTGCTTCACATTCCACTTCGTTGAAGAGATCACCTTGAGATTCATCATAAGGCTTTAACGCCTCCGAGCGTTTCGCGAACTGGCGGTCGAAGGCAAGCTTAAGTTGTTCTAGTAAGGATTGACGCTCTTGTTTCCATAGCGATTCCTTTTGTGTTTGCTCAACCATCGCTTGTAGCTCGGCAATATCTTGACTTTCCGGGTTGATATTAGGCGTCTTTTTCATGGCATTTATTATACTAAAATCATGCCATTAACGCTTGGTGCATAAGGCTTTATTATCGTTTAAGTCATTGTAAAATCGTTTATTCCAACGGGTTTGTGGCCGATAATCGTGAAACCAGAAAGCAGCCTGTCGAGTTCAAATTGAGTTAGGGTAAATACCTGATTTTTCGCCTTTGAAGGCCACTTATATTTGGCTTCTCAAGGCGTTTATACCAAAGGGCGAAGCCTGTTTTATCCCAATACAACACCTTGATTTTGTCGCGCTGTTTATTGGTAAATAGGAACAGCGCACCACTTCCCAAAAGTAAGTTGGTGTCACTTTCGATAATCGCTGCGAGTCCGTTGATGGACTTTCTGAAGTCGACGCTTTCACGATAAAGGTAAACCTCTGGGGCGCTGATCATGCGTTTCATGACAATGCTCCAATGAGTTCAACAAGATAGGCCGCGGGCGTGCCTTGCGGAATACTCACTCAATATCGTTTACAAGTAGTGTCATGTTGGGTGTTGGTGTCTGGACTGCCTGATATTTTGTTGTCTTTTCGACGACTTCGGCTTTGAGAAAGCCGACTGACGCCGACGGGGTTGCAACTTGAAGCAGGCGCCGCTTTGCAAAGAACGTGGATAAACTCAGTCCATTTTGTTCGCAAAAAACGCGCTGGGTAATATTGCTGCTTTCATATTGTTCAAACAGGGCTTGCCATTCTTGATTGGTGTGTCGTTTGGCCATTTCAACTCTCCTATTGGTTGGAGAGTTGATCTTATTATTCATACTCGGCGATTAGAATTTGGGGGTTGTGGTGCGCTTACGAATCACTAACTGATCACACATAAAATAGGATGATTCCAACACGTTTCTGGACAGAAACGCGTTACGAACCACAACACAATCTAACTTTTCGGATTACCTCAAGTATTGCGACCATGCACTCAGCATGACATGCAAGGGGCCAGATTCATTTATCCAATACAGATAACTTGGGGGTAACAGCCTGTTGCGTTATGCTTATCTCACCTATACCGAACTCCCGAATCACCATGCCTAACGACGCATTCAACACTCAACTTTCAGAAACAATTTCTGCTCTTAACTCACCAAGCTTTACACCTAAACTCATGCGCGTTATTGCTTCAGTATTGAGTTTTGATTGCGCGGTGATCCTCGGCTACCGCGAAGGTAAACACCCTATCTATCTGTTTGATTCGATTGAAAATGAACGCGAGCTACTGTTCCAACGTTATCTCACCACATCTTTTCAAAACGACCCGTTTTATCAGAAACTGGACGCGAACAAAGAACAAGGCATCTTTACACTCAAAGATGTGGTGGGCAAAGATGTCGCGCGTAACGATCTCGATTACCAAGCCTACTGTGAGCAGTTCTACCATCAAACTGGTTGGAAGGACGAAATCAGCATGCTGATCGAAATCGAACCGACACGCTGGGTGATGCTCTACTTGGGATTTATGCAAGACGATAAACGCTTCATTAAACCTCAAGTAACCAAGCTTAAATCTTACTTCGCCATTATCCAGTCTTTGTGCCAACAGCACTGGAAACAGACCGAGTTTACACTCGCCGAGCCAGTATTCAGCCCTAACGCTTATTCAGGACAAATGCGTGCAGCAATTAAATCTGCATTGGCATCTTTTGGACAAACAGTCCTCACTAATAGAGAACAAGAAATTGCCGCATTAATCGCGCAAGGCTATGACAGCAAAGAAATTGCTACGCAGTTAGATGTAGTAGAAGGCACGGTGAAAAACCACCGTAAACGCATCTACACGCAATTGAATGTCTCGTCGTTAAGCGAGTTCTTTCAGTTGTTTCTCAACCACCTAATCACTCAAGCAAGATAACAAACTATCCCTTTAGGGATATATCTCGATTCCGCATCGCCTTTTATTCTGAATACAACCAAACCAGATAAAGATAAGACGATGACACTGATTAAAGATTTACAAGCTCGCGGTTTGATTGCCCAAGCGAGCGATTTAGACAAAGTTCAACAACTGCTATCTGAGCCACAAACCTTGTACTGCGGCTTCGACCCCACAGCTGGTAGCTTACACATCGGTCACCTTGTGCCACTGATTATGCTCAAGCGCTTTCAAGATGCAGGACACCAAGCAATCGCTCTGATAGGTGGTGCGACCGGTATGATTGGTGACCCGAGCTTTAAAGCCACAGAGCGAAGCTTGAATTCAGAAAAGACCGTCACGGGTTGGGTGCAAGATCTATCGAACCAAATTCAACAGTTGATGAATAACCAAGTCAGCAAGCCAATGATCATGGTAAATAATGCGGATTGGATGAAGCAGATTAACGTGATCGACTTCTTCCGTGATGTAGGTAAACATTTCTCCGTGAATACTATGATCAGCCGCGAGTCAGTTAAACAACGCTTACAACGCCCAGATCAAGGTATCTCATTTACCGAATTCAGTTACGCACTGCTGCAATCTTACGACTTCGCAGAATTAAACCGTCAGTACGGCTGCCGTCTTCAAATCGGTGGTAATGACCAATGGGGTAACATTGTTAGTGGCATTGACCTTACTCGCCGTCAAAATGGTGAGCAAGTCTTTGGCTTAACCTTACCTTTAATCACCAAATCTGATGGTACTAAGTTTGGTAAAACCGAAGGTGGTGCAGTGTGGTTGGATCCAAGTAAAACTTCACCTTACGCCTTCTACCAATTCTGGTTATCTGCGGAAGATGCCGATGTTTACCACTTCCTGCGCTACTACACCTTCTTGAGCTGCGATGAGATTACTGCGATTGAAGTACAAGACAAAGAGAGCAAAGGCAAACCGCAAGCACAGAGTATCTTAGCAGAGCAAATGACGCGCTTTGTCCACGGTGAAGAAGGCTTAGCAAGTGCAAAGCGAATCACTCAAGCGTTATTTAGCGGTAACGTGCAGCAATTAAGCTTGAACGAGCTGGAACAGTTGGAGCTCGATGGCTTACCAAGCATGCAAAGTGCTGAGCAAGATTTGGTCGAGCTTCTAGTTGAGTCAGGCTTAGCCAAATCAAAACGCATTGCCCGAGAACTAATTGGCAGCAACGCCATCAGTGTGAATGGCGAGAAAGTTGATGCAGAAAACCCAAACTTGAACTTCCCGTTGTTCGACCAGTACTGGTTACTTCAACGCGGTAAAAAACACTTTTACTTGGTGAGACGTATAGTGGGTTAACACACTTCAGTTAGGGGCACACCCCACCTCAGATCATTATTTGCCATTGAACATTGCAATGGCAAAATAATGACGCCGATAATTTCGTGATATTTATAGGCCTAACCTTACACAGCAGTTTGTAGTGGATTAGCAAATTTAGTTAGAGAGTTAGAGAGTTAGAGATCTAGGTATAAGGAAGAGGAGATCAAATTACGCTTTAGAGAACCAAATAGCTAAACGCTCGCAACTCAGAAAGGGGCACTTTCGAACTGGAAAGTGCCACAGGTAAAAGTCAGGCTATTGTGGGATAAGAATGCGTATGGGAAGCATCGAAAGCTGTGGTCAAATCTATTTTTCACAAGAAGATTTCACCACAAAACACTTATAAATTCCCTACGCCGCCATCAATCAGTAATTCAGAACCAAGCATATAAGCGGATTCATCAGAAGCGAGAAAAACGGCCGCTTTTGCCAATTCTAGTGGTGTTCCCAAACGCTTTAGCGGGACTAACTCTTTAACTTGGTTAATCAAAGCTACTTTCTCACAATCAGGCAAACCAAATTTATCAAAAGCCTCTGTCTGCGTTGGTCCTGGACTCAGCGTATTAACTCGAATACCTAGATGTTTCAGTTCCCCAGATAATGTTCTGGCAAGGGAGATCAGTCCGGCTTTACTTGCAGAATAAACACTACTTTTCGGTAGACCTATTTGGGCTGAAACGCTTCCACATAGGATGATAGAGGCTGAGTCAGATAATATCGGTAATAATGAGAGAATTAGAAAGAAAGGACCTTTTAAGTTTGTATTGATTACACGATCAAAACCTTCCTCATCCCACTCGTCCAGTGATTTGTGTGTTACATCGCCAGCATTGATATAATGTACATCAATCCTCGGAAATACAGATTTAATCGTTTCGGCTAACTTGTGTTGCTGATGGACATCAGAAGAATCATTTTGAATGAAGATTGTACTATCCCCTAACTCCTGCTTTGCTTTTATTAGCCCTTCTCCCCACGTCCTTTTATTGCAACGCACGCCTCTCCCATTCGCAACCTTGCTCGCTGACTGAGTCTAGATGTTTAGTTCTAAACAAAATGGTCTGACTAAAAACTAGCTCAACAGCGCCAGTGATAAAAATTCAAAGACCTATAAAATATAGGTCTATAACATTGAACACTGATCTATAGAAATTGGTCTACGCACACAAACCATGAGCATAGATCCATTAGCATGTCCCCATGAACATAGGCTGATAACTTGGCTTATAGCAGCTCATTACTAATCAACCAGCGAACATCACCGAGTTGCTCTATTGATGTCTATAGCTTGAGTAAGGTAGTGAGTAATTACTTTTAGCTCCACCGTTTTGATAGGTAGAACTCGCATCACCTTTCCAGTACCTGTCAGTTGATTATAGGTATCAACCATGTGGATGCCTTTTAAGAAACCGATATCAACGCCATTTTTTGTGGTCCTCATATGGCAAATTCCACCACAAGGATCTGAATAGGTGGATATTCTCGGTTTTCTTATTTCGATCAGCTTAAAGTCTTCAATTAGTATTTTTCTCAACAATAAAAACAATGCGCTATGTTCCGACTGAACATCAATCTCATACTGCATATAAATACCTGTTAGTTGTTGTTTAACAATAAAAATCACACCACTGTGAATTCATGATTCTTAATAACCTTTATTTAATAGAAGGCATATCAGAAGGCCGGACAGTCAGGAATTTGGGTATGCTTTGATAGCTCTTCTGCAATTGATATCAATTCTGATTCTTTATTCATGCGCCCGACAATCTGAATTCCGATGGGGAGCCCATTCCGGTCTAAACCTATTGGGATGGTTACAACAGGATGACCTATCAGACTGACTGGTGTAGTAAAAGCGGTGAGAGCATCAAAATAATTCACCTCTAAACCATTGACCATTATTGGTTCTCTATAATCACGACTAGGACCATGCTCAGATGTAGGTGCCATGTGTTTAAACGCGGTACAGCAGGTGACAGGTAATATCCAAGCATCAATATTTTTAAAAAAATCATGACAATCTAGAAGCGTTTCTTCTCTGTCTTTCAGTGCGCTTGTATATTCATTTGGGTCTCGACGATAACCCTTCATTACATTATTAAGAAAGTTCGGGGAACGTTTTCGACTCTGGTTTCCGAAGAGTAAGCTCAACCATCGTGTAAAAGGATTCATAAGTGCCGACGTCTCATCACCCATTATACGTCCGAATGTTTCCCAAGACTTTTTGAAGCAGAAATTCTTGGGTTTAGCTTTCACGCATTGATGACCTTTTTGTTGCCAGCAGGTCATCACTTGAGTGATTAGATCCTGAATATCAGTATCCAGCGGCACGTCATCAGCTTCGAGCCAATACGCCAAATTCAAACTTTTTGGAATACTAGATTCATGTTCACCACTGAGTGCTCGCCACATTAAAGCTAAGTCTTTTGCTTGCCTAGCAATTGGGCCTGGCCGTGCAAAATGATTTAGAGACAATGTTGGGGTTAACAGCATTCCGTCGCTGCTTACTGCACCTTCACTCGGTAATAAACTATAAACACCACAGAAGCTTGCAGGTATCCTTAACGAACCAGACAAATCAGTACCAATATCAACAAAGCTCATTCCGCTTGCGACTGCGGCAGCACCACCTCCACTACTGCCTCCAACCGTGTAATCAGGGTTCCATGGGTTTTTACAAAAACCACGTATTGGGTTATTCGTTTGAAAATCCATGGCTAAAGGCGGAAGGCTAGTTTTACCAAGCAAAGTCGCACCTTGGGAAAACAGCTTTTCTGCAATAGGCGCAGTGATATCACTGTGTATGGTTTTATTAAGGCCAAAACTACAAGGTCGGTTTTCTATATGAAATTGGTCTTTAAAACTTATGGGAAGACCGGCTAGTAACTCGGTGTTATCTAACGCTGCGGTTTGATCTTGATAAATAAAAGCGCCCATTTCATCATCGAGTAAAGAAATTCGACTTAGTAAGTGTGTCTTGATTTCTTGAGCGGTAATACTTCTTTTCTTTAGCGCTTTGCAAGCCTCACTAGCCGTCATATGGTGAATAGTCATAGATACTCCCTTGTGTGTTATCTACGATCTATTGCACCAGCATTCGCACTTTTTCGCTGTTCAATCTCTGCTATCTTTTCGCCGTTTAATCTCAGCTAGCTTTTAGCGGCACATATATGTGTGTTACCCAGTTTTTTGGGGGCGTATTTTCTGGTGAGGTCAAATATAGCTCGAAAGGAAGAGCTTCTCTGAGCTCATAGCCTGAGCTTGGTAGCCAAGAGCGAAAAGCATGGTTCCACGTCTGATAAAGGTAATCGTAGTGACCGATGTGTTCAAACACAGCCCATAACCCCTGCTCAATTCGACTTGAATATGGGGTATGCAAATGATCCTTCGGTTCATAAAAAAGTGCTCCGTACAGGACTTGGGCATGTTCATCGTTAAGACTTTGTGGGCTGGAAGGAAAAGCACTCACTAAACCATACAGCTGTGACTCTTGGCTTAATCGCTGGAATTCCTTCGAAACATCTTGTAGAGCTTGGGTCAGAAACGTCCCATTGATCGTTCCTGACGTTGCACTGTATTGATAAAACAAGGTCGGTAAAGTTTTAAGCTCAACCTTTGGTGCTAAATTCTTTGCGGCAATAGTATTTAGGAAAGGACGTGATTCATCCAACCCTATTCGAATATGCTCAGGGTGAGAACGAAACTCACTAGGGCTCACCTGAAAGTGCTGACGAAATGCTCGCGAGAATGCACTGTGAGTTTCAAAGCCTGATTTCAGTGCAATATCGAGTACACCAAGTGTTGGTTGTGTTGATAGACTATTTGCAGCCAATTCTAAACGACGGTGTAATACATACTGACCAACAGACTCACCTAAATGAGCACTGAAGAGACGTTGAAAATGGAAAGGTGACAACATGGCATGCTCAGCTATTTGTTCTGCCGATATTTTCTCTTCTATATTTTTTTCTATAAACAGTAGAGCTTTCTCTAGTTTGTTTCGTGTTCTATCACTCATACAATCATAGTGCCTTCAATCAGAATAAAACATGGAATGAAGCTAGGGCAATGAAGCAACCCATGTCTAAAATGGAAATGAACTGTATAGCTCTTTATTGATGTTTATGGTGCAAGAAATTTTTCTATTTAACAATGAAGGCTCCTAAATGAAAGATCTAATGGTTAGGAGCCTTTTTCGCCGAAATTTAATTTACCATTAACCACTCAGATAGGCTGGTTGAGGCAGTCAATGGATGATCCAGAGTAACAAGGTCTGGTTCTTCTCCAACTTTTTCGGTGTACGATAATAAATCAACGGCATCAAGTAGAGTGTCATCACCCAATTCTTTGGCATAAGCCCAAGCATCACTTTCAAGCATATGGTGCCTAGCCAGGCTTTTTGATTGTGCATATATATCAGCAGCCTCGATTATTGTCATGGCTTCCTGCCCCAGCAGCGTTAAACGCTTATTGTATAAATTAGGTAATGCGTAACTTTGAACAACAGCCTTTGCATAATCATCTGCGCCTAACCAATGAATTGGTTTCGTTGAGTTGCACATTGTGGTCACTGTATCTTGATCAACCAGTAAGTGTAGAGTCTCGAAGAACCAACTTGGCAAATATGCCATGTAAGGAATGCCACTGTTCTTTAATAAGTTTTCTGCTTCTAGCTTTGCCAACGTATCGATTCTAAAACTATTTTGGGGGTACGCTGTTGCGGTTGAAATCATCGTGATTAACTGTATGGACGATCTATCCACAGCGCGAAGAATATGCTTTGTTCCTTCAATGTGATTACGGCGGTATGTCTCAGGGCTATTACCACTAAGGTTGATATGAATAGCTTCTACCTGATCCAGTGCTTCACTCAAGCTATCATGATCAAATAGATCTGCTTCCATAAATTCAAATTGCGAACCGTGAAACAACTCACGAGCTTTAGATAAGTCTCTGGCAATGATACGAACCGTATAACCAGCATGAGCGAATGCTTTTGCTACCGGTAAACCCAGCATGCCAGTGGCACCAATTACAGCAATTGTTTTGAACATAGTAATACTCCTTCTGAATGAGTCACTAATCATAGATGTCATTGATTAAAAGCATTAGTAGGATAAAGTAAGCATCTGCTTGCCAAAAATGGGATAAAAATGGATCTTGAAGCTAGCTTATGGTTTTCAACCGTTGTTAAAACGGGTTCTTTCTCGAAAGCTGCTATCGTGTTGGGAGTGCCAACAAGTACCGTCAGTCGACGTATTGCCAATCTTGAGGCTCAGTTGGGTGTCACATTATTGGTTAGGAACACGCGAAGTATGCAGTTAACTCAATCTGGGACTGAGTATTTAGCTCTAACAAAGCCACTCGAGTTGGGTTATCAATCCCTAAAAGATTGGCAAGATAACCAGTCACAGGTCTCTGGAACGTTACGCATCACCGCTCCATTACAATTTGTTGATTGGCCACTCAGTGACTGGGTCATTGAATTTAAATCCCTTTACCCAAAACTCAATATCGAATTGGTTGGTAGCAATGAAAATCTAGATTTTTACGATGACGGGATAGATATCGCGTTTCGCCAAGGGCCACTATCTAATTCAGACTTGAAGCAGCGACGATTGTTCGAGTTGCAATACGGCATTTATGCCTCTCCCACGTGGTTAGAAGAGCACAGTGGTACTAACGATTTAGCGTGGTTACAAACACATAAGGTAGTTAACATTGGTGTGAAAGGCAAAGGGCTACCCTGGTTAGTTAGCCATGATAATAAACCGCTGGCAATTTACCCTAATTCCGACTTGTTACTTGAATCCCCACAGCAGGCCGTGAAAGCCGCGAAAGCCGGGTTAGGAATGATTTACGTCCCTTGCTTTGATGCGAATTCAGCCATTAGCAATGAAGAAATTGTGCCTGTTTGTAAGGTGCTGTGGCCGGATTGGATCGGTTTTTATCTTGTGTTTCATGAAGCGAGAACTAAATCAAAAAAACTATCAACGTTTATTGAGTTTATCTTCGAAAAACAGCAGCAACTGCAAACACTGCCAGGCATCCGTTAATCAATGCAAAGAGCTGCTCGTATTGTTAGTGCAGTCCATTTATTGACAAGACTAGCAATTAGACTACTCTTTAATAACTGATAGAACATCATCAGTAGATACATGAACAAGTTTCAACGTAACACGTAACATGTAACATGTAACATGTAACATTGTAAAAGAAAGAAATAGTATGTACATTTTAGAAAACTAAAAAAGCCACTTTTTACATTAAGTGGCTTTTTTTTGTCAAAGAAGACCCTCTCAGTCCTACTTATACTGTAACGCCCAGAGGTTTAACTTCCGATCTTAAGGTTATGCTTATCAAGCATTGGTAACAGCTGCCTTCTTACTTTCCAGCGAGTCAAAATGAACAGAGGGCAATTTAACCCTCAGCCAAAAGCATCTGTTGAAACAACCATAAAGTGAGATATGTAATTCCTTTAATTTCATAAAGTTACCAAAAAATAACCATATGTTGATATTTTTGTGAAAGCACAGTTTTGCTCAACCAACACCTGAAAGAAAGCCACTTTCAAATATGGGTAATTTTATTTAGCCGATTTGCTTAGGTAGGCTCTTGCATTACTTAAATTGGAACTCGAAATCAAAAAAGAAGCAGCCTAGTGCTGCTTCTGTCTTTTATTTAATGATTTGTCCCGTCCTGAAATGTGTTTACACATTGAGGACTAATGATGACCATTCCAAATAAACACTACGTTAAGCGCACTCAGCGTGATTACACACTAGGCTTTAAATTACAGGTTGTCGATGCCATCGAAAAAGGCGACATGACCTATAAAACAAGCCCAATCAATTTATGGCATACAAGGTCGTTCGACCGTTCTTACTTGGTTAAGAAAGCATGGCAAAATGGATTGGACTACCAGTCCAAGGAAGAACACGATGCCTAAATCACCGAGAGCGAATGAAACGCCCGCCCAAAAAATAAAGCGACTTGAAAAAGAGCTCGAAGATGAACGTCTCAGATGCCTTCTTCTCAACAGAGTTGTTGATATTCTTGACGCTGAACATGGGATATCGCTAAGAAAAAAGTATATAGCGAAGGAGCAAGAAGCCTTCAAAAAGAGAGAAAAGTAAGCTTAAGTAAAGCTTGCTCATTACTCGATATATCTCGTCAATGTGTCTATCAGAGAGAAAAGCGCGAGACAGCTCGTCAGGCTGAGCTTGCTCCTGTGAAAGGAATGGTACTTGAACTAAGGCGCTTCATGGCCCGGCTAGGCACTCGTAAGCTCTATTTTTTATTGAAACCTAAGCTGATAGCTGAGGGAATAAAACTTGGGCGTGATGCTCTGTTTGATTACCTCAGGGAGGAGCGCTTACTCGTTAAGCCGAAACGGAGTTACACGAAAACAACGAACAGTAGGCACTGGATGAAAAAGCATCCGAACTTACTAAAAGAAGTCGTTCCTTCTAAACCAGAAGAGGTTCTAGTGAGTGACATCACTTATGTTCAGTCGAACGAAGGCGTTCATTACTTGTCATTGGTTACTGATGCCTTCAGTCGTAAAATCATGGGGTATGAAGTGAGTAATGAAATGAAAGCGAGCGACGTTGTAAAGGCTTTAGATATGACGGTAAAAACTCGATGTTATTGTCATGCGACAATCCATCATTCAGATAGAGGGCTCCAGTATTGCTCTAGCCTTTACCAAGAGAAGCTTAAAAAGCATGATATAACCCCATCAATGACGGATGGGTAGGACTGTTATCAAAACGCGTTAGCGGAGCGAGTCAATGGTATCCTCAAACAAGAGTTCTTGTTTACTCAGTGCAAAGATCTTAATGAGTTAAAAACGCTTGTTGAAGAGTCGATATATACGTATAACGAAATGAGGCCACATCTCAGCCTAGGTATGAATACGCCAAATGAGATGCATGAAAAAAGCCAGCAACTTGCGTTACTGGCTTACTAAAAATCGTCAACGTATTTTAGGACGAGACAATTAAAGTGTTCTGGCAACCTCAAAACCATCCCAGATGGCGGTCATGATGGTACGAGCTTTCTGGCTATCACCAATGTTAAACACAGTGTCCACGTCCAACTCATTAGCCAACGCCTCATGCAGGTGATCTTCAGCCTTATAGCCTAAAGCTAAAACTACATGGTCAGAAAGAATTTCCATCTCTTTGTAGTCACTCTTAACCAACACACCTGCATCAGTGATAGTTTGTAGTAAAGTTGAAGTCAACACTGTCACTTGCTCTTTAACCAGTAGCTCTTTTAGCATTTGATAGTTAGCGAAACAAGTTCCGTGAGGACCACCGATGATGTCGTCACTGGCTTCAATTAACGTCACAGCTTTACCCTGTTGCGCCATCCACAATGCTGCCTCAGCACCAACTAAACCACCACCAATCACGGTGACTTTGTCTCCTGTGATCTTGTCAGGATTCATCAACATGTCTTCTGCAACGATTACATGTGGCTTATCTTGACCTGATAACCATTTTGGTTTCACGGAACGAGAACCCGTAGCAAAGATAACGCTGTCTGGATTGAACGATTCAATGGTCTCTTTATCTGCCGTAGTATCGAAACGCACATCCACGTTCTTACGCTCCATCTCACCAGAAAACCATTCTATCAATAGCTTGTCATCATGTTTGAACGGTGGTTGGCTACCCGGGATCACGTTACCACCAAGTTGTTGTGACTTTTCGAGTAACGTGACTTTATGACCTCGTTCTGAAGCGATACGTGCTGCTTCCATTCCCGCGACACCGCCACCAACAACAACCACGTTCTGACTACGATGGGTTGGCGCTAAGCGAAACTCTTCTTCACGGCCACAGCTTGGGTTCACAGCGCACGACAAGTTGCCCACTTCTGCCATACGGCCTAAACAACCTAAATGACACGAGAGACAAGGCCGCACCTCTTCAAAACGACCGCGACGAATCTTGTTAACGGTATCTGGGTCTGCCAGCAGAGGGCGACCAAGTGAAATTCCATCAGAGATGCCATTGTTGACTGCATGCGCAGCTAAATCAGGATTCTCCATGCGTCCTGCCATTAAGACTGGAATATCGACCACCTCTGACACTGCCTTGCAGTAAGGCTTGTACATGCCAGGTGCAAAGTAGTTAGGCGGGTGGTTCCAGTACCAAGAGTCATAAGTGCCTGCATCCACGTTCAACGCATCAAAGCCAGCATCTTGAAGGTACTTGGCGGCTTTCAGGCCCTCTTCCATATCGCGGCCGACTTCCTCTGCCACTTCACCCGGAAGAATACCTTGGCCAAAGCCCTTCATGTTGCCTTTGACTGAGTAACGAAGTGATACTGGGAAATCATCACCACAAATCGCTTTAATGCCTTTTACGATTTCTACTGCGAAACGGTAGCGGTTTTCAAAACTGCCGCCGTATTGATCGGTACGTTGATTAAAGAATTCCATCGTAAACTGATCAAGCAAGTAGCCTTCATGCACCGCATGAATTTCTACCCCATCAAAGCCTGCTTTTTGTGCAATCGCAGCCGATTCAACAAACTTGCCGATAAAGTACTTCACTTCATCAGTGGTTAGCTCTCGATGCTGAATAGAAGGATCAAAACGGTTTGGTGCATCAGAAGGTGCAATAGATTTGTCTTCTGGGGTAAAACCTGGGATACAAGAGCGTCCCCAACCTGCGGTCAACTGAGCAAAGATTTTCGCACCGTACGTATGCACACGTTCAGTCATCTCTTTGGCACTGCGAATGTACGCTGTTGGGTGGTTGGTAGGACAAGGAAGAGAAGGCATTGGAAACTGTTCCAATTCGTTTTCAACCATTTGCACGCCGGTGATGATCAAGCCAACGCCGCCACGAGCGCGCGCTACGTAGTATTCAACACCACGCTGGTTGTAGGCGCCGTCACCATCGACACAACCCAGTGTGCCCATTGGCGCCATAGAGTAGCGATTTTTCAGTTTTAATGAACCAATCTGCATTGGCTCAAAAAGGATTTTGTGCTGTTGTTTTAACATATAACACTCCACATTATTGGTATGCCACCAAAATAGTTAGTGACAGAATCTGCGAGTATTAAAACAACCCTCCACGCTCATTACTTGGCAAAACAGGACATCTTATTAACCGTTCAAGACATCCCAATTTTTTTTGATATGAATCATAATCAGGCGTCCTTCATCTTAGTGTCTTGCCTTATTGACATTGGCGATACGCCCGTCCATCTCTTAAACGCACGCGAAAAAGTGCTCAAGTCTGAAAAGCCTATTTGGTAGGCGATTTCGGTCATATTGACTTTTCCGGCATCAAGAAGGTGTAGCGCTTTTTCAAGCTTATACTTTTCGATAACCCCTCGATAACTGGTATTTTGCTGTGAAAGGTGTCGATTTAAGGTGCGTAAGTTCATATTCAGCGCATCGGCAATCACACGGCCATTTACATCAACTAAGTTGCTCTGTTTATTGAGGAAGTGATAAATTTGAAGAATTAAATCATCTTTTTTCAGCCGTTCCGCCTCTTCTCGCAATAGGTTCACACAAGAAAAGTGAAGATTTTTGTCACTATGGGTGAGGGGAATATGAAGAAAACGCTTAGGTATAACCAGCTTACGGATCGGTGACCCTTCCACTATTGTGCAGCACATTGCCTGCTCTAGTAGCGCGTTTTCTTCCTCGCGATAGCGATGCTCTATCAAGCAAACATCCAGCATCACTTTGCTATCGCTTAACACCTTGTGAATGATTTTAATCACCACGGCGATAAACAAGGTGATCCCAAGGTAACTGACTTTTGAATCGTTACCCAGCGACTCCGTATCCATCACCCAAAGCTCGGCATTGCCTTGGCGATCACGTTTATAAACCAAGCGCACTGGCGCACTCAACACGATCACGTACTCCTGCAGCACTCTCAGCAAGCTATCAAGATCTCGCGCCGTCCATAGCGCAGTCGAAAAGCTGCCAAACGTCAATGATTCTACAGTCTCGGCAATGTTAGCCAACATGATTGGTGTCTCATTTTTCTGATACGCGTGATAAAGCGCAGAGCGTAAATCCTGCACATTGACCCTAGCTTCGTCATTGCAACGAATTGCTTGAATCAACGACTCCTCTCCTATCGGCTTCAACAACTTTACCCATCCAGCATGGACAGAAAGCGCGTTGTCAAAAACTGATTTTTTATGATTCATATCACTTAACACCCTAAATTTGTGACTCAATACACAAAGGTAAATACTGTCTCAACTTGCATACTAGCTGTCTCAAAAAGCCAAATATTGACCTCCATCAACAGAGTAAGCTGTATGTAGTGAAACGGACTTTCTTCCCTACATAAATCAAATTGAGCAGGATACATCGGACATTTTCACGGTTGAGAAGTCGATGTCAAATAGTTCAATATACGAAAACAGAGAGCGTCACTATGACTGACTGGAAAAATCAATTCGCCGAAAAAATCATCTCGTTGGAGTCGGCAGTAGGAAAAATTGAATCGGGCGATAAAATCTGGGCTGGTGGCTTGCTGTCGATGCCAGTTATTTTTCTACAGGAACTCGACAAACACCTGAACCAATTTCAAGGCTGTGAGCTATACACAGGTCTAATGACTTACCCATACGAGTTCCTAAAACCTCAATATAAAGAGAACTTCAAACACATCAGCCTTTTCATGGGCCCGCTAGAGCGCAAGTGCCAGCATGGCGGTAACATTGAAGTCATGAACTTCCACTTCTCAAACTTCAAGCAAACGTTCGCAAAACTACAACCAAACACAGTCATTATTGAGGTGACTCCACCAAATGCTGATGGTTACGTAAGCCTAGGCGCGTGTGGCGGTGTTGGCAGCAAAGAAGCCCTGAAGTACGCAGAAAAAGTCCTTTTCGTGGTGAACGACCAACAGCCATTCATCGGCAACAAGGATAACCTTATTCATATTGACTACGCTGACTTCATTATTGAAGGCCACCACAGTGTTGCCACGCCAAAAGCGGGCGAATCAAGCGAACTAGAGCAACAAATCGCCGAGCACGTTAGTCCATACATTAAAGACGGCATGACGGTACAAATTGGTATTGGCACCATTTCTAATGCAATGGGCATGGCGCTACGAGACCGCAAAGACTTGGGTATCCACACTGAAATGTTTACCGAATCTCTAATGGAAATGTGTAAAGCGGGCGCGGTGAGCGGCAAGCTAAAAAACTACAAGCCGAACAAAATCATCACTGCGTTTGCAGCCGGTCCTCAAGAAGTGATGGACTTCCTACACAACAACGACGCCATTGAAATGGGTGGTATGGCCGATGTGGTCGACGCTTACGAAGTAGCCAAAAACGACAACTTCGTTTCAATCAACACCTGTGTCATGGTTGATGTGGTTGGTCAAGTCGCGTCTGAAGGCGTCGGCTTCTCACAAATTTCTGGCTCTGGCGGTCAACTTGACTTCGTTCGCGCAGCAGGCATGTCGAAAGGCGGCGTCAGCATTCTGGCCCTATCTTCAACACGTGATGGTAAAGAAGGTCTGGAGTCAAACATCCGCATTGCACTTCCAACAGGAACACCTATCACTACGCCTCGCAACGACACGCAAGTTGTTGTCACCGAATACGGCGCAGCCGACCTACGTGGTTTGACGACGCCACAACGCGTGAAAACCCTCATCAACATTGCTCACCCAGAGTTTAGAGATGAGCTTCTAGAGCAAGCGACAAAACTTGGTTTGGCTAAATAAGGAGCCCAGATTATGTACAAAGGTCAATTTTTCACCCTAAATACGCTGGGCGACAAGCAATCGGTTGAACTAGTCTTCAACGCTGAAAAAGATCCAGTCAATACACTACGTAATGCCGCGCTAACAGAGCTTGAAGCGTGTATTACTCTTCTTGAACAAGATAAGCCAAAAGGCCTCATCATTCGTTCTGGAAAAAAGCTATTCAGTGCAGGTGCTGATGTGAAAGCCTTCCGCGATCTATTTAAAGACGGTGACGCGGCGATTACACCTTTCCTAGATTGGGTACACTCTATCTACAACCGCATTGAAGATCTCGATTGCCCAAAAGTAGCAATCATCAATGGTGTAGCGGCGGGCGGCGGTGTTGAGCTGTCTTTATTAGCTGACTACCGCTTAGCAACTGCCGATGCGAAAATCAGTTTACCAGAAGTGAAACTTGGCATTATGCCTGGTTGGGGCGGTGTTACGCGTCTTCCACGTATCGTTGGCGTTGATACAGCTCTGGCTTGGCTGACTACAGGCAAAAATTTCTCAGCTGAAAAAGCGCTAAGTGATCACGTGGTTGACGGCATCATTGAACCAAACCAAGAAAATCAGGTAGAGCAAGCGCTGCGCGTAATCGAGCGTGCGCAGCGCGGTGAACTGGACTGGCAGGCACGTCAATCAGAAAAACGCCAAGCCCTGCCAATCAATGACCTAGAGCTAGCGATGTCAGTTAATGTCGCTCGTGGCATGGTGGCAAAAGTGGCAGGCCCTCACTACCCTGCCCCTGGCATTATTCTCGATACCGTATTCAACGCCGCGCGTTGCACTCGTGATGAAGCGTTGAAAGTTGAAGCAAAAGGCATCGTGGCTTGTGCAGAAAGCGGGGTAGCTGATGCACTGGTGAATGTTTTCCTAAGCGATATGGCGGTAAAAGCGGCGGCGAAAAAGCACGCTGAACAGTCTGATGTGAAAAAAACAGCACAAGTCGGCGTGATCGGCGCAGGCATCATGGGTGGCGGCATTGCCTATGTGAGTGCCGACCGTGGCATTGATGTGGTAATGAAAGACATCAACAAGCAAGGTCTCGATCTTGGTCTATCAGAAGCGAACAACCTTTTAACCAAGCAAGTCGAACGTAAGAAGAAAACCCCACTCGAGATGGGTAATGTCCTAAATCGCATCGTGCCGACACTGCACGACGCGACACTGGCAGACAACGACCTGGTCATCGAAGCTGTGGTTGAAAACCCAATGGTGAAAGAGAAAGTTCTGGCTCAACTTGAAGAGACGGCACCTAACGCCATCATCGCATCAAATACATCAACGCTGATGATCAGTGGGCTAGCTCAGGCACTGAAAAAGCCAGAAAACTTCTGTGGTATCCACTTCTTCAACCCTGTACACCGTATGCCACTAGTCGAAGTGATTCGTGGTGAGAAAACGTCAACTGAAACTATCAGCAAAGCCGTCAACTACGTTCTCCAATTAGGCAAAGTGCCTGTTGTGGTCAATGATTGTGCTGGCTTCTTGGTAAACCGTTGTTTAACCCCTTACTTCCTAGCATTCAACCAGCTACTAGTTGATGGTGGCAGCGTCGCGCAAGCAGACAAAGTCATGAGCAAAGGCTTTGGATGGCCAATGGGTCCGGCACACCTCGCGGATGTAATTGGCCTTGATACAGCTAAACACTGTATGGATGTCATGGATGAAGCCTTCCCAGCTCGCCTAGGTAAACCTCAAGTCAACCTGATTGAAATGCTATGTGAAAGTGGACAGCTTGGCCAAAAATCTGAACACGGCTTCTATAGCTACCAAAAAGATCGTAGAGGTCGTCTACAGCCGGCACTCAGCATTGATACTCAAGTACTACTTGATAGCGAATGTGCTACTCCTGCGGTATTTAGCGATGAAGATGTGACCATGCGCATGATGCTACCAATGATGTTTGAAGCAATTCGCTGTCTAGATGAAGGCATCATCAGTTCTCCTCAAGAGGGCGATATCGCGTTTGTTTATGGTACGGGCTTCCCTCCATTCCGCGGTGGCATTTTCTACTACATGGACAGCCTTGGTCTCGATAACTTAGTAGAACTCGCGCAAAAACACGAAGCATTGGGTTCACTCTACACGATACCTCAAAGTCTGCTTGAACGTGCGAACAACAACCAAAGCTTTTACGCCTAATTGGGAGAAACAAAAATGAAAAATGTAGTGATTGTTGATGCTATCCGTACTCCTATGGGTAAATCAAAAAATGGTGTGTTCCGCCACATCCGTGCTGACGATCTATCTGCACACCTCATGAAAAGCATGATTAAGCGTCAACCTAACCTTGATGCAACGCTTATCGACGACGTCATTTGGGGCTGTGTGCAACAAACTGAAGAGCAAGGTGCGAATCTAGCTCGCATCGCGGCTCTGCAAGCTGGCCTTCCTGAGACAGTACCCGCAACCACAGTCAACAGATTGTGTGGATCATCAATGGATGCATTACACATGGCAACACGTGCCATTAAAGCTGGCGACTCAGATGTAGTGCTTGTCGGTGGTGTTGAACACATGGGCCACGTGCCAATGACAAAAGGCATCAGCATGAACCCATATAATCGCAACATGGCGCAAGCCTCTGCGATGATGGGACTGACTGCAGAAGCCCTTGGCAAGATGCATAAAGTATCGCGTGAAGAACAAGATGAGCTAGGCGCTCGTTCTCATCGTCTTGCTCATCAAGCCACCCTTGAAGGTCGCTTTGATAACGAGATTGTCCCAACACTAGGCCACGATGCTGAGGGGCTGCCGATTTTAGTCAAACACGATGAAGTTATTCGACCTGAAACCACGGCGGAGTCACTGTCTACTCTTCGCCCTGTATTCGACCCACGCGGCACAGTCACTGCGGGTACTTCCTCTGCCTTGTCTGACGGCGCGTCATGTCTACTAGTGATGAGCGAAGAAAAAGCCATCAAACTTGGATTAAAAGCAAGAGCACGCGTAATTGCTGCGACCAGCGCAGGTGTTCCTGCTGCGATCATGGGTTATGGCCCAGTTCCAGCAACACAAAAAGCGCTGATGAAAGCAGAATTAAACATTGACCAAATCGATTTTGCTGAAGTCAACGAAGCGTTTGCTGCTCAAGCGATTCCTTGTCTAAAAGACCTTGGGTTGTGGGAACAACGTGATGACAAAGTCAACCTGCATGGTGGTGCGATTTCACTGGGTCACCCACTCGGTTGTTCTGGCGCGCGCATTGTCGGCTCTCTGATCAACATCATGGAGCAACATGGCGGGCGCTACGGCCTTGCGACCATGTGTATTGGTATGGGTCAAGGCATAACGACCATTATTGAACGCATTGAATAAAGAAGACTGAAGTTAACCAAAGCCAAAGAGCTCTGTCCTACCCTGAGCTCTTTTTCCGCCACTAGTTAACTTGGAAGGAAAGACCCTACATAATTGAATTTTTTGTTTTGGAATTCGCGTTATTATCATTATCGAAACAAACATTCTGTTCCTATAAATAACCACCTTCGGTGAAAATTATGAAAAAATTTACCTTAACCACACTCACATTCGCACTCCTATCAGCATCTGCTCACGCAAATGTACCAGCAGAGCATCCACTAGCTAAGTACCTTAAAGCGCCTGGCGCAACAGTAACCTTGCCAGTGTCTGCTGCTAAACAACCGTTTGATCTCAACTTTGTTCAGGGTGCATACGACAGCTTTGAGAGCTTTCATGCTCAAATGGGTGGTGATCATACTCTGTACTATCTGACAAACTTCAGCTCAGTTATGCGCACTGATATGGTCAATCCAGCAACAGAACAAAAAATATTGTCACGTAATATCAACTCAGAGATCGGTAATATCACAGTAACAACTGACAGTGAAGGCGAGTTGAAGATGGATGATTACTTCGTTCACCCAACATTCCGCCACCAAGGTGTCATGATGATTCACAAAGGTGAAGTCGTATACGAAGCGTACCCTGGTATGCAGCCAACCGATTCCCATATATGGATGTCGGCGTCTAAAACACTGACAGGCTTAATCACCGCTATCTTAGCTGAAGAAGGCAAGCTCGACATGAATGCTTCAGCAGCTCAGTATGTGCCAGAACTTAAAGGCACAGCTTGGGAAAAGGTGACCATTCTCGACTTAGTTAATCACACTGCTGGTCTGGATCACGAGGAAAACAATCAATCCATCCTCGATCCAGAAGGCGTTTTTGTTCGCTTCGTAAGCTCTGCACTTGGTACAACCGAACGCTGTGCAACAGGCGAAACATGGCGTGATGTCCTAAAAGATGTTCAACCTTTAGAAAATGAACAGCCAGGCGAGCGTTTCCGCTACTCTTCGATTAACACTCATGTACTTGGTCAAGTTATTCAAAATGTGACAAACAAACGTTGGACTGATGTTGCTGAAGAAAATATTTGGGGCAAACTAGGCGCTCGTATGCCGCTAATGGTTCACTTAACCCCTGATGGTACGCCATTAAACCTAGCCATTATATCTTCCACCTTAGAAGACTTCGCCAAATTCGCGACAATGTTCACACCAAGTTGGGACAAAGTGGCACATGAACAAGTTGTAACTCCAGATCTACTTGAACGTATTCGCTCTGCAGGCAGTGCTGAAGCTTTTGCTGGCGGTCATAAAGAAAATCAAGCCATGGGGCTATTTGCAGAAAAGCCGGTTAAAGGAGCGTACCAGTTCGACTTTATTTTTGAAGACGGTGCGATGTACAAACATGGTAACACTGGTCAAGGTATCTACGTTGACCCAGCGCGTGACTTCGCAGCCGTTTACTTCGGAGCAACACCTTATGTGACACCTTACGGTGAAATTAAAGCGCCAGCTTACTTCCGCAAAGTTGCAAAGCAGCTAGCTAACGCAAAGTAAGCACACCAATTTATCGGGATAAGACCAAAGCCTAAGCGGAAACGTTTAGGCTTTTTTTCGACTCATTTTGGGTTCCCTTTCAGCCTGAGTTGTAGCCATGACAATCCACCAAGAAACCAGTATCTTATATAAAAATACCTCGACAAGGTTTCTCTATGCTCTCAATTGAACAGATTCACGCATTTACTCTGGTTTACCAACATGGCTCATACAGTGCAGCGGCACGCGCAGCAAACAAGGAGCGCAGTACAATAAGGGAGCAAGTTGTTACCTTAGAAGATATTGTCGGTGTTGAGCTGTTCCAAATTGAAGGACGAAAAGCAAAGCCAACCGATGCGGCCCACCAGCTCATCTCTCGGGCAACCAACTTAAGCAAACAAGCCAAAGATTTTGAGCTCACCGCTTTCTCCTTACTCGATGATCCACTAGAAAAACTGATCGTAATGCATGATGACCAGATCCCAAGTGGCTGGATAAGTTCTGCCATTATGGAGATTAAGCAGCAGTTCCCTCAACTGACTATTGACATCATCTGCGCATCAAGAAAGCATGCTTATGACTGCCTTGAAAAGAGCGAATGCCACATAGCAATCATGGCTACCGAAAACTCACCCAGAACTCAAGCTCGAATTGACACTCACTATATTGGTAACTTAGCCCTTGGGGCCTATGTCAGCCCAGACTCACTTCTCGCTGCACAAGATATCGTATCAATTGAGCAACTCAGGCTCGAAACCCAATTTGAACTGTCGCAAACGAAAGAAGGCGACTTGGGCTGCTTTCGCGTCTCAAATACTATTGAGAAAGTCAGCTCACTCACTCTTGCAAGTGCTCTGCTCACTCAAGGAGGTTGGATAGCGCTATCTTGCCCATTAGCAGAGTCGTTCGTTCAACAGAATCTTCTACAACCGCTCTTGCTTAATGAAGCAACACGTAATTACATGCGAGGAGTTTGTCTTTTTTTTGGCTTATCCAGCAATAATCGAGAAGAAATTCGTTTTTCGCTAGATTGCTTTAATCGTCATGCTCACCCGTACTTAATGTAAATACAAATGCCGGCCCATTCAGCCGGCATTTTTGCACTTTTCCATACAACAACACTCTCCTGCCTGCTTTTTAGCAGCAATCGCTTCACTATTTTCTCAACCTTTTCATTATCTCCACGTAGATCGCGAACTGAGTTTTTAGAAAATATGACCTGTATCAACAATTTATCCTTTGTCCTAGCTGGCCAACCCACTGACCCAAAATGCAAAGCGAAAAACATGTTCACTTGCTTTAATGACCCTACGAATTGAGTGACACAACGCGTATGAAGGTAAGAACCTATTCCCATAATTTTTCATATACGCCTGTCACCATTCCATATTTAAACATTGGTCATGCAAGGAAGCACCTTTGTCCATTAATGAAGTAAAAAGGTTATTAATCCGAGGTGAACCCATGAAGAAAACAACAATTGCTGCAACGTTACTAGTCATGCTTTCGAGTACCGCTATTGCCGAAGAACAAGAAAGCGAAGTCATCAACCCTTCCGACCTAACACGCGTTTATACCCAAGCCGCTGTATTTCTCGACTCCAATGCTGACGTTCGAATGTCAGGAATGATGTCTGGCGCATGGTCTGACGACATTCAATTTGCTGGCTTTGCAGAAGGCACAATTGGCAACGATGACGCTAAAGTTGATGGGAAACATAAGGTTGGTACAGACTACCAAAAAGGTCGTGTGCAATACTTTCAAGTTCATGCGCTAGACAATCATTTAATGCCGCGCGTTGGCTTCTCGACCGATTTAATCCACCAAAATGGCGAAGCTGGAACCGCTAAAAATTCAGGACTAAAAGATACAACGTTGTTTTCAGCAGGTGTCATCGGTCTGATCAATCCTGCCTACACCTTTGGCGCTAAAGTGTTTCCGAACATCGCTTACACCACAGGTAACGTGTTTGGTGAAAGTGCAGATGGTTACATGCTAAACATGTTTCTGACGAAAGAAATTGGCGACTCAGGCAGCTTCATTCAGTTTTCACCAGAGTACTTCAAAGCAGAAGGTGATGTGGTCTCTATGGAGTCAAGTAAGCTCAATTTCTTTGTCAGCGCACCGACTCGCTCTGACCGTACTCAATGGTTAATGACGCGTTTTGAATACGGCTCAGCCGATGTCGTTTTGCCTGATGGTACTGAAATTAACAATGATCCTGAGCTACGTGTCGAAATCGGCATGAAGTGGTTCTTCTAGTTAGCGGCAAAAGAGAGTGGCTCTAATAAGATCAGTGTACAAAGCTCTGCGCTTATTTCGGGTCACACTCTTTCTCCACAATAAGGTACATTCAGCGATGCTCCATACCTATATCGCCATTTTAGTCGTTTTTATTCTTGTGCTATCAACACCAATTACATTTTCCCGACTGATTCCACACCCCGTAAACCCAACCGATATTGAAAGAGAATTGAGCCAGACCGAGTTAAACCATATTTACACCTTACTGTCCGAGCGTTGAGCATCATTGCTCTCGCACTACTCAGGTAAACATAATTAATCCAACAGACAATACGAAAACCATGATCATAAAACGTCCTGTACTGACAGATTTTGTCACGCTATTTCAGGAAATTATTGCTCATGTTAGGGACGACGGTATCAGCATGACAATGCGCTATGCTCACTTCGCTCCCGACCACCTTTCTGAAGCTATTACGCATAATCCGATCTCCAACCTGTAGCTTATGAACATCAAAAAACAATTTGTCTGCTGCCACTTTGCTGCCACTTACCAAGTTTTAGACAAAAAAAGAGCCACTCTAAAGTGGCTCAATTCTTAAAATTTTAATGTTGAAACAACCATAAAGTGATAAATGTAATTCCTTTCATTTCAGAAAGTTACCAAAAAACAACCATATGTTGATATCGACCAAAACAACCATAAGTTGATAATTTTGTGAATTATACATTTTCGCCAAACTACAGCAGTAAGAAAGTTACTTTCATCACACCAGTCTAGGCAAGCTTAAAATTTATTTTTAACCAATAAATCTTCAAACACATTCCTGGACATTTTTGTGTCAGTGAATTTGCTAATTTAGCTTCTGACGAAGTATCAGGGGTATGGCAAAACTTCGGATCGAGTAGCCAATTTTTATCATCCACTACACACCCAATCGTCATCTCGCTAACTGGCTATACACAGATTATTTAAGTGTTTCATACAACAATTTGTAGCCCACCCCATAAACCGAACGGATAGGGTTCGCTGTTGGTGCAACGGCATGTATTTTTTTACGGATGTTCTTAATGTGGGTATCAATATTTCTGTCTGATACATCCGCAAGATCACTGTAAAGCGCATTGAGAATATCGTCACGACTATACACTCGCCCCGGATGCTCAACCAACAGACGAAGTAACATAAATTCTTTGGGCGTTAAGTCGAGAAAGCAGCCGCTAAATCGAGCCTCATACTCGTCAGGCTTCAATACAAATTGTCCTAAAACTAACTCAGGGCTATGTATGGCAGGATTCGGTTGAATCGCCAAAGTTCGGCGCAGTACCGTTTTGATCCTCGCAATCACCTCTCTAGGGCTAAACGGCTTGCAAATATAATCATCGGCTCCGAGCTCTAAACCAATCAATCGGTCGATCTCTTCACTTTTTGCGGTCACCATAATAATGGGCAACTGAGAGAACTGGCGTACCTGTTTGCATATCTCGATACCGTCCATATCTGGCAACATTAGATCAAGCAGCATTAAGTCAAACGTCTGCGATTTCACCGTCGCCACGACTTCTGCACCCGACGCAAGATGGGTCACTTCAAAACCGCTATTTTGGCAATACGCAATCAAGACTTCGGCAATGTGTTCTTCGTCTTCCACAATCAAAATATGCGTTTTCATTCTCTTCTTCCTCTATCGAAGTCTTATTGTTAGGTAGTATGGCGATGGATTGGTAGGGTTATCATCATTTTAACACCGCCCATATCTGATTTTTTAGCGCAAATAGTGCCTTGATGTGCCTCGATAATTTGCTGACACAATGCCAAACCAATACCGGATCCGCCATGCTCTCGGCTGCGAGATTGTTCTACTCGATAAAAGCGTTCAAATACTTGAGTGAAATCGCCTTCAGGTATCGATGGCGATGTATCTTCGATAATCACCTCAACATTATTTTTATCTTTGCGAAGTGATAAAACAATACCTCCCGGTGCATCGGTATAACGGAAACTATTTTCCATTATATTGATAAACAACTGCGTCAAACGATCTCTATCTGCGATGACGAAGCACTCAGCATTTTCTCTCAAATACAACGCTTCACAATGTAATGCCAACCCAAACTCATCGGTTTTCACCTTAAAGCCAAGTAAAATATCTTTGAGGAGTTCAACGAGATTAAATACTGTTTTTTTGTATGACAATCCACCAATGTCGGTAATGGACAATTGATAAATGTCACCCACCAAATGACTCATTCCATCTATTTGGTCAATCATTACCTGTAAACGCTTTTCATCTGCTTTAAAAATTCCGTCTTGAATCGCATTGAGTTGCCCTCGAACAACCGTTAGGGGTGTTTTCAGTTCGTGTGCAACATCTGACATCCATTTAGAACGTTCCGTTTTGTTCTTCTCCAACGTCTGAGCCAGAATATTTATATTGTCCGTTAGGACACCTAACTCATCGTTGCTATTGCTAACCACTCTTGTAGCAAGGTTACCCTGAATTAATTGAGTCGTACCTTGATTGACCCTAAATATGGGCGCAACCAAGTGACGTGAGAAAAGCCAGGCAGTGACAAACGCAAGGGCAATGACGGCGAGCGTAATAGAGACATAACTTTGATATTGCTCAGCCAAAAATACATTCGCAGGGCTATGTTCGGCCAGTTGTGATGGCACATAACTTAACCAACCAATCACGCTACCCTCGTACTCTATGGCTTGAGTTAACAGGCCTTCATCAATTTGAGAACGGCCAACCACGACCGTTTTATTCACATCATACAAACTGAGCCTTCGCTGTGTTTTCAATAACTGGCTTATACCTGTTGTATCTGTCAGTACAGATAACGACGCATGATCCTCACCCGCTCTTCTCGTGCCAACGAGGCGTCGCCAATGGCCTTTATCGTCTTTTAACGATTGCCACGACCCATTTTCTTGATAAAACTCGCCTAATTTCTGGCTGACTTGTTCGACATAGCTCGATTCCGCATCTTTAATGAAATCATGAAAACCTGTTGATAGGTTTTGCATGATCAGAGCGAGCATAATGCACACAGCCAAAAAGCTTGTAATACAAAACGCTAGAAAGAATTTATGAATGATCTTCAGCTTAAAATTCACTTTCAACGTCTGTTTCCTTATCCTTTAGATAGCGCATCTACAGGGTTTAATCTTGCTGCATTTCTGGCCGGCAAGAAACCAAACAGAACCCCAATCAGTGTTGAGCACATAAAGGCGGCAATAATTGAGTTGGTCGAATAAATCAGACTCAATCCACTGCTCATTGATGATATAACCAAGCCCACAACGTAAGCTAAGCCAATACCCAAAGCACCGCCACATAGACACACCAGAACCGCCTCGATTAAAAACTGTCTCATAATATCCGCTTGTCTTGCCCCTACGGCCATTCGGATACCAATCTCTCGTGTGCGCTCGGTGACCGACACCAACATGATATTCATCACACCGATACCACCAACCACCAATGAAATAAAGGCAATAGCCGAGATAAGTAACGTCATCGTTGATGAGGTTTGTTCAATGTTTTCCCTTACCGTATCCGTATTAACAGTAAAGAAGTCTTCTACGCCATGACGCATTTTAATTAAGTTAATGATCGCTTGCTCTGCGGCGACACTCGATACGTCATCACTCACCCTAACTGTAATATCATTGACGTAATTTTGGCTGTAGATACGAGAGTTTACCGTACTATAAGGCAGCCATACATTCAGAGCATCGCTATTACCAGATGCCATTTTACTTGCTTCAGTGACTCCGATAATGCGCACTGGCAACTGGCCCAAAAAGATAACCTGCCCAAGTGCATCACCATCAGGAAAGAGATCGTTTAAGGTGTTATTGTCAATGACTGCGACTTGATCCAATGAAGCGACACTTTTCTCATCAAACAATTGCCCTTGTGCTAACTCAAAACCTTGCACGCGAAAATGGTCAGGACCAACGCCTAGCACCTCTGCGGTGACGACCTCACTAGCATAGCGTACAGTGACATTGGCACGTACGGTTGGCGTCACGCTATCAACAAATGATAGATTCGTTAAGGCATTTGCATCACTTGCGGTTAGCGTTCTTATTCGCCCTGCACGTCTGTCACCTAAACCAGATCCGGGTTTAATTTCAATGGTATTGGTCCCCATCGAAGCCATTTGTGACAACACTTGTGCCTGAGAACCATTACCGATCGCCACTACGGATACCACCGAGGCAATACCGATGATGATCCCCAGCATCGTTAAAAACGTTCTTAGGCGGTGACTGCTCATCGCCGATAGTGACATTTTGAACGCTTCAACAAAGCTGAACCACTGTGCGGAAAATGGCCTTGATGTGAATGTATTCGCTTTTTTTTGTTCTGCAACACTTGTCGATGACGTCTCTATTTCCGAATTAGCTATTGCTGAATGTTTATTTGAGGCGTTATCGTTAGTTATATCACTAACGATTTCACCATCAGATATTTCAATAACACGCTCTGCTGATGCGGCAATTTTAGGGTCATGAGTGACCAGTACAATAGTGTGCCCTTGCTGATGCAACTCTCGAAGTAGCTGCATCATTTCTTTACCGCTGTGACTATCAAGTGCACCGGTCGGTTCATCGGCAAGGATCACCGTACCACCATTAATTAAAGCGCGAGCGACACTGACCCGTTGTTGCTGTCCACCACTTAATTGGCTAGGCTTGTGACCCATACGATCGGCTAATCCCAATCTGTTTAACAACTTCTCTGCGCGTGCCTGACGCGACAATTTATTTTCTGCCGAGTAGAGCGCCGGAATTTCAACGTTTCCGATAGCGGTTAGATCATCCAACAAGTGATAACGCTGAAATATGAAACCAAAATAGTCACGTCGTAACTCTGCTAGTTGGTCTGGATTCATTGCGGAGGTATCTTGACCATTGACCAGATACGCCCCTTCACTGGGTGTATCTAAGCAACCTAAAATATTCATTAGGGTTGATTTACCCGAACCGGATGCCCCCATAATCGCAATCATTTCGCCGCGACGAATAGTCAGATTGACGTTGTTCAATACCGTTAATTCCTCATCACCAGCAGGAAAACGACGACTAAGACCTGAGACTTCTAATAATACGTCATTCATGGTTAAGATCTCCCGCCTCTACCCGGGCCACCATTGCCTCGCCCGCCTTTTTCTTGTCCTAATGTGGATGGCATATTAAAACTGGATGCCGATTTGGTGTTCGCCTGACCCATAACGACTCGCTCGCCTTGCTCTAACCCACTCAGCACTTGCGCATACACCTTATTGTCGATACCAATCTCAACATCTCGCATTTCCAACGCCCCATCAACCAATACAGGGATACGATAACGATTATCGCCCGGCAACTTGCGAGTGAGAATTTGGGATGGAACCAGTAATGCATCTTGCGCTGAATCTAAAACAATCGACACTTGCGCTGTCATACCGAAACGAAGCAACCCTTCCGTGTTGTCGACATCAAATACCGCGTTGTAGTAAATGGCATCGTCATCACCAATGTTAAGCCTACTATCATCACCGGTAAGAAGGGTTGGCCCTGGCTCTATTGTTCTTAGTTCACCATGAAAATAGTGTTGTGGGGCGCCTAAAATCGAAAAATATACTTTTTGTCCTGTCGTGACGTGAATAATGTCGGCTTCAGATACTTGCGCCTTGACCGTCATAACATCGAGTTGAGCCACTTCCACAATGGAAGGCGTAGACTGGTTTGTATTCACGGTTTGCCCCTCTTCGACAGAGACATAAACAACAGTGCCATGAATGGGTGACTCAATCGTCGTGTAGCCTAAATCCAGTTGGGCATCATCAACATTGATCAGCGCTTTCTCTTTTTCAGCAACCAGTTGGTCTAATTCCGACTTATAAACAAGAAGTTCCGCTTCCGCAGCGTCATACAAAGACTGTGAGGTGAGATTTTTTTCAAGCATCACCTTCTGCCTTTCAAAAGAGAGGTCTGATTGATGAATTTGCGCTACTTTCGCTTGATATTGAGCGTTAATATTGGTCAATGATGCTTGAGCTTCTTTTAATGCGTTTTCTTGAGAAAGGTTGTCAATTTGCGCAATGAGAGCACCCGCTTCAAGCCTGTCGCCAACCGAAACGGCTATCGACTCTAACTTTCCGGATACTTGGGCCCCAACATTCACTATTTTGGACGGGTATAACACACCGTTAGTTAGCACCACATCTTCAATATTCCCGATGCGAACAGACTCCGTAGAATACGCCACGGCTGAGGCGTCGTTCTTCATATAAAAATAAGCGGCGACGGCACCGGTAGCGACAACAAGTAAAGTGATCGTCACTAAACGTTTGATATTTTTCATGCGCAAGTTTTCCCAATTTTTTAACTGTTATTAGGATAACGGAAAAATGTGAGGGAACTTTGAGACAAGATTGAATTATAAATCATTGATAATAAATGACTTTAGTTGGTTTGGGTTAAATTGTGTAGTGAGTGTGTGGCGATAAGAGAAGTAACTAGCCTCAACCCAGGAAATTCTGCACCATTTCTTTTTTCAAACTTGTTGTCGTGAGTCTATATCAACATAACCATGCGCTAAGGCTTAGTTGGAGAGTATGTATATGGTTAACACGGCTAAATATTCTGTCGCCAATAGGATTATTGGTCTTGCTTTTTGCCATTCATTAGGTTTTGTATATCAAAATTACCTGAACATATTTATTCGAACTTCAAGGCGTAACCCACAATGGGGCACTTTGAGTTAGAAAGTGCCACGGGTAAAAATTCAACCTGAGAGGCTTTTGGACAATTCTTTGTTACAAAGTGCCAATAGTCACAAATCTAGTTTGGAAAAAGACATTTTGTCCAGTTAGCACAATTTTGAACATAATCTGGATACTTTTCTTGCAACTTAGACAAATCTGGTTTGGTATTATTGATCTTTTCCCAAAAAACTATGTCGTCTTTTTTTGAGCAATCCAAGTCGCCCTTTGGAATACCTCTCCAAAACTCTCCTTTATAGAAGCAACCAATCATATGTTCAGGTATGTCACCACCGATGTAGTATTCTATGCCTTGACCTTCCGCTTTTCCTTCAAACCACTCTCCATCGTATTTGGAATAGCCTTCGATAAACGTCATGCCATACCCATTTCTGAAACCATCTTTAAATTCACCTATGGCAAATGAGTTACTATCTTTCCATTTTAGAATGCCATAGCCATCGGGCTTTCCAACACGCCATTTTCCAATATAAATATCGCCATTATAATATGTACCTGAACCAAAACCATTTTTTTGGCCAATATCATTTCGTTCACCTAAATAGCTAATATACATATCTGTTGATGAGATACCTTCAACTTTAACACCATCCCTGTAAAATACTTCGTACTCTTTCCCTCTTGACATGTTGATTTTGAACCGCCCATGCTCTTTGCCATTTATAAAATTACCTATAGCAATTGCCTTTCCCGCATAATCAGTAATTACTTCCCCATGTAATTCACCTCCAACAAAAGTCCCTTTTCTGAACGTGCCGTTTTGGAAAGTAATAGTGCCATTCCCGCTCGGTATACCATCACATAATTGTCCCTCATACTCCCCTTTTTTATAAGGAAAATTCTCAGCATAAGTTATTTCACATTCTGAGGGCTGTTCCGCTACCGCTTCACTGGCGCCGGAAACAACAAACATTAGAACCAATAAAACAGCTTTCAAATTAATACCTTTCTTCTCTTATAAATATTTCAATCTGTAGTTGATCTTTAGGTTAACAAAAGGAATATCTCTGCCAAACAACGCTAACGATCAATCTTATGAAGTCCATCATAGTATTAATGTATCAACTAGCACGCTCTTCTCGCTGTGATATAGCTCCTTTACCGAGAAGTAGAAGAGAATTTACAACATTAATATTGTAGTGACATAGTACATTGGTCACCTACTTAGAGTTCGAGGTAAAAATGTAAGCATAATTGTAGAAAATGAATTCCGTTCAATCTCGCTCTAACAAACTTTGGGGCAACAACTTGTTTGAATATCAGCTAGTGAGAACCCTAAGAAATAGGGTTCCTTTCGACTAACAATCAGTGCTTTCTGAAAGTAACAATGCGTCTTCTAATTCAACACCAAGATAGCGAATCGTGTTATCTACTTTTGTATGTCCCAGCAAAAGCTGCACCGCTCGAATATTTTTCGTTTTTGCATAAACTAATGTCGCTTTGGTTCGCCTCATTGAGTGAGTGCCATAAAGGTTAGAATCCAACCCTAGATCTGACGCCCACTTTCTGACTAGGTATCTATAGTACGAATAGCTAATTGGTTGTTGCTGTCGTCTTTGGCTTGGAAAAAGAAAATCGCTGGCGTTTAGCGAAGAAATCAAAATCCATTTCATTAGACTTTGTTGAGTTCTTGTCGTTATTTCAAATTGAACTTCAATGTCTGTTTTGCGCTGAATATGCTTAACACGACTAAATATCATATCTTGCGAAGATACATCGCAAACCCTGAGCGAGAGCAAGTCACTAGCTCTAAGTTTGCTATCAATAGCTAAGTTAAGTAGTGCAAGCTGCATCAAACTATTTTCAATCTCTAGTCTGGTTCTGATCCGCCAAATTTCCTCAAGCCGAAAAGGCTTTTTGACGCCACTTCGTTTTGTTTTTTTGAAAACCACCATGATAACCTCCTTCTTTATTTGGTCATCACGATTGTAGTTGGAAGGATTTTGGACAAAAATGAGTTTGCGTCATTCGCGTTGAACACTACAATGAAAGACTCTCAATAGTTAAGAGCTGACGATGAAAGAACTTCGCGATTTAGATTTAAACCTACTGAAACTATTGCAAGCGGTCGTAGAAACACGCAATACACACCTAGCTGCAGACAAATTAGGGATATCACAAACCAGTGTCAGCCGTGGTCTGGCTAAGTTAAGAGAGACGTTTGGAGATCAACTTTTCATTCGTAAAGCTCACGGTGTAGAGCCTTCTGAGCTCGCTGAAAAATTGGCTGAAGCGGCCGATGAAATGTTCACACCACTATTAAAAGTTGTTGAGTCGTATAATAATTTTGAACCGCTGCAATTTACCGGTGAAATTACTATCGCAATGAACATTTATTTACTCGAACAATACGGCGATGACATTTTTAGTGCACTAAGAGAAGCACTGCCTACTGCCAGTTTTAAACTAGTTTACTGGCAAGAACAAAGCTTGAGTGAAATGCTGAATGGTCAAATAGATTACATGCTCCATTTTTCTGATTTCCCATTGCCACAAGAAGTTTATCAACACCATTTAAAAGAAATCAAACTCAGTATCGTTGCTCGAAAAAACCACCCAATACTCAGCAAGAGTAACGCCTTAGAAGATATCCATCACCTCCCTATTACTCGTATAGTAGTGGATGGAATCAACTCAAAACGAGCACCCGCTGAAGACTTTTATTTAACAAAAGGTTATAAGGCCAATATTGTATTAACTACCCACAGTATTCGAGTTTTGCTCAACAAAGTGAAGAACTCTGATGCGATCTTATTCGGCAGTACATTTCTGACTAAGGATGAGCCTGAGCTAAGCTGTTACCCGCTTCCTCTTCTTCCAAAAGAGATGAGAACGATACAAATCAATGGTGGTTACTTGCAATCAAAACGTGGTTTCCCACTGAACCAACTGTTACACCAAACCATGCAAAGCTTCTTCGATAGCGTTGTTCAGCCTGAGATATAACTATTTAGTCCATAGAGTAATTTAACTTCTGGAATAGCTTAGCTCATAGAATAAGAATAACGGCGCGGCTATAAAGTGGAACCATCGCTACAGAGTCACTTGACATCACGTATGTTGTCGGTCGTTTTTCATTCATGAATCCATGAAAATTAGCTAATGTGTCTATCGCACAATTCACTGTTCTGTTTAAGTGCACCTTCCGATTCAGCCATGCACTCAACACCTCCATTTGTATAGTCACCATGACACAGACTATCTGCACATGATGATTAATCCCCACATCAGCTTTGCGTAGTAATCGCTGTATTCCAACGGTATCAGTAAGCAGTCACTCTCAAGTACCCGAAAACGGTTCTCCATCAGCATATAAATCACACGTTCCACTGCTGATTTAGCGAATTCAATTTCGAAGATATAGAACATAGATTAAAGGGCTAACGATAAGCTTAGGCACAAGAGTCATGGGATTAATTTTAGCCGATAGGATTTTGTCGAATCCTTTGATCGCAAAGCCAAAGGGAGTTTATGAACTCGACTTGCCGCTTGTTTAAGCCAATATTGAAACCTCAAAACTAGAACTCGACGAATTAGAGAAATTCAGCGTTGGGATAGATATAAACGCATTTATGAATTTCTCAAATTCATACTCAGACTTTCCGAACCACCATAAACTGCGAGTCGAACACTACCTTATGGAGGAAGTAGTGAACATTCGCGAATTAACAAAGTCAATAGGAACTGACGATGTTGGTGCCAAACGAAAAACTCAAAATGTATAAGACTTTGAAGCAAGAAAAAACACTGCTCATCGGTATTTTGACTGTTATATTTTTCAAGACTTTTGGTGAAAGCATGCTGATCTCAAGTCTCTCAATCTTCTCTTATGTCATCACTACTGCCGTACTCTTTTATATCACAATGACCGCAATTTTCGCGGTTGTACGCCACTCAGACTCCCTAGCAATCAAACTAGGAGACCCATTTGGCACACTCATTCTGACATTGTCGGTAATCTCATTAGAAGTGATTATGATCTCTTCCGTTATGTTAACTGGCGATCCAAACCCTGTCCTTGCTCGAGATACGATGTTCGCTGTGATCATGGCGGTATTGAATGGATTTGTCGGTATTACCTTATTAGTGGGTGGGATGAAGTATCACACTCAGTCCTATAATTTGGATGGCATTAAAGCGTATTTGGTTGCCATTATTCCACTCGCAATGCTTTGTTTGATCTTGCCTAACTTTACCAGCAGCAGTGAGAACGGAAACATGTCATTGAGCTTAATGGGCACACTGGTTCTCGCATCCATTGCGTTGTATGGCGTATTTCTGTTCGTACAAACACGTAGCCATATCCATTTCTTCATTGATGCTGACAATAAAAATGTACACGACCACCACGGCCCGGTAAGTAGCAATCTATTTCACACCGTGATGTTAATTGGCTACTTGCTCATCGTTATACTTCTTGCAAAAAGCTTAGCCATACCAATTAACGACAGCATTAGCGTTATGGGCGCCCCGCCTGCCCTTGGCGGCCTTATCGTTGCGCTTATTATTCTTGCACCAGAGGCCGTCGGAGCCGTCAAAGCAGCCCTCACAAACCAACTGCAGCGTGCTATCAACCTGTTCTTTGGCTCAGTATTAGCAACGATTGCGCTGACCGTACCTGCCGTTTTGCTCATCTCAGGGGTAATGGAGCAACCCATTAAATTAGGTCTAAAGCCTGCAGAAATGGTGTTACTGGCCGCCACACTTCTCATGACCAGCGTTAGCTTTAGTAGCGGCAGGACCAACTCACTTAATGGCGCGACCCACCTTGTCCTTTTCTTCGCTTATTTAATTTTGATGTTCGACTAACACGAAGAACAACAGCCAGATCATTCGATCTGGCTGTTACGTCGTTTGATACCATTAAGGAAAGAGTATGAATGAAATATTATCCGCCATTTGGGTACAAGATTTTGACACGTTACTTGAGATCAACTCACTCAATATCTTGCTGCTACTGCTTGCGGTTGTGTTATTTCTAGAGTCGAGTTTTGTGTTTTTACCTCTTCCCGGGGACGGACTGGTCTTGTTTGTAGGTGGACTGGTTGGATTAGGTGCTGTGGATTTTTATACCGCCCTGACTGCTCTAAGCTTATCGGCTTGTTTAGGTACCATTATCGGTTATCTACAAGGGCGCTGGTTAGAAGGTTCACGCTTCATGAACAAAGTTGAAGTCGTACTGCCTGACGACTCATTACCTAGAGCAAGGCGCCTTCTCCATAGATTTGGGTTCCTATCGTTGTTCGTGTCTCGTTTTATCCCTTTTGTTCGTGTTCTAACCCCGATGCTGATGGGCGTTGCACACCTAAGCTTTATCCGCACAGTCATGATCAGCATGACCAGTTCAATCGTGTGGGTGTTAACACTGCTTTATGCAGGAAAATCCATTATGCGTCACCCATTTCTCAGCCAGTATCAAGAGCTAATCACTAGGTGGTTTCTCCTCACCAGCTTAATGCTGATGGCAATTGCTTTCATCACCCTGTTTATCCGAATAATCCGTAAACGAAATCACATTGCAATGTAGCCCATTATTATGACCTTAATAACCGTTCCACTACCTAACACTGAAGCCGAACTGCTGTACGCTGAGTTAATTTCAGCAATGCAGTTCGGGACTAGTGACCGCATTATCGAACAAATAGAAAGTGCAAACCTAACCGATCTTCCATTCGTGATTCGAAAGTTCACCAGCGCTGAGTCAGAACAGTTTTGGGCGTTGCTTTGTACTCAAAAGCCTAATTTGGCTGCTGACTTTCTGGATTATCTAACAGAGCCAGAACGTACTCTCTTATTTTCAAACCTTCCTATCAACAGTGCAAAAGACATTCTATTGCATATGCGTTCAGACGTTCGCCGCTCTCTATTACGCAGCTTACCGAAACCTCTTCACAGAGCCCTTGAATTCTCATTGCCCGAAACCTGGGAACACGAAGAAAAAGCAGCGATGTCATTTCCTAATGGTTCTGTGGGGCGAATTTGCAAGAACGAGGTCATCAAATTAGAAAACTGGGCAACCGTTTCAGATTTGGAAACCATCTTGCGTGAAGGCGAGCAAAGCTCTGAACGAATTGAATGGCGCTACATTTATTTGCACGACAAACACGGTAACTACTTAGGAGCGGTGAAAACCCGAGAACTGTTTCTCGCTCAATCTTGGGATAGATTACTTGATCATATTGATACAAGTGTTCCCACCGTACCTGCAGATTTTGATCTCCAATCATTAAAAAGTGTGCTCGACTCTACCTCACACTCTACCGTTCCTGTCATCGACGAACACGGCTTTCAAATTGGCATTGTTGGTCACACCCAATTAAACCAGGCGTTATATGAAAAATCCGAACAACAACAACGTGAGAGCAGCGGTATATTTGGCGGCGACGAGTTTCGTACCATGCCACTACTCAAGCGTAATATCCGACGCCTCACATTTTTGCTGCCATCGGTCATCTTGAGCTATGCCGCGGTATCGATCATCGCTTCCTTTGAACATATTATCGAACAAGTTGCCGTATTAGCCGCAATTTTACCTTTGGTGGCTAACTTATCCGGTGCCGCGGGTAACCAATCTGTTGCCGTTTCTATTCGAGAATTATCAACAAAGCATATTTCCGCTAGAGACTGGTTATTTGTTGTCGCCAAAGAGTTCCCGATTGGTGCTATCAATGGTCTTGCTATTGGTCTAGTTATTGCTCTACTCATGTTGATTACCCATGGTCAGCAAAGTCATTTATTACCGGTGTTAGTCGCGGCTGCCTACACGATATCGTCCACTTGTGCAGTCATGATCGGTGGCGCTTTGCCCCTAATTCTCAAGCGCGTAAACCTCGATCCGGCCATGTTATCTAGCCCACTACTTACCACATTAACCGATGCGATTTCATTCTTTAGTGTTCTGTATCTTGCTCAGTTAATGCTTCTTTAACCTAGTTTGCTAGTCAGTCATTTAGTCATTTAGTCATTAATTTGATTCGAGATTAAACCGAAACCTAATAATTTAACCACCACCCAATGACACAAAAATCCACCCATATTTAAAGGAAACCGTATGCACCTAGAAACGTTATTCACCTATTTAACTCTCACCGTTCTTGGCTTATTGCCGATGATGAACCCTCCAGCAGCCGCTACTGTTCTTCTTGGTTTAAGTAAGGGACGAGACAAAAGTTACATCGTTTCACAAGCGAAAACTGTTGGGATTTATCTGTTCATTGCCATGTGTATCACCTTCTTCATCGGTGCTTCCGTTTTAGAGCTGTTTAGTATTTCAATTCCGAGCTTACGCTTAGGTGGCGGGATTATCATTTGTGCTATTGGCTTTAACATGCTGTTTCCAAAACCAGAAAACATGGATGGTAGTGTCGGGCAAGATTCCATCGCATTGGTACCGCTTACCATTCCATCGTTGTGTGGCCCCGGAACAATGGCACTGATCATTAGCCTTGCCGCTGAAATCGCATCTAGCGAGGAAGAGTTAGAAAAGATAAGTATTTATACAGGAGTAATTGGAGGCTTTGGTGTCGTTAGCTTAGTCGCCGCTTTTATTTTGAGTATGGCTTACCCGTTACTTAAAGCTTTAGGACAGAATGGTATTAACGCGTTTACTCGTATTATGGGTTTTCTGCTTATCTGTATGGGTGTGCAATTCTTTACTATCGGTATTACTGAGATCGTACAAGACATCAGCGCATTGTTGTAGTTTTTCGTATCAAACCCCCACACTTTAGATTGCTTATTGTGTGGGATTTTCTTGTTTGTAAGCACATCCAATTTTCATCCTATCAGCCGACAATACTATCCCCCTCAAGATACCCACACATTTTCTAATCGCTCTACTTGATCTTCGTTCTTCTATGTAAGTGCTCCACTGATCCAGTAAACATTGAACCAGTAAACATTGACGGACTAGTAAACATTGGCTCCTTCAACGAACATCTGCCTAGGTTTTCCTCACAAAGATTCGATAGCAAGGTATGGACGTTTTAAGGCTGTCACACAGGTGGCTTTCTAACTAACTCAGACAATTGATACATTGATACATTGATACATTGATAACAGCACGTATCTTTAGTCGAATTTGAGTACTAAATCGTTCATTTTTCCTAGCGAATACAAACGAAAAAGCTGATACCAACATTGTTAGCATCAGCTTTATCTTGAACAACTCTGGACGTTCTTTCCTAATGAGAGGTATTGAACATTGAGGTGTTAACGATAGCTTACTCGATACAGCAAGGCATAAATCACAGGCAGCACCACTAATGTTAGTAACGTAGCAAACCCAAGCCCGAATATAATGGTCACCGCCATCGACTGGAAGAAGGCATCAAACACCAACGGGATCATACCTAACATGGTAGTAATTGCCGCCATGCACACAGGTCGAACACGACTCACACTCGCATCCACAATCGCACGGTTAAGGTTTGAACCTTGGTCGGTTTCGATATTGATTTGCTCCACCAGCACAATACCATTCTTCACAATCATGCCTGATAAGCTCAATAGCCCTAGTAATGCAGTGAACGAGAACGGAATATTCATTAATAGTAAGCCCGCACTCACACCGATCAATGCCAGAGGTACCGTCAACCAAATCGCCAAAGGCTGACGAATAGTGTTAAATAACAATACCGTAATCAAGAACATGATCAGGTATCCCATTGGCAATGAACCCATTAGGTTATTGGTAGCCTTTTGTTGACTTTCATATTCACCGCCCCACTCAAAATGATAGCCTTGAGGGAGTTCAATCGCTTCGATTTGAGGAGCGACCAAACGGCGTAAAGACTCAGCCGTATCATCACCAAATGGCGTCACATCGGCCATAACGGCAATCACGCGTTTAAAGTTACGACGAACAATTAGAGAATCTTCCGTCGTTAAATTAAAGTCGGAAACGACCTGTGTTATTGGGATATAACGACTTTGATCTTGGCTCCACACTTGTAGCTCAGGTAATCTGTCGATATCAAAACGTTCTTCATCTGGCGCGCGCATCACAATCGGCATGATATGACTGCCATCTCTGAACAAGCCAATCTGCTCACCATTTAAATTGCGTAACAAGGTTCTATCAAGATCACTCTTGGTTATCCCAACTCGCCTTGCTGCTGCACCATCAAGTTGCGGTTCAAGCACTTGAGTTTTTTCTCGCCATGAGTGACGAACTGCGGTTGCTTTTGGCTCATTACGCATGATCTCATTCGCTTGAGCAGCAAGTTGTCTCAACACCAGTGGATCCGCACCATAAAAGCGTGCTTCTACTTTAGCGGCAGGTGCAGGGCCCAAATCCATTAACTTAAACTTAAAATCAATATCCGGATGTAGACTTTCAAGTCTTGCTTTCATCTGGGGTAACATCGTTTCGATCGCGGCTAAATCTTTCGCTTCAACAATCAATTGTCCGTAACTGCTGTATGATTTTTCAGGTGCATACGTCAGAATAAATCGCTGAGCACCCGAACCTACGACGGTCGTGACATTATGAACGTCATTAAACCCGCTCACGGTACGTTCAATTTGCTCTAGGCGTTGTTCTGTTTCACGAACGTCTGTGCCTTGTTGCAGCCATACATCCACATAGAAAATTGGCGTATTAGATGGTGGGAAAAAGGCTTGTTTTACAGAGCCAAACCCGATCACAGCAGAAATAAGCAAGACCAGAGTGATGACCATAGTCGCGACACGGTTTTTTAGTGCGGTATTAAGAACCGTGCGATACAGGGTAAATATCAGCCCTCGATAAGGATCGATATGCTCTGTCTCACCTTTGGCTATTTCTTCTTTAAACATCAGTTCGCAGAAGAACGGCGTTAACGTGATAGCAAGCACCCAACTTAGTAATAAAGAAATCGCTAATACTTGGAATAAAGACCCTAAGAAATCCCCCGTTGCATCGGCAGACAAGCCAATCGGGGCAAATGCAATGATACCAATCAGTGTTGCACCAAGCAGTGGCCACTGGGTCTGTTTAACCACAGATTCAATGGCTTTACGTTTGGTCAATCCACGTTTCAGACCGATTAAGACACCTTCAGTTATCACTATCGCATTATCAACCAACATTCCCAGTGCAATGATCAAAGCTCCAAGTGAAATGATTTGAATCTCAACGCCTAGAATACTCATTCCAATGAAGGTGCCGAGGATAGTCAGTAATAAAATAGCCCCCATTAAAATGCCTGAACGCAAGCCCATCGCAAATAACAGCACGACAATAACAATCAATACCGCTTCGACTAGGCTCATCACAAAGTCAGATACCGATTTATCAACCGCATCGCCTTGGTCGTACACTTTGTTTAATTCAATGCCGATTGGGCGAGAAAAATCGAGTTCTGCCAATTTATTACTGACACGTTCACTCACATCAACCACATTGACGCTGTTCGCAAACGAGATCCCAAGAGAAATGGCTTGTTCACCATTGCTACGATACAAGGTATAAGCTTTATCCTGAAACTGACGGCTTACCTCTGCGATATCACCTAATTGGATCAGGTCATTGCTTCCCGGCGGGCTAAATTTAAATGACTTTAACGCTTCAATTTCATTAAACTCACCAGAGGAATGGATTCGGATCGATTGTCCATCAAGTAGCAAATCACCGCCGTTAGACACCATATTCTGATTTTGAATCAAACGAGAAAGCCAAGCAGGATCAAGATTCAACGTATTAAGATCTTGCTGGGCAATCTCAATCACAATGTGTTCAGAGACTAGCCCAGCCAAGTTAACCTTCTTTACCCCTTGAATGGAAAGAAGCTCACGCTGAAGATATTCACCGTAATTTTGCAGTTCGCGATAAGTGTATTCATCACTCGTAATGTTGTAGAGAATGCCATATACATCGCTAAAATCATCAATGACTTGCGATGGGTTCACTCCCGGCGGCATTCTAGGTTGAATATCATTCACCTTACGACGTAATTCATCCCATACCTGAGGTTGTTGTTCTGCTTGTATGGTTTCTTTTAATATCACCGCAATCTGAGACAGCCCTGCACTGGTAAAAGATTCGACATCTCTAACATATTCGAGCTGAGAAATCGCACGCTCAAGCGGTAAGGTGACCTCCTCCTCTACTTGCATTGCAGAGGCACCAGGGTACGTGGTGTTAACCATGGCTTGTGGAATAGGGAATGCTGGAAATTCCAATTGCCCTAAACCACGAAACGAAAGCACGCCGCCCACTAATAAGATGACAACCACTAGCCAACTTATGACTTTGTTTTTAATTGCGTAATTAGTCAGGTTCATTATAAACCTCGCTCACGAACAATAGGCGTGACTCTCATACCCTCTGACAATTGACTGACACCAGCACTCACCACATAGCTATTCTCAGATAAATTTCCAGAAACAATCGCTCCACGCGTCGACACGCCTTGAATGGTGATATCTAACGGAGAAACTAGCCCGTTCTGAAATACCCAGACTTGAGGTTGACCAATCAGGTCATTGTCTAAAATGGCGCTAGCAGGAACGACAAAACGTTGAGCACCTTGCTTATCGGCAATGATTTTATCGATATCAAGATGTAACGTTGCTCCCATACCTGGATACACAGTGTGGTTATCTTTTGGCGCGACCAGAGTAAAGGTCACTTCATAGCTTTGTGTTCCTGCTGTTGCTTGCGTTTTATGCTGTTTATAAGTCACAGGGTATGAAACCGACGAGCCATTAAAAGTCGCTAAGGGCTGATAAGATGGGTCAATTCTTTTAGCATCCATCTGGCTAAGTACGTTCTCAGGTAACTGGATCGTGACATCAATCATTTCATGGTCTTGTAAAAGGACAATACCTTGGTGAGCTTGCACTTGTTGATGGTTTTCAATGTGAGTCGTTGCAATTCGACCACTGTAAGGCGCAGTAATGACGGTATCTTTCAACCTGTCTTGTGCAAGCTGTAAAGCCCCCTGTGCAACTTGAAGACGAGCTTGAATGCCATCAAACTCCGCTTGAGCCAATAGATTCTTTTTCATCATTTGGGTCGCTCGATCTAATTCCCTTTTGACTAAATCAAACTCCGATTTTTTCAATGTGACTTCAGTTTTAAAATCTCGCTGGTCAAGTCGAGCAATGACTTCGCCTTTTGTCACTCTTTGCGATGGCTTTAAGTTAAATTCCACGACTTCACCACCCACTCTAAAAGCGAGCTCGACTTCCTTCGACGCAGAAACTTGAGCAGGAAAACGTCTTATTTCTTGATGACCCACGGCTTGGACTTCAGTCAAACGAACAGGGCGAGGCGTATCTCCGATCAGTGGTGAATCTTCGGTCGAACATCCTGTTGACATAAGTAAAACAGATAAAGAAAGAAGTATGCGCGAAGAACGAACACGAGGCATGGATATCTCCAAAGTAGCTTAAATATTTGACGCTACTTTGGAGTAAATAGAAGGTAAACACGATGAATTAGAGAAATTCAAATTAGCGATAATAGCCTTGGGTAAAATGTGTTCTTTTAACCATTAGCATTTGCTCGAACCGCTGAACTCTTTGCTGGATACATAATGCTGTCTTTAATCCCATCTTTAAATTCATAACTAAAGTCAGGAAATGGGTAGTTATTATTTTCTTGCCATTGCTTAACAGTTTCGGTCGCTTTCTCTTTTAGTTCCTCATCAATGGGTTTAAGTCCCTGCGTAAGTTGGTATTGATTAGAGAACGCCAACTGAGCACCTACGGCTTCAATTTGCTGCATCACAGAAAACATCACGTCCTCTTGAACTGCAAGAAACTCGTCATGGTCTTTGCATATAATATAAGCGAGTAAATCGATGTGTATCGCAAACTCACCGACACCCACAAACCTTGCCCTCACAGGATCTTCATCGAGTTTAGGGTGTTGTAATAGCAATCGCCTAATACCAACAACAAGGAGTTTCAGTTGGTCTTGAGTCAGCTCTGAACGTAACCTCAAACGGTGACTCATCCGGCGCTTGTCACGGCGTTCTAGATTATCAATTTCCATGTTGGCAAACTCGGAATTGGGAATAGTGATTAAAGAGCGTTCTAATGTTCTGATTCGCGTAGAACGTAGCCCTATGCTCTCAATCGTTCCTAAATTGTCACCATAGCGACAAAGCTCACCTATTTTAATTCCACCATCAGCATACAAGGTAAGCCCATTAATCACGTTTTCCAGCACCGGACGAATAGCGAGTGCCACCGCCAAACCACCAACGCCTAAACCAGTAACAATAGGGGAGATTGAAAAGCCCATGAAGTCGACCACATAGATGCCCAAAATAGCAATCGTGAGGCCGCCAAAAATACGCGCGAGTACCGTAATTAAAGAAGAGTCGACATACTTCCCTTCGTGCTTATTAAACACATACAGCTCAGCAAAGTAATTGAATATGGTCATGATCAACCACGCAACGAAGAAAAACTGGCCAATCAAGAATGAAGTCGACAGAAACTGATATATTCCTCCGGTGATCCATATCCCATCATCAATCACTTTTCGGGTAATAAAAAGAATAAAGACGACCCCAATCAGAGATAACTGCCGACCAACCTGCCATTTCAGGCCATTTCTATACCAACGTAAGTTCCAACGCTCCCCAAGAGAAAAGCTGACCTTAATCATGAATCGACATAGCAAAAATACGCAAACCAAGGCGACCCACTGCCAAAGAGGAATCGATGCGTATAAAGTATTAAAGTTTTCTGGTAAAGACTGAATTAATGGTGTTGAAAACAGTGGACCGGGACGAATTAAAAACTCATGGTACAAGTCAATCTCATGTTCACTTTTTTCCGTAGACGCTGAGATCAAGCGATACCATTTCGATAAGCTATTGACGGAAGTGGTCGTAAATAGATATTGGCCAACCTTCTCACCACTCGTCTGCCTCGCGATCAAAATGTCTGTATTAGCGAGACGCCATTGGTGACCAGCGTCACCCGTTGGTGATGC
Source organism: Vibrio sp. 99-70-13A1 (assembly GCF_013114625.1). Taxonomy (GTDB): domain Bacteria; phylum Pseudomonadota; class Gammaproteobacteria; order Enterobacterales; family Vibrionaceae; genus Vibrio. The sequence continues at coordinate 76,275 of NZ_VTXD01000020.1, forward strand.
TATTTCTGAAGGATGTAATTGAACGTCTTGCCCTAATCTATTTAAAATTTCGTGCAGCAAAATGATTCTTTCCATCACGACCACGGTTCGACTGCGATTGGGAAGGTTTGACAGATCCATGGTACGCGTTACTTGGGCATAAGCATGTTGAGCTTCAGGTAAATCGAGCTGCTCAAGCTGCCAATAATGGATCACGTGCTCAGAATACTTAATAAAACCAGACAGAGTGCTATTGGGCGTTGAGGTATCCACAAAACCGGGCTTGTCTTGCCCGTGAGCGAATGAACTAAACCAAACAATTTGGATTGAAAAGAAAAGTGTTAAAAGTCGAGCGACCATAATTGACCTTTGATTTAGTAGAGATACCCTCTCAGAGAGCATACGATTCTTACTATCAATATGATTAGTAAGAATAAAAAGTGGAATAACTCAAGAATGGTTCACTATCAGTTCGAGCAATAATGAATTTCTCTAATTCATGGGATTTGTGAAGTAGTTATGCGATAAATAATCATCAATAATCAATGGAGATAAACCATGAAATACTTCCCTCTTATTACTGTTATTCTTGGTTACTTGATTTTTATGTCATTTTTAACTTTACGAATATCATCATAAATAGTTTATTTTTAAATTTTCGCATAGTGGATTATTCCACTATGCGATTAAATAAATCTATTTTAACCATTTATCTCAACTCATCCCTCCTATCAGAAACAAACAACCAAACATGACAACAACATAAGAAGACAATCCAAAATAAATATATTTGAAGGGTACTTTCCCATAAAGGATTAATGGTTGAGCAGTTATATTTTTCATATATAGGCATTCCTATTATTTAACATTCTCATTAAGAATTATTGGTAGATAAGAATCACTTTAGCTATTAATGATGAGCTAAATTACTATTAGCTAAGCAACTGTACACTTGAGAATTAAGGTAAATACAGTCACTTAACAAAGAGGGTTATTGTGGGTTAAAAGCTCATGTTGTAGCTAATACCAGTATGGTGATCATTATTCTCATCGTAACGATATGTTGCTTCAACAAACTGATGTTTCGCTAATTTGAAACCTAAATTGGTTTCAATAGATAAATCACGGAAACTCTCTTTACCGCCGACTTTCTGTTTTTGATCATTAAAGCTATAAGTGTATTCTGGTGTAACATCCAGCCAAACGTCACTTGTGAATGCGTAGGTCATGGTCAGTGCTGCATTAGCTAAATAACTTGTGTTTGTCGATAAGTCATTGGTATTAAACCCTACCCCCATTGATGGAGAAAGGCTAAGGTTAGAGTCAATAGAGGTTGTTTTTATTGCATTTAAAAACACCGTATGTGAGTTTTTGCTTGTATCCTTATAATCGGTGTCCCATCGGTAATCCAACTGGAGAGCGGCATCGCTACCACTATTCGCTAATGTTGCAATAAAATTATGTTGGTAGAAATCATTAGAACCAATGTATTCCAACATGGTTGAACCATTGTTTAGCTCCTGACTTGCAGCAATGCCAGCGGTAAAACCATCACTATCATAACCTAGGTTCGCATAAGAGTAAGTCGACACTGGGTTTGAAAAGTCGATGTTCTGGTTTGCATTCGCAACAACTGAAAGAGTTAAAGGTAAAATAGCAGAGATAGTTAATACGATTTTTTTCATAATCTGTTCCTTAATATTTAATGTACAAAATAATTGTACCTAACAGATTGTTGTTTACGATGAATTACAGAAATTCAAAATATAACTCACCGTCATTAAATGATTAGGAATAAAATACAAATTACTAATTTCTATACTTTTCAATTACAAGGCCATTAACATATAT
>NZ_VTXD01000003.1 GCF_013114625.1 Vibrio sp. 99-70-13A1
GAATTACAAAAAGCGAAATGATGATACAGGTTGATATTACGACAAACTAGTTCATGCATGCTTTTATCAGCCTATTTTTCATTGGTCTAACAAACTTTGGGGCAGATCTGAGCTAGCTGGCACTTTTTGAGAAAAATGCCACGAGTAAAACGTCAGGTCTATGAAGCCTCTGGACAATTCTGAGTCAGTTAGTTTACTAATTTAGCTTGTTTCGGATAACTTTTAGTACTCCAAAGCACAAACAGCTATCGCTTCTCACGATGGCTGATATGCACGAAATGGACAAAACCAAGCAATCTCTATCTATGGCATTGGATTCGCTTTATGCAGAATGTTTCGCTGAACATGCAAAATGGAACTAGACCCGAAAACGCCCTAGATATTCAGCCCTAGAGATATTAAGTCTTTTTCACATTGGCCTATATCTTCAAATTGAATTGCATGCATACCAACAGACTTTGCTCCTTCCACGTTGTAAAGCATGTCATCAATAAACACGGTCTCTGAAGCTATAAGTTCGTACTTATTGAGTAACAAGTGATAAATTTCTGGTTGAGGTTTCAGCATGCCCACTTCCGCCGATACTATCGCTCCATCAAATAGCGGCCAAAATGAGTAGGTTGACTTTAAGTAGGCTACTATTTCGTGAACGTTATCCGTTAGTGCATAGACACCATAACCTGCACTCTTAATGCGTTGAATGAGAGCAATGGAACCAACTATTAGACGTTGAGTCTGCTTTACATAATAAAACAGCTCTTCACACTCCTGCTCTGAGAACCCGAGAATCTGCTGATACTGAGTTTTGGCTTCTGTTTCTGATATGAGTCCTTTGTTCAAATCTATCCACGTCTGGGATTGGAAGGTTGCTTTGGCAAGTTGTTGATGATCTTCACTCTCCACAAAAGTGAGTCGAGTAATTTCTAAAGGATCCCAACGAACAATCACGTTGCCAACGTCGAAAACAATGTTCCTTACTTTTGGTTGAGCCATAGTTTTATACCTGAATGAATTGGTCGTTTAGACATGCTGATACATCAAAGTAATCCCTTGCTGATGTAACTCCATTTATAGTGGGTTGTGTGGGAGCAACAGCGGTAATATTAACAACATCACACCCAGCGCTTAGGGCGGATTGGATACCTGCTAGAGCATCTTCAAAAACAAGACAATGCTCAGGGAGCACTTTTAGTTTTTCGGCCGCTAGCATGTAACCTTCTGGGTCAGGCTTTCCTTTTTGTACATCCTCTACGGTAACCAATATTTGAGGGACTGGAATTGAGGCAGCCATCAATCGTTGAACGGCCAATTCTCTTGGTGCAGACGTATATATTGCCCAGTCGTGATCGTTTAACTTGTTCAGGAAAGCAATCGCTCCGCGTATAGGTTTTACAGAATCGACATTGTCCAATTCTATTGCTTCCAGCTTAGCAACTTCTTGTTTGATATTAAGGTGGGGCATCAGCTCTTTGATGACGTCGTCCGCTGGGCGACCATGAGATATGGCTAAAATGCGATCGACATTGATGTTATGTTCTAGCGCCCATAGACTCCATGCTTTTACGACAGCGTCCTTTGAATCGACAAGTGTTCCATCCATATCAAAGATGAATTTTGCATAGTTCTTCATTCTTTCAACCTCTTTAAGTTGTTGTTAGTTTTGTTTTTGAGGTTAGCTAAGCTCTTGGGACTATTATTCGGTATATTTCGCGCTTTTAGTCGCACTATTTGGACATTAAGTGATACTATTTCGACAATATTTAAAGGCAGTATTTATTGGATCTAGGCAGAATGAGACCTATACCGACGAAAAGCTTGATACGTCCAGGCTACTCTTGGAGACATCATTTAGATGACTCTCCCTTAGAGTTATTGAAAGCTCATTTTCACAGTGAGTTTGAATTTCTGTTGCTGGATCACTACCAAGGCGTAATCAGGATTGGAAGTGTTGATATAGATGTCACTTCGTGTTCTTTGTTCTTGATTCCTCCAGAATTACCCCATGATTTAAGAGGCTTAGTAGCAAATAGTAAAAAGCTTCCCCCCGAGAGGTACAGTCTATGGGTTGATAAAGAATGGGTGTCGAATATGTTGATGCACTGTAAGGAAATGAGAAAGCTATCCAGCATACTTGGTGATGGCTTATCCATTCAATTTTCCCGTTCAACGGCTGTCGAAGTGAAAACAGTCATCAACCAGATTGATTATAAAACCTCAAGCCTAGAGCAGCTATCGGTGCTTTTTCGTGTTTTTTCAGTGGTAACTCAAGACAAGAATCCCGTGACTTTAGGCTCTTCTGAACATGTTAAATTTGAGTCTGAAAAAGATAGAATAGAAGCACTATCTGAATATTTGAATCAGCACTATGCCCAAGATATTTCGTTGCATGATTTGTCTCAGCATATTTTTTGTTGTGAGCGAACGGTAAATCGTATTTTTATTCGTCATTTTGGCGAAACATTTAGTCAAAGGCTGAAAAAAATACGATTGAGCCATGCTGCTAGGTTGTTAGAAACGTCTAGCCTGAAAGTCAGTCATATATGCCAAATGGTTGGATACAATAATCCTTCAAATTTTAATCGGTTATTCAAGAGCTACAAAGGAATAACACCTAGGGAGTACCGAGATAAATTTTCTAGTAAATAGCAGATAGAACTATGTATTCAGATAGTTGTTCACCAGTTAACACAAGTGAGTAGCTCACTCGTTTGTTCATTAACGCCTTATCACGCCCAAAGAAATTGCATAACAATGCAAGCGGAAGTTGTCGGATAGAAGTGTCGATTTTGCACATAAATGAGAGATGCTGAGAACCGTTGTTCCGCACTCAGTCATAACTACAAGTATCGGAAATTCAGCAGCGTGATCCATTGGTTAGTCATTGCACTAAGGCGGAATGGAGCATTTCTGAGTTACGATGATCTACCCCGCCAGCACAGATTTGAACATAAATGAGTTTCAAAAATCCTAACATTAACGATTCATGGGTAACTTCTTATGAGTCAAATAATTCCAATTAATACGCCGTCGTACAGTGCACACTTTGCCTGGTTGCGTTGAGTTTGTATGCTGTAAGTATGAATTTAAAGTCTCTTATTTATAGAAATTTTAACAATGGAGTATCGCAAAATGAATAGCTAGACGAATCAAGTCGCAGCGTTTTATACATAAGTAGGACTGTATTGCTATACTTATTTCATCAAGTCGAGCTAGGTGTGACTTATATGAATGTTATTCGAAAATGTCTGACTGCTATTTTGCTTTTACCTGGTTTGGTGTTCGCTAAAACACTTATTATTGCAGTAGAAGACTACCCACCACATACATCTAGTACGAACAAAGATCACAGAAGACTACAACAGCCAGTGACTCAGATTTTTGAAGAGCTGGGTTATGAAGTGAAATATGAATATACGTCATGGGCTCGCGCGATAAAAGGAGTAAAATCAGGGAAGTTTGACATTACATTCCCTTGGTTTGAAAGCAAAAATAGAAGAAAAAACTTTATCCTCACCAATCCACTGATGACCCAAAAGGTTGTATTTTTTCACCGCGCAGATACTAACTTTGACTGGGATATACCTAGCGATCTAAGAAAGTATTCATTAGGCACTGTCGTAGATTATACAGCGAGAGAAGTGTTGATTGACTTAGGTCTAACTCCATTAACAGGAAACACAGACACATATGTTTTTCGCCTGTTATACAAAGGGAGAATTGATGCATACCCCGCGACAATCGAAACGGCAATTATAAGAATCAATCAAATATTCGATTCAGAGCAAGCAAAAGAGTTTACTTTCCATGATAAGGCGTTGTTTGAAAATGATATGTATCTTTTATTCAATAAAGAAAGGTTTGAAGGCTCTCCATTACCTCAAGATTTTAATCAATTGTGGTTAGAACACATTGAAAAACATCCCACTCCTGATGGTTACAAGTAAATCAACTTTAGGAGGATGAGCAAAGAAATAGCAGTAATTACATGGTATGGGGGATTACAATCCCAACTATTTTGATGGTATAAGCCCCCAAAGAGCTGCCACTATCAAAACTCTTCAGGGGACAATCATTGTTTTCTACTACAAAGAATCAGCCAGAGACTCAAACGCAGCCATACGCTGTTTATTCGTTTCTCGTGATGCGTTTGAAGCACTATCTGCGGAGGAGAAAGCAGCAATGACAAGTTCTTTCTCTTGATTGATATACAATATTTGTCCAAATACACCACGGAAAGTGGCGACATTATTTACCGAGTCATGCACCCACAAGAAGTTTTTGTAACCTTCTAAATTAGAATCGAATGCACTTGAAGAATCGTCCTTATATATGCTTCCCTTAGTATGCTTTCTTTCTTCATCGGTAAGCGAAAAAGAGTCCTTTACCCACGCCTGTGAAAACACCTGCTCTCCGTTATATTTGCCATCATTTTCCATAGCTAAACCAACACGTGCAAAGTCACGTAATGTGGTATTGAAGCCGCCAGTCGCAATTGGCTGGTATGTCATATCTGCCATAAAGAATGCATCATGTTCAACACCAAGTTTGCTCCAAATATTGTCCGAAATGAATTTATCTAATGGCTGCCCTGACACGCGAGATATTATCCACCCAATCACATCTACGTTTGGGCTGTGGTATTCAAAATTTACGTTTGGCTCAAGATCTTCGTTCGCTTCGAACATAGAAGCAAAGCTCAATAGCCCTCTAGGTTCATCTGTTTTCGTTGGGTCTAAAGCCATAAGATCATAGGCTGGAATGAACCCAAGACGCCTAAAGTATTCGTAATGGACGTCATTAGGATTCATATTTACATAATCTTCTGAATAATTTAGCCCTGTGGTCATATTAAGTAGAGTACGAACCGTTTGATCTCCAAAATGGGTACCCTTGAGCTCTTCAATGTAACGACTTACCAACTCATTTGGGTCAACCTTGCCTTGTTCTACTAGTAACCCCAAAGCCTGACCAACTAGTGACTTTGTGCTTGAAGCCCACAGATGGTGAGTTTTTTCAGAAAAATCACCAAAATAAGCCTCATGAACGACCTCTCCTTTGTGCAAAATTATGTAGCCATCTGTACGGTCTTCAATCATGGCTGCTTGGAAATTAATTTTCTTACCACCGTACTCAAATTCATGAGCGGAATACGTAGGTTTTAAATTCACTGGTAATGCATTTATGTCACCACTACGCGAAACCATTAAGCTTGGATGAATCCCCATATTAGAGAAAGCCCAAGTATTAAACGGCACCTGTGTGTAATTACTTAAAGTCACTTGTTCCGTTGCCTTTGCTGGAACTGTCGACATAACAACCGTATTTTCGTTTGCCTTTGCAAGGCTAGAGCTCATGGCTAGCGCTATCAATAGAGAGGTTTGTTTTTTCATTATTCATCACCATAAACATTTACCAATAAGATGAATCAATAATAAACTGGCAATCCCGTACTAATAAATCCATTATGTACGTATAACGCGCACATCCAATGATGTTTATGATAACGCTAGAACAAATAACATGCTTTACCGCGGTGTATGAAAAGCAAAGCTATAGCTCAGCGAGTAAAGACTTAAACAAGGCCCGCTCAACGGTTCGAGAGCGTATTAATGCTATCGAAGATACAATGAATGCAGTTCTATTTAATATTGAAGGGAAGAAGGCAGTACCTACACCAATTGCTGATGGCTTATATCCAAGAGCTAAACTGCTTGCACGACAGTCACTAGAGTTTCAAAACATCGCCCTATCTGCTTATCAAGGTGAATTAAATGAACTTAATATTCAGCACGACACCACAATCTCACCAAAGCTGTTGATTGCAATCGAGAAAGGCATCAATCCGTTAAACAAAAAAATAAAAATTAACTGGCTTCAGCGAGCGCGCGCAGCAAGCCTGAAAAACATAGAGGAAGGAGAAGCTCTGGTTTCGATCATGACGGGGCTAGGAAAACTTCACCCTAACTCAGCGGTAGGTACTATCAACCTTGGGATTGAGCAACTTGGCGTTTATACCTCATCAAACAACATGTGTAATAACCCCACGACTGTTAATGAACTGCGTACATTACCTCAACTCATATTAGAAGAAGATTTCAATAACAACCTTCGCCACATTGAAGGCGCAAGTGACTATGAAATAATCACTAGTATCCCTCTCTTACTAGAAAAACTTACCTACCATGGATGGGCATTGCTCCCCAATAGTATTGCACACTCGTATATAAAACTCGGTTTAATAAAGAAGCTCGATGTCGTTGAGGTACCCAATACACTATCAAAAGAAATCGTTGCGTTTTATAACCTATCCAGTGAAGCCTCACCAGAACAGCACTCATTAATAATGCGTATTAGTAAGATCGTTCGAGAGCACCTTGAACATAAATAAGGAATAGTTTTAGTTGTTCAAATGTTTGGCTTTGCTTTAAAAAAAGAGAGCAATCGCTCTCTTTTTAGTACTACGAATAATAAAGGAGGGGCTTATTTAATGTATTTGTATCACCTTAAAGAGAGCGACACATTTACGACATGAAATTGGAGAGAGTGATGAGCGCAACTGGTTCTATGTTATTAATCCATGGAGATACGCTGGTTCTGAACCGAAAACTTTTCATCGCTAACCTTTAGAAATGTATTGGACATTTTCCCGGACTGCTCGTTCTCACTGAATGATAATTCTGCCTTTCCATCGTGCGATTCAGTTGCAGCTTTAAAGTTATCCCCCAGCTTAGATACCGAGTAAAAGTTATACAAACTTTCAAGATCATTTTCATTATCGAAGAACTTAACTAGGTAAGAGTGTCCATTTTGATTACTGTATTCAAATTCAACGTTGACCGTACCAATTTTATTTATATCTGAAGCAATGAATGGATTATAAGAAGCAATATTAATTTCACCTTGTGTAAAAGTCTGCTTATCACTCCAATCATCCGCCATTACCAAAGATTCTACTTGCTCAAAAATCGTCGCTTTTAAATCTAAAAACTCGTCATTTGGATTAGTACAAAGTCTTAAGGTTGGTTGCCCTGCATTTCTATTACAATTGGCGGATTCATCCATTTCATTACCATTAGAGCAAGTTGCATCTTGCTGGATGATTTTGTCTAAAGTGATATAACAGACTAAATGCTTACTTTTGTTTTGCAGATCATTTTCATGACGAATCACAAATTGCTCAAGCTCTTGAATACTAAAATATGGCGAATCTAAATACTTTGCATTGAATAGGCTATTTTTTACATCCTGCGTAATCACGATAGAGCGTCTGACTACATGCTCAATGCTATCGTGAAGCTGCTCACCATGTCGTGTTTTTACCGATCCAAGTGCATCAGATAGTGGTTTGAATGTCTCATCCCCCTGCCAGTCATAAGAAAAAGTACTCGATAAGGGCTTATCACTTGAAACTGTAGGGGTTGTTGGAGTAGTTGGAGTAGTTGGCTTCTTCGGGGAAGTCACTGCTGACTTTTTTGACGAGTCAGAATTACAACCAAGCAAAACAACCGTCAATAAAGCAGGCACTATTAGTTTGTTCATCATTAGTCCAGATCCACAGTTTCAAAAATATAGTCGCCATCGACTTCCGTAATGTTTTCTAAAAGAATTAAAACACCATCTTCAAACGTGAAGGCTTTTTGGTGCATTCCATAGTTGTATACATATGAAACAGTTCCATCAATATCAATGACCGTAGAAGCTTCCCCTAAATTTTCAACGAGCTGCACAGGTGTTGTTTCACCTTCTTTTAAAAAGCCGAAGTCATGACTTTTCATGCAGCCTGCAAGGGAAGCGATAAAAAACACAGTTATAATTAAACGTTTCATTCGAACCCTTTATTTTTTCAACGAGTTAATGCTCATATTGAGCAAGACTAAGTAATCATTAAACTCTTGATGGTAATCATTACCTGTAATGCACTTTTCATGTTTAAAGCGATATAAGGCTTGATCCATAAGAATAGTTTTATCCCGCTTGGTTAGCTCTCCATCCGACTGTGCTATTTTATTCATGAGATCAAACTCATTAAGGTTCAATGACTTTGTCTGTGCAAGTAATGATTCTGAACGTAAAATTAACTGCTCTACCGATTCAGAGTCGAATTTTTCATAATGACCACAAAGTACAACTCTATTTTCATTATTAACCGTTAAGCCCTTATGAACTTGGCTGGATAAATACATTTCATAAACATCATTTTTAAATAAAAACGCACCTGTCGTCAGAATGAAAATAGAAGCTAATATTCGAATAATGGTCTTATTCATTAACCACACCTTAATTATTAATAAATACTATGAATTCTTAGAGCTAATTTTATCAAGGAAGTTTTATTGGCTATGTAAGTGAATGTAAGGGTTAATATTCATTGAATACCCACTAATATAAACTTCATAAATATAATGTTTTCACCTAATAAAAAGCCGCACATGACGTGCGGCTTGGTGTCTATTTTTCGATAGTGAAAGGTTGGATGGTAACCTCTACACGGCGGTTCCTTTGCCTGCCTTCTTTTGTCTCGTTAGAGTCAATAGGGCGAGTTTCCCCACGCCCATGGAATTCCACTCGGCTAGCATTCACACCTCTTGATATGAAGTAATCAGCGATAGATTCCGCTCGTTTTTCTGATAAACGCTTATTCAGTGTTTCTGAGCCCGTTGAGTCTGTGTGACCAACAATCACCACACTAGATTCTTCATACTTTAATAACGTTTCTAGCGTCTCATCAAACTTATATAGGCTTGAATGTTTTAGCCTGTCGCTTCCTGGTTCAAAAATCGCCACCCCTTTTTGGGAATCAAAGGTAATGGTCTTTTTCTTTGGTAGAACAGGTGCTGATTGTGGTGCAGGCTGAGGGGCTGCAACTGGTGTTGGCTCTATTGCAGGCTCATTCCAAATATCACCTAGGCTCGCCTCTACTTTTAGCTTTGTTATTTCAGCTCTTAAACGATCAATCTCAAGGTTGTACAAGCGGTTACAGTTAATTCGTTCGCGCTTTTCACCAATTGGAATAACCATTTGCACGTATGCGCCAACTTCGTTTTTATCTTGGATGTTGTTGTAGTATCCATTTTGACTTTTATCGTATTTCTGATCTGTTTGTGAGCCAACTAAACCGGTTTGTACATAGGTTGCACTTGCAATAGTAGATTCACAAGTAACGCCATCGGCTGTCGTTACACGATCGTAACCGCTTGGTACACTGGCAGATGGAATAGACACAGCTGCAGCTTTAAACGTTGCGAATGTGACTACTGAGATGATTGCGGATAATACACTTTTACTTCTGAACATATCTTACTTTTAACCTTGTCTGTTGGCTTTGGCACTGAAACAGTGCAAACAGTAAATTTATATAACTGGTTAGGCTGAACTCTTGGCAACCTAACGCTAATATTCTTAAATTGTTCTGTACTTAAATGAATTTTTTGACCTGTTAAAACACCATTAATTTCAACATTAAAAGACTGTTTAATTTCTCTAATGTTTCCCACTGTAATTTTTATTCGTGGTTGTCCATCTGTAGACAGTTCTTTAATTTCTAACGGGTGTTGTACATGAGAGAATACAGAAAAGCTCATCATGGCAATGAATATAAGTATTAAACTCCGCATCTTATTGTGGTCACCATTTTGTATTCTCCTGCCATTAATTCTGAACGATTAAGATTAATAATTGGTGCTATCCTAATTCCAGGTCGGTAAAATTCGCTTTGAATTAATATGCTTTGGTTCTTACCGGTTTTATTATCAGAAAAACCAAAGTTCAATATTTTGTAATCTTCAAAGTAAGACTCGAAATACTTAGAACGGTTATTAAATTCATGTTCAAAAGATAAGGTTACTGGGTTTTGTTTCGTCGCCATTGCGCCAACATTAAAACCCGCATAAGTCGATAATGTCGGTTTTTTATCGTTAAAGATAAAGCCTCCAGAGCTGTCATCTACCTTAATGAAGCAGTAACTTTCTTTTAATAATGGATTGAACGTGACTTCAAGCTCTCTCTTAAGCTCACCATTAATTAAAATACTCGCTCTTTGTTCATCTCCTCCCAAGTAATCGTCATCATCAGCATAGGTCGCCATCATACTGAACGATTCAATCCAGCGTTTTGAATCATTCGCGTGTGGAACAAACTCAAAATTATAGCCGTTAGAACTGGCTTTCTCAGGAGGCTGAAGCCCTTGATTGATATAGATTGAAGTGAAAAACTCATCATCGGTTCGGTTTAACTTAACATTGCCCTTAAACCGAATGTAATTTCCATCTTTATCCTTTGGAGGCGTTATCGTCCAGTAAGCCCCGAGTTCACGCAGGTATCTTTTATCCTTAACGATTGGAGCCGAAGGTGAATAACACACTCGCGTTGGATATTGTTTACCATCTATCGCGTTTTTTATTGATAAGTTCTTACACGACTGCTGATTTGAGCTTGTGATATAAGTCGCACTCGCAAACGTTGGTAATAAACAGATAGACCATAGGCATAATAGAAGTCGTTTCCTCATCCTTCTTTTGCCTGTATCAATTTAGTTTTTGGGAAATAAACTTTTACTGGAGTACACATTCTTGTTCTTGGAATCCCCGCTTTCGGGCTTCGCGCAATAGTGCAGACTTCTAATGAAACTTTTTTATCTGGCTCGATATTCGGCAATCTTATATAAGCTTTTTTCTGCTCTCGCGCTTGTAGCTTGACGGTTTGCCCTGTCATGATTCCATTCACTTCAATGTCATAAGTGTATGGAGTGCTATTTAAATTGCCGAATTGAATTTGAATGGTTGGTCGTTGGCTGTATACGATCTCTTTAATTTCATCTTGATTTTGCGAATGTGACATTACATTGAAAGAGGTTGCCGCCATTACAGCGGCTATCATCACTAATTTTTTCATTTCTAATTACATGAGATTAAATCATCCTTCTTGCTTTTCGCTTTTGCCTTATCCGTGTTGATGGTGTAAATCGCATTTCCGTTTTTGTCGTTTTTATAAAACTCCAAACGGCTATCGTTAACATCAACTTTTTTAATCCAGCAAATTCTTGGTACTTTTTCAGAAAAAACCAGTGTTGTACTGTAAGAACCAAAAGAGAAAAACAACAAAAACAATGTCGTGATTAATTTAATAGCCATACCTATCCCTTGCATTACTTGTCGATATACAAGTAATGCAACAGCATGGCTCTATATTCCAACGCTATTGGCGGGCTTTATGATCTGCATTCACAAATATCAATCACCCGGTCAAAGCACTGGCGTGTCAACTTTTTGGTTATGCTTTACAGTCAATAGTTAGGACACTTTCTACAGTGTACGAACCTTCTTTGATCTCTGTAGAGTCTAGCTCTGTCACTGCAATTGCTTTAAGCGAAGAACCAATTGCAAACTCTGTAGCCGTATTCTCAGCAAGTACTTTTAGGTAGTCCGCATCACGCTCATTCGCACCAATCCATAGCCCAGCTTTAGCTTCAGAACCATCGATTTTCTTCACATCATTCTTAACCGTATTTACCGTGATGTTTGCTTTAGTCTTGCTTCCGTTTGATGCTAGTTGAAAGTCTACAAATGTTTCACCATTCGCATCTTCATCATTAAATTTAATCGAACCCTCATGGTAAGCATTACCATTCGTGCGGATACCACAAACCTCAGCCACATTCTCTTTAAATGTCATAGTTGCACTCGGTTGAGCGTTAACTGCTGTATGAGGGTTTTGCGAAGCTGCAATTGCTGTGAATGAAGCCGATGCGATTACTAGAGCTAAAATTGTCTTTTTCATGTGATGAATTCTCTTACCAGTCAAAATATTTCGCCTAAAAATTGGCGCGTCAAATTATGGTCGAATTAAAACATTTATATGACTCAAATCACACATTGAGAATGTAATTGCTTGTAAGGCACCCAGCCCTTTGTAAGCCACAATGACCAAAGAACGCTTACATTAGTAAAATTTTTGATTGGAGAAGGTAACATTGAAGGGTTAAATAACAGCGAGAGAACGCTTTCAAACAGAACTGTCATTTCGTTGGCAGGCTTTAGAGAGCCGCTTTAATGACGTTAGTGATGTATTTCATACTAATCAATGTACAAACCTAAAAAAAAAGAACCGCTGCCGGTTCTTTTTATTATTCAGACTTAATCACTTTCTTTTTCTATACAGCCCAAGTCCAAACAAACCAAGAACGAATAAGAATCCAATAGAGCCTCCTGAAGAGCCGCCGCTATTTAAAGCAGGAGCAGGTTGAGGTTCAAGTGTTGGAGCAGGATCTGGCGTTTGTTCAGGCTCTGGAGTCGGAACTGGGCCTGGTGTTGGCACAGGCTCAGGAGTCGGAACTGGATCCGGCGTTGGTTCGGGCTCTGGAGTTGGAACCGGATCTGGTGTTGGTTCAGGCTCTGGAGTTGGAACTGGATCTGGCGCTTGATCACCCACAGAATGATAATTGCTGGTGTCTAAGCTCTGATCATAAACGAGAGGGCTACCAGGGTTATAACCTTCATTATTGATGACGTCATTAATCCAATCTTGATAATGAATCAGTTCAGTAAAATTAGAATGTACGCTACTACCGCTATTTACAATCCCAACCTGAACCTGCTGCCCGTTTGAATGGTTGTAATATAGAGGACCACCCGAATCACCCTGTCCTGTAACGCCATAGTCACCGCGATTATAGTCAGGGTGGATAGTGCATATTAACTTATCTATGTGCGCATAGCCTGAGACGTAGCATGTGTCATCCCCTAGCAGTTTGGTTTGACCATATTGCAGCACTCCGGGGATATAGGTGACAAAACCATTGTCTTCTCTCGCATAACCTAACCCAACCATATCTAGCATGGTATCCGGCACATCGTATTCCTTATCAAAAGGCAATGTAATGGATTCAACATTATCAATAGGGTTAATCGGTGTTTGTAATTCTATAATTGCGATGTCGTAAATTCTTTCATCAGCAAGCGTAAAGCCGAGTGCTTGATGTTTAAACTTAAAGCTTGGGTGAGCGTAAAAGTTTTTAACGGCTTTTAACTCAGATTGGGTCACATCCCTCGTTGGGTTTTTCACTAGAATCTTAAGGCTATGCTTATCGATTGGTGAATAAACGGCAGCTTTTTGGATTCCCGAAGAAGTATTACCCGGCACATTATAAACAGGAGCAGAGGTTTGATAATAAAGACAATGCGCAGCCGTTAAAATAAGCGTATCACTAAGAATAGAGCCACCGCAGAACTGACTACTTGCTTGACCTTGTTCCAAACGTAATTGCGCGTAACTTTTGAACTTACTTACGTCTGCATCATCACCACCAATGACATAGGCTTCTGGAATAGCCTGACCAGCAGCTATACCAGCGCTGAAGCACATCGTCGTTAGCAGCATCGGAATAGTATTTATCTTTTTCATATGCCCTCTCCCTGATAATTTTATAAAACTGGAGGTTAACATAAAAGCAACAAGCCAAAAGAACAAAAAAACCAATTAGGACAACAAGTTAAACGCTATCGTTCTAAATTTTTAATGTAATAAGAAAGAAAACCTTACAGGGCGGGGTTCGCTTAGTAAGCACATAAATGCTTATTCAATTCGTATTATTCCTGATTTCGGTTTACAAAATCAAAGCAGTCAACTGAATCAAAGATGAAGTCGATATATAGCTGGCGCTTACCAATTGATTCCAGATAAGTTAGTTTTATGGACAACACATTCCTGAGCTTGATTAAACAGCATGAAATCGACCAGTTCGCTCTGTAAAGCATGAGTAAAGCTATCTTGCTTGCTGGCTCCCCACTTAGCAAAACCACCTTCCATCACCAAATTATGAATATTCAGCACTGCTATTTTTCGGTCCACTTTGCAGTCCATTCTACCAACGAGCTCACCCTGCCATAAAATTGGCAGACAAAAATAGCCAAATTGTCGCTTGGCTTCTGGCACATAGCATTCAAGCAAATAATCGTAGCCAAACAATGCCTGCATGCGCTTTCTTTGAATCAATAAATTATCAAAGGGAGACAGAATTTTTAGCTTGCTTCTCGCTAGCGGCTGGTTTAACAAATCTAACGATTCCGACAAGGCAAAGTATGTAAAACCATTGACCGAGATCTGTAGCACACTTCCCTCTTCCAGCATTTCAGACAACACTTTCACTACGAGTGGCTTGGTATTTTTCAATAGATAGGACATTTCTGCAGCGTGACCAAGCCCATTAGCTTTCAAATACTGAATGATTAAATAGCGAGCATATTCTTCTGCAGTTGGTATGGAAATATCAACATCTACAGGAACGACTCGCTCTGTTAAGTCATACACCTTATGAAAGTTTGAACGTGAAGAAACCATTAAGTCACCCTGCATGAACAAGGTTTCTAATGCTTGTTTCGCCGGTTTTCCGCCCCACCCTCCTTTGTGTTTTCTTTCGCCCTCAAAATCTTTAGCCATTAATGGACCTTCGCTTTCGATTCGTTGAATAACACTTTTCATCAGATCATGATTGGGCTTATACCAATGGCTTAACGCACCAGTTTTAAAGGCGTTCTTTCGGTACAAACTGAAACGGTAATCCCGCATAGGTAAGTAAGCGGCAGCGTGCGACCAATACTCAAAGACTTTTCTACCTTCTACCAATTCATCAAGGTGACTAAGTTTATAACGCGGGTTTCGATTCCACAGCGTGTGGTGGTGGGCTCTTTGAATAACAGAGATGGTGTCTATTTGAATGTAACCAAGCTGTTCTATCGCAGTGAGAGTATGTGAAACAGCACTTCCTTGCGCTTTCTTTTTAGGTGGTAAACCTTGTGAAATCAGGACTAACTTTTTAGCTTGGGAAGGAGATAAAGCATCCATTTTCATACTCTCTTGAATCGGTTCGAAGCCAATTAACATACGCGATTTCATTCACTTTCACAAAATCAGCACGGTTTAGAAAACGGAAAAAGTAAAGAACCACAATCAGTTAAGCGTTATCATTTAAAAATTCTTATGTAACCGTTATGATAAGCACCAATATCGTCTTGGTGAATAATGAAATGGTAAAAGTAACAGCAGCAAAAGCGGAACTGACCCGTCAAAGAATTATAGATGCGGCATTTAAAATAACGTTAAGCGAAGGTTTTGAAGCGGCGACTTTTACTCGTATATCTCAAGTGGCAAAACTTTCTCGAAGTGGTATTAACACACACTATGCAAGAAAGTCTGACATCGCCAAGGTACTTGCGCCTCTTTATGTTTCTATTATCCAAAAGCCTTT
This sequence comes from Vibrio sp. 99-70-13A1, assembly GCF_013114625.1. Classification (GTDB taxonomy): domain Bacteria; phylum Pseudomonadota; class Gammaproteobacteria; order Enterobacterales; family Vibrionaceae; genus Vibrio. The sequence goes on from NZ_VTXD01000003.1 coordinate 15,242, forward strand.
AGATAACAGCTCTACAGAAGCTTTCTATAAATCATGGGTGGATGCTTTTGAGAATAATCCGACCTTTAAAGCCGCGGTGGTAACAGCAGGACCAATCATCCCAAAGTTAACGGGTGTGAAAGGTTTATTTGACTTAATCCAAGGTGACCCAGACCAAATACAGATGTGCGTTTATGCTTGTGTTGGCTACTCGGTTATTAACGCGTAACTTCAAAACACTTTTATCCTGTGAAGCCTTTTACTTCTAGATTCAGCTTCTTTACTAATATGATTACGGTCTATCTACAAAATGAGCCGTAGAATGAGTAATAGAAAAAGGAGCAAGCTCAACAAGCTTCGAATCAATTCAGTGTATGCCATAAGCCTCATTATTTATTGTTGGAATAAGAGTGAGTCAGTGCATTTCTAATGCATCTAGATTGCCGCGATTACAGGTGCGCCAACCCTTATTGCGGATTTAGTCCTTTTACTTTCGACAATAGACCTCCATTGAAGGTGATCCTTTGAGGCTTACCAGTAAGCTAAATCCGTAACTCATCGTAAACAGCTCAATCAACCAAACTATATTTAATTTAGGCTGGGCATTGTACATATTAAGGATATCATCCACAAAAGTATTTATGCATTCGATCTATATTGAAAATAAAGCATCGTATTAGGTTGAATTTACCTATTGAACAAGGCTATAAATAGCGCGCGAAAGTCAGAGGACTTAATAAGAACAAAACCAGAGGATCTCAAATGAAAACGATGACTTGTAAACAATTGGGTGGTGCGTGTGATGAAGCATTCACAGCAGCAACATTTGAAGAGATTGTTGAGCTAAGTAAGACACACGGAATGGCAATGTTCCAACAGCAAGATGCGACTCATATGGCAGCGATGATGGAAGTACAAAAGATGCTTCAAGATCCTGCAGCAATGATGCAGTGGTTTGCGACTAAGAAACAAGAATTCGACAACCAAGCCGAAGACTAGAAGCTTCTGTTGCTTTCTATTGCGCAGGTAACTAAGTAATAAAAGTCACTCAATTAAGCTGGATTATCGAGGCTTAATTATCGAAGCTAAGTGAACAAAGCTAAGCCGTAAAAAGTTCACTGATGAATATCAAAAAGCCAGCGAATCTCAGTATGTACTGTGGTCCGCTGGCTTTTTTATGTGAGTGCTTGTTATGACTTCAGTAACTCACGGAGAATAGTCAATACACCTGAATCTTTATTGCTTGGAGCCATGAAACGCGCGGTTTCTTTTACTGTTTCATGGGCATTTTCCATTGCGTAAGAATGGTAGCTCTCTTTTAGCATTTCTAAATCGTTTAGATAGTCACCAAAGCTCATGGTTTGTTCATGAGTAAAAGCTAAGGTTTGCTGTAAGTGCTTCAAAGCCGCACCTTTAGATGCTTGAGCATTCATCACATCCAACCAAATCTTAGCACTCACCACCACTTGATAATCAGCCCCAAACTTGGCTTCAATTGTTGGGTTTACATGTTCTTGTGAACCATCAAAATGACAGATTGCCACCTTGATAAAATCATCTTCAACCGCTAATAAATCAGCAACTTGCTCGCAGCGATGATAATACTTAGAGAACTCTTTTAGTGCGTCTTGATTCTTCGTTTCAACATAAGCCGAACGCTTACCGCACAAGACAATATGTGCACCTTCAATCTGCCTTGCTTCTTCAATAATGTTCACAATTGATGCTTTATCAAGTGTACAACTGTAGAGTTCTTTCCCTTGGTACATCACTAATGTGCCGTTTTCAGCAATGAACATCATGCGATCTTTTAACGGTGCGAACGTTTCAATTAAGCTGTAATACTGACGACCAGAAGCCGCCGCAAACATAATCTTTTTTTCTTCTAATTGCTGGTACACATCGAAAAATGCTGGGTCTAATTGGCTATGTTCATTCAGTAATGTGCCATCCATATCTGCGGCAATGAATTTGATTGATTGTTGTGGCATCTGTAGGGCTTACCTTAAAAATATTGGTGCATCAAAGTACACTTAAAAAATGGAATACCACCATTACGATGAGAGCAGCATTCAAATATTACTGTGCGAAGATTTATCACTTAACGCTTTTTGATACAAGGGATGAACAATTCTGGCTTGTAAGATAATCAAGCGTGTACCAGCGCTTGAACAGACTGACGATACTGATTTTGGTCTGTCATGCTAACTCCAAACTCGCTTCTTACAATCATGCCTTCAATGAAAGTCATAAGGATTTCAGTCTTCATCATCATTTGAGCCGCGTTCAAATTATCATTCAATTCTAGGCAGCCAATGACCGACTCTTTGAGCCACGCTTTATGCTGATAAGACAACATCGCAATAGTCTCTTCAGTTTCTTTGAATTCAGCTAAAGCATGCATGAACATACAGCCTTTAAAATCTGGCTGTTCAAACCAATCGAAATGCCAATCTAGCAAGGCGTTCAAACGATCCATTACTGATGAATGACCATCTACCCTGCTCGCTAAACTCGATTCAAATCGTTGATGCCTTCTGGCTAAAACCGCTTCGATCAGCTTAGTTTTCGAACCAAAGTGGCGATACATCGACGTCTTCGAAACTTCTGCTGAATCTCTAATCATATCGACTCCAACTGCAGTATATCCGAACTGATTAAACAAGCTTTCTGCAACATCAAGAATATGTTCTTTCTTACTCATTCACTTTCCACGAATAAATGGGGTTGCACGGAGTGTACAGATCTGTATCATAAATGTCGAACAGTACAGGTCTGTACACTTTGAATTATTTCTTGATACGCCCATTAGTTGCGCGTACCCAAAGGGGAAACATAATGGAAAAATTAAAAGGTGGAGGCGCATTACCGCCACAGCCAACATTCAGCCAGGTTTTTAAAGGGTTTCTTGGCGGTACTTTAGGCATTCTGGTTCTTTCACTCTTAGCTGAGTATTCAGGTTCTCCTTGGCTAATGGCACCGTTTGGCGCAACCTGCGTGCTCATTTTTGCCGTACCTTCTTCTCCTTTGGCGCAACCAAGAAACGTTATTGGCGGGCATTTTATCTCTGCTGCTGTTGGGCTTGTGGCACTTTACGGTTTTGGTGATTCTTACATTGTGCTTTCACTTTCCGTTGGCACTGCAATTATGCTGATGCAATATTTCAGAGTGCTTCACCCACCAGCAGGGGCAAACCCAATTGTGGTGATTCTGGCAGGAACCAGTGCTGTTGATTGGTCTTTTCTATTCACGCCTGTACTAGTGGGAAGCATTGCGCTAGTGGTTATAGGTTTGATAGTGAACAACACCTCAACTGCACAAAACTGGCCGGTATATTGGCATGGTGTGCCGACTAAAAGCACTTCTAGTAAGCAATGATAAAATTCAATGATAAAATTCAATGATAAAATTCAATGATAAAAAGCTTATTGAAATAATTTGTTGACCCAAAAACTGATCAGGACTACCATTAATCGTCTTTTAACGATTAATGGTAGTGAGTAATGACTTCAACATGCCAACCATCACTGAATTGTCTTCTTCCTGAAAAAAACGAACAGCAAGAAAGTGATTTTGCCGCATTAGCGAAAGCCCTCTCACACCCGGCACGCATCCGAATTCTCAGCATATTATCTGCATTAGAGAAATCGGGTGGCTGCTTGAATAGTGATCTTGTGACTGAGCTTGGACTCGCACAATCTACTGTTTCTGAACATTTACGCATTTTGAAAACATCGGGTTTTATCACGGCGGAATCGATTCCACCTAAGATGTGTTACCGCATAAATAGAGACACCATTAAACGTTTTGAAGGCATCATAGATAACGTTTTAAATTAATAGAATTCACAAAGCACGCTCTGTAAATCAGCAATATGCGTGCTTTTTAATAAACATATTAATCGTATTTCGACGATTTACGATTGGTAAACTTTTGTTTCCAACATAACCAAATCAGAGGTAATTGTTATGCAACCAAAACTCGGTTTTTTAGATAGATACTTAACATTGTGGATTTTTGCCGCGATGGGGATTGGGGTATTGTTTGGCATTCTATTTCCACAGATTGAGCAATGGAATGAATCCATGTCTGTTGGCACAACCAATATACCACTCGCGATTGGCTTGATTTTAATGATGTATCCACCTTTGGCTAAAGTGAATTACAGCCTGCTAGGTACCGTTGTTAAAGATAAACAAGCCATCAAACTGTCACTTATCATGAACTGGATTGTTGGCCCTATCTTGATGTTCGTGCTGGCTATTACTTTCCTAGGTGATCACCCAGGATACATGGTAGGCGTGATCCTGATTGGTTTGGCTCGATGTGTAGCTATGGTTCTGGTTTGGAACGATATCGGCGGCGGTAACAAAGAATACGGCGCAGCATTGGTTGCATTGAACAGTGCATTCCAAGTCGTCACCTACAGCTTCATGGCATGGTTGTTCATTAGTGTTCTTCCACCAGTATTTGGCTATGAAGGCATGATGGTTGATATCTCGATGATTGATATTGCACACAGCGTGCTTATCTATCTTGGTATCCCATTCTTAGCCGGTTTCTTAAGCCGTAAGATCCTTGTGTCGATGAAAGGCGAGCAGTGGTACAACGAGATATTCATTCCGCGCATTTCACCAATGACTTTGATTGCGCTATTGGCAACTATCGTTCTGATGTTCAGCCTGAAAGGTGAAATGATTGTTGAACTGCCAATGGATGTTTTACTTATTGCTGTGCCACTGACCATCTATTTCACAGTTATGTTCTTCATCAGCTTCTTCATTGGTAAGAAGATGGGCATTGCTTACGACAAAAATGCTTCGATTGCTTTCACGGCAACGGGTAATAACTTTGAACTCGCCATTGCGATCGCTATTTCAGTATTCGGTATTAACTCAGACCAAGCGTTTGCTGGTGTGATAGGTCCTCTGATTGAAGTACCCGTATTGATTTACTTAGTGAATGTGGCTCTAAAAATGAAAGAAAAATACTACCCACAGACGGGAACGGCTGAATCATAACTCGTACTCAGCGACCTTAAGGGCGATAAGATAAGCCCTACAAAAAAATAGCCGTGCCAGTATAAAACTGACACGGCTTTTTTATTGTTCACTACGCTGATTTAATCAGATAGAGAAAGATTCGAACTTAAATTCATCAGCAAGCATTCAAAAACAGAAGTCACGTTATTCGCTGTTATCTGCCCAATTGAACTTGCTTTCATCCACCCCTTCTTTCGCTTCTTTAATTCGCTCTCGTCTAAAGCGCTCTTCAGCACGAGCATCGTCAATTTCTTTCATGATAGCGTCAATATCAGCTTCACTATCGAGCTCTTGGAATTCACCAGTCAGTTCTGTCTCTGGCGTCAACTCGCCTTTTTCATACAGAGCCCACATTTCTTTGGCGTATTCGGTTGTTAATAGTTCTGGTGCGAATTGCCCGTAATATTGACGGATATTGTCGACATCTCTCGCTAACATCCATTCGGCGTTATTGTTGGCAGACGCATCAACCGCTTGGGGTAAATCAATAATGACCGGTCCATGCTCATCCACTAACACATTAAATTCAGATAAATCGCCATGAATGATGCCCGCGCAAAGCATCTTCGCGACATAGCCCATCATTGTATTATGGTCTCGCACCGCTTGCTCAGCAGGGATCTCTACGTCATTCAATCGAGGAGCGACATACCCTTCGTCATCAGTCACGAGTTCCATAAGAAGAACACCGTCAAAACAGCCAAAAGGTTCTGGTACTCTTACGCCAGCTGCTGCCAGTTTATATAACGCATCCACTTCTGCGCTTTGCCACACTTTTTCCTGCTGTTCTCGACCAAAGCCAGAGCCTTTTTCCATCGCTCTTGCTCGGCGGCTATTTCGAACTTTACGACCCTCACGGTATGCCACGGCTTGCTTGAAGCTGCGTTGGCTTGCCTCCTTGTACACTTTGGCACAACGGATCGTATCGCCACAACGTACAACGTACACTGAAGCCTCTTTGCCACTCATTAATTGGCTTTTCACCTCATCGACTAAACCATCGTCAACTAGAGGCTGTATTCTCTTAGGTATTTTCATAGCATCCTTATACCCTAGTTCTCTGATAGATGTAATCTTAAGCTGTGTTCTGGCTTCTATTAATTCAACAAAGTCTTTTATTAATTCAACCTCGCCTCCGATTAATCCAGCAAAGTCTTCAATTTGTCTTCCAACCAAAGCTGAGCAGGTCCTTTCACCTGTAATTTAGAAGTGACGAGATCAACAGGTGGGCTCCAAGCTTTATGATCAAAAGAGCTATTAATTTCGACTAAGGTTTTATTTTTAATTTCCGCTTCCACCATATGCTGAGGCAAATACGCCCAGCCAGCTTTACTATTTAAAACAATGTCTTTGATTGCTCTAAAGCTAGTCGACCACCAAATCTTACCTGCAATGGTCGGAAATTGGTCAATAAGCCCTCCATTATTGCCTCTTAAAACAAACTGTCTATATATAATAAAGTCACTCACTCGCGCTTCATCAAGCTCTGCTAAAGGGTGGTCAGGGTGACAAACCGCATAGAAAGGTAAGCTACCGATAAAGCATGGATCAGCATCCATATTAAAGTTCAAATCAGTAAACATAAGACCAATATCAGCGCGTGATTCTTCAATTAATCCTGTCACATCGGTACTTGCCGTGGAGATAAGCTCAATTTCGGTGGCAGGAAATGTCTGGCTAAATTCATCAAGGATCTTCGCAAAAGAAGGCAAAAGTAATGCATCATCAAAGGCAATTCTCACTAACCCTTCTTCATTATTGCCTATCGCATTAACCGTCACATTAAGGTCTTCAACCTGTAAGACAATGGCTTTCACTTGTTTAAAAAGCTGCTCGCCTTCTGCGGTTAGCGTGGGTTTTCGTGTTGAACGGTCAAATAACTGAACATCGAAATCAATCTCCAGGTTACTGATCCCTTGGCTTACGGCTGACTGTACTTTTCCTAGCTTACGTGCGCTGGCAGAAAAAGACCCAAGCTCCACAGCCGCAACAAACATCCTGAGTTGTTCAATGTTATACATCTCGCTTACCTTCTTCTTTAACCCAGCTCAAACCATCAGTAATAGTGATGGTTATAATCTTTTTATAATCACAAATAAAGATATTATCTCACCCAGACAATCAATATACGCAACAAATTAGAGAAAACGTATGTCACATAAAGAACGAATTTTACACATGGTTCTATTTGAACTTATTGCTCTGGTAATAATGGCAGGGCTTGCAACCTATATTACCGGCAATGGCGCGGGGGAAATGGCTGGCTTAGCTCTTTCGATGTCGTTAATCGCGATGGGATGGAATTATCTTTATAACTTTGGTTACGACAAAGTTTTCGGTGCAGACCGCAGTAAGAGAACAAAGTCAGTGAGGGTATTGCACGGGCTTGGTTTTGAATTAGGTTTACTAGTAATGACGCTGCCTGTACTGATGTGGGTACTACAACTTGACTTCTTAACCGTATTTATCATGGATATTGGTTTAGTGATTTTCTTTGTTCTGTACGCTATTGGATTCAACTGGACTTACGATTCGGTTAGAACTCAGTTGGTCGAAAAAGGCAAAGTTGCAGCTTTGGTTTAACTATCACAGCTCTGGTTTAACTATCACAGCTTTGGTTTAACCGCTGCAGCTTTAATTTAACCATTACAGCTCTGGTTTAATCCATTGATAAACGGCACGACAAGCTTGGAACATTTCCAATATACATAATGGCTGGTAACTATTTTTACCAGCCATTAGCGCTTTTACCAGACATTAACACTTTCAATCGGAACCTCAGTGTAATTATTCACCACTCACGCAGCAGTATCACAAAACTCCTCCAACCAGTTGTACATTCACATTCATAAGCGTAGTTTTAGCCCCCATAACAGATTCATTTGGAATAAAACACTTTCAAATGAGCCCCGCCTAATGAGCAAAGTTGCTCTATTTAACAATTAACGCTCCTTTCATTAACAAATTCATGCTCAAACACTCACTTTTAATGTTCGTTTGTTTTCGAATTCGCAAATTTATGCAAAATACACCCTGCTAAATAAGCACAACTAACAAGGACTCGAACATGACAACAAACAAACACCCCTCCTTATTTGGAGAGTGCCTCGCGGAATTTATTGGTACTGGGCTGCTGATATTCTTTGGCGTAGGCTGCGTGGCTGCACTGGTTTTAACAGGCGCAACATTTGGACAGTGGGAAATTAGTATTATTTGGGGCTTTGGTGTCTCTATTGCTATCTACTGTACTGCTGGCGTTTCTGGTGCACACATCAACCCTGCGGTAACCATTGCCTTAGCTATGTTCCACGGCTTTGATAAGGCGAAAGTTGTACCTTACATTATCTCTCAATTACTTGGCGCATTTTGCTCTGCGGCTTTAGTTTACAGCCTCTACAGCAACTTATTTACTGACTACGAAATCGCAAACAACTTCGTTCGTAGCAGCCAAGATGCTCTATCAACTGCTGGTATTTTCTCGACATACCCACATGCTTCACTTTCTTTCTTCGGCGCTTTTGCTGTGGAATTCGTGATTACAGCAGTACTGATGTTCGCTATTTTGGCTCTAGGTGATGAAAACAACGGCGCATCACGCGGCGCAATGAACCCATTACTGATTGGTATTTTAATCGCAGTGATCGGTGGCTCACTAGGTCCACTGACTGGTTTCGCTATGAACCCAGCTCGTGATTTTGGACCAAAACTCTTCGCTTACTTTGCAGGCTGGGAATTCGCACTGACTGGTGCACGTGATATTCCATACTTCATCGTACCTATTCTTGCTCCTATTGCTGGTGCATGTTTTGGTGGCTGGTTATATCCGAAAGCGATTGCGGCTTACCTACCAGTTGAAGGACAAGGCTGCACAATCCCAAACCAATGTGACACAGAAGAAGAAAAAGAAGCTGAACAAGCTCGAGCTTAAATTTTTGCTATGAGCTGTTGGCCATGAACTGTTAGCTATCGCCTAGAAGCCATAAGCCATAAGCCATAAGCCATAAGCCATAAGCCATAAGCACTCTACATTGACTAAAATATAAATAACGAAACAAAAGGATTCTTACCATGACCGAGCAAAAATACATTGTTGCACTAGACCAAGGCACAACCAGTTCTCGCGCTGTAATCCTCGACCATGATGCAAACGTCGTGAGCTCTTCTCAAAGAGAATTCACACAGATTTACCCGAAAGCGGGCTGGGTTGAGCATGATCCAATGGAAATTTGGGCAACGCAAAGCTCTACGTTAGTTGAAGCATTAGCAAAAACAGGTATTCGTAGTGACGAACTAGCCGGTATTGGTATTACCAACCAACGTGAAACTACGATTGTATGGAATAAAGAAACGGGTAAGCCAGTTTATAATGCGATTGTATGGCAATGTCGTCGTACTGCAGATATTTGTGAAGACCTTAAAGCACGCGGTTTAGAAGACTACGTTCGTGATAATACTGGTTTAGTCCTTGACCCGTATTTCTCAGGAACCAAAGTAAAATGGATTCTAGACAACGTGGAAGGTGCGCGCGAAGAAGCAGAAGAAGGGAAATTACTTTTCGGTACAGTTGATACTTGGCTAGTTTGGAAGATGACACAAGGTCGCGTGCATGTAACGGACTACACCAATGCTTCACGTACCATGTTATTTAATATCAATGACTTATGCTGGGATCAAAAGCTACTTGATGAAATGGGTATTCCAGCATCAATGATGCCTGAAGTAAAACGCTCTTCAGAAGTTTATGGTCAAACGAACTTAGGTGGTAAAGGCGGAACGCGTATTCCAATCGCAGGCATTGCAGGTGACCAACAGGCTGCATTGTTTGGTCAAATGTGTGTAGAAGCGGGTCAAGCGAAGAACACTTATGGCACGGGCTGCTTCTTATTGATGAACACTGGCAAAGAAAAAGTGACGTCTAAGAATGGTCTACTGACTACTCTAGCCTGTGGTCCTCAAGGTGAACCTGCTTACGCACTAGAAGGTGCAGTATTCATGGGTGGGGCTTCAATCCAGTGGTTACGCGATGAAATGAAGTTACTTGCCGATGCAAAAGATTCTGAATACTTTGCAACAAAAGTGGATTCTTCAAACGGCGTGTACGTAGTTCCTGCATTCACCGGTTTAGGCGCACCATATTGGGATGCTTACGCTCGCGGCACCATTGTTGGTTTGACTCGTGGTGTTAACTCTAACCACATCATCCGAGCGACCCTAGAAGGTATTGCCTACCAAACTCGTGATGTACTCGATGCGATGCAAGCGGACTCTGGTATTAAACTGGCGAACCTTCGTGTTGATGGTGGCGCGGTTGCGAACAACTTCTTAATGCAATTCCAATCTGATGTATTGGACACAGAAGTTCATAGGCCTGAAGTAACGGAAGTGACAGCTTTAGGTGCTGCTTACCTTGCAGGTCTTGCTGTTGGCTTCTGGGATAGCATTGATGAGCTGCAAAACAAAGCAGTATTGGATCGCACTTTCGAACCTCATCACGACGAAGAGAAACGCGCACGTCGTTACAAAGGTTGGAAGCGAGCAATCAAGTGTGCGCAAACTTGGTCTGAGCTTCATGATGATGAAGACGTTGAATAACTCAATTTAATAAAATGACATCAAAGAGCATCTATTTAGGTGCTCTTTTTACTTATTAGCTCCCAAGTTTTTGTATTTACGCCCCCTTTTTGGACTTTAAACCATAATTACTGACTTTCGTCACTTCTCTACACTCTCCAATTCGAGCACAATAGCGTGAGTATATATTTTCGAATTTGATGCACTAGAGCTTTTTCTGTGTGCGAAGGAGTGGTAATTGAAACAAATACCAAGACACCAGCAAATTGTTGATCTGGTGAAAACACAAGGATATGTCAGCACAGACGAGTTGGTTGAGAAGTTTGAGGTGAGCCCACAAACCATTCGTAGAGATCTCAATGAACTGGCAGATAGTAATAAAATTCGCCGTTACCATGGTGGGGCAACCATTCCTCTGAGTTCTGAAAACACCTCATACAATACTCGTAAAGCACTAAACTTTAATGAGAAAGATGTCATTGCAGAAGATTTAGTCAAGCATATTCCTGATGGCGCGACATTATTTGTGGACATCGGCACTACGCCAGAAGCGGTCGCTCGCGCACTCAACAAAAATCATAAACAATTACGCGTTGTCACGAACAACATCAATGTAGCTAGTATTCTGTTTCCCAATCCTGAAATTAAAGTGATTCTTGCCGGTGGTGAAGTCCGCAGCCACGATGGCGGGATTGTAGGGGAAGCAACCCTAGATTTTGTTAAACAATTCAGCCTGGATTTCGGTATTTTAGGGGTCAGTGGTATCGACTTTGATGGTTCGCTGCTTGATTTTGATTACCATGAAGTACGAGTGAAACAAGCCATCATCGACAATAGCCGCAGCATTTTCCTTGCGGTTGACCATACAAAATTTGGGCGCAACGCGATGGTTAAGTTGGGTCACATCACTCAAGCTCACATGGTGTTTACTAACCAACAGCCACCACAAGAAATTCTCAGCATTCTCAATGAGTCATCGATTCCTTTAGAAGTCATCGAAACAGGTAACATTCCTTCTGAATAATCTAATCGTCGAATAGCTAAACCGTTGAACCGCTAAATAGTTAGTTAGCTGAAAAGCCATAACCGAATTCGATGATAGGAGTGTTTACTTCTATACTCAGTAAAACCTCATTAAACCTCTTCTTATTTATAAGTAGAGGTTTTTTTATGCTCAAATCACAGAAAACGCTCATAAACGAAAATAAAAAGTGACCAAAAACGAAAGTTCATATAGGATTTGTTTATGTTCTAAAATGCTCGTTCGCTCACGAAGGAATCAGAAATTATGAGTGCTCAACAAAATAATTCAAAAAATAGCCAATCCTCCACTTTAGATTTAATCGTGATCGGTGGCGGCATTAATGGCGCAGGTATCGCAGCAGATGCAGCAGGTCGAGGTCTTAATGTTGGTTTGTATGAAGCCAATGACTTTGCATCAGCGACGTCTTCTGCCAGTTCTAAACTCATCCATGGTGGTCTGCGCTACCTAGAGCATTATGAATTCCGTTTAGTTTCGGAAGCACTCGCTGAGCGTGAAGTGCTATTAAGAAAAGCACCGCATGTTGCACAGCCTATGCGTTTTCGTTTACCTCATCGCCCATTTTTACGCCCAGCATGGATGATCCGCTGTGGCTTATTCCTTTACGATAATTTAGGTAAACGCACGACTCTTCCTGGTAGTAAAACAGTCAATTTAGCAAAGTCAGGGCTACTCAAACCGGAAATGAAAACAGGATTTGAGTATTCAGATTGTTGGGTCGACGATGCGCGTATGGTGCTTCTCAATGTGTTAGCAGCAAAAGAAAACAACGCAGAAGTTCGTAACTACTGCCGCGTAGAGAAAGCCCACCGTGAAGGCGATATTTGGCATGTGACGATTCATGATGTCGTGACGGATGAGCGCTTTGAACGCAAAGCAAAAGCGTTAGTAAATGCAGCAGGACCTTGGGTGAAGCAGTTCTTTGACGATGGTTTAGAGCAAGAATCACCACGTAATATTCGCTTAATCAAAGGCTCACACATTGTTGTCCCTCGTATTCACAATGAGCCACAAGCCTATATCTTGCAAAATAAAGACAACCGCATTGTTTTTATGATCCCTTATCTAGATAAGTTTTCAATCATCGGAACCACCGATCTAGAGTACAAAGGTGATCCACGTGAAGTCGCTATTTCTGATGATGAAGTGGATTACTTAGTCGATATCGTTAATCAGCACTTTGTCGAACAGTTAACTCGTGAAGATGTGGTGTGGACTTACAGTGGCGTAAGACCATTGTGTGATGACGAATCTGACTCGCCACAAGCGATTACTCGTGACTACACTTTAGAGCTGGATGCAGAACTTGACCAAGCACCACTACTTTCTGTCTTTGGTGGAAAGCTAACGACTTACCGTAAGTTAGGGGAAGCTGCACTTAAAAAACTCAGCCCTTACCTTCCCAATATGGGAACACCATGGACTGCAAATGACACGCTGCCTGGCGGTAACTTTAGCTGTAGCCGTGAGCAACTTGCTGAAATGATCCATTCAAAATACGAGTGGATGTCTGAAGCTTTACTGCTGCGTTACGTTACTCAATTTGGCACGTTAACGTGGAATTTACTGGAGGGTGTGAACACCCCTGAAGACCTAGGCATTACTTTTTCAGATGAAGCAAATGGCGTGTACCAGATTGAGATTGATTACTTGATCAACCAAGAGATGGCTGTAACAGATGAAGATATTCTATGGCGCCGTACGAAATTAGGGCTGTACCTCAGTGATGTGGAGCAAACAACCATTTCTCAATACGTGAAAGACAAAAGTGCAAAGGATGTAGGCGTACAAACAAAAGACCCGAAAAAGGTCGTGGAGTTTTCACAAGTGGGATAACGGCAAGTTCATGCTTGAATGAGCATTCCCTAGGCCGCTAACTGCATTAAACAAGAAGGCACTTTCACTTTGAAATAACCATTTTCTAAAGTGAGGTGCCTTCTATCTTCTATCTTCTATCTTCTATCTTCTATCTTCTATCTTCTATCTTCTATCTTCTATCTTCTATCCAAAGCCTAATAGTACCGATTCAATTATCAATTTAAATTTGATAATGATTCAAATACTACCCTGTTTATTGAATCGATAACTATCGCTATTATTTACTCCATCAACACGGCACACACATCCCACACCGTGAAAAACAATGAATCAGAATTCGAGGAAACTAATATGACTACACTGACTATTATTGCGAACATCGTTGCTAATGAAGATAAAATTGAGCTTGTAAAAGCAGAGCTGCTTAAATTAATTGATATCACCCGTGCTGAAGAAGGCTGTATTAACTACGATCTTCACCAAGATAATGAGAACCCAGCCCACTTCACTTTCTATGAAAACTGGACATCTCGTGAACTTTGGCAAACACACATGGGCAATACTCACCTTGCTGAATACATGGCAGCAACAGAGGGTGCAGTAGCATCATTTACGCTAAACGAAATGACAAAAATTGCTTAACTCATTTGGATATTCAGCGTTGAATAAAGCTACCCGAAATGGCTAGCTTCAGAGACAAAAAGACCACGCTTTTATGCATGGTCTTTTCTATGTTTGATTCTTAATAGTGGCGACAGATTAACAAGTCGATTAAACAATCGACTTTATAAGCAGGCGCTTATTCTATTAAAATGGGTGATATTTAAAAATATCCTCAATCATGTCATTGAGCTGAGCTTGACCTTTATTGGCCCGAGCATAAGTTCTTAAACCCATAATCTGAATTTGAACATGCCTTGCTAGCTGCTTGGGATCTTTATCTTGAGAAACTTCGCCTTGCTCTTGTGCAAGTTCAATGACTTGTAAGAAAGCAGTTTCCATCACCCCTAACAAACGTTGAGCTTCTGCTAATACCTCAGAATTCTCTTCGGTTAATTCAGATATGGTTTTCGCCAGCAAACACATTCCACTTGGTGCGGTTGCTGATTTATCAATTATGGTATGACGAACAAATAACTTTAATGCTTGCAGTGGCGAGCCTGCTTCTTGTTGGCATTGAGCTAAATGCGCTAATCCCATGTCTGCGTATTCCGCTAACGCTTCTTTAAACAGACCTTCCTTGCTTCCAAAGCTTGCATAAATACTGCCTGGTCTCATGTCTATGACATCTTGAAGGTTGCGCATCGAAGTGCCATGAAAGCCTTTTTCCCAATACAAGTTGGTCGCTTTTTGGATAACCTCTTCTCGATTAAACTTTGCTGTATTCGCCATTGTTCTACCACTTAGTAAATCTGAACATCTGTTCAATTTTATCGATTATAATAATAAAGATCCACACCCATTTATTATTAACCAAATCTATAATCTGTTTAATGATCATAACTCATTATCAAAATTACTGTTCCTTGTTATTCTTTACCTCAGCAATACAACACATATTAAAACGTAGGGTAAACCCTGCTTCTCAATAAGGAACGAATAATGCAAAAAGTTATCCTAATTACAGGCGCTACTGATGGTATTGGTTTTGAAACAGCAAAAGTGCTTGTTGAGCAAGGTCACCGAGTTTTAGTCCACGGACGCAACCCTGCGAAACTAAAAGAAGTTGAGTCTAAGCTTGCTAGTCTTGCAACTAAAAGCAATGCGATTATTGAAAGCTATGTGGCAGACCTGTCTAGCTTAAGCGACACGGTTGCTCTTGCCGATTCACTTAAAGAAAAACACACGAAAATTGATGTGTTGATTAATAATGCGGGGGTCTTCAACACTGCTAACCCAACGACAAAAGATGGCATTGATGTTCGTTTCGCTGTAAACACTATTGCACCTTACCTGCTCACATTACGCTTACTGCCTTTACTGGGTGAAACCAGCCGAGTCGTTAACCTTTCATCGGCAGCACAATCCACCATTAGTGTTGATGCTATTGCCGGTAAAAAATCACTATCAGATGGCGAAGCTTATGCGCAAAGTAAGTTAGCAATTACTATGTGGACTCGAGAGTTAGCAGAAAAAGTAGTGAAGCAAGAACTCAACGGTAAAGGACCAATGATCGTCGCGGTAAACCCTGCATCAATGCTAGGCAGTAAGATGGTAAAAGATGCCTATGGCGTTGCGGGCGGTGACTTAAGCATCGGCTCTGATATTTTAGTAAGAGCGGCTTTAAGTGATGAGTTTGCTAATGCTTCAGGTCTTTACTTTGACAATGACAGAGGCGTATTTAGCAAGCCACACCCAGACGCTTTAAATGACGATAAAGTACGTAACGTTGTTCAAGCTATTGACGGTGTTATCGATTCTATTCTTGCTTAGTTTCGTTTCGTTTAAATATTGATTTCACCAACAAAAAAGCCTCATAACGAGGCTTTTTTGTTGGTATTAATTAAACCGAAATCAGTAGCCAGTAATTCAGTTTAATAAAAACTTTGAGGAGTTAACCCACCAAACGCTGATGCAGTGAATCTTTCAGCACCGCTCTATCATGCTTCATTTGGTGCATTTCACCATCATCAATTGGAGAGCCATTTAGCTCAAGTTTACGTATTTCTTTATCAAGCTCATCATATTTCGCCATGTCATTTGCAAACACTTCGTCTGTTTTTACCAAACTCGCAATTGCATCTTTCATTTCTGGAAATTCGCTTAGAAGAGAGTGATTTTCACCTAGCATAGAGACCCCTTTGATCGATAAATAAACCTATTGATAGCTTCTTCAAGCCTTCAATGATTTACCATAGCAATTGCAATAATGAACAAATGAGACCTAGGGCACAGCATGAGATAAAGGTCATACAACGACGAAATTAACAAGTATTTAACTTTAAAAGTCCTTGCAATGCAGTCTTTAAGTCGCCTTAATCGAACAGTTCAATAACAAGCTTATTATTTTTAATCACTAGATTAGGTTCCGCTGTTTTTATTAGCGCTTCTTGAACCTTAGCCCCATCCAATTTATAAACAGGATGCTGAGATAAAGCTTGCCCTATCATCGCAACGGCTGGCTTTAATAAAGTTTTCACTTCAGGCGTCAAGCCCTGGCTATGCTCTTCCAGTTTTTCAAGCCTTAATGATTTCAGAAACACTTCCCCTGTTTCTTGATTGTATTCAGGGACAGCACTAAATTCGATATCTAAATCCAACCCCATATTCGGTGAGCTCAAGATCTGAATCAAAGCACTGGTGTTTGCAAAAACAGACACTCGCTCTGCCTCTTCTCGCCCAATTTTTACACGAAGATCTTCAACCGAGACTTGTGCATACATAACATTTTGAACACCAACCGATTGTTCAAGGCTGACATTATCTTGTAGGTATTGGGTCATGTCATTTTCAGTAATGTTGTAGCTTACACATCCGCCCAGCGTGAACGCTGAAAATAATACGAATGTTGATCGACACGCTTTAAAAAATTCCATCGTAGTTCTTATCATTCAACACCACTCTTTAAGTTTATCCGCCATAAGTTTATCCGCTATAAGTTTACTAAAGCCAAGCAATATAGGTGAAGTGACCCACTCAGCATATCAGGCGTTAAAGGCGCAGAAGTTTGATTACAATTCAAAGCCAATGCATAGCCATGAAGATAGTCCACCAGCAGCTCTAACGCGCGCTTTTTGTTTTCATCACTTAAGGATAGCGGGCTTAGCACATTATCAAAACGTTCACTAAAGACATCTGAAGGGCCCAATGCTTCCATCTTCAATAAAGTCTCAAGCAGACCTGGGTACTGGTTTAACAGCGATACATAGCTCACACACAGTAAATTAAGCTCATGCTGCCAATCTACATTCGATTTAGGCTGGTAAATGTCGCTCATAAGAGAAACCGTAATCGATTCAAGTAACGCATTCTTATTTTCAAAATAATGGTAAATCGCCATCGCATCGACACCTAACTGCGTGGCTAATCCTCTAATACTGGGGACCTTCCCACTTTCACGCATCAATTGCTTCGCTGTATCTAAAATCAACGTAGCGCTTAATTGGCTGCCAGATCCTTTAGGGCGCCCTCTCTTTTTCTCCTTGACAGACATTAACTCCCCCTCTTAAACTTTACATTAATTTCTACACTGTAGATTTATTGTATCAGTGATCAACCAAAAACCAAAAACCAAATTTAACCTGAAACTGGAGCAAACCATGTCAAACATCGTATTTATTGCCACAAGCCTAGACGGGTATATTGCCGACAAAGAAGGCGGTTTAGACTGGCTACATGCAGTTCCTAACCCAGAAGGAAACGACATGGGTTACAACGCGCATTCTGACCGTATCGATGCTCTTTTAATGGGAAGAAATACCATGGATATGGTACTCAGTTTTGGCATTGATTGGCCTTATACAAAGCCAGTGTATGTGTTGTCTAACACACTGACACAAGTACCAGAGTCACTTGAAGGTAAGGTGTTCTTAATCAGCGGAGAACTCAATCAGATTATTAAAACATTGAATGAAAAGGGATTTAACGATCTTTACATTGATGGTGGATTAACCATTCAGAATTTTTTGAAGGAAGATTTAATTGATGAACTGATTATCTCGACGATTCCAGTTCTTTTAGGTGGTGGCTCACCTTTATTTGGTGAACTCGTGAAGCCTTTGGACTTTCAGCTACAAAGCTCTACAACTTATCTAGACGCTATTGTGCAAAGTCACTTTATACGTAAGCGTTTTTAGTTGAGCCAAAATGAGTAAAACTT
The DNA here is from genome assembly GCF_013114625.1 of Vibrio sp. 99-70-13A1. Taxonomy (GTDB): domain Bacteria; phylum Pseudomonadota; class Gammaproteobacteria; order Enterobacterales; family Vibrionaceae; genus Vibrio. The sequence continues at coordinate 33,513 of NZ_VTXD01000003.1, forward strand.
GATTTCCCTCTACCTTGCCTTACTCTAAAGTAGTATTATTTATGGGACTTCATTCTAAATAGATATTTAAAAACACATGAGACTTTTAGTAGATAAAACCGGTGAGCAGTTTTTACAGATACTGGATGAATTCGGCGACGTTATCACCGTCCAATTCATTAGTAATGAGGGTATTCGTAAAGGGAAACCTTTTACTGATTCTATGGCTGGTTTATTTCTTACCGGCTGGAAACCACGCGCTACCTCAACGGCTATTGGCTTAGAGCGCTTCAAACAAGGCAAACTAGAAGATCCAAAAGTCAGCTTTGCCTTACATCAGCTTTATCCTTTGGGTAGAGACGTAAAACTGCCGAATGGAGAAGTCGCCACCATCGCTAGCTATGCCAATACTCATGCAGATGGCTACTATATGTATGTTCGTATCGACACCGAATTGAAGCACTTCAAAATAACCCCTGAGTGGGTATTACTGCCTTCTCAAGTACTTTTGGCTTTACCTTTTTATCCTGCGCCGAAAACTCAGCAGGAAATTGATAATATTGATGAGTTTGATTCATGGGCGGGTGGGTTTTAAGACGAATGCATACAGCTTAAATGCTATGTGATTTGTCGCTAGTCACTTGTCACTTGTCACTTGTCACTAGAATGATGGCGAACCAGTGTCTGGGTTTCAACGCCGCCATAGACATCAATCGTAAAGTCTCTTTGCTTGGCATAGTTTTGCGGGGTTAACCCTATTTGCTTTTTTAAATGACGAATCAAATGGGGCTGATCGCTAAAGCCAAACAGATACGCCACTTCCACCCAATCAATATCTTTCAAATCTCTTTGATAGAGGTATTCCAACATCGCTTCTAGCTTTTGCATGGTATGACACTGTTTAAGAGTCAGCCCAGTTACTCGGCTAAAGCTTCGTTCTAGCGTTCTTTGCGAACAGAATAAAGCGTCTCCCAACTCTGATATTGGGGTATCAGCTAATAAAGGCAATACTTTCCGAGTCAGTTCACTGTGCTTATCTTCTGATGCTTTAGTAACCCAAGGCAGCAAAGCTTGATCTAATATTTTGCAGCATTCATCAGGGTTGCTTTGAGCCAAATTAATCATCGCATCGTCTGTAATTTGGTAATGGTTCAGCAATGCTTGCTGGCTTTGAGCATGCACATTATCTAGCTGTGGATGAGCGCAATCTGGCACATTCAATGAATATAACGCCCCAATTTTGAATTTAATACCAAGGTGAATAAACGGCTTGGAGTGATCAAGCTGCAACGTTTCTCTATAGGGAAATAGCCAATGGCTGCCTAAACCAGCACGCAAAGCCGACTTTGCTTGATAATGATAAGGCTGGTTTGAAGGCGAAATAATAAAATGAGCGTTGGACTCTGGATTCAATTTTGGAAATGCATGGCTATCGCTGTCTGGCTGCTTTTCTATCAGCCAGTAGCACTCGACGTATTTCGCAATTTGAGTAGAACATGGAGGTTGTATCCAACTAATCATGAGAAACCATGCCTTTAATTTTATGGAGTTGTATTGTTTGGAGCCGTACTATTTTGAGCAATATGGTTTGAAGTAGCACTTGATGAGTTATGACGGTTCAAACTCAAATTGAACAATGCGGTTTTTAGATCGCATGCCAACTCGGCTGATCGCTCTTTGAGCACCAATATTACTCACTTCTGTAGAGCAAATTGGCGTTAATTGCTTATTTAATGCATGTTCAACCAAGTGCTCTAGAACGCCTGTTGCAATGCCTTTCCCACGTTCAGATTGCGCCACTATCATACCTAAATCAGCAAATTCTTTTTGAATATCATCAAAGAATCGACACTCACCTGTCGCAACTAGCTGACCTTCAACCCAGTAGCCCCAAAGCTCATCACGCTGAATTAGATTTGCAAAATAGCCAGACAGCCATTCTTTAGGCGCACCAATGGCGCTTGCTGCAAAGTCGACAAAATCATCCAACTTCTCAGGCACAGCAAGCTGCATTGGCAAAGCGTCATTTCTATTATGTTCTTGATCTTTTGATGCTGGTTCGAAACGGTACATCATGGCATTCACGTTAAATGACACCGAATTATCAAGAGTCATCGCCATGTATTCCGTTTCTGCCGTACTCACAAAGGCGCCATTTAAAGTGCCAATCACTGAGCTATTTCCTTGTGCTATCAAAGTATACAAGTCGCAAGCTTCAGCTTTCGCAAGTGGTGAAAGGTAAAATTGCAGCAAGTAGTTCTCACCATTTACCACGCAATAACCAACCAGTTGATTGTCTTCATAAAAACCGAAATGATCCGACATTGGGACAAACCCGAAGTGCCACATCCCATCTAAAGGAGCGGTTGCAGCAGCAAAATACGCTTGTTTTAGTTCACCAAGTTCACTGATGGATTCAATCTTTTTAATGTCTAACATCGTAATATTTCTCACGTACATTTTAATTTATGCACGCTAATTCACGTACACGATTCTCAAGTTTTCAGCCAAAGGCTTCGATACCGAGAATAGTAAAGGCTTCTACTTTCGATAGATTGAACAAAAACGACAACCGAGCTTTTTACCTGCATCAATAGATGCTAAAGCCCCAACAGAGCGGCAGAACAATTAGATTGATAACACGTTGATTTTATATAAATAATAAGGGACGTTTATAATAAAAACTTATAAGGAAAGCTTAGGTTGAATAAAATCAATAAATGCAGAAATTCGCTTAGAAACAGAAGACGAACGGTAATACACGGCGTTTACCCACTCCCTTTCAGTATTACTTAGTTTTTCATCCTCTAATACTGACATTAGCCTGCCGGCAGCCAAATCGTCACGCACCATAAACCCCGACAAACAAGCAATACCATTTCCTGCAAGAGCAAGCTGCCTGACCGTTTCACCATTACTGGCAGACACGGTAGGCTCAATAAACGGGTGCTTAGGCAAAGGCCACTGATTCAAAACTTTTACCCCAAGAAAGCCAATAGTTTGATGGTTAGAAAGATCGGCTGTTTGTTTAGGGGTGCCACGTTTTGCCAAATATTCAGGCGAAGCGACCAAAAATAGAGGGCTTTTACCAAGCAATCTTGCGTGTAATGTTGAATCATTGAGCTTTCCGATACGAATAGCGAGATCAGTTTTCTTTTCGATCAAATCAACAAACCCTTCGTTTGAGGTCAGTTCAAGTTCGATCTCTGGATAAGCTTCTTTGAAACTCTGCACTAAAGGGATAAGTTGATGGAAAATGAAGGGGCTTGCCGCGTCCACTCTCAAGCGTCCTTTCGGCTTTTCGCCTCGTGAAACAATGTCACCTTCTGCTTGCTGAATGTTCTGAAGAGCCACCTTGATTGAATCGACAAACTGTCGCCCTTCTTCTGTAACTTCAACACGTCGAGTCGTGCGATTAAGTAAAGTGACCCCAAGCTGCTTTTCTATCTTACTAACAGAGCGAGACACTTTGGCGACTTGTATGTCTAACGCCTCTGCTGCTGCGGAAAACCCACCACTTTCGACCACTGCGAGTAGTATTTCCAAATCATCTGATCGAGTGAGCATGTTCACCACCTTTCTCTCTTGTTAGAACACGTGAAGTTCAATTCGTTGAGTGCCAGTTAATCAAACCTATTAGCTTCTAATTAAATCTATAGCTCCTGATTAAATCTACAGATCCTGATTAAATTTATAGTTTCTAATTAAGCCCTTGCTGATTAAGGCACCAATAAAGATGGCTTATTATTGCATTTTTAACAAAAGAAATTTGCTAGTAATACTATTTTTCACAAAGGTAATTCCCACCATAATCTCGCCATCCAATACATACAGCCCAAAAATTCTGACTAATAATCAGCACCACCAAACTTTAGGCTGTCACTATTAATCGACACGAGATTACTTATTATGCCTTTAGCATTATTTGCTTTAACGCTCAGTGCGTTTGCCATAGGAACCACTGAATTTGTCATTGTTGGATTGATTCCAACCATGGCTGCTGACTTAAATGTTTCCCTTCCTTCTGCTGGTCTTCTGGTTAGCTTGTATGCCCTAGGGGTTGCGATTGGCGCCCCCGTACTGACCGCATTAACAGGGAAATGGAACCGAAAATACGTATTACTGACCATTATGTCTTTGTTTGTTCTTGGTAACTTACTGGCATGGCAAGCGCCGGGCTACAACACGCTTATTACTGCTCGCATTCTTACCGGCTTGGCTCACGGCGTCTTTTTCTCAATAGGATCAACCATTGCTACCGGTCTTGTGGCGAAAGAAAAAGCTGCCAGCGCCATTGCGATTATGTTTACAGGTTTAACCGTGGCACTGGTGACTGGCGTACCACTCGGCACCTACATTGGTCAAAGCTTTGGTTGGCAAGCAACATTTTTGATTGTGGCGATACTAGGATTAATCGCTCTGATTGGTAGCGCGTTCTTAGTGCCCAACAATTTAAAACAGCCACCAGCAGCAAAGTTATCAGCACAATTAAAAGTATTAACTCAGCCTCGTTTACTTTTGGTTTATGCGATTACTGCTTTAGGTTACGGCGGCACATTTACCGCGTTTACTTACCTTGCACCTATTTTAGAAAACATCTCTGGGTTTGATTCAAGTGCAATCAGCTTGATCATGTTGGTTTACGGGGTATCAGTGGCTATTGGTAACATTTGGGGCGGAAAAATGGCTGATAAAATGGGACCAATTAAAGCCTTAACCATTATTTTCTCTGGCTTAGCCACTGTGTTAGTTGTGTTTAACTTTACTGCATTTAGTCCTTATACCGCTGTTGCAACTATCCTAATTTGGGGCGCATTTGCTTTTGGTAATGTCCCTGGCTTACAAGTTTACGTAGTGAAATTGGCAGAAAAATACACACCTGATGCGGTCGATGTGGCTTCTGGCTTAAACATTGCGGCATTTAATGTGGGCATTGCACTGGGTTCTTGGGGAGGAGGCATCATTGTCGCTGAATCTGGGCTAATGAATACACCTTGGGTTGGTGCAGTGGTTGTTATCATCGCATTGGTGCTAACTAGAATCAGTGGCGCGTTAGATAAAAAGCCAACCGTTGAAGTCGCTAGCGTAAAGATGGCTTAACTCATCAATATGACTAAATCCTCGAATACCGCTTTAAGTGTTTAAAAGAGTAAACATCATCAAATTCAATCAATAAGCACGCGTGATATTCACAATAAAAATGGCAAATATTGAACAAGGGGCATGATTCGTTCGTGCTCCTTGTCCATATGCACATAACGAAAATAATCGCTCTGAAAAAGTGTTATTTACGCCAATTTGAGACCTCTTTATCAACAAAATAACCACACAAATACTATGCTTATATAGGCATAGGTAACAAGAGGTCAGATTATGGAATATAGACACATACTTGTCGCACTGGAGCTTTCAGAAGAAAGCAATGTGCTGATAGAAAGAGCCAAATTTTTAGCCGAATTACTCGATGCTAGAATTTCTTTCATTCATATTGATGGATCACACGGAGAGATATACCCCGATCTAATAAACTTACAAACGACAACAGGATTAGCGCCACTCAACACCAGCTCAATTAAACAACTAAGAGATTTTGAAGCCGCTATCGACTACCCAGTAAGCAATATATTAGTTGGTACTGGTGATTTAGCCGATAAACTTGCAGAAACGATAATGGATAATAACTTTGACTTATTGATTTGTGGTCACCACCACGATTTTTGGAGCAGAATCATTTCCTACTCTAAACATCTTATCAATAAATCTCCTATCGATATTCTAGTGATACCAATAGAGCCTTAAATGATAAATTACATTAAGCGTTACAACACTTAGCCAGCAGAGCATTTCACTCTACTGGCTTTTTTACGTTTTGATTTTTAAGATAAATGAAGCACGAGCCATAGAATATCCACTAAGCCGTCAATTCCAGTCTGTTTCCATCTGGGTCAAACACGCAGCTTTCATAGTAACCGTCACCAGTGCGTCTCGGACCATCAATCTTCTCATATCCATCTTCAACTAAACGCGCTGTAAGCTCATCTACCGCTTCTTCTGAGCCTAACGACATCGCCATATGAATGAAGCCTGTAAACTGTTCATATCGGTCGTCTTGAGATTTAGGGATAGAAGGCATTTCCATAATTTCTAATCGGCTACCACTCTCGAAAGACAAAAAGTAAGAAGAGAACTTCTTCTTAGGGTTAAAGTATTTATCGTTAGCTGTGGCGTTAAAATATTTGATGTAGAAATCTTTTAATGTTTCAAGTTGGTTGGTCCAAATCGCGATATGTTCAATTTTCATTCTCAAGTATTCCCATTAATTTCGAGACTGTTCTTTTCAGTGCTGATGGTTCAGTACCGAACCATTCAATACAGATAGGTTAATGGGAAATAGAGGAACAAAAAACAGAACATAACTGAGTAATTATGTTCCGATTTTATTTTGAGCACTTATTGTGACGACTAGATACTAATCACATCTTTAAGCGGATAATCACATAGTTAACCGGATAATCACGTCTAGCATTTGATCAAAGCATGGACCTAGCGCTTGCTCATCAACAGCATGGCAATACACACCTTCCAATTGATCCGATTTATAATCACCAGCAAGATCCGTGTCATCCAGCATTGCAGGATCGTTCGCCATTCTAAGCAGAAGATCTTCACCATATTCGCTGTCAGGTCCGGACGTTGACGTTAATGAGGAACCAAGCCCAAGTGTAAATACATAAGTGCCTTCTAACCTTGCGGCTTCCGCCATATCTTCAACTAAGTTACGAGCCACCCTATTTACCTTGGTAAACAATTGGCTGGTGCTGTTTGTTGTATATTGAGTGACGGGTCTGACTGAATGGCTTGGGTTTAATACTTTAAACTCCGCTTCGTCTTCATCATGAGGGTTATAGTGTTCTGGCAGTTCTTCTAAATCCGAATAAATCGAGCTACCTGCATACCCATCACCGGATAATTTAGTCGCCATCGAATCATGTCGCCATAATCCATAAGGTGTCCCACTGCTCTCGTCATTGGTACGAATAGCCCCTGCATGAATATTGCCATCGGTAAATTCAAAATGAGACGCAAATGTATTCGGTGCGCCATCCGTAAAAAATACGATGACCTTTAAATTAGCAGGATCAGAGACATTTCTGATTTCATCAAGCGCTCTATACATCCCCTCCGATGCATTAGTGTATTGGGCATTCCAATAACTCCCGAAATTAAACGCATCAATCGCAGTAGTAATATCTGAGCGGCTGTGACCTCTTGCGTCAGTAAACTCAACGGGGACTTGCGCTCCAAAGGCAAATTTAACCAAAGAAATACGGTCGAAGCTTTCATGGAAGTTTTCAACAAATGATTTAGAGCGATCCACCACATCTTGGGTAACATCGCCAATACTGCCGTAACGAAGAGAGGTCGTATTATCAATGACCAGCACCAAATCCACAGGTCGACGAACAGACTGAGCCTCAACACTCGACTCGAAGCTATCGAAACCTAATATGGAAAGAAACAAATTTGGCACTTCTACTGTGGCGTTAATATCGATAGAAATATTGCCAAATTCGTCATACCCATAGTTCACATTATTTAAGGTAGCGGTGCTGTTATGAAAATCAGCAGGCATATTTGCGGAAAAATACCGGTTGGCGGCTTCTCGCCCTGCATCTTCACCATTTGCAACCGCTCTAGCAGCCGCAATACTTGCCGCATCCACCGCCGAAAATAATTTCGCTTTCACTAAAAAAGTACGGCCGGTATCCACAGCCAGCCCAATGACGGCCAGTAAAATTGGTAACGCAAGCACAGTCAGTATTGCGACTAACCCTTTCGAACGTTTCCATTTTATTTGAGGTAACTTCTTCATAACCAGTACCTTCTATAAATAAGTCGTGTCAGTTATTGAAACGCCACTTTCTAAGAAAAAGCTGAAAGCGGGATTGTACTCATACAAAACTTCAACAACGTAGACAGATTCACCTTCAGACAAATCAATGGCAAAATTGGATAATGATGGTAGGTCATCTTCATCCAGTACACATTGATCATTGCTATCCCAACTTGCGCAATTACCCCACGTCTCACTGTCCACTGAGTAACCAAAATTATCCCATCGGTGTTGGCTACTTACGTAAGGGTCGGCATCGTCCTGTCCAACAACCAACGTGATGTAAATATTACCGTCTGCACTCAAATCAAGTGGTGAACTTGTACTGGCAACAATATCCATAATTTCTTGTGGTGTTTCTGTACTACTACGAGAAATAATATTCGCCCCTTCTCTGCTTACACTAATGATCAAGTAATTGGCTTGAATCATTTGAATCAACTCGATTAGACCAACCAGAATCAGTAATAAAACAGGACTAACAATCACGGTTTCAACCGCCGCAAAGCCACGCTGTTTTGAATTAATCGGTTTGAGGAGAGCAACGTTGGAGTTATGTGCTTTAGCTTTAGCTTTGGATTTAGATTTAGATTTAACTTTAGTGTAGGCAGCTTTAGAGCTAGCCATCTTGGAGCAAGTGGCTTTAACATGGTCAGCTTGGGAATGAGTTAAAGACGATAAATGCTTAGACATAAATACACCTAGAATGACTCGTTTTTCATGGCCGCACTCACGGTAAATTTGTAAGTACCGTCTTCAACGAAAGGTAATATATAAGGGCTTGTCGTTGACCACTCACAATCAAGATGGATTGCGATAATATCACCAGGACCACCGAAGCCCGTCACAGCATTCCCATAAAGATCTTCGACTCGAATGTCATCAGTTTCGATAACTCTAGAAAGCAAACCATTAGAAGAGTCGGTGATTTTTTGGATAATGGCGGCTTCACGGTTACTGGCTCCATCGGGGTCGAGATTTGATTGACCTGTCACTGCATACCGCGCGCCTTCTCTCACCGCCTGTTGCATTGTGAGTTTGACGTAACCGTACATGCCTATATCAATGATTGTTAGGATAAGCGTTAAGAAAAAAGCAACCACAGCGGTAAATTCAATCACTGCAATACCACTTTGTTTAGACTTGTGTGCCGCAGCTTGCTTAGACTTATGTGCCACAGCCATATTTGCAGAAGCGATATTATTCCCTGAAAAAGTTTGGCTTTGTGTGTTGGCTTGGTGGCTTGCAGCAGATAGAAGGCACTCTTTAGAGAGCACTAACGGCGGTTCGAAAAAAATGGCAGGCTTGTTTACTAAATCAGCTTGTGTTTGAGCACTTGACGTTTCCATAATAAGACATCACTCATGTTTTAATTACATACTCTCCCATGCAATTAAATTTCATTGATGACACTTCTATAGATTAAATTTGGTGGGTTTTCTAATGCTATTCACTAAATTATCAATAGTGAGATTATTGAGGATTTTAAGAAAAATAGCTCATCCGATCTAACTCCTTCTAAACTCTCAATTAAGTATTACGAGGCAGTATTTCCCTCTCTTTTTTATTTTTAAAAAACTTAATTTTTAAAACCAAAGTTTACTGAAAACATGAAACTCATAAGGGTAAGTTTAACCTGCACATCAATGTCTATTATGATTTTGCAACTCACCAATCAGTGGTCTAGGTTTGGCGATACCAAAACCTTGAGCGTAAACCACATCTAATGCAGTCAGTAGCTCCGCATGAGCTTCAGTTTCAACAAACTCCGCCACCGTCAGTAGCCCCATATTCTGCGCAATTTGGCTGATGTTTTTTACTATCGCTTGGTCAGTTTCATCAGTAATTATATTTTTAACGAATGAACCGTCTATCTTAAGAATATCAACCGGAATACGACGTAAATAGTCAAACGATGCATAGCCAGTTCCGAAGTCATCCAGTGCAATCGTACAACCAAAAGACTGCAAACGAGTAAGATTGTCGATAACCAAACATTCGTTTGTCAGCGGCATGCTTTCAGTTATCTCAAAGCACATCTTATTCAGCGGAATATCAAATTCTTTCGCACAATCTAAAATGTAATTATCAAAATCGATCTGAGTAAGAGCCTGCGCAGTGAGGTTGATTCCGCATCGGTCAATGCTTTCCCACTGACTAACATGCTCAGACAACACTTTAAACGTATTCCTGATTACCCACTTATCCAACTCAATCTCTAAGCCAAACTCATTGATCAACGGGAAAAACTCAGCTGGTGCTAATACATCTCCGCCCTGTTTAGGTAAACGAAGTAAGACTTCAAAAGACAATTCTGAGTGAGTTGGGTTTTGCAAATTACGATATGGCTGGCAATACAGCTCAAATTCATCGTTATCAAACGCTGCTTGAATTTGGCTCAATTTACGAATCGAAGGATCTGTCTCACTGGATAGCATGACTTGCGAAATAGGGCTTTGCGCGTGGCTCTCAATGTTACGTGAACAAAGCTGTGATACCACTTGTTCGAACTCTAAGTCAGTATCTAGAAAGACATAGCGCACTTCTGGTTCAAGAATTTTTATCGAGCGATGATTCCAATCAAAAGAGAACTCGCATAACTGCTGGTGAAGGGTTTCAAGTTCTTTATCTAAACCTGACTTTTCAGGTAACAGATAGAGTAATGAAGTCGTAAACGGGGCGACATAACCCTGATTACATAAGGTGTTTTTTTCTTGCAAGAACTGGCTTAACTGCTTAAGCAACTCACTTTTTTCAGCCAATCCTAAAGCTTTAACCAGCCTCGTGACTTGAGAAAGGTCGATCACAACAAGCGCTGGGATTTGAGAATGACCTTTTGCGTCCACTTTTAGCTGAGCAAGAGTATATAGGCGCGTATATGGGTCTCTACGTTCAGATTCGATTGCGGCTTTATTGGTGAGGTAGTTTTTGATGGCTTGAGTAATCATCAGAAAAATGGTCACACACAGCGAGAACAACACCACAATCAAACCATAAAAAACACTGCTATCAATTAACTGCTGCTCATAGGCACTGACAGCCCCCGCAACATTAAACAACACAATAATCGCTGTAAAAATTGCCGGTAGAATAAAGCCAAATTGCCCTAAGCCTAACCCAATAATTGGCATGATTAATACGGAAAGCGCGCTGGAGGTAACATGATTTTTAGCTCCAAACGCTGCCAATAGTACTAAGCCTATCGCTCCCAACCAGTACCAATGCAGTTTAGAACGGTTAGATTGCTCATACATAGCACGGTTAAGTGCCAACAACTTATCACCACCTTCAGCTGAAACAAACGCCAACATAAAAAACAGCAAAGGAGTTAAAACTAACTGCGTCATCGAGCCGCTTAAAATGCCATAACCGTAATAGTTCAAGTCCGTCATTAACGGGTAGTCGTACAGATACGCAATCAGCGTCATTACTAAAGTGTTAATAATGGGATAAAGCACGATCATCAAGCCAGTATAGGCAATCGCAATTAAGGTAAGGTTCTTATCTGCTAAGCGCTTTTGCACATGAAGAAAAAGCTCAGAAAACAGCATCATGACCAGTGGTAACGCGAGCGAAAAAGTGAGGGCTACTGCGAGCCCGCGCTGTGAAATGAACAAATAATGTAAGGCGAGCCCTGAAATAATGCCGGGCAAAGCTTGTTTTCGGTAACGAAGAAGAAGAGCGGAAACTAAACCTGCGGTCAGCGAGATCACATGCACTCTATCCGCTTCAAGCGTAAACCAAAATGAAAGCTGGAAACTCAACAAAACTAATAAAGCGGTCGCAACACTTGATAGAGTAAAATTTGATTTCGAACGGTCGGAAAACAGCGTAAAGGACGAATAATTCATTTTATAGTCTCAAGCATTACAAATAATAGTATGGCATTCGCACATTCTAATGATAATAGCCTCTTTTAACAGTCGTTATGGTCGTTTTTTCTCCATCAATCGGCATTAGCTCGTCTTCTAAACATCAAAATCCCAAAAGATGACCAATAATTAAAACAAACAACAATCATAAGAAATTGATATTACTTACTTTAAATCAATAATCATGATTTATTTTAAATTTTATTTCTAAACATTTCGTCTTACTAAAATGGGCTTCGTCTTAGAGATGTAATTAGAAAATAATTAAACCAATTCGGAGTAATACCATGATTAAATTGATTAGCTTTAAAAACTGCCCATTTGTACAACGTGTTATGGGTGCCCTTGTAATGAAGAATGTGCCATTCGAAATCGAATACATCGAGCTGAATAATAAGCCTCAATGGTTCCTAGACATTTCACCTAATGGTCAAGTGCCCGTACTCGTCACCGAAAATGACACGGTACTGTTTGAGTCAGACGCCATTGTTGAATACTTAGATGATAAATACGCTCCGATTGAGGAAGTATCCGCAGAACAAAAGGCGCTAGATCGTGCATGGTCTTACCAAGCAAGTAAGCACTATATGCCTCAATGTGGCACCATGGGCAGTAAAGATAAAGAGACCTTTGACACTCGCCTTACCAACCTTGCTAAAGCCTTCACGAAAGCGGAAGGAAAACTAGGTGATACGCCATTCTTCAAAGGTGACTACATTTCTAACGTTGATATTGCGTGGCTACCAATACTTCACCGAGCATCCGTTATTAAAGACCACTCAGGCTACGACATGCTAGATGGCTTCCCTAAAGTACAAAAATGGCAAGCGGCATTGATTGAATCAGGTTTAACGGCTAAGACCGTTCCAGCTGATTTTGTTGAGAAGTTTAGCGGCTTTTACCTAACCAATACTTACTTAGCAAGCTTAAAAGACAATAAAGAAGTAGCGTAACCAAGGCTCTCGGCTCTAGTAGAGATAAACTGCCGAAGCGGCTTAATCCATTCACTTACCGTCACTAGATCCCCCTGAATCGCGAGTTCTTACGACCTCGCGATTTTTCTACTCTCATCGCTAATTCCCCAGCCATTCATTCGGCACTCTAACTGCCACCACGCTCGCTTTGGCACATACCACTCCTTTAGATAATAATTGACAATCTAAAGTGATTTTATTCTCTTTGGCTTCTTGAATAGTTGCCTGAAGTTCGACTTCACAATCTATGGCGACAGGCTTTAAAAACGAGACATCTAATTTCCCTGTGGCAAACCAAATGGTGTCACCTTCGCCAATGGCTCGCCCAGCCATTTGGTAACCTTTTGCAATGGCGGTGCAGACACAATGGCAATCGATAATCGTAGAAATGATGCCGCCGTTAAGAAAATGAGTCGGTCCGGCAGAGTGGTGGGAAGAAGGCATAAAAAAGCAAGATGAGGCATCATCCTCTGTCCAATAGCTTTTGATTTGCAGCCCATCAGGGTTTTCAGCCCCACACCCGTAGCAGTGGTTATTTGGAATTTGGTCTTGGAACATTATTGGCTTAGTCATACTCCCCCTCCATTTTTACAAAGTATATAAGAGTATGAAAAAAGTGCAGGTTTCTATGATTTACACGATGTCAGCTCCACCAGCTGATCAAGGACATCTTTATCTAATATTGGGTGAGGCTTCACGCCCAAAACCAAAACAATATCCACGGAGGGCAACGCTGGCATATTCTCTAACACCTTCAAATTCGAAGTCGTGCTCAATTTACCCAGCACACCTATAGCTAAACCTTCTTGAACAATACCCCGCAATGCAGAAGCCGTATTACAACATGCAAGCAATTGGTAAGGAGTACCTTGTTTGGTCAGCACATCCACTGCCGCGCCGTGATATTTACAATCCGATTGAAACAACGCAAGCGGTAAAGGTTGAGAATCATCAATCTCAAAGTCAGGATGGCTTATCCACACACCTACATCATTGGTTAGCCAATAGCCTTCTTCCGTGCCTGGAGCACGAGTCAGAATTGCCGCGTCTAACTTTCCTTCATCCAACCATTCTCGCAATGTGATACTGGGTTGGCTGAAGACTTGAATAGAACACGTTGGTTCTGACTGTTTTAAAATACGGATGACTTTAGGAAGAATGGCGTCGTTGTAATCTTCAGGACAACCCAGCCGAAGTGGTTGTTTATTTTCGTAACGCTTCACTTGTTTCAAAGCTTTGTTGTGTAAAGCCACCAATTGTTCAGCATGAGAACGTAATGCTAGCCCCGCCTCACTTAGCACTAAATTTCGCCCTTCTTTCTCAAACAGGGTGACACCAAGCTCTTCTTCCAACTTACGCATTTGCGCACTGAACGCTGATTGGGTGCGGTTAATTTGTTTGGCTGCTCGGGTAAAGCTGCTGGTTTCAACAAACGCTAGAAAGCTTCTCAACGCATCAATATCCATATCTTTCGCTATCCATCGTTTCTATAAATGTATGACATCAAAATTATCCGTTAGTCCCGGATAACACAATCCCTTAATCTGAAAACACACAAGGCAAAACTCACACTCGCGACAAACAAGGAAGAATCATGCAGCTTTTTATTGGTAATCAAAATTACTCCACTTGGTCATTACGCGCTTGGCTTATCTTTGCCCAATATAAGATTGAAGCCGACATTACTAAACTTCAACTGTTTAGTGATGATTTCTACAATACATTGCAAGAAGTGACACCTACGGCAAAAGTACCCACATTGGTCGATGGAGATATTCATGTATGGGACTCTCTCGCCATTTTGGAATACGTTAATGAAACCTATCTAGATGGGAAAGCATGGCCGACTATCACAAAAGAGAAAGCTCACGCACGAGCGATTACCGCTGAAATGCATTCTGGCTTTTTTGATTTAAGAAATGAGCTGCCAATGAACTGCCGAGCAAAGCGCGAACTTGATCTAAGCAAAGGAGCATTAAAGGATTTATCGCGTATTGATGAGCTTTGGTCACAACAAATGGATCAGCACCCAGACGGATGGTTATTTGGCGAGTGGTCCATTGCAGACGCAATGTATGCCCCTGTTGCATTAAGAGTAGAAACTTACGGTATTAAGTTATCTGAAAAAGCGACTGTTTATCAGCAAAAAGTACTGAATAGCCCTGCGATAAAACAGTGGTTAGCAGAGGCGAGCCTAGAAACTGAAATCGTAGAAGAAGACGAGGCTGGTTCTCCCGCTTAACTGCTCTAAAATCACGTTTGGTAAAATCAGTTAAACCAAGCTGAGCAAGGCAAGGCAAGGCAAGGCAAAGAATAAAACACCGCTCAAATTTCGAAGCGGTGTTTTATTTTGGGGGGTACTTGTGAAGCGTCTTAGATGCACAAAACAATCGAGCCACAAAGCATCAATAAGATGGTCGCATACCAAAATGCTTGCACTTTATTATCAGCAACGTTTACTCGAATGTAGTTAACCTCTTCATTTGCCATGGTGACAAATTCAGAATAGTCGATTGATAATTCTCTGTTTGCATCTTTTAAATTTTGTTGAAGCTTGCTAAAAACAGTATCAACAAAACCGCCAGCGCCTCCTTCTGTGCCCGCAGAAAGGGCAAGGTTATCCCATACCACCATCCGAGATTCGTATTCACTTTCACTTACTCGGTTCATTGCACGTAAGTCATACTCACGTTTAGTACGTTCATAACCCATTTTTTTCAGGCTAAGGTTTTGTAAACCATTCACAGTTGGTACTCCAAAAATTTCATTAGATATAAAAGAGCATTCAAAGGCTCATAAACTGTGACAAAACAGATCTTAAAAAGGGCTATCTAATGACAATTTTTTCAGGATAAATATATTTTCAGAGCTTCGAAGAGCAAGATAAATTGCTCACCTGAAGCGCTTAGTTTCGGGCAGGCATAGTAGATAGGTCGTTAATTCATCGCAACTAGGGGATTTTGTCTAGACGACAAATAGTTTTGCGCGAATAAATGGCTTACAAAGGAAAGGAGCTGAAGATTAAATTTAAAGTAAGTGGGGATAAACGAAGATAAGCAGACAAGCAGACAAGCAGACAAGCAGACAAGCAGACAAGCAAAAAGTAATGAACGAAAACCGAATACAAAAATAAGTACCGCAAAACGGATGTTTACGATACTTATATTGATCATCTAAAGCAGTTTCTGCTCAGAAAACTAAGGGATGACTCGTTAGCGATTAATTTGCCGCAGCGTGATGTTTCACAAGTTTTGTATGCAGTTTGTCTTTCAACTCCATGCGTTCAACTTTGAGGTTATGCATATTGTCATCATCAATTGGGCTGCCAGAAATTTCTAATTGGCGAATATCATAATCAAGCTCATGATACTTTTGAAGAGCCGCTTTGAATGCTTCATCATCATGATTTAGCTGGACAATATCGAGTTTAAGCTCTGGAAAATCTAAAATAAAAGCATGGTTTTCATTTAGCATCGGCATTTCCTTTTATAATCTGATTGTTCGTTAGTATAGAAGTAAATCCCAACCAGAAATGCGGCTTAAAACGCAAAATCGCCAGCTTATTATGACTCTACTGCTTTTCAGTAAAGGTCACTTCATATTGACCTAATTCACTATAGTTAACCTGGGTGAGTTGGTTGAATTCAACGTTGACAACACCACAGTAAGATCCAGTAATCAAAGCTTCACCCGCTTGGAAAGCTACGCCTCTGCGAGTCATGTAATTCACCAGCCAATAGATAGGGCTTACTGAATTCTCATTTGGATGAACGCCAGAAAAAGACTGTTTGTTATCCCCTTGAGTCACTTCAATTGCAATAGACGCGGCTGAGAAGGCTTTGTCACGTTCAATTTCAGGGCCAATGAATAAACCTTGGTTAGTCAAACCGTCTGCTAACAAATCTGGAAATTCAGTGCCACTGTCTGCAGCGTAACGTGCTTGGATGAGTTCCAAAGCCATATGGCAAGAACCAATCGCGTCATTGATTTGTGCTTCAGTGTAACCTTCATCGCTAGCAAGCAACGCTTTCGATAACACAAATGCAATTTCTGGCTCGATGCGTACAACACCTTTGTCCGCATAAAGCGCACAATGCGTACCTTGTTGTACGTCATTACCAAAAATAGGGCCAACAACCAGCTTACCTTCCGCTAATGGTTGCAAGCACTTCCAACCCGCCACGGTGTCATCATTTAACTCGATCATTGCTGATTGAATACATAGTGCATCTTCAACGCTGTTTGGGCGAATTGCTTCGCTTAAGCATGGCGCTTTAATTCCTGCAACACGACGGCTCAACAGCTCTTGAGCGGCTTGCTTATATAGATCACTCATATTGGATCTTCTTTTATTTGTATTATTAAATTACATGTATGATATATCAATTTAATTCAACAGGGTAGAGAATCATTCTTGCTCTTCGACACTGTTATCGAATACGTAACTGGTCATTATTCTTTATCAAAACTGTCCACAATAATCGCGCCCATTGAGGCTGGCATTGTGATCACGATTATCCGTTTAAACGAGACAATTGGGTCTTCAGTCAAAGGCAGTTTATCAATGCAGAACAGCACTAACGCGACTACAAAAGCCGCCATTAAGTAAGCAATAACAATTCGAGAAACAAATACTAACTTACGATTACTGACTTCCCTTTGAAAAACACTTTCATAGGTATATAGCCCAAGAAAAACCACAGACAAAGTGAACAACAACATTAAATTGGTGGCAGGCAAGGTTTCCCCCAACTTCCACGCTTCTTCAGAAAAAGAGATAGGAACAGCTAAAGCGAATGCGCCAACAAATATCTGGCTTGCATCTTCAATATTAAAGCTCCATTTCATTTTAGCCTCCGCTTCCATTCGGTTTAGTTTCTAGCACGTTTAGTTTATAGCTCACAGCAATCTTCATTTATAACTTACAGCAATCTTGAATCCGTCTTGAATCCAAGTCGATTCTTACTCTGCGCCCAATATCCTCTTTATCCATCATCCATCATCCATCATCCAGAGACTAAGCTTCGCTGTTAAAGCCTCGGAAAATGTTCATCAGCGTAATCATGGTAAACACAATAATTACGAAGGATAAATGCCACGCTTCACCTAAACCTAACTTCACTAACCCCATACTGACTAGAGATGAAACCACCATTTGCCCGCCGCCCGACATAGCCGCCGCCGCACCAGCATTTTTCTTGTAAGGCTGCATAACCAAAGCTTGAGCACATGGCAAAGCGATACCATTACCTAAAATCATTAACAGCTGACCCAGCATCAAATACAAAGGTTCAACAGGGCAGAAAAAGAACCACACCGCTGCTGCCACATGCAAAACTGGCGTGCATAACAGCATTTTCTTGCTGCCTAAAATTGGACGGAATCGGTTACAAATACTGGTGCCCCCCAACATACCCAATGCCGGAATCACCGCCCACATTGCGTATTCGTCGGAAGTCATCCCGATTTGGTTTTGCATAATAAATGGCATCACGGAAACCGTGGTGATCATTAAGCTAAAGTTCAACCAGCCAATGCTCGCAAAGCTCATGAAGTAACGTGACGTCAGCAGTTCTTTGTATTGCAGCACCATATTTTTTACCGATGGAATACTAGAACGCTCAGCCACTGTTTCTTTAAAGCGAAACGCAATAATCACCCACGCCAGTGATACATAACCAAACAAAGAGATGAACACCATGCTCCAGCCGAAGTGGAAATTAATGAACCCGCCAAGCACTGGTGCAATTAAAGGAGTAATCGAAGCAGCCATCGCAATGTAAGACATCGCAACGGGCAGCTCTGCGCCACTGAAACGATCGCGAGTCGATGCTCTCGCCAGTACCGCGCAACACCCGGTGCCTAACCCTTGCAGGAAACGTCCCATCACAATTCCAGTAAAGGAGTCGCTCAAAAATATGATCATCAATAAACCGAGCAAGGCGATAAACAGCCCAGTTAACAACACTTTCTTGCGCCCTAACGCATCTGAAATCGGTCCGTAAATAAACTGAGAAGGACCAAAACCCAATAGATAAATACTGACGAGCAGTTGAGCTTCTTCAAGAGAGATTGAAAAGTCTTTAGCTATCCAAGGTAGTGACGGAAAAACTAAGCCCATACTCAGCTGACCTACACTGATAATTAAGCAGGCTAAAAGAATGGTTCTAAATTGAAATGGGCGACTCATGATTTACTGCCTTCTTCGTCAAATTCATCGACTAACCGCTGCGCACCATTTCCATTTTCATGGAGGATGTCTTCAGGGTTGAGTAACTGGCACTTCTTCATACTCAAACAGCCACAACCAATACAGCCCGTTAAATTCTCACTTAATGACTGGATCTGCTTCATTTTATGGTCGAGATCTTTCTGCCACTTCTTAGCAACCTTTTCCCAATCTCGCTTCGTCGGCGTTTTGTTCATGGGTAAGCTCGCAAGCTCAAGCGTAATTTCTTCAAGGGTGAAACCGATGGATTGAGCCACTTGAATAAGCGCAATTCTGCGCAACATAGAGGTGTTGTATCGGCGTTGGTTACCATTAGTCCTTATCGATGATATGAGGTTCTTGGTTTCGTAAAAACGCAGAGCAGACGCTGCCACTCCGCTTCTTTCTGACAGTTGCCCTACGGTTAGGTAGTTATTATTTATCATGATGTTAAACCTGAAATACAACGATGAGATCAATATGAATGAAGACATTAACTTGAAGTTAACTTTAATTATATACTATACGCCAACGGGCAAATTTTGTTCGAATAATTAAACTGATTTCTTATATTTTATGGAGAGAGTCTAAGACAGGTATTGATGCTCACTACGCAAGAGACGTAAATAGTAATGAGCAACAAAGCAGACAAAGAACAGCCAGAATAACGGTACGACTTAACAAAGCGATGGGGCTTAGTTAAGTGATGAGGCTTACCAAAGTGATGAGAATAAATAAGCGATGAAAATAGATAAGTCACTTAATTCAATCGATAGACGCGCCACTGAATAAATAGATAGGCATGTAGATATGTCACTTAAATAGATAAAGAGAAGCGACTAACTACCGCCAAAGCATAAATACTTCACATCTAAATATTCATCGATGCCTTGTTTAGCACCTTCTCGCCCAATACCCGACTGTTTGATTCCGCCAAAAGGGGCAACTTCCGTTGAAATGATCCCTTCATTAATCCCCACCATGCCATATTCCAACGCTTCAGCAATTTTCCATACTCGATGAATATTCTGGCTATAAAAATACGCCGCTAACCCGTAAATGGTGTCGTTCGCCATATGGATTAACTCTTCATCACTGTCAAAGCGCATGATTGGCGCCACGGGACCAAAGATCTCTTGCTGGACGATATCCATGTCATGGGACACATTTCGAAGCACCACCGGCTGCATGAATAATCCAGGAAGCGTTTTAAGAGGAGTGACTGGGATAGCACCTTGCTCAATAGCGCGGTCAATTTTAGATTGAATACCCGTCTTCGCTGATTCACTGATCACAGGACCTATATTCACCTCGCTTTCCAAACCGTTCCCTACTTTGAACTTTTGAACCTCAGCATCTAACTTAGTCACAAAAGTATCGTACACATTGCTGTGAATATAAAATCGGTTCGCGCAGACACAAGTTTGCCCAGCATTACGAAACTTAGATGCCAATGCGCCTTTTACTGCGGCATCAATATCTGCATCTTCAAATACAATAAACGGAGCATTGCCGCCGAGTTCCATAGAAGTTCGCTTAATGTCATGCGCACTTTGCTGCATCAACAGGCTTCCAACTTTAGTCGAACCAGTAAAGGACAGTTTTCGTATCAATGGGTGTGAGGTGAAAATATCTCCAACTTGAGGCGCTGTGTTTCCTAGCACCACTTTTATCACGTCGCGCGGGATACCCGCTTGATAGGCAAGTTCAACGACAGCAAAAGCCGATAGTGGCGTCAGTTCAGCAGGCTTCACGATAAAACTGCAACCAGCAGCCAATGCCGGAGCCGCTTTACGGGTGATCATCGCAATAGGAAAATTCCAAGGCGTAATGGCGCATGCCACGCCAATTGGCTGTTTGATGGTAACAAAACGTTTATCGCCAGAATTAGCGGGAATGGTTTCCCCATATGTTCGCTTGGCTTCTTCTGCAAACCATTCTATAAAGCTTGCCCCATAGAGCACTTCACCTTGAGCTTCGGGTAATGGTTTACCTTGCTCTAAGGTCATTAACCGGCTTAAATCTTCTTGGTTCTCTAATAGCAGTTCATACCAGCGGTGTAAAAAGCCTGAACGAGTTTTCGCAGGAAGTGCCGCCCAACTTTTTTGCGCCGTATGCGAACGCTCAATGTCGGCTAATATTTCAACATCACTTGAAACTGGTGCATAGCCGATAATATCGGCTGTCGCAGGGTTACTCACAGCAAGCGCTTTGTCTGATTCTGTAACCATAAAAGACAGTAAGCTTTGATTTTTTATCTGTTGCATACGAATACCTTTTCGTTGTCTGACATTCTTAGCGTTAAGCCATTTTCCAGACTGAAAACAAGCTTAATTCACCCACCATACCGCTACAAACCACTTGTCGAACGACAATATCGTTTGATCTTTTTTAGCTCCTATTGTGCGATTAAAAAGTTGTGGTCTACCTCATTTCGGCACTATTTCTTGCAAGGGATACAACTCGTTCTTGCAAGAGATACAACTCGCCAATTTCAACTTATTGAATAATTTTCAGTCCATTCGGGTAATAAAGGTTTGCTCATCATCCACAAAAGCCACAAAGCCGCCGTGATAGATGAACACTCGACCCCGCCCCTCAACTAGACAGGCTAGCTGTGGGTTCAAATCTTCTTCATTACCCTGGCTTTGAAATGTACCGGTATCGGTGATTACGCCGCTAAATGTAGGCAGATACCCATAAGTACGCTTGGCTTGATCAATCAAGTTCAATTCGCTGAGGGTAGAGAAGCAAGATGGGATCGCACCGGCTTCTTCGATAAACATAGTTTTCAGTTCTTCAAAAGCTGTAATCACCAGCCAGTCGATGCCGTTAACATGATGGATAAACATAGATTATAAATACCTAGTTTCTCGATAATTTTGATGCGGAGATTCTATCACTATCAAGGGCAAAACGTAGTGAAGATTTAGTTGCTAAAGATGGTGATTCTGCGCCATTTCCGGATATTCAATAGACCAACTTGAAACAAGTTTTTGCTATTAAGGCTGATTGTCCATTTATGCCACAGGTGTCAATGAATGGGCTATATTTATTTTTTGATGTTGTACTTAATCAAAGTTATATACATCAAATACAATTATTATCATTTGGTATAAATAATTATGGATATATGCGGTTTATGGAGCAACCAGGTGAAATTTCTCAGTTCTTAGATTTTCTAGTGGATGCAATTCTGATTGTTGATCAGCATTCTAATATTGTGTTTGCGAATAAATCATGTGCTCAGTTATTTGGTTATGAGAGAGAGGTATTGTTAAACCTTAGACTGAATGACTTGATGCAGCCGGATGTTGTTAATCACCATGATATGAAGGTCAGTAACTTTGTACTTAATCAATCTCAAGCTAGAGAAATGATGTCTAGAAGTGTTATGCCTTGTCGAAATGCTAATGGTGAGGGGTTTAACGCAAGGATTTCCATCGGAAATATTATGTTTAATGGTGCGAAGTGTGGGATAGCAACGTTACATGATTACTCTAGAGTTCAAGAGGTAATCGATGAACTAAAGGATGAAGCGAATACGGATGCATTAACAGGTTTGTTTAATAAGCGGCACCTTGAGAGTTTATTAGAAAATCAGTCATTAAACGTGCTTAATTCTGGTTGTTTGGGAGTTGCCTACCTAGACTTAAACGGATTTAAATTAATTAATGACACGTTTGGGCATGATATTGGTGACCAGCTTCTTGTTGAGATATCTACTCGCTTGAAAGGACAGTTACGGAGTAGTGATATCTGTTTTCGAGTAGGCGGAGATGAATTCCTAGTATTGTTTGATATTCATGATCACAAGAACTGTGAACAAGAAGCTAAAGGTATTGCGAGTAAACTGCGTGAACTAATTTCAGAGCCCGTTTCGGTAGATAAGGTCGATGGTGAGATTGCGGTTGGAGTCAGTATTGGAATTGGCATTTATCCGCATGATGATCGTGAATTATCAGTATTAATAGATAAGACGGACAGAGCTATGTATATAGCTAAAAAGAAAAAACTGCCGTACGTGCTTACTTCAACTTTAAGCTGATCTGCATTAGTAATTAAAGTGATTGACCGTTTTGCTTATCTTATAAGTACTGATGAGCTATCGATATTCTTTTCGAGCAGTACTGACTGCCTCGATCGCTATGAGCAATAACCTGCTCAGGAAACCGTAGGCGAGGTGTCATTCACCTCGCTATTTCCTACGGTCGGACATGTACCAATGCGATATCGAGACCAAAGGAGAAGGATTCTTAGGAGAACTCCACTTTTATTAAACTAGGCTTTTATTTCTTCTATATTTTTCTGCATTGTTAAGCATTTTTGTTTGAACAGATTTCAGTGTTTCAATCTCTTTCTCAGACACACCTTCAAGTAAAATATCATTCCATTCTTTAATGATTTGAATCAGTACCATCTCAATCGCTCGGGCTTTTTCAGTCACAAAGACTAACCTAGCGCGGGCATCATTCGGGCAGCGCTCTCGCGTGACCATACCTTTCACTTCTAGTTGTTTCAAAACCCGTGTGGCACTGGCTTTATCAACTTGCACTTGAGCTGCAAGTGCGTCTTGTGTGATCCCCGATTCAACATAAAGAGCCATGATAAAGGGTAATTGTGAGAACGAAATATCGTGAGTCTCTAATAGATTGCTGAGTGCCCATAACTCTTGACGATAGAGCGTTGCAATTTGCTTGCTGATCGGGTTTTTGGGTGCTGTGCTTTTCATTCGTTCCTCGATGAACTTTTAATAATTAGTTGCGCTGTCAACTATATTGTATCTTTGATAATACCAATAAACAACAATTGAAGAGAACCGAGGCCAATAATGAAACATCAAAAATCCATTCCGATAATATTGACCACTTTGTCGACGCTTTGTGCTGCTTCGTCAGTAATGGCGGCAAGTGATGCAACAGCCTACATAAACGGTAATATTTACACGGCTAATACGCAGCATCAATTTGTCACCTCAGTTGTTGTTGAAAATGGTGTGTTCAAATATGTTGGCAACGACTCAAAAACGGCAGCTTCATTTAACAAAGACATAAGAGTTGTTGATTTGAAAGGTAAAACCGTGTTCCGGGGCTATATGACAGCCATATCCATCCAATCGGGGCAGGTGAAAAACTGTTATTTGAATGCCATCTTCCTGCCAGCGCTAACGCTGAAGAAGTCATCACTTTGGTTGCTGAGTGTGTGGATACAATGCCTGCGGGTTCATGGATCATCGGCTCTGGTTGGGGGTCCGATATTTTGATGTCTGCTGATATCCCAACGATCAAAATGCTTGATGACGTATCAAAAGATAGAGCCATTTTGCTTACGGATTACAGCCATCACAATGTGTGGGTGAACAGCAAAGCCATCGCTGAAAGCAAAATTACACTTGCTAGCATGGAGCAATACAAAGACTTAGTCATCTATGACGATACAGGTGCTTTCTCTGGATTTTTCTTAGAAGGTGCGGGTGCCCCGTTACATAATGCCGTGCCTAAACGCACCAGTGATGAGTATGCGCTTTCAGCTAAAAAAGTGATTACTGAACTGAACAAAATGGGCGTTATTGGTGTTAAAGATTCTTACGTATTTGATAAGGAATACAACGCGTGGAAACAACTCGATGATAATGGCTTATTGACGGCGAACGTCGCGTTATCATGGGGTTGGCCGACTAGCAATAATATGAGCCAAGATGAAACACAAAAAGCGTTCATGGATATGGTCAAACCAAGTTCAGGACACCTTTATTCTAAATTCGCCAAAATGACGCTAGATGGTATCCCACCGACAAAAACGGCTGCGATGTTAGCACCCTATAGCGATGATGAAAAAGCAGCATTAGGTAAGCTTAATTATTCCGAAAAGTTGCTTGCAACAAACTTGATGTGGTTGGATAAGCACGGTTTTACTACACAAGTTCATGCTGTGGGTGATCGAGCAGCGCGTACCATGCTCAATGCGGTTGAAAAAATGCGTGAGATACAAGGTGATTCGGGGTTGAGACATGAGATTGCCCATGCATGTATCGTTGATCCATCTGACATCAAACGTTTCTCAGAGCTGAATGTGGTTCCTAACTTCTCACCTATTTTCTGGTACCCAAGTATGTTCCAAGATGGGTTAGAAATGGCGATCGGTAAAGAGCGTGCGGGTAGAAACTGCGCGGTTAAAACGTTATCGGAAAACGGAGCGATGCCAACAGGGGGTTCTGACTGGCCCATATCACCCGATGTGAATCCATGGAAAGCAATGGAATCTCTGATTACTCGTAAAGACCCTAATGGCCTGCGTGCTGACGAAACAGTATGGCCAGAGCAAAAAATTAATATTGTTCAAGCGTTAGAGCTATATACGATTAATGGCGCTAAAGCTCAGCGCCGAGGCGATAAAGCAGGTTCAATTGAAACAGGTAAATCTGCAGATATGTTATTACTAAATCAGAATGTGTTTGATGTTGATTCGAACGCTCTCGGTGAAACAAAAGTGGATCAAACCGTATTTGAAGGAAAAACAATATACACAAGTCCAGAATCTCAAGTTAGAACAACAATCGAGAAATATTCAGCAAGTGTATTCAACGCAGATACAACAAGTTTAAAGCAGATGTTTCACACTAACGCAGTGATGGCTGGTGATCTTCCTCATGTTCATCTTGCAGGCACGCCTGAACCATTTATTAAAGATGTCGCTTCACGCCCATCGATGGCTTCTCAAAACATCAATTTCATCTCTAAAATTACTTACATTGATGTTCAAGGTGATACCGCAAGCGTAACTTTAGAAGAAGAGAACTTTTTCGGTAATGGTCGTTTCGTTAACTATTTGAGCTTAGTTAAGGAAAACAACCAGTGGCAAATCGTATCTAAAGTATTCACACATAAATAATCATTCAGAGGGTTCAGGTTTTGAACCCTCTACTGAAACCTTGCCAGCCATTTGCTAACTCATGAACAGCATTTTAGTCGACACACCTATAGTTACGGCAATCATGACAAACTTGATAAGCTGCTGACCTTTCGCCAAAACCAGTTTCGCTCCAACCTTTCCGCCGATGACTTGCCCGATAAACATCAACAAACCAACATCCCAAGGAATGTGTCCGTCGTAGACAAAGCACTTCAAAATATACGGCAGAGTTTCCACAAGCCGCGATAGCGGAGTTTTTACGCACGGGTGGTTACGATCTTCACATGCGAAAAGTGTCAGAATTTTTCATACGACGTTGCCTATCTTCCATCTCCCGCTCTTTACCCTTCCTTCTACACTGCAACACACATTGGAGTGCCAGAAACTGGATCACGGAATACTCTGGCTTTTAAGTCGAAAACTTCATCAAGTAATGCTTCGGTAAAAACCTCTTCAGGTGAACCTTGCGTTATCAATGCGCCTTGCTCTAACACTATTAAATGGTCACAGTAGCGACAGGCTTGATTTAAATCGTGCAACACCACAACAACCGTTTTGCCATTGTCGTTCATTTGCCTCATTAAATTCATGAGTTCCACTTGATGAGACATATCTAAGTAAGTCGTCGGTTCATCCAGCATCACAACGTCTGTATCTTGAGCCATCACCATAGCGATCCATGCTCTTTGTCTTTGACCTCCAGAAAGTGACTCGACGGCTTTATCTGCAAATTCCGCCACCCCTGTATTTAACATGGCCTGTTCAACGATCTTTTTATCTTCCTGATTCAGACGCCCCCAATGAGATAAATAAGGTGAGCGACCGTATTCCACCAGCTTCCTAACAGTAATACCTTCGGGGCTCACTAATATTTGAGGCAATAGCGACAAAGAACGAGCTAAAGATTTATCTTGATAACTGCTTATGGCTTTACCCTCAAACAGTACTTCCCCAGAAGACGGTTTATTTATACGCACTAAGGTTTTCAATAAGGTGGATTTGCCACAGCCATTAGGCCCTACAAGAGCCGTAATTTTCCCTTTAGGAATGTTCAAAGACAAATCTTGAATGATGGTTTGCTTGCCGTACGCGACGGAAAGGTTCTGCGTTTGTAGCATGTTTACCAACCTCGATAACGATACAGTAGAAAGATGAAATACGGCGCGCCAATCACCGACGTTAACACACCTGCGGGCAATTCAATTGGCGGCTGGATACCCCGAGCGAGGCCATCAGCGCAGACCACGAGTAAGGCACCGAGAATAGCGGCACTTGGGACTAAGAATTTATGATTATGACCAAACAACAAACGTGCTAAGTGAGGAGCCAGCAACCCAACGAAACTAATGGTACCCGCAACAGACACACTGACACTGGCAAGCAAGACGGCTGCGATCAACGCCCATATTTGGATTTTTTTCGGAGCGACTCCAAGCGTTGTTGCACTTTCATCACCAAGCCCCATCACATCTAAACGCCAGGCTAGCCAAAAAGCCAATGGCAGTAACAGAAGTAAAATGAACCAAATATAAGGGACTTGCTGCCAATTTCGCCCCCACAAACTGCCCGTTAACCAGACCATTGCAGTGTTAATTTCAACTGGATTGACGATCAATAAAAAATCGATGCCACTCGCCAGAAAGGCACTGACCGCAATACCAATTAAAGCCAGCCGAGCCGCTGTGGGTTTTGACCAATAAGCCAGTACCGCAATCAAACCTGCTGCAAATAAACCACCAAACATAGCAACAAATGGAAGCAGTGATACGGGGGCATTAGGAAACAACACTAAACAGGTGGTCGCCGCTAGACCTGCACCAGCACTTATCCCCATGAGATCGGGGGACGCTAATGGGTTACGGATAACCCCTTGAACTAAAACGCCCGAGAGCCCTAACCCCGCACCGACACCAATCGCCAGCACCATTCGGGGTAAGCGATATTGGTGAATGACAAAATCGGTATTCGAGAAGGCAAAGAGATGATCGATCACTTGCCCAAAAGGAATTTGAGCAGCACCAGCGAAAAGCGTTGCGAAAGAAGACACCATCAATAGTGTCAATAAAGCCATCAACTTGGCGGTAAGGCTCATAAGGATCTCCTTACAACAATAACAATGAAGCAAGGCGTCCCAAGTAATGCAGTAATTACGCCGACGGGGGTTTCTGCCGGGAACGCAATTGATCTAGATAGCGCATCAGACCACACAACCAATGCTGCTCCACTTAAAGCAGAAACGGGAATAAGCACGTGGTAATTATGACCGACTATTGGTCTCACTAAATGAGGGACAAGCAAACCGACAAAGCCAATAGGGCCGGCTATCGCGACGCAGGTTCCCGCGAGCAAAACTATCGCGACGCCACTGACTAAACGAGTCATAGATACATTACTGCCTAGCCCAACAGCCACTTCTTCACCTAACGATAATAGATTCAAATTACGCGCTAAACCCATGGCTAAAATCAGCCCCAATAATGCTGGCGGCCAAAGCAGTTGCCATTGAGAAGCATCGACACTTGAAAGCGATCCTGTTAGCCAATGCAATACGCTGTATGCCATGTCATCCGCTAAGATCACCGCAGCGCGAGTTAAACCAATAAGCAAAGCACTAACCGCGATCCCAGCTAAAACCAAACGTAATGGATGAAAGCGAGAAGAAAAAAAACCGCCCAAAATCATGACGGTAATACCACTAAACAGTGCACCTGTTACCGCATTTAAAACAGGATTGATTTGGCTTAAAACCGGAACCCCGATAGAGGCAAGAGCCATAAAACATGCAGCACCAGCGTTAATACCAAGAATGGAAGGTGATGCTAATGGGTTACGAGTGAGCCCTTGCATTAATACACCCGCGACAGCCAGACATGCTCCAATCATTAAGCCGGCATGAGCGCGTGGCGCACGAAGCGTTGCTAAAATCTGCTGTATCATATTGGCTTCATCAAAGTGAAACCAATACTGAAATAGGCTGTTTAATGTTAATGAAAAATTCGACCAGCCCAGCATAGACACGGCATAGCCAGAACAAGTAATGAACACCACCAAAACCGTAAAAGCGACGGTGCGCCAATGCGGCTTAACCATCGCTTTACCCTGTGTAAGAACAGATATACTCATTAGTGACCTAGTAAAGTTTCAAGCTCATGAGCAATTTCTTCAGCGGCAAGCATGCCACGATTTAAAGACCATAATGCCGGAGACACTTCGACCACTTGCTCTTTTTTTGATGATTTTAGGATCTTGAATAAAGGGTTGTTTTTCCATTCATCCACAATATTTGGTTGTGAATAAGCACCAACCAACAGCCAATCAGGGTTTGTTTTTAATAAGAACTCAAAGCTTGTCGGCAGGTAGGCTTTGCCTGAATGTAGATCTTCGGAAGGAGTGTTGTCTTCTTCCTGCTTAGCAAGAGGGCTTAAAATCCCAAGAGAACTTAACACCCCACCAGCATAGGAAGCTGGGCTATGAAGCCACATGCCTTTATCCGAAACAACTGCAAATTGAACCGTTTCTTTACTGACTAATCGGTGTTTACTTTGAGCCATATGATGTTGATGCTGCTTTATACGCAGCGCCATTTTCACTTCTTTATCTAATGCAATGCCAATTTTTTGGGCCGATTCTAAGTTTTCTTCGTATGTTTCACCTCGGCTTTTAAGTAATAGAGTCGGGGCAATGCGTTGTAAATCTTGGTAAATAGTTCGGTGCCTTTCTGCATCTGCAATAATCAAATCCGGCTTCAATACCGCAATGGCTTCCAAACTAGGCTGAGATCTCATACCAACAGACTGCCACTTGCCTATTTTTGATCGAACAGAAGCAATCACCCGCGTTTCATCATTATCATCAGCCACCCCAATCGGCGACACTCCAACCGCAGCCAAAGCGTCCACAAAAGAAAACTCAAGGACGACAATTCGGGTTGGCACTGATTCTATTTGAAACTGACCTTGCTCATCCTTTACCGTGCGTATTTCTGCACTTGAAAAAGAAGACAGCAACATCATGACAACTCCGAAGATGGCATATACCCAGTTCCACTGTTTTTTAGTATTCATCTTTTCACATTCCATAACCTGATAAATCAACAGGTTTATAAATTGATTCCCTTGTAAATTGATTAACTTACAAGTCAAAAAGCTGCCAACTCGCATTTCCTGCTCAGATTGACAACTTTTTGAGATAACTTTGATTTAACTTTATTTAACTCTTTTTAACCCTTACTTAACTCTTATTTAACTAAAGTTAAAACTGGTAGTTAAGATCAATCGTGTAAGAGCGCCCCGGAGCCGGATAGCGTCCTACAGGGCTGGTATCAATACCGCGGAAGTAATACTCCTCAGCAAAGAGGTTATTCACCGCAACATTCATACGTAGCAGGTTGTTTTCATCTTTATAAAGATCCGTGCCTAAATTAAAGTTCCAGACCATATAAGACGGTACTTTTCCTTTTGCTCCGGTTGCATCTTCTTCACTCGTATTAGCATTATCGGTATACGCATCACTGAAGTAGAAACCTGATAACGTCGTATCAATTTTTGTAAAGGCGTATGTTGCATCCCAACTAAGTTGATGCTGTGATGTATGAGGAAGTTGATTTCCCTTATTCGCACCGTCTTCTTCAAGGGTTGCATCTAGGAAGTTATAGCTTGCCCCTAAGCTTAACGCCTGCATAGATTCAGGAGTGTAACGACCAGACACTTCAATACCTTGGTGAAGTGTCTTACCAATGTTGTCAAAGGTTTGCGTTCCACTTTGCCACTGAAGTTGGTCTTTAAAATCAATGCGGTATAACGCAACATTAAAGCTGGTTGACTGTTGGGTGTAACGCGCCCCTAATTCGTAGTTCCAAGCAAGTTCGCTACCTTCTTCACCCAAACCTCGGATGTACGCAATTTGCGGTGCTCTCAATGATTTCTGCGCGTTCGCATAGCTAACCCAATTTTCATTCAAGTGATAAGCAAGCGTTAAGCCTGGTAGCCATTCCGTCACTTTGTTGTTCGAATTTTCACTCTTTCCTATATCTTTAAATGCCATATCTACTGATTCATATCGAACCCCAGGTGTGACTTTTAAAGTATCATTCAAGAAGCCTATTTCATTACTGATGTAACCGGCGAAGGCATCCGTATCCAAGTGCCAATCACGTGGTGTTGCGGTTGCACCACCCGCAATAGGTGTTTGAGTTAATTTGTAGTCCACATCTTCATTAACGTAACGCGCACCAACAATCCAGTTTTGGCTCACGGATTTGCCTTGACCGAAATAAAGTGCCAGTTTTGGCTCGATGCCGTATACATTGAATTCACGTGGGGAAGTGCGAATATGAGTCGATGGCAAAGCTGGATCAGCCCAATGTCCACCTGCGCTATTAAAGCCCCATTGGAAGAAACGTTCCGACTTATGACCAAAAGTCAGTAGTTCAAACTCGGCACCATCGGCAATATCTAAATCATGAAGGTATTTCAGGCTCCAACGTGTAGATTGCCCTTGGTATTCGTCATAAGGACGTTTAGATTGAGTGCGATCTTGCTTGTAGTCATCAGGCGATAATGCCCCTGGCATTTGAGTATCGGCATCGTAACGCTGAATAAAAGCTTGTAACTCTTGTGTATCACTCAGTAACCACTGAACTTTTGCTTGGAAATTTTTAACGTCCGTATCGGAATGATCTCTGAAGCTTTCTCCTTTTAAGAAGTTACCCTCAAGCTGTAAAGCCAAGTTATCCGTTAACCAACCGCCGGTTCTCAAGTAAAAGTCATTAAGAGGCGTATCACCGTCTTCAAATACCGTTAATCGGTTACTGACCTCTGTCTGCCATTTGTGAGGTATCGGCTTAGTGACTAAGTTAATGACACCTCCAACGTTGTTCGGTCCGTATTGAACGGCAGCACCGCCGCGAACAATATCAATCCTTTCAAGCATAGAA
This sequence comes from Vibrio sp. 99-70-13A1, assembly GCF_013114625.1. Lineage (GTDB taxonomy): Bacteria > Pseudomonadota > Gammaproteobacteria > Enterobacterales > Vibrionaceae > Vibrio. The sequence goes on from NZ_VTXD01000003.1 coordinate 65,287, forward strand.
AGTGTCGCTGGGAAAATGGATTGTCCAGTATGGCCATATGGAGCCAAAGTGAGTGGCACGCCATCCATCAAGAACTGAGCATGACCACTTCGGCTTGCTTTTAAACCTCTAACGGAAATATTCGGCAAGACTCCTGTGCCCGTTTCATCTTGCACCTTGATGCCTGGAACACTTTGCAAAGCAGAATCAATAGAATGAGCCGCGGTTTTTTCAATTTGTTCACTAGTCAGTACCGTACGAGCACCAGGGTACTCACGAACATCTTCAACCTGTGAGTTGCCGATAACACTTGCGGTCACCACCACCGTTTCCATTGCCGTCACATTGTTATTCGGGTTAGACGCCGCCATAGCGCCCATCGAAGTAGCGGAAAGAATCGCGATACTGAGTAAGCTGCGACGCGGAAAATGATTACGTAATGCACCATCCAAATTCTGGTAAGACATGGGAATCCTTAAAGAAAATTAGGCGACTTAATTGTTTATTTAAGTCGCCATAAAAGCTTAAGACTCATATTGAGTAATAAGATAAATGAATCTTTCGATAACAAGCTGTAAACGCTCGTTTATTTTCGAGTTGTCTATGGGTAAGTTGTTTATTGAGCTTTAGTATTTATGAAGCTCTAGAATTGATACCCGTAACTCAGCATGAATTCGACAGGAGCACCGTAACCAATCTGATTCAGACCCGACTTGCCATTCGTTGCACCCAAAATGTATTTTTCGTCAAACAGGTTATAAACGTTGGCTTGTATTTTGTGTGATCCAGTAGTGTAAGCCGTCATCAGATCAACCGTGGTGTAATCGCCGAGTGCTACCGCTTCATCGTTGCCTGAATAACGGTCACCTACGTATTTCACCCCGCCACCAAGGCGCCAGTTGTCATCCAGTTGGTAAGTACTCCAAAGTGAAAACAGGTGATCAGACACATCATTTGGCTTTTTACCTGTATCTTTGTCTTCCGCATCTAAGTAGCTATAACCGACAGAGATGTCCCACTCTTCCGTGATTTTCCCTCGGGCTTCAAGTTCTAGGCCTTGGTGGCGAGCTTCAATTTTAGCAATCACATCCCCATCGGTATTCGTTTGAGGCTGCTCTTGATCGATTTGGAAAATAGCAGCGTTAAGCATTAAAGCGTTATCAAGAAGGTAGGCTTTGGCTCCCACTTCCTTTAAGTCTGTTTGGAAGAACTCAGCCAATTTAGGGTTAATGTAAATCCCTGAATAAGGCAGCTGCCATGAGCGCGCTAAGCTGCCGTAGACCGAAACATCATCACTAATTCGGTACACCAAACCGGCGCGATAACTTACTTTATCGTCATCTAAGTTTTCTTTTTCAGCACCGGCTTTTTGTTGTTCAAGATCCATGGAGTCATAACGCACATTACCGATCAGCGATAAATCACCTAAGGTGTAAACGTCTTGAATATAAATGCCAGTTGTTGTTGTCGTGTTATCACGAAATGGTTTGAAGCCAGGATCTGGAGTTGGTCCCACGACTGGATCATAAATATCTTTAGGAGGAAGAGTTTTATCACTCGCCAACGTTAAGTCGATATTGATCTGATTGTAATCCGCACCAATCATCAGTTGGTTATCACTTGTTTCCCATACCAACTCGGATTGAAGGGTGGTAGTGGTACGAGGGTCGTAACCAAAGTTGTTTACGGTTTGTGAGACTTCACCTGCGGTGACTGTCCCTTGGCGTGTACCTTTCTGTTCTAATTCTATATGGCTGTATGATGCTCGGTTATTCCACATCCAATCTTGATTCAACTGCCACTCATAATTAACCGCTAGGCGTAAACTATCAGACTTTTGATAATCATTGGTGCCGCCATAGAAAGTATCAACGGGTACGTCGACTGGCTTACCATTATGCGAAGGAACGCCACGGTATGGCACCAATTCTTGATGAGCATATTCCACATCAATATCAATGATATGGTTGTGAGCGGGTAAGAAACGAAGAGTCGGTGCAATAAAGAAGTCATTAGAATCGACGTGATCAACGTATGAGTCTCCTTCGCGATACTCTAGATTCACACGTCCATTGACCTTATCTGAAAAGGAAAATGAGCTATCGACTTGACCAACATACTGGCTATTACTGCCAACACTGCCATTAACATGGGTAAACGTGTCACCATTCGCACGCTTGGTGACTAAGTTGATAATACCGCCCGCAGAACCTCTTCCATACAAAGCGCCAGCTGCACCTTTGACCACTTCGACTCGTTCGATATTGGCTAAACTGCGGTAGGATTGAAGCGTACCGTCATCACGCATGCCATCTCGGTACATATCATTTAAAGCATCAAAGCCACGAATAACAAATTGATCTCGGCTTCCTTCGCCCAGCGTGTTATTCACTCCAGCAACGCCGTCAAGTGCATCCACTAGACGTACCGCGCCTCGGTCTTCCATTTCAGTTTTTGTTACTACCGATACAGATTGTGGAACGTCTAACCACTCGACATCTGTTTTCGTTCCTGATTGCGGCATATGCTCTGCATAGCCCTCGTATTGATGCCCATAGATTTGCATGGTCTCAACATCAGACTCTTGGCTAGAAGTTCCTGTATTCGCAAAGGCACAAGTCGTCATAACAAGGGTAGAAAATGAAGCTTTAATTGCTAAAGAGAGAAGGCTCTTGGAGGGTAATAATGTCGTCATTCTTAATTCCATTTTAGTTTGTAAAAACCAACGGGTGAGAATAAGAACAAATATCATTTATATTTGCAATAGATATTTTGGGGTTATTTATAATCTACAAGTATGAAACCCGACTAGTAATAAAATTAACAATAAAATATACGGGAAGAATAACTGTGCGAGCTTTTAACTAAGACGGATCATGCTACTGAACCTTGCCCTTGCCAAATCCAACTTCACTTCACTTAAAATCGTAAATACTTACAGATTGGGTTTTATCTAAGGCTTTAGGATTAAGTTTTGGTTATGGAGATAATGCAAAGCTAGATGTCTAAATTGATTTCTATGAATGCTTCCAAAAAAGGCAATAGGAACAGCCGTAAACGAAAATACCACCGAAAGGTCGGTGGTATTAATTGGTGAATCAATATCCCCATTGAAACGGTAAATATCTATATTTAAACGGTAAGTGGCTATATTTAAACGAAAAAATAGGATACCGACGTCAAGATTAGGCTAAGGTTGCCCCAACCCCGTTATTGACTTCATTGAATAATACGTTGGCTTAAATGATTCAGCTTCAGTAGTGCTTGAAGCCTTAACTGAGCTCAAATCATGAATGAAGAAACGACTGGTCATGGTGTGCTTTCCATCATTCATAAATATTTCTATGACAGACTGATCAACATACATTTCAATCTGCTGCGTAGAAGCCCGTAACCTTGGTGATTTACGAACTGATCCATATTCTTCAGCGTAAAGCTCACTCATCTTGGAGCGATCAAGGGTAAACTCAGTCTCGCTGCCACTGAAGGTTATTTTTTCTCCAAAAGGATTACTCAGCTCAATTGAAAAACCCTTCACACTGGCATCAATCGTTAAGCAAAAGCTTTTACTTGGTAAGTCAAAGTCTCCTTCAAATACAATGGCTTCATTACGTAACGCCGTAATTTCTTCAACAACCTTTTGTACCAAAAATCCATCCTGAACATGCAGCTCTCTAGGCAGTGTTAACATGCCTGCCCATTCATGTTTCACGGAAGGGGTATCAATTTCAGGCAGCCCAACCCAAGCGTACATAATGCGACGCCCTTGTTCGTCAACATAGGTTTGAGGCGCATAGAAATCGAAACCGTAATCGGGCTGCTGAATGCTTTGCTCCCCTTCCAGTTCCATCGAACCAACATTTAATCTGTCACCTATTAGGTAGGTCACTGAATAAATATTCTTAAGATCATACGGGGTAGAAGTCGATATACCTTGAGGAGAAAACAACATTACGGCCTGACCATCTAACTCAAAGAAATCCGGGCATTCCCACATGTAACCAAAATCATCATACGAAGTTTGAATCGGTCCTTTATGCTCCCAATCAGTCAAGTTTTGACTGTGGTAAAGCACCATTGCCCCTTTTAAACTCTGTGTTTGAGCCCCCACAACCATGAAATAATCATCTCCTTGCTTCCACACCTTAGGGTCACGAAAGTGTTCGGTATAAGCAGAATTTTCAACAATGATTCCTCTCTTTTCCAATACACCACTTTTATCTAAAGTCGCGTAGCACTGCGTGGGAATTCGATTCCAATTCTCGTCTCTTTGGTTGCCCGTATAGAACAGCAATGCTTTATCGCCTTCAACGATCGCACCACCGGAATAAGCCCCATGAGAGTCGAAATATTGATCAGGATGAATAGCAATGCCGTGATCGGTAAAATGTATAAAATCTTTGGTTGAAAGGTGATACCAATATTTCATGCCATGAACAGGACCAACAGGCGTCCATTGATAAAAAACATGGTGCTCACCATTGAAATAACACAAGCCATTTGGATCGTTCAGCAGACCAAATTCAGGGGCAATATGATAATTAGGGTATCCTCCATCTAGCCGTCTTTTTCCAATCATTTCAGATATCTGAGAATCAGAAATATCTTCAATACGACGGTATCTTTGTTCAACCGTCCATTTTTTATTTTCTTGTCTAGCCATACGATTTAAACCAGTCATTTCCGCAGTGAACTCGTCACTCATTTAGCGATGATAAACTCAAGCAGCTCTTTTTCAGTAGGTAGAGCACTCATGGCGCCCTTTTGAGTTGTCGCTAATGCACCGCAGGCATTCGCCCACTGTATTGCTGTTTGCAGTACATCTTGTAATGTATCGGCATTTTGCCAATTGGACAGACGAGATAGCTTTGCTAAAAGTCCACCAACAAATGCATCACCAGCACCAGTTGTATCGACTGGTTTAACCGCTTTTCCTGATACTAATTTTCGTTCTTTATCCGTGACAACAAGTACACCTTTTGCCCCTTGGGTCACTAATACCAATGAATTATTCAAAGGCTTAATGGCATCAAGCCCTTCATCGATTTCAAGAGTATCCGTCAGGAAGGTCAATTCTTCCTCTGAAAATTTCACCACATCGGCAAGGCTAATAGCTTCCATAACCACGGGTTTAATCTCTGCTGGGTTAGCCCAAACTTCATCACGTAAATTTGGATCAAAACTGATATAACCGCCCGCCGCTTTCATTTTTTTCAATGCAGTAAGCGTTGTGGAACGGCTGGGTTCATTCGCTAATGCAATAGAACATACGTGCAGCCACTCTCCTACTGAAAACGTAGGAATATCATCTAGCTGAATAAATTGGTCAGCACTTGGCTTAACCATAAAAGTGAACGTTCGCTCGCCATCTTTATCGAGATCGACAAGTACTGTCGATGTTCTATGCTGAGCGTTTTTCACTAAGTTATCGACATCCACTTGCTCATTCGCAAGCGTTGTTTCCATGAAGTACCCGAATGGATCCTCACCAACTCGACCAAAAAACGCAGCGTCGCCGCCAAGGCGTGCAACCGCTACGGCCACATTAGCTGGTGCTCCACCAGGACATTTCAATAAGGTGTTACTTGAATCTGGAATTAGGTCAACAACCGCATCTCCAGTTACCCACACTCGGTTCATAATACTTACCACCAAAAAATACTTAACACCAACAGCTCAAATTTACCTGACGGCTTGTTCCGCTATTCGTTATCCATCAACCCATTTTTCATCCATCGATTTGTCCGTTATCGATCAATACAGCGATAGGCTGTGACAACTATGCGGATGGGTCATACCAGCTATGCAGGCAGTCTTACTATCTACTGTCGTGACAATTACTTAAAAAAAGCTAGCCAAGCCAATGCTTGGCTAGCGTCCTAAAAAAGGAAAGAGAAGCTGAAAAAAGGGGGACAGCTTACTCGTAAGGCAGCAGAAGCTTCTGCCGTTATTTTACCTGTGCTAAGCCGCGGCTTTTGTATTCACGACTTTCGATTGTTTCGCTTGTTCACGTAAACCAAGCACAACCGTAAGACTAAATGCAGTCGCAAAAGCAATCAGCATCCCAACAACATAGTATCCAATCTTGTCTGGAGCGATGGAAATAATCCCAGGGATACCCGCCGCGCCAAGAGCTTGAGCTTTCACCGTAAACATAGTGATAAATGCACTAGACAGAGCGGCAGCAACAATGGCAGCAATGAATGGGTAGCGTAGTTTTAAGTTCACACCAAACATCGCAGGCTCTGTAATACCAAGAAGACCAGTAACACCCGATGGAATCGCAATTCCTTTCATTTTTTTGTCTTTTGTCATAAGACCAACCGCAAGCGCCGCTGCACCTTGAGATACGTTGGACATAGCAGCAATAGGGAAAATGAAAGTACCGCCCGTTGTCGCAATATCAGCCAGAAGTTGGGTTTCAATTGCAATAAAGCTATGGTGCATACCTGTAATAACAAAAGGCGCATAGATGAAACCAAACAACGCTCCACCAATGAAACCCGCGCTGTTATAAATCCAGTTAAGTCCATCACCCAACAAGAAACCAATATCACGAGTCAGTGGACCCACTAACGTGAAAGTCAGTAACCCTGTGATAAAAATAGCAAGCATAGGAGTTAATAGATTATCCAATACCGATGGGATGATTTTTCTTAAACCAAGCTCCACTTTTGCAAGAATAAAAGCAGAGACAAGGACAGGTAAAACCGAGCCTTGATAACCTACTTTTTCTATTTCAAAGCCAAGAATGTTCCACACTGGAATTGAACCAGATACAGACGCACCGCCAAATCCCCATCCATTAAGCAAATCAGGGTGAACCATCAGCATCCCTAGCGCTGCACCTAAAAATGGGTTACCGCCAAATTTCTTACTCGCAGAGAAAGCCAATAAAATAGGCAAATAAACAAAAGGCGCATTAGCGAAGGTATTGATCATATTTGCAAGGTCAGTTAATCCTGGATTTGCATCAATCAAAGAGAGCCCATCAATGAATAAGCCTTTAGCGGTCAAAAGATTGTAGATACCCATCAATAAGCCACCAGCGACAATAGCTGGAATGATAGGTACAAAAATGTCAGAGAGACCTTTCACTGCGCGCTGTACGATGTTTTGGTTTTCAGTACCCGCAGAAGCAACATCATTGGTCGACATATCACTCATGCCTGTCAGTTTTGCCATTTCTGCATACACTTGGTTCACAATGCCAGAGCCAAAAATAACTTGGTATTGACCCGCCACTTTAAACTGCCCTTTAACACCTTCTAAGTTATCGATTTCACTTTCATTGATTAAAGATTCGTCCGCGACCGCTAAACGCAAGCGAGTTGCACAATGCGCGAGTGCCGTAATATTGTTTTTGCCACCTAAGTGATCTAATAGCTGCTTTGCTATTAATGGATAATTCATGACATACCCCAGTTATATCTAATTTGTATACGCTTGAAGTTTTTTTGGGAACGTTTGCAAAGCTGATTTTTGCTGATCGAATAGTAATCGTCAAAGATAAACAGCAAATAGTGTGAAATTGATCTGTAAAAAGGCTCCATAGCGAGTACTAAGCACGGTAGAATCATTCTTAGAAAGTAGATTGTTGACGAAAATCTGCAAACAATCCCAACTTATTAAAAGAACAATCAAACGGATAAATTCAGATGGCAAGCCTACATGATGTCGCCCTCATAGCTGGGGTTTCAAAATCAACAGTGTCACGTGTCATCAACGATGAATACGGCGTAAAAAATGCGACCAAAATAAAGGTCCAGAAAGCAATTTCTGAGTGTGGTTATGTGCCTAACCAAGTCGCCAAAGATCTTAAATCACAGAAGACAAACTTGGTGGGCGTGATTGTTTCACGCGTTTCTTCTCATGCCACAGCTTTAGGTATTGACGGGTTAACCAGCATCCTCGAAAAAGCGGGAAAACATGTATTGCTCGCCAGTACCCATCAAGAACACCAAAAAGAGCTGGAGTACATACAGATTTTTAACCAAAAGCGTGTAGAAGGGATCATTTTATACGCCACTCACTTAGACAAAGTACTGGTTAACGCGATCCAAAACTCTAATGTTCCTGTCGTCTTAGTCGGGCAAGATGGCTCAATGCATAATATTCCAAGCATTGTCCATGATGACTACCGTGTTGGCTTCGAGGCAGGTAACCGCCTTATCAAACAGGGTTGTAAGAACATTGGCTTTATTGGGGTTCAAGGTGATGATGTCGCGGTTGATAAGCTGCGTTCCCAAGGTTTAACAGATGCACTGGAGTTCAATCAGTTACCGCTCCTGTTTCATTCTCGTGGCGATTTCTCTATTGAATCTGGCTACGAAATAGCAAAAGAGTGTCTTGCTAATTTCGACTGCATTGACGGTATTTTTTGTGCGACCGACAGAATTGCTGTTGGCGCTTTACGAGCTATTAATGAAAGCGGTATGACTCCAGGAAAGGAAATAAAAATACTAGGCGTTGGTAATGATGAACTCGCTTCTGTTTGCAACCCGACGTTATCGACGTTTAGCTATGCCTTTGATAAAGCAGGTGAAAATTCCGCTAAGTTGCTGTTAGAACGAATTAAAAACCAAGGTCATGAGATGAGTAAGGTTGTGCTTACTTTTCAAAATATTGAAAGAGAAACCTGCTAATACAATTTCGCCAGCCTAAATTAGGCTGGCGAAGTCTTTGTTTTTAATCACTACACTTTAAAGTGGCGACCTAAAACCAAGTTTCCATTTGAAGAGCAAAGAGCACTTCACCGCCCTCTCCCATTGTCGCTGCATCCGCAGCAGTGCTTACTGAAAAGTTGTCCAAGTCTTCACTCCAATCTACATAACTCACAGCAAAACGTAACTCTGGTCGGTCAAAGAAGCCTTGGCTTGTAGATAACTTCAAAGTTGGCGCAATAGTCGCTTTATAAAAGCTGCCGCTCGCTTGATCCGTGGCGTTATCTAAGTCCATGTATTGATATGAACCTTCATAAACCATTTCAAAGTTCTCAGTTAACTCTTGTGCTAGCCTTAAGTTAACTGTCGCCCAAGCGAATTCATCATTTTTTTCAAAGCGATCTTGGCTGTACTCTGCCATGAATGATGGCGCAGCACGCCAGTTATCAGCAAAACGAGTCACACCGTAAGTAAATGCACGTACTGCCTGCGCATCTTGAGTAAGCGAACCATTTGAGCCAATACCCTTCAGCTCTGCGCCTAAGCCATCACCCAATAGAATGCCTGACTTAGAAAAACCATCTGCCAAACCGAAGAAGCTATTGGCATGGTAAGCCACTAACGCATGAATACCTTTATCAGCGGCATTTTGCGTTAATTCTTGGTTATCAGAAGCCGTCATACCGCTTAACATAAACTGCCACTGACCAACCCAGTTATTCATGGTCGCAATGTAATTTTCTACATCCGTAGATGAGCTATCAATTTCACCAAAATCTCGACCATAAATTGAGAAATTCGCTTTCCACTCATCAGCTAACTGAACATCATAGACACCCGCACCAGTACCCGATAAGAAAACGATATCAGAATCTAAAAAGTGGATATCATAGTTTGCTCGATCAAATCGCTTTCCCGCCCAGAACGTTGCATTAGACAGTGATTCCGAGTCTCGGAATGTACTCAGGTTTGATAATTCGGAATACACTTGCCTTACGTTTAACTTGCTGTCGTCAGCCGTCCATTCATTGTTCGTTTCTACGCTGTCCGCCAACATAATATGGAAGCGTGCGCTAGAGCCATCATCCATAAAACGATTATGAATGAGGTTTGCTTCAACGTAATTATCGTCTTCTACACCCAGTCGACCAATCGGTCCACCCAGAGCACCAGCTGGCGTCATATAAGGACCCGAACCTGTTGCTCCATTCATATCATCATTGATTAACAACCCTGCGCGAGCATAACCATGAAATTCAAAGGAAGATGCTTGGTCATCAGCCTTTTCCGCCGTTTTTTCTGTCTCTACAAGTCTCGCTTCTAAGTCATTAATACGTTGTTCAAGTTCTGAAACCTCAGTATTCGCCAGTACATTATTTGATCCAAGTCCCAGCACCACAGCTAAGGTAAGTAAATTCATTTTCATTTTTTATATTTCCGTTTTGGATTGTAGTTAGGTACACATTTGCAAACGTTCCCATAAATACAGATTCAAACAGATGAAATATAATGCCAGTAGTGTAAAGGCATATAAAGTAACCAGTAAGCTATAATGAATACTGATAACTTGTTTACGTTATTGCTAAGTCAGGAATATACGAAATAAATCGGGAACGATCCCGAACATTTATAAAAAGTGTAATTTCAATCACGTAAAAAGAGGCTGAATGAACCAAAACTGCCTCAGAGATCGAGTTTAGTGATTTTTACAAAGTGAGTGAGCAGAGCTAAGAGCTAAGAGCTAAGAGCTAAGAGCTAAGAGCTAAGAGCTAAGAGCTAAGAAAGCGCAGCATATAAATACTCAATAAACGCTATCGTTCATAAGAGTGCAGGTATTGATTGGAATAGAAAATAGAATCCATAAAGAAAATAAGCACAACATAGTTGGTATGTTGTGCTTTATTGATAGTGGTCACTCTAGATAATAGCCACAGCTACAGCTGCTTCAATAGCGAAGCTTTATAGCGGGTTGACTCTAGTAGGCAAGAACACCTCACCTAGCATGCAACGAACACTACCACCGCCAATATCTTCAATCGTTTTTACGTTGAAAGGCAGCAGTTTTCCGTGAGTTGCAAGCTGCGTAAGTTGGGCGGGAGAAAAAGCATCATAAGCTGACTGAGACATAGCAATCACTTTATCTCCGTTGATCGTCTCTAACTGTAAAATATTGCCACAAAAACGGTTCATTTGATCTAAAGAGATAGAGATAACTTGCTTATCTTTCGCTAAAGACTTAATCACAAAGCGTCTCTCAAATTCAGGAATGACTTCATCGCAAATCACACAGAAATTATCGCCTATCGCCATCATTACATTGGTGTGGTAAATCGGGTGCCCTGAAGGCAATGCCGTTTGAAAAGAGACAACACGATTGTAACCAATACGTTTGGCGTAATCTTCTAGCACCTCACGGTCACAACGCTGCGACAGTGCGGCATAAATCGTTTTATTAATGTGATCGATAACCATTACACCAGTACTTTCCAAATAAGCACCTTCTTTAAGGTAAGACTCTAGGGAATCAACTTGGTTAACAATGCGACCAGACTCTTCTAATGCAGTCACTAAAGCATCAGGCTTCACTTCTTGCTGGCGGTTTTCACAAGCCATAGGAAACGTATACAAGCTTCCATCTGAACATGAACTAAACCAATTATTAGGAAATACTGCATCAGGGGTTTCAACATCTGACTCAGGGTAATCAAACTCTACAACTTGCACACCTTCTTTACGCAATGACGACACCATGCTTTTAAACTCAGCCATAGTTTGCTGCTTAACTTCAGCTTCACTCAAACTAACTTGGTGTTGGAATTCATTGTCGAGAGCGGTTTCTTCATTAAAACGAAACTCTTTGGGTGGCACCATAACAACGCAGTTAGCATTTTGAACGTTGGTAACATGCAGTGGTTTTTTATGTAGGCTTAACATCTGGACTATCCCCCTCATTTAACTAACGAGAATTGTAAACAAGTTGTTACGTTAAAATTCACTGAAATCGCAGCTATTTTTCCTTCTACAACGTTTTTTTACTGACTAATAAGTAAATAACCGTAATTTTTACTGTTGTTTGAACTGCATTTAACATTACCAGGATGTTAACAACTCATTTATCAAGATAAACTAAATGTGTAAAATCATTGATCTGGTTACATTTTAATCCAATAAACGGTAGGATTATAAAATCAGCAGCATAAAGAATAGAGTCACGCTATATCTCTTCTAATTTTCAAGCAAACTCCCTGTTTATTATAACGAAAACTTAACCCAGCACTTTCTCGCCACTACCGCGAGAACCCTAAACTTTTAACATTTAGATCGGCATTCAGATATGTAACGTCACAGAGTATATAAAAGAAAGAAATAACAACAAAAATGGCTTTAAGCACTCATGAATGAGGCTTTGTAAGGAAACCTATATGTATAAGAAATTTGAAAGCTTTACCGAAGCTTTCCCTAAGGATGAACCAATACAACCGCCCAGCGGGATATTGGCTTTTTGTCGACATTACACCAAAGGCTTTGAAAAACCGTTAATAATCCTTGGCTTAATGAGCATGGCGATTGCGGTTATTGAAGTATCGTTATTCGGTTTTATGGGACAACTTGTTGATTGGCTATCCACCAGTAACCCAGAAACCTTTTTAGCAGATAACCAATCCACCCTAATTGGCTTGAGTGTATTGCTACTGATCGTGATGCCAATAACCATCGCGATTTATTCATTGCTTCTCCATCAGACATTGCTTGGTAATTACCCAATGGCAATTCGATGGTTGGCTCACCGCTACCTTCTGAAACAGAGTCTGTCTTTTTACCAAGATGACTTTGCAGGGCGTATTGCAACGAAAGTGATGCAAACATCGCTGGCGGTACGTGAAACTGTCATGAAAATGGTCGATGTCTTTGTTTATGTCATTGTCTACTTTACTGCCATGATTTTCATGTTGGCTGAAGCAGACTGGCGCTTAATGGCTCCAATGCTTGTCTGGCTATTCATTTATATTAGTATCCAGCTGCATTATGTACCGAAACTAAAAGACGTATCTTCAGAGCAAGCAGATGCCCGTTCATTAATGACAGGGCGCATTGTAGATAGCTACACCAACATCGCTACAGTGAAGCTGTTCTCTCATAGTAAGCGAGAAACCGAATACGCAGAAGAAGGCATGGAAGGTTTCTTAGATACTGTGCATAGACAAATGCGCTTAGTTACAGCCTTTAATATTTGGGTAGAGATCGCAAACTATTTACTGGTCTTCAGTATTGCAGCAATTTCCATCATGTTATGGATGGACAGCGCGATTAGCGTTGGTTCAATTGCTATTGCGATCAGTCTAGCGCTACGTATTAATGGCATGTCTAAGTGGATCATGTGGGAAATTGGCGGTCTTTTCGAAAACCTTGGAACCGTAATCGATGGCATTAAGACTTTATCTAAACCTGTTGATATTTTAGACAAACCAGATGCCAAACCGCTTACTGTTCCTCAAGGTGGTATCACTTTCGATAACGTCAGTTTTAACTACGGTGAGAATAAAGGTGTCATCAATAACCTAAACTTAAATATCAAGCCGGGTGAAAAGGTTGGATTAGTTGGGCGCTCTGGTGCGGGTAAATCCACTCTGGTGAACTTATTGATGCGCTTCCATGATGTAGAAAGTGGTGAGATTCGCATTGATGACCAAGTGATTTCATCGGTGACACAGGACTCACTGCGCAGCAAAATTGGTATGGTGACGCAAGATACTTCTTTGCTGCATCGTTCAATTAAAGACAATATTCTTTACGGCAACCCTGGTGCAAGCGACGAGCAGCTGTATGCCGCAACTAAGCAGGCTCATGCTCATGAGTTTGTGGAAACACTGACCGACCCGTTTGGTAATGTTGGTTATGATGCTCAAGTCGGCGAGCGCGGTGTGAAGCTTTCTGGTGGTCAACGTCAACGAATTGCGATTTCACGAGTATTACTGAAAAACGCACCTTTGTTGATACTTGATGAAGCGACTTCAGCCCTTGATTCAGAAGTTGAAGCCGCTATCCAAGAAAGTTTGATTGAACTGATGGAAGGCAAAACGGTTATTGCCATTGCGCACCGTTTATCGACCATTGCTGCAATGGATCGTTTGATCGTACTTGACCAAGGTAACATTGTTGAACAAGGCAGCCATAAAGAGCTAATCAGCCAAGATGGTATCTATGCTCAATTATGGGCGCACCAAACGGGTGGCTTCATTGGCGACGATTTAGGACAAGAAAAAGAAGATTAAAAATATTGGTTATAAAATATGCGATTCGCTTCACCCTTTGTAGTCCACAGATTGCAAAATGGCTATAGCAAAACGACATATTGTAACAATATAATCACACAATAAACCAAGACGCTTCGCTTGCGCGTTTCTGGAATAAGGCTAGACTTCGGGGGGAGGCTAGCCTTTCTTTTACCCGCCGCTTCATGATGTTCTCCTTTCATATCTTCCTTTTTTTTCTTAAAATCTCGGCCAATGACTTATATCGAGATCAATCATGAACAAAAGTATTCTTACTAACCTCCTTGCACTGGCTTTGCTAGGGGCTGGGTATTCACTAGCGAACCAATACCTGTTATATGCAGGGCTATTCGCTTTCTCTGGCGCTATCACTAACTGGCTAGCCATTCATATGCTTTTCGAAAAAGTACCGGGGCTATATGGTTCAGGCGTGATCCCAGCACGCTTTGAAGAATTCAAAGCCGCTATAAAACATTTGATGATGGAACAGTTCTTCACAGACAATAATATTGACCGCTTCTTAAATAGCGAAATGTCAGGCAAGTCACTTAACCTAGAGCCGGTAATCAACAAGATTGATTTCAACCCAACTTTCGATTCATTAGTCGAAGTAATCGCTAATTCTTCTTTCGGCGGGATGCTTGCGATGGTTGGCGGAACTGAAGCTCTTCAGCCGCTAAAAGCTCCATTTGTAGAAAAGATGCAGGCTTCAGTTGTAGAGATTAGCCAAAGTGATGCAGTGAAAAATGCGATAAAAGAAGAGTTAGAGTCTCCAGCGATGATGGATGAGATTAAACAAAACATCGAAGCGATTATCGACCAAAGATTGAATGAGCTGACGCCTAAACTTGTCAAAGAGATGGTTCAACAAATGATTAAGCAGCACTTGGGCTGGCTTGTTGTTTGGGGCGGAGTGTTCGGCGGCTTAATCGGTTTAATCTCAGCGGCTTTAACGGTATAACTCGAACACTATTTAGCTCAAATACTGTATAGCTCGAATTAAAACCCAAGCGCTGGAAGTGATTGATAAGTAAATCAGCATTCACTCATAAAAAATGGAAGCTCACGGGCTTCCATTTTTATATTCACTGACTCAGTTTTTATTAATGCACTATTTCATAAGTGCGTAATGCTATAAATGCCCTACCTAAGATTGCATTATATCTAAGACAAAAGTGTCGAAGCGAAGGCAAGCGCTTTTAAGGCAGAGTACCCAACAGTTCAGCATTCACACCAAAGCCCGTTTTGTGCTCTTCGATCACAACTTCACTTCGAGTTTGTATCACTCCAGGTAATGTACCCAATTTTGTTGCCATAAAGGCTTGGTAGGCTTTCATATCTTTTACTCTGACTTTGATCATAGTGTCAAAGTCACCAGAAAGTGAGTAGCACTCTTCCACTTCTGGCATCATTTCGACTGCCTGTGCGAATTTCTCAAAAATCGAAAAACTGGTTTGATCCAAACGAATATGAATAAACACTTGTACATCTAAACCCAGCTTTTCTGAGCATAACTCTGCGTGGTAGCCCTTAATAAACCCTTCTTTCTCAAGTCGTTTCAATCGGTCTGAACACGGCGAAGTAGTCAGGTTAACCTGCTTAGCAAGTTCGACAACAGGCAAGCGACCTTTCATGTGTAAAATTCGTAGTATTTCTTTATCAATACGATCTAAATGATGCTGCGGCATAAAAACTCTAATGTGACGTTGAATATCGGATTATATTCTAAATAGAAAAACAGGAAGAAAAGTCCCTTCACAACTTAACAAATAAATTACATATTCGCGATAAGCGTATTTATATCAACAAGTAAATACTGAGTGATACTTTTGAAGTAACATCACACTTTTCTGCTAAAGCACTAAACAAAGTGAACAGTAAAACATCGATGAGCTTCAGAAAAACTCGTTAAATAGCAGTTGTTATATAAATAATACAAATACTAAGCATTCAATCATAAATATGACCGGGTGATGTTAATAATTTGAAATAATAATGACCTTTTTAACAAATAAGTTGAGCTTTATAGACAAGTACATAAGTAAGGTAAGGCTAATAATAGATAAAAAATAAGAGAAGGATACTCGGACAATGATGACACAAGTACTTGCATATAAGCCTTACGGAATTGGCTCATGGACTCACACAACGGTTTCTAAAGATGTCGCAAGAGTCTTAGCGATAGAATACGCAAGCTATGGTTGGCCGGTCATGATTGACGGGGATGAAGCACAACAACACGCAGCTTAATGCTTAATGCTTAATGCTTAATGCTTAATGCTTAATGCTTAATGCTTAATGCTTAAAAGAATAACTCAATAGCAACGTCAGGCTAGCCCAATTTGGGTTTGAGGGACAGCACTTGGGCTTTCAGAACGACAATTACACGTTCTACAAAAGTGCTGTCTTTCCATCTCATAATAACACTCACCACTAAAAAACTTAGCTGCCCACTGCTGCATTCGACCGGGAAGGGTATCGGCTTCCAATTCACAACGTCTCATCACTGACTTATGTAACGTCGTTCTTTTACATGCTTTGCAATATAGATCTGGCATACCTTTGTCCTATCAGGTTTATGTAGTTACTGACAATTGACACATCTTGTCCGATAGAGTTCCGTAATTCATCGTAGGGATTATAAAAATGAGGCGTGTGTTCAATAAATCGACATTTTCAAGTCCATTTATATGACATGAAACATCCACAACACTTTCAAAAAACAAATTTCCTTACAGTTGCCCCTACTCTATCCCTTACATAGCTTAAATTTACAATGTAAATCACTTGTTACATTAAAAATCTAAACCGCTTACTTAAATAGATAAAAAGCCACTCATTTAACGAGCAGATGAGTGACTTTGTAAAGAACCTCTCTATAAGCGGTAAGTATTGTGTTTAGAAACCAAACTTACCGTTATCATTTTTCCAATCAGAACGAGTTGGAATAGCTTCGATGGTGTCCCAATGTTCTACGATTCTTCCAGCTTCAACTCGGAATAAATCATAAAATGCGACGTGCTGATTCATAAAGTGACCTTCACTCACCGACAGAACGAAGTTGCCTTGTCCTAAAATGATATGGTTCTTTTCGAAGACCATTGGCATGCCTGCTTTTGCAAGTGCTCCTAATGCTTCACCTAATCCACTTAAACCGTCGGCAACCCCAGGGTTATGCTGTAGGTATGCACTGTCTTCATTATCAATATAGTGGTTTATTTTTGACATATCACCATTGATTAGAATGTCACTAACAAAGCCAGAAACAATCGCTTTATTCTCTTCTGTTTTGTCTAAATCAGTCACGAGTACTGTTCCATCTAACTGAGTTCGCCCACTCGCGTTCGCAGGGGAAATAGCTTGTAGGTTGTCCCAATGCTCGACAATAAGTCCATCTTCAAAACGGAAAATATCGAACCCTGCTTTTGGACCAAAAAAATCATACTCCGTGTGCGTTACAACATAATTCCCATCTTGGAACGAACGCTTAACCTGCGCTTTTGCGCTTCCTTTTGGCAATTGTTGCATCACGGCGCCAAAGCCTTCTAGCCCATCTCCGACAGCAAGGTTATGTTGAATATACTTCTCAGGGTTAACATAACTAATGGCTGCATGGTCACCTGTTTCAATACTTGAAACTAATGCGACAGCCTTATCTTGAAGGCTTAGATTGTGCTCTTCTGAGTGGTTCGCTTCTAAATGAGTTGAACATGCTGCCAACCCTAACGCACTCGCGGTTACTAATACTGATTTAACTATTTTCGATTTAATTGTTTTTGATGAAGTGGTTTTGGGTGCACTTGTTTTAGATGAACTTATTTTAGATGCAATTGCACTTGATGAACTTGCACTTGAAGAGATTGCTTTTGGTGCATTTAAAGCGTTAACGGCTACTGATGATAGGTTAAGTTGTGTTTTCATTCTGTTGTCCTCGTATTGGCTTGGGAGCAATATTAGAGAAAACAGACAAGATGAGGGAGAGTGTATATGCGCTTAAAAATGGTCAATCTCGAACCTTTCATTTAGCTACCTGACAATAATAGGTAGCTCCAGATAGAACCAAGAACCAAGAACCAAGAGCAACGATTACAGACCACTTTCAATTGAAGGGGTTTTATATCTTTTTTGGAAATCACTCGGCGTCATGAAAGTGTGATTTTTAAAGTACTTAACAAAATTACTCGCGTCATCGAAACCAAAATCATACGCCATTTGCTGTGAGGTTGTACTGTTCACCACCATCTGTCGCTTCATCTCAAGCACCGTGAATGAATCGATCAACTGCTTGGCTGTCATGCCTGTTGCTGTCTTGCATATCTGATTCAGAGTTTTATACGTCGTATTCACTTGAGCTGCGTACCAATTAGCATCACGCACTCTTTGATAATGTTGTTGCAATAACTCAAAGTATCGAGCAAATTTCACACTCTGCTGATGCGTCAGTTTATCTTGCCTCACTTCCGGTCTAAGCCTGTGAAGGATCAAAGCAAAAGCAGAAAATAGGTACATCACAATAAGTGGTTCTGGTGTATCGCTATCCAACTCTTCAATGGTTTGCTCAATAAGCGTGCGACCGCGAACGAAGTTTTTATCGTCTAAATCCAGCAAAGCAGAGTGGCTTGAATTCAAATGGGTAGGCGTATAGTTCGGCAAGCGCATATTCGCATGAACATTATCAAGAAATGCTTGAGTAAATACGATAGCCGTACCTTTCGGCTTAGAAGAAAAATCAAAGGAATGAACTTGTTCCCTTTGAATAAAAATGACACTGCCTTTCGAGAAGCGATAGTCTTTAAAATCCACCATATGAGTGCCATTTCCCTCTTCGATAAAGACTATCAAAAAGAAGCTGATTCTGTGTGGTTTTTGAGAATCATGTTTTCTCTCTAAAAGGCCTTCATTCTCTTCTGGATTTCGGTTTTTCTCTTGGGTTTGAAATAACCGAGAAAAATTAAATAACCGAGAAAGAGGAATGAACTCGATTTCTGATTGATTGGTTTTTTGGTGATTGAAGTGAATACTAGGGATACCAGACACGAATTAAATATTCCTTACTTGCTCAACCAAATCATCAAGATACAAAACCATGACGGGAAACTGCCACAAAAAGACAAGGCTACATGTTGGCTTTATCAGTGTAATCCACATAAAAAAATAGAGCCACCGAAGTGACTCTATTTCATTTACTTAATCATAATATTTCATTTGTTTAACCAGAAAATTCGTAAACTGAATTCAGTTCAACCTAATCTAGATAAACCTTAATCTAATTCAACTAAGTTCTTTTTAAATGCAGCATGCTGTTTCTTAACTGAATCTTCAGGTTCGCCAGTCATGTAGCTTACAACCACAATAGAAATGGTTGAAAGGATGATTCCCGGTACAATTTCGTACACGTCAAACCAACCGCCAGTGAATTGCTTCCAAAGTACAATCGTTACACCACCCACAACAATACCCGCTAGAGCACCATTACGGTTCATACGAGCCCAATATAGGCTAAGTACAATAGCTGGACCAAATGCAGCACCAAAACCAGCCCAAGCGTAAGATACAAGGCCAAGTACTGAGCTATCAGGCGTCATAGCTAGGAATAGAGCAACCAAAGAAATAAGTACAACAGCAATACGACCTACGCGAACGATCTCTTCTGATGTTGCATCTTTCTTCAGTAACTGCTTGTAAAAGTCTTCCGCTAGAGCTGAAGAAGAAACAAGAAGTTGTGAATCAGCAGTACTCATGATTGCCGCTAGAATTGCAGCAAGTAAGATACCCGCGATTACAGGGTGGAACATTGCATTCACAAGAAGCATGAAGATTTTTTCGCCGTCATCTAATGCTGGAGAACCAGAATTAGTCACGTAAATCAAACCAACTAAACCTACCAGCATTGCACCAACCATAGACAATGCAGACCAAACAACTGCAATGCGGCGAGCGGTAACTAAATCTTTGTTTGAACGTGTGGCTTTAAAACGTGCAAGGATATGCGGCTGACCAAAGTAGCCAAGACCCCATGCAGCTAGAGAGATAATAGCAATGGCCGAAAGTGGCTCACCTTTCGCATCATTCCAAAGTGTAAGAAGCTCTGGGTTGATGGTGTGAAGGTCGCTAGAAAGTTGACCTAAGCCACCATTCATTGCTGCGATAGGCACAATTAATAGTGCTGCCGACATCAGTAGACCTTGCACTAAATCTGTCCAAGATACCGCTAAGAAACCACCAAATAACGTGTACGATACAACACACACTGTGCCGATGATAACCGCTGTTGTGTAATCTAGGCCAAATACCGTTTCAAACAATTTACCACCAGCTACCAAGCCTGAGCTTGTGTAGAAAAGGAAGAATAAAAGAATGAAGAAAGCAGAAATTGTTTGGATCAGCTTCGAGTTGTCATTAAAACGACGAGCTAAGAACTCAGGTAAAGTCAGAGACTCAGTCGTAATACTGTAAGTACGTAAACGCTTAGCACTGATAAGCCAGTTTGCCCATGTACCAATTAATAAACCACCAGCAAGCCAAAACGCTTCAAAACCAGCAGCATAAGCATAACCAGGTAAACCAAGCAGCAACCAACCACTCATATCAGAAGCACCCGCAGAAAGTGCCGCAGGCCAAGGGCCTAAACTGCGCCCACCCAAGAAATAATCACTTGAGTTGGATGTACGTTTGTAAGCAATAACTCCGATCGCAAGCATCATGATCAGATACGCAATAAACGTGGATGTTATTGCAAAACTATTTTCTATCATTTGATAGTCCTCATTTTAAAATCGCCTTCCCTGTCCAGCACACTCTCGCCACCGCCTTATTGCACAGCATAAAAAGAGTACTGGGAACCCACTTAAACATTGATGCTTAAGTGGGAAAGTATTGAAGGTTAGTGGGCTTCGCTTCCAAGCTCTAGCAAGGTCGCATTACCACCCACGGCTGTTATATTTATAGTTCGCGTACGCTCTGTAATAAAGCGCAGCGATAGGTGTGGATCGTGAGCAATATTCATTGCGTTCAGATCCGTTTCAGACACTAAACCGACGATAGCACCGTCACGCTTAGCAAGTTGTAAATTGATAGCTTGTTCTGTTTCTGTATTGCCAACGTAGCCAACACTTCTTACATCGCATGACAACAACTGTTGAGCCGCGTCATAAGGTGCAATCTGAACAAGGTTTGAAGGAAAGCTAGCTTGCTGCACTGCTTTTTCAATTAAGTTTGTGAATTCCACATCATCACTACAAAGCTGCACGCTATTGCCAGCCAGTAATGCTGAAGTGAGCATTGCCATCGCTGTTTGCTGAGCTTGTAAAGAAGCATCACAATGATCGACAACCACTAATGCAACACCGCGACCAGCAGCGTATAACTCATTCGTTTCACCGGTTGGACCAACCAATGAATGCCCTTCTTCCAACAGCGAAGATGCTTGCTGAAGATGGAAAGAAACCACTGCCGCTAGATCTGAAGATGAAGTTTCGATTTCAGATTTAAGTGAAAGTACAAACGCACTTTTATGATCGAAATCGGTTAAATTCCACTGTTCCCACGCCAGCAAAGCATCAGAAAAACCCGTCACTTGATGAACCATGATACTGCTCCTTATGCCTTGCTTTGAAATTGAGAAAAATGAACGTCAGTAAAGCGGTACAAGTAATGTGGACCACCCGCTTTAGGGCCGGTGCCCGATAAACCTTGGCCGCCAAAGGGTTGTACACCAACCACAGCACCGACTTGGTCACGGTTGATGTAACAGTTACCCACTCGAGCATGTTTCTCGATCCAGCGGTAAGTCGTTTCATTACGGCTGTGGATGCCCATCGTCAAACCAAAGCCCGTTTGGTTAATTTGCTCAACCACTTGTGTTAATTCACTCGCCTTAAAACGAACAATGTGTAGTACAGGGCCAAACTGTTCTTCTTTTAGGCAACTGATGTCGGAGATTTCAAATGCACTCGGCGGGACAAAGTCACCATGCTCACAATCTGAACCTAATGTCAGCTGCGCAACTTTTTTCTGTGTTTGCGTCATGGTTTCTAGGTGAGCTAACAACTTAAGTTTGGCATTACTGTCGATAACCGGACCAACGTCTGTCTTATGTAAATGCGGGATGCCGACACTTAGCTCATCCATCGCACCTTGAATCAAACCAATCACACGGTCTGCAATGTCTTCTTGAATAAACAGAACACGCAAAGCAGAACAACGCTGACCCGCAGAAGCAAATGCTGAACGCACCACATCACGTACTACTTGTTCTGGAAGCGCAGTACTGTCCACAATCATTGCGTTTTGACCACCGGTTTCCGCAATAAACGGAACTGGCTTAGCTTTACGACTCGCCAAAGACACATTGATACGCTGCGCTGTTGGTGTTGAACCTGTAAAGGCAACACCGGCAATCGCATTATGGCTGGTTAACGCACTGCCAATTTCAGCTCCACGACCCGGTAGCAATTGAATAGTGCCAGCAGGGAATCCCGCCTCAGCCATTAGTTCCACCGCGCGAGCAGCAATTAAGCTGGTTTGTTCAGCCGGTTTTGCTACAACAGTATTACCCGCAACCAACGCAGCCGTAATTTGACCTAAGAAGATAGCCAGCGGGAAGTTCCAAGGGCTAATACATACAAAGACACCGCGACCTTGGCGAGAAGCACTACGGGAAACACCATCAAATCCAGTCAGCTCGAAAGCTTCAAGATTGCTTGCTTGCTTCGCGTAGTAACGACAGAAATCAACCGCTTCACGTACTTCATCAATACTATCGTGAATAGTTTTACCCGCTTCTTGATGACAAATCGCCACCAGTTCCGCCAAGTTTTCTTCGAGTAAATCAGCCAGTTTATCTAGCGCAGCGCTCTTTATCTCTATCGATGTTGCTTTCCAATCACCAAATGCGGCTTCTGCACCCAGAATCGCTTCGGAAACATGATCAAGGTTTGCAAAAGCCACCTTTCCAACAGGAATACGACGATCGTAAGGCGCGGTAATCAATTCTACATTGTGATCAGCCTTGATCATGCTTTCAGCAAGAGGCTGCCCATTAATAACGGGGCCCGCAGTCCATTGCTTATCAAGGAAAGAATGGACTTGTTTCTCAAATACCTGAGCTTCACTTTCAATATCAATATTTACGCCATAAGCATTTTTACGCTCAGGGAAGACTTGTGAAGGCAAAGGAATTTTCGTGTTATTCAGCGTATCAAACGTTAAAAGCATATCAACAGGGTGTTGAGTTAGCTCAGCCACAGGGCAACGCGCATCCACTAAACGGTGAACAAAAGAACTGTTCGCACCATTCTCAAGTAAACGACGAACAAGGTAAGGCAGTAAGTCTTTGTGGCTACCAACAGGCGCGTAGATACGAACAGACTGCTGGTACGCTTCCATTGCATGGTTATAAAGTGAATCACCCATGCCATGTAAACGTTGGAATTCATAATCTTTGTGCTCAGCCATCACTGCAATGGCAGATACGGTGTGAGCATTATGGCTAGCAAATTGAGGGAAAATATTGCCTCGTACGCCTTCACTTAATAAGAAGCGAGCACATGCTAAGTACGCCACATCGGTTGACTCTTTACGGGTATAAACAGGGTAATCATCGTAACCAGCTTGTTGCGACCATTTAATTTCACTGTCCCAGTAAGCGCCTTTTACTAAACGAAGTGGGATTAAATCACCTTGCTCTTTCGCTAGGCGGTTCAACCACATAAGCACTGGAAGTGCACGCTTAGAATATGCTTGAATCACAATTCCAAGCTTGCCCCAGCCTTTAACTAAATCACTGCTGTACAGTTTTTTGAAGAGCTTAAGAGACAGTTCTAAGCGATCGGCTTCTTCAGCATCAATCGTTATTGCAACATTCAACTCTACTGCTCGGTTAAGCAATTGAATCACGGTGTCATACAGTTCACTTAGGACACGATCTTCATTCGCTACTTCGTAACGAGGGTGAAGCGCTGAGAGTTTAATTGAAACTGAAGGAAGCGGGCTTGTTTCGCCGCCATTGTTTGAGCTACTACTGTTAGAGCTTAAGTTATCTCTACCAACAGCTTCAATCGCCATCAAGTAATCTTTAAAGTACTTGTTCGCATCTGCAGTAGTTAATGCCGCTTCACCCAACATATCAAACGAATAGGTGAAACCTTTTTCGCGCATTGGTTTGCCGTTTTTCTGCGCTTCAGCAATGCTGCGACCAAGAACAAACTGGTGCCCCATGACTTTCATGGCTTGGTGCATCGCTTTACGAATAACAGGCTCAGAGAGTTTGTTTACTAAACGATTAACCGCTTGAGCTGGGCTCTGCTGTTCTTTGCTAGATAAGCCAACCACTTTACCAGTGAGCATAAGCCCCCAAGTAGAAGCATTAACAAAAACAGAATCAGAGTTTTTAAGGTGAGATTTCCAATCGGCGACGCTCAGCTTATCGCGAATTAAAGCATCTGCGGTCGCTGAGTCAGGAATACGCATAAGAGCTTCAGCCAAGCACATCAACAAGATCCCTTCATGGGTATCTAAACTGTACTCAAGTAGCAATGCATCAATCATTTGGATAGATGATTTATCGGCACGAATCGCTTCAATTAAGCTGGTCGTTTTATCCGTGATTTGCGCTTTTTCAGCCTCAGAAGGGGTTGCTAGCGGCAGTAGTTGCTTTAGCCATTGGGTTTCATCCACCATATATAATGGTGAGATAAGCGTCCAAAGTGTATCAAGCGGCTGCTCAATAAATTCTGGCTTTAACACATCAGTAGCTGTAAACATGCGTTTTCCTTAATCTCACACCCGAAATTAGTTCGGGATCTCTACAATGGCAGCAGTGTATTTTGAGTGTATAAGGAATACTTGTCAAAAACTCCGAGTTTTTTGCTAAAAACTCGCTTTATTAACAAAATAAAAACATGGTCACACGAAAAAGCTTAAAATAATATGTCGTTTTGTTTAACTATTTAACAATTTTTTGTTTTTTATACTGAGATGGCGACATGCCTTGCAAACGAGAAAAGGTATGGGTGAATGAAGATTGACCTGAAAAGCCGGAAAGTTCGGCAACTTGACCTAGTGTTAAATTCCCTTGCTCTATCAGTTTGCGTGAAAGATCAATTCTCTTCCCTAGGACATATTGATGGGGGGTAATACCCATTTGATCTTTAAATAGCATATGAAACTGGCTCTCACCTAAAAATACGCTACCGGCCAGTTGAGCGACAGAGATCTTATTAGAAAGGTGCTGTTCGATGTATCTGTCTAATGCATCAAGGTCGAAACGCGAATCTTTAACGGATGTTTCGAATTCAGAAATGTGCCTTTGAAGCAGAGCAATAACCGTGTCATTACATGCTCGGCTTAACAACAAATCATCTGGACTGGCTTGCATTTCCTGCACTAACATCTGTATAAGCTTTTGAATTTGCATATCTAATTGAAAGTAGATATTCGATGAAGCCAGCTGATTAATTTTCTCTAGCATCAATGGATCATCATTGGTTGGCATCGGCATATTCAATACTAAAATATCCGACTGACCAACAACGCCCCCGAAAGCATGATCAGAGCTAGCCGTCACGACACAGCCTTGCCCAGGACCAACTAAATTTCCTTTACCACTGACCTCAAACTCGGCCTGACCTTTCAAGCCAATCACCACTTGTGAATACTGATGCTCATGGCAATCCATATGTGAAGGCAACGTAATAATTTCCGCAGGGCGCGGCATAGATAAACCAAGGGGTTGGAGGTCAATGTTAGGAAAAAGTGGCGTTTTAGGCATGGCATAAGTGTTCCGGTCAACAAGGCATGAATGATACTCCTAAATCGAAATAAGATGAATTTGTAAATTGCATCCTTTGCTATAGCTTCGGCTAGAGCAGCACATCTCGAAGATCAAGAATGAAAAAACAAAATGATCTTTATGATCATGCCTCCGGAAAGATGATCAAGAAGTGGTAAGTTACGGTTTATGTAAAATCAATTCAGGTAAAACAACACTCTATTTACTTAACTCTATCTTTACTTAACACTCTCTATTCTAAATTTCGTACAAAGCTCAAATAGCTGGTCTTAAATTCAAAAAATGCTGAGAAAGTACCGAAACAAGGCTTTAGAGTAGATTGGAATACAATAAAACGGTATAAAGGAGAGTATTGTGTTAATTGCTAATAACTGATGAACAATAACTAGAAATTTAACACTAAATGAATGAGCCAATTTAATTTTTACATGCTGCAGGGACCTATGACTAACTTTCGAATTTCAGCGCTTTTACTTGCGCTATCCCCTTTTTGGGTATCTGCATCGGTATCAGCTGAAGAACTGAATCAAGTCGATCCCGTTTCAGCCATCGATGCAAAGTTACACAATAAAAACTCCGATATTGAGCAACTTTCCGCAACAAAAGTATCCGCGACCGAAAATTTGCAGCAGCTTAAAAATCAAAATAATAAGCTATTACGTGAAAGTGAAGAATTAAAAGCCAAGCGTAATCGAAGCAAGTCAGTATTGGATAAACAATACAGCCGTTTGCTTGAAGATCCGGAAATTGATTTAATCTCTTTCCAGAAAAGCTACCAAGATGCTTGGGCTGCCGTTAAAGAGAATCAATCCTCTTTACAGGATAACCAACAAGCGATGAGTGAAAGTGAAATTCGTCTTTCTCAAATCAAGCAAAAACAAGCGCGTCTGAATAATGAATTAGCGAACCTAAAAGAAGCGAAAGTAGAAGCACGTGTTAAGCGAACTGCAACAGAGCTACGTGAAAGTGCTGTTCTTGAAACCAGCTACACGACAACGTGTTCATCCACAATGACGCTTGGTGAGTGTACTGCTCAAGGTAAATACCTGACGAATCAAAAAGCCGTACAAACCTTCAAAGCGCAGTTACTTGAACAGCTCACAGAAAACACTTTAGCTAAACAAAACTTGCAAGATGTTCAGCTAAATATCCATGTCCAAGATAGCCAAACCATCAAAAGTGGGTTCTCTGGCAACAACTCTTACTTCATGCAAATCCAAGCTCAGCTTCAAGCAAAACCTGAAGCCGTCGCAGCATGTAAATTGTTGAATGTATCGACTCGCTACTGTTTAACTGGCAGCCAAGCCGCTGTCGTCAAAAAAAATGACAAACAATGGGCTAACGTGACAGTTCGTTCTGATCAGTACAATGACTCAGTCACGATCAATGGCATTAAGTACGGCAGCACACCAATCGAAGTGGCTTTGCCTAGCGGACGTCATCAAGTCACGGTGTCTAAAGCTGGCTACGAGTCTTATAATCGAACAGTAACCATTAATGGTAGCGATACTATTTGGGTAAAATTACTTCCTAACAAAGAAAGCTAATTTCTCCACATAGCCGTACCTATTTCACAAAGCTGAATGAATATTCGCCATTTTTTCGATAGTTATTAAAGATAACTTCAGAAAAAATGGCGTTTTCGTTTAGAATATCCCATTAGCCTAAATTTTGATTGAAGTAGCCCAACATGCGACAAGGTTTTCCTGCTCTATTATTTGCACTTGCTCCCTGCATCATGACACCCGCTGTTCTCGCGCAAACCTCTTCCTCAACAGTGACCAGTGCTTCTACCGTCACAGAGATCGAAAGCTCGTTATTTGACGAACATGCAAACCTTGCGTCTTTAAATAAAAAGCTCGCAGATAAGCAGAATCAAGTCGATAACCGTGCGCAGCAGTCAGAACGTTTAGTGAAACTTGCAACCCAAGCTGAAAACAGTCTAGCAAAAGCAAAATCAAGTTTAGAGCAAGACTACACGCGCATGATTGATGAGCCTGATTTTGATATATCACCTGCTCAAAATCGTTTCCAAGGTGCTTGGAAAGCCGTAAAAGAGGCTAAGCTTTCGGTAAGTGATTCAGAACAAGCACATCAGAGTTTATTGCTTGAACTAAACGCAATTCAAGCAGAAAAATCTTCAGTGGAAACTTCAATCACAGCACTGAACAACTCCAAATTAAGAGCAAGAGCAGAACGCCTTCGCGGTGAATTGACTCAAGCTGACACGCAAACGGTAAGCTTTACCAATAATTGCAGCAGTGACATGACCCTTGCTCAATGTTCAAATCAAACCGTGACTTTGGCACTTCAAAAGGCTGTGAATCAATTTCAAAACAGCGTGATTGATAACACAACCGAAACCAAGCAAGTCAAAGATAACTTAGCGTCAACGTCTTTAAATATTCATGTTTTAGATCATACCGTAACCACCGCAAGTTTTTACGAAGGCAGTAAATACAAAGCGATTGTGAAAGCTAATCTAGAAACTCGCCCAGATAAGAATACGCCTTGTCGATTACTTAACATCAAATCATCAAGTTGTTTTACAAAGAGCGATGAACAAACCAGCGATCAACAAAAAGAAGTCGCTTGGGTAAACTTGGTAGTTCGTTCAAACCAATACAACGATAATGTGGCTATCAATGGCGTTAAATATGGCAGTACACCTGTAGAAGTGATGCTTCCTACAGGTAAGCATATGATCACCATCGCAAAGGAAGGCTACCTTTCTTTCCATCAAGAACTAGAGATTTCTCGCGACCATAATTTAAGAGCCGTGCTGCAAGCGAAGCAAAACTCACTGAATGTTGGCAGCAAGTTTGCAGACCCAATGACTAATCACAGCCAAAGCCCTGAAATGATTGTTGTTGGCTCCGGTCGTTATTTACTTGGTGAGAACAATGCGAGACAAGTAATTGTTGATAAGCCTTTTGCTTTATCAGCCACTCCAACCACAGTTCAAGCATTCAAATCTTTCGTGGAAAAAACAGGCTACCAAACCGATGCTGAATTAACCAAGACTTGTAATAGCATCAGTAATACTGAAATCACGCCCATTTCAGATAGCTACTGGCGCAACCCAGGCTTTAAACAGACCGACAATTCACCAGTTGTATGCGTTAGTCGAAGTGATGCAGCGAACTACACACGTTGGCTATCGAAGGAAACAGGTTTCACTTACCGCTTACCACAGGCTGATGAATGGGAAGTAGCGGCTCGGGCTGGTCAGGATACCAGTTTCTGGTGGGGGAATGACTTTGGTGCAGGAAAAGCGAATACCGGTTGGTCTGGTACACCTTGGTCGAATAACAGCACCTCTCCAGTTCGTTCTTTCCCACCTACACCTACAGGTTTCTACGATATGGTGGGGAACGTATGGGAGTGGACACAGGACCCGCAAGGTAGTGCCAAAGGAGGAGCCTGGAGCTTCTCTCCAAAGGAAGCAAAGGTCTTTAATGAGCTAAATATAGCGCCATCAACTTCTGCAAACTACCTAGGGTTTAGAGTACTTAGAGAGCTGTAATTAGAAATACTGCAATTAAAGAGCAGTCAATTTATAAAGGGGGGGGGGGGATATCCCCCCTTTTTTCGTTTTGCCACACGCTGTAAATTACGTTTCAGGGTAGTAAGTCACTCTGACATCCTTTGATGTCTCTAAATGGGTTTGCATACCCTCGTGAACCCATTTAGAACTCTTCTACACGTCGACAAGGTTTTCCTTGTCTTTAGCCAGCCCTTCTTCAGGCTGGCTTTTTTTGTTTATATACCTTGCCGTCTATCTAGTATTGCCTTACTTTCAAATTTCAGCATCTAACACACCTAACCCCTTTATCTTTATCTTTATCTTTATCTTTATCTTTATCTTTAAAATAAGCTAAATCGACGTTGGATAATTACTAAGCGAACAGTACTTTGAAGAGCACTGATACATGCTTTTCAGCACACACCACGATAAGAAACTGGTATCATTAGGTTTAATTTACATCTGAGAATTTAACTTTGTCGACACCTCCCCCTCTCCTTCAACAATCCCTCTTTGCACAGTTACCCGGTTGCTGGGGATGTAAAGATACTCAGTCTGTTTTTATCTATGCAAACTCAGCTTATATCAAGCTGATTGGGTTAGGCTCTGAAGATAACTGCGAAGGATTAACTGACTTTGATATGCCCAGTCAAACAGTAGAGTGTGCACAAGAGTTTAGAGATCAAGATCAGTATGTAATGGAAACACAAAGAACATTAAAGGTATTGGATATACACCCTTACCCCGATGGGCGTTGGCACGCTCATATCTTCACAAAAACACCTTGGTTTAATGAAGATGGGCAAGTTCAAGGGACTATTTTTTATGGGCAAGAACTCACCGACACGGCGATTCTTGAAGTGGGTCATTGGGTTTGTAGAGCAACCAGTAAAGATGCAAGTGAGGGCTCACTATCGGGATCTAAGCCTCGTCAATCTAAGCTGTCTAAACCTCTCACCACGAGGGAGTCTGAAGTCTTATTTCTTTTGCTCTATGGAAAGAAGCCTCAATATATCGCCAACACATTAAACATTTCGATTAAAACGGTTGAAGGTCATGTTGCACGGCTCAAAACCAAATTCAATGCCACCAGCAAAAACCAATTAACGGACTTCGCATTAGACTCTGGGTTAGGATCAGTCATACCTGAAACATTATTAAAGAAGCAAATATCAGTTGTTTTACACAGTGATGCATCATCCTCAGTAGCATGAAGAAAGAATTCACGCTTTAAGAGGTTTAAAGGTCAAGAAGTTAAGAGTTTAAGAAGTGAAACGAATTAACGATATCAAGTCACCCCAAAATTGAGTGACTTGAAATAATAGAAAAGTAGCGGCTTATTTACTATCGATTAGGCACAAAAGACTCGCTATGAATCGTGATCTATGGCGCTAAGCGATCAATATCCCAACGGCTGTCATCACGAGAAAATAAGAAGCGGTCATGTAAGCGATGTTCGCCACCTTGCCAAAACTCAATACTTTCAGGCTTCACTCGAAAACCGCCCCAAAATGTTGGAACTGGAATTTCGCCTTTAGCAAACTTCTGTTTCAGTTCTAAATATTTACCTTCTAGAACACCACGAGCTGAAATACGGCTACTCTGCTTACTTGCAATGGCGGCTAATTGGCTCTCTTTTGGGCGAGACGAAAAGTACTTCATGTTTTCCAAAGCAGTCAGCTTTTCTGCCGTACCTGTAATGTGCACTTGTCGCTCAAGTGGGTGCCATGGGAAATGTAGGCTGATCTTGCTGCAATCTTCTAAGTGCTGCGCTTTTCGACTACCCAAGTTGGTATAGAAAATAAAGCCGTCTTCTTCCACATTCTTGAGCAGCACAATACGCTGGAATGGCTGACCATTTTTATCCACTGTCGCGACTGTCATCGCCGTTGGGTCAGTGAGCTTCGCTTCAATCGCCTGCGCCAACCATAAATTGAATTGGTCGATAGGGTCTGCTTGTAAGTCTTTACGTCTTAGACCGCCTTTTGCGTATTCGCGGCGAATATCTGTCAGTTCCATTTGGTCGCTCCTTAGAATTTTTTGTGATTTTGCGCTCTAATCTATTGAAAAACAAGCCCATTAAGTTGAATTTACGCGGTATAAAACCTTGGTGTTAACAAGATCTCGTTACTTCCTTCCCCATACTGATAACATATTTAAAATACTTGTTTGTACTGAGTTTACTTTGAGCGTTAAACGACTAATTTTATTGAAACCCTTTTTTATATTGTCTCTAATTTTAGGAGGCATTGGGCTTTGTGCTACTCACCATATCGCGACTCAATACCAAGATAAAGTAGTTTCCAAAGAGCTCAAAGACGCAGCCAACAAAGCTAACCTTCAAATTGAATCTGAACTGGCTAAATTCAAGCAAATTCCTAATCTACTGCGACACGACCCAAGATTACTGTCTTACTTAACATCGAATAAGCAAAACCAAAACCTGAATGAGTTGCTCCTGGAATGGTCAAATCAAAGCCTTGCCGATGCTATTTATATTCATGATCGAACAGGGACAGTGATCGCGTCCAGTAATTACTTAAATCCACGAACCTTTCTTGGTGAAAACTTCGCTTTCCGACCTTATTTTAGTGAGGCAATTCAAGGTAACCAAGCTCAGTATGTTGCGCTTGGCGCTTTATCGAACATACGCGGTTACTTCATTTCTTCCCCACTAACCGTCGACGGAGAAATTGAAGGCGTGATTACCGTAAAAGTAAGCTTAGAAAATATCGAAGTAATCTTAGCGAGCGATAATTTTGAAATCATGATCCTTGATAGCAATAAAATCGTCTTCTTATCAACGAATAAACGGTGGCTATATCAAGCCTTTCGCCCTCTTAATGAGTCGCAGCAAGTTGAAGTTAATCAAAACAGGCAATACGGTCGTAACACCATTCAGATCATTAATGAATTCCAAACACTCATTGCATCAAATGCTTCTGTCCCTCATTCACAATTACTAAGCCATCATGCATTTAAACTTTACCCAATCGCAGTAGAGAACAACGATTATCAAGTTATCGCCCTAAAAGAAGCAAGAATTGGACAACTCAAAGTACTGCAAGCCGACTTTATCTTTTTCATCATCTATAGCTTACTGGCGCTCATCGCTTGGTCATGGCGACAGACTTACACAGCCAAAATCGCGTTAACTGATCTTAATAAGCACTTAGAACACACAGTAGATAAACGTACTCAATATTTGCAGCACTCGAATCAGCAATTGCAAAAAACCATTTTCCAATACCAAGAGTCCAAATTGAAACTCAAGCAAACCGAGCAAGAACTGACTCAAACAGCCAAACTAGCCGTTCTGGGTGAGCTTTCTGCCAGCATTAACCATGAAATTAACCAACCCTTAGCGGCACTAAGAACATACAGTGAAAATAGCTTAAAGCTGCTTGAGATGAACCAGATCGATATGGTGAAAGGCAACCTCCAAAAAATGATTGAGCTTAATCTGTCCATTGGGGAAATTATTGCTCGCTTGAAAGTCTTTACTCGTAAAGTTACCCAACAAGAACATCACGTAGCAAACCTGCATGATGCTGTTAACAATGCCACCAGTATTCTCAGTGCCGCTATGATTAAACAAGGCATTACGCTAAGACTATCGGCGATACCCGAAAACATAATATTGAGCATTCATCCTACAGAATTGGAGCAAGTGCTCGTTAATCTGATTCACAATGCTGCTCAAGCGCTTATTCAGCACCCAAGCCCACAGATAGGCATTGATTGGGATCTTAATCATGATAAGTGTGAACTAGTCATTTGGGACAATGGTCCGGGCATCGCAATGGAACAGCTTCCTAAATTATTCGATCCTTTCTTTACGACAAAACCAGAAGGATTAGGCCTCGGATTATCCATTTCTAAACGAATTATCGAAGCTTACAGCGGTGAAATACAGGCTAAGACAAGAGAGCCATCGGGTATGCAGTTCTCTCTGTTTTTAACCGCACAAACTGTTATTAACCGCACAAACCGTTGTTAACGACCAAACTGTTTTTAGCAATTCAAACAATTGTTAACAACCCAAGCAATTATTAACAAACCAAGCAATTGTAACCACTAAAGCAGTTTGTAATAACCCAAACAATGCACCCATCCAAATTAACCAATGAAGCGACTCTGTGACGTATTCAGAAGGATTGAGTTAACATGCCAAATATCTACTTTGTAGACGACGAACCTGCCATTCGAGATTCAGTACAGCAAGCCATGCTTATTGAAGGGGTGATGATCACTTGCTTCCCCAACGCAGTCGAAGCTTTACAGTGCATGGACACTTCACAGGCTGCCATTGTTATCACCGACATACATATGCCAGTGATGACAGGCATTGAATTCACTCAGCAGTTACTCGAAAAGAATACGCATTTTCAAGTCATCGTTTTAACTGGACATGGGGATGTTCAAACGGCAGTGTCCGCGATGAAAGCTGGCGCGTATGACTTTCTTGAGAAACCTTTTGCTATTGATAAGCTGCAAACGGCAATCCAGAAAGCAACCGACAAACTCGATTTAATGCAAGAAAACGTATTGCTCCGCAAAGAGTTAGACATGCAGACACACGTTGGACCAAAGCTCCTTGGACAATCTCAAGCTATGGTTAAGCTGCGTCGAGATCTGGTCGCATTGAACCCAACGCAAGATAACTTCATTGTATTAGTCGGTGATACAGGTACAGGTAAACGTATTACCGCGCAATACCTGCATGATCTTCACAACCCATATGATTCAGAGCTCTACGCTCTCGCGGCTCATGAGCTGCCAACCAATGATGAATTAGAATTTAAGCAGTTTATTTCGAGTAGCCTAGCGAAGCCTCAAATAGGCACGATCTACCTTTACCAAGCCGACATTCTGACAGTTCAACAATGGGGCTGGCTTGCGGAGTTAAAATTAGAGTGCAACAAATGTGCAACTAGTGTCATTATCGCGATCCATAGCCCACCGACAACATTTCACGGTGAGTTTCGCCGCTTCGATTTGTTACCCTTGTGTGAACGAAAAGAAGATATACGAATCTTGTTTAAACATTTTGCACGAAGCGCAGCGAGTCGTTACCAATTACCACCACCGACCATCACTGAAGAAGAAATTCAGCAGCTTACAGATAAACCGTGGTCAGAAAATATTAAGCAACTTCGCCAACATGCAGAATTAAGAGCACTCAAACCTAGTGACTTATCAAGTGTCAATTGTCTATCTAATGATGAGCAAAAATCACTCAACCAGAGAATTGACCTATTTGAACACACTTTATTGATTGAAGTTCTACATCGATATCACGGACGATTAAAAGATGTGCAGCTAGAATTACAAGTATCTCGAAAAACGCTTTATGACAAACTAAAAAAGCATCGACTTGATAAAACCAATTTTAAAAATGGATAACCTAATAAAATGCATTAAGCTGAAGAGTAAATAAAAACAAAGCCTTAACATTTATATTAACTAATAATACACTCAAGAAGCTTACTTTTATTACGCAAACAAGGACAGTAAATGAGCCGAAAAGGTTTTAACAAGCTCAGTACCACTGAATTGGAGTATGTCGACGACAAAACCGCGGCACTTCTACTCAATACTCCAACAAGTGCTCGCATCATGCTATGGGTAATGGTGCTCTTTTTTGTAGCGGCTATCGGGTGGGCAGCATGGGCTGAAATAGACAAGGTAACGGTGGGGCAAGGTAAAGTCATTCCTTCTTCACAAATTCAAGTCGTGCAAAACCTTGAAGGTGGTTTAGTAAAAGAAATCCTCGTTAGGGAGGGGCAACAAGTTCAGAAAGGTCAGCAGCTATTGTTGATTGATGACACTCGTTTTCGCTCAGACTTTCGTGAACGAGAACAGCAGGTCGCAAACTTAACCGCTAGCGTATTAATGCTATCCGCTTCTTTAACCAGCGTTGCGATTGATGAAAATTCATCTCAGAATAACTGGGAACAAAGCATTCGCCTTTCTTTCAATAAGCTGGCATTCCCTCCTAAGTTTTATGAACTCCAACCAAAGCTCGTTAATCGACAAAAAGCAGAATACCGACAAGATCTGAATAACCTAAAAAACCAATTATCCGTATTTGATCAACAAGTCGAGCAGAAACAACAAGACCTTGTAGAAATTCTCGCACGCACCAAAAACTTACGAGAAAGCTACCGATTTGCGAGAAAAGAGCTAGAAATAACGAAGCCTCTTGCAGATGAAGGGGTTGTACCTCGTATTGAGTTATTGAAACTGCAAAGACAAGTGAACGATACGCGACGCGAGATGACATCAAGTGAATTAAAGATCCCCCTACTTCGCTCCGCGATTAAGGAAGCGCAACTTAGCAGAATTGATGCCGCGCTTAATTTCCGTTCAGACCAACAAGAAAAATTAAACCAAGCACAAGATAAGCTGTCTGCACTGACAGAATCTGCCGTTGGTCTTGCTGACCGAGTAAACCGAA
The DNA here is from genome assembly GCF_013114625.1 of Vibrio sp. 99-70-13A1. Lineage (GTDB taxonomy): Bacteria > Pseudomonadota > Gammaproteobacteria > Enterobacterales > Vibrionaceae > Vibrio. The sequence goes on from NZ_VTXD01000003.1 coordinate 100,979, forward strand.
CCGTTGTGGTATCACCTGTAACAGGAACAGTAAAAACATTAGGTATTAATACGGTCGGCGGTGTAATTCAGCCAGGTATGGATATTGTAGAAATTGTACCAACGGAAGATTCACTGTTAATTGAGGCAAAAATTGCCCCTCAAGATATCGCTTTTCTACGTCCTCAACTTGCTGCCATCGTAAAGCTTAGTGCTTATGACTTTACCAAATATGGTGGTTTAGAAGGCATTTTGGAACATATCAGCGCCGATACCACTCAAGATGAAGAAGGTAACAGCTTCTATATTGTAAGAATTAGAACAGAGCAGCATTCATTCGGTAACAACGGTGAACTGCCCATCATTCCAGGGATGACCGCCTCAGTCGATATCATTACAGGCAAAAGAACGGTTCTAGAATATATATTGAAGCCAATACTAAGTGCTCAAAATAATGCACTTAAAGAATAAAGTAGATAACACCCGAGACAAGAAACTCGGAAGCAAACACAGCATAAAAAGCATCAGCAGTGCCGCGGTTATTTTAATGCTGTGTGCTTCATTTACTTCATCTGCATTGAATACAAAAGATCAGCAGTGGGTCAGCGCAGTCACTCAGACATACGGTGAAAGAGCAGGTAAACGAGTCGCGACTTGGCGCTCGAATATCTCAGAGTATAAGAATTTAAGTGAAACAGACAAACTGACTTCTATTAACCAGTTTTTTAATCAACTGTATTTTGTGAATGATGATGTCTTATGGGGAAAAAACGACTATTGGGCAACCCCGCTAGAGTTTTTAGGAAGTAATGCTGGCGACTGTGAAGATTTCACGATAGCTAAATACTTCTCACTTTTAGAGCTAGGCGTACCTGATAAGAAGCTGCGTTTAGTCTATGTAAAAGCTCTTGAGTTAAACCAATTTCACATGGTACTGGCGTATTACTCTACCCCAAGTGCCGAGCCGCTTATTTTAGACAATATCAACCCTGAAATAGTGCGAGCTTCAAAACGAAGAGACCTATTACCTGTTTATAGCTTCAATGGTAAAAACCTTTGGCTAATGAAGTCCAAGGCAGGTAACGGAAAACTTGCAGGTAAGTCTTCACGATTGAGTCTATGGAACGACTTACGCTCACGTGAACGCTCTCTAAAATTAAACAAACCCATTATCAATTACGATGAGTAGATACAATGACTTTATATAAACAGCTTGTGGTCGGAATGGTTGCGGTCTTTATCTTGCTTATGGCATCGGTATTTATGATCGAATTTAATACCACCCGTGATCACTTAAAAGAGCAACAACGCTCTGAAGTGAATAACACCATAAATACCGTTGGGCTGGCGCTAGCACCTTATTTGGAAGACAAAGACCCAATTGCGGTCGAGTCAGTCATTAATGCTCTCTTTGATGGCAGCTCTTACTCGGTCGTGCGTTTAATCTTTCTTGATTCGAGTGATGAAATTCTCCGTTCGTATCCAGTCAAGCCTAATGGTGTTCCCACTTGGTTTACTGATTTGCACCTCTTCGGACAAATTCACGAGCGTCGTGTCATCACCAGTGGCTGGATGCAACTGGCTGAAGTCGAAATTGTCAGCCACCCAGGCGCGGCCTATGAGCAGCTATGGCAAGCATTCATCAAACTATCAACCATGTTCGGCATCATTTTCATCATCGGGCTAGCGGCAATTTCGTGGATACTCAAACGTGCATTACGCCCGCTTTCTCTGATCATCGTTAAAATGGACCAAATCGCTAAAAACCAGTTTGGAGAACCTCTCACTCGCCCTAAAACAAAAGATTTAATTATGGTGGTTGACGGTATTAATCAAATGTCAACGCAAGTTGAGATGGCATTCAAAAACCAAGCAAAAGAAGCGCAAAAATTAAGAGAGCGCGCATACATCGACCCTGTCTCTCAGCTTGGTAACCGTGCGTTCTATATGTCTCAACTGAACCAATGGCTTGCTGAGTCTAGTATTGGTGGTCTAGCCGTACTGCAAGCTCAATTCATTACTGATGAATATGAAGAGAAAGGCTATCAAGAAGGGGATTCTCTGGTACATCACCTTGCTGACCAATTGAAAACATCCATCACCTCTCCAGGTCTCACAATTGCTCGTATATCTAAAGATGAATTTGGTTTCATTCTGCCAAACGTTGATGAAAGCGAATTGAAGATTATTGCCGACAGCATCGTTGTATGTGTGCAAGACTTACAATCGGACCCGACAGGTACAGCAAGCGCGGCTATTTCTTTAGGTGTAACTTACAGTAGCCAAAATAAGACCAGTACCGAAATTATGTCGTTGGTGGATAACGCTTTATCTATTGCGAAATCAAGCCCTGAGCAAAAGTACGGTTACATTTCCGGTGACGACCACGCAACAATAATGGGTAAACAACAGTGGCGAGATCTAGTAGAAGAAGCGATTCACGATGAGCTCGTGACCTTCCGCCTACAATCGGCTAATAACACTTTCGGCTCTACCTACCACCAAGAAGTGTTTTCTGCGATTGAAAAAGATGGGGTTCGCTACAGTGCTAACCAGTACTTGTTTGCATTAGAACAACTTGAATCAAGCCATATTCTTGACCAATTTGTAATTGAGCAAATGATTAAGAAAATGAAGTCTGGCGAAGTACAGAACCCTGTCGCGATTAACATATCTTCAAGCAGTGTCGCGCAGCCAAGCTTCATTCGCTGGGTTGGTAATATCCTTGAAAAGAACCCGACTCATGCACCTAAACTGCATTTTGAAATCCCTGAAAGCTGCTTCATTCAAGAGCCTCATTACACGGCTCTATTATGTAACACGCTACGAAGTGCAAATGCGGTATTCGGTGTTGATAACTACGGTCGAAACTTCCAATCACTGGATTACATCAATGAGTTCAGACCAAGTTACGTGAAACTCGATTACCTCTTCACTCATAACTTAGATGATGAGAAACAGAAATTCACACTGACATCAATTTCTCGTACTGCCCATAACTTAGGCATTACGACCATTGCTTCACGTGTCGAGACTCAAACACAGTTGGACTTCTTGTCTGAGCACTTCGTGGAAGTGTTCCAAGGCTTCATTGTTGACAAATAGTTGTAAGGTCAAATTACATGCAAGATCCACTATTAAATTCGCTGATTTACGTAAGCCGATATTACGGATTAGCCAATTCGCCTGAAGCTTTAGTCAATGGGTTACCCCTGACGGACGGCAAACTGACGCCTTTTCTATTTCCACGTTCAGCTGAACGTGCTGGGCTAGTTGCGAAAGAAAACCGAGCGGAGCTCGATAAAATTCCACACCTGATCCTACCCGCTATTTTGCTACTTAAACAGGGCGGAGCATGTGTTCTTAACAGCATTGATTTAGAGAAATCAGAAGCAGAAGTCACAACAACTGAAAGCGGCATGGTGCCTATTGTCATTCCTTTGGAAGAGCTCAAAGAGCAATTCATTGGACGCTACTTTCTCGTTAAAAAACAATTTCGCTACGACGAGCGATCACCTGAAATACTCAAAACCCGTGATGGTCACTGGTTTTGGAGCACAATCTGGCAATCTAAAAACATTTACCGCGACGTATTAATCGCCTCGATTTTGATTAACTTGTTTGCTATTGCTGCACCCATGTTTACACGTTTGGTGTATGACAAAGTTGTCCCCAACTTGGCGTTTGAAACACTGTGGGTGTTAGCGAGTGGTATTTTTGTTGTCTTCCTTTTCGACTTTGCTTTGAAATTGATGAGAAGCTACTTCATTGATGTCGCGGGTAAAAAATCCGACATTATTATCTCGTCTAAAATATTCAGCAAAGTTTTAGGGATACGCATGGAGGCAAAGCCGCCTTCCGTCGGAGCTTTCGCAAGGCACTTACAAGAATTTGAGTCTATTCGTGAATTTTTCACCTCTGCCACTATAAGCGCTTTAATCGATCTACCTTTCGCCTTGCTGTTTCTATTACTTATCTGGCTAATGGCAGGCAACCTAGTACTGGTTCCGATTGTTGGCGTCGTCATTTTGATTATTCACGCAATGCTCATACAAGGGCCATTACGTAAAACAATTGAAGAAGGCTCTCGTTTAGCGTCTCAAAAATACGCCAACTTAATCGAAAGCTTAGCGGGTTTAGAAACCGTAAAAATCTTCAGTGCTCAAAGCCAATTCCAATACCGTTGGGAAGAAGCTGTCGCGCACATGGCAGAGTGGAACATCAAGAGTCGTCGAATTACGGATAGCATTCAAAATGCTGCTGGGTTCGTTCAACAAAGTACCAATGTCGGTATGATTATTTTGGGCGTTTACTTGATTGCGGAAGGCGAACTGACAATGGGTGGATTGATTGCCGCCACTATGTTGAGTGGTCGTGCTATTGGACCTCTGGTTCAGTTATCTTTGCTTTCTACTCGCTATAACCAAGCAAAATCATCGATGACAATTATTGAACAAGTTATGGATATGCCAGATGAACAAGAGGAAGGTAAGCGATATATTCACCGCCCTATCGTTCAAGGACGCGTAGAACTTGATAAGGTCAGCTTCAGCTACCCTGAATCATCAGTAGCATCAATCAGAGATCTCAGCCTAACCATTAACCCAGGTGAGAAAGTTGCCATTATTGGGCGAATTGGTTCAGGTAAAACGACATTAGAACGTCTCATTATGGGTCTATATAAGCCTACAGCAGGGCATGTTCGTATTGATGATACTGACATCGAACAATTGCACCATGTCGACGTACGACGCAACATAGGCTGCGTGCCTCAAGACAGTAACTTATTCTTTGGCTCAATTCGCGACAACATTACATTAGGTCGCCCACTTGTGGATGACAGAGATGTCATGGACGCTGCCAATCGAGCTGGCGTGACGGTATTTACTCAGCAAGACCCTGCGGGTTTAGAAAGGCAAGTCGGTGAAGGTGGTGCTCAGCTTTCGGGTGGTCAACGCCAAGCGGTTGCTATTGCCCGTGCCATGCTAGGTCGCCCACCTGTATTGTTAATGGATGAACCAACCAGCGCTATGGATAACCGTTCTGAAATGCACATTAAGCACCAGCTTGGGCAAATGAAGAAAAGTGAGACCCTCATTCTCATCACCCATAAAACATCCATGCTTGATATTGTAGACCGAGTGATTGTGATGGAAAAAGGCAGCATTATTGCTGACGGACCTAAACAACAAGTTCTCTCTGATTTGAAGCAAGGAAAAGTCAGAGCAGTTAGTTAATCCAGCTCAGTAAAAAAGTAACAAAAAGGGAGCGTAGTCGCTCCCTTTTTTGTTTTACGAATTCATTATTACTCAATACAAAAACAACGCCGCAATTTAACGCTGTGCCGTATTAATACGATACCTTGAGAAATACACCCTAAACCGCGACGTCTTCATCATCCATCTTAAACGAACACTGAATCTCATACTGGTTAAATGAAAACACACTGCCACCATGGGTACGTTTTGTTGTCACCACTTCATCTCCAAACTGAACAGAAACTCGCGTATACACTTTATCGAAAGCCTCAATATTACAGTTTTGTAAGTGTTCTTCGAAATCCATTTCGAGTAGTTCGAGTTGAGATTGCCCAGCATCAAGTGCTTGGCTATTTTGAATTTTCATCTCTTCTATTGAACGCTGTTCTTCTTCCGTTCTTTCCGCTTTTGGTTTTTTCTTAAATTCTAATTCTTTGCGAATAACTTCCATGGTCGCCGCTTGGGCTTGTTTATAGGCATCTTTCAAAGCCACAATTTTTTGCTTATAACTGTCATACTTCGCAAACGCGTGCACTTTAGTCGCAGTATCGCCTTCGACCCCCAGCAGAACACATTTTATGCTTCCACCGACTTTAGCTTCACCACCGCTTAATGTGCCATGCTTTTTCATTGTATCCATGACAAGCAAGTCATGCCCGCAGCGGATATCATTACTCATACTATGCACACTTAACTGGATATCTTGCCCAGCTTGCAGTTCAGAAAATTGAGCATAGCTTGCGGTAATATTACCTTTAGTAAATACCTTACAACTTTTCGGCTGACCATCACTGACAGTATGTCCGATAATACCTTTACCTACCGTGATATCACCTTGAGCCTGAACCTCCGCCGATTCAATAAAACCACCGACAGTAACGCTACCTGAAGCTTTCACCACCATGCCCGATTCTATGTCTCCAGAAACAAACACGTTGCCCTTAAACTTCACATGTCCGGTTCCCACTCCAACACTATTTAGGCAGAGTGCGTTATCCACTTCAATACTCTTTTCTTTAATAATGGGGAGACCAGAGTTGGTTGCGACAAGAACGTTCGGATCTTCAGAAGAAATGTGAGTACCTTTACCGGCTTTTAAAAGGCTGTCTTTACCCGGAAGAGGTGGGATGATTCGACCTTGAACCGTAAAACCTGCTTGCCCTTTTGTTGCTGGGATGCGCTTCATGACTTCGTCATTTTCACCGACGGTAATAGTTTGACCTAGGTCTCGCATATCGAGTTTCCCAGAATCTTTACTTCTTGGTTTGAGTACTTGCTTAGAGACATCTTTAACAAGTGGAATGAACTGTGCGTCTTTACCTTTCGTAGCTTGCTTACCTTGTGCCACCGCCTGTGTGAATTGCTCTCCAGGTTTTAGCTGATTACTCATCAATAAGACTTTCTTCAGTGCCAGTTTGTTTATCCCTTTCGTGATATGTGCTTGGGCTAAACAATGGACAATTTCATTACCACGCAAGCCACGACCTTTATAAGCCCCCGTAACAATAATGCTCGCGAGCATTTCATCTGTAGTAACTTCAACAGTGGCAGATGCATTTCGCACTTCGGCAATCACCACTCCCTCGTAAGCTTCGCCTTTGCCTTCTTTTGCTAAGTTGACGAACCTCAATACCTCATCTTCGATAAGAAAATAGTCCGTTACCTCTAGCGTTTTTAATACTTCAGGCAGACCTTTAGGGTCAAATACAGCATCAACCACAAAACCAGATTGCAGCTTGGCTACAACCTTTTGTTTATCTTCTGACAATGTAACGATGCTTTCCCACATAAGATCGCAGCTTCCAAGAAAAAGTGACTAAGGATCAGTCTATATAATAAATAAATCCGATAAAATGTTGCTATTACAATAATCAGGGTCACATCACTTACTTTAAATCCTGAAACAACATCTCAATATTGAGAATTACATAAAAATACTTAAATAATTAAAGATTATTCACAGAATTCATCAGTAGACCCTAAGCTATAGACAGCAGTAACGCCTTTTCCTTCATTGTAGTAGTTCAATGAATGGCATAAATGAGACACCAATATGATCCCTCGCCCATAAGCCTGCATGTCATCAGGTTGATTGTATCGGTTAATATCAAACCCACTTCCATTATGTTCTAACTGCATAATGAGTTGTCTTTCTTCTGGTTTGAAATCCAGCTTAAGCTGTACCCAAACACTCTCACCTAATTCTCTTAAGCGTTGCTCTCTCAATTGGTAGAATGAGTAGAAGCCATCAGGGTCATCTTTCATTTTCGAATCCAAATCCAGCAAGCCGTGCTCAATGGCATTCGCAAATAGTTCTGAAAGTACCGAACAGACTAAATCAAGATCTTGCCCACCAGATATGATCCCTGTCAGATATTGCCTCACTTCTGCCATAACCGTCACCTGAGTAAGCACAGACTTAGGGAAAAATAGTGAAGCACTACTCGGTACATTACTGATACCACTGGCTTGTGTTGTACTCGCTTCTGTCTGGCGGTTCTTGATTGGAAAGTTCATTTGTAGAATAGAAACATCATCGCTGTCTTTTTCCGTCGAGAACTGATGCACCTCTTCATATAAGGTTTCGATGATGGAGCCAGATTGTACTGAGCATGACTTCTGGAAGGTGGATTCCAAGCGATGTTGACCAAACTGTTCACCATCCAAATTCACAGCTTCTGTAACCCCGTCGGTATAGCTGATAATTTGATGCCCTTCTTCAAGCTTCATATTCACTAAGTTCAATTCGAACTCATGCTTATCTAACACACCTAATGGCATATGACTTGACCGCAACTGATGAAGAATATTCCCATCACGATCTAAAACATAACTATCGGGTAAGCCCCCTCCCCACCAACTCACATCAAGCCCATTACTTTTAATTTCGAAAACACTGGCCGCCAGCATCATCCCCATAGGCAAAAATCGAACAAGTGAGTCGTTCACTTCGGTGACTATTTCACCTAGAGATAACCCCTTTTCCGCCATTGAAAAAAATGCTCGAGTCGCCGGAATAGCAGAGATAGCCGCGGGTAAACCATGACCTGTAGCATCCGCAATCATGACATAGAGACCGCCGTGAGGACGATTAGCGACAAGAATGAGATCGCCATTAAAGACCGTCGAAGGTGTCGATATGTATTTGAGCCCTGAGATATTGGAAAGCAATGAACTCATTTCATCCATCAGATTGGTAAAGATCGATTCCGCTATCGTATGGTCATAATTGACTTGTTCGTGAAAATGATGAAGTTCATCTCGCTGCTCGCGAAGTTCACTATGCATACGTGCAATTCTAAAATGCGCTTGAACCTTTGCGAGTAAAACAGAGCGGTCGATGGGCTTAGGAATAAAGTCATCGCCAAGGTTTAAGCACCTTTTATAAGAATCTTTATCGTCTAATACACTCAGAAACAAAATAGGGATATGATGATTTGGGAAGGCTTTTCGAATATCTTTGGCGGTTTCAAATCCATCTTTAACGGGCATCATCACGTCTAAAATGATGATATCAGGCAATATCGACATCTCTTTCATGGATTCAACGACGCTTTCTCCATCTTCGAAAGCATAAAATTGCTCAGCAATATCATTCAACATAAACCGACATAATTCTCGGTTTGTTTCATGATCATCCACAACAACTATTCGCATGCTCGATCTCCTTAGAACGGTATTATTCGATCATAAATTTCTTATCAAACCTCGATATCAATAAGATCTTTTTCACTTGAGGCATGGTATTCGTAATCGTAATTTTTTGATTAGGAGAAAGGTATTTTTGCATATTAAGAAGCATGCCTAGCCCTGCACTATCAATGTAATCGACTCGTCGAAAATCAATGGTGTAGTTGAAGTCTTTTTTTTCGTAATAACATTGGCGAAACTCTTGTACTAAATTAAAGCCAAAAGCGCCTTCAATCGCAATTTCAATATTGTTACTGCCATTTACCGTGCTGGTTAGCGACATATTTGCCCCCACTTGTTTTCGACAAAAGTTGCTTTTAATTCACAACCTTCTCTAAAAAATTGTCTCGATATATCTTCTAAAAAATTTATCTTTTAAAACCATTTACCACCTAAATCCAATTTATCTTTTAAAACTATTTACCTTACCGCCTAAAACCGTTTACCGTCTAAAACAGCTCCACTTCACCTTCATCAATACTGCTTTGATTCGCAGCAGGAGCACCTCTGTTTAGAGAAGCATCCAATAGCTCCTCAAGCCTTAATGAGAACTCTTCTTCCGAGATTTCTTTTCGATTGAAAACATTCACGAGCTGAACCACTTCATCGAACAAGTACAACGTTTTATTCGCGTATTCCCCTTGCTGAGAAACAATATCGGCAAACTGCAATGCACGAATACCATTCCCGACTTGTTGCGATAACTCTTGCCCAAGCTCTCTAATTTTAAGAACTTCTTTCTCTACCGCGACATTCACTTTTTGAACCCCGGTGAGCATGTCATCCACTTGCTCTTTTGATTCGATCGCTATCGTCATATCAATTGATGCCATGTCCCCTACAGTGGCGTTCGCCTGTTTTACAGTTTCTTGGGCTATGTTTATTTCGCTCTCAATTTGATCATTCAGCGTCTTCGCTTTGACGGATAATTCACGAACCTCTTGTGCAACAACCGCAAATCCTCGCCCAGCGTCACCGGCTCTCGCGGCTTCAATCGCTGCATTCAACGCCAGCAAATTAGTTTGTTCTGAAAGCCCTCTGACTCTTTCTAGTAGTTTGAATACCGTATCTAATTTGTCTGACATGTCATGAATACTATGAACGGCAGAGATACTTTTCTCGGAAATGTCGACCAGCGTTTTTACAAATTGGTCGATGATTTCTTCAGTACGGGGGAGGACTCTCGATAAGCTGTATTCACTTTCTTGATTGGCAAGCATGTCATTCACTAACCCTTCAGATACTTGGCTTTGTTCTTCGCTGACTTTCTGTAATCCAAAGAAACTATCATTCAGAGTTTCAGCCGACTCTTCGATAATCTGAGTTTGTCGATTAAGAGATTGGTGAATATTAGGTAAGTTATCGGAATAAAAACGATTCACTGAACTCATCAAACTTGCGCTCACCTGATCGGTTTTTTCAGATGAAAGGTCTGGCTCACTGTCTTTGTGATGTGAATTTGAAGGGAAAGTGAACCAAGGTAGAGCTGCTGCAACTATCATTAGCCCTATCTGAATACTCGATGTGGCGTACAACACCGCGATTGCTAACAATATGACTTGAGTCGTTATTACGACTGCATATTTCATTTTTGACTGTAACGTCATTTCATTATTCATAAGCCGTCCCTGACATTTTTGTCTTTCTTCATTCTAATTATTGGAGTTATCTCGCATGTTCATTCGTTAGACACACATTTCCGAATCTCCTTTGGGATCTTTGATAACGCTCTAACATGCTGCACAGCCCCAACTTCGACTGCGACTCTTGGCATCCCCCATACCACTGAAGACTGTTCATCTTGAGCGATAGTGATAGCGCCATTTTGCATCATTCTTAACAAGCCATTCGCACCATCACTTCCCATTCCAGTTAAGATGATGCCAAGTGCTTTATCACTGACAACTTCAGCGACAGAATCAAACATGACGTCTACTGAAGGTTTGTGTCTGTTCACAGGGGGGCGATCATCAACCTGACCAAATAGCTTCCCTCCTTTACGTATAATCACGAGGTGCTTATCACCAGGGGCAACATACGCTCTTCCATGAATAAGTGGCACAGTGCCGTCACTCAACTCTTGGACATTCACTTTACTTACGCTGTCTAAACGGGCAGCAAAGGGTTTGGTAAACAAAGCGCTGATATGCTGAGTAATCACTATAGGTGGGAGACCACTTGGCAATGCTGATAAAACATGACGCACCGCTTCAGTTCCTCCAGTTGAAGCCCCTATTGCAATCAACTCAAGATTTGACTGACCGGGAGCCATGGGCGACAAATCCACATAACTCGAAACACTTTCTATTGGCTTGCCAGTTACATTCGCCATTGCGGCCATTTTAAGCTTTTTATTGATCAATGATTTATAGCTCAGCATGTCTCCGGTGTTGTCCATTGCTGGCTTAGGAAAATAGTCGACAGCACCTAATTCCAATGCTTGCAGCGTGGTTTCCGCTCCGTGCTGAGTCAAAGTGGAGATCATCACGACAGGCATAGGTCTTAAGCGCATTAGATTTTTTAGAAACTGCACACCATTCATTTTTGGCATTTCAATATCTAGCGTGATCACATCTGGATTGTGCTTTTTGATCAAAGCTCTTGCTTCGTAAGGATCTTCCGCGGTGGCGATCACTTCTAAAGCAGGATCCGAGGAGATCAACTCTGATAGCAATGCTCGGAACACGGGGGAATCATCCACAACGATCACTTTAATTTTTCTACACATTAAAATAACTCCACATCGTCGCTGGGTTTACGACTATTACATTCAACTTGTTGAGCGTAATGGTCTTCTTCGTGTTTTAAATGACTCACTTTTGCAAATGGAATCCGTTTTAGCCAAGCCTTTCCAGATAACGGATCAAAAATAATCTTACGAGGCTCCAGTCCTCCAAGGTCATAGGCATCTAGCTCAAAACCTTCTTGTTTGGCGTAACGTAAAACAAAGTCGACATTTTTCTCCCCAATCGCCGATTTGATGCCGTGCATTTGTGCCCCTCCAAAGAGCTTCATATGCATTCGACTTCGAGTTGCACCAAGAGAGATCAGTTGATTTACTAGCATTTCCATTGCATAGCTCCCATATCGAGAAGCCGTCGATACCACATCATCATGTGACCAGTGATGATGTTCACTGCTGTGCGCCATCGGCAATAAGAAATGATTCATTCCTCCAACTTGAGCAAAAGGGTCCCAAATACAAGCCGCAACACAAGAACCTAACCCCGTACTGATGACTTCCTTTTCGGTTGTACAATACATACCTCCAGGAAGCACTTTGACAACATGCTGCTGCCTCAATTCATGGTAAAAACGGCTGTAATAAGCACCTTGCTCTTTGGCTAACACTCGATATATTTCCTCATTACCCACTCCATATGTGCCATTTAGATGGCCTATGACCAATTCGCGTCTTAACGCCTATGTGTAAGCTCTCTGTTTGTCACACTACTCTGCTTGTCACGCTACTTTATTTTTCACACAATTCGGTTTGGCACACTACAATTTCAAATAAATGGTATTACCTAAATGCTCAAACAGTTGGCAATCTGCCCCTACACTTTCAGAGTGACCAATAAACAACGAACCTCCTTCATTAAGCTGCTGGCAAAAACGTTCGATCAGTAATTTTTGTGTGGGTTTATCAAAGTAAATCATCACATTACGGCAAGAAATAAGGTCAAATTTTTTCGTCATTGGCCAGTTTTCTAGAAGGTTCAGTTGCTTAAAAGCCACTTGTTGCTGAAGTTTTTTAGCGCATTTTATTTTCCCAAGAAACTCTCCTTTGCCTTTAACAAAGTTTCCTTTGAGATATGGCTTAGGAATGCTGTCTATCGCTTCTTCGTCATAGACTCCAGCTTTAGCATGAGCCAGAACATTGGTATCAAGATCGGTTGCCAATAGTGCGACCTTAGAAAAGTGTTCGAATGCACTCGCGTGATTCAAAGCTGCCATATAGCTATATGGCTCTTCACCGGTAGAACAACCGGCAGACCAGATTCGAACCTCCTGCTTTCGTTGTTCAATCCACTTCGGAACCAATGTTTTTTCAAGGAAATCAAAATGATGCTTCTCGCGGAAAAATGACGTTTTATTCGTAGTCAGTGCATTTACAAATGCCATTTGTTCAGAATCAGAACGTTCAATTATTTTCCGATAATCCGCGAAACGTGCCACACCTTTTTCACGCATTTTCCTACTGACACGCCCATACACCATCGCATACTTCTGGTCGGTTAAATGAATGCCCGCATTCTTATGAATAAACCACTGCACAAATTTGAAATCTTTTTCTGTTAGCTCAAACTCTTTCTTACTATCAGTCATTGCATGCGTGCTTGGGTTCATCGAACTCATTTTGTCTGCCTGGCTAGCAGGCTTAGTTAGAACTCTTCCCATTCATCTCCATCCTCACGGAACGACACTCCAGAATTAACAACCTTGGCGTTTTTTATTTCGCTCACATTGCCTCTTTTTGGGACAGATGAAAGGTTACCTTGTGCGCCGTACTGAGCGACATTACTGTCGGTACTAAAGAAGTTCATGAGATTAAGCAGTTCTTTGCCTTCAGATCTTAGTGACTGGCTGGCAGCCGATGTTTCTTCTACTAATGATGCATTTTGCTGAGTCATTTCATCCATGGTGGTAATGGCTCGGTTTATTTCATCAATACCAGTCGACTGCTCTAAGCTTGATTCAGCAATTTGCTGGATAAGTTGTGAGACGCTAGCTACCGCGTCAACAATTTCATTTAAAGTTTCCCCAGATTCATCAACTAAACGAGAGCCTTCATCTACCTTCTCTACGCTGTCTTTAATTAAGCCTTTAATTTCTTTCGCTGCTGCTGCACTTCGTTGTGCAAGGTTTCTTACCTCTCCTGCCACTACAGCAAAACCGCGCCCTTGTTCGCCTGCTCGCGCTGCTTCAACCGCCGCATTGAGAGCTAACAAGTTTGTTTGGAAAGCAATCTCGTCAATGACACCGATAATGTCGGCAATCTTCTTACTCGCACTGTTAATTTCTGACATAGCCGATACAGCTTGCCCCACAACCTCTCCGCCTTTACCTGCTTTTTTAGCCGCATCATCAGACAGCTCATTAGCACCTTTGGCATTTTCCGCATTTTGCTTAACCGTTGCGGTCATCTGCTCCATGCTGGCAGCCGTTTCTTCTAAATTAGAAGCTTGTGCTTCCACCCTTTGGCTTAAATCATTATTCCCTTCGGCAATTTCTGTAGAAGCCGTCGCGACTCTCGCAGATGATGTGGTGATCTTATCAACCATATTTCGAATGTTTAGAATAGACGTATTAACCGCCTCCGCTAGACGCCCAAACTCACCTTGATTACTGTCTGGCATCGTCGTTTTTAAGTCACCATCAGCCACTTTACTCATGACATCAATACACTGCCCTAAAGGTTCGACTAAGGTGTCTAACAAACCATTGACGCCGTCGCCTAACTCTTTCATGAAACCACTGTAATCCGAGGTGTCAATACGCTCATCCAGCTGACCAGAAATAGCCTTTTGAATCAAACTCTCTACTTGGCGCTGGCCATCTTGTAGCTCTGTTATATCGACCCACTGCAATGCTGGCCCCATAAAATTTCCGTTCCCATCACGCATGGCGATACACGTTAAATTAAATTCTAATGTGCCGACTTTAATATCCGAGGAAAATGGCAAGCGATCAGGATTGGCAATAATGCTTCGTTGGTGGGCCGGATTTTTATGGAAGATGTCGATGTTCTTACCCACAAGGTTACTCGCATCGAACCCTGAGAGTTCTTTGCGTAACTCACTTTCTCGACCTTTCAGTAAGGTAGAAAGGGATGGGTTTACGTACTGAATAATTCCATCTTCATTTGCCATCATTAGGTTTGTTGTCATACCTTCAACGGCAGAAGCTAAGCGACCAATTTCAGCTTCTTTTGCACGCTCTTCGGTGACATCACGCCACTCAAGAGTGTTCCCAATATAGTCACCTTTAGTATCAAAAATAGAAGCGACATTCAGTTCTATTTTTAAATGCCCAATGGTTATATCTGTACTGTAAGGTAGGTTACTTGGGTTGCTGAGCAACTGGCGTTGATGCGCGGGGTTGCGGTGAAACTCATCAATACATCGCCCCATCAGCCATTCTTCTGTAGCTAAAAAGCCAGACCAAACACTTCTCAATGTTGCTTCGTGTTTTTTAAATAAGTTAACCGTTTCATTGTTGATGTAAGTGATCAGTAAATCTCGATCAATCATCACCATAGCGGTTTGAGCTTGATCAACTGCCGCTTGCAAACGAGCCACATTGTTTTCCTGTGCTCGCAATGCCGTAACGTCTTGCCACTCCAAAGTATTGCCAACGTAATTCCCTGAAGAGTCAATAATTGCCCCAACATTTAATTCAAGCAGCACATCTTGAACGGTAATCGTTGTGCTGTAAGGGAGGTTGCCTGGATTAGAGAGTAGCTGTCTTTGATGTTGCGGGTTGGCATGAAAGCCATCAATACAAAATCCAACCATGAAGTCTTTATCTGCTCGAAAGTTTGGCCACACTGATTGAAACGTCGCTTCATGCGCTTTCAACAGAGTAATTGATTGCTGGTTGATATAAGTAACTTTGAAATCTCTATCTACCATCATAAGAGCAGTTTTGGCCGCGCCTAAAGCTGAAAGTAATTGTTCTTTGGATAAGCCATCCTCTTCCACAGAGGTTTCTTCCATTAATGCATCTGATGCCGCTTCATCAAACTGAGCAACAGGTTCCTTTTTTCTATTCCAAAATGACATATTTACCTCACATTAGCGCTTCTTCTACTGTCGTTGAATTGAGCTCGTTTACATCAAATAGAGCTTCAAGATTTATTATAATAAGATGCCCATTGGCTTCTGATGCAATGCCTTTGATGTAACTTTCATCAACCGTGACAGACATATATGGAGCAGGTTTAATGGCGGTAGGTTCGAATGTGTACACTTCAGCCACCGCATCAACAATGATGCCCAAAGGATGTTTTTGCTCATCATTCAACACAATAACCACCGTTGTGTTGTTGATTACAGAAGGCGTTAAATTGAATCGCATTCGTAGATCAACAATCGGTATATACTCCCCTCTTATTTCAAGCACTCCTTTTAAATAACTGGGTGAGTTAGGCACACTCCGAACGTCACTCCACCCACGCACTTCACGTACATCCAAAATAGGCACGGCGTACTCTTCATGTTCCAAAATAAAACTTAAATACTCTTCTGCAGCCATGGTTTCCTTACCCTCGCGGAAGTGTCTGGTTACTGTGTTTTAAGATGAGGTCGATATTAAGCAGTTCTGTGGTATCGAGCAGAGACATCACTTGGTCATCAACATTCAATAAACCTTGAATAAATGGATTGATTGGGGACTGTCCTACCGCGGGATAAAGTTCGTTATCACCTTGGCTCACCACATCAGAAACAGCATCCACAACTAGCCCCATCAACTTTTCACTTTCGTCATATTGGGAACGTAAAACTAAAACAACAGTGGTCGGCAGATAGTCACAAGTTCCTATTCCAAAACGAGATCGCAAATCAACAATAGGAACAATCATTCCTCTCAGGTTTATCACTCCTTTCACAAAGCTTGGAGAACGTGGAATTGGAGTAGGTCTTTCCCACACTCTAATTTCTTCAACATCTTGAATGACGACGCCATACAATTCGTTAGCCAAACAAAAACTGAGAAAATCGGCATTTTCACTGATTTCAGCATTCATCACGTGTGTCGACATATCAGATGAATCAACCACGACTTGTTGCTCCATACTTGCTCCTTGCTTTGCTTTGCTTTGCTTATGGCTTATGGCTTATGGCTTATGAAAAAGCACACACTAAGCCGCAATTCCACCTTTATTCACTTTATTATCTGAAGCTTTATCTAAGAACGAGGTAATCAAACCTTGGATATCGAGAATGAGAGAGACCGAACCATCGCCTAAAATGGTGGCACCAGAGATGCCAGGCACCTTGTTGTAATTAGACTCTAAACTTTTAATGACCACTTGCTGCTGATCGAGCAGCTCATCAAGAAGTAAACCAACTCGGTTGCCTGCCGCTTCAACAAAGCAGAGAATTCGATTATGAAGATCGCCACTCTCCCCCATACCGAACTCTTCTTGTAATCGTAAGATCGGAATGTTTTCATCTCGTAGTCGGTATAGCTCCACACCACCTGACGCATGCTTTACGCATTGAGTATCAATTTGGATAGATTCAATAATGGTAAGAAGTGGGATGACATAAACTTCACCGCCAACTTTGACAAGTTGACCATCAAGAATGGCGAGCGTGAGAGGTAAGCTAATAGTGAATTTACTGCCCTTACCTAATTCAGATTCAACTTCAATGTGCCCACCGAGCTCTTCAATATTTCTTTTCACAACATCCATACCCACACCGCGCCCAGAAATATCGGACACTTCGTCAGCCGTTGAAAAGCCAGGGGCAAAGATTAAGTTTAATACTTGCTTATCTGTCATCTCCTCTCGGCGAGCGTCACTGACGACGACACCTTTTTCTACCGCTTTATTCCATAACCTATCGCAATCGATCCCTGCGCCATCGTCTTCCACTTCTACAATGATCGCTCCACCTTGGTGAAAAGCAGTGAGTTTAATAACACCCATTTCTGCCTTACCGTTTTCTTGACGGAGCTTGGGGATCTCGATTCCATGATCAATACCATTTCGAACAAGGTGTACAAGCGGGTCGACAATCCTTTCGAGTACGGTTTTATCCAGCTCTGTATTTTCACCAATGATTTGAAGGTCGACTTGTTTTTCTAAACGACCAGACAAGTCTCTTACTAAGCGAGGAAAACGACTAAACGCAAAACTCATAGGCAACATACGAATGTTAAGTACATTCTCTTGCAAGTCTTTACTGTTTTGTAAGAGTTGGTCTAATCCTGCTTTTAGCTTCTCAAGCTTATCAACCGTAAAATCATTACCGATTTCAGTCAGCATTGATTGAGTAATAACAAGCTCACCAACCAGATTTATCAACCCATCCACTTTATCGATATCAACGCGAATAGAGCTCACACCAGAATCTGATTTACTCGGCTTAGTCTGAATCGGTTTCGGCTGAGGATCTTTAGCATTGGTAGAACAAGGCTTTGCTTCTGTCGCGGTTTGAGTAGTCTCACTAGACGACACATTGGATTCTTTAGACCGCGTTGGGGTATCGATAGTTGATGACGCAGTATCTACAGGCATTATTTCTGTTTCTGCACCTGTAATGGGGGAGGCAGCTTCTGTTGAAGTTAGGGATGTTTCACTTGAGTCGGTATGAAACGAATTTAACTGCTGGGTTTCTTTATCATCATTAGCAGAAGTGTGTCTTACAATAGTCAGGTCACATTCATCTTCTACCCATTCGAATACTTCGACAATATCCTCTTCTTGTATCTCACCATTTAATTCAAACCTCCAACTCAAGTAACACAGCTCCGCTTCGAGTTCTGCTAAATCTGGTAGGTCGAGTTGGGTATTGGTTATCACGATTTCTGAATCGAGGTCTTTTAGTTCTCTTATAATTCTCAGCGGGTCGTTACCACTGAAGAACAAATCTGAATGTGGGACAAAGAGGACTCTCCAGCTTGCTTTCACTTCATCATTATTGTCACTTACTGAGTTATCGAGTGCTCTCGCTGTCTCACCATCTAAATGACTATCTTCAGAAACTGATGATTCTTTTTCAGAACGAAGCAAACAACTGAGTTCATTGCTGACTGATTCTTTAAAATTTAAATCAACATCGACTTTGTCTTCATGCCCTTCCAACATGGCTTTAATGCAATCACAACTTCTAAGCAGAACATCGACCGTTTGCTTTGTTAATTGCAATTCATCGTTTCTGACTTTATCTAAATAAGCTTCTACCGAATGAGTGAATTCGCTTATATCAAATAGATTGAAAGTTGCCGCTCCCCCCTTAATAGAATGAGCAGCTCTAAAGATAGTGTTAATGGTTTCAATATCGACGGTCTCAGGTTCAAGATCTAAAAGAATTTCTTCGAGCACTTCTAAGTTCTCGCAACATTCTTCGTAGAACATTTTACGTAGCTGGTCCATATCTAAAGCCATAACTGTCCCTACCCTGAGTGAGCACGATTATCTTTGTTACTACTGAATTGGTTTTTCTAAAACTAAAAACTAAAAGCTAGAGCACTCGCTTCAGTGTTTTCAGTAATGTCTCTGGGTTAAACGGTTTCACTAACCAACCGGTGGCGCCAGCAGATTTTCCTTCCTGCTTTTTTTCCACACTGGTTTCCGTCGTTAACATGAGAATTGGAATGAATTTATATTGGGGAATACCTCGAATAGCTCGAACAAGATCAAAGCCACCCATAATAGGCATGTTTACATCGGAGATAACAACATCATACTTTGTAGTTTTCGATTTTCGTAAAGCATCACTTCCGTCATTCGCTGTCTCAACATCATAGCCTGCATCTTTCAATGTATGGCTGACCATCTGGCGAATTGATACTGAATCGTCTACTGCTAAAATTTTCTTCATTTGAAACCCTCAACATCCATTTACGAGTAAAACTGAGCTTTGAGATCGAGCAAAGCAATTGAGTCATTCAATATTTCAGATTCATTCTCTATTCGAATATCTACCCCTACGTGTTTAGCGGATACAAACAGAGAAGCTAAAGCTTGTAAACCTGCAGTATCGACACGTGTCACTTTCGAGGCATCAATGGATATTGATTCATTGTGAGTAAGCCATTGTAGATATTTTTCTTTCGAATTGAGAACTGTTGAAATCTCTAAGGACTCTTCCAGTACATATTCCATATGTATCCCTTTCGAAACTGGAGTTCATAAAACCTAGTGAACATTAAAATCGGGTGCTTTTCTGCAAGTTTTAGAACGCCTTCAAACCTAAGTTCTAGCCAGCAAACTTAAGTATTAACCTTTGAAACTTGTCTCTTATTATTCAGTGTAGGTTGGAATATTCATTTATCAAATCAAACACGAGTAATTATCTTTAAGCATTTACTTAAGGAATGTATGGAAATTAATTTCAAACAGAAACACTGAGTTAAAAAAATGAAATTATCATTAGCAATTCGTCAATTATTTTTAACCCTAGTTCAATAGTGCGAGGACCAATAGATTTGAACTGAACAAAGTTGAGTTGATGAAATAGAAGTAGAAGTAGAAGTAGAAGTAGAAGTAGAAGTAGAAGTTTACAGTGTAAATTGATTTGGTGGTTCAATTTACACTGTAAAGTCGGATGAATTAGTTGGTTGAAGTAGTAAGAGCCAGTTCTATTTACACTGTAAATTACAGAGTATATTTTTCACATCCAAACGAATTTGAGATTCAGCCTGTTTCCGTCCAACAAATCCATAGTCAGAAACACACTCGGACCAAGTTTTTTGCTGGATAGCTTTAGCGATTAATAGCAGGGAAAATTCACCCTTCCCATTCGAATTCAGGTATAAGGCGACTTTCACTAGCAAATATCCAACACTATCAAAACTGTTTCCACCATGAACATAGTGCTCAAGTAAGCGAACTTCTGAAGCAGAAAGGCTAAGGCCTAAAGACTTGGGTAATAGTGCTTTTACCATTAGAGGTTCAAGTGAAGCTAAAGAACTAGAAGCTAAATAAAGGAAGTTTTGTTCAAAGCCATGAACAGCATCACCAATCCAGTGTTGAGAATTACTTTGTATTGGCTTAAGCATAAGTAAAGAATGACAACCACTCGCTTGGTCTCTTTGATGCCCTAAATGAACTGGAGAATATCCATTGTTTTTCCAGAAGCTAACCAATTCACTCGTTGCGCCATAGCTTGTTGCAAAGTAATCAACATCGGATAATGAGCTTGAAAGGTTATCTAACATTAAACTGCCTAACCCCTGATTTTGATAACGAGGATGAGTGGCAATCCTCATAATTCGAATACAGCGAGAACTTGCTGATTCTGCAAAACCTAAATGATTGGCTAAAACAGCAGGCGCTAAATGACCTTTAGGACGACGCTTACCAAGCTGAATATCTTGAATGACCTCAGATGATAACCCGCCCTCTTCCACTGTTAAGATACACCCTAGACAAGTGTTTTCATGAAATAAGGCATAAAGCTCAACAGACGCGTTAGACAATATCTGCATTAAGTCATTGGGTGATGTTTGATAATGGGCACTTACCAGCAAAGCGAAACATTGTTTTAATTTTTCAGGATGAGTAACAAAGTCTTCCTTGGGCAGCTTTTCCCATAAAAGAGTTTCACTTCCTAATAGGTTATCACTGTTGTTTTCTCGAATAGAAAATGGATCAAGTGAACGACCTACTGCCTGATCTTCCAATCGAGTATGATTAGCTCTTCCTGCGACTGGCTTATCTTGGGTAAAATCTACATTCAAAAGAAAACAATCAAACAGCCAATTTTCAAGTGGGTCATTAACACTCCAACGAATTGGCTGTTCAATAGTGCAAGCTTTCCAATTTGGTCTCACCTTAGAAAGCCAAGATTCGAACTTTATTCCAAATCCTCTCCCACTGCCTTCATAGCCATGCAACGTTGTTGAAAAGACTAAACGGTGATAACTCTCAACCATTTTTTTTAGCATCGGAATAGGAATAGCAGCCGCTTCATCAACCAACAATAAGTCACAATCAGGTTTAGATTGAAGCAACTCATCTGGGGCAATAAAAGTGACTCGCGACTGACCAAATTTAAGCGTCCCCTTCCCTTCTCTCTCAGCGCCTTTTAATAAATTCAGAGCGTGATAAAAAATAGGTTCTACAGCTTTAATTGAGGAAGCGGTAACCACAACGTTAAATGGTGAGCGCATCAAAAGAAGTTGTGCCGTAGCAATACCAAGCGCGCTACTTTTACCACGCCCGCGATCAGCGGTTAGCACGAGTGGTCGTTTACGATGACCAGACACCACTTTCAAAATGAGTTCTATGGCGTGATTTTGTTGGCTAAATTTATCGGCTATTTTTGCTGTTATGCTTTTTTTAGGTAAATCAGAAGGCGGATGTTTTTCATCAAGCTGCAATAATTTATCGAAGTGCTGAGTTAACCAAGATTGATCAATAGAAGGTTTTTTCTGTTTTTCCGGAGGTAATATTATCGCAAGTCCTCCGCCAATAATGGATCCAAGCGCAGCACTAAAACTGTTAGCATCAAACTCAAACCTGAAATCACATATCAATAACTGACACTCTCGCCCTAATAGCTGCTGCCCTTTATTAATAGAAACATGATTCACTCCTTCCCGACTTACACCTCCAATTTGAAAAACATTCAATTCAGGATATTGAGCTAAGTAAGTTTGAATCACGTTATCTTGCCAAATATCGCAGCCACGTAAAACAACACCATAGCGGTGGTCATTGTGCTGCGCGATAGAAGAAAGATCAGTAAGGAAATTAAGCGGCTGAGTAGTCATAAATTGCATCCAGATTTATCTGTCATGCAGTTTACCACAGGTATAAAAAAAGCCGCATGCGCGGCTTTTTGAAATAAAAGTAAAAGTTAAGCGAGTTTAGATTCAACAAAAGCTAAGATATCTTGCATCGTCGCATCATCCACTTTCTTAAGATTAAGAGCCAAATTAGAACCTTTACGGCTGTAGCTTGCACGACCTTTTATCAAATCAACTTTCGGTGACGATTTTTTCACAGGTGCAGGAACCAATTCTAAAATCCAAGCTTCGAGCGTTTCAGTCACATCTTTTGTCAAACGAGCCACGCCTTGAGCATCGCTTCTTTGCCAAACAAACCCTTCTGAACCCGTACACTTATCAAGTAAAACGATTTGCTGTTCGTCAGTTAAACCGACAAATTGTTTATGCAGTTTAACAATCGTTGGGCGACCCAAATCGCTGACATTAGGATAAGCTTGCAGTAATTCCAGTGGTAAAGCCGCCGCTTTTAGCGCCCCACTCACTAATGCTTCACTGCACTGAAAGATTTTAGCGAGTGCTTTTTGATCTTCAGCTTCGCCTTTATCGAGTTTCGCTTGCATCTCTTTGCCTTTCTCGTATAACGAAAGTGGCTTATGAGCATTAGCGACATCAGAAAGGAACTTAGCGTGCTCTGAATTAATATCTTCAGCAACATAGATTAAGAACTCTTTACCAGCAAGAATACAAGACATACGACGACGACTACCGTCAAGTACCTCAATCTTGCCATCTTTATTCTTACGACCGACAGCTGGATACTGCTGACCTCTTTCTTTTAAAGTCGTAAGAACATCTGATAATGCATGTTCATTTAGAAATGATTGTTCACGGGCATTTTCTTCAAATACTACCGTTTTGTTTGCAACCTGATCCGCAGGAATACGCACCAACTCAAACGAAACTAGGTCTTCACCCGCGACAGAAAGCTCGATAATTTGAGCCTGTTCTTTCGCCGCCGTTTGAGCCTCTTGAGGAGTCACAACACGACGCTTATTCGCTTTTCCAAATAGCTTTGCGTTTAAGTCTGAAGTTTTAATTGCCATGTGTTACTTACCCCTGATTTAGTGAAGACCAATTACTATGAAGTACGCGTTCCAGTTCTAAAGCACTTTTTTGAACAGCATCTTGAGCGGTAGCAAGTGTCTTTTTGCCCCCTTCAAAGTCGCTTGTTGTTAAGTCAAAAACAGTACTGTAAGTATCGGCACACGTTTCAAATGCGCGGCTTCTTGGTATGGTTGCCATCATCACTTGGTCACCCAATAAATAGTTCATCTCAGTCAGAACTGAAACTTGTTTTTTATTGTCGTCTTCAAACATGGTTGGCATGAGTCGAACAAACTCTAGACCTTTCCAGTCATCTGGGAACATTTCATACACAGTCGGTAAATGTTGGAAAAAGTTAACCGTAGAAGCCCAATCCAAACGCTTAGCAGCACATGGAATAAGTAACGCATTAGATGCGTACATTGCATTCCAAACCAGTGGATCAACGTGTGGACCGGTATCAATCATGATGACGTCAAAATCATCAGCAATCTTATCAATTAATTTCTCTTTCAATAAACGAACAATATCTAAAGACTGGTTTTGAGAAAGATGCTGCCACGCTTCTGCGTTAAACATCGCATCTTCAGGGAATGCAGAAATTGTCTTTAAGTTAGGATATTGAGTCGGTAATAAAACGTTCTTACGTAAGAATTCAATATCAACGTCTTCACCTTCTGGCACGTTATCCAACATAATATCGACAGCTGAATAAATGTTTTCGTGTTCAGATACACTAATTTGAGGGTTCAAGAACAAACGAAGTGACCCTTGTGGATCCAAGTCAATCAAACAAATGCGGTAACGCTTTTCCAAATTGAGCGATAGACAAGCCGCAAGATGAACCGCAGTCATGGATTTACCTGTACCACCCTTCTGGTTTTGTACGTTAATAATCCACGGTTTATGATCAACATTTTTTTTGCGTTCATGGAATTTCGGCAAACCAGCCGCATCCATAAGCATGTGTGCTTCTTCAAGAGAAATAGAATAATGGTTAGCATTATTCTTAGTAAATTGATGACCTTCAGCTTCAAGTTTATTAATCGCATCATCTAACTTACGACGAGTTAAACCCGAACGTGTTTCCATTAAAGCTTTAGACATAGGAGGAAAGTGCTCATCACTTCTCTCTTCTAAAACAATCTCAATGCGATCAGCCTGAACCTGTTGTGTCTGTTCGGCTAGTTGATAGAGATTTTCAATCGTTTGTTCTCTTTTCATTGCCAATATCCGTAATGATTAACCTGCACACATTGTACAGCAATAAACACCAAAACCAACAAAAACATGAACATACATTCAGGAGCAATATCACATAAAATAAACGAACAAATCGATAGTTTGTGTAAATCGATAGAAATAATGAACAAATATATTAATAAAACGAGAGTAAACACCAGACAAAGTTAACAATAATAAAAATGTTACAGCATCACCTATTTACAATGTAAATGATGATAAAAAATATAATCTTCGGAACGATTGAAATTTATGCATAAACTACGGCAAATGTGATTTGGATTGTACTTTTAATTATTGAAGATAACGAGGTGTCTACTTAGACGAAAATTGTCCTCTGAATTCATTTACTCATATCGTTGTATATAAATACACCACTAACTGTGGAAGAATGATCAAGAGATAACAATGATAGAAATGAATAATTTACAGACAGGTCAGGAAACATGATCAAGGTTTAAATGCGTTTATATTGATCTTAAGATTCGTCATATCAAGAAGATCCACTTTCGGAAAAATGATCAAGATAAACAAATAGCGGAAGCATGATATTTTTAGTCTAGATTACGGATAAACGTAGATGTACTGGGCATTTGAGTCCTATTTATAAGGCTAGCCCCAAAATCCAATGAACAAACATAATAGAAAAACATATTTAGCTCATTTCCTGATCATGCTTTCAGGTTTATCCAAATACAGACCAATAACGGGAACTTCAATACATTAAAGAGTGAGGGTAACGCAACTACTTATAAAACACTTTAAGTGACTAAAATTCATCCAAATTCACTTTGCCGTGATCATTCTTCCATAGAGAATTCCCATAATGCCGCGAGCGAAGACACCCAAAAACCTCCCCAATACTTCTGGGCTGTGGATAACGTGTTCACATAAGATGATCATTCTTTCGGGTGCTACTTGATCATCTTTGTACCGCTCTAATGATCATGTTTCTAGATATCTGTGATCATACTTTCAATATTAAATGATCATAGTTTCGGGCTTTATATGATCATGCTTTCAAAGCCTTAAAAATTAAACCCTTTATTAACAGGTAGATACAACCCAAATCGCAACCAGATCATTAGATCACTTAATCAATATAGATCATATTAATCAAAAAGATCAGTTATTTAAAAGCCAATAAATTCTCTTTATTTATGATCAAAATTTCTTTATCCTTCAGGAACTATAGTGATATTACGGCTAGTGTGATACGGATCAACAATGAAACCTGAAGATAAATTATTAATAAAAGCCCGCAGCCATAAAGATGGTCATTTGTTTGAAGTCTCTGAAGCAGCTGTGGAGTGGATTGATCAGTATCAGCATTTCAAAGGTGTCACTAAAAGCATCGTAGAATTACTCAATTTAATTTCACTACGTGGTTTCAGTAGCAAAGATGGCTACGTTTCTACTACAGAGATAATTGAATCAACCGATGGACAAGTCACGCGAGCTGCGCTCCAGCAACGGTTAAGAGCGGCGGTAAACATTGGCTTATTTAAACAACACCCTGTTAGATTTGAAGAGGGTTTAGCCGGTAAAACCATGCTTCATCGTTTTGTTAACCCTAGCCAGCTTATATCTGTATTGGGGGCTACAAGCTTAGTCACTGAATCGGTAAAACAATCAGAAAAACAAAAACGCTCGAAAGCATTAGCTCAAACACAAGTAAACAAACGTTTACTAACTGAACATGGGTTAAACACACCACCTTCAATGAAAGATGAAGCAGACCAATTTATTGTTTCTCCAACAAATTGGGCTGGAATCATCGATCAAGCACTTGCTCCACCAAGAACTCGTAAAAATTACCAAAAATCGATGGTTTCGATCTCTGGAACTCGAGCGGTGATCGAGACTCGATCTTCAAAAAATATTATGACTGTTGATGATCTCATGACGTTATTTGCGCTGTTTACGCTGACGGTTCAATATCACGATCACCACCAAGACGATTATCACCTAGACGCTAAGCACACTCCGAATAAAACGCCGTTGTATATCACTGATATTTTGTCTCTAAGAGGTAAAAAAGACAGTGGACCTGCGCGTGATTCAATTCGCGATAGTATTGATCGTATTGAGTTTACCGATTTTCAATTGCATGAACTAACGGGGCGCTGGTTAAGTGAGAACATGCCAGAAGGCTTTAAGAGCGATCGTTTTAGATTTCTAGCCCGTACTATCACTGCATCAGAAGAAGCACCTACAGAGGGCGCTGACGGCGAAATACGCATTAAACCAAACCTATACATCCTGGTTTGGGAACCATCTTTCTATGAAGAGTTACTGACAAGAGATTATTTCTTCCTATTTCCTCCTGAAATTCTTAAGCAACATACACTTGTTTTCCAAATGTATTCTTATTTCAGAAGCCGTATGGCACGTCGTCATTCTGATAGCATGCTTTTAAGTGAACTTAACCAAAAACTTGCTCGTAATATCGATTGGCGCCGTTTTTCTATGGATCTTATTCGAGAGTTAAGAAAGTTAGGGGAAGTGGAAAATACCGCTGAGCATTTCCAGGTTAACCTTTGGGGTTACCACTTAACGATCAATACCCTGAGCGATAAAGGAAAAGCGACAGATTACCAAGTGGACATTAAGTGTAATGTTGAAGAAGTATTGCGTTATTCTCGTGCTCGTACCACGAATGCGGGTAAACGAAACATGGCTCCGACGCTACCAAACCCACTCCGAAACGAGATGGTTTCTAAACAAAAATTAGAAGAGCTTTCTGAAATTATTGATGGTGAATTTGAACCTATTCAACGTAAAGCGCCTTCGCCAAGAGGAAAGCTAGGACGTCGTGTTAAATTACGTAAGCACTCTGTTGAAATCAATGCTGATGAAATAATGATTACTCTATCTAAATATACGTCATCAGAAGCTCTAGAACGCAGTATAACGGCATTGTCTGCAATGACAGGGCACTCACACGCTTCAATCAAAGATGAATGCTCAGAGCTGGTTGAGAAGCTTGATTGGCTGAGAGTCGATGGTGAAGTGTTGAGTTATGAAACCTTGAGTAAGGTGATTGAGCTATACAATGACCGAAGTACCAATAAGCACTTATCTATAGAGCGTTTAATTTCAGGTTTAGCGGTTCGACGTAAAGTATGTAAGCAAGTCTATGAAGGACATCTCGATGAAAACGTCTTTTTGGCTTTAGATGAAGTGGCGATTGGTCATTAACTGCTGAATCCAAGATTTGATGATAATTGAACATAACGCTGACAATGAACTGACATTACAAACTCAGTGGCTGGTTATTATTTATCCCGAATAGACAACCTTTTTGTCCTTTCTGATGATTAATAGATTGGCTCATATTGTTACATCATACTGAATTGATTTTTGCGAGTTCTTAATGAACTCGCTTTTTTTTGCTTAAAATTCAAGGTGATGATCATAAGAGACAAAATGAAAGATGATCACGGTATCCATGATCATGCTTCCAATTAATGCGATCTTATTGAGCTTGCTACTTGATCATCGTTCCAAGAGATCGAAGACATGAATTTCACATGAGATTCGATCAAATTTTCCGATTCTCTTTGCCAAGTAATATCTCGTTGTTGGTTGCTGAATTCGAGCGCTAACACACACAAATGCTGTATTCGTTTCACACACCATTCTTTCAAGCCTTGTTCAGCCATTAGATCACAACAGACAGATTGCAACTTACTGTAAGCCAACATGAGGTATTGATATGCCTTTTCACTATCATGATGCAGGTAGAAAGTATGTAAGCGCAAACAGCCATCAAGCCAGCAAGCAATACCTTTGCTCTGTTGATCTGTGATCTTTGGACCCCACACTGTTTCTGGTGGATTTAAGATCAAAGGTTGTAATGCTAATACTTGATCATGCTTCTGGTTTTTATACCAAGCGCCGATCTTTTCTAACCATGCATCTAGATCATTCATGCGACATTATCCCACTGTTTAACAAAGTGATTTTCATTAACTTGATGAACGTTTTCTTGAACGACGCCACTCTGTTCTCGAATTACATCGGCGTCTACTGAATAGTTTGGTTCATTTTTAACAAGTTCGCCAAATGGTAAATCAGGATCGGGTACCGCAGAGATCAGTAATTTTGTGTATGGGTGCTGAGGATTCGTCAAAATAGACTCTGTTGAACCCCACTCGACAATTTGCCCTTTGTACATTACAGCGGTCTCTTCCGCTATGTAGTGAGCTGTCGCGAGATCGTGCGTGATGTATAGAAACCCTATCCCTAAGTCCTTCTTCATGCGTTGCATGAGGTTTAGCACACCTAATCGGATGGATACATCGAGCATTGATGTTGGTTCGTCTGCAAGTATGACTTTTGCACCAACGGCCAGCGCACGTGCCAAGTTCACACGCTGTCTTTGTCCGCCACTTAATTCATGTGGATATTTTGCTAACGTTTCTTTTGGCAACTCCACTTGCTTTAGTAATTCAAGCAAACGATCTTGCAACTGTGTATTACCACTGACTTGCTTATGAATCTTTAAAGGTCTGGTTAGGTGGTGTTCTATTGTGTGAGTTGGGTTGAGGGAACCAAATGGGTCTTGAAAAACCATTTGTACTTTTCCTCTGTAATCCAGTACGTCTTTTCGATTCTTTAATTCACGAATGTCTTTGCCTTCAAATAAAATTTCACCTTCAGTAGGCGGGTAGACTTTGGTCATCAAGCGCGCACAAGTACTTTTTCCACAGCCAGACTCACCGACCAAAGCCAGAGTTTTACCTGCATAAAGATCGAAACTAACACCATGTAGGGCTCTGAATATGTCTTCTTTTCCTAATCCGCCGCCGACTGTGAATTCTTTGACGAGGTTTTTAACTTGCATTATTGGTTGCGTCATGTGAGCTCCTAGCTAGCGATTGCTTGTTTGGTTTCGTGAATATTAGGGAATGAACTCCACAGCTTTTGTGTATAGGCATGCTGCGGGTTATTTCGGATCTCATGAGATTGGTTTACTTCTACGATTTCTCCGTAGCGCATGATGGCAATGCGATCGCACAATTGGCTCATTAATGCCAAATCGTGAGTGATGAATAATACTGAGAAGCCAAACTCTTCACGCAGTTGATAGATTTGTTGCAATATTTCACGTTGTACTACTACATCAAGCGCAGTAGTGGGTTCATCCATGATGATCAACTTCGGATTGAGCGATAAAGCGATAGCAATGACTAACCTTTGACGCATGCCCCCTGAAAATTGATGTGGATATTCAGTTAAGCGGTGTCGAGGGATATTGACGAGATCTAACAGCTTTTCTGCGCGATCTTTTGCCTGTTCATCACTCATGCCTTGGTGGTGGCGTAATACATCAGCAAACTGCTCTTGAATTGGAAGAACAGGGTTGAGAGAGTTCATCGCACTTTGGAATACCATGGCAATTTCACTCCAGCGCAAAGTATTGAGCGAGGAATCGGAGAGTTTCAGCAGATCGCAGCCGTTAAAGATGATCTCCCCACCAGAAATAAACGCTGGTGGCTTGTGTAATCGGTTGATGGCAAAAGCAATGGTACTTTTCCCACAGCCTGATTCGCCGGCAAGCCCGAATATTTCACCTGGTGCAATGGAAAAGCTTACTGATTTAACGGCGTTAAAATCGCCATCATCGGTGATGTAGTCGACACAAAGGTTCTTCACATCGAGAAGTGGAGGAGGAGTGAGTTCTGCAGTCATTGAAGTTACTCTTAATGTAATGATAATTATTATCATTATCTTTTTGTGACTTTAAAGAGAAGTAGGTGACTAAAAAAGGTTGAACTGACTCGTAAATATTTTTAGAGAATGTAAGGAATTTTCAAATAGAGACAGAAAGGATGACTTGAGAAATGAGAGTTGGATCAAATGACTTTTTCGACGGGGAATCTTTTAACTGTAATTCTAGAAAATGGCTTTGGCAAAGCATAATTGATGAAATTATTATTTCGCTTTACGAACAGTCGAAATCATCACATTTCAGTACAGATTTTCTTAACAAGCGAATGCACATTTGCTACAGATTACTTGTCCATTACATGGTGCTTTCGGAGGAAAATATGTCCATTAATTCTATCAACCATGATGAAATGACAAACATAACAAACAAATGGGATGCGGATGAACAGATATCCCTAAAACCAGAAAAACAGGTGAAGTCAGCAGAAGCTCGTCGCCGTATTGAAGCGCTCAGAGAAATCCGTGAAAGTGGATTGAGCCTTGAAGAAGCACGAGAGTTAGGTTTGATTCATTAAGCTTAAAATTTCTTAGCTTTAATCTAACTAAGCTTTAAGTTGTAAATTGGTTTATTTGACAGGGGGGCAGGAAGCCGCCCTTTTTATTATTTATCAAATGGTTAATTGATAAATCTTGGAAAAGCCAATTCCACCAGCCATAACATTCTAAATGTAATGTTCTTATTCAGAACTATAGCCCCTTGTCCCCGCCCAATTTGACACCTAACGTTACCCACACTAGCTTTAAAATGAAAACTATAATTATAAAACCTACTGCATAGGTTTTACACTATTTGTTGTGCTAGGAGTCAGTTATGTCAAGTGATGTGCTTTTCTATGAACCAGAAGACAGCAACGGTTACCTTTCCAATTTCGCCAGTTCTCCTATTGAAGTGAATGATCAAGTTTGGGCAACGAGTGAACATTATTATCAGGCAATGAAGTTTACTTCTTCAGAGCTTAGGCAAAAAATTTTTTACGCCGCTTCCCCTGAAGACGCGTTTATCTTAAGTCGTCAATATGAGGATCAAGTTCGTAGCGAGTGGGATGAAATAAAAGTGGACGTAATGCGTTTCATTGTCACCGAAAAGTTTAAACAAAACCGATACTTTTCACATTTACTTGCCAGTACTGGCGATTCGATTATTAAAGAACATTCGCATATTGATTCCTTTTGGGGAGATGGAGGAGATGGCTCGGGTCAAAATAAACTGGGTCATATTCTTATGGATATTCGTCAGAACCTCCAACAAACCGAACCATTTAATCATGTGGATTTTGTCGATAAAGCCAAGCTCCCAACCCAATGGGGAACATTCCAAATGTATGGTTTTGTTGAGCGGGCTACGGGAAAAGAGCACTTGGCATTAGTTTATGGTGACTTATCTGAACAAGCTTCACCGCTTATTCGTCTTCATTCTGAATGTTTAACTGGCGATGCCTTATTTAGTGCCCGTTGTGACTGCGGCTTTCAGCTCTCTAGAGCGATGGAAAATATAGTGGAGGCAGGGAGTGGAGTCTTGCTCTATTTAAGGCAAGAGGGGCGTGGGATAGGGCTCATAAACAAGATAAGAGCTTATCACCTACAAGATGATGGGGCTGATACAGTAGAAGCAAATGAAAGACTGGGTTTTGAGGCTGACATGAGAGATTATTCTTTTTGCAGAGGTATGTTGAGCTTCTTGGATATTAACTCTGTACGGCTTATGACAAACAACCCTCGAAAAGTAAAAGCTATGGAAAAATCAGGCATAAACGTGGCAGAGCGTGTTGCCATTCAAGAAGGGAATAACCCACACAATAACCACTATTTGAAAACAAAAGCTGAAAAACTAGGGCATATGTTCGATGAGAGCTTTGTGCGTTAGTTATTTAAAAGTCCGCTAGTTATTCGTTATTTAACAGCCTATATAGAAAATAAAATGAAGCCCCAACCGGAATTGGGGCTTTTTTGTTTTCTTTGATAGTAAACGAGACACTTATGGCATGGCATTTATCAGTACTGTTGAACGATCTTATCCAATTGACCATTTGCTTTGAGGGTAACGAGTCGCTGGTTAATAAAGCTTTGTATCTCAGGGTCCATTTGAGGATCAAAAGCAAGGTGTATGGGGTAGTTAGGAATGACAGAATCAAAATTTTGAAGTTGGAAAGTACTTTGATCTAAGTTTTGCTTCGCTAAGTTATATTTAACACGAGATTCCATTTCAACGAATACAGTATCGCCCGGAATACGTTTAAGCACTCGGAAAGCGGCTGTGTAGTCCTTAACTCTTAATTCTTCTATTTGCCCTTCCTGAAAATAAGGGTCGAGGTTTGGGTACTCAAACCCTAACAACAGCACAACGGCTTTGTTTTCTAGATCATCCATATTTTCAAAATTAAAAGGTTTAGATTGGCTGCTCAATAATGTGTGTTTTACATTGTAAATTGGGATGTCAGATAAGTTACGCGACTGAATATTTCCCCATGTAGGGCTACCATAAGTGATCCAGTTATTTTGTTGCTGAGATTCTAATAATGTGATCATTCTGTTAAAAGGGTAGGTGTGGAATTCTAATTCATATTGTGAGCCTTGAAAGACCGCTTGAACAATATCAGTCACCATTCCGCTGTGGTCACTACCATTAGTTTCTATTTGAAAAGGTTGAGCCTGGTTTGCTATCACGTAATAGTGAACGGATTCGGAAGCCATCAGAGAGTAGCTTGAAAGTAAACTGACTAATGAAGTGATCATAATGGATTTGTGCATAACCTTCCCTGAGTAGTTATTGATTTACTACTATAATACTAGTTGAATATATGATGTTTGAGATAAAAATAGGTACTAAAGTATGGTGAAAATGGATAGACGCTATGTAGGATTATCTCGCCAGTTACTGGGAGTCATCATTGTTATCAGTACCTTGTTTACCGTAATAGTGACAGCTTTAAGCTTGTATGTTGAATACCAAAACCGAGTTTCGTACATCAGCTCTCAAATTGAACAAGTCGAAGCGGGTTACCTATCAGGATTAAGTTCCAGTTTATGGGTGGAAGATCGTGATCAGCTTTTGGTTCAAGCCGAAGGGATTTTTCGTTTGCCTGTCGTGAGCCATGTATTTATCCAAGACAAGAATGAAACTTTAGTTGATCTTGGTACTTCGCCTGCGGAACAGTCGCACTCTCAATCATGGGATATGGTTTATGAGATGGGCGGAAAAGAGTATTACCTTGCGACGCTTACTGTCGAGTCGGACTTGAGTATGATTCTGCAAGACTTCGGTCAGCGAATTGGCCTTTTATTATTGTTTGAAGCCATTAAAATTTTCCTACTTTCTATTGTTTGCCTGTCCGTGGTTTATCACTTAGTCGTAAAACGCTTGATGACCATGTCCTCTGAAATTCGCCATTTTGAAGAAGGTAATAAGCCTGCATTATTGAAACCTTCTAAATCTCATTATGATGATGAAATTACCGTTTTAGAAAACAACTACAATCAATCGATAGAAGAAGTGCGTAAGCATTATGAACAGTTAGAAAAAGCCCGTGAAGTGGCAGAGAATGCCAACCGAAATAAGAGTGAATTTTTAGCCAATATGAGCCATGAAATTCGTACTCCAATGAATGGAATTATAGGGTTATCTTCACTGCTTTCGGATATGGATATGCCCGAAGAGCAGAAAGAATATATCGAGATGCTCAACACTTCTTCACTCACTCTACTTGACTTAATCAACGACATTCTCGATTTCTCCAAAATTGAAGCGGGGCGGTTAGAGTTGCAATATGAGCCTTTAAAACTTGCCGATATTGTTGCTGACGTTGAATCCACTTTTAGAGTTAAAGCTGAACAAGAAGGTTTGCTGTTTAAGTTGACTATCGATCACCGCATTCCTTGTATGGTGAGTGGTGATGGAACTCAACTAAGACAAGTACTTAATAATCTAGTCGGCAATGCCATTAAATTTACGGAAAGTGGTTACGTTCACCTCCACATGCAGTTGGATAAAGAGCCTGTAGATATGGGCAGAGTGAGCATTCGTTTTGAAGTAATAGACAGCGGAATTGGTATTGCGCCAGATAAGATTCGGTCCGTATTTGATAAATTCCAGCAAGCTGATGGCAGTACGACTCGTAATTATGGCGGAACTGGTCTTGGGCTCGCGATTTGCCAGAAAATCGTCGCGTTAATGGGGGGAGAACTAAAAGTCGTCAGTGAAGAAGACAGAGGAAGTACCTTTTACTTCACTATTGATTTTGACTCGAGTGATGTTTTAGGTAAACGAAACGTCGATTTTGAATCACTATCGGTATTGCTGGTGGATGACAGCCAATTCAATATGCGTATTACGTCCTCGCAATTGCAATCATTTGGTGCCAGTTCTATGTGCTGTGAGCATGCAAAAGTGGCGGTTGACTTGGTTCAGCAGTCCATCATAGATAACAAACACTATGATCTTGTTTTAATCGATAAAGTCATGCCAGGAATGGATGGGTTTGAACTGGCCAAAGCCTTAATTAATCGATTCCAATCGCAATGCCCACGCTTAGTGATGGTGTCTGCCTGCCCAGAGACCCGTGATGAAGAATTGGCAAAACGAGTTGGCTTTGTGGCTTATTTGGCTCGACCATACCAAGACAACCAACTTAAGTGGCTCATCCGAAAGGCACTATCAGAAAATATTGAAGTTCAATATTCGCAGGAGCATGTCTCGCCTTCTCATACCCAAGATAGAATGAATATATTTGATACATCAAGGGCTGAGATTCCAAAACCTGAGATGTCTAGAACTTCAAAACCTAGCGCAGATGTACCTACTCAAATGAAAAGGCAAGAACCGGCTCATGAAGTTGCTAAGAACACAGATACTAACTTGAATTCAGAGTCTTTAGAGCAAGCCGAAGCGTATAAAGTGCTTGTGGTTGAAGACTCATTAGTCAACCAGCAAGTAGCAAAAATGATGTTGACCAAGCTAGGGTTACATGTCGATATTGCTGAAAATGGTAAAATTGGCGTTGATATGTATAAATTGTATGATTATCAAATGATCTTTATGGACTGCCAAATGCCTGTGCTTGATGGCTTTGAAGCAACTAAACAGATTCGTCAACTTGAGTCATCAAGTGGACGTAAACCGACTCCTAT
This sequence comes from Vibrio sp. 99-70-13A1, assembly GCF_013114625.1. GTDB lineage: Bacteria > Pseudomonadota > Gammaproteobacteria > Enterobacterales > Vibrionaceae > Vibrio. Next base: position 136,521 of record NZ_VTXD01000003.1, read on the forward strand.
TGCAGCTTTAACCGCCAATGTTGTGATGGAAGATAAGCACTTATGTTTTGATGTGGGAATGGATGAGTTTCTATCTAAACCCGTGAACCACCACGCATTGAAAGAGGTGGTTGTCCGTTATATACCGGATTTAGTTATTCCGGTGGGAAAAAATACACATAAGATTCGTTAAAGAATCAAAATTAAGAAATAACTTTGATTCAGCCCCTAGCATTAAGGGTTAAGCCCTGAGATTGTGCTCAATATGTTGGTTTTACTGGGTGGCAATGTGCTATATTTCCCGACCAAGTGTATTACTGACTAAGGCTGCACATGTCTATCAACCTTTCATTACTTCCGCCCGATGAGAAAAATAAAATCGAGCTGGATAAGCAAGCTTCTTTCCTTGTATGGAAATTGAAGCAAGCCAAATGTGGTCCTGAAGCCCTTGTAGAGCAATCTATGAAATTAGAGGATCCACAAGAAAAGATTTGGTTTGAGCAGTCTGTAGATAAATACAAACGAGTAATGGGTGTCGCATAATTGTGGCTTTCTGTTACTCAGCAAGGCTGTTGAATTGAAATGACACAGCTTTTTGCTAGAATTTGCCCCGTTAATTGAATTAGAGAGAACATCCCGATGGGAAGAAGTTTTGAAGTGCGCAAAGCCTCTATGGCGAAAACTGCAGGCGCAAAAATTAAAGTTTATTCTAAATACGGTAAAGAGATTTACGTACTGGCTAAGAACGGCAGTTCTGACCCAGACATGAACCTACCTCTTAAGCACCTTATTGCTAAAGCGAAGAAAGACCAAGTACCAGCACACGTTATCGACAAAGCGATCGATAAAGCAAACGGCGGCGGCGGTGAAGACTTCCAACCTGCTCGTTACGAAGGTTTTGGCCCAGGTGGTACAAGCGTAATCGTTGATTGTCTAACAGACAACGGCAACCGTACATTCCAAGATGTTCGCCAATGTTTCGTAAAAACTGGCGCGAAAATCGGTGTTGAAGGTACGGTTTCTCACATGTTCGCTCACCAAGCTGTATTCCAGTTCGCTGGCGAAGATGATGAAATCATTCTAGAAACGCTAATGATGGACGACGTTGATGTGACTGACGTTGAGCTAGAAGACGGTGTGATCACTGTATTCGCTCCAACGACTGAATTCTTCAAAACTAAGACTGCGCTAAATACTGCGTTCCCAGAGCTAACTCTGGATGTTGAAGAGATCACGTTCGTACCTCAAAATCACGTTGAAATCCCAGAAGCAGACGCTGAGAAGTTCCAGAAGTTCCTAGATATGCTAGACGACTGTGATGATGTTCAGCAGGTTTACCATAACGCTGAGCAGTAATAGATACTGCATCAATCGCAATTTTCTCTTATCGGCTAACACTGATCTAAGCTTAAAAATTGTGAATTGAAGAGTTGAATAAAAACCGAGCCTAGTGCTCGGTTTTTTTATACGTAAACGTCTCTTTGTACTTAAACCACAAAACAACCTTGATCATACTTCCGCTTTCTATATGTCCCACCCAATTTTAAATCTACATTTTAACTTTCATTTTCACTTTCTTTATAGTCATCAATATCATTGATTTACCAATTACCAATTACCAATTACCAATTACCAATTACCAACTTCTTTACCAACATAACCAACTACCAACTATACGTTACTAGTGATCCGTTGCTTGCCCGCTTAACTATTTGCTTACTGAAGTAACTTTGTTGGTATCAGTGTGTGCTGGAGATTTTGGTTTGCATAACCACTCAGCTAACTTCCTTATTTGTGGCAGTACCGTTAAATTCAATAATAGGGCAAATGGCCACGCTAATAGAAAGCTTTGTAACCAAACTGGTGGCCAGTCTGCACTAAAACCCATCTTGTAGCCTGAAATAATGCCAGACATCATGGATGCCATGGTGAAAGAAGACATTAGTGTTATTAGCCAAAATTGTTTTCTGCTCATAAAATCTCACTTAATTGTTTATATTCGTATCTGTTGTTTCAATCAGGTAAGCTTACCGTTAATCAATATTGAGAATAATAGGCAGATATAGAAGTATGAATTCCATATATGGAAACGTGGATGATCTATTTTTGTTTTGTACCGTTGTAGAAGAAGGCTCTTTGCTGTCGGCTTCTAAACGTTTACAGCTCCCTGTATCAACCATGTCACGTCGACTCACTGCATTGGAGGATCGGCTTAATGTTCGGTTGCTTGAGAAGCAAGGGCGTGAGCTGGTGGCGACAGCTGACGGGGAGTTGGCATTTGCAGCCTTCAGCAGCGGGATGGAATCTATTCAATCGGCATTTGAAGGTTTGTTGCAAGAGAAAACCGTTGTTCAAGGCACTATAAAACTCGCGGCTCCCCATAACTTCTATACTGGATTTTTGAGTAAGACGATTGAAACCTTCCTTACTCAATATCCTAAAGTTCAGCTTGATTTGGTTTTAAGCCAAGAGCAGATCGCCCCTCAAACAGACCGTGATTTATTGATGACATTTGATATATCAGCTTTGGACGGTATGATTGCCAGACCACTATTTAAGGCGCGACATGGCTTCTTTGCTAGCCCTGAATATATAAGCTCGCATTCAGACATAAATGCCCCCTCTGATTTAGAAAACCATGATTGGGTTTGTGTTGATCAGCAGTTACAGGTGCCTGTGTATCATGGTGAGAGCCTAAAGCACGTTGTTAAAATCAAACCTAAGTTGATTGTGAATGATATTCGAGCGGTCGCCGCTGCTGTTGAAAAAGGAATTGGCATTGCTTCACTTCCGTTTCGCCATGTATTGCCTGAGATGAATCTTATTCAATTGCTACCTGAATATCATCGTAGTGATCGCCAAGCTTATTTAGTGTACAAAGAAAGAAAATACCAGCCAAAGGCACTGACGTTGCTCATTGATGCTTTGATTGAAGGTGTTCGATCATTTCACCATTTAGCGCCCGTCAAATAAAAGGAGAAAGGAATGAAAGTAAGTTTTATCGGACTCGGAGTAATGGGTTTCCCTATGGCAGGGCACCTGAAAAATGCGGGCTTTGACGTTACTGTGTTTAATCGAACTTATGCTAAAGCATTATCTTGGGCTGAGCAGTATCAAGGCCAAGCTGCTGAAACGGTGGCGGATTGTGTTGCAGACGCTGATGTGGTTTTAGTTTGCGTGGGTAATGATGATGACGTTCGCAGTATGACCACCAGCGAAACGGGTGCGTTAGCAGCAATGAAATCAGGTGCGATTCTTGTTGATCATACGACTACGTCAGCTTTATTGTCTGAAGAGCTAGATAAAGCAGCCAAAGAAGTGGGTGTTCGCTTTATGGACGCGCCAGTTTCGGGCGGGCAAGCCGGGGCTGATAATGGCGTTTTAACGATCATGTGCGGTGGTGACGAGGTATTATTTAATGAACTGCAACCTATCTTCGAAGCGTATGGCAAATCTTCAGTGCTTATGGGTAATGTCGGCCAAGGTCAACGTGCAAAAATGGTTAACCAAATTTGTATTGCAGGCGTGTTGAATGGTTTGTCTGAAGGTTTGATTTTGGCTGAAAAGTCAGGACTTGATATTCCAACATTGGTTGATTGCCTTAAAAATGGTGCCGCAGGCTCGTGGCAGATGGAAAACCGTGCTGTGACCATGGCTCAAGATAAGTTCGATTTTGGCTTTGCCATTGATTGGATGATTAAAGACCTAGGTTTCTGCTTAGATGAAGCTGAACGTCAAGGTGTGCGTTTACCGCTTACTGAGAAGTCTATGGCAGCGTATAAAGCGTTATCTGACTCTGGTGAAGGCCGAATGGATACTTCGGTATTGATGAAAGCCGTTGCGGCAGAGTCTAAAATCTAGAGTGTGGTTAGCGTACTTTATCGTTGGCTTCTTAATCGCTAGTTTTTAATCAAAATGGCTGCCTGTTTTGCAGCCATTGTTTTCCTCGTTTTCTGTGTTTGTTTGGTTTACCTCGGCATAATGGGGCATTGTCGTTTCAAACTTCGGCTTATTTCCCTTTCCTATCCATTCAAGCGGTATCAATACCGTTTACTCCACTTAATTCCCATTCACGCCCATTAAATACCTTTCGTCGCATTCAACTTTCGTCATGACAATTTACGGTTAATCTTTCATCATCAATTTATGAAAGGAAATCGCCGCTATGACACATCTAACTTCGAATACTCATGTCACTACCTTCTCTTCTACTGCTTGTTTTAAGCAGATCAAAACAACCTTCAGCTCTGCGCTTAAAGTACCAATGCTAGGTTTAGCTGCATCTTTACTTTTTTCCGCGCCATTTACGGTGAATGCCAATCCCAATAATGAAACGCTTTCTATTTACAACCAAGCTGCTCAAGGTGATGAAGATTTGGTTGAAGTGGCATATGAGCAATTGAATGCAACTTTAGAAAAAGAAGGGGCGACGCCTCTTACCTTGGTTTACCTAGGTAGTACTGAAACCTTAATGGGGCGAGATGCTTTTCTACCTTGGAACAAAATGAAGTTCGTAGAAAAGGGGCTAGCGACCATTGATAAGTCTTTGCACTTGTTGAGTGATTTTGAAACGCCAATCCATGAACAAGAGAGAATTCAAGGGTTACCAGAGGCTTACCTGACTCGCGCTATGGCAGCGGTTACTTACTCTTCTCTACCCGATATGTTTAACCACTTCGAGCGAGGCTATGACTTGTTCATCGCTTTATTAGCTGAAGATAACTTCCGTGCACAACACTTTGCTGCTACTTCATGGGTTTACCGTTATGCGATTGAAGCTGCGATTCGAGCTGAAGATATGAATCAAGCAAAAACGTGGTTAGCTGAAATGGAAACTCAAGATGGTTCAAATATTGAAACCATGACCGCAAAAGCGTTAGTCGAAAAAGCAGGCTCAGAAAGCTAAACATCTAATACCCAATACTAAATACAGAGCAAAGAGCAAAGAACGAGAGGGAAGCGGCATGATTCAATTCAATCAAATTAAGAAAAGTTACCAACTAGGGACTCAAACTGTGGCTGCGCTGCAAGGTGTGGGTGGGGTTATCCAAAAGGGCGAAATGGTTGCCTTGTGCGGTCCTTCTGGTTCAGGAAAAAGTACTTTGCTTAACATTTTAGGCCTACTGGATATGGACTATCAAGGGGCAATCACTTTGGATAATAAACCCTATCCGAAAGAACGAATTGCGGCTGCAACCTTCCGTCGTCAGCAACTGGGCTTTGTATTTCAAAAATTCAGCTTAGTCCCAGTGATGACGGCACTAGAAAATGTCGCTTATCCATTAATGCTAAATGGTCTGGATAAAGCGCAGCAGGAATCTATGTCAATCGACATGCTAGAGCGTGTTGGATTAGGTGATTTTATTCATCATCGACCAGATAATTTGTCTGGTGGGCAACAGCAACGAGTGGCGATTGCGAGAGCTTTGATCCATAAACCTACATTAGTTATTGCTGATGAACCTACAGCAAGTTTAGACAGCCATACAGCCAACATCGTGATTGATATTATGAAAGAACTCGGCCATGAGATGGGGACAACCTTTGTGGTTGCGACACATGACTCTCGAATGGCCGAGCGCTGTGACCGAGTGATTGAATTATTGGATGGTCAACTTCTAGGTGAACAATTGCATCACTCAACTAAGTTGGAGGCGGTGTTATGAAAGCATTAACTGTTTGGGCTCCTATACGCTTAGCTTGGTTGAATTTACTGCGTAATGGTCGCCGAAGTTTATTGTCGGTTTTAATTATCGCAATTGCTGTTTTTGCGTTAACCAGTGCTGGTGGGTACGGCTTATACACCTACGAGTCTTTACGTGAATCCACAGCTCGTGATACCGGTCATTTAACTTTGAGCGTACCTGGATATTTTGAGCAAGATGAGGAGATGCCGCTGAGTAATGGTTTAGATAATGCTCAAGCGTTAATTCAAAACATCATTGGTGATACAGATGTACGTGGTGTGCAACCTAGGGTGTATTTCAGTGGCTTAGTGTCTAACGGAACTAAGACGAATATCTTCATGGGTACGGGCGTGAATGAACGTGAATTTGATATGAAAGGACCGTTCTTAGACGTTCGCAGCGGCAGCACGCTATCGGATGTGAATTCACCTAGATATGATTCTCAAGAGCCGCAAGTGATGCTGGGTATTGATTTAGCTCGTAACCTTAAAGTTGAGGTCGGTGATTGGGTTACTTTATTGGCTACGACCAGTGACGGCGCGTTGAACGCTTTCGATTTCAAAGTACAAGGGATCTACTCAACCGGTGTTCCAGATTTAGATAAACGTCAGCTGTATGTTCACGTTACCAGCGCTCAAGAACTTCTAGCATCAGAAAAAGTCAGCACCTTATCAGTCTTCCTATTTGAAACGGCTTTGACCGATTCCGTACAAACCCGCTTAGAAAGTAAATTGTCTAAGCCTTCTTTATCGCAAGATCTTAGCTCACAAAAGATCGAGATCACTCCTTGGCAAGATCGAGCATTTTTCTATACCAAAGTGAAAGATCTCTATGACCGTATTTTCGGGATCATGGGCGCTGTGATGGCATTGGTTGTTTTTGTCTCTTTGTTCAACACCATGACCATGTCGGTGACCGAGCGCACTCGTGAAATTGGAACCTTAGCCGCCCTTGGTAGTTACCCATCGGAAATTGTTTCTGGTTTCTTAAGAGAAGCAGGACTATTGGCATTGATAGGCAGCGCTGTTGGCGCGATAGCCAGTGCATTCATCAGCTTATTATTGCTGGTGGTTGATATTCAAATGCCACCACCACCGGGTAGATCGGAAGGTTACCCACTGAATATCTACTTCTCCTTTGAGCTAGTTGCTGCCGCAACACTATGTGTGATGTTGATTTGCTTAGCAGCGGCTTACTTTTCTGCAAGAAAAGGCGTGAATAAACCCATTACCGAGGCACTAGTGTATGTATAACTTCAAAGAGATAAGACGCTCTCAACGTTTCCTGATTAACAGCTTTTTTATAGTGTTTTTGTTCATGGGTAACATCGCGAATGCATCACAAAGCTTAGATAGCCAATTTGTAAACGACATAGCTGTAAACGACAGAGCGGTAACCGAGATGATCGCAAAAGCAGATCGCTACCGACTCAACTCAGAAGCGGCTTCAAAGGTAATTTCCTTAGTCAACTTATACGAAAGCGGGCAATTGGACAAAACACGTCAATACAATGTTTATACGCGCCCAAATCGAGAATCATTAGTTGTGTTTAAATCGGCGGTAGAGGCGGGGCAAAAAATGCTCATGATAGAAGATAACTACTGGCTATTGATGCCGAAAAGTCGTCGTCCTATTCGTATTACGCCAATGCAAAAACTTTTAGGTGAAGCGTCGGTAGGGGATATCTCAACTTTAACGTGGAGTGAAGATTACCAAGGCTCTTGGGTGCAGCAGCAAAGCCTAACTTTACCTTCAGGTGAAAGCATACAAGCGCATCAGTTGAAGTTGGTATCGAAAACCAAAGGGGCAAGTTACCAAACCATCGATTTATGGGTGAGCGTTGACCGAGCCTTTCCAATTAAGGCTGATCTGTACTTACGTTCAGGAAAAATAGCTAAGCAAGCATGGTTTGAAGAAGGGGTGCGTAATGAACTGCCGAGCGTCGTTGCGATGACGCTACTTGATAAGATTCAACCCAATAAAAAGACGGTTATTGAGTACCTCGAAATTTCAGAACAAAAGCTAGAGGATAAGTTCTATAACCCAGCCTATTTATCTCGTAATAGTGTTTCAGGGCTTTAATTATGTTCATGAACTCGTTTACTCATCCATTCGCTAATTTGAAAGTCCCTTCTTTATTGAAGATGTTGGTCGCGATGGGTTTGCTATGTGCGGGGGGAAATGCTCACGCTGAGTTGTCTTCATCTGAAAGTGCGGAGTTAGATCGTGCTTATCAAGAGCAAGCTTGGTCGTTTGCATGGGATTGGCAAATCAGTGCAGACACCACCCAATCCAGAGAAACGCCTTTTAGCTTACAAAGCGATCACAGCTATCAATCGGTTAATGCGCTGCTTGATTTAGAAGTAGGTTACGAAAACTGGCTGGGTCTATTTGCGATCAAAGGCAACGATTTATACAGTCATAGCTCCCATTTTACTTCCGTTGATAGCAATTCCAATTACGGTTCGTCGGACACTGACTTTGAAGCTGAATTCATTATTCGAGAGCTATTTTGGCAAGGTGAATGGGATTTATCGAGTGACTGGCTTGGTGATCATTATCTCGATGTAACCTTAGGGAAAGTTCGTTTAGATTGGGGAGTTGGGTATGGCTATCGCCCACTTGACGTTATTAAACCTTACCGCCGAAACCCTGTCGGAATAGTCGCAGAAGAAGGGGCTGGCGTGTTCTCTCTTTCTTCGTTTGATGGGCTAGGGGAATGGACGCTCATTTATAGTGATTCCTCTTGGACTTCTCATGATAGTGATTCGCAATACACCAATGAATTAGAGCAACAAAGTGAACAGCAAGGGTTTGGTATACGCCGTTATGGTTTAGTGGGAGAGCATGAATACCAATGGCTCGCTTATTATGATGACGTTAGGCATGGCTTACTTGGGGCAAGTGTGGTCTCTGTGCTTGATCTTGCTTGGGAGTTTCATGGTTCAGCGGTGTATCAGCGCCACAGCCTTGGCTACCAGCAGCCCAATACACAACCAAATAACTTGCAGCCTGTAAAATTATCCGAGCAAGGGGAAGCTTATCAAGCGCTTGTTGGTTTAACGTGGGCGAATGAAATTGGCAATAGTATTATTCTTGAATACTGGTTTGATAGCCGAGCATGGAGTGGCTCTGAATGGAAAGAAGCAATCAACAGTGCAACGCTATTAAAAAGTAACCCAGCAACCGCCACACTGGCTGGTTCCTATGCTCAGGGTTATCAGCACGCCAATATCGTTCAGCATAACCTCATGTTTCATTGGACATTAGACTCAACTGCATGGGCGCATATTTTTTCAGATGGCATGAATGAAACACCTCAAGATGATTCGTGGGGATGGCTAAGCAATGTGACTCCAACCTTAGATGTACTGATTTCTCCTGAAGATGGGGGCTTTATAGTGACTCAGTGGCTTAACTATCAAATGGTCGATAGTGGTTCATCTTCGGTTGATTTGGAACTTGCTGCACGCTTTTTAGCTGGTAAAAGTGATTCTGCTTACGCCAACCTACCAGATAGCCATATATTCATTTTAAATATCAAAGGACGATTCTAATGGCATTTAACATTTCTCAACGAATCAAACCTAAGCACTTTCCGTGGATTAAAAGTGTATTACTGACTAGTTTGTTTTGTGTATTAATTGCGTTTACCACACAAACGGTTTGGGAAGGTGGGATCGCAAATCATTTATTGATCAGCTTTGGTTTTGGTTATAGCGCAATATTGTCTTCATTCGTGATTGTTCGGTTATTCCCCAATATCTCTAAGTTGCTCGAAGCTGCTACCTCTATGGTATTTTCGTTATTATTTGGAACACTCAACGCCCGTTTCTGGTTAGATGAATACTTAGATGACTCACAGTCTGGTATGAAGTCTGTTGTGTTACTTGGCATTGTTTTTTGCACCATTTGTTATTACTACTTTTATACAAAAGAACAAAAGCTGGTGGCTGAAAATGCCCTAGAAACGGCAAAACGAAGACAGGCTGATCAAGATAAAGCGTTGGTTCAAAGTCAACTGAAACAATTACAAAGCCAAATTGAGCCGCATTTCTTGTTTAATACGCTAGCGACAATCAGTGCCTTGATTGAAACTGATAATGATAAAGCCAAGCTCATGCTGGAAAAGCTAACGGAGTTATTACGAGTAACACTAAAAAACAGTCGTAATGAACAATCTACCATTGAACAAGAACTTGCTTTGATTGACGCATATTTAGGTATTCAAAAAATTCGTTTAGGTGAAAGGTTAACGTTTTCTATCAACAGTGAAGGCATTTCAAATGCTCAAGTTTTACCACCATTTTTGATTCAGCCGCTTGTGGAAAACTCACTGACGCATGGGATTGAACCAAGGGCTGTCGGTGGTCATGTTGCCATTCAGATTACTCGCAAAGAATCACTCCTCGTGATTGAAGTGTCAGATAATGGCGCGGGTTTGAACCCAGAGTCTGGCTCAAATACTACTGGGCATGGAGTGGGTCTTAGTAACATAAAACAACGAATTGAAACTTTGTTTGAAGGTAAGGCAAATATGTCTATCAAAGAGCAAAGTACTGGTGGTGTCATTGCAACTTTGTCGCTGCCTGTTTAATTTAGTAATTTACAGTGTGAATTTAAAGGAATGAAGTGCATGCAAGGGGTTAATCAACCAAATAACGTTACTGCGATAATTGCTGATGATGAAGCGCTGCTTAGGCGACACCTTGATAAAACGTTAGCTGAAGTGTGGCCAGAATTAGACATTGTCTCTTGCGTTGATAATGGGTTGAAAGCATTACAAGAGATTGAAAGTCTTACCCCTGATATCGCATTTTTAGATATTCGAATGCCAGAGATTGATGGCATGAAACTCGCTCAAAAATTACAATCTCTGCCTACCCCTCCGTTAATTGTGTTTATCACCGCTTATGACGAATACGCGGTGAAGGCTTTTGAACAAAATGCTGTGGATTACTTACTCAAGCCCATTAATGAGGCTCGTTTAAGTGCAACGTGCGAGAAGCTACAATCTAGATTAGCCTCTTTACACTCAGCTCAAGGGGAGGGGGCTCAACTTGAATCGTCAGCAGCCTCTTCGGTGCAAACGCCAGATCTGGCGGCTTTGATGGCGCAAATACAGCAACTCTCACAACCAGCTCAAACACCGCATTACCTTAACTGGGTGAAAGCGAATGTTGGCGATGACTTACATTTAATCTCAATTGATGATGTTTTGTTTTTTAAATCGGAAGACAAATATGTGTCGGTGTTTAAAAAAGACGAAGATGGTAAGTTGCAAGAGTTCATCATTCGTACTTCTTTAAAAGAGTTACTTAGCCAACTTGATCCTGACCAGTTTTGGCAAATTCACCGTTCTACCGTGGTAAAAGTTTCCTCTATCCAAAAAGTTAAAAAAGACTTCTCTGGGCAAATGTCGGTTCATATCGAAGGTAGAAAACTACCAGTCAGCCGTTCTTCCCAAGCCCTCTTTAAAGGTATGTAATTCCAATCTTAATTTCTCTTAGTAGGTGTACCTTCTGTAAAATCTGTAATTTATAAAATAAACAGTTTCACAAATAGTAAGCCTTCGCCTCAAAACTAAAAAGTAGGCTTGATGACAGAAATGTAATGATATTTGAGGGGATATATTAGGTAGTAGAAATACCACCTAAAGAGGTCGTCATGAAAGCACATTATGCCGCTGTTGTACTTTGCGTAGCATTAGCCGGGTGCAGTTCTCAGCCTACACAAACCTTATTAAAATCTGACCCGTATTGGGTGACTGGTGAATTAGACAATGGTCTGAAGTACCATATTTATCCTGACAAAGAACAGCCGGTTTCTGTTCGGATGATTGTCCATGCTGGTTCGCTCCAAGAAAATGAACAACAGAAAGGTTATGCCCATTTTGTTGAGCATATGGCTTTTAATGGCAGCGAGAACTTTTCAGAAAATGATGTTGTGCGTTTATTCGAACAGGCTGGCGCAAGTTTTGGTGCTGATCTCAATGCATACACTTCCTATCAAGAAACCCTATATAAACTCGACCTTCCTGATAATAGCCAATTAGAGCAAGCCATCACTTGGCTGCGCGATGTGGGTGATGGTTTAGATATTTCACCGACAGAAGTCGAAAAAGAAAAGGGTGTGATTCTTGGAGAATTCCGTTACTCACGCAAAGAAGATAAACCCCTTTCCTTTAAGTTCTATGATCACTTAATTCAAGACAGCCTGTATGCCAAGCATGACCCTCTTGGCACTAAAGCCTCCGTGACAGAGACGGAGGCACAAGGGCTGAAAGACTTTTATCAAACTTGGTATCAGCCTCAACTCGTCGAAGTGGTTATTGCCGGCGACATCACGCTTAGTGAAGCAATCCCACTCGTGGAAGAAAAGTTTTCAAGTTGGCAGAGAGGGGAGACTCCGTTCCCTATTAAGCAAAAACAAATCACATACAATGATAATGATTTTGTCGATTATGTTGGGGGCAGTGAACCTCCAAGTATCGGAATCGTGATTGATCGTGGTGCCAGAGTCACTACCAGCCATGAGCAACAACACCAATTATGGTTAGATGAAATCTCACAACAACTGATTCAACAGCGCCTCTCTGATGTATTTATTGATGCAGCATTGCCGGTTCAGTGGGCTTTTTCTAATAGTTACTTAATAGAAAATCAGCGCTATTCAATAACCAGTGTCGCTTTTCCTACTCAATATCGTGAGCAAAGCCAGCAACAGTTTTTAGCAACGTTGGCTTCTTTACGAGACTACGGTGTAACTGAAAACGAGCTGAAAGCCCCATTGCAAGAGTACACATCGTATCTCAATGACGTGAATAGCAATTGGGACAACATGAATGGAATTGGTCACGCTGAGGGTAAGTCTGCTGCGTTAGTTATTGATCAACAAGTGCAATCTCAGTTGGATTACGTAGCCAGCATGAAAGTATTCTTGGCTGATTTGAATGTTAAGACGATCAACCGCAACCTCGATAAGTTGTTATCAAGCTCTTACTTTATTGGCTTAGGGTTAGATGCTAGTGAGGACAAAGCTGCAATGCTGAGTGATATCTCTGGTCTGAAATCTACATTCAAGAAAAAGGGCTCAAAACCGCTGCTAGTGACGGCAAGTAATGCGTTTAACGTGCCTGAAAAGCAAGGTGAGATTGTATCGGTCAAACAAATTCATGAAGACCCAAGCTTGCAAAAGTGGACTTTAAGTAACGGTTTAGATGTTTGGTATTTACGAAGCTGCCATGCAGGGAATCAGGTTGGTGTTTACTATGCTAGCCAAGGTGGTAAAGCAGCATTAGACCCAAGTTTGTTTCCAGCGGTTGAAGTGGCTATTCCCGCAGTCACCAGAAGTGGGGTTGGGTCTTTTACTGGGTCTCAACTGGATGCGCACTTGAAACGCCAAGATATTCAAGTCTATCCATTTATTAACTTTACCCATCACGGTCTAGAAATTTCAACCAAGAAAAAAGGGATCGCGGAAAGCTTTGCGGCTCTTAATGCGATTTTGACAGGAGTGAAGATCGACGCTGCTCAATTAGAAGCGGTAAAAGAAGAGTTTGCTCAAAATCGTAGTGCTTATTTAGCAACGCCGTTGGGCGAATTTACGCAAATGGTGAACAAGAATAGTTATAAAAACAGCAGCCGACATTTTATTTTAGAAGCGGATGCCGTGCAGAGTGTGACCACCAAAGATGTGGAGAGCATTTATCATCAACTGTTCCAAAAGCAACGAAACAATGTCCTCGTGGTTGTGGCTGACATTAACCCGTTAGAAATTAAGCCGTTGGTGCGGCAGTATATTGCTTCGCTACCTTTGGAAAGCACTGGAACTTCTGATTTCACCGTTGCTTACCAAGAAGATGCAGTGTCGAGAGTTGAGGCAAATGTAAATACAGAAGACAGTAGCCAATATTTCCTTAGAGTCGTGTCTGACAGACATGCACATCAATCAGCGAAGGATGTGTTTATGGATGACATGTTGCAAAGAATATTGAGTCGCCGTTTAACTTCGTATGTGCGTGAAGAACTCAGTCTAGATTATGCACCCTACGCGGTTGCAGCAGCGCAAGATAGTGCGCCAAGTAACGATTGGTTCCTTGGTGCGCAAACCGCCCCAGAGAACACCGATCAAATTGAAGAAGCCATCGACAAGGTGATTGCCGATATCTTAACGGGTATTTCGGAAGAAGAAACCAAGGTTGCGGCAAAGCAGTTGGTGGTGGATCTGAATCCAATGAAAGATAATCCAACTCAACAAGCTTGGTTTATTGCACGTTATTTGATTCATGGTTATGGAGTGAATGCATTAATGGATATTCAAGGAATGGCATATTCCATTTCCTCTGAAGATATGTCTCAGCACGCTAAAGGCATTTTTGGTAGTGGTGGCTGGACTTCTAAGAATATCATGAGACCGAAGTTGTAAATTATAACTCTGTATGAACTTTATCCAAATCGAGGTGAGAGTCGAGAAGTCGCTCTCACTTTTTCGTATTACTAGAATGTAAATGGTCTATTTACTACGAATTACAGGAGTGATGTAAGCTTAAATAATTTATAAAATGAAGATCGCGATCACAAAGCTATTCGTACAATTTAATATTAAATAATAATCATTAGCTCAGCCTGTATATTGTCCTTGAATGACATTAAGAGGTTGTTATGAAAAAATATTATTTAGCGACAGCGCTTTGCGTTACTTTGATTGGCTGTAGCTCAACTCCCCAAAACACCCAACTCCAACCAGATCCTGCCTGGATTTCTGGTCAGTTAGAGAATGGTCTTACCTACCATGTTTATCCCGATCATGAAGAATCCGTTTCTGTTCGATTATTGGTTCATGCGGGCTCATTCCAAGAGAACGACCAACAAAAAGGATATGCCCATTTTGTTGAACATATGGCATTCAATGGCAGTGAAAACTTCTCTCAAAATGACGTTATTAGCTTGTTCGAGCACGCAGGTGCCAGCTTTGGTGCGGATCTTAATGCGTACACTTCTTACCAACAAACGGTGTATCAATTAGATTTACCTGATAACACGCAATTGAAGCCGGCTTTAACTTGGTTGCGAGATATTGGTGATGGTCTTGAGATCGCAAGTCGCGAAGTTGAAAAAGAAAAAGGCGTGATTTTAGGTGAATTCCGTTATTCACGTTTAGAAGATAAACAAGTCGCAGATAAATTTTATGACCATTTTATTGAAGGTGGTCTGTATGAGTTTAATGATGCTCTGGGTACGAAAGAGTCGGTGACTCAAGCGAACTCCCAAGGGTTAAAAAGCTTTTATCAAACTTGGTACCAGCCTCAATTAGTTGAGGTGATAGTGTCAGGGGATATCGACATTAATGATGTCATTCCATTAATTGAAAAGCAGTTCTCAGATTGGGAGCGCGGGCAAACACCTAAGCCGGAAAAACAAAAAATCACGACGTTTAATGAAGGTGACTTTATTGAATATGTGGGTAGCCGTGAGCCACCAAGCATAAGTTTGATGATGAACCGAGCGCCTAGTGTGATTGAAAACCACGCTCAACAGCATCAGTTGTGGCTTGACGAGTTTTCTCAGCAAATGATTCAACAGCGCCTGAATAAAGCATTTAACGACGCTGCGCTGCCAACTCAATGGGTCATATCTCAGAATTACTTGATGGAATATCAGCGTTACTCATTAACCAGTGTGGCATTCCCCGCCGGTGAGCGAGAAGTGACACAGCAAAAGCTATTCTCGACTTTAGCGTCACTGCGTGATTATGGTGTGTCGGAAAATGAGATAGTCAGTGAAATTCAGATTTACCAAGGTTTGCTCGATAATGTTGAGCAAGATTGGGACCAGATGGACAGTGTCGTTCATGCTGATTATAAAGCCTCGTCTCTAGAGGTTGAGCAAAAAGTACAGTCACAGCGAGACTACCAAGCCAGCCTTGAAGCCTTCCTTGATAATGTCGGTCTTGATGTGATTAATGACAATATTGAGGATCTACTGTCTAGCGACTATTTCTTGGTTGTCGGAGTCGATAAAAGTGAAGACCGAACCGCGATCATAAGCAGTATCGATAGCTTGAAAATGGAATACAGCAAACCTGGAATTCCACCATTATTTACCATGACCAGCAGCGCTTTTGTTATTCCTAGCGCTCAAGGGGACATCGTTACTAAAGAGCAACTGTATACAGACCCACATATCCAAAAGTGGATGTTAAGTAACGGCATTGAAATGTGGTACTTGCGAGACTCTCTTGCGGGTGACCAGGTTGGGCTGTATTACGTAAGTTTAGGTGGAAAAGAGGCTTTAGACCCTAGTTTATATCCTACGGTTGAAGTCGCGCTTCCTGCTATTGCGAGAAGTGGTGTTGGCAGTTTTACGGGTTCTGAACTTGAAGCTCATATGGCTCGTGAAGATATTCAGGTGTATCCATTTATTGATTCTACTCGTCATGGTATTGAGTTTAAGCTGAAGCGAGATGGGTTAGCAGAAACGTTCGCAGCCTTAAACGCTATTGTGACAACTCCAAATGTATCACCAGACCAATTAGAAGCAGTCAAACAAGAGTTTATAGAAGCTCGAGAATCTTTCTTGGAAAGCCCTGTTGGTCAATTTGATCAAGCCATGAACCAGAATAGCTTCGCGCCGAATAGCCGTCACTTTTTGTTAGACGGAAAAAGTGTTGAGTCTGTGTCAGCGGACGATGTGCTTAGTGTCCATCAGCAATTGTTTGGTCAGTTACGAAACAACAAGCTAGTGATTGTCGGAAATATTGACCCAAGCGAGTTAATGCCTCTTGTTCGTCAATATGCGGCTTCTATTCCATTGAAAAAGGTGGCAACACCTGACTTTAAGGTCGATTACAATAAGCCGTTCAAAGAGCGCATCGACTTAGCGATTAACAATGAAGACAGCACTGAATACATTCTGAGAGTGGTGTCAGAAAGTTCACCAACTCCTCTTTCTGAAGAGTTGGCGACGTCTGGAAATGAAGGAAAGTCAGCGAAAGATGTTTTCATGGCTGATCTCCTACAACGCATCCTGACCATTCGTTTAGATGGGTATATTCGTGAAGAGCTGAGTTTAGATTACTCGCCTTATGCTTATTCGATATCACAAGACGGTGAGCCAAGTTATGACTGGTTTGTGGGAGCACTCATTGCACCTGAAAATGCGGATAAAATAGAAGTCGCCATTGATAAAGTGATTGCTGATCTGCTGAAGGGTATTTCTGAAGATGAAATTAGATCAGCGGGCAAACAATTGGAAAATGACTTCACCCCGTTAGAGGTAAGCCCTGTCGATCAAGCGTGGTTTGTGTCTCGCTATCTGATTCATGGCTACGGAGTCGAAGCTTTGTTTGATGTTAATAAGATGGTGAATTCAATTTCTAGCCAAGAAATGAACGAGCTTGCTGAGCGAATTTTTGGTGAAAATAGCCGGCAAGTTAAGAATATCTTACGTCCTAAAAGCTAAGTTCATTACATTCTAGTGAATCAAAGTAGGCGTATATTTTCTACGTTTATTGATATGTTTTAGTTAGGGGAAGTAAAGTCCTCTGCATTTTAAAGCCAAGCACTTGTTGCTTGGCTTTTTTATAGGGATAAAAAATATAAGGGAGCTAAAAGTATAAGAGTAAAACACAATAGGTTGCCATCGAAGTGATGAGCCATCATTGTCAGCGTTATGTCAAATATGAATGAGTTTGCTTTTAAATCAATTGTCACTCTCACGGATGTTCTATATTGTCGCCACTTATACCTTTTGAGTGTGAATTGATTTGCTGAAACTAGGTTTTCGACTTGTGTTACTTTTGCTGTTACTAAGCCTTGGCTTAGTGAATCTGCATGGGCATACGTTTAATTCCATCCAAACTTTGGCATATACGTCTACTCAGAAAATCTGCGATTCTCAAGCTCAGTCAGTGGAAAGCGATAGCGCGGCTTCACTCGTAGATAAGGGTTTCAACAATGATGTAGGTACGGCTTCAGACTGTGCTAACCAAATAGCTGGATCTTCTCACGACAGTACTCATTATCATGACACTGAAATGAGCGTTCAGTGGAACACATTCAGACGAATACTCAGTAATGATCAAGATGCCTCATCTGATCTAGAGCCTGTCTATCATCTACTTATCGACTTTTTTCCTCCATCATTGCTCGCTTTAGTATTAGCAGCCGTCCCGCTGTTTGATTCTAAGCTACACTGGACCAGTCTTATTCAATCGCCTCCTTCGCGGCTATCAGGCTGGAAAGAAGGCAATATCCAATACTCGCATTTCCGAGACTCTCTTTACTAATTACTTCCCTATTTAGGTAAGGCTGCTGCGCTGAAACATAACGGTTCCGCCTGCCAGTGTTCGCCTAAAAAATAACTAGCAACAAAGTAAATACTTACTGTAATCACAGCCAAAGGTCGAAATTCCGATCTAGCCGCGTTACGTGTGAGTTCTGTATTAGTGAATATAATAAGAGATCTTGCTTGTGAAAAAACACAACAGAAGACAACCCATTAACCGCTATTCAAAGTGGAAATACGTGGTGCTCATCGCCACCATCATCATTATGATTTTTAGTGCGCTACCGTCATGGTATGGCGAAAATGCAGCCATTCAGGTTAGCCAGCGTTCAAGCTCGACTTCTCAGAGTGGCTCGTCAAATAGCATGCTAGGAAGTGATGTACTCGATGCAACAAAAGTCATGCAAACACTGGCAAGCCAAGGTATTCAGGCTCAATCTGCTCATCAGAAAGATAAGCGACTGGTCGTGATCTTAGAAGATGCCGAGCAGCAAGCTAAAGCGAAGCAAGTACTCACTGAAAGCCTAGGCAGTAATGCGACAGTTGCGTTAGCCATGGAACCAGCGGCTCCCGCTTGGTTGACCGATATGGGGTTTTCACCAATTCAACTAGGCTTGGATTTACGTGGTGGTGTGCAGTTCTTATTAGAAGTGGACATGGCACCAGTTTACCAAGCGCAAGTTCAGTCTGTGATTGATGAAGTGACCAGCGAAGTGCGCTATGCACGAGGCCGTATTGCAGGTGATGCCGCTGAGCTGACTTTCAGGACAGAAGCGGATTACCACCAAGCTCAAACCTTGATTAATGAGCGTTTTCCGCAGTGGCAAGTGCATACTTCAGATAAACGCTTAACTCTGACTCAAACAGAAGATGAGCAGCGCACATTACGTAACTTAACCGTCCAGCAAAACTTGCAAATCATGCGCAGCCGTATTGAAGAGTTAGGGGTAACAGAAGCGTCAATCCAGCGCCAAGGTGAAAGCCGAATTCGTATTGAATTACCAGGTGTTCAAGACCCGGCAGCGGCGAAAGATGTGATAGGCGCAACGGCTTCTTTGGCGTTTTACTCCGTGTATGAAATGCCAACAAGAGGTACGCAAACCCTTCAAGATAAAGACGGAAACTCAGTGATTGTTGCTCGTAAAGCGGTATTGAATGGCGAGCATATTATTGATGCGAGAAGTGGTATTGGGGAGATGGGCAGCGCTGAAGTTAACATTACTTTAGATTCCGCTGGTGGTCGTAAAATGTCTGAGTTTTCTCGTCGCAACATTGGTGAACCAATGGCGACCGTTTACAGTGAATACAGCCGTGACCGCGCAGGTAACAGTGAGCAAACCAGTGAAGTGATCAGTGTTGCGAATATTCAGTCTCAGCTAGGCAGCCGATTCCGTATTACGGGAGCTGGCAGTATGGATGAAGCTCATGAGCTTGCACTACTGCTGCGTGCTGGGTCGTTGACCGCGCCTGTCACCATCATTGAAGAGCGCACCATTGGTCCATCATTAGGGGCTGAGAATGTCACTAATGGTTTTGCTGCTTTAGCACTTGGGCTTGGGCTGACGCTGACTTTCATTGCCTTGTGGTATCGACGCTTAGGTTGGGTGGCGAACTTTGCTCTGATCATCAATATGACCACATTATTTGGCTTAATTGCCATGCTGCCTGGAGCGGTGCTCACATTACCGGGTATCGCTGGTTTAGTGCTTACGGTGGGTATGGCTGTGGATACCAATGTTCTGATATTTGAACGAATCCGCGACAAGATGAAAGAGGGGCGAAGCTTTGCTAGCGCGATTGATTGCGGATTCAGCAGTGCTTTTTCGTCTATCTTCGATGCGAACTTCACCACCATGATCGTTGCCATTGCACTGTACGCGATAGGTAATGGTCCAATTCAAGGTTTTGCATTAACACTAGGTTTAGGTCTTCTCACCAGTATGTTTACTGGCATCTTCGCATCACGCGCCATTATCAATTTAGTTTGGGGGCGTGATCAACGCCACGACGTAAGGATTTAAGCATGAAAATTACCGATAAAGTAATGACAAGATCGCGTCTAGCGATGTGCGGTTTATCACTGGTGTTGTTTTTCGCTTCTGTGATGTTAGTGACCGTGAAAGGGTTCAATTGGGGCTTAGATTTTACAGGTGGTGTGGTTGCGGAAGTTCAGTTATCTGAACACTTATCTAAAGAAGAGTTGAAGCTGACTCTTGACCAAGCCTTAAGTCAAGATGTGCAAGTGATTGGCATGGGCGAGCAAGATCGCTGGACGATACGTTATAGCCAAGTCGCACAAGGGGAACCATCAAATACTGCAGTTCAACCTAACTTAGTCGAAGTGTTGAACCAGGTTAGTGAGCATGTACAAGTGCTAAATAGTAGCGTCGTTGGTCCGCAAGTTGGCCAAGACATGGTGGAACAAGGTGGTTTAGCCTTGTTGGTGTGTTTCGTACTTATCATGCTGTACTTGAGTGTACGTTTTGAGTGGCGCTTAGCATTGGGCGCTTTGTCTGCCTTGGTGTATGACGTGACTTTGATTTTGGGGCTGTTTGCGTTAACGCAACTTGAATTTAACCTGACGGTTCTTGCTGCGATCTTGGCGATATTGGGTTACTCACTTAATGACTCGATCATTATTGCTGATAGGGTTCGTGAAGTCTTACGTGGCAACCCGAATGGTGAAACAGATAACTTGATCAACCGCTCGATTCAAGCAACCTTCTCACGCACCATGGTTACGTCAGGCACTACATTAATGACAGTCTCTGCATTATGGCTGTTAGGTGGCTCGGCTCTGCAAGGGTTTGCTATCGCATTATGTGTGGGTATCGTCAGTGGTACTTGGTCATCAGTTTCAGTTGGGATTACCTTACCGAGATTACTTGGTCTTCAACCTTACCACTATCAAGTGAAGCCAATCGAAGAGACTGAAGAAGGGTATTCGTGATTGCCTGTCCTAAACAGATAAACAGATAAACAGATAAACAGATAAACAGATAAACAGAAATAATAAGGCTAGCCGGTGAGTTTTAATCATCGCTAGCCTTTTTCTTTTTATGGATGATTCACTAAGCTCTGTGGTGGTCTTATGATGTGAATATATGTGTATTAACACATAAAATTACCGCAATTCTAGGTCATTTTAGTTTCTATGCATTATGTTTATCTGAGGCTTAATAAATGGAGAGTAAGTCATGGAGTACAGACATCAATGCCACGTTGGCGACCATGGTGATGCACTTAAACACCCAGTGCTTGCTGCTTTAATTCAATCACTTGTTGCGCAGCATGCGAGTTTAAATATTATTGATACACACGCTGGAACGGGCTGCTATGACTTAACGAGCGCACCAGATAATCATGCTGCTGAGTTTAAAGAAGGTGTTGGCTACCTTTGGCAAAATAAAGAGCACTTACCTAGACCGTTTCACGCATTTCTTCGTACTCTCTCCGCCTTTAACCCAGGCGAACAACTGACACTGTACCCTGGTTCTGCCGCTTTAGGTTTCCAGCAAGGTAGACCTCAGGATGCGTTTCATTTTTCAGATATTCAACCCGATGAAGCGACATTGCTACAAACGAATATCGAGCAAATTCGATCGGATCTTCATATATCGAGTACGTTGTCGATACTCGCTGGCGATGGTTTAAAAGCTCTGCCGTTATCGGTTGGTACGGACCATTCTCATCACCTTATTGTGATTGATCCGCCTTATGAAGAGGATGAAGAATATATCGCGGTGATAGATGCGTTATGTAAAGCGTATAAGCAAAATGAAAAAGTGACGGCATTAATTTGGTACCCACTTTATACCGAAGATAAAAGTTCATTGATTTTACAAAGAAGTTTATTAGCCTCAAAAGAGCAACAGCTCCCCGTTCCTATACAAGCAGAGCTAAGGCTAAGAGACCCAAAAGATGATGATCGCTTAATTGGCAGTGGCCTATTGTTGTTTAATCCTCCTGTAGGAATGGCAGCTTTAGTGGCGGAAGTGCTGGAGTATTTACACTGTGAATTGGCTACAAAAGGCGAAGGGTATTGGCAAGTTAAATCCTTGTCTCGCTAAGCTAAAAAGCCCGTCACATAAGTAACGGGCTTACTAAAAATCGTCTACGTATTTTAGGACGAGACAGTATTGAGATTTAGGGCTTAGTGTTTGTCTTAGTCAGATAGGTCAAACTGCATTCCAATAGACAGCCCAATCAAATCTTCACCGGCTTTCAGTTCTCCAAAGTATTTACCATGAGAGAAGCCAACCGCAATAGAAAATGTATCTTGCATAAGCTCAGGGTCATTATCGGCAACCACCCCTTCAGCTTCAATGTATATAGGGAAAGAGAGCACATCGGGCATATTGTATCGGTAACTCAGAATAACCCATTCAGCCCATTCACCATTCGTGATGGTATTTTGGTGCTCAGGATCAATCACTTTGTCATCAATCTCGTACTCTTCTTTCGCGTATTGACCTTTTATTCTCGCTGAAAACCAATGCGTTTCGTCAAGGCGGTATCGAGCGCCAGCTTCACTGGTTCGAGAGTTTCTAAGCTCTGAGGTTCCGAGACCATACTTCGCAAAAATGTCCCAATCTTCTAGCTCATGAATATATTTAACGTGTATTCCATGCTCTAAACTATTCTCTTCATGGTAGAAGCCCGGTAAGTCACTGTATTCTGTATCGTAATAATACGTAGACTCTCCGACATAAGTTCCATCTAATGCTTCGACTGACACTTCAAGTTGGTGTGCATAGGTTTGGAAAGAAAGTAATCCTAAACCGATAGCGGTATAAAACTTGTTCACTGTTAATGCCTGCTTACAATTAGTAGGCGAGAACTATGTCACATATTTGTTTTTTATATAGCACGAAAATTGATTAACTGTGTCTCGAAAATCATGACAATTACTAGGTCAGGTCAGCGACTTACCACACCCTAAGCACGTTGGCTGTATATCTGGTGGCAGCATGATGATTAGCCCGCAGTGTGGGCACAGATCGCCTTGAGTTACTGAGATAGATTGAGCGAGAGTTGGGAGTTTTATTAAAGAGGTAATATGCATACGCCAGTCTTAAATTTATCTTTAACGGATTCGAACGCTTCAGGATACGCCGCTTTAGCCGCTGAGCGAGTCTCAAAGTGCTCGCTTGAAAGCAAGTTACCTAATACTTCAACGGTACTAAATTGCGTGTCGTCTTTGATGTAGTGCCCCGCAAATGCTGAACCAATATAAGTGAAGGTGATCGCTGTAATAGTGTCATCGGTATTCTTACGTAGGCTAACGCATTTTTGGTCCTTGGCTATTTTTTCAAAATGGACACGACCTCTGCCTTTCTCCGGAGTGTAGTAATAAACCGCTTTATCATGAACATATTTCCCACCTTGGTGCTGCGCAAAGTCAGTATCAATAAGGATAAAAGCCGGTTTTTGGGCGGCTTGTATTTTTTCTAATAATGTCATTTTTTCTCCAAACTGTTCTGAATCTGTACGGTGATTATATGTTATTGGAATGCCATTCCATATGCGAGCGGTATCTCTGATTGATTTGGTTTATTTGCTTCTCAATTACTAACACTACTTTGTTCTTCAAGGCATCTTCATTTAAAGTAGAGCGCACAAACGAGTAAATGATTAAACAAGGAATGGTTATGTCTGAATATGGAGCGGTTATTCGCTGGAATCGTGGGAAAGATGAAATTTTTAGCGACAATCAATATAGCCGAGGGCATATGTGGGAGTTTGATGGTGGAGTCAAAGTACCAGCTTCCTCTTCTCCTCATGTCGTTCCTTTGCCTTATTCTGTTGAAGCCAATGTCGACCCAGAAGAAGCCTTTATTGCTGCCCTATCAAGTTGTCATATGCTGGTTTTTCTCTCTATTGCTGCCAAACGTAACTATGTCATTGAAGAATATGTGGATGATGCCGTTGGAGTCTTAGAGGAAGACACTGAAGGGGTAACATCGGTGACTCGAGTGACACTAAGACCCAAAATTGTGTTCTCAGGAGACAAACAGCCGACCTATCAACAGCTTGAAAAATTACACCATTTATCCCATCAACACTGCTTTATTGCTAACTCAGTAAAAACGGTGATTACCACCGAGATTATTATGTAATGAGTACGTTAAAATAGTGTTTTTCTGCGTATTTTGATTAAGGCTTCATAGGTTATGTTTAGCGTTCCACTTAACAGCTTTGTCCACCGAGTGCATGATAAAGAACAGGTTCTCGATTGCGCTTCTCTTGAATCATGCTCTCTTAAGCGGATTCGTCGTTCACGACATTGGCTGTTAACAGGATCGGAAGAGCAACTCAGAAAACTGCAAAGCACGCTAAGTGATGAGCATGATTTATGGATTAAAAGTGCAATTGATAAAGCCTTGCCGATTCCGATTGTGTGTTTGGAGAGTTTATTGGCTGAGACACCCAATTTAACGATCAAACAACTGGTTAGCTTATCGGGTTGTTCGCTGGCGGAAGCTCGTTTAGCAATGGATGAGTTTGAAGGTTTGGCTTAACTTAGCTCTAATCTAGTTCTGGTTCTTTTAACACTAAAAAGCCCACTCAATTATGACTTCACTGAAGGATTAATTGAGTGGGCTTTCATTCTTTACGCGGTTATCGAGGATAACGGGTCGCGATTTACGCGTTAGCGATTTTAACTCGAATTGTACTTTTGTTGAAGCTAGTCATGTTCAGCGCTTTAAGGGCTGCTTGAGCTTCTTCTTGATCTGGTAACTCAACAAAAGCAAAACCTTTTGAGTAGCCAGTTTCTTGGTCTAGTACAACTGTACATTCTGTTACTGAGCCATGCTCTGAAAACAAAACGCGAAGTTCTTGTTCTGTTGTTGCGCGCGATAGGTTGCGAACTAAAAGTTTCATGATGAACCATTTTTATATGAATTTACGTTGTGCATTCTCTCACACTTTCGTGTATTCCTCACATGATCTTTATTGGCGATTGATCGTGATGTCAGAGACAAAACCATGCTCGGTACTGACTAATGCTTGTTTAAGCATGGTTGCCGCTTCATCAGCGGCCATAAAGCTAGAGGTATCAAGCTGCTTACCACTGGATGCCCAAAATTCGGTCGCCATGCCACCTGGGTACACTGCTACAATTTTCATTGGGCTACCTTTCAGCTCTAATCGAATAGACTCAATGAATCCTTTTACCGCCCATTTTGCTGCGCAATAAGTAGATTCTTCTGCTTTTGCACTTTGTGCGGCAGTCGACATCACAACCGCAACCGTCACGGCTTGGTCGCGGTAGCGTTGCACCAGTTCTCGGAGCAAAAATATGGTGGAGTGAATATTGTTGTTTAGCATGTCAGTAATGCTACTTGGATCTTGGTCTTCAATCTTTCCAAAATAGCCACTCCCCGCGCTATGAATAACAAGGCTAGGCGGCGTTTCAAGGTTATCAAGCAGGTTAGATACGGATTGAGGGTCACACAAGTCACAAGGCAACGCGGTAGCTGAATGTGGAAGGCTTGTGGAGAGTTGGTTTAAACGCTGCTCGTTGCGACCTGTTATGGCGAGTGGATGTTTATCAGTTGAATATAACTTTGCGAGGGCAGCACCAAGACCACTGCTTGCACCGGTAATTAAGATCATAAGGCTTTCATACTATTTGGATTAAGCCGTTATCTTACGGTTGAGGTTTGGGTATTGCTGAGATCTAGAGTTGATTTTGATACTGTGCCTGAAAGTGAAAGTGAAAGTGAAAGTGAAAGTGAAAGGTTGAGATATGTGCTTAGATGGTCGGGCTTACCCTGCCTATTAAAAGGCAGGGCTAAGATTTAATCTTCGTATTGCTTAACGGCAAACGAATCTTCAATTCTGTTCAGCTCTTCTTGTTCTTTTTGCTTAATTTCTTCTTGGCGTTCAGCTTTTCTTTCATTCAGCGCTCTTTTTTCTGATTTAGTCAGAAACTTCACCGCTTTTTTGTTAGTAAGCGCATACGCGACAACATCTTCACCTTTCTCTCTGCGTTCGTTTACACGTTGTGAAAAACGTTCATTATCGCGTTCTTTACGCTCCGCAGCACTTAACTTGCTCATTTTTATTGCCTCATTAGTTAATCACGGTAGGTTTGGTCACTACCCTCAGGTAAACAAATGAGATGCACATTCATATAACTGATAAAACCATTTTAGCATAATAGCCAGAGCAATTAGCTATGCAATCTGGCTGCGAGCCTTGATTAGTAAGGTATTGGAATTAAATTTTCTCGATATATAGGATAATTTCGCCGACCTTGAAGCCAAATTTAGACATGTCTGTTTTGTTAAATAGGCGGTTCTCATCGATCAAAAACATCCAGTCATCAAGAGTAACTTCGTATTGGCTGCCATCCACTTCAATCTCAAGGCTGTATTGCCAGTACAGGGCTGAGCCTTCGGTTTTGCCTTTTGCGACTCCAACCACATCCCCAGCGGTTCCAGTGTAGGCATTGTCTCCAGTTCGGGTCAGGTTCCAATTTCTTATGGAACGCTCACCATCGTCAAAGGTAAACCACTCTTTGATTTCACCCTGATCCCCTTCCCATGTGGCTAATAGCTTTACAT
Organism: Vibrio sp. 99-70-13A1; assembly: GCF_013114625.1. GTDB lineage: Bacteria > Pseudomonadota > Gammaproteobacteria > Enterobacterales > Vibrionaceae > Vibrio. The sequence continues at coordinate 163,047 of NZ_VTXD01000003.1, forward strand.
CAAAGCGGCGCAGTAAATTCCCAGAACGATCCAGTACCATCCCATAAGCTTTGAGTTCCCCATCAAAGAATTGCTCTAGCTTTAATTCTGGAGTGGTCTGAGCGTGCTTTTCAAGGCTTGCGGAGCCACAGCCAAACAGGAACAACGCGCAGAATAAACCAATGAGTCGTTTCATGACTAATCCCTTAAGTATTAATTATTGAGTGCTAACTGCTAATCTGTAATCACTGAGTGTTAAATGTTGATAGATGGTTAGCTGCATTCTTGAGTGTATTTGAATCGTTTTTTATTTGGCGAGCCCAAGTAACTGCTTTCTCAGTTTAGGCTCTGAAGTGTTTTCAGATAACCAGATAGAAAGGAATGCCTCGCCAAACCCTTTATCACTGACCACGCCTATGGGTTGATCATCAAAATAAAAGCGACTGGTTTGGTCTTCTGCAACAATGATGGTCAGTGTGTTACCTGGTTTGACGTTTGGCCACAATGCATTGAGAGGTTCAAGCCAAGTGTTAATGTTCTTTTGGGTGTAACCCAATTGATTCCATTGATCTTCTGTTGCATCAATCAGAGCTTGGCTATCAATCGATTTTTGATATTCGATCTTCAATGCTTGTTCGCCTGTTGATACGGAAGCAAACAGCTCGGCTGAGTAAATCGTCCAAAACATATAATTCATTTCCCCTTCACCAAGCTTTTGAAAATCACTGGTAGGAGAGGCACTAATAGAAGAAGCGAATCCAGAAACCGCGAGCAAAATAGCAGCGAGGGTTATGCGTCTTGATATAGGAAATCGAGTGGTTAGTAGCTGTCGCATGCATCACCTCAAAGGTTGAAAAGCCATAGGTTTGTGGAGGTAGGAATAACCTGAGACTAAGATAGGCAGTAATGTTCCCCAGCCAATCATCAGCGACGCGATCATCCATTCGGTTTGCCAATTTGTTTGTAAAGCTCCAGCTTGAATACCGCCCCAGTAGCTACTGGTTCCGCCTATGGCTCCAATGACAATAAGAGTTACGGTTGAGCGATTCACCAACCAATGCAAGCTGTGGTTCAGGCTTATCAAAAATAGAACCCAAATCATCACAAGCCAAGCTGGGAAATGAAACCCTACATTGGCCGCTTCTTCATTCACTAATAATGAGGAAGTGGCTGAAGATGTTTCAAGTGGCAAAGCACTCAGACCGCCAATACTCAGCTGTAAGCTGTCCATTGCTATTCCAATTGGCAGCAGTAATAGCAGTTTTAAATCGTCTTGTTTGGTGGGTGACAAAGCAAAATGTAATGCAATTATCACACTAACTACCCACCAAGCTTGCTCTGTATAAAAAGCGGAACAGAGCCAAGCCGCTTGAAATAAAACGAGGTTAATAATCCAAAATCGTTTCATCTTGGGCTCCCAAATAGCGAGGTTTTCTTGCCACAATATGATGAGTACTGATCACTCGCTCTAAAAATGCACCTTCGCAATAGCAGAAATAGAAAGTCCAGAGGCGTTTGAATTCTTCCGAATAACCGAGCGTCTGCAGTTCGTCCCAACTTTTATCAAAGGCAGTTTTCCAATCGTTTAGGGTTCGAGCGTAGTGCAGACCAATGTCATCCACTTCGTGAATCACCATATCGGTATGAGTGGCAAGGTGATGGCTCATTACTGAGACAGAAGGCAGACAACCGCCCGGGAAGATATACTTTTGAATGAAATCGACACCTTTGCGATATTTCTCGTAACGTCCGTCAGCAATAGTGATGGCTTGAACCAACATTTTCCCTGTCGGTTTGAGCAAATTCGAACAGGTTTCAAAGAAGGTTTGCATGTATTCGTGACCAACGGCTTCAATCATCTCAATCGAAACCAGTTTGTCGTATTCGCCTGTGAGAGTGCGATAGTCTTGCTTCAACAGGGTGATTTTGTTCGTTAATCCAAGTTGTTCTACACGTTGTTCTGCAAGAGCATACTGAGCATCTGATATGGTGGTAGTGGTTACTTGGCAACCGTAATGTTGAGCCATGTAAATCGCTAGTCCACCCCATCCAGTCCCAATTTCTACCACGTGATCGGTTTCTGAGAGTTCTAATCGCTCACAGATAGTGCGCATTTTGTTTTGCTGAGCTTCATCTAATGTCAAAGCTTCTGAGCTATAGATAGCAGAGGAGTACTGCATCGATGGGTCAAGAAAGCGTTCATATAACTCATTGCCAATGTCGTAGTGAGCTAAGATATTTCGCTTTGAACCTTGCTCGGTATTGGCGTTCTTGCGTCTAAGTAATAGATTTTTGAATTGGTTCAGCCATTGGGTTTTGCTGTCTAGTTCATCCAATTGTGATTGGTTTTTAGCCATAATTTGAATGACGCGAGTTAAGTTCGGGCTGGTCCACTTACCGTCTATATACGCCTCAGAAGCTCCGATACTGCCTCCTGTCACTACGTCTTTATAGAAGCTGGAATCGTGAACGACGATTTGACCAAGTAATGAGGCAGAACGTTCACCGAAGATTGAGTGGTTGTCTCCTTCGATGATTTCAATGCACGCGTCTTTAAGTTCATCCAATACTCGAAATATGAGAGTTCGGTATTTACTCGAGTGGGTCGCTTTGTCCGTTTGGGCTAGTGCTGAATTTTGGTTTTGTTTTGCTAGCTGTTCCATGTAAACCTCTCTCGGGTCTCGTATCTAATTAGAATGCCGTGTTTGCTTGATCTTAAATCCTAGTACAAATAAACGAATGTCTGATGACGTGTACTGGATTTTTTCATTTATTTTTAACTGCTTAGCGATGACCCTCTCACTTGAACCGATTTTTGCTTAACCTTAACTCCGTACTCAGAGGTAGCCGCGAGTAAAATGAGTGAGTGATCCTCTGTTTCATTGTTGTATACGGGATGATTAGCAAAAGGGTTCATTTAAAAAGAGTATTTTTTTAATAATAAGTTGGAGCGATAGAAAGTAAGGGTGCTCAAAAATCTGATAGGGGAGTCGGCGAGGGAAAATTGAAGGGTACTGAGAGCCCCTTCATTGGTATCGACTAATGGCTAAAAGAATCTAGTAAGAGTGACTAAAGCCATTTTATTCGTCACTGTAGTTTAAGTATTGGATACACAAGTCATGGAAGGCTTGAGCCTGTGGGGAGATGGTTCTATCGGCTAATCGGAAGATACCAATTTGTCGTTTTAATGGTGGATCAATAAGAGGCACCCACACTAATCGAGTTTCATTGGTTGGGAAGGCTAGCTTAGGCAAAGTGGTGACACCAATCCCTAATTCGAGCACGGAAAACAGTGAAGTGATGTTCTCTACCGAGTACAAAGCTTGCTCACTTAATGTGCGTGCAGGGGTTGGGTCAAGCAAGGTGCAAGTTCCGTTTCGAATGAAAGGTTGTTTTAACAAAGTTTGCCATTCTATCCCTTTAGGTTGTTGTGCTATTGGGTTGTCTTTTAAGCAAACGACGCCGATGGGATCTGAGATAAGAGGGGTAAATTCAATGGAATCTTCCTCAAGATGAGAGCTATTTCCCAGCGCTAAGTCCACTTCCCCTGAGAGCAATCTTGCTTCAACCCCTGCCGCGTTATCATCAATCAGGCTCACTTCAACGCTTGGGTACTGTTCGCAAAAAGCCCCGAGTACGCTAGGGATCAATTTCGCAGCAACAGAGGGCACGCTCGCAATTCGAACTCGGCCTTGTTGTCCCGCAGCAGCAGCTCGAAGGTCATTGTTTAACGCATTGTAAACATTCAGGAATTGAATGATTTTTGGTAAACATATTTCACCAAATGGCGTCAGGGTGGATTTATTTCCAGTTTCAAAAAGGGGCTGACCTAGAATTTTCTCAAGCTCTTTTATAGATGTAGAAAGGGCGGCTTGTGATCGATTTGCACGGTGAGATGCGGCTCTAAATCCACCTTCTTCGACGACCAAAACAAAATGTTTTAATTGTTGGAGCTTAATACTCATTGGCTAACATCCTTCTCATCCCTTTATTTTCCGTACTTTCTCATGGTGATAAGTTTTATTTATCAAATGCACAAAATTTACCGTTAGATTTATCAGGTGTCAACGTGCAGTATTTAACCATCTTGAAACATTTTAGTTACAAAGTTGGATGAAGCCGTGAATGCACAAACTAAAAAACACCCAGTAAAGACCTCTCTTTTTGCATCTAAAGCGCCTCTTGAATGGGCGATTGTTAATAACGGTACGCTTTATACCGCTCAGATCCCAATTGATGACACAGGTGCGGTAGTTGAAGGTGGAATTGAAGCTCAAACACGCCAAACCTTTAGCAACCTTGTTCATACTTTGGAGTGCGCTGGCGAATCGATGGATTCCGTTTTACAAGTGCTTATCTATGTGACTGACCGTGAGTACTTAAAAACAGTAAACAGTATTTACGCTGAATATTTCAATGCCCCATACCCAAACCGAGCTGCCATTGTGGTGGCTGGGTTAGCTCGCGAAGAAATGCTGGTGGAGTTTGTGGTTTACGCTTCAGCCTCTCAGCCAGAAGAATAAGCGACTAAAATTGTTTAAAGCTCAATTACTGAAAAGAATCTCAGTTACTGAAAAAAGCCCGATTACTGAAATAAAGATCAAATTGATAAGAAACCAAAAAAAGATCCCATACATAAACACTAGGTTGCCAGACTCAAATACAGCCTAAATGTCACAAGGAAAGAATGATGACTCAAGTACATACGACTCAGACAGCAAGCACTCAAGCAGAAAATGCGTTGTACATTGCAGGTGAATGGCAATCAGGTATTAGTACCGTTGCAAATATCAACCCTTCAGATATTTCTGAAAACCTTGGTCAATTTGCTCAAGCAAGTACAGAGCAAGTTCAACAGGCGATTTCAGCGGCAAAACATGCTCAACCTGAGTGGGAAAAAACACCGATCGAACGTAAGCAAGCGGTACTTCAAGCTATCGGTGATGAACTGATCGCCCGTTGTGATGAGCTAGGTACGCTGCTTTCTCGTGAAGAAGGCAAACCTTTTGCTGAAGGCCGTGGTGAAATTTATCGCGCGGGTCAATTCTTCCAATATTTTGCTGCTGAAGTACTTCGTCAAATTGGTGATAACGCTGCTTCCGTCCGTCCAGGGGTCTCCGTTGAAGTGACTCGTGAAGCTGTGGGCGTTATCGCCATTATCTCTCCTTGGAATTTCCCAACGGCTACGGCGGCTTGGAAAATTGCACCAGCATTAGCGTTTGGTAACAGCGTTATCTGGAAACCTGCGAACTTAACACCGGCGAGTGCCGTTGCGCTGACTGAAATCATCCACCGACAAGGCATCCCTGCTGGCACATTTAACCTAGTGCTAGGTAGCGGCTCTCAGGTCGGTGATGCGCTTATCCATTCTAAAGATATTAACGGCGTTAGCTTTACAGGTTCTGTTGATACTGGTCGTAAAGTTGCAGCGGCGACGGCGCCTAACTTTGTTCGTTGCCAGTTGGAAATGGGCAGCAAAAATGCGCTGGTTATTGCCGACGATGCCGATATTCAAACTGCTGTTGAAGCGACTATTGCGGGTTCATTCTCTGGTGCGGGTCAAAAATGTACAGCGTCTTCTCGTTTAGTGGTGATGGATGGTATTCATGATCAATATGTCGATGCTCTGATTAAACGCATGAGTGAGCTAAAAGTGGGCCACGCTCTACAAGACGGCGTATTTATGGGACCTGTGGTTGACGGTAAGCAGTTGGAGTCGAACTTCAATTGGATAGAAAAAGCGCGCCAAAGCGGAGGCGAATTAGCATTCGGTGGTGAACGTTTAAGCCTAGAGCATGAAGGCTTCTATATGTCTCCAACCCTATTCTTAAATACCCAAAACAGTTGGGAAGTAAACCAAGAAGAAGTCTTTGCACCAATGGCAAGCGTGATTCGTGTTGCTGATTTGGAAGAAGCTATTGCAACAACAAACGATACTCGCTTTGGCCTTACTGGCGGCATCATCACTCAAAGCTTGCGCACTAGTGCCATGTTTAAACAACAGGCTCAAACGGGTTGTGTCATGGTCAACTTACCTACCGCGGGTACTGATTATCACGTTCCATTTGGCGGACGAAAAGAGTCTAGCTTTGGTCCTCGTGAGCAAGGTCAGTATGCGAAAGAGTTCTACACCGTGGTTAAAACCGCTTATCAACGTCCGTACTAATTGAGGTCGGTGGTGCGTCATTAATACGCACTACCTCCACAACATATTAAGACGGTTTATTAAGGAGTGGTTATGTACCAGCAACGGATTGTTATAGATGGATTGCAGTATTGCAATTGGGATAGAGAATATTTTCAAACCCTAAAAGCCAGTGGGATTACTGCGGTACATGCCACTATGGTGTATCACGAAACGGCTCGTGAAACGCTGACTCGCTTTGCTGAATGGAACCTAAGGTTTGAACAAAATGCTGACCTGATTATGCCAATCCACTCTATGGCAGATGTCGAAATAGCAAAAGCGACGGGCAAAGTAGGGATCTTCCTTGGCGCGCAAAACTGTTCACCGATTGATGATGAAATTGGTTTGATCGAAGTGATGCGTAAGCAAGGGCTGTTGATCATGCAATTGACTTATAACAACCAAAGCTTATTAGCGACTGGCTGTTATGAGCAAAATGATACGGGTATTACGCGCTTTGGTAAGCAAGCCATCGAAGAGATGAACCGTGTAGGCATGATCATCGATATGTCTCATAGTGCTGAGCGTTCAACTCTAGAAGCCATTGATATGTCTTCTCGCCCAATTTGCATTAGCCACGCCAATCCCACTTTTGCTCATGATGCTCTTCGTAATAAATCGAATGAAGTGATCAAAGCCTTAACGGCTCGCGATGGCTTAATCGGTTTCAGCTTATACCCATTCCATTTACCTAATGGTAGCCAATGTACCCTTGAAGACTTTTGCCAAATGGTGGCGACTACCGCAGACCTTGTCGGTGTTGAACATTTAGGGATTGGTAGTGATTTATGCCTAAACCAACCTCAAGCCGTACTTGAGTGGATGCGTAATGGTCGCTGGTCAAAAGCGATGGACTATGGGGAAGGATCGGCAAATAACTCTGGTTGGCCTGATGCTTTACCTTGGTTTTGTGGAAGTGCGGGTATGGAGAATATTTACAACGGATTAATACGTCACGGATTCAGTGAATCTGAGGCGGGACAAGTACTGGGTGAAAACTGGTTTAACTTTCTTAAACAAGGGCTCAAACCTCTTTAAACAGGGCTAAAGCTTATTAACTCAAGCTAAGGCTTATTAATCAAAGCTAAAGCACATGAAACAAAGGCATAAACCTCCTTAACTAAAGGCAAACCATTTAACAAGGCAGTTTTAGTGTCATAGACCTCTAGTGAAATGGTGAGTATTTAGTGAAATTAAGGCGAATGCTTGTTTAAAAAGTCACCCGAACATGGACCTCCTGCTCAACAAAAAAATAATAGGGCAGGTGTTAAACACAACCTTTTGTAGCCATTGTTAATGGCGCTGCAAAGAAACCTCTGGAGTCAGAGTATGTCTGATTTAACCAATAGCGTGAAAGCTTCAAATGTAGCAAATGCAAATCTATCTTCGGCAAACCGTTCTGCTTCAGGTAAGGCGAGCCAGCCTGAATCAACATCCGATAAACTGGGGTTAAGTAACCCTGCCTTATGGTACAGCGGCGGATTCATCGCTCTGTTTGTTGCCCTCGCTTTATTTGATGGGGAGCTGTTATCAAGCCTAGTAAATTCGGGGTTTGGATGGTCAGTTAAAGTGTTTGGTCCTTATTGGCAAATACTTCTTCTGTTGACATTTCTGATCGGTATTGGCTTGGCAGCAGGACGAACCGGTAAGGTTATTCTAGGGGGAATCGCAAAGCCTGAAATGGATGGGTTCCGTTGGATGGCGATTATCTTTTGTACGCTTCTAGCTGGTGGCGGTGTGTTCTGGGCAGCGGCTGAGCCTATCGCGCACTATGTTAGTCCTCCTCCATTGTATGGCGCGCAAGAAAATACCCAGCAAGGTGCAGTTAACGCTTTATCTCAATCTTTTATGCACTGGGGCTTTTTAGCGTGGGCAATTGTAGGCAGCTTAACGTCTATTGTGGTCATGCATTTACATTACGATAAAGGTTTACCTCTTAAACCTCGAATCTTGCTTTATCCAGTACTTGGCGAGCGAGCATTGAAAGGTCATACCGGCGCTTTAATTGATGCATGTTGTATTGTCGCGGTAGCGGCCGGCACGATTGGTCCTATTGGGTTTCTTGGCTTACAAGTCAGCTATGCGTTGAACGCTTTGTTTGATATTCCAGACGGCTTCACAACTCAGCTCATCATCATTCTTTTTGCGATTGCACTTTATACATTGTCAGCTTTGAGTGGCTTGAATCGCGGCATGCAAATGTTGAGTCGTTATAACGTTATCCTTGCGATGGCATTGATGATTTACATTCTGATTTTTGGTCCAACTAACTTCATCTTCAATGGTTACATTCAAGGTGTAGGCAGCATGATTGATAATTTCATTCCAATGGCAACTTACCGTGGTGATGAAGGCTGGTTAAGCTGGTGGACGGTGTTCTTCTGGGGCTGGTTCCTAGGTTACGGCCCGATGATGGCTATCTTTATCGCTCGTATTTCTCGTGGGCGTAGCATTCGCCAATTGGTCAGCACCATCAGCATTATTGCTCCATTAGTTACCTGTTTTTGGTTCACGATTGTTGGCGGTACGGGTCTTGCGTTTGAAATTGCAGAACCAGGCACAGTAAGTAAAGCATTCGAAGGGTTTAACTTACCTGGAGCATTACTGGCAGTGACACAGCAACTCCCTATGCCGATGCTGATTTCAATCTTGTTCTTGATTTTGACCACAATCTTCATTGTGACAACCGGTGACTCGATGACCTACACCATCAGTGTAGTAATCAGTGGTGAAACTGAGCCAAATGCTGTTATTCGAGTGTTCTGGGGTGTGATGATGGGGGTAACGGCATTAATCCTTATCTCCCTTGGCTCTGGCGGTATTTCTGCCCTGCAATCATTCATTGTGATAACCGCAGTTCCGGTTTCATTAATCTTGCTCCCTTCTCTTTGGAATGCACCACAAATAGCAATGAAGATGGCAAAAGAGCAAGGGCTATAAACGAATAGCTATATAAATAAGTAGCTATATCAACAAGTAGCTATATGAAAAATAGCGATAAACGAACAGCTATAAGCCGATAGATCAGAGCTGCAAATAAGCAGCCAATGCAGGAGGCGGGATCGTCCGCCTCCAATGAAATCCAATAACGAGCAATACTCTATAACTATAAAGGTGGTGAGCAAAATGGATGCACATCGTTCTACTTACACTGAAGCACAACTGCGCAATGCAGACATCGTCATGGCACCTGAAAGGCTTGGTGCAATGCACCAAAACCGAATCAGTTTCGTGAGAACTCTGATTCGAAAAATGGCGCAACAGCAATGGAAAGTCACAAAGCATGAATGGCAGCTATGCCCACGCGGTTTTGGCCACGTTATCTACAAATTAGCGACCCCTAACCATGTTTATCATTTAGTCGTATTTTGTGATGAGATTGCCGACGATGAACGCAATGATCGTGTAATTGCTGAAAAGTGGGACGTAACTTTTGCCTTAGTCTATGGTGATGTTGATGTGAGCTTGCTGGAACAACTGCGAGCGAATGTACCGCTTCAAGAAGCGGGGCGTAATCCAAACAATGTTTTGGTGCTGGCGCGTGCAAACAAGAGTGTTCGTGTGTTTGAACATATTGTTAGTCATTTAGCGAAAGGTGTTCAACCCACTACTGATGAACTTGCTGAAGTTGGGTATATTCTCCGCACAACCGCTGTATATGGTAATGGCAAGTTCGGTATTGCTGATTTTAAGATTTTAGAAAATAACCCAGATTTCAATCAGTCGTTTAGTGCTCAAATGTGCGCGGTGTATATGCTTCGTGAATTCAGTTTAGATTGGGTTCACTACTTGGCTGAGCAACAAGGTGGTGAGGCTGCCATTCCACTTCACCGAGGCTTACAGCGATATCTTGGTGTTGGTAATGCGACGGGCCTTGGCATGGCGCCTTATCTGATTAATCACCCAAGTGTTGTTGACCAATGGATGACGACGCGTGAAACCGCTTTAGCTGCTGTGCTTGCCTGTGAAAGCGAACCTGCACTGTATGATTCCTTGCAGTCATTGATTCAAAAAGGCATCAGCCATTTAGAGCAAGTCATCACCATCAATGAACACCAAAAAGAGCTGAACGCGATAGCGGTGCACGATTTAAAACAGTTGAATAGCAAATTTGATTCTTTCATGTCTACAAATATTGAATCTAGCCCTACTTCTAATCCGAATCAAAACCAAAGCTATCGTTCAACTTGGAATGATCTTGTTAATAAAACACAGCATATGAGTTTGGAAGCCCAAGAAATCCTGCTCTCGTGCTTGATGGAATTGTACCCAGAATTAGTGGACGCCCATCAAGATAATATGAACTGTGATGAAACCTTGTTTCTACCAAGCGGCAAGAAAATTCAAGATCTACTTGTGACCTTAGAAGAGAATTACGGTTGGGCAATCAATACTGATTTTACTAAGCCTGATAATAACTACTGGTTTTGGTATCGGTCACAAGATAAAGAAGAACCAAGGTTAGGAGTACGCGGCGAAGAGCCAGGTGAAGAGCGCGAGCTACCATTAGATATTGGTCGCCAAGCTTATCGTTTGTACCATGCTTTACAGGAACATGCGCCTGAATTGTCACTTGCTGAGTTTCTAATACAGAGACCTAAATATCGTGCGATTGCACGCCGAGTTTGGACATTAGGTCATAAAGCGATGGGCGATATTCAAATGAATGTGTTGCACCAGTCATCTCTACCTATGCATTTGCTACGCTGCAAATTAGCGGTATTTGGTGCCACGAAATTTGATCCAAGATCGGACCGCTGGGTTCGCGTGACCTTCTTCCAAGGAGCACCATTACTGGATGAAATCAGCGAAGGTGAGTGGTTATTCCCATTGCTTCCGAGCAAGTTGGAATTAGGTCAACAACAACAGCATCAACAACACCAAGGTATCGTACCGGGGGAAGAGTTATGATCGTTTCTCACAATGAATTGGTGGCTGCGGTAAACAAAGCCTTTTTAGGTATGCGCCGCTCATGCGGTGAAGCCGATGTTATCGCCGGTATGGTAGCTGATCTACAAATGGTGGGGTTGGACGGTGTTCGCCATTTTAATAATGCGAGTGACTTTATGGGGTTGGAAGACGATTGCCCTGTCGATATTTCTGTCACCTCAGACAATACCATTGAAGTCGATTTACACAAATGCAGCTTAGCGTGCCACTTGCCTGTAATAATGGACTACGCCATCGAAAAAATGATTGGCGTTAAAGCATTAAAAATTGAGCTAAATAACTGTCATAACCGTTGGTTGGCTTACAGTGAATTAGTGAAGTTAGCAGCAAAAGGGATAGCATGCACTGCGAGGTGGGATAACGGGACAAGCCCGAAACGCACTTTGTATGTCTTGAACCGGGGCTGTGTGGCACCTGAACTGTTTCTATCTGATTTGCTGATGGAGTCAGAAGAGAATCTACATAATATGACGATTGAATTATCGGTCCATGATTTTGATGTGGTGCATTTATCACAAGGCTACACGACTCATATTGAGTCTCATAAGCTGGCTGAAAAACAGAAAAAAGCGTGGAATGAAGGGATTTATATTGATGACTCGCAGTGGAGTACATTGAAAGAAACCGCGACGGCTATCTTAGTGGAAAGCAGCCAGCGATCTGTTCAAGGTGCTGGTGAGCTGTTCACCGCTGAATCCTAGCCTGAGCAATGAAATTATAGCCAGAACGCTTATGAGAGCTTAGTTTCCCCTTAGCTAGGCTCTCACTTTGTGATTTAGAGAGTGTTCGTCACTCTCTTTTTTTATTTTAATACTTTCACTTCCTACTTACTTCGCTTTGTTATTTAAGGATGCATTAAAGACAGCAAATGTTCAGAGGCAGTTTTTGGATCTTCTGCGTGGCAGATGGCTGAAACCAATGCCAAACCATGGACGCCCGTTTGTGAGAGTTGCGGGATGTTGGATTCATTAATCCCCCCAATGCCAACAATCGGTAATTGCGTCGCTTTGAGCGCCATTTCTAACCCTTCAATTCCCCAGTGTTTCTTGGTGTTGGTCTTGGTTGGTGTAGAGAATATCGCACTTAACCCAATGTAGTCGATTGGCAAAGAATTGGACTCTTCTAACTGCTGTTCATTTTCAATAGACAGGCCAAGTATCTTATTTGGTCCAATTAACTGGCGCGCAAAATTTGCTGGCATATCGGATTGACCAAGGTGCACACCATCAGCATCAACGGCAAGTGCCACATCAACACGGTCATTAATGATTAACGGTACATCAGTACCCGCTAAAATTTCTTTAACCGCTTGAGCCCGTTCAATAAAGGCGCGCACATCACCATGCTTTTCACGAATTTGTACCATAGTGACACCGCCTTGCACTGCTTGTTCAACAACAAACCTTAAGGTATCGAGATCTTGTTGGTCATCAGTAACCAGATAAAGTGTGTAAGGGTTCATAGGGACCTTCAAATCAAAGTTCTGAGAGATTTATTTTCTGAGAGAGGTATTAGCCCTTCCTCTTTCTAATCTAAGGAGTAGGGCTATATGATTAAGTGCTTTTTTTGATGATTAATTTTGTATTCTAAGACGCTGTAGCAATGTTGCTTCATCAAGTTGATAAAGCTCATCAAGTAAATTCATTTGTAGGCTGCCTGGACCGCGAGATTGCTCTGCTGCGATTTCTCCCACGACTCCAAGAATTGCCGCCGCTGCTAGCCCAGTATCATCACCCACCGCGGCGAATGCGCCAGTTAGTGCTGTTAAAGTACAACCCATACCTGTCACGTAGGGCATCATTTCATGCCCATTGTTTAGTTTTACGATTTGGTCTTGGGTGACGACATAATCCGTCTCGCCAGAAATCACTACGTTAGCACCGTATTCTGAAACCAAACATTGTGCAGCTCCTAATGCGGCATCACTGCTATCTAAGGAATCTACCCCTTTGCTTTGTGCTTGTTCGCCAGCAAGTGCAATGATTTCAGAGGCATTACCTCGAATAATGAGTTTATTCGCTAAGCGAGCGATAGTTCGTGCGGTTTCGGTGCGAAGTGTGCTTGCGCCGCAGCCAACTGGGTCGAGAACCACAGGTTTGTTGTGTGCGTTTGCTTGCTCCACGGCGTAGCTCATGCGAGGGGTCCATACACTGTCTAGCGTACCAATGTTGATCACTAGCGCACCTGAGAACGACATCATTTCTGCCATTTCTTGAGTGGAGTGCGCCATGATTGGAGACGCCCCAATCGCCAGTAAGGCATTCGCGGTATTGTTCATTACTACGTAGTTCGTAATATTGACGACCAGTGGCTTTTGCTCTCGAACAGCACTAAGTGCTTGAGTGATTTTTTCGATTAACACGGCTAGTTCCTTGTTTATGAATGGCTTGACTGAAGATGCTCGGATTGAGACTGAGACTGAGACTGGAGAGGGTTAGCTAGGCTGTTAATCGTGCTCAGTATATTGAGCCCTTGCTGCCAAAAAGCCACTTCCATGCGAGTTGCGGTTTTAAATATATGAACGATGTTTTGGCCACGTTCGCTATTAATATCAATATCCGCGAGAAGCTGGTTGAAGTATTCAGCGCCAGTTGCTACTCCTGATTGGAATTCTTCACCGCCGTAAAGGTTTATCCAACTTGCGTATGGGTTACCTTCCTGCACCGTGGTATCACTTTCGATTAATGCTTTGCCAATCACCGCATAGCCGATTGAACAAGGCGCTAAAGCCGCGTAAAGGTCAACCAAGTCTCCCGTCATTCCCGCGTCTAATACATAGCGGGTATAAGCAACGGTGCCGAAATCCTCAGGTTCATTTTCAAGATCACTTTCGGTTAAACCCCATTGCTCGCAGTAAGTCACATGATGGGCAATTTCAGAATCCAACAAAGCATGGACGCTAGGTAAAGCTCGGCGCATATCAGCCAATGTTTTTGCCTTATAAATAGCTAGGGCATAAGCACGCGCATATTGCTTAAGGAACAAGAAATCTTGTTTGAGGTAATGCAAAAAACAAGGTTGCTCTAGGGTGCCTTGCGCTAACTGAGTAACGAATGAATGCTCGGTATAGTCTTGCCAATCTTGTTCGCAAGCTTGAATTAAATCTTGGTATTTCATGGTGCTTTCCTAATCGAAGTAAGCACCGAGAGCCAGTTCTCGGTACTTATCCAGAATGATTTTATGAGTTCGGCTTAAATTATTGAGATCAGCTTAGTTAAACGTTGGTACGTAGTTTGACGCTTTAGGTAAAGATTTGATGATGCCTTTGTCATACATGAACTGTGCGTAGTCATCGTAACGTTTAAGATCGACTGCCGAGGGGCGTAGAGCGAAGCGAGTAAGTGTGTCGTTCCAAGCGCGCTTATTCAGTTCGTTGTTCAGTGTGTCTGGCGAGTAAGCCACAAACTCTTTCCACGATTCTTGAGGGTGGTTGACAATGTAAGTGGTCGCTTGTTCTAGCGCTTTGTTGAATGCTCGAATCGCTTTTGCATCATGCTTATCGGCATTCGCAACAAAAACTAATTCATCGTATGCAGGCACGCCGTGCTCTTCAGGGAAGAAGGCTTTAGCTTTAAACCCTTCTAGTGCTAATTGGTTGGTTTCGAAGTTACGTAACCCGCCCCAAATTGCATCAACTTTTCCAGAAGCAAGAGATGAAGACAGCGCCCAGCCAATATTGATTGTTTCAACATCTTCAAATGCGACATTTTCTTGAGCAAGCATAGTGCCGATCGTCGCTTCTTCATTGCCTGCTATCGCGATGCCAATCTTTTTACCTTTTAAGTCGGCTAATGAATCATTCTTGCCGTTATCTAGCACCATTAACGTATTGAGTGGTGTTGCGATCAGTGTAGAAGCGCGAACCAGTGGTAAGCCTGCTGCCACATCCATGGTTAAGCTTGGTTGGTAAGTGACCGCAAGATCAACGCGACCTGCTGCGACCAGTTTGGCTGGCGTACTTGGATCGGCGGGCTCTTGTATCTCAACTTCGATGCCTTGATCTTTAAAGTAACCACGTTCATGCGCAATAACGATTGGACCGTGGTTGGGGTTCACGAACCAATCAAGCATAAGTGTCATTGGCTTTTCAGCTGCTAACGCGTGACCTGAAGTAAGAGAAGTCAGCAGGGCAATAGCACTCATTAGCTTGGTCTTTAACGGCTTGTTTTTTAATAGCTTAGTCTTTAATAAACTGGTCTTTAATAGATTAGTACTTTTCACTTTGTCATTTCCTTTTGCATTATGGGTGTCTGTGAGACATGTTCTGAGTTTTTACTTTTAAGGTTGCTCGCAGCTTGGGCTTATTATTGGTTTTCCCAAGGTATTGCTTTTTTTAGTATTTTGTCGGTGATGAAATAAAGCGAGATGGATAGCACCGCCAGAATGAAAAGGGCGGCAAACATTTCATCAATGATCATTCGCGCGTTCGCTTGTAGCATTAAATATCCGAGCCCAGCACTAGAGCCGACCCACTCGCCTACGACTGCGCCAATTGGGGCAATGACAACGGCGACACGTATTCCAGAGGCTAATGTTGGCAATGCTGCTGGCAATTGAATATGTCGCAGTAATTGCCATTTTGATGCGCCCATTGTTTTAGCAAGATCTAAGTAGCCCG
Source organism: Vibrio sp. 99-70-13A1 (assembly GCF_013114625.1). Classification (GTDB taxonomy): domain Bacteria; phylum Pseudomonadota; class Gammaproteobacteria; order Enterobacterales; family Vibrionaceae; genus Vibrio. Next base: position 178,781 of record NZ_VTXD01000003.1, read on the forward strand.
TTGGCGTGTTTCTTAATCCGTCATAACAACAAGTGGTGACAGGGAAGAAGATAATGATGGCTGCCATCACGACTTTAGATGCCATGCCATAGCCTAACCAAAGCATTAAAACTGGGGCGATAGCAAAAACAGGAATGGCTTGGCTGGCAATTAAAATAGGCAGTAACCAGCGTTTGAGCGGCTCAAACATCAACATTTGCAACGCGAAAAATAGCCCCATAGAAAGCCCAAGCAGTAAACCGAATATGATTTCTTGAGCGGTCACCCATGTGTGCTTGAGTAACACGTCATGCCTTTCAATAAGCTTTATCATGACTTCTAGCGGTGCTGGTAATATGAAGCTCGGCATGGCAAACACCGTTACCACGAGCTGCCATAAACCTAACACCACGGTGGCACTTATCAGCAAACGTACCGCAGGGTGGGTGCCTTGTTTTTGGTTAAGCTTTGTTTCAACTAGTTTTGTCTCAACTGACGTCGTATTTTGTAATGTGTGATTACCGGTTTGGTTACTCATAGTCACGCTCCAGCTGATTGAGGATCGCTTGTTGGAGTTGTGCGCACTCCGCATCTATCTCTCTAGGCGGGCAAGTTGAAGGCACAGAAAGAGGGTGAGCATTAGCAGGGGTGCCTTGCAATACATACAAGTTATTTGCTAAACGAACCGCTTCTTGGGGATCATGAGTAATCAGCACAACGGTTTTATCTTGAAGTAATTCACAGGCTAGTGTTTGCAGCTTGTGCCTAGTGACAGCATCAAGCGCAGAGAATGGTTCATCCATCAATACGACGGGTTTGTCTTGCATCAGCGTTCGAGCTAATGCAACGCGCTGGCGCATGCCCCCAGAAAGTTGAGCAGGTTTTGCATCTGCGTAGTCAGCCAGCCCTACTGCTTTTAAGAGTGTGAGAGCCTTTGCTTGAACATTGTTAGCTGAAGTAGCTCGCTTGGAATGAGAGCCGTTAGACTGAGTCATAAAACGTTCACTCAAACAGACGTTATCTATCACTGAAAGCCAAGGCAGAAGAAGGTCTTGCTGCGCCATGTAGGCGATACGACCCTGCAAAGGCAGGGTGTCTGAGGTAGACAGTGAGCCATTCCATTCGACTTTGTCTTCTAGCAAACCAGCTAAATAACGTAAGACGGTGGTTTTCCCGCAACCACTTCGACCAAGTAGTACCGTCCATTTCCCAGCTTCAAGGTGTAAATGCAGGTTAGCTAAGGTGTCCACAGCACTGTCGTGGTAGCGCAAGCTGGCGTTGCTTATTTCAATACCGACTTTTAACTGGCTTGTATGGTCTACGTGAACTGGTTTCTTTGGCTGACATTCAGGTGCTTCCTGTATGTCAGCAGTATTAGCGGACATCAGCATGCCCTGCATAGAAGTGGTTTACTGGTCCATGCCCTTGCCCAACCTGTAGTTTATCCGCGTGAGCAATCGCTTCAGATATGTATTGTTTACCTAAATTAACGGCTTGGCTTAATTCATTACCTTGGGCAAGAAAAGACGCAATAGCAGAAGAAAGAGTACAACCAGTACCATGCGTATTTTTGGTCGGGCAACGCTTTGCACTGATTAGAGATGAGCTACTAGGTAGTATGAGCAAATCATTACTGTTTTCGTCTTTCTCTAAATGCCCGCCTTTCAGTAACACTGCTTTTGCCCCTAATGCTCTTAACTCTTCAATCATGCCTTGCATGTCAGATTCGCTTTCAGGAACGGGCTTTCCTGTTAAAGCGGCACCTTCCGGTAGGTTCGGGGTGATAATATCCGCGAGTGGAATTAGCTCATTTTTCAATGTGCTGATAGCCGATTCTTTCAGCAGTAAATCACCGCTGGTCGCTACCATTACTGGGTCGATAACTAAATGTTTAGGTTGGTACTGCTTAATTTTTTCGGCAACAACTTTGATGATCTCAGAGTCTGCCAGCATGCCGACTTTGACTGCCACAATATTTAGATCGGTGAAAACAGCGTCTAACTGGCTTGCCACGTGTTCTAAGGGGATGGGGAAAATGGCAGATACGCCTTGAGTGTTTTGCGAAGTGATAGCTGTGATGACAGAGCAAGCGAAGCTGCCAGTTGCAGACATGGCTTTGATATCAGCTTGAATACCCGCGCCGCCGCCACTGTCTGAACCTGCGATGGTTAAAACGATCGGTGTCGTTAAATCTGAAATGGTATTTTTTGAAAGGTATTCTGAATGAAGCGATTGTATTGATGATGTCATGATGGCTCCTACTGTCGAAAAGACGCAGGAGAACAGGCATAGATCGATGAAAGGCGTGCAGTGAGAACAATGGGTGAAGACCCTATTGAAGTACTACGCAGATCAATGCTTATAGTTCCCTACGCCAGTGCTAACTGAATCAGGTTCAACGGGTCTCGAATTACGATCTCAGCAAATACAGATAACTGCATTTGCCCCCCGACTATTGAGCATAATCATAACAGTAGTGTTGCTGTGGGTGTACTTGTTTTAAAATTAATTGCTTCAGAAATAATTGCTTCAAAAATAATTAGTTTTAAAAATAACAATTGAGCGAACTTTATATTGAGTAAACTTTAAGATTCGTTGGTTTTAGTTTCAGGGTGTGCCACGAAAGGAACTTTTTTAATAAAGAGTTTCAAAGCCTGGTAATAGATACCAAACACAATTTTAAAGGTCATGGATGGAATGCTGAGTAAAGTATTCCATAAATCTCTTGGAGAAATAGGTCTTTTAGATAGGGCTAATGTCGCGTCGAAGACCTTGCGTTCTATATTTTGGTCATTGGGTTTATGATTTTCGATATGGACCAACGTGCTGTGGGCTGGTGGTTTAATCTGCCAGTGATACATCATATTAAGATCCATAAAAGGAGAGACATGAAAGTCTTTTTTTACTTTCATCTCTTTCGCCATATCAATCAAATAATAGTGCCTTTGACGCCAAGGCGTGTTACTAACCTCGGCCAGCATGTATTGGCAATCACCTTTTGAGTCGTAGCAAAAATAGCAATTGATTGGGCTAAAGTAGAGCCCTAAGCAGCGGCATTGCACTAGCATTGTTACTTTGTTTTCGGTATCCCAACTCCCACCTAATAGCTTTACTTTATCTGAGATTCGGTTCTTTAAATTACCGGGCTCGTTCCTAATGTAATCAGACTCCACAAATCGAATGGGATTAAACCATTTCAGCCCAAAAACAAGGCTGCGCGATGTGGTTTTAGCCAACTCATCAAGGTCGATACCCATCATGAACAGTTGATAGCTGAACTTATGGGTAATCTCACCGAAACGGCGGTGGCGGACATTGCCCCAATAAATGCCGCTGAACTCATCTTCGCTGCGTGCTGAGTTATCGCGTGCAGAACTAGAGTGTGTTGAGTTCGTTTTCATAAACCGAGACCAAAACGTTTAGTCACATCTAAAGCGCTGCGTACGCCGTCTTCATGAAAGCCGTTATACCAGTACGCTCCAGCAAAGTGGCAGCCATTTTTTCCACAAATTAGCTCGCGTTTATGCTGCGCGGCAACCGTTGTGGTATTTAGAACTGGGTGATGATAAACGTAGCTTCTGATGATTTTACTTGGGTCAATAGCTTCACTCTGGTTAAGCGTTACGCAGAAGGTGTCGTCGCTTTCAATGCCTTGCAGAATGTTCATGTTGTAAGTCACGCAGGCTGGTCGTTGGCTATTACCATCCAGCATGTAATTCCAACTTGCCCACGCTAATTTTCTATCAGGAAGTAAGCTAAGGTCAGTATGTAAAATTACTTCATTTCGACTGTAAGGTATCGCGCCTAATACTTCATTTTCTTGAGGTGTTGGTGCTTCAAGTAAGCTCAATGCTTGATCGGAATGACAGGCAAAAATGACATCATCAAAGCTTTGTCTTTCACCGTTTTCAAACTCAATGATGATTTCTGGGTTCGTGCTAGATTCATCACGAATCACTTTGTTGATCGAGGTGTTTGTCTGAACTGGTTTTTTTAATCGTGACAGAATGACATCGACATAAGAGCGGGACCCTTTTGGAATGACATACCATTGCGGGCGGTTAACAATGTCCAATAGACCGTGGTTATAGAAAAATTGGATAAAAAACTTAAGCTCAAACTGTTCCATTTCATTCAGGCTGGTTGACCAAATTGCAGCACCCATAGGTAAAATGTAGTGCTGGCTGAAAAAATCAGAGAAGCTATTGGATTTAAGAAAATCACCTAACGTGACATCTTCAGGGAAGTCATTCGCTTCATAAGCCTGCTTACATAGCTTATTAAATTTGATGATTTCTGAAATTAGTTTCCAAAATTTTGGTTTGAAAACATTGCGTCTTTGAGCAAATAGCGAGTTAATTCCGTGCCCGTTGTATTCAAACTTAGTTGTGGTGTTATGCACACTAAAGCTCATTTCTGTAGGCTGTCGCTCAACGCCTAATTGAATGAGTAATTGATTAAAATTTGGATAAGTTCGGTCATTAAAAACAATGAAGCCCGTGTCAATAGAGTAATCTTTGCCTTTATGCTCTATATCAACCGTCGCGGTGTGCCCGCCTACGTAGTCATTCTTTTCAAATACTGTTACGTCATGGTATTCATCTAATACATGGGCACAAGTTAACCCAGAAATTCCAGATCCAATAATAGCGATTCTTTTCATTTGCTAACCCATCCTTGTTGCAAGTTTTTGCCAGAGTGACGTTGGGAGAAATCGTAGGCATTTCATGATGAAAATAAACCTTCTCGGAAAGCTGATATCTGCCTTGCCTTGTTCAATGCCTTTTATGATTCTTTGAGTCGCTTGTTCGCTGCTTATCAGCATTGGCATTGAGAAAGTATTACGATCTGTGAGAGGGGTTTCAACAAACCCAGGGTGAACTAAAGTGACGTTAATATTGTGTGGAGCAAGCGTCACAGACAGTGTGTTACCTAAATAGCTTAGCCCCGCTTTTGATGCGCCATAAGCTTCTGCTCTTGGTAGGGGTAATAAGCTTGCACTAGAACTGACGAGTACCAAGCGACCACCCGGTTGAATGTGCTTAAGCCAGGTTTGTAGAGCATAACCAATGGATATTAGGTTAACGTTGATAATGCGCTCAAACATTTGAGCGTCAAAATTGAGTGGGTCGTCGATGTATTCACAGTCCCCAGCATTGAGAATCAGTAAATCAATAGGTTCTTGATTCTCAAGAGAAGGGTAGTTGTGATAGTCGGTAAGATCGAAGCATAAAGGCGTGATAGTCGCATGTGAAGGTAACTGCTCAATCAGCTTATTTAATTTAGGCTGGCTGCGGCCACAAGCAATCACTTCATGACCTTGATTGGCGTAGCTAACGGATAATGAGTGCCCAATCCCAGAAGTGGCACCTGTGATTAAAATACGCATTATTGGCTCGCTCTTTTCTTGATGGCTTTAACTGCAGATCCAAGTAATGGGATATGCTCATAAAGCATGGCGCCAACATCAAGGTAGTCTTGATGGAAAATGACCAAGTCATCTTGTTCTTTTAAGTGAGAGTGACCTTGAACAGTGATTGGGTTTTGACCATTCAACTGTTTATGAACAAAGGTCATTTTCCAATATACCGCGGCTTCGCCACTTTGTGATTCAAATGCATGCTCAATGATGAAATTACAGCTCGTCACTTTTGTGTATATTTGCTCAAAATAGTGAGTTAAAGCGGGTAGTCCATTAACGCGATGCATAGGGTCTTTGAACTCAATATCAGGATGATAAACTGATTTGAGTGAATCAAAGTCAGTCGTTCCAAGTTCTTGGTATACATCTAAAAAATTTTTTAGCCAAACCGAATTATCCATAATCAGCGTTCCAACCCTTGTTTATTCCTTTACTTAAAGAAAGCTAATGCTCTCAGTCTGGCTTGTTTATGCTCCACTATTGGTGCCCAATACTGGTCTTGATCTGGATGCTTTTTCAGATAGTCATGAGGAAAGTGAATATCTTTATCAGGCAGATCGGCAAGCTCTGGTAGATATCTACGAATGAAAATACCTTTTGGATCAAATCTTTCGCTCTGCGTGATTGGATTAAATATCCTAAAGTAAGGCTGAGCGTCACAACCAGTGCTGGCAGCCCATTGCCAGCCGCCATTGTTGGCGCTGAAATCACCATCGATGAGATGAGACATGAAGAAGTGTTCTCCCCATCGCCAGTCAATGAGTAAGTGCTTGGTTAGAAAGCTCGCAACAATCATTCTTAGGCGGTTATGCATCCATCCTGTCGTGGTAAGTTGTCTCATAGCAGCATCAACAATTGGGTAGCCAGTTTTACCTTCGCACCATGCTTTGAAGCTTTGGTGGTCTGGGTGCCACATTAAACCATCGTATTTGGTTTGGAAGTTATTTCCTTTAGCGAGCTGCGGGTAATGGAACAACAAGTGTTTGTAGAAGTCTCGCCAGATTAATTCATTGAGCCACGAAAATGCCGAATGTTGAGTGTCGAACAAAACGTCAGGGTTCTGCTGAATCAACTGTATTGCCAACCAGCGCGGACTAATTGCACCAATAGCAAGGTAAGGGGATAACCCGGATGTTCCTTTTATTGACGGAATGTCTCTATTACCGTGATAGCTAGAGACTTTATTTGCAAGAAAATCAGGAATGACATGTTCAATAATTTTTTCGCTTAGTGGCCAGCGATCTGATGATTGGCGAGGATAGTCTATATCCCAACGCGACTCTGAGTTTATATGCGAAGGGCTACTGGCTTCGTTTATTTCATGCGTATTTGCATTGTGTATTACTGGATTTGACCGAGACGATGGAGATGGGCTGCACTCGATACCTGTTTGCTGAACGCGCTTCAACCAAGCGTTTTTGAAAGGCGTGAATACCTTAAACATCTCACCTTGTTTATTGAGTACTTTTCCTAAAGGCACAATAGTGTCACTTTGAAAGATTTCTAAATGTAAGCCTTGCTCAATAACTTGTTTATCGCGGTTTACCTCATCGCATTCAGGTTCGGTATTGGCGAAGATGCGGCCGATATTATTGTCTGAGCAGAATGTTTTTAATTGCGTGATTTGATCTGCAAAATCGGTGGCGTTGATGTGGGTTAACGCTATGCCGAGTTCATGCAATTGTTCCGATAACTGCTGCAAATGGCGACACATCAAATCTGCTTTAATCGGTGCAAGATGATGTTGCTTCCATTGCAGAGGTGTCGAGATGAAAACAGCGCGTGTAGCGCCGTTTTCTATTGCTGCGACTAAGGCTGGGTTGTCATGAGTTCTTAGATCTCGCCTTATCCAAAGTATGTTGTTCAATAGCCGTATCTCAGTTTAAGTTCTTGAGGGTGCGGGTTAAGGTACACTTGCGTTTGTAAGTACTCGTTCGGGTATTCAATTAAATAGTGATTAATCAATGTCAGTGGAACAAGTAGCGGAATCAACCCTTCACGGAAGTCATTAATCTGGGTCGATAGCTCTTGCCTATGAACACTGGTCAGTTGCTTCTTGAAGTAGCCTTGTAGATGCTGCAAGGTATTCGCATGGCTTCCTCGGTTAGCATGATGAGATAAAGCTTCCATCAACCCTGTAATGTATTGTTTAGCCATGGTATCCACATCAAGCTCTGCATTCGCAAGCAGTTGCCCAAGCTTTTTATAGCCTTCAATATGATGGCTCATCACTAGATATTTGTGTGCACTGTGGAATTGGATGAGCTTATGTTTGGTGATGCCTTCATCAACCAAGTTCAACCACTTTGAATAGGTAAACACGCGAGTCATGAAGTTTTCTTTGAGAACCGGATCATTCAATCTTCCATTTTCTTCGACTGGAAGTAATGGGTTGCCATTCATGATTTGCTGGGTAAATAGACCAACACCAGTGGACTCTGAACCTCTACCGTGGTGGTGATACACTTTCACACGTTCCATCCCGCATGTCGGGCTTTTTTGACACACGATGAAACCGGCTAAGTGCTGGCTTTTTTCTGAATGCTTTTGGCCAAACTCGATAAGTTCTTGTGTCACATCTCCTGAACCATCAGGGCGAGAAACATGAATCACATTGTCCAAACCTCTTGTTTGGCGAATGGTTGGTCGAGGGGTAGGCAAACCAACACCCATTTCAGGGCATACTGGTTCTAGTTCTACATAATCCGCGAGATCTTCTGTACAAAAACGCGATTTCTTATGTCCTGTGTCAAAGCGTACTTTTTGCCCTGCCACGCACGCACTGATGCCTATTTTAATTTTCTTTTCCATTGCTTATCTCCCTCAAGCCAGTGTCTCTATTTTATTGTCGTTTTTATTGCTGCTCTTTTATTTTAGCTGGTACTTCGCTCGACACTTCATTTAGATAGAGTGCTTAATCATTAATAGATGTATTTACCTAGTGGGTTAAATAGCTGGCTAACCCCTTTAGTAAAATGAAGTGCATCGCTAGATACAGTTAAGCATACGCAACCTTCTTGTGTCACTGGGTTATGCGTGTGTTTGCCGTCTAACCACACAAAATCACCTGCCGAATAGTGCCCCATTTCATCATCAAAGCTGCCTTGCAACAGTAATGTAATTTCAAAGCCTTTGTGTGTGTGTGAAGGTACTTGACCTCCTTCAGCGATATGCAGCAAGCTGGCATGTCGTGGGCCATCTTCAAAGTCTAGTCGTGCCCGAGAAATTTTCCCTAGACCTAACCACTCTTTTCGTACAACTGAATGCAATGCTCTTGGCATAGTAAAAGACTGCCCAGCCACTTCGATTTCCATAGTTTCGGTGGGTGCTGCAGTTTGAGCTAAATCTGTATTGGCGGTGATTTGGCTGATCATGTCTAAATCCATAAGATTCAGCATGTCGTCATTCTTATCGCTCTCATCATTCTGAGTTTGTGCAAAAATAGCGTCAAAATTGATGGCTACATCTATATTGGTTTCATCAACATTATTGTTTTCATCATCATTGCTTTCAACATCGAGGCGATTTTCATTGTTCTCATCTGTCTCGATTGGCTCAAATAAAGCCTGCGCAGCTTGCTCTGTTAGTTGGGCAACGGTTGCTTGGCATTCGGCGCACATTTCTACGTGACTTGCGACAACCAGTGAAATCGAATCTGGAAGAGTTCCTGCAACAAATTCTTTAAGTACATTAAAGTTTGGGTGATGTTTAATCATGGCGTTGGTCTCCCATTTGTTGCTTTAATTTGGCAAGTGCTAAACGTAATCGAGACTTCACTGTACCCAATGGTACATCCAGCTGCTGTGCTAGTTGCTCTTGCGATAACTCTTGGAAGTACACACCTTTCACTATCGTTCTTTGGGCGGGAGGAAGAGTATCGATTTGGTTCATGATGTGGCGCGACATTAAGTGATCGGCAAAAGGAGACTCTTCCTCATTGCTTTCAGCTAATGCGGCATCAATTGGCCAAATATCGTCAGCCACATTTTGCTCGGCTTTTGATTTTATTTTTCTGAGCATATCGAATGCGGCATTTCGCATCACGGTATACACCCAAGTAGTAGCTGCACCTTTGTCTTCATTATAAAGGTGTGCTTTTTTCCAAATGTTGGTCATGGTTTCTTGAACTAATTCGTTGGCTGAAGCCTCATTGTTCAGTTTGGTCATACCGAAACGTTTAATCTTCGGTGCAAAAAACTTAAACAGTTGAGTAAAGGCTTGCTTGTCTCGCTTATTCGCAACGAGAACCAGCCAGCTTGAAAGCTCAGTAGGTACTTGCGATTCAGGGATGATGACGTGCTCCTTGTCTTTCCCAGTTGTGCTGATTGTATTTTCCATATTAAACCAACTATTAAGCGAATTTAGCGATCATTACGACGCTAGAACTAAAATAGATCACTTTTATTTTTAACTTATTTCGTCTTTTGTTGTGCTCCCTGTTACTACCTCGTTTAATAACGCTACTAATGATGGAAAACTGTTGGGTGAAAGAAAGGTTTCTTTTCTATCAAGTGAGATGGGTAGTATTTCAATAAGCCGAGAACAAACCCAGGCAGGGTCATCAAATTTAGTGTGAGAATACAAAGATTGAATGAGTTGATGTTCTTGAAATAGCTTCTCTAAAAAACCAGAAAGCCGTTGTGCTGGTTCACTATTATCAGGTTTAGACCAATGTTCTGTCGCCATTGCACTGCCTATTAATAAGCCATCTTCTTGGTAGCTAAAGTTAGATAATGTCACCAATTCAACGCCTTCGACATCCACTTCTAAAATATTGTCTTCTCCCATATCGAAGTCGACAATGGCCACTTTTATACCCCAAGTGCTGGTTTGAAAATCTTGTTGTTTATTGGATCGAGCAATCACAAACCCTTTTCCTTCAGCCGCCTTCGCTATCATGGATAAATATTTTTGTTCGAATATACGCAATCGCTGCCTACCTCCGGGCAACAAAAATATGGGTAGAGGAAATACAGCAAGGTTATGGTGAACTTGCTGCGTTGAGGCGGGAACTAAATTATTACTTACCATTGCCTGTTGTGTATTTTTTGAGGTTGATTCCTGCATATGCCACTCTTTTAAATAGGTACGCTTATTGGTTAGTACGCGCAGCAGGTAACACGCGATCAGTGCTGTGAGCTTTCTTTTGTTTTACAGTGTAAAGCTGAGAGGAACCATGCAAGGAAGAGGAAGCCATGATCAGTTGCAACCATTACGATTACATTGAAATTGTTTGCCTGTATAAATATGAAGTCTTACTGACGTTAAAGTCAGGTGAGAGTATCCAAGGTGTCGCTAATGACACGAAAAGAAATGAAAACAAGCAAGAATGTATTTTGATTAAACGAGAGACTGATTCAGTGTTAGTAGTATTAGATGAACTGGTCCGTTTAGAAGTGCTTACTCAGAACCCCAAGTTTAAGTTGGTGACATTTTAAAGCCTGCACTTTTTGCATTCTAAACGCCGTTAGTTTTATGGAAAGACAAAGTACGCCGTTGCTGAATTGAGACTATGCGTGTTTATGTGCGGTAAGGCTTTCTCTCAATATTGAAATAGGTAGAGTCGAGATAAGGATACTTTTGCTCAAGCAATCAAATGGAGAAAATGACCAAGATGAATCAATTACCTGATAATGCCGATATTCGCACACATTTAGAAGACGCCTATTTTGCTGATTCCTTCTACACCGATATTCAATACCAAGGCCAGTCAGCCATGGATGTTTATATGGATCTTATGAAAGCTACGCCGAAGTGGGTTTCAGTGTTAATGGCGCTGAGAAACAAAGTCGTTGGGCTATTCGGATTGAAAAATTTAGGCAATCTGACCGATGTTGATACAACAAAATTGGCGGCTGATTATCAGGTTGGCGATAAAATTGGTATTTTCTCTTTGTATTCAAAATCAGAGACTGAAGTAATTGTCGAAGACAGAGATAACCACCTTAACGTGAAACTCTCTTTTAAAATTGAACCGAATGGTAATACAGCGAAGGTTCACGCTACTTCTGTCGTCCATGTGAAAAATAAGCTGGGGCGAGTCTATATGTTTTTTGTAGGTCCTGTTCATAAAATCATCGTTCCAAGTTCTCTAAAACAGCTGCCTTATGCCATATTGTCTTAGGGAGATAAAGGTATGTCGCTAGGGTTTACTCATGCTTCATACCATTTCAATGTGAGTAATTGAGGAAGTGATCAATGGATTATCCTATCGAAGGTGCCTGCCAGTGTGGGCAAGTGACTTATCAACTAAAGGCTGAACCGAAAATGGTATTAGCTTGCCACTGCAAAGAGTGCCAGAAACTATCTACCAGCCCTTTTAGTGTGACAGCAGTTGTGGGGCAAGGTGACATTGAGTTTCAAGGTCAGTTAAAAGAGTGGAGCCGAATGTCAGATTCTGGCAATCGTAATAACGCCGCTTTTTGCCCTGATTGTGGTAATCGCGTTTATCACTATAATCCGGACGATCAAACCACCATTAAATTAAAATTGAAACCTGTCGGTTTTGATCAGGACACTATTTTCCAACCTGTGGCACATGTTTGGGTTTCTGAAAAATTGAGTTGGGTGGAGATTCCTGAAGGTGTGAAAGTCTTCGAAAAACAACCTTAACGATTAAAGTCTTTAGCATCTCAAGGAATGAATATGATTGTTATTTATGGCATTAAGGCGCAACTCAACCCTATCAAACTTCAGCTATCCGATATTTTGCAGTTTTGCTTAAACAGCGAAATGGGTCTGCCTGACGATAAGCGAGCGCATCGCTTTGTCCCGCTAGATAAAGAAGATTTCTTTTACCCAGAAGGTCGCACAGATGCGTATACCGTTATTGAGATCAATATGATGGAAGGGCGAACGGTTCGTACGAAGAAAGCACTCATTAAGAAGATTTTTTCTGAGATTGAACTCAAGCTTGGGATTAAACCCATCAATATAGAGATCACTATCAAAGAGCAACCTTCGCACTGCTGGGGGTTTAGAGGAATGACAGGAGATGAAGCACAAGATCTTAGATACAAGGTGAATGTGTAGGTTTTTGTAGAATCTTTTGCTAAGCCTTATTTTTGGTTAGTCCTGCAGGTTTAATAACCTGATTTAGAAAGTCGGTGAGCTTAGTTAAAGCCCTCGTTTGATGAGAAAATGAAAGCGATTAAAAAAGACAAGTATGGGTTCATACTTGTCTGTTTTATGGGTCGAGCTTTAGTTTAAAACAGGTCTAAATCGTAAACCTATCGACTAACTCGTTCAGTTGATGTGCCTTGCCATTAAGATCTTGGCTGCCAACACGGTTATCGTTCGCTAATGAAGCGGATTGGTTACTTTGGTCTGAAATCACGGTAATACGCTGTGAAATCTCTTGCCCAACATGGCTTTGCTCCTGAGTTGCGGTTGCAATTAAAGAGTTCATATCCATGATTATATCGATAGAGCCTTTGATTTTTTCCAGTGCATCTTTGGCAGAGTTTGCTTCCGTAACGGCGCTCTTACTTCGAGACTGACTTGTGTCCATTGCTTTCACTGCATTATCGGAAGCGGACTTGAGTTGCTCAATCATTTTGTGAATGTCACCCGTACTTTCTTGAGTTCGGCTTGCCAATTTTCTTACTTCGTCTGCAACTACTGCAAACCCACGACCTTGTTCGCCGGCTCTGGCTGCTTCAATCGCTGCATTTAAAGCAAGTAAGTTGGTTTGCTCGGCTATATCTTGGATTACTTCAAGGGAAGACGAAATATTTCTTACATCACCTTCTAGTTTAGAAATCACTTCACTCGCTTGAGCCACTTCAGAAGCTAAGTCTTGCACGGAATGAACCGCAGAAGAGACAATCTCGTTTGCTTCATTCACGTTGTCTTCTGCATTCTTTGCTGAATCTGCCGCTTGATTCGCATTGTTAGATATTTCGTGAGCCGTTGAAGTCATTTCCGTCATTGCGGTCGCAACTTGGTCGGTTTCGAGTTGCTGCCCAGAAGCCAGTTCATCCACTTTGGCTGCTCTGCCCGACATGTTATTGGTTTCATCCACCACTTGTTGGCTGACCAAACTCACCTTTCCAATAATGTCTTGCAGGCTGGCGACAAAGATATTGAAGTTTGTAGTCAGGGTTTTAAATTCCGGTACCGATGAAATATCCATACGAGCGGTTAGGTCTGCATCACCACTTGCGAAGGCACGAATAGAATCATCAAATTGTTCAAGTGGTCGCATGATACTGCGGTTGATGTACATGGCAAAAATGATCACCACAACGGTAATCCCTAAACAAAATAAAGCGATGGTGACTAAACTTTTGTCGGCAATCTCTTTTGATTGTTTGTCCATCATAGCGATGGTGCTATCGACATCGTCAGTATAAAAGCCAGTACCAATCATCATGTCCCATTGCGGGAAAAATACAGAATAGCTCAGCTTAGGCTGCGGGATAGTTTGGTTTGGTTTTGGGAAGTAGTAGGTCGTGAATTTGTTCACTTTTGCATTTTTTAGGAGGTCCTGAATCAGGTAATTACCTTTCTTATCCTGTAAGTTGAAAAAGTTTTCACCAACCCCAGCATCAGATTGCCCTTGCAGAACACGAACCCCTTTTGATGTGTAGCCGAAGATGTAGCCATTTTCACCAAAGTTGATTTCTTTCAGTGTATTAATGGCATCTTCTCTTGTGCCATTGCTTGCAATGATAGGATTAAGAGCCGTTTTGGCTATATCGACATAAGATCTAAGCTCAGTCTTTTTAATTTCCATCATACTTTCATGGGTGGTTTGGATTTGTTTCTTGTTGAGGTTATTCAGCTCCATATAGCTCAAAGTCATCATGCCAATCGTGATAATAAGCAATGGGAATATGGACAGAATATAAAGTCGTTTGCGAATGGTAATACTCATCTTGGTTTCCTAATTGAGCTATAGGCAGTATTCACTAACCTTATAATTTTAATAGTTATCTAGTGAGCTTACTTTGAAATTATAAAACGAAATGTGAACAGATCGTTATTTATATATAGTTGCATGTAATTACAGTGTTAAGTGCTGACTTGTACTTTGTATTATTGGGTCTTATGTAAGTAAGCTGAGTGTAATTAAACCTGAAGAAACAAAATTTTATTCCTGCAGGCTTATTTTATTGTTGGTATTTATCTGTATTTACTCTTTGTAATGCTTTGATTGTTTTTGGTTTTAATCTATTTATAAATTTAAATGCTGTTGCCAATTTTGATTGATGGTTTCGTAGTTAAATATACAAAAATCTTTTCGGTCACTTAAATAGTTGTTCTCTACTTCATTCAGCAGGTTAGTGTGTTTTTCAGGGTCACTGCCGTAAACCAGACATAAGGTTGAAAAGTAACGCTGTAAATCAAAACTGTGCTCGTCAATATATTCGCCAAAATCGTAGTAGTCAGGCCTGTCTTCTGACTCAAAAGCAAACATATCTGCAGCACTAATAGCAGCATCATCGCCACCATCTATGTAGTTCAGCAATACGATGGTGGCGAAGTTGTCTACGGCGTCTTCTTCTTTCCCTAATATCGCAATATTTTGATCTTCAATATAAGCATGACCAGCTTCATGAAGCAGTGTATGTAAAAGAGTATCTATCGCGCCCAGTTGAGCGGGCTTATTGTACTTTTCGTCGTATTTATTCTTCGTAAAATAATCGATAGATTCGGCGTAGAAAGAGTAGGGAATATGAACGGTATGAGTTGCTGGGTCATACATCGGTCCCTCTTCCCCTCCGTATTGCATGAGTAGAGTGCTATTGAATGGGAAGATTTGTTCAGAAAGGTCAATGAGCGTATTGTTGATTCCACTTGCTTCGATTTCAGCTTTCAGAGACGCTTCAAAGTCATCTTGTGCAGGCAAGTATTCAACGGTCACGCTTTTTTTAGCATCAGCAGTACTTTGAGAATCACTTGTGCTGTCAGATGCACTAATGATTCCTGCCTGTAAAGGTGTACAGATCAAACAACTTATCCCTGTGAGCCATAGTGTTCTCATATTTCTCTCTTATTTTATCAATTCAATTCAGCTTTTTAGCATTCCTTTACTGAATATTGGTGTGTGAACGATATAACCTATTTATAGTTTAGATAATAACGGAAGTTTCGATAGTTGAATCACACATGTTCTTTATTACTTACTTTTTCAAGCTTGGCTTCATGAGCGTTTACTTGGCTTGTTTTACAAGTCGCGCTGCATTTTGGGTTCTGTGTAGCGAGCATCTAGTGAGTTATCAAGTGAGCGGGAAATAGTATAAAAAGGGTGTGCTGCTATCCGTAAGATAAAATTCGGTAGCGGCGTTTATTTATGCTATACTCCGCGCCCCAATCCGCGTTGGCTTGCTAAATTTAGGAAATTATTATGAGTGGTACAAACGAACTTCAACAAATTAACAACCGTCTAGACAAGTGTCGCCACAAGTTAGCGGCTGCTAAGGCTCGTAATGATCGTCCTGTCGTTAACCAATTTGAAGACGAAATCAAAAAGTTAACTAAGAAAATTGCACAGCTGAAACACAAGCAAAGCTTCGATGTGAACCAAGAGCGTAAAGCACTGGTTGATATGCCATTTCGTCGTGAAATTACGAAAGCAGAGCAAGCGGATATGGGTAAACTGAAAAAGTCAGTTAAAGGACTAGTGGTTGTTCACCCGATGACTAAAGTGGGTAAAGAACTTCGCCTTGAAGTGATGACTGGGTTTGCCCCGAAAAAATTCTAATTACCGATACGGTAATGAAAAAGGAGCTAGTGATAGCTCCTTTTTGCTTTTTTGGGGATTTGAAAAGTTACTTTGTGATGACATTAGTTACGTTTACTTCAAATCATAGGTTTGATTGTAATCACAAATTCTTTTGTTTTTTATAAAACTTAACTTGCCACTAACATAGGTTTGAACCTATTGAGTAAGTTAGTTTCTTTTTTAACCATGATTATCTTATCAACTTGCATACAGGCAGAACAAGAAACCAGTTACTGACAAATTGAACTCATTAGGGAAGATGAGAACGTAAAAATATAGAGGTTATATGAATCATTTAATTTCAATAGGGCCACTAGAATCTTTCCTAATCGCGATTAGTGTGTTGTTTCTAGGTCATTTTGTGAACGCAAAGCTCCCAGTACTTAAAAAATACAATATTCCAGAACCCATTGTTGGTGGGTTGCTTGTCGCTTTTGCTATCACAGGTCTTCACTTCAATGGTATCGATCTAGAGTTTTCTTTACCTTTACAAAACACCTTCATGCTGATGTTTTTCGCAACGGTAGGTTTAGCGGCAAACTATACTCAGTTAATCAAAGGTGGAGCGAAAGTCTTCCTGTTCTTAGGGGTGGCTTCAGTCTATATCATCATCCAAAACGGTGTTGGCGTGACGCTAGCAACGGCTCTCGGTTTAGAACCATTAATGGGGCTTATTGCCGGCTCGATAACGCTTTCTGGCGGTCATGGAACGGGTGCGGCTTGGTCTCAAACGTTTGCTGATACTTATGGTATTGCGAATACACTGGAAATCGCAATGGCATCTGCAACCTTTGGTTTGATCATTGGTGGCATCATTGGTAGCCCTGTCGCTCAAAAGCTTATTAACAAGAATAACCTTGAATCTGAATACGGCACGGGTACTCATACTCATGAACGTTTTCCTGAGCTAGTCACTTACAACGAATACGAAGAAGACAAGGTAACCGCAAAGAAGGTTATTGAAGTGCTGTTTATTCTTCTTATCTGTATTACTGGTGCTCGTTATTTAGAGCAGTGGGTGAGTACTTTTGAAATCACTTGGTTGATGATTCCTGACTTTGTGTACGCTTTGTTTATTGGTGTATTCATCACCAATGTGTTTGAAGTGACCAAAATCCATAAGACGGACAGCGAAACGGTCGATATTCTCGGTACGGTTTCATTATCGCTATTCTTAGCAATGGCCTTGATGAGCTTAAAGCTGTGGAACATTTTTGACCTTGCGATCCCATTCCTCGCTATCTTAGCGGTTCAGGCTGTGGTTCTCGGTATCTTCTCGTACTTTGTGACGTTCAAGGTTATGGGTTCAAATTATGATGCGGCGGTTATGGCTGGCGGGCACTGTGGTTTCGGCTTAGGGGCAACACCTACTGCTGTGATGAACATGGGTTCACTTGTGAATCGCTTTGGTCCATCACCTCAAGCTTTTATGGTGGTTCCCATTGTTGGTGCTTTCTTCATCGATATCGTTAACTTGATTATTCTACAAGGGTACATTTCCTTTATTGGATAATCGTACTCATTGGTAGATATAAACTCGAAAAGCTCTTCTATTTGGAAGAGCTTTTTTATTGCTCACGAATAAGATTTATTCTTTAAATGACTTCCAACATATTGATTCAAAAGCAAGAGATGCTTACAAGCACTTACACTCCTATGGAAACTGATGTGTTATTTTCGGTGCCATAAATAAATGAGCGTTGTGTTCTAGGAAGTAATCGATGATAAAGAAAATATTTTGTTGTTTGGCTCTAATTCCTAGCACGCTACATGCAGAGTCAACTGTGTATTTGAGCGGTGATTACCTGACGAATGGTTCTAAATACGCTCTGCAATATGGCTTTTATTTTACCGCTAGCCCTGAAATGAATTTTGGCTACGAATTGGAATACGCGAAATACAGCGACGATGTGCATTCATTCGGTTTGAACGTGAAACCGGTTTTCCCCTATGGGAACTTTTATGTGGCTCCTATCGGCGGGGTGCATTATTTCAATGACAATATTGATATGGCTTTTGTTTATGGCGGGGAAGTGGGTTATACGCAGGGGCGTTTGACGTTTCGAGTTGGCTATAAAGAAGCTTCTGAAGATTTTAAAAACAGTGACAATGTTTACGTTGGTGCTGGTATCAATTTCTAACTCTTATAGGCCCTTCTTGAGTTAGGTTTAGGCTGCTCTATTTATTTTATGTAAATAGAGGCAGCCAAATTTTTATTAGAATTAAATACCCGTTCGGTGAATGATCTGAGCGAGCGTGAAGAAATAAGAAATAAGAAATAAGAAATAAGAAAGAAGGAAGAGATGTGTTATTCCACAATCTCAACCTCCTCTATAATAGCTAAGCCAATTGCAGTTCACGTAATAGCGGGAAAGCAGCCTTGGGGTGGTTACCAGTGACAACGAACCCAACGAAGCTATTCGCATCGTTAAATGCTTTAGCTACTATGCCGTTTTGGGTAAATTCCGCTTCCCAGCGTGTTGCAGTCTGAATGTGCTTTCCTGACAATTGGATAGGATAACTCGGCGTTTTCACCTTGGTTAGCATCGGTGGTAAAGCTAAGTTACCTTCAGAACTGGTCAGTTGCTTTGCAAGAACGTTTGCAGACAAAATGGCAGGTTGTAGGTAAGCCATCACTCGCCCTTCAATTTCTGCGCAGTCTCCAATCGCAAAAATATTTCTGACGCTGCTAGACAGTGTTGAGTCAACCACAATGCCTTGATTGACGTCGATTCCCGCTTGTATCGCCAGCTCGATGTTGGGGCGAAGACCCGCAGCCGCGATTATTTCATCAAATACAATTTCATCCTCTTCAGTACGATTAGCTGAAGCCATCAGATGGTTAGTTACCTCTAGACCTGATGAACATGTGCGTAAAACTACATTATCATCATTATGTTTAGCTTCTATAATCGCCGTATTGGTTTTCACTCTGACACCACATTTGATGAGTTCTCGTTCCAGCTCATCAGACACAAAAGTGGGTAAAAGATTAGCCAATAAATGAGACGCAGGCTCGAAGACCGTGACTTCTTTACCTGCCACTTGTAGATCAAGCGCTAGCTCAACACCAATTAACCCGCCTCCAATAATGGCTATTCGTTTTGCAGCATCAATGCGAGGTTTGGATTGATGAAACTCGCTTAGGCTGTTCAAGGTGAGTACCTTGTTATGGTCCAGTCCTTTTACGGGCGGAACAAACGTACTCGCCCCTGTCGCCAATACCAATTTTGAATAGTGATGACGTTTACCATTCGCTTCAATGTATTGCACTTCGGCATTAATGCTTTCCACACGAGTGTGGGTATGGACAACAATATTGTATTGCTCAGCCACAGCGGCTGCGGTATTCAGCGTAAGATCTTCTACACTTTGGTTTTGGCTGAATACATGGGAAAGGCTCGGCTTGTTGTATTCAGCACCGTTATCCGACGTGAAGAGCTCAATAGCAATTTGAGTATCGATTTTTCTGAGCATTTTTATAGTCTGAAGTGCAGCGAACCCACCGCCTATAATGATGATTGGCTGCATGTTATACCTCTACAAACACTTCTTTGCCCAAGCTGCATTCTGGGCAAAGGAAGTAATCTGGTACTTGTTCCCAAGGTGTTCCTGGCTCTACATCTTGGTTTGGTTCGCCCAGTTGAGGATCGTAGATCCATTCGCAAACGGTACAGCGCCAGCAAGTGCAGTCTGAATTGTGGCTTGATTGCTCAACCTCAGCCTTAACTTCAATCTCTAAATCTGAATTGCAAACACTACTCTCAGCGTTCTGCTTAGTACTTGTTCCCGATTCTACAATTTGAGTTTTCTTGCGCTCAACTTGCTTTGGTTGGCATACCTCATCAGCATCCACTCGCCATACATCCGCGAGAGTCATGCCATAATCGATGCATTGTCGTAGCGCATCGGTATCGGGTTTCCAATGAATGTGCTGCGCAGGGCTAACTTCAAAGTTGGCTTCACGAAGGCGTGCATCAATACGTTTTACAGCACCACCAGTCCAGCCAGACGACCCAAATGCTGCGGCTCTTTTTTCAGCAAAACGTAGGCCATGTATCTCTTCCAATAACGCAGCGATTTGCGGCATCATTACGTTATTCATGGTTGAAGACCCAACTAACACGCCTTTTGAGCGGAAGATGTTGGCGAGAATGTCATTTTTGTCATGCTTAGAAATATTAAAGACTTTAATTGCTGTTTCTGGGCTGCTTTTACGAATACCTTTTGCGATGGCATCAGCCATCATTCGAGTGTTGTTAGACATGGTGTCGTAGACAATCGTAATACGATCTTCTTTATAAGCTTTAGACCATTCGTAGTACTGCTCGACAATTTGGGTCGCGTTATCACGCCAGATACAGCCATGTGAAGTGGCAATAACGTCAATAGGTACGCCAAGGCTTAATACTTCTTCTATCTTGGCTTTCACGAGAGGAGCGAAAGGGGTCAGGATATTTGAGAAATAACGTAAGCACTGATCATGAAGCTCTACTTGGTCCAGTTGATCATTAAATAGGTTTTCGTCGCAGTAATGTTGACCAAAAGCATCGTTACTGAAAAGTACTTCGTCACTGGTTAAGTAAGTAGCCATTGAATCCGGCCAGTGCAACATTTTCATCTCAACAAAAATAAGCTGTTTGCCGTTACCTATATCGAGCGCATCACCTGTTTTTACGGTTCTAAAATTCCAGTCAGGTTTGTGGTGATGACCAATAATGGAATTCACCCCAGCCTCTGTACAATAGATAGGTGTATTAGGAATTTTTTCGAGTAAAGCAGAAAGGGCACCTGAATGATCTTCTTCTGCATGCTGGCAAATGATGTAATCAATCTCATTGAGATCGATTTCCATTTCTAGGTTTGCTAGGAATTGATCGGTAAAGCGGTGGTCAACAGTATCGACAAGAACCGTCTTCTCTTCACGGATGAGGTACGAGTTATAGCTGGTACCTTTGTTCATGTGATATTCCTTGCCATGGAAGTGTTCAGTTTCCCAATCGTGAATACCAACCCAGTGAACATTGCCTTTAACGTGAATAGTCATAATGATAATACCTTATTAATGTTTTCTAAGGTCATCTTTGCACTAGTCATGCCATGTTTTTATCTTGTTGATTTTATAGGTTTATTGTTTTTAATCTTTAATTATAGTGTCAATGTGACATGGTGTTGAATTGAGTCCAAATGACTATTTAAGGTCTTTTTGTTTGTTCTAGATAAAATTATGTTCTATCTAGAGGATAAGAGGATAAGAGGATAAGAGGATAAGAGGATAAGAGGATAAGAGGATAAGAGGATAAGAGGATAAGAGGATAAGAGGATAACTCAAATTAAGGTTTCTATTTAAGCTTTTAGCACCAAATGCTTTGTTCATTAAAAAGTGTTTTACGCATAAAAAAGGCCAGGCTGAGCCTGACCTATTATTTAAAGCTGTATGTCTAACACAAGCACTATTGCTTAGTATTAAAGCGTTGTTACCACTTCATCAAGAGCTAGGCGAGCTTTTGGTTTACCGTGGTTGTAGTCTTCGCCTTCTTTATGGAAGCCGATAGCTAATGCTACATCAACAACGTGACCTTCTAGCTCATCTGCAAATTCTTCACCGATCATTGCAGCGTCAACACCTTCCATAGGGGTAGATGAGATGCCTAGACGAGCAAGCGTATGCATGATGTTACCCAGTGCAATGTAAACTTGAGACTTAGTCCAGTTACCGTTAAACCCTGTTTCGTCTGTGTTCATGTCAGCGAAAGCGTAAGCACCTAAGAATTGCTCGTACATTTCAGCTGGTAGATGGCCTGAACTTACTTCAGTGTCAGCACGTTTCGCGAATTTCTCTTTCGTGTACTTAGGGTCATGTGCGAAAAGAATAGTGTGTGACGCTTCTTTTGCATGAGGTTGGTTAAACTGGAACATGTTTTCGAAAGTATTGTGGAAACGTTGCTTCGCTTCGTCACTCTCGATGATGATGAATTTCCAAGGCTGAGAGTTAATAGAAGAAGCTGATAAGCGAAGCGCTTCTTTGATGATAGCCATGTCTTCCGCAGAAACACGTTTTTCAGCATCGTATTTTTTAACAGTGTAACGAGTGTTTAAATCAGTGATGATTGGATGAGTCATGTTGAATCCTAATATCTATAATACTAAATGTTGAAGGGTTTAATGTTCAATAACGTTCACAATAAACAGACAACCCATAAAATTTACAGAACTAATTAATATTTATTCTGTTTTAAATGGGCATCGACCTTACCCAATTATCGAATTTCTGCGGTAGCTCAAGTCGATGAACATAAGGTAATCGAAGTTGTGAATAAAAAAAATGGCAAAGATACCTAATTACTATGGGTTTAAATGTCCATAATGTGGTGGTTAGTGTGATGTTAAGCAGGTGTTGAGGTGCTAATTCACTCTTTTTCACCCAGTTATGTCCATATCAATCTAGGTAATGGTTTAGCGACCAATAAAATTATCAAGATATTGCGGATTGTGGACACAGGTGCTTTTCTAATAGAAAGATAGAAAGATAGAAAGATAGAAAGATAGAAAGATAGAAAGATAGAAAGATAGAAAGAAGAAGCTTGGGTAAAGCGTATTAGTTAATACGCTTTGATACCATATTGACGAAGCTTAGCGGGGAACACCTTATCTAGGTTAGCAATGTCTTCTGGAAATAATTCAATTAAAGCAAAGCCATGCTTTTCATAGATGAGAGTAGTGGCGATACGTTTCTCATCATCAACATTACCACTGTCTGTTCCCCAGTATTGAACATAGACTTTGCCAGATGGTAAGTAGAAATCACTCATCACATCTTGCTCAATAGGAAGAGGGCGCTCATAACCGTGTACTACACCTGCCATATAGAGCCAGTTATCTATGATCAGTTCTCCCTTTGAACGTACATAGTGCCCATCAAGTGTTCGATGTTTGGCTTCGAATTTTTGTCTGAAACTAGAAAATGAAACATCAGTGGAGTGACTTTCTGCATCCTGACCTAGAAACTCAACAACCGACTGGCGAAGTCTTTTGTGACGAACAATAGTATCGTGCCACGTCACATATTGGTTTTGGGTTTGCTTATCTTCGCGTTGTTCTCCACCTGCTTTTAGACCGGTTTCTGTCACTTGCCAGCCTTGATCGCTTTTTATGATCCATCCCAATTCACTCAGAAGTAGATTTATTTTCTTTGCACTCAATTCAAAGTGTTTGGCGACTTGCGTTGCTGTGAGTGTTTTGCCTGATGTGGATGCATGGTCAATCAGTAGGTTTTCAGGCCAGACGATAAATGTGCCGAACTTGCTGTGCTCAATATATTCCCCGCCGAATTTTTCACCGCGCTCCGTTAATACCCACTTATCTTGCGATCTCACTATATATCCAGCGACTTTGAGTTCATTGAAAAGTTGTTTTACTTCTATTTCTCTCAACTTTGCTATGGAGGAGGTTGAGCGTTTGTCTGGCATCTAATGTCCTTTTCACCACACATTGAACATGAATTGCATTTTATCGGGAAAATGAGAAGGAGTGAACTAGACTTTGTTTATCTTTTTCGTTCAAGTTTCTTTAGTTTTATCGTCCAGATTTCTTTAGTGATTGCACGGATCTGCTGTATGAAGCGAAATATCGTTAGTGGTTAGATAAAGACTCATACTTCTCTTATAGGGAGATATGTCGATCTAGATCACAAAGTGTTCGACCTGTGCGTTTTGGGTTTTATAAAGTACCAATAAAACGTCATGTTTATTTTGTAATTTTATTACAAATACTAAGATTTATATGAGTTATGATTTATATAACACACCGATGTATGCTGTACTGTTGTGCTGTTTTTCATTTAAAAATTATCCGCTTTATTAATAATGTGATCTTGGTCTCCATTTATTTTTTATATACATGGCTCTTAGTGTGATTTGAATCACTGGTTGTTGATAGTAATTATCAATTAAGTGGCTGTGTAATTAACATTCATGGTGTTTTTGTGATATTGATTTGTATTACTAATACTATTTACCTAATTTTTAGTGATGTGAGTCACACTTCCTGGCGTGAGGTGCAATTTTGAAATCTTGTGATACATTTTAATCAACTTTTGATGACACATTTTTGGCCACTTGGCCGTCCAAAACATTACGGGGTTCTACCTATGCTATCTCCAGAAGCGAAGATCAAGGTTCAAAACTTTGGTCGTTTTCTATCTAACATGGTGATGCCAAACATCGGCGCATTTATTGCGTGGGGTTTCATTACTGCTCTATTTATTCCAACTGGTTGGTTACCTAACGAAACGTTAGCGTCAATGGTTGGTCCTATGATTACCTACTTACTACCATTATTGATTGGTTACACTGGTGGTAAGATGACTGGTGGCGACCGTGGTGCGGTTGTCGGCGCTATCACGACAATGGGTGTTATCGTTGGTACTGATATCCCAATGTTCATGGGTGCAATGATTGTTGGTCCACTAGGTGGTATCGCAATTAAGAAATTCGATGAAGCTGTTCACGGTAAAGTGAAGAGCGGCTTTGAGATGTTAGTGAATAACTTCTCAGCGGGTATCATCGGTATGATCTGCGCAATCATTGCGTTTGTAGTTATCGGCCCTGCTGTTAAAGTTCTTTCTGCTGGTCTAGCGGCTGGTGTTAACGTAATGGTTGAAGCGGGTGCACTTCCTCTTGCATCAATTTTCGTTGAACCTGCAAAAATCCTTTTCCTAAACAACGCAATTAACCACGGTATTTTCTCTCCACTGGGTATCCAGCAGTCAGAAGAACTTGGTCAATCAATCTTCTTCCTAATTGAAGCGAACCCAGGTCCAGGTCTTGGTCTTCTTCTAGCGTACATGGTATTTGGTAAAGGTAATGCTAAGCAATCAGCTGCTGGTGCATCTATCATCCACTTCTTCGGTGGTATCCACGAAATTTACTTCCCATACGTACTGATGAACCCACGCCTAATCCTTGCTGTTATCGCAGGTGGTATGGCTGGTGTATTCACAAACGTGATTTTTGCTTCAGGTCTATTGTCTCCAGCATCTCCGGGTTCAATTATTGCAATCTTGCTGCTTACTCCGAAAGCATCATTTGTTGGCGTAATTCTTTCTGTAATCGCTGCAACAGGTACTTCTTTCCTAGTCGCTTCTCTTCTTATGAAGACACAAGGTGACACGGGTGAAGGCGAAGACTCTCTAGAGAAAGCATCAAGCGCAATGAAAGACATGAAAGCTTCTTCTAAAGGTCAAGTGACTGGTGAAGCGGTTGATATGTCTAAAGTGAACGCTATCTACGTTGCTTGTGATGCGGGTATGGGTTCAAGTGCAATGGGTGCAGGTCTTCTACGTAAGAAGGTTGAAGCGTCTGGCTTAGATATCCATGTAACGAACCTTGCAATCAACAACTTGCCTGCAGACTCTCAGATTGTTGTGACTCACAAAGATCTGACAGACCGTGCACGTAACCACGCAACAGCAGCAATGCATATCTCTTTGAATAATTTCTTAGATGGACATGTATACGACAACCTAGTTGCTGAGTTACTTGACGCTCAAAACGGCGAAACTAAAGCGCCAGCAACCGCTCCGGTTGCAGCAGCAGAAGAGCCTCAAGGCACGCTAACACTATCAAGCGATAACATCTTTTTAGGCATGAAGCCGACGTCAAAACAAGACGCTATTAAGTTTGCCGGAGAGCAACTAGTGAAGCTTGGTAACGTTGCGCCAGAATATGTTGAAGGCATGTTCGCCCGCGAAGAGCTTGTAACGACTTACCTTGGCGAATCAATCGCAGTTCCTCACGGTACTATCGAAGCTAAGCAGTACGTACAGAAAACAGGCATCGTATTCTGCCAATACCCTGAAGGTATTCAGTGGGGCGAAGATGAAGATGACATCGCTAAGCTTGTTATTGGTATCGCGGCTCAAGGTGATGAGCACAACATGGTGCTTATGGCTATTACGAATTCACTTGATGACGAAGAAGCAATTGAGTGCTTGAAGTCAACATCTAACCCTGAAGATGTACTTCGTATCCTTAACGGTAAGTAATCGGGCTTTTAGTCTAGGCTCCTGAGTGAAGAGACCAGTGTTCCCCCTCACTGGTCTCATTTTCGGGCCTACATTGATTTTCATTAAGGTGGCTACCTCAGTTGGTTAACCGCAATTAAGTCTGAATAGCTGACTGCTTAATGCCACGAAATTGATGGCATGTTGTTGAGCCGTTATCTATGTAGATTCAATCTTTATAAGGTTTAAAATTATGAAAGCGTTACATTTTGGTGCAGGTAATATCGGTCGTGGTTTTATTGGTAAATTACTAGCAGATGCTGGCATCGCTGTAACATTCGCAGACGTAAATGAAACGGTTGTGAATGCGCTAATTGAACGTAATGAATACCCAGTAAAAATCGTTGGTGAAGAGTGCGTTGTAGAAGTTGTTAAAAACGTAACTGCAGTGAACTCAGCAACTGGTGCAGTCGTGGACAGCATTGCAGAATCTGATTTAGTTACGACTGCGGTAGGTCCTACAGTTCTAAAGATTATTTCAAAGTCGATTGCTCAAGGCATCGAGAAGCGCGCAGCTGCAGGCAACACTTCACCAATGAACATCATTGCTGCAGAAAACATGGTTCGCGGTACTAGCCAATTAAAAGAAGCGGTTTTAGAGCACCTTTCAGATGAAATGAAAGCGTTCACTGAAGCACACATTGGCTTTGTTGATTCAGCTGTAGACCGTATTGTGCCACCTGCAGAAGCCGGTGAAACAGACCCACTAGCAGTAACCGTTGAAACATTCAGCGAGTGGATCGTAGATCAAACTCAGTTCAAAGGTGAGATCCCAAACATCCCAGGTATGGAATGCACAGATAACCTAATGGCGTTTGTTGAGCGTAAACTATTTACTCTTAACACGGGTCACCTAATCACGGCTTATCAAGGCGTATTAGCAGGTCATGAAACAATTAAAGATGCGATTGAAGATGATGTGATTCGTGCAGAAGTTACGGCAGCAATGGAAGAAAGTGGCGCGGTATTAATTAAACGCTACGGTTTTGATCCAGAAGCGCACGCCGCTTACATCCAAAAAATCCTAGGTCGTTTTGCAAACCCGTTCCTACGTGATGAAGTGGATCGTGTTGGTCGCCAGCCAATTCGTAAATTGAGCCCTCAAGATCGTTTAATCAAACCATTAAACGGTACTTTAGAATACAATCTGCCAAATGGTCACCTTTTGAATGGTATTGCTGCTGCATTCCTTTACAAAAATGAAGATGACCCTCAAGCGGTTGAACTTCAAGCAATGTTTGAAGAAAAAGGCTTCGTTGAGACATTAGCACATTATTCTGAGCTGAATAGTGACTCAGAAGTTGTTAAACTAGCGGAACAAGCCTACTTAGCCTTGAAATGATAGTTCATCAAAGTGCCACGAATGTGGCACTTTTCCATTATAGAGCCGCTATGCCAATACAACCGAGTCATGAAACTGAATTATTAGAAGCACTATCCGAAGCCGATAGTGCTTCTGAGTGTTTGCTTGCAGCTTATGACGCACTGGATGATACCGTGGATGCCTTATTGCAAAATATCTTCCATAAGGATGATTATGCAGTCAAATTTGTTGTTGAGCCTTTGCTTAGCAATGATGGGCCGCTTGGTGACATTATGGTTAGAGGTAAGCTTCTGCTTGGTTTAGGGGTAATTAGCAAAGAAGTGTATGACGACATTGAAATCTTTGTCACTCTTAAAGAATGGGCAAAGATACAAGAAAATAATGTCAGCTTCACTGAGATTGATGTGTTGTTTGAACTGAATAAAGTCAATGCAATAAAGAGAATCATGCCAATCGATTATGATGAGGATATGGTGAAAACTATGTCAGGGCCTATGTTGGAAATGTTCTTAGGCAGACACCATCAAAAAGTTCAATCGACAATAGTCTTGGCAATTACAGACATTGTTAACACCCTTTGCAGAGAGAATGCGCTTACTTCGTAATCGATATTTTTAAGCTTAGTATTCGTTTGAAGAGCCGTTTCCCGTTTTTGGTTTAGTTTTCAGTTCCTGGTCTAGCTTTCAGTTTCAGTATTCGATTACAGAATTAAGTTTCTCGTTTAGCCTAGCATTTTTGCAACCTCGCCTTCGATTTCTCTTTAGTTTCGCTAGAGCCTATTCAATTGAGGCATTTCATTCCAACCCTATTGTGTGTTGAATGACTGCCTCAATTTATTGAGATTTCAAACCTGTATTCAGTTTTGATTTAATGAGTGCATAGATTTAAGCACAAACCACACCTTCTGTAGCAAACCCCTTCTCTTGCTTTCTTTTAAGCCACACTTTCTCATGGAAGAAGTAAGCGACAGAGTTAATTGCTGGTTCAATTGTTGCCATCAATCCCCCGATAAACGCGTCACCCGTTAATGCGAAAGTCACAGTAAATGCCACACTAAAATGAATAACGGCAAAGCTAGCGGTCTTGATTTGAGTCATCGATTCATGACGCTTCAGATAAGGCACTTTTTGCCATGCTTTTTCATGCATATAGAAGGCAACGGTATTAATTGATGGCTCTATCATGGCAATCAAGCTGCCTAATAAGAAGTCGCCTGTTAAAGAAAAAGCGACCAAAGTTGCAATGGAAAAATGGATTGCTGCAAACGTTGCTGTCTTGATCATCGTAATATCCTCATGAATCTTGCTCTGTGTCTACCTGGCTATTATTGATAATTATTCGCATTAACGAAAGTTGATAATTCCTATTACGTTAATAGGTTTTTGCAATGGGGATTATGTTTATATTTTTGGAGAAATGGAGAAATGGAGAAATGGAGAAATGGAGAAATGGAGAAATGGAGAAAGAGGTTTACTAGCGGTAGCAAGGCGTTGTTCGATGACGATTGTTTAGTAGATATAAAAAATGCTGCGCGAAATAAAAAATCCGATACTGGATAGCCAATATCGGATCTTTTTTCATTCACGTTTAACCTAAGATCTAAAATCTCGATTCAACGTGAAGGAGAGAGATTATCTCAAGTCTATAAGATTATAGGTCTTGGATGTTCTCAGCTTCTAGCTCATGGAAGTAGCGAAGCGTTTTAACTTTAAGCTCTTGTTGAGCTGGCTCATCAGCAACGATGATAGCTTTACGGTGCATCTGTAGAGCGGTAACCGTCCACATGTGGTTTACTGAACCTTCGATAGCCATTTGAAGCGCTTGGGCTTTGTTGTGACCTAGAGAAAGGATCATCACTTCTTCAGCATCTAGAAGAGTAGCAACACCGATTGTTAGTGCGTATTTAGGAACTTGGTTGATGTCGCCATCAAAGAAACGAGAGTTCGCGATACGAGTATCTTCAGTCAACGTTTTGATACGAGTACGAGAAGATAGAGAAGATCCTGGCTCGTTAAATGCGATGTGACCATCAATGCCTACGCCGCCCATGAACAAGTTAATTTTGCCGTAAGAACGGATTTTTTCTTCGTATGCTGCACAGTGAGCATCGATGTCGTCTGCTTTACCATCAAGAAGGTTGATGTTTTCAGCTTGGATATCTACGTGGTTGAAGAAATTCTCGTGCATGAAAGTGCGGTAAGACTCTGGGTGGTTAGGGTCAATGCCTACGTATTCATCCATGTTGAATGTTACAACGTTTTTGAAGCTTACTTCGCCAGCCTTGTAAAGTTCAATTAGCTCAGCGTAAGTAGTTAAAGGAGTACTACCAGTAGGAAGGCCTAGAACAAATGGACGCTCAGCAGTTGGAGCGAACTTGTTGATAGAATCTGCGATGTGACGAGCAGCCCATTTACCTACTTTTGCTTTGTTGCTTAATGGAATCAGTCTCATTGATGTAGCCCCTAGATATTAGAAATTATAGTGTTCTGAAACATTAATTCGCATTATAAAATAAGTTAATGCGATCTGCTATTGTTTTAAGTCAAATTTTTGCGATTTAGGTCAGATATGTGCGAATTAGCTCAAAACATAATCTATTTATATATGGATAATTGGCAGAGTTAAAGAAGAATATGATGAACAATAAATGGCAGGTATATTCATTTGCCAATACAAGCTTCAAACCTATACTTAAGCAAACAACTCTTTAGATAAGCAATGCTTCAGTTAAATAATTCTTCAGTGAAATAGTGCATCAATGAATAGATAGCAGGATTGAATGGTCAACTATGGTTTATAAGATTAGCCCGAAAGAAATTTTTCAAGCTCACTCCCTGATCATGCATTTAGGAACCGATACTACAATGGGTAAAATGTATGAAGGTATTGAAACCAGTTGGAATGAAGATAAAAAAGAAATCAGAATGAGAACAGATGGTGCACAGCTAAAGGTTAAAGATCTAAAACGCTACCATATTGATTATGCTAATGAAGATAAGAAAGATCGTTTATTTGAAAAGTTGTATAAGATTTTAGAACAGCAGTAATGCCTGCTGAATAGCGATATGAAAAGAAGCAAGCTCACTTTGAGGCTTTTGTCTCCAGTACTTAAATTTTTTCTTTTTACTTCGTAATCTTTAAAGGTAAACGCAAAAATTAAAGGTGAACCCAAAAATAAAGTGCCTGCTCCATGTTGAAAGCAGGCACTTAAAATCGGGTTTAATCTTCTTCTAAAACTAGGTCGTTCTCGAATTCTTCCCTAAAGCTGCCAGCTCGTTTGCAACCATTCAATGTATGGAAACGGCGACGCCCGCGAGCAAGCCTAATGTACTTAAGCCAGACTTGCTCCAACTTCGACTTAGCCTTATGCGGATGAGCCAATACTCTTAAAAAATGTTTTTCTTCAGAGTTGGTAGGTAGCAGCTCCCCAGTCTCAAGTGCAAGCATGGTGTCGCCAAACAAGGTTAGGATTTCTTCTTCTAGAAGAGTAAAATCGCCTGACTTGGCAAAACCTCGTGGGAATTTATTGGTGTCATAAAAACGTTTTTTTCCGTGTCGGAATTCAGTCTCAGACATATCAGCCTCAGTATATGGTTAGATATAATATAGTTAGATAGAAAATTGTGTGTTTGTTCACGTAAAAACTAAGCTTTGTATAAGTAACTGCTGTTTACACAAAATAGTTGTTTACATACCGCTATTGTTCGCATGAAATAATGCCTCACTAGAAAGCAGTAGTGGTTCACGCGAAAATATTGTCAAAAGGCGAAAATGAAAAACAAAACGTTTTTGCCTTTACGATAAACAATCCTAGATCAGCTATTTAGCAGATTTATTACAGAGATGTATTTGATGGATGTGAAAGTATTTAGAACCTTTCTTGAGGTTGCTAGAGTGCGACATTTTGGTCGTGCTGCAGAAAATTTGTACCTGACTCAAGCGGCAGTAAGTGCGCGTATCAAACAGCTGGAAAGCTACTTTGACACGCAACTTTTTATTCGTGATCGCAATAATATTAAGCTTACTTCTTCGGGTGAGCGCTTGATTGGTTATGCAGAAGTAATGGTCACCACTTTGCAGCAGGCTAAATTTGAATTGTCTTTAGAAAGTGGCAAAGCACTTCAATTAACACTAGGTGGAACCCCAAATGTTTGGGATGCGTATTTGCAAAACTGTTTAAGTGTGGTGACCGATTCATTCGGTGGCTATGGCTTCATGGCTGAAGTTATGGGGCGAGAGCAACTAAACAGAAACTTACTGGAACGTACTTTAGACATGGCTTTCGCTTTCGATCAGATTAAAGCAGAAGAGCTGCATTGTAAGAAAGTGGCTGATCTTGTTTTAGTGCTGGTTTCGACTAAGCCTGACGATTTAGAATCTGTATTCGCACATAAATATGTGTATGTAGATTGGGGAACTCGTTTTGGCTCTGAACACGCAGAGCGTCATCCAAAAGTACCAGCGCCTTATCTTCGTACATCTACTGCTCGTATTGCGTTAGATTTCATTTTAGAAAAAGGTGGCAGTGCTTATTTACCTGTATCTTTGGTTGAGCCATTTATAGCCTCTGGGCAGCTCTATAAAGTCAAAGGCGTAGAAGATTGGTATCGACCTATCTATTTAAGTTATCGCAAGAGCAGCACCTCTGTAGACGCGATTATGCAAGTTGAAGAATTAGTGAAAGAAATCGACCCTTCAACTGCTTACACTTTGCAGCAAGCTGCAGAACCTGCTGCCGATTAGCATTAAAAGTAGCCTAGTTTTTTGTAAATACCGTTTAAGAAAATCTAGGCTAAAAGGCTTCTAAGTTAATAGCAATTTAAGCAGATAACTATCTAGGCTAATATGTTGTGGTCAATAGCTACCCAAGCTAAGAATCATATAGCTTTAAAGACAAAAATGGCTCCTGTAGATGGGAGCCATTTTTATATCTAATACCTTTACTCCACTTAATTTATGCTCTTATGAACTAAAGTCTGAGTAATTTGTGCCCTGTAGGACATCGGAACTAACGAGTTTAAAGATTCATTAGGTTCTCGAGAGACTCTTCTAGCGAGTGAGACATATAAGAGTAAATCTTATGTCCATCGCTTGCATCGATTTGAATTTGAGAGATGCCGTTATCACCTAAGCTTTCTAGGTGGTTGAGAGACTGCTCAACTGACATACAGGTAAGCACTTGGTGGTTCTTTAAAACAATTCTACAAGTGTGTAGATTCATAGCCAATATCCTTGTTAATAAGTGTGCCTCCGCATCTTTTTGTGCAAAGTACTCACTATCTGACGTTGTTAAAAATAAAATTATTACTAAGTAAAAGTAGCTAATTATTTCCAAAAAATACAATTTTTCTTTAAAGCTGCTGACCATTCAGTTCCGAAAGTGGCTAGTTTTTAGCTGTAATAGGGATACACTTTTTAACAACAATCTAGGTATCAAGTGTTAAGCAGAGTTTCAATATGACGCAAACAATACATGACTATAGCGACCTCACAAATGAGCAATGTAGCCAAGCTCGCTATGCGAGAGATGCACGTTTTGATGGTCTATTTTTTATAGCAGTGAAAACAACTGGGATATTTTGCAGACCTATATGCCCAGCAAATCCGCCAAAAGAACAGAATGTTGAATATTATACGAACCCTGCTCAGGCATTGAATGCTGGTTACCGTCCTTGTTTACGTTGTCGTCCAGACAGCGCACCCTCATCATTTGCTTGGAAAGGGGTTGAAACTACCTTTTTGCGCGCATTAAAGCTGATAGATGCTGGATGTTTAAGCTCTGGAACGACAGCTGAGTTATCTGAACGATTAGGGATTTCAGACCGATATTTAAGACAACTCTTTGAAACCTATTTGGGTGTTTCGCCTAAACAATACGCTCAATATTTACAGTTAATGTTTGCTAAACAATTGCTGCACAACAGCCAAATGAGCATTACTGATATTGGTTTTGCCAGCGGTTTTAATAGCACTCGCCGTTTTAATGATGCCTTCAGTAAAACCCTTCAACTTTCACCGACACAAGTTAGAAAATCTAAGCCTATGGAAAACGTATCAAACCATATTCAATTGGTGTTTCGCAGCCCACTCAATTGGCAACATATGTTGGATTTCTATCGAGTGAGGCAAATAGCGGGTGTTGAACAGATTGGAGATAATGACTACCAAAGAACAGTAATGATCAATGGTGTTAAAGGTTGGTTTAAAGCGACGCGAGTTAAAGACAATACTCTCGATATTGAATTCCAACTCAGTGATATTAGCCAGCTGCGAAGTTTGACTGCATCCATAAGAAGAATGTTTGATTTAGACGTCGATATATCAAAAATCGAAGCTTTTTTTGAATCCGTTGAGCCACAATTGGTTCGGAAAAGTGGTATTCGTATTCCTGGTGTTCTAAGTACATGGGAAGCAGGAGTTCGGGCGATATTAGGTCAGCAAGTATCAGTGAAAGCAGCTATTGGTCAATTGAATCTCTTAGTTCATGAGCTATCAGCTTATGGTCTAGCCGTGGATGAGCTAGCTGTTAATGAACTGACTGTTAATGAGTCAGCAGCGTTTGGTGAACTCTCTGGTATCGGAAAACAAGATAAACAAAAAGATAATGAGCGACTCTATTTCCCGACACCTCAACAGGTTTCTTCTGCTGATTTGAGCTTTTTACGAATGCCTAATAGCCGCAAAGAAACCTTAAAGCGATTTGCAGAATACATGGTAGAAAATAGCCATGAACATCCGAGTCAATGGATAGCCTTAAAAGGCATTGGTCCTTGGACGATTCAATATGCCTTGTTACGTGGCTTAGGTGAACCCAATCATTTATTAACGGGGGATCTTGTGGTTAAGAAATTTCTTGAAGATAAACCGACTATTACTTCAGACAGTGTTTCCCCGTGGGGAAGTTACGCCACTTTCCATTGTTGGAATCAGTAGCACTTGAACCTTAAACGCCTTGTTTAAACCTTACTCACTTTCTTTATATTTTAATTAAGCCGCTTGAATGCTGAGCGATAAAGAGAGCCGAATGACAGAGATAACGAAAATGAATCGATTCACATATTACCAAAGCCCATTTGGGCAGATGACTCTTCAAGCTAACGATGATGGCTTATTAGGTGCTTGGTTTGAAGTTCATACGACTCAACCTGAAGATCTCGGAATTCGAGATGATTCGTTCCCAGTGCTACTGCAAACCATTCGTGAACTTAGCCAATATTTTGCAGGTGAAACATTCACTTTCTCGTTGCCTATCGCCGCGAAGGGAACAGAGTTTCAGATGTCGGTTTGGCAAGCATTGTTAGCAATTCCTTATGGTGAGACATGGAGCTACCAACAAATCGCAGATTTTATTGGAAACCCCAAAGCAGTACGAGCCGTCGGGTTAGCAAATGGAAAGAATCCGGTTTCCGTTATTGTGCCGTGTCACCGAGTGATCGGGAAGAATGGTAAGTTAACGGGTTATGCTGGCGGAGTAGAGACAAAGCAAAAGCTTCTGGAATTAGAACAAGCGATCTAAGCGATAATTTAAGAATAAAAATAGTTCTATTTGGAGAGCACTAAGCCGCTTACTGATGAATAAGCGGCTTTTTAATTCGTGATGAAACTAATAGTAATTGATAATCGTACTTTGGTTATTTAGCCAAGCTCAGATTTGGATAGCTGTAGCAAGGTATTGCATCAAACAGAACTTAACTAAACAGTGCTTGGTTCAACATAAGGTGTATTACGATGCTTGCCGCGTAACCGATGGCAATCACGGGCATCCACTTCAAATGTCCAAAGAATGTGTACTTACCATGTGCTGCGCCCATCAAAGCGACTCCAGCCGCACTGCCTATTGAGAGTAAACTCCCGCCGACACCAGCGGT
This sequence comes from Vibrio sp. 99-70-13A1, assembly GCF_013114625.1. Classification (GTDB taxonomy): domain Bacteria; phylum Pseudomonadota; class Gammaproteobacteria; order Enterobacterales; family Vibrionaceae; genus Vibrio. The sequence goes on from NZ_VTXD01000003.1 coordinate 214,166, forward strand.
TAATGTCACTAATAACCAGTTACCCATCGACATTTCAGGCTCCATTGAAAGCACAGCAAACATCACCGGAATATTATCGACAATAGCTGAAAGTACGCCTATCGCAACATTCGCCCAAATCGGATCCCACTGGTTATACATGATTCCCGAAGCCAATTCTAAGTAGCCAAGTAAGCTTAGCCCTCCTACGCACATCACAACGCCGTAGAAAAACAAGAGTGTGTCCCATTCGGCGTGGGACACTCGTCTAAATACGTCAAATGGCACCACCGAACCTAATTTTTTTAGTGCCGCTTCATCATGGTTAGCAATCGCAAGGGCTTTTTTTCTCGCTAAGGAATTCGGTAAAGATGTTCTTAGGTAGTAGCCGAAGAATTGGAGATAAGCGAGCCCCATCATCATGCCCATAACGGGTGGGAAGTGAAGCACGGCGTGAAATGCCACAGCCGTCGCAATGGTGAATATAAACAGCAAAACAATACGTTTTGCACCTCGTTTAAGTTCTATATGTTGGTGAACCGTGTCTGGCTGACCTTTTGGAAGGAAGAAAGACATGATCAATGCTGGCACTAAGTAATTAATTACGGAAGGTAAGAAGAGCGGCATAAATTCAGAGAAGCTGACATGCCCAGCTTGCCACACCATCAAGGTGGTTATGTCGCCAAAGGGGCTGAAGGCGCCGCCAGCATTGGCTGCAATAACGATATTAACGCAGGCAATATTGATAAAACGTGTGTAAGAACCAGCTACTTTTAAGACTACAGCGCACATTAATAAAGCGGTGGTTAGGTTATCGGCAATCGGAGAAATAAAGAACGCCAACAAGCCCGTTAACCAAAATAGTGAGCGAAAGTCGAAGCCTTTTCCAACCATCCAAGCTTGCAAGCCATCAAATAGCCTGCGTTCTTCCATCGCACTTATGTAAGTCATTGCTACGAGTAAAAAGAGTAAAAGCTCTGCGTATTCTAATAAATTATGTTCAAGAGCTTGCTGAGCGACTTCGATAAGGTCGTGCTCTTTATAGACAAAACCTATGATGATCCAAATTAAACCGGCAGCAAGCAATACGGGTTTGGACTTGCGCAGTTTTAAGTATTCCTCAAGCATGACAACGGTATAAGCGATGGTAAAAAGGACGAGTGAAAGGTAGCCCGGAAATGATTGAGTAAGGTTTAATGGCGTTGCAGCAGGTGCTACGGTTGAAGCTAAAGCCAACGAAGATACGAAATAAGATAAGAGTAGAACCGTTAGCTGAATGCCTTTCATATACGCTCCAAGTTAATAGGGAATTAACACGCGTAAAAATAGTAGACGTAAATCAAAGGTCTAAGTGTGATTCATATCGAAAATAAGTTGATAAGCAGAAATGAAAAAGCTCCCCCATAAATAGGGGAGCTTAGGAAGGTAAGCTTAATTGTTCTGCAACTTAAATAAGCCAAATAACTTTAAGCGGCGTTTTGATCTGCTTCTATAGGCATATCGGCAGCGAAAATCTCCACAGGCCAACCATACGATTCATATTCTTCGGCAAGTTTAAGAGCGACAATACGAGAGACAGTTACCGATACCCACTTACCGCAGCCCATCACTTGATACTTGATTGTGTTCATTTCCATAGCCGGTGTCGCCTTTCTAAATACTATTATTTGAGGGCGATTTTATATAATGCCTAAAATAGGGTATTTCGTATTGAGCTCAAATGCTTCTTATATTAGCTCAGCACCTAAGTGGTAGGGTAATGGATAGATACCGTATGATATGAATAGATAATCTATTATTTTTAATTGGATTAACATTATGATTTTAAACGACTTAAGATAAATCTGACGAGTTCTTTGTGAGAGATCTCTTACGCTAATAAAAGACATCCGACATTAATAATATTAAGGCATTTAACTAGTTGTTAGTTTTGTTTTTAAATTATTTATTGGAGGTAAATTTTAGTTAACATGTCAAATCACAGTTTTATGTATTAATTATCTTAAATTAAATAACTTTATCATCTTCTTGATTTTGGTCATGAGAGTGTGGTCTGAGCTCTAGCACAATACATACGTGTTCTGTTCCACATAAACAAGATGTATAGAGGTTTTTATGACTAACCCTGTTAAGTCCGATCGTAAAGTTACCATCGGTTGTTATATTGCGTTGGCGTTTGCTGTCGTATTTTTTTCTGGACTAATGAAATCAAATGAATGGTATGGAGTGTTTGATTTTACTACGTTGAATGGTTCATTTGGTCAGGTCGCTTATGACGTCAGTGAAACGGCGGATGGTGTGCAAGCGGCGACGACTTCTCTTCGCGGCAAAGGCGGAAGCGGTGCTCGTGATGGGTTCATTTTTGCTTTAACTTTGATCCCTACCGTGATGTTTGCCTTAGGCATGATCAATGTGCTTGAGCATTATGGTGCTCTTGAAGCGGCTCGTAAGCTTCTGACCCCTCTTCTAAGACCATTAATGGGTATTCCCGGCAATTCTGGTTTAGCGCTTATAGCCTCATTGCAAAGTACCGATGCAGGTGCCGCAATGACTCGTCAACTCAAAGATGAAGGTCACCTAACGAAACGAGAAACGGACATTTTCACTATGTTTCAGTTTACCGCAGGTGCAGCCATCGTGAACTTTTTCTCCTCTGGTGCGGTGTTATTTACCTTAACGGCAATGGATGGATCTTTAGCGGTGACTTCTTCTATTGGTTTAGCGGTAGTCGTGATGTTTGTCTTCAAATTTGTAGGTGCAAATTTATTCCGTATTTACCTCAATATTACAGAAGGTAAGGAAGATAAATCTCAACCCAAGAAAGATGAGACCCTAACAGAGGAGACAGCATAATGAGCGACGTTAAAGCGAAAAAGCCAATGGTGACCGATATATTCGTAGAGGGTGCGAAGAAAGGGTGGGTAATAGCTACAACTTCAACTGTGCCGAATGTGCTTATGGCTTTTGTGATAATTAAAGCGCTGCAAATTACGGGTGCTCTTGAACTTATGGGTAACGTATTTGCACCTATTATGGCGGTCTTTGGTCTACCTGGAGAAGCTGCTGCGGTTTTGATTGGTGCGTGGATGTCAATGGGAGGCGCAGTTGGCGTTGTTATCACGTTATTTGATCAAGGGATTTTAAACGGTGACCACATTGCAATTCTTGCCCCTGCTATTTATCTAATGGGCTCTCAAGTTCAATATATGGGGCGTATCATGGGACCGATTGGCACTGAAGGCCGTTATATCCCAGTGATGATCGCAATATCGGTACTGAATGCTTTTGGTGCCATGTTCTTAATGAATATTATCTTGTAGAGCAGCCTTGTATCTAATTAGATATGGATATTAGCTTCATTAAAATAGAAAACCCCGCTTGGCTTTCACCAAACGGGGTCTATTCTTTTTGCAGCTATCCTGCTACTGACGTTGTTACTTATTCTTCAATAAGGTTACGTATGCTCCCTGCATCGTTCCTTGAACTGGCTAAATCCTTTAACCTTTCCTACTCATCGCCATCCTAGCGGTGTCCTTAAGCCTATCTTCCTGACTAGCAACTCTTTCCTAGAGCGTTACATCCTTGCTGACAACTCATCCTAAGCCATCAAATCTTCATCCTGAAGATACCTACTCCATTAGGGTTTGTCCTGTTCCTGCCAACATCCTGTCGACCCATTAATTAAACACTCTATTGATGTTCTTCACAATGGACGAACAATAACAATAATATGCACATGGTTGTTTATTTTTGTTATTAACATTTATGTATCAATTGGTTAGAAGCTGATTAATTGAATGGGTTACAGCAAGAAAGCGTCATATCCTACATGCCGTGTGCGAGATCTCTTACAAATCGAATGATAACCTAATGCTACTTCACCTAAAGAGTACGCTCATTGAGATGAAGGGTGGTCATGAGCTCTACAGACTCAGTTAAAGAGAGTAAAAAGTAGGTCAGCATTATCGGTAAAATTATATATTAATGAATAGAGTCGTGACTCAAGTAACACTGTTTAAGTTAGTGGCAGCTTAAATTTGCCGATCGACGGCGAGTTGGCTAGATTGAGCAAAGAAATGAATTAATTAGGAAATATTATGGTAACGGCACTTTATGCATCTTTACTCACTGTGGTAATGATTTGGCTCGCGTTTGAAGTGATTAAGCAAAGGAAGTTGAATCAAATCGCACATGCCGATGGCGGGGTAGAATCACTACAAGTTGCGCGTTCTGCGCAAAGTAATGCCATGGACTACATTCCGATCACCGTTATTCTCATGGGGTTGTTAGAGATGAATGGCGCGAATGTGTGGTTCATTCATGTGACGGGTTTAGTCTTTATTGTTGGACGCATCATTCATGCAAAAGGGATTCTTGGGCGTAGCCTTACAGGGCGCAAACAAGGCATGATCATGACGCTGCTAAGCATGGTGAGTTTGATTGTTCTAAACTTGGTTTATTTACCTTTCGATAAAATGTTTTAGGGAGTTTTATGGCATTGCGCCTTCCGCCTGCATGGATGATTGTTTTATCAGGGTTAGTACTGAACATTATGGCTATTGTGCTATCCAGTTTGGTGTTAGATGAATTAGTTTCTGAACAGGCGGCGTTTGGTGAGCAAAAAAGCAGCAATGTATATTCAATACAACTGGCATGGAATTCGATTGAAACATTAGAACGCAAGCGGGAATCGATTTTACTGCATTTAGATAGATCACCCATTCAACCTCTCAACTCTCCTTCTTCTCTTTATACTTCTCCCTTGAGACCTTCACCTTTGAGCGATGCTTTACAAGGGCAACTTTCAGTTTGGGTTGGTGGTAACGTACCGGCTATCGAGATATCTAATCTTTCTGAAATCATGATGTTGATAAACACAGCCCAACAAACGGAACGAACAAGAATTGATGATTATTATCTGGAGAATTTAGGTCTTTCAGAAACGATGCAGTTATTGGACGATAAAATGGCGTTTTACAAAAATATTGCTCTATTTCTACAAATCTTTGGATTGGCTTTAATTCTAGCAAGAGATCTTGCCCGTAAGTCTTAGCTAGTATCGGCTGTTAGCTTGTTAGCTAGAAGGCTTTCTACATCCTTTGTTCTTCCATTCTTTTCACTTGTTCTCACGCCACAATCACTTCATAACCACCTTTTCTTTTGGCAAATTAGGGTGCTGTTTGTTTTGATAATTGGGCAATTGTTCTTTTAGACCTTCAAAGGTCGATATTGCTCCAGACATAGACAGCTTGTTAGACAGCCAATCGGGTAATGCACCGCCGGGATCAGCATAAGCGGTGTAGGTGATGTGCGTGGCACCACTATCTAAAGGTTGTAAGACCCATCGGGCTTTAACACCAAGGATTCGGATGTAATTAGGCTGTAAGGGAAGGTAGCTAGAAGCGTCTTTGATGGTGAGAACGAATTGGCCATCCTCGATTTGGTATCGGGAGTAGGTCACCATGTCTCTATCTTTTGCTGGCCAAGGGGCAATAAATTGGGTGTAGACAATATTTTCATTCGTCGATATTTGTTGAAGCACATGGCTGCTCCCGACGTTATCAATCCAATTCGGTACATTACTACTATCCTCTAGTAACAATAGAAAGCCGGAATAACTAGTTTGAGCAAAGGTTTGTGTCCTTATTTCAATTAGCCCGTCGGTGTGATGGCGTTTGTGTAATGTGATCCCGTTTTCGCTTTTTACAAACAGCCATGGAAGGGGGCTTTGGGTAAGAACCGGAAAGCAGAAAAAGCATAGAAGCAGCAGTGTTTTAGCGGTCATATTAATCCATTAATAAAAAGCTATACCGATTCAGTTTACATCAAAACCGGTCATAGCTTTTATTTGCAGGTTAATAAATATGATGAGTGATTATCGAAGCAACCATTTTTTTGCAGGTGTTTTTTCAATTCCGACTATTAACAGAAAGCTGATGATTATCGTGGCTGGATACACGAGTAGATCTTTAGCGACACCTTGTATCTCTAATGCTCCTGCAACATTGAACATGAGAATAACCACCAGTAAGTGGCTCACGTAAATACCAAGCATTCGGCTTGAAATAGAGCTCACCCATGCAGATTGTCCGAAGTTAGGGTTAGCAAGTAACCACATAAAAATACCAGTCCCCCATAAAGCCGTTCCGAATAAGAAGTCATGCATATTGAATGGGCTTTCTACGTAAGTCAGAGCATAAGCTTCGGCAAAGTGGATAGCCATTCCAATGAGTGCCATCAGAATTGCCTGGCGAGACGATAAACTCCAATTATTCTTTCTTGCGTTAAATCCAATCACCACCATTAATGTGCTAAAAAATGGACCGTTACGAGTAAAGAAAGGTGATGGGAACTCAGTGATATTGACGTAGCTTCCTGCTAGTACACCATAAAGGTAGAGCCCTATAGCGATAGGAAGTACATACTTATTTAACTTCATGTCCAATAAAATCGTGATGACAAGTACGGCGCAAATTAAAGCAGGTAAGAACCATAAATGAACCAAGCCGCCTTCCATCAGTGAATTGATAGGGTTTGACATTAAATAGCCCCAATACCCTTCACGTTCGCCTAGGTAACCATGCTCCATAACATTGTGAATGTTGAATGGCGTCGCTAAACAAATGACGCTCCAGACCAACCAGGCTTTAAGTAATGGCTTGGAGTAAGCGGTGAGAGTTTGCCAAGGTGATTGGGTGAGCTTTGGCTGAATTAAATAACCGGCAATTAAGAAGAATAAAGGTACCGCAAATCGCGATGCTTGGTTGAGTACGTAACCAACCCAAGGCACATCATCTACTTGCCAATAGGTCAAAGCCATTTGGCAATGTAAGCCAATAATGGCGAGTATTGCGATTACGCGTCCAAATTCAAGGCTCGCAATTTTCTGACGAGCAGGTGATGGGGAAGATACTGACATAATTTTTCTCAATATAAACAAGGCGGAAATTCCCCTTGCGAATCAGTTGTTCATCGGGAAATAAAGCTAAAGTACGAGTTAAAAAGTTATCAGTATTTCCTCTTTGGTTGTTGGTCTAAATCATGGTTTTGGCTGGTGGCTGTGCGATATCACTCCCAATTTAAAAATGAGATCAAATCAAATTAGCCGCAGACAAAATAAAGATACCCAAAGTACAGGTGATGAGAGATACCGAGGTGGTGAGTGCAATAATATTAGCTGCGAGGGTCGAATTTCCGCCCATGGCTCTTGCCATTACATAGCTTGCCGCCGCTGTTGGAGCTGCGCTCATCAAGAAGATGAGACCTAGATCTAACCCTTTAAACCCAAAAGCCAAAGCACCAAGGGTAATCGCTAATGGAGACAGGACCAGTTTGTAGCCAGTGGCAAACCAAGTTGGTCCTTTATCGTGTTTGAGTGAGCGAATATCCAGTGAGCCACCCGTACACAAAAGAGCAAGAGGTAAGGTCATATTGGCAAAGTACTGACCCGCGTCAGCAACCATTTTAGGGACGGGAATCGATAACGAATAAAATAAAACTCCACAGGCTATCGAGATAATTAAAGGATTGCGTGTGAGTGTTTTGACGATCAGCTGGATGGCTTTTCCGCCAGACTCTTCGCCCTTAGGTGTTAAGGCTATGACGGCTTGAATATTGTAAAGTACCGTTGTTGAAGCCACGTAAATCGCAGCAAGGGCAACGCCTTCATTCCCATAAATGTTCGCAACATAAGCAAGGGCAATAATGGCGGTGTTTGCTCTGAATCCACCCTGAATAATCACCCCTCTATCTTTAGGATCTTTTATTGCCAGTTTGGTCGTAAATATGGTGAATAGGAAAAAGAGAAAGTTAGCGACTAATCCGTAAATAACCAGTTTCGCGCTTGCTGAAAAGTCATGATTAGATTGAACAATACTGAGGAACAACATAGCAGGTAAAGTGACTTGGAAGACCACTTTAGAGGCGACATCGATAAAATTTTCATTAATCAAACCGATTCGTTTTAGCAAGACTCCCAAAACGAGCATCAAGCAGATAGGACCTGTTATAGAGGCTGAAAAAGCAAACTGCTCCCAGAGAGATGTCATGAATGTTCCTTATAAATGAATTGATGGCTAACTTAAATCCAATCCAATCCAATCCAATGGGTTATGCCGCTTAATGCTTAAGTTATAGTGCCAAGGGCAAGACTTACTGCTCAATGTTTGTATGAATACTGTCGCATTTTTCCACAATTTAGGCTTTCAACAAAGTAATTTGGGCATTGAGATAAAGAAAATTTGCAAAAAAGTACGAACGTGCTAAAAATAACATCATTAAGAATGAAGTGACCGTGAAAGTGATAATTTTGGTGAATAATGAGCAAGGGTAAAATAACCAAAGAGTACATTTTGAGCTGTGCATTTGAGCTTGCTAGTGAGAATGGTTTAGAAAGCTTAACCATTGGTGAGCTGGCAAAAAAATGTGGCATGTCGAAAAGTGGTCTTTTTGCGCACTTTAACTCAAAAGAAAACTTACAAGTGTCGGTTTTAGAATACTCGAACACCATTTTTACTCAGCGTGTTATTGCTCCTGCTCGAGAGTTAGGCGATGCAGACATTGAAGCGAAATTAAAGCAGTTATTGGAAAACTGGTTAGGATGGAATCATTCATTCCAAGGTAGTTGCATGTTTATTGACGCTTGGAAAGATGCTTCCAGTGAAAGCTCTCCGATTCAAAAGGCGTTGCAAGACACCATTGCTGTTTGGATTAAGTATTTAACGATTCAAATCTCTAAGGCAATCGAAAGTAAACAGTTTCGAGCGGACTTAGATGCGAAACAAGCCACATTTGAACTCTATGGTTTGTATTTGAGTGCAAATTTATTTTATTCGCTGCAAGGTCAACAGGCGAGTCATCGCCACTTTTGGCAAGGTGTTGAACGCCTTGTCACAAGCTGGAAATAAATAGGACAAACATTAAAGGAGGAATATAGCCTCCTTTTTTAGACTAATAAAAAGCACGGTCGTTCGTTTTGGGCGGTTGGCATAAGGACAGAGTCATGAGTGAAAAAATCTATTTTAATACTTCGAATAAATTTAGCTTTAAACGAAGCTTGATAGGCGCGACAACGAACCTGCATTATATTTTGGCACCGTCTCATGCAAAAAAAACGGCTCGAAAGTTGTTGCTGACGCCTGTGCGAACAGAGGCAAAAAACGCAGAACCAGAAGGTTTAATCAAAGCTGAAGTGGTTGGGCGTGATGGAGTTTTAAAAACGTATTCGCTTGGCTCTGGACCTGCTTGGGTATTGACTCACGGGTGGTCAGGTACTGCTAGCCAGTTTTACCCTTTGATGGAACATATTGCTAAGCAGGGTTTCACAGCTTTGGCTTATGATCATCCAGCACATGGTGGAAGCGAAGGTGTTCATGGTCATATACCTGCATTTGTGAATGGCTTAGAAGCTATCTTAGACTCGGCTGATGAAGTTGTAGGGCTAGTTGGGCATAGTATGGGAACGGCTTCAGCATTGGAGTGCAAACACGCAAAGCTTGAGAATAAACCGCTACTACTGATTGCTCCTGTATTGGACTATTTGGATAACCTGTTTGGCAGCGTTGCGCGTTCTGGCTATTCAATGAAACTATTTGAAGCGGTTGTAGGGGAAGTTGAAGAGCAGTTTAACTACCCAATTCAATCTGTCGATCCATATGGGAAGTTAGCGTTACGATCTTCTCGTACCATCATCGTTCATGACGAAAAAGATAAGTTTACGAAGTTTAGTGTGTCACAACGTGCTGCGAATGAAATGGCTCAGGTCAATTTGGTTGCGACTCAAGGTCAAGGTCATGGGCGGGTAATGAAATGTCAGGAAGTGTTCGAGAGTTTCGATAATCTGATTAAATAAGTTGTACCTATTCCCTCTATTCTTATCTGCTCATTTGCAAGGCAAGGCAAGGCAAGGCAAGGCAGCGTATAAAGTAGATTGGGAAATGGGCTTTGCAGGAATGTCGCTAAGGGATTGAAGCGAATGGCATGAGATTATGCCATTCGTATATTGAGTAATTTTATTTAGCTACGTTTTTGCTGAGATCGAAGCGCACAAAATTATCGTCTTCATATTTCACTTCATATGAAAAACGATTAAACATAAAGACGGAATTGAATACCTTGGTACGATCATACTTAGACAATTTGCCTAAAAAACTGATTGTTGATTCAAGGTGACCTTCAGGAGAGAAGTGGCGATTCAAATCATCAGCCAAAACACAAATGAAGTCTTTGCCTCCTTTGTAATCTAAATCCACCTCGTTAGGTGAAGATAGCATTACTGTGCTGTTCAGCTCTCTTTCTATAGAACGAACCAGCAATAAATACTCTTCTAAATCTGCGGCTTTCACTTCACTATGAAAGTTGATCACCTCTAAAAAAAGCACTTCTAAATTCACTTTTTGATTATTGGTCGCACTTAATAGTGATTTCAATTTTTTCTTTAAAAGTTTGTATTTAGATGTGGTTGACTGTTTTTTTAACCAAAGCTTTAAAAGCAGGTTTTTGTCATTGAGAGGAAGTGGCGATTTTTTTTCTAGCTGCTTGAATTCAAGGTGCAACAATGCACTTAGAGATAGCTCTCTAAGTAGAAGGTGCGCTTGTTCTTCTTTAGATAATAGTGATTTCAAATCTTTATTTATTCATGGTGCCGAGAGAGGGACTCGAACCCTCACACCCAAAGGCACTAGCACCTCATGCTAGCGTGTCTACCAATTTCACCATCTCGGCAATCAATGTTATTGAGGAATGTCGAACTCTGAACGCTCAGCAGGAGCTTGAACTGAAGCCGGGCTTTCTTCTTGAATCGTTGGTGAGCTCATAGATATGTTAGTCAGTACGATGCTGCAACCAAAGAATAGAACAGCAGAAGCCGTTGTTAGTTTATTCAAACGGGTATCAGATTCTGAAGAGTTAGAAGCTGCGCTTGGCGTGCCAGTATTGAAGGCTGTCCCCATATTTACGCCTTTGCCTTTTTGCAAAAGAATTAATGCAATAGTAGCAACTGCAGATACAAGGCAGATTGTTGTGATAATAGTTTCCATAACGCTTTTAATACCCAAGTTAAACGACCGTTGATGATAACTAAGAACGCCTAATTTGTATAGAAACAAGCTTTAATGAGAACCTGAGTGGTTAAAAAATGCTCACATATTGCGCGGGTAAATATTTGCAGCGTTTTCATGCGTTATGTTCAACTGATTACGCGACTCTGATCGATATGATTCTAGAATATATTCGCTCTGCAAACATGTTCGATTCTACACAATCTTCGCAACTCCCCAGTATCCGCAACTCACTAATATTGGCAATGATCAACATTAAGTACTTTAAGCTACAGACTTGGTGGTTGTGTCACTATTCATAAGACTTGGCTCATCTTTATTTTCTTCCTACATGATTAAAACTAAATCAACTGAAGCCTATTCATTATGGCTGAATTTATGAGCGCGCATTTGACTTGCGGCTAACTTCTAACTGGGAATAGAAATGGATAATGTTATCGACCTTATATTTGATGGTCCCCATTTAAACGGGGGGCAGCAAGATTTTACGTTTTATGCAGAGGGTGGAAGTCCCGTTATCGTCAATCGTATTGTTGATTTTTTAGACACTAATCGAGCGAAACTAGCTGAGATCAATCTAAGCCTTTATTTATGTAACAACTTGGCTTTAGTTGACCAACTTAGGCAGTTGGCTGTGCTAGGGGTTGAAATAAATATCTATTCGATACCACTGGAAGGCTATGACGGTAAAGTGGCAAATAATGGTATTTTCCCAAGTTACTTTAATCATTCAGTACTGAATAATACTAAAAGCGGTGTTAATAAAAGCAGTAAGAAAGACATCGCAGAGCGAGTATATGATTACTTGAAGCATTCTGAGACGATGAATCTATTCATTTATGATCATATCTACTTGCGTTCTAAATCGGTCAAACCGTTTTCTCGTGGCACTGTGCCGTATAGCTTACACATCAAAAACCTTTATATAAAAATGAAAGATGGGAGTAGTTACACGGTTATTACTTCATCGAACTTAGCAGTGAGAGATCTACGGAAAGAAGAGATGTGTATCGTATTGCAGAACTCGCAAGAGTCTGGTGATAAAGCGGCTGAGTTTTATAGGCAGTTAACAATAAATAGTACTGATTATCGATTACTTAATACTAATGACGCGCACTCAAGTAATCCGCTAAACTTTCAAGAAGACACTGATAAGATTACTCCTCGGCATGGCGTTGATAATGTGTATTTTACCGGCAGTTTCTTATCCAAATCTAATGCTAACGTTGAAGCTAAATTGTCCGAACTCATCTCGAAAGCTCAAAAAAGAGTGATGATTTGTGGTCAGCATATAAGTAATTGTGCGTTGCTGCCGACCAAAGTGGGGGAGCAAGAGAAAGAAAAAAAGAAAGTGGAAGTGTCAGTATTATCCCAAACCTACACAGATAATACATATGATGCGGAATCTAAAACGGTCAATATTGACGGAAGAAGAGTGAAGTCTCGAACCCCACAAAATTCAGCAGGTTTTCGTCGGTACATTAATCAGCTGAAAAATATCCCTCAGGCAAAGTGTTACTTTAATGATTCGATTCACTTGAAGTTTATTGTGATTGACGATCATGTTGTCGTTTCTTCTGGAAACTTTACCGATACTCAATTTATCTATAAAGATGTATCGATAAGCCAATTTTCAAAGATGCCCAATGCCTCTTATCAAGGCACATTTTCAGAGGTTAATGCCTACTACATAGGATTAAATCAACCTAAATTAGCCCAACAGCTTTCAAACCACTTTCTGACCCTTGTTCGCTTACCGACAACAGTCACAGCATTTGAGAATCATTGAACTAACTGACTGGTTTACTTAACGAAAAAAAGCACTGACCTTATGTACAGCTCTTTGCTATAATCGGCGCCAAATTTAAGGGTAAGTTTAAAGTTATGACAGATAGAATTGTTTCATTTTTTGCCGGCGCTGGCGGGTTAGATCTAGGTTTCGAACAAGCAGGCTTCAATGTAGTTTGGGCAAACGAATACGATAAGGATATCTGGGCGACATACAAAAAGAACCACCCACATACAACTTTAGATCAGCGAAGCATCACTGCTATCGAAGCGGATGAAGTTCCTGAATGCGATGGAATTATTGGTGGTCCACCTTGCCAAAGCTGGAGTGAAGCAGGCGCGCAGCGTGGTATCGAAGATAAGCGTGGGCAACTGTTCTTTGATTTTATTCGTATTCTAGAAGCGAAAAAACCAAAATTTTTCTTAGCAGAAAATGTGAGCGGAATGCAGCATTCTCGCCATGCGGATGCTTTGGATAACATCAAGAAAATGTTTAAAGAAGCGGGCTACGATCTGTTCTACCAAATGATGAACGCGGTTGATCACGGTGCTGCTCAAGACCGTAAGCGCGTTATTTTTGTTGGGTTTAGAAGTGACCTAGAAATTGATTATACGTTCCCAGATCCAATTGAAAAAGAAGATCGTAAAGCGTTAAAACATATTTTGAAGGATCTGGATGGCACGGCGGTACCTGCTCTTGATAAGCAAAGACCAAACCCTGACGTTAAGTTTTTAAACCATGAATATATGATTGGTGGGTTTTCGACCATGTTCATGTCTAGAAATAGAGTAAGAACTTGGGATGAGCCTTCATTTACTATTCAGGCTGGTGGTCGGCATGCTCCGATTCATCCGAGCGCACCGAAAATGGAAAAGGTTGAAACTGATAAATTCAAATTTGTTGAAGGGCATGAATACCGACGTTTAAGCGTACGTGAATGTGCTCGAATCCAAGGTTTCCCTGATGAATTTGAGTTTGTTTATAAGAATGTAGCAGCAGGTTATAAGATGATTGGTAATGCTGTGGCTGTGCCTTTCGCTCAGGCAGTTGCATTGAGTATCAAAGAACATTTAGAGCAAGCTAAATCAAAACAAGCCGCTTAATTCTTTGTAAAGACTCTTCTGAGAAAGGTATAAGACGTACCGTTAACAAAATAGAAGTGTCATTAGTAAAAACACATGGCTAACTGGCTTTGAGTTGAGAAAAAAGGTCAAGAAGATTAATGGTTGTTAAGCTTACTTGACCTTTTTTATGCCAGATTTTTACGAGTTACTCACTTCAATAAGATCCTCGTAAACCTGTTAGTGAATGATTAACGATTAGGTTAACCACTCATTATTAGCAGTGAACGATTAACAAGGACCAATCTCTTTCCAAACGCCCCACTTACCAGTGGTTGTTGGATCTTCACCTGTTGTCCACCATTTAGCTTCCCAAATAGTGCCGCCTTTAGTGACTTGGTCGCCACCAGTGTAGATAGCGCCAGAATCCCATGCATTTGTACATGTGCCACCATCAATCACTTTCTTAAGTACTTTAACAGAAGTAGAAGCGGCAGAGTTTGCAACGCCATCGCTTACCGTTACTGTGAAGTTTAGAACAGTGTCTTGCGTATATTCACTCGCGACAAAACTTACTGAAGCGCCTTGAACCGTTGCATTAAGACCTGCTGGTACATCCCAAGAATAAGTCAGTGCATCTTGGTCTGCATCACTTGAACCTGATGCATCAACCACTACCACATCTCCAGCGTTAACTTGAGAAGGAGCTGATACAACCGCTACAGGTGCCGTATTAACAGGATCCGTGTCTTTAGCTTTTACTGTCACAACAACTGTGTCCGTTGCCGAAGCACCTTCGTTATCCGTTACTGTCAGCGTGAACGTCAGTGTTTCTTGTTGCGCTACTTCAGCTACATCAAAGCTTGCTACTGCGCTGCTTGCATTTGCAAGAGTGACAGCTGTACCGCCTACTTGAGCCCATGCATAGCTAGCAATAGTGCCGTCGCTGTCTTTAGAAGTACTGCCATCTAAAGATACAGAAACAGGGCCAACAACCGTTTGGTCTGCACCTGCTGCAGCCGTTGGTTTACGGTTTACTGGGTCTGTCGTGCCGCCCGCTAAACCTTCGTGCATTGCATTTAGGATATCGCCATTATCCGCATCGATTTCCCACGAGAATAGACCCGCTAAACCTAAACTACGAACGTAAGCACCTTTCGCTTTTACTGAACGGTCATCATCAAACGTAATCAACTTACCTGAAGTACGGTTCCAAACGTATGGCGCTTCTGCCATTTCGTCATAGCCGTATTCAAAGCCATTAATGCCCTGGTTATTTGCACCAAGCATGTGTGTTTTAATGCCTTTGTAGTCAATAACGCCGTCTTCCCAAACACCTTGTGCAGTGCTGCCTTTCAGTTTGCCGTTACCTACACCTGTCATTGGGTCAGTAGGATCTGTTAGCGAAGAAGGCATCACACCTTCCCAACCACGGCCGTACATTGCGGTACCAACAACCAGTTTGTTTGCCGGAACACCTTGAGCAAGCAGCAGTTGAATGCCGTTGTCAGTTGTGTAAGCCGGACCTTTAAACTGCTCGCCATTTTCATCCGTACCAGAGCCATCACATTGACCCGGGCGCATGAAGTTACCACAGTTAAGAGCAGTCTGGTGACCTAGTACGTTATTCCAACCGCCGTAAAAATCGTAAGTCATCGCAAAGATGTAATCCATGTGCTGGATAGCTTCGCCGTAGTTCACGTCTTCAATCTTATCGTGACCAACACCAATGGCTGAAGTCAGTTCGTAAGTACGACCATTGGTTGCTTCTAGCTCATCAAGCATTGCGCGAAGTTCTTGCATCAACGCAATGTAAGCCGGACCATCATTCACTGTATCACCAAGGTTCGCGTTTTCACCGCCACCACCAGGGAATTCCCAGTCAATATCAACACCGTCGTAGAATTTCCACGTGTTCAGGAATTTCTTAACAGAAGCGACAAACGTGTCTCGGTTTGCTTTAGTTGTGAAATCGAAGAATGGGTCTGAAAGCGTCCAACCACCGATTGATGGGATGATTTTTAGATCAGGATTACGCTGTTTAAGCGCCATCATCATCGCATAGTTACCCTTGATAGGAGAGCTGTATTCATGCCCTGCTTGTGGGAAGCTTTTTTGGAATGCAGCCCAAGGGTCATGGATAACGACTTCGTAGTCATTCACGCCATTACATGCTGTCATTAGAGCGTTGTAACTGTTACCGCCCACTGATTTAACGGATTCGTTTGGACCACAAATTGGGATAAAGCCGTAAAGGATGTGAGTTAAGTTATCCGCAGGAAGGTTATCAACCGTGTAATCACGACCGTAAATACCCCATTCAACAAAGTAAGTACCTACCACTGTATTTGGGTCTGTATTGTAAGTCTTATTGTTTGGATCGATATTCATTGTGAGAGGAGGAAGGTGAGAGCCATCCGTATCTGCAATGGTGATTTTAGCTGGAGCACTGATACTACAACCCGTAGCATCACATGCTTCAATTTTCATTTCGTATAAACCACCTTGCCCATACTCAAAAGAGGCTGTGGTTTGGCTGCCAGTTATTGGACCCGTTGCCACTTTTACACCATCGAAATAGATGTTGTAAGTGTCACCTGGTGTACCACTCCATTGGTTGAATTTTACTGCCACTTTGGCTTGGTCGTGGTACTTAACCATTTGGTTATAGCCAGACGTAGTTTCCATAGCCAATTCAATTTTAGAAAACTGAAGGTTGTTTGAACCATACATGTCGATGCTTGGTGCGCTTGGCGCAGCTTGTGCCGCCCCTGAAAGCGCCAGTGCGATACTAGCCGCACACATGTTAAAACGAATCATAGTATATCTCTCATTCCTTGAATGTTATGAAACCAAAGCCAGTTTCATAAGCTGCTCTTTTCTTTTTGGATCGAAATTGAGCATCCCATCTAGTATTCAAAAGAGTTTTAAATTCAGAACTGAAAATAAATCGCTTTTCGATTGAGAGTCGATAAATTACTTGTCGTTATCAATTTGTTACATCTTGAGTGAGGGATTGAGTCCATGTTTTATAAATTTAATATCGTTCTAATAAAAGTCTTATAAGTGGTTATAAATGAAATAAGCTAAAGGAAAATGCGATGAATGTAGCGGATAGTTTTTTCATGACTAATATTTACTAGAGGATAGAGGATAGAGGATAGAGGATAGAGGATAGAGGATAGAGGATAGAGGATAGAGGATAGAGGATAAGCTAATACTAGCGATTGAAGTGCTCAGCGAGTGAAGCTCGTCTTTGAGAGGCACCGCCACTGACCGAGGTCACAGTATGCTCGAAGCCTTCTTTGACCAAAGTTTGTGGGGGAACTGCCGGTGAAATTCGTTTTAATTGTGGTGAACGTATATTACCGCTCATTTTATAGATGGATACACCGCTGCCCGTAGTGATTAAAATATTAGAGCCATCAAATTCAAAGCTCGTACTAATTAAACGATGGTTACGAATAACGCCTTTTTCAGATAATGACAGTTTATCCGTTTGATAGGGCGGGGAACCTACTTCAATCCAATTTCCATAGACATTGCTAGGGTCGGTAAATTCTAAATGTGATTGGTATGAAGAAACTCCAACCCAAGCAATAGCAGCTAGCGCAAAACCACCAAAGATCACGCGAGCTATCAGCATGTTTCGTGCATGATTTGATTTCTTTTTGTTTGCCATAAAAGCCTAGCCATCGCTTGATCCGACTGTTGATCTTATTGATTAAAGTGTTTATTTGCAAAATAAGTTTGCGAAACACTAGGTCTTAAGCCAACTTCCCTTCCAAATTTTAGTTTGGAGGACTCTATTTGGGTATTGAGATATTTAGCTTGGTGATTTCGCTGTTGGGTAACTAGGGTGCGGGCTATTGGGAAGCTGGGGAGTTGATTTGAGTTTTTCTAAGCGATATAAATATTTCAACATAGAGTATTTAATGCTTGTGTGACTTAATGGAATTAGTTACAAAGTTTGTTGTAAATATTTGGTCGATAGGCCGTTAACAGTCCACAAGGAAGTAACATGATTAAAGAAAATACATATTTTGATGGCGGCGTTAAGTCACTTGGTTTTTCACAAAATGACGCTGAGATCAGTGTGGGTGTTATGGCAGTTGGCGAGTATACCTTTGGTACTGCTGCCCCTGAAAAAATGACAGTAGTAAAAGGTTCCCTGACGATTAAACGAGTCGGTGATTCTGATTGGTCAACATACCGTGATGGTGCTTCATTTGATGTAGTCGGTGACTCGTCATTTGACGTTCAAGTAACAGAAGCAACAGCTTACTTGTGTGAGTATTTATAATTCTGCTTGTACAGGATTAAGACTGTCTGCTATGAGACGGTCATACCCGAATAAATTGGTTCAAGTGCCTTAATATAAAGCAGTTGAACAGAAAAAGGCCACGCTTTAGGTTTATTTAAAGCGTGGCAAATTTGTGTTGAATTCAAGCATTCACTTATTAAAAGGCAATAAAATAAGTGTTTTTCATTTCTAAGATACGTCCTATCCATTTTGCGTAGCCTAGCCATCACATCTTAGTCCTAGTACTTAATGAGTTACGATTCAACTAGGGTTAATAGCTGGTAACCATCGGCGTAGACTCAAGATAAAAACTCGATTTACACGTAAAAGTAGACTGTTTCCAACAAATCTAAAATGATTCTCAAATTGACAATCAAAATCTGAAATTAGTAAGTTTCGAAAAGCCCATTGTTGTAATCCTGAATCGTTTGCTCAATTTCTTGCATGCTATTCATAACAAAAGGTCCGTAGTGAACAACAGGTTCGTTTATTGGTTCCCCACTGAATAATAGCGCTCCAGAATTCTTCGCAGCTTGCATACTTACCCATGATTCGTTTGAACCCGCTTCTTCTAGCGGTGTTAAAGCTTTTTCTTCCGGTGTTAAAAATTCTTGCGATGGCAGTAAAGCAAGTTGACCTTGATGAATCACTTGGTCATTAATTGTCAGCTCACCTTGGTATACATAGACCATCACGTTGTGAGTTTCTGGTGGAGCATATGATAGTTCGCCACCTGTTTCAGGTTTCCAATCTGCAACACTTAATGGTACGCCTGTTGTGCTTAAAGGTCCTTGAATTACTTGGTCTTTTAGCTTTATATCACCTGCAATCACTCTTACTAACCCTAAGTCAGAAGCTCTATGCTCATAGATTGTTTCAGGCTGAAAATCGTGATAACGAGCCGGCGTCATTTTGTTTTTTGCAGGCTGGTTTATCCAAATTTGGAAACCGTGCAATGCTCCTTCTTCCATGACTGGCATTTCGCTATGAATAACGCCTCTACCTGCAGCCATCCATTGGGCACCACCACTTCTTAGCTCACCAGTATTGCCCATATGATCTTTATGCTGAAAATGCCCTTGCACCATATAGGTCAGAGTTTCGATACCTCGGTGCGGGTGAGGGGGGAAGCCACCGACATAATCTTTACTTTCGTCAGACTTTAATTCGTCCACCATCAAAAATGGCGAGAATTTTGCATTATTAAAACCAGCGACTCGGCTGATTTTTACACCGTCACCATCAGAAGTTGCATGGGCATTGATAACTTGTTGAACATTTCTAATGTTAGTCATGTTGGCGTCCTGTCTAATTGGAATGAAGACAGTGTAAGTAATCCAAAGTGCAAAGAAGACCGTATAACATTGAGTGACATATTCGAAAATTTTGAATGATCATTAAGTAAGAAAAACTGACTATAATTAAGTCATGGTCATTTGAGTAAGGAGGCAATTTTGGCTGTACAACCTAAACATCAAGATAGGCACGGTAAAATTGGTTTCGAGGATGATTTCACATCGGATCAAAGACAAAGGTTTACTCACGTTGCCAATAAAGCGGTACATAGACGTGATCAAAAGCAGCTCGTCGAAGACCGATTCCTTGAGTCAGCAAAAAAGGCGGCATTTAAGCCTGTAGTCAAATCGAAATCATCAAAGCCGAATAAAGCTAGGCAGGTTATATGGATCATTATGATTGGTCTGATTAGCTTATGGGCAATGTATATGACTAACTAGTACTTGTTAGTCAACCTAGTATTGGTTCATTACAGTAAGCTAAACGCTGGATTATTCTTTCCGTTTTTTTAGCGGGGTAACATTGCTGCCTTTAACTAAGGGAGAGAATATATCTGGGCATGTTTCAATTTTGGTCGATGAAGGATTATTGTGGTAATAAGCAAAACGGTTTTTCCCAGAATGTTTAGCGTGATACATCGCCTTATCTGCACATCGGGTCAGTTCAGGTAATTCAGTCGCATCTTGTGGGTACAAAGCCACTCCTACACTCAACGTTAGCTCATTAAGCCGTTCTTGATTTTTGTAACCGTTATCAAATAAACGACAAATCCTTCCTAGGATGCTATCTAAATCATTAATTGAACGTACATCATAAAGCATCAATACAAACTCATCCCCAGCGAAACGCGCAATGGAGTAATCGTGCTTTTCTGTTTTTCTATCTTTGGTACGAATGTTATTACTTAAGCGCTTTGCGAAATGTTGCAGGACCCTGTCTCCCACGTCATGCCCGTAGTTATCATTGATGGATTTAAAGTTATCAATATCCAAGAAAACCAAAGCGGTGACTGAATGTTTAGTATTCACGCTTCTGAGTTTTTCTGATGCCCAATTCTCAAAGCTCCATCGGTTAGCAAGACCCGTTAACTGATCCATATACGCGAGGTCTTCAATGCCTTCTTGATATAAGCATTGAATATAGCTGACCACTTTATTGTAGTAATAAGCTGAGGTATGGCACACCACGCTCATGGTGAATAGGCTTATTGTCAAACGGTGTGTTGAGTCGACGGGTAAAGAGAAAGCTGAATTAGAGAACACCAGTAGCCCGCTAATAAGTACGCAAAACGACATGCTCAGCAGTAACCCAATTTTAAAGTCGTTAATGAAGATGACAGTCGCAAGGATAGGGTATAGCCAAAGCGTTCTATCGGGAATGGCTTCGCTATACAGTAAAAGAATGGTGCCTTGAACCAGTAACACCCAACTCAAGATTAAGTCTGAATATCTAGGGTGCTGGGCTTGTTTGACATACACGGCATTAAAGAGCGCCACAATCGCGAAAGAAAAATCGATGCCAGCTAAAATCAATTGATGAGCTTGCAGGTACGTCCATGCATAAAAAAAGAACAAAACAGAGGAAGCCAAAGAACATAGGTACACTATTTTTTGTTTTCGAGTTGAGCGGATATCCGCCATTTCCTCTAAGTGTCTCCCCACAAGATTAGTCATACTTTTCCCTAGCATGTAAATATTCATTTGCAGGTTAAGCTTAGGTGAAATATATGATTTTGGATGGATATCACACTCATCTGATGTGACTAAGCTCTAAATTTCATATAAAGAATGTAAGGGTTATATTCATACCAGTGAATAACAGGCGTATTAATGACGAAATTTTAATTGCTTACTTTTTATATGGTTATTGTGCGAAGTGGCATTTTATTGACTAATAACAAGAACCTGAAACAATAACACCAGTTTATAGATTAGAGCGTGATTATGAAAAAAGAATCTAAGCGTATATTGAGACCTTTTCCATCAAAAATGCGTAAAAGCAGAGTTTTCCCAATGTTAGGTGCATCATTACTGTCATTGCCTGCTGCTGCGGATATTTCTACCACTCCTATTGTTGGCGGGATATTCAGCTCATCAGAAGTCTTAAAAAATCAGGTTCTTTCTACATTAAGTTATTCGACAACCTTAACAAGAGATGCGGCTTTATTTACCATTGCTGGTGTGACGTTGGATACTTATATTTTGACTTTACCGCTTGAGGTAAAGCTCAAAGCAAAAGTGATTGCTCAGCTTTCTAACCCTACTTACTCTGTTCCTTTAGGTTACTTTTTATATACTTATTATGACCGTTATTCAGGGGTAAGCAGCGAAGACGAGTTTAAGCAATACCTGTCCACAATTTATGATGAACAAGTGCTGAAAGGGTTTGAACATAGCTTGTTTTCTGTAAGTGATAGCGGTGCTCATAAAGGACATGCCTCTGTTAAAGGTGGTGCAGAGAAACATGCTGACGAACCAATCAAAACCACAGAGCCCACAGGCCATCATGAAGGTATTCAAGTTGATGACCAATTCATTGCCAATATGGTGGTGATTTACGATGCCTTGTTTGATCTTGGTGTTTGGCAGGATATGGATCAGTTACCTGAAACTTATACTTACCTAACTGATTCAGATGAAGATCTTGCCATCATTAATACCGTTCAACCGATTGTTGTTGATTTGATCAACAAAGCTGCTTTTGGCATGGATGACGGCGAGATGAAATGGGCTCTGCTCGCCATTGCAGAAGATGGCAAGCCAGAATACTTATCAAAGCCGAATAATAAAGCTCAAGCTTTGACAATTACACTGATCGACTTTGTTCGTCTTAACTTGCTTAAAGCTTATCGCCAGTTTGTCTTTAAAGAAGAACGCGCAATTGCACTGAATGATTGGATGCAGCAGGCATTTGACGATAGCCCGAATAGCCTTGTGCAGTTTCTTTACTCGCAGCAAAACCGACGCTTTGCGGTACAAGTGACCGTGGATGGTTTACAGCAAGGTTTGATGGAAGGGCTTGTCGATCCGACTTCTCCTTTTATTCGCCAAGCTTACCAAAAGCACGAACAGCGAGCGTCTTACAAACCGATCCTTGAACCTGTCATAGAACCAAAACATGAGCAACAAGTTCGCTTTATGGAAGTGCTGTCGGAACAAGTCTATAAAGACCCCCATTACCTGCCACTGTTTAAGCGCTTATATCGTGACAACAAACAAAATATAAGCCGTGTGGGTGTGTCATCGACGCCAACAATCAGTGTACGAAACCTACCGATTATTAAGACTGGTGCGAAAGTTTCAGGGGAAGGGGGAACTGGTATTCCTAATTTCCATTTTGTCGATCGTGAAGAAGACCGCGCGTATTACTTCTTTGGTAATGATGCGTTACAGCTTGATATTTTAATGGCAGATCGAAAGGTGAAAACCATGTTTGATCGCCTAGAATATCTGAAAACACTTAACTGTAATGGCCAGTATGACTGGAACGCACACACCACTTACGATGGGTTAGTGAACCTTGGGTTGGGAGAGTCTTTACGGGACTATGGTGAAAAGCGCTGTGTTAAAGAGTTACAGTTGCGTGCGGAAGTTGAGGTTGATTTAAAGCAACAGCGCGCCGCATTAATTGAAGATATTAATGCCTATATGTCTATTTCTGGATTTGATGTGTTTACTAAAATGGCGAAGAAAGTTCAGGTTGAACAAGCCATTAGCGCATACTCAAAGTTAGATGGTAAAGGTATGCCAGATTACACCTTAGTGTATAACCCATGGCCTGATCATTTTGCCCATTTCACCGGCCCATTCAGTGATGAAATTTTGATGCCAACGGGGGAGTTAAATCGTTTGGACTATTGGTTAACTCAAATAGAGAATACTTATAAATCGGCTGGTATTTATGATCAAACCTTGTGGGGCATGGCTGGTGACCATGGTTTAACGCCTGTCTTTTATGCCCTAAACCCTGAAAAGCAGGTATTAGAGAACTTACAGAAAGAATTGGATTATCCGATTGTGGTCAAAAAGATATCTTCAGATGAAGGTGAAGGACCAAAGATCACCAATGCTCTGAGCTTCCCAAGCTTAAAAGAGGTAGATGTGGTCGTTGCTTCGACAGCTGGTGGTAATTTTATGATGGATTTCTTTAATTCCAAACTAGGGTGGAAGCATCAACCTGTATACTCTGAACTGACACAGTGGAAGCCTATCGCCGCGCCTGCTGGTGAAGCTATCGATATTATTGATCAAACGGTTCAACGCTTACCTGAAACTCTCGATTACTTAGTGGTAAGAGAGCAAGAGTGCAATGCGAGTTTTTGCCAGGTGCGAGTGATTGGTAATAGAGATACCCAGCGAATTGATGAGCTTATCACGCGAGACGGGGACAAGGTTTTCTATGAGTCTGTGATGGCGAAGCAACGTCCGAAACTCTTAAATGTGCAAGAATTGAATCCATATCTTCCAAAGCCTACCCATATTGCGTTCGCGCAGTATTCCGCTTTAGTCGATAAGTGCCTAAATAGAGCCGACAAAGACAAAGTTGAGACTTGGTGCAGCCGTCAAGAATGGAAGAACCTTACCCAGTTAACTCCAAGACCTGATGCATTAAACCAATTAGTGGATGTGTATTTAGAAGATCGCGCAGGTACCGTAAACCTGTTCCCTAAAGAAGGCATTGGTTATAACACCAAAGTACCAGGACGACATGCGGGTGAAGACTATTTAGAGAAAGATGCTTTTCTTGGGTTTTGGGGCTCTCCTATAGGAGATAAACCTGTGCCTATGAATATTGAATCTAACGGATCTCTAGCCCCAACTTTGTTTGAATACCTAACAGGGGAAGAAGTCATTGCGGGTGAAAATGGCTGGGGGTATCCTTCGTTAATCAATAAATTAGATATCATTCAACCGACTATTCAAAAGTCAGCCCTTTAAACGGGATAAGTGAACCATTAGAGGCTTTATTATGTTAATTACGTTTAGCTGTAAGTCGCACTCTAATGTCACCATGTTTGGTGATGTTGGGCTGCAATTGATTAAATTACTTGGTCATAGTGGCGATATTCCAGGAGCGTTAGATGCGTCTTCTATTCCTGATGCGCTTGCTCGTTTACGCGCGGCAATAGAAGCAGAAAAGCGCCTTGAAGCGGAACGCAAACAATCTACGGGCTATGACGACATCGACGATGATCTGAACGCAGACGATTTAAACGAAGGTGATAGCTACACTGATGTGCCTGTGAATATTGCTAATCGAGCTTTTCCATTACTAGAGTTGCTAGAGTCTGCTGTAAAAGAAGAATGCGAAGTGATGTGGGAAGATTCAAGTAATAAAAGCTTCTAATTAGTTAACGCTAAAATACTTGAAACAGAATCAATACCTACAAAAAGAGCCAGTGTTAGGCGAAGTCTATCTAAGACATAGGCTTGCTTACACTGGCTCTTTTAGGTTGTCTTTTCTTTTTTTTGAGCGGTAACTTAGCTAGAAAAGCTTATTCAGCGGCTGAGCAATAGCAACTCAGTACTTATTTTTTAGCAGAGCGTTGTTGCTCTTTTAACGCTAGCTTTTCTTTCTTACGTTGCTCAATAAGCTGCGCTGCAGCACCACCAACGTGGGTTTCGCCACGTTCATTAGACAGTTGAACTTGCTTCTCACGCTCGCGGAAACGCGCTTTTTGTTCATCACTGTGCTTATCAATACATTTAGGGCAGCTAACGCCTTTTTCAAAATGAACTGACTGCATATCTTCTGCGGTAATCGGTAAGCGGCATGCGTTACATACATCGTATCCACTTTTCTCTAATTGATGGTTAACCGCAACACGGCCATCAAAGACATAGCAATCACCTTCCCACATGCTTTCTTCTTCAGGCACTTCTTCTAAGTACTTTAGAATGCCGCCTTCAAGGTGGTAAACCTCATCAAAACCTTGCTCTTTCATGTAGGCAGTCGATTTTTCACAACGAATACCACCGGTACAAAACATCGCGACTTTTTTATGCTTAGCAGGGTCTAAGTTATCAGCAACATATTGTGGGAATTCACGGAAGGTTTCCGTATTTGGGTTAACGGCATTTTTGAATGTACCGATATCAACTTCGTAATCATTACGTGTATCAACAAGAAGTACTTCAGGATCTGAAATTAAGTCATTCCATTCATTTGGTTTGACGTAAGTGCCAACAACGTTAAGAGGGTCGATACCTTCAACGCCCATGGTTACGATCTCTTTCTTAAGCTTAACCTTGGTACGGTTGAATGGTTGTTCTTCGTTGAACGACTCTTTGTAAACAACATCAGCCAAGCGAGAGTCTTGTTTGAACCATTGAAGAAGGGCGTCGATAGATTCGCGCTTACCCGCAACTGTGCCGTTGATGCCTTCGCTCGCAAGTAACAAAGTACCGCGGATTTGGTTAGCTTCTAAAACGTCAGTTAGTGGCTGGCGAATTTCTTGGTAATCATCAAGTGCTACGAATTTATACAGAGCACATACAACATATTGAGACATGGTTTTTCCTTTCTGCGAGCTGGAACGTAAATCCAGAGCGTTGCCTTTTATGATCAAAGCTCAGTTGGTGAGCTTAGCTAAACTTAAACTTAAACGTAAACTTGGCTTTGTCATGTTGGCTAATTAAAATCCGCCGCAGTATAACCAAGGCAATGTAAGACAAAAACCAACTAACTGAAGGGTTATTTATCATTACTATAAGTGTGGGTTAATGATTGCAGGAGCTGGTTTTTGATACAGAACGGCTGACCAAAGAGAGCCTGAATAATATCAAACCTGCCAAAATAGTGATTGGCAGGTTGTAGCAAGCTGATGCTTGGAGTTGCGATGTTTAATCTACAGGTGATTAGGCAGCGTAAATTCTTGTCCTTCTGTTACGTCATTAAACTGAGTTTGGGTAAGGCGCATTGGTGTGACTGGCATTCCGTAGAAATCGAATTTATCTCCCTGCACTTCTCCGCCGAGTGTTTTGACGATGTTGACTGTTGTATCGCGAGCTTCGATGTAGATCTCATTTGTTTCTTGCAGGATTTGCGCTAATGAGTATCGAGCTAAGGCTTTCTCTATTCCTAGACCGCGGAACCGGTTGTCGACAACAAAACGCCCCCAGTGCCATTCGCTTTCCTGTTCCCAAGCTGCCACTGCACCCAATACGTATTCCCCTGATCGGGCTAGCCACCACTTTTGGTTGATATCGGCAGACAGAGGAATGAGGCTCTCAGGAATATTTTGTTCATCCGCAAAGGTATCTTGGATCAGTGAATCTATCTCAGCGCGATACACAGGTGTACACGCTTCGATCTGTATTCTGGCTCTGTTGTGAGTGGCGTTTTTACGAAAAGCACTTAATCGTAATGCTCGCAGTCCATCAATCACATTTTTCGTATCTTCTGGATTCATCAAGCTTAGCAGTTGAGACAGCTCATTATTGGCTGAATCATCGGCTTCTTCTAGTCGCTTTAATCCCATCTCTCTCAGTGAAAACAGCTTCTGGCGTTTATCAGTTTCACTTGGTGAGGTCTCGATATAGAGCTTTTCTACCAGAGAATTGAGCGTTCTACTCAGTGATGCTTTTTCGACACTGAGTTGAATGCTGAGCTCAGAAAAAGGAGTAGGTCCGTTCTTACGAAGATAAGTAAGAAGGTGGACTTGTGTCAGAGATAACCCCGAATTGAGGCAGTTCTTATCCAATAGCCCAAGCTCGCGAACGAGATAACGTAACTCGCTTCTGATCTGCATAACTGATGACATACACACTCCATAGAAATATACGTTGATAGTGTCAACAATAATCCTAAAGACCGTTTAATGTCAACAATGTTGATACTATCAACAAATGTACAGTTCTATTTGTTCACCGGTTCCAACAACACCTTAGTCACGAACAGTCGAACTGTTGGGGCAACCACAGCCAATAATAATAAGGCTGATGGAAGCATTTGACCGACAGCGGTTAGCCAAGCATCAAAAAACACGCCGCCTTGTGGTAAGTTTTTAGCAACCATAATGGCAGGCATGCTGAGTAGCATGGTTGGCAGTACCATAGAAACCATAAGTGGGTATTGGAATTTACGTGGTAATTTTTTCATGATGTGCTCCGATTGACTCATTGATGGCACTATTCTAATCTCGGTAGTAACAATCAAAAATAGACAGATTTGAATCTGAATCGTGCATATATGAAAGCTAAAGATATCTCCAATCTATACCTGTTTTGCCAGTCTGTTGAGTGTGGTGGTTTTGCCGCGGCAAGCCTGCAAACCCATGTGTCTGCACCAACCTTATCTAGAGCCGTGGCTCACCTTGAAGATAAACTGGGTGAAAAGCTGGTGCACCGCAATGCTAAGCAGTTCCAGTTGACGACGGCGGGTGATGAGTATTATCAACGCTTTGCTTCGCTTTTTTCTCAGCTTGATCATGAGTGGACTCAGCTATCCAATAGCCAGCCTGTGCTAACCGGTGAGATTCGTGTGTCTTGCCCAGAACCGTTCGCGGATTATTTTCTACAGAAGCTCGCGATTGAGTTTATGGAGATGCACCCAGAGGTGAATATCTCGATTCATTTCAGCGCAGGCACAGAACGCTTCTTTGATGAGCAGATCGATTTGGCCTTGGTGACCAGCCCTCCGCATGCCACACACCTTATCCAACGTCAGTTGTTTGAGTCTCCATTGGTGTTAGCGGCTTCTCCAAGTTATATCGAGAAAAATGGTACGCCAAACAGTGCTGAAGCGTTGGTTTCACATCGCTTGTTGTCTGGAAATAACATGCCTTATTGGGATTTGAAGCAGCAAGGTAAAACCATTCGTGTGCCTTACCAACCTAAGTATTCGGTCAGCAGTTTAAGGCTCAACATTGAGGCGACTTTATTAGGGGCAGGAATATGCTTGATGCCAAAATCGTCATTTGAGCGCTTTGCATCGCAAGATAAATTGGTGCAGGTGTTGCCAGACGTGGAATGCCCAACAGGCAAAGCATTTATGCTGTGGGCGGATAGAAAGCTGATAGCAAGCCGAGTGGTGGCGTTTAGGGATATGATTTTTGAGAGGTTTGAAAATTCTTCTGAGTTTTTGGCATCGATTAATGATGACAGAAACGAATAACGCCAGACTAAGCTGGCGTTGAGGTTTGAACTATTCCGATAGCTCTATTTGTTCTTGTGGTACAGGTAAGCATTGAGCCAAGCTAAACCAAGGATGACCAGCGTCATTACTGGCGGTTTCGATTACAGTGGTAGCACCTCTGCAGGCACGCTTGGCAAAAGGTGAACGTATACCGCAACCACCATGATAGCCGTAGTCAGCAGTGTTGAAGCGAGCATCGCCTTGTTACGTAATTCGGTGTTCAGCTTGCGTCCGCCAATCATAACCACTAACAACAACACACCTGCCGTCATCTCACCTAACTGACCTGCCCAGCGAGAAAGCGTTGGGAAAGGAAGCTCGCTAAACGCAATCTGCTTCGCAAACATGGTTGTGAACGGGTCAAAGAACTTTACGGTGCCTGCCATCAAAAGGAATGCACCCAGTAAGCCAGTCAGAATTTTTTGTGCTTTCAGAGACAGCGCATCACTTGAGTTGTATGAGCGAAATAGGAAAAAGCCGGTGATTAAAAACATCGATCCGATTAACGTAAGCTCAAGAATCAGTTGTTGTGTACTCATAGTCATAACCTTTCAGTGATAAGTGGTGTCGTCGTTTGATGTGCTTATCTTATGCAGGTTCTTAGCATTCAAAAATAGACAATGTTGAACGTGATGAATGCATATTTGAAAGATTGAAAGATTGAAAGATTGAAAGATTAAGCTGTGAAGGTGCCAAACAAAAAAGCCCTGCTGTAAAAATACAGCAGGGCCATATAGTAGGACCTTGATATTGAATCTGTCTTACTTAATCAGAAGTTACGCTTGGTTAAGTACTTCCGATAAGCGTTTCACCGCTTCGGTCAATTCTTCTGGATTGGCGTTAGTGAAGTTCAAGCGCAGTGCAGCTTTTGCTTCATCAGCCTTTGGATAGAATACTGGGCTTGGCACCACCGCCACGCCATTAGAGAGTAGAGTTTTAGCCAGTTCGAAGGTATCGCACTCTGGGGTTTCAACCCAAATGAACATCCCGCCGTCTACTGTTTTCAGTACACAGTCTGCAGGCAGTTGTTTTTCTAGTTCTGAAAACAGCACTTCATAACGAGACTTGTACAGCGTGCGAATGTTTTCCATGTGCAGGTTGAAATCTTCATGTTTCAGAAGACCAACGAGCAGCGCTTGCATTGGCACACTTGAGTGTAAATCTGCGCCTTGCTTCACCTTGATCAGTGGTTCAAGGTAGCTGCATTTACCTGTTACGGCGCCAATGCGTAAACCTGGCGATGCAATTTTAGAGAATGAACGAAGAACGATAGAGTTATCAGGGCAGAACGAAGAAACCATTGGTAATTCTGCGCCTGTGAAACGTAGCTCACGGTATGGCGCATCTTCAATGAATGCCACGTTGTATTTGATACAAAGCTCAGCCACTTTTTGACGAGTTTCTGTTGTCCAACATACGCCTGTTGGGTTATGGAAATCTGGCACCGCATAGAACATCTTTGGAGATTGCTGTGCAAAGCAGGTTTCTAGTTCGTCTAGGTTAGGGCCAAATTCAGTTTGAGACACAGTCACAATGTTCGCTTGAACCAAACCAAACACTTGCATCGCACCCAAGTAGCTTGGCGCTTCCATTACAACCACATCATTCGGATCAACATACGCACGAGCAATCAAATCCAAACCTTGTTGAGAACCGGTACAGATCATCGCCGTATGACTCTCTGGCAATTGGTAGCTTTGCGTAAGGTGGTCAAGTAATGGGCCGTAACCCGCCGTCGAGCCGTATTGGAAAACTTCAGGCATGTTCGCTAGGTTTTCTAGCGTTGGCTTCATTAACTCGATAGGGAATGTTTTCTCATCCGGTAAGCCGCCGGCTAATGAAATCACATTGGGATCGCTTGCGGCTGCGAGGATCTCTCGAATATATGAAGATTGGATCTGTTGTAATGACTGTGCGATTTCCATGTGTTGTGTCTCGTTGTTATTCGTTTTTATTTTATCGCTTGATATTACACGGCAATTGTAAAAACAGGCGTGTCCGTTTATGCTTACAAACATGTCCACTTATGCTATTTGAACGATGTCACGACAACACATATCCCGAATCAATGATGTTCTGTTCCATATTCATCAAGACATCAGCCAACCTTTGTCGGCAAAAGCGCTTTCTGAGATTGCAGCTTATTCCGAGCAACACTTTCATCGCACGTTCAAAAGTGTGGTTGGGGAGTCGTTACATCAGTACATTCGACGCACTCGAATGGAGTATGCGGCCAATCAATTGATGTTCGATACCACGTCGTCAGTGGTAGAGATTGCCAGCAAGTGTGGCTTTAGTTCGGTGTCTTCGTTTAGCAGAGCCTTTAAAGCGACCTTTAACATGTCGCCAGGTGAATGGCGGAAACACGACTTACAGATCGCAGAAAAACCTTATTTGAAAGATCCTGAAGTAGCAGCGGGCTACTTGAATGTCGCGCAGCGAGTGTTACCCGAACCGAAGATCGTTGAAACACCGGAGCGCATGGCGGCTTATGTTCGACACACTGGATACAATCGTTCTATTCGTAATGCGTGGTTGATATTGAAAGCGTGGGCTAATTCTGAGCAGCGTGACTTCTCAAGCCAATTTGGTTTGCATCACTCAAACCCTGCTTGGGTTGAAATGGATCAGTGTCGTTATGTCGCATGTATCGCGATTGATAAGCCGATTAAGTATCGCAGCGTAGTGAACCAGATGGTGATTCCGGGCGGCTTACACGCTGTGTTTCGACTTAATGGTCGTTATGGTGAGCTGCTACCGCAGATCAGTATGGTATTAGAAAAGTGGCTACCTCAGTCAGGTTTCAAGCAGCGATCAACACCAGCTTATGTGCACTATTATCAGAATCACTTTCTTAATAGTGAAGAAGTCTTTGAGCTCGATTTTTATCTACCTGTGAGTTTTTACTAACTGATTTTTAGCCATCAATTTGGGCTTAGTGATAGAAACACTACTCATCAATAGTTGTTCATTAATCACTGTTCATTAATAGCTGTCCATTAATAGCTTTGATGCTAATAACTGAGGTTCGAATAGTTAGGGTGCTTTCTTAAGTCAAACAAATCGAATAAAGAAATGGCAGCCTGTTTGGGCTGCCATTTTCGTTTCAGGATACGAGCCATATGCTCTTGATTTGCAGTGAGAACATCGGGCTACTGTGCCACTTCGTCCACCAGATATAAAATAGATTGATAAGGGATTCCGCTGTGATGCGATAAACCGATCTCACAGGTTCGGCTGTTGCTGAATCCGCGAGTACAATTGCTCGGTACTTGTTCTTTGAGTGGGTGAACCGCCGCTTCATTCAACTCTGGAGTTGTGAAGCCCTTGTCGCCTGCCCAGCCGCAACATTGTATATGTTCAGGAACGATGACATCGGTTGTACATGCTTTGGCTAGATTCAACATGGCACCTTCTAGCCCCATTCTCCGAGAGCTACAAGTCACATGCAGCATCACGGTTTCTTGTATCGGTTGAATGGTTAAGTGCTCAAGCAGGTATTGGTTCACAAACCCTGTCGGTTCTAATACTTGTAGCGGTTTAGTAAATTGCTCAATACTACGTTTTGCACATGGGCTGGTATCCATTAACACAGGGTATTCACCTTGGTTACTGGCTTGCCATAGTGTTTCTTCTAATTGCTGAGATTTAGATTGAGCAAGCTCAGTCATACCTTTGCTGTCATAGGGCATTCCGCAGCATTGGTCGTCTAACTTGTTCGGTAGAATAACCTCGAACCCTGCTTTTTCTAATAGCGACAAAGTCACTTCAGTCAAAGGACGCTGATCTTGTGCATCCACTTGTTGTCCCATAGTACGGCTGGCGCATGAAGGTAGGTAAACCACTTTTTTGACCGACGAGTTGAGCTTTTTCTGTTCATTGTTGTTTAATGAAGAGGCTGCCTGTTCTAACGAATGTGAATTCGCTTGTGGCATTTCAGGCATCCAAACAGGGGTTGCCCCTTTGGTCACTGAGCGCAAACCATTGGTTAATTTCCCAACTGTTTTTGCTCCTAACGCTTTACTGGCTAGTTGGTTGGTTTTTAAACCCGCTTTTGTCAGCTTGGTCGTGGTGGCGAAATGTTCGGCTGTCCACTTTGCAATAGGGGTGAACTTCTCGTATTTAGCGGTACGCAGCTTCTTCATTAAGTCACCAGTGTTGATACCAACAGGGCAGCGCTCAGCGCATAGCCCGGTTGCAGCACAGGTATCAATACCTTGATATTCGAACGTTTTTTCTAGTTCAGAAGCTTCTATGTCTTCACCGGCTGCTCGTCTTTTCTGTAACTCACGGTAGAGCACAATACGTTGGCGCGGTGAAAGGGTTAACGTTCTGGACGGGCAAACGGGTTCGCAAAACCCGCACTCAATACAGCGATCAACCAAGTCATCGGCGGCTGGCATAGGTTTTAAATCTTGAAGGTGCGATTTGGGGTTGTCATTGATGATGACGCCCGGGTTAATGAGGTTTTGAGGGTCAAAGAGTGCTTTGATTTTTTGCATCAAAGCGTAGCCATCTTTGCCCCATTCCATTTCAACGTACGGTGCCATATTACGGCCAGTACCGTGCTCCGCTTTTAATGAACCTTGATATTTAACCGCAACTAACTCGGCGACGTCGTCCATAAAGCCGCCGTAGCGGTCAATCTCGGTTTGACTGTCAAAGCCTTGGGTGAAGACAAAGTGCAAGTTGCCTTCTAACGCATGACCAAAAATGATGGCTTCGTTGTAATCGTATTTATCAAATAGCTCTTGCAGCTCTCGAATACCATTGGCCAAGTTTTCGACAGGAAAAGCCACGTCCTCAATTATTACGGTCGTACCCACTTCCCTTACTGCACCAACTGCTGGGAACATACCTTTACGAATTCCCCAAAGGGTAGCAACGGTTTGGGCGTTTGAGGTGAAAGGAACGGACTCAAGAATCGTGTAATCCGCTAATGCATCCATAATCGATTTACATTGTAAATCTAAGTCTGGCTGGGAGCTAGCGTGAGATTCTACTAAGATAGCTGCGGCTTCTAAATCCAAATTTGGCATGAATTCAGGCATGCCGGGTTTATTGGCGACAGATCTCAGCGCTCGACCATCCATTAGCTCCACAGCAGCAACGGGAGTCTTCGATAAAACCGTGACTGCTTGGCTTGCTTGCTCAATATCGGCAAACACCAACAGGGACGATGCTTTATTAGAATGCTCAACCACTGTGTTGTAGGTGACTTCAGCAATAAAGCCTAATGTACCTTCTGAGCCCACCATGAGGTGTTCGATAATTTCAATTGGGTCGTGGTAATCAACTAAAGCATTGATGGCATATCCGGTGGTATTTTTAAGGCGATATTTATGGCGAATACGCTCAGTAAGAGCTTGGTTGCTGGTGGTTTGATGATGAAGATTTTGGATCCCTGCAATGAAGGCATGATGGGATTGTTTAAAAGCGGCGATGCTTTGTTCATTCGATGTATCAAGCAGGGTGCCATCATTAAAAATGACTTTCATGCTATCAATCGTTCGATAGGAATTTTGCGCGGTGCCACAACACATGCCACTGGCATTATTGGCGGCTATGCCTCCAATTTTGCACGTATTAATAGAAGCTGGATCTGGACCTATTTTTCTTTGAAAAGGCGCCAAGTAACGGTTTGCATCTGCACCAATGACGCCGGGCTGAAGGACTATTTTATTGCCGTTATCGAGGATCTGATGCCCGCGCCAGTCGTCAGTTAGGGTGATTAGAACAGAGTCTGATACTGCTTGACCTGATAAGCTTGTGCCTGCCGCGCGAAAGGTGAAATGGACCCCTAACTCTTGGCAGGTTTTAATGGTGTAAGTGACTTCTTCAATGTTTTTGAGTCGTAAGACAATTTGAGGAACCAGTCGGTAAAAACTGGCATCAGTACCGTAAGCGAGTCGCTTGGCTTCTTGGGTAATGATTCGTTCAGGATCTATGAATTTAGCAAGCTCTGTTTCTAACTGCTGATAAATCGCTATGAGTGGTTTACCAGCTGGTTCTAGCTGTTGGGGTTCAACGTTCGCCATGTTTGCTTCCTTGTGCTTAGTATGCACTGATTTTTCATTTTTATTATTTCTTCCAGTGCTTAGACGGTGTCACAACGTATGTTGAAATGCTGTGACACCGATTAGAATTTAATCTAAGTAGACTAAAGGCTTATATGCGTTTACTTAAGGTTCACTAATGAATCTTGGGATAGGTCATGAATGGTATTTGCCCCAGTTAGGGTCATTGCCACCCGCATTTCTTTGTCGTATAAATCGAGTAAATTCTCAACGCCAGCTTGACCTTGAGCCGCCAGCGCGTAAACAAATGAGCGACCAAGTAAGGTGCAATCTGCGCCCATTGCCATCATTCTCACCACATCGAGCCCAGTACGAATGCCGGAATCGACTAAGATTTTTGTATCGCCTTTTACCGCATCAGCAATCGCTGGCAGTGCTTTTGCACTAGAAAGAACACCATCTAATTGGCGACCACCGTGATTGGAAACCACGATGCCATCTGCGCCGAATCGAACGGCGTCTTTTGCATCTTCTTCATCGAGAATGCCTTTGATGACCATAGGGCCGTCCCAAAAATCACGGATCCACTCTAGGTCTTTCCAAGAAATCGAAGGGTCGAAGTTATCACCTAGCCAACCAATGTAGTCTTCCAATTTGGTTGGAGAGCCACGGTAAGTCGAGATATTACCAAGATCGTGTGGTTTACCGAGTAGACCAACATCAACGGCCCAGCTTGGGTGACGTATCGATTGGAATACACGGCGCATTGCCGCATTAGGACCACTCATACCTGAGTGAACGTCACGGTAGCGAGCGCCAGGTACTGGCATATCAACGGTGAAAACCAGCGTCGTTACGCCAGCGGCTTTTGCGCGTTCGAGGACATTTTTCATGAAGCCGCGGTCTTTCAAAACGTACAATTGAAACCACATTGGGCGCTCAATCGCAGGTGCAACTTCTTCAATTGGGCAAACTGACACGGTAGACATCGTAAAAGGAATGCCTTTATTCGCCGCGGCCTTTGCTGCTTGAACTTCACCACGTCTTGCGTACATGCCCGTTAGCCCAACAGGTGCTAGCGCAATAGGCATCGCCAGCTTTTCACCAAATAACTCGGTTTCTAAGTTGAGATCTGACATGTCGTTCAGCACGCGCTGCTTTAGTGCTATTTCCGCAAGGTCTTCCGTGTTGCGGCGTAAAGTATGCTCACCGTATGAGCCACCATCAATGTAGTGGAAAAGAAAAGGAGGCAGTTTCGATTTCGCTGCTGCTCGGTAATCAGTCGATGCGGAAATAATCATGATGTCAGTCCTAAATTTGGGTACTTACCTGTTCGAAAGTCTGGCGATATATCTTTTTATATCGCCATGCTCGATAAATAATGTGGCGCGTTCAATTAGTCGCTTAAAAAATTAGTTGCTTAAGCATTAATCACTTAAAAATATGTCTTATAAAAATAAAGTGGCGTTAATACCCGTTTGCATCAGTTACCAACTTGCTTGTGGGGAGACGTTGAAGAAAACGTCAGTTCAAACCTGTCGGTAACTTCTGCAATATGTCGGGGAAGTTGGGTATTAACACCAAGTTCGTTACGTTATTTAGCTTTGCACTTACTTCATCAAAGCATCTGTCATGTTGAATCCATAAATAACCACTAGCCCGACAATGCCTGTCATTACGAGATAGTAGAAAGTAGGAATAATGGTTTTGCGTAAAGTGGCACCTTCACGACCAAGCAAGCCAACCGTTGCAGAAGCCGCAACAACGTTGTGAATGGCAATCATGTTACCTGCCGCGGCACCTACCGCTTGTAGAGCCACAACTACAGCACTTGAGATGGTAAGAGTTTGAGCAACTTCGAATTGGAATTGGCTGAACATCATGTTCGACACAGTGTTAGAACCCGCAATGAATGCACCTAAGGCTCCCACTGTGGCACTTAACGCAGGGAATGCACCACCAACTAAGTCGGCCGCAAAGTTCGCCGTGGTAACTGGCATACTTGCTAAATCAGCGCCATTCACACCAGAGTTAATGAAGATACGAACCATTGGGATAGTGAAGACAAGAACAAAGCCTGCACCAATCAGTGTTTTACTTGATTCGCCAAACGCTTTGGCTAGTGGTGCTGCGCTGCGTGATTGCATTAGAACCGCGACAAGTGCTACGAATACTAAGATGCCGCCAGGTAGATACAGAGGCTGAATCGCGGTGCTTACACCCGTTTCGCCAAGGATGTTGCTGAACGATAGGCTAATGCTCTTTAGTAGCCCTTTGAATTCAGGGCTCACTCGGCTTGCAACAAGTGTTACAGCAAGTAGCACATATGGTGCCCATGCCATCGCCATGCTCATTGGTTTGTCAGATTTAGATTCGTTAAGGTCGATCTTTAGTGAACCTAACCATTCTGCTGGCCATTTGTCTTCGCTTTCAAAATCCCATTTAGATTTCGGAACTAAGAAGCCTTTTCTTGCAGCTGTTACCACAATAGATAGACCAATTAAACCACCAATCAGAGAAGGGAACTCAGGTCCTAGGAAAACACCCGTTAGCGCGTAAGGAATGGTGAATGCAAGACCTGCAAATAGAGCGAAAGGCAGAATATCTAACCCTTCAGTCCAGCTCTTATTTTTACCAAAGAAGCGAGTCAGCATCATTGCCATAAGCACAGGAATCATAGTGCCTACACCAGCGTGAATTAACGCAACGCTTGAAGTGATTTGTTGTAGGTAAGCTTCCCATGTAGAACCGTTGGCAATCAGTGCTTCACCAATGTTATGAGTGTCTAGACCTTTGTTAACGCCAACAATGATTGGCGTGCCTACTGCACCAAATGATACTGGTGTTGATTGGATCATCATGCCCATCAATACAGCAGCTAAGGCAGGGAAGCCAATCGCGACAAGTAATGGAGCGGCAATAGCGGCTGGCGTACCAAACCCTGATGCCCCTTCAATGAAAGAGCCGAAACACCAAGCAATGATGATGGCTTGAACGCGGCGGTCAGCGGAAATATCCGTAAACCCGTTGCGAATAGTAGTGATGGCTCCAGTGTGTTTTAAAGTGTTTAATAAAAAGATAGCGCCAAACACAATCCAGAGTACAGACACCGTAATGCCAAAGCCTTGGAATATTGAAGCAAGTACACGTGTACCCGACATATCCCAAACCGTGAGAGCAATGGCTACGGTTAGGGCAAAAGCAACAGGCATGGCTTTTTTAGCCGGCCAATTTAAACCAACCAATAGGATGGCAGCGATAACTATCGGCGAGAACGCCAATAATGCTAGTAGAGTTTCACTCATGGGTACTTCCTCGTACATGGATTCAAACAATCAGGTTTGAAGTTAACAACACGTTATTGGTTCTTATTTTATGACTGCTACTTTCTGAAGCTTTACTGTTAGAGCTCTCAGGAAACCGCTAGGTCTGTAATAGCTGTTTTGTCACAGCTCAATTTGTAATAGTTATAGGGTTAATCGTTGTGATTGAAGTGACCTCAATCGTTATGGTTGTAATTAATTTGTTAATTTGGCGTGAATTTACCCCTTTATTTTTTATTGATATAGGGAAATAATGAAAATAATTAATTCCAAAATTGGCATAATCAGATGCGAGCAGACGATTTAATCCTGTTTTCACAGGTAGTAGAGCTGGGTTCATTTAGTAAGGTTGCAGAGCAAAATAACCTTACAAATTCGGTAGTTAGTAAAAGAATAGCCCGATTGGAAGAAGAGATCGGCGTGCAATTATTATATCGAACGACGCGTAAATTAACGTTGACTGAGGCCGGTAAGGCGATCTTGCACGGAGCCAAAAATGTGAAGCAGGCGGCTCAAGAGGCTATGGACGCAGTTTCAGGCTTTGGTGAGAATGTCAGCGGTCATATCAAAATGTCAGTGCCTTCCATTTCAGGGGATCTAATTCTTGCTGATGCGGTTGCGGAGTTTTGTAATATGCACCCAGGTTTAACGGTCGATATGTCACTCGACAACCGTTTTGTTGACTTGGTGGAGGATGGCTTCGATTTAGTCATCAGAACGGGTTACTTAGAGGATTCGAGCTTAATTGCTCGGCATATCTTGGATTCTCAGTGGGTCGTTTGCGCTTCGCCGTCGTACATCGCAAAAAACAGTAAACCGATGCACCCTAAAGATTTAGTGGCGCATAACTGCTTGCAGTACGCTTACCAAACGACAGGGGCGAGTGAGTGGCAATTTTTGCATGATAAAGACAGAAACAGTGAGAAAGATAAATACATAGTTCGGGTGTCAGGGTCGTTCTCAACGGACAATGCGACGGCGCTTAGAAAGGCAGCACTAGGTGGGCATGGGGTCGCGTATGTTCCGCGGTGCTTGGTGTATCACGATATTCGTAATGGGCAGCTAGTGGATATCTTCCCGGAATTGGTCGGTAAAAAGTTAGGTATTTACGCGGTGTACCCATTTACTCGCCAACCACCGAATAAAATTAAGTTGCTCATAGAGCACATTCGCACCCGCTATTTAACCATTTCTCATTACTTTTGATTTGGAGATTGGCTAAATCAACATGCGGGATAATGTGTGAAATTATTGACAGATCGCATGATTACACTTTGTCGCATTTAAATACTTGATTGCTGATACAGTAACCGTGACCATGTATTGAGAATTACTATCATTTAAAATTAGGGATGATGATGTCAAATCCAACAAAAGACTCTGCTTCAAAGCAGTCAACGTCAAGTAAAGTAACTTCAAGTTCTCATGTGTATCCAAACACTGAAAAGCGAGTTGTCAGTGACGTCTACTTTGGGCAAACCATTGATGACCCATACCGCTGGCTAGAAGACGACACTAGCGAGGAAACCGCAGAATGGGTAGGCAAACAGAATGCCGTTACTTTTGATTATCTCGACACCATTCCTTACCGCGATGAATTAAGAGCACGCATTGCTCACGCTCAAGATTATAAAAAGAGCTCTCAGCCTT
Source organism: Vibrio sp. 99-70-13A1 (assembly GCF_013114625.1). Taxonomy (GTDB): domain Bacteria; phylum Pseudomonadota; class Gammaproteobacteria; order Enterobacterales; family Vibrionaceae; genus Vibrio. The sequence goes on from NZ_VTXD01000003.1 coordinate 253,776, forward strand.
TTGTGCGTGGTGAATACACTTACTGCTATAAAAATGATGGTCTACAAAATCACAGTGTTTTATTCCGCCAAAAAGAAGGGAAAGATCAGGTTGAAGAAGTCTTTCTAGACCCTAACACTTTCTCTGAAGACGGCACGACTTCTCTAGGGTCTGTGTCTTTTTCCAAAGATAACAGCTTAGTGGCTTATTCTATTTCTGAAGGTGGCAGTGATTGGCGTAAAATCTTTGTCATTAACTCTGAAACCAAAGAACAGATTGAACCTGAAATTGTTGATGCCAAATTTACCGATGTATCTTGGCTTGGCAATAAAGGTTTTTACTACTCAAGTTACGATAAGCCAGATGGCAGCCAACTGTCTGCACGTACAGACCAACATAAGCTGTATTACCACGAGTTGGGCACGAGCCAAGATAAAGATAAAGTTATTTTCGGTAATGCCGAGGGCGAGCAGCATCGCTATGTCACTGGCTATACAACGGACGATGATGATTATTTGATCATCTTAGGTCAGGAGTCGACATCAGGAAACCGCTTGTTTTATATCGATCTGAAATCAGCGCCGACACTAGAAGAAGTTCAACCGTTTGAAACACTGATCGACCATGTTGATAGCGACACCTATGTGATAGATAACCAAGGTGATACTTTCATTCTATACACGAACCTCGATGCGCCTAATGGCAAGGTCTCGAGTTTCAATATCCGCACTAAACAATGGCAAGATGTCATCGCTGAAAAGCCACAGCCTTTAGAAATCAGTACCGGAGGTGGGTACTTATTTGCTCATTATATGGTTGATGTTGTTTCTAAAATTCAGCAGTTTGATTATCAAGGCCAGCTGATTCGAGACATTCAGCTGCCCGGTGAAGGCACGGCGAGCGGCTTAAGAGGCAAGAAAGAACATAAGCAGCTGTATTACACATTCACCAACTACGTGACTCCACCCACTATTTTATCGTTCGACGTTGATGCCGGTGAGTCTAACGTTTATCAAAAGTCAGCAGCCCCTTTTGATGCTGATCTCTATGAGTCTAAGCAGGTCTTTTATACATCTAAAGACGGCACAAAAGTCCCTGTGATTATCTCTTATAAAAAAGGCATCTCGCTGGATGGAAGTAACCCAACTATTTTGTACGGTTACGGTGGTTTCAATGTGAGTTTAACTCCTTCTTTTTCAGGCACGGTCGCAAGCTGGCTAGAGCTTGGAGGAGTCTTTGCTGTGCCTAACCTACGTGGTGGTGGCGAATATGGTAAAGATTGGCACAAAGGCGGTACTCAACAGCAAAAGCAGAATGTATTTGATGATTTTATTGCTGCGGCTGAGTTTTTAATTGAACAGGGATACACCAGTTCAGAAACGCTGGCTATTCGAGGTGGCTCAAATGGTGGCTTGCTGGTCGGTGCTTGTATGACTCAGCGACCTGATTTGTTTAAAGTGGCGTTACCGGCCGTGGGCGTACTGGATATGCTGCGTTACCACACGTTTACGTCTGGTGAAGGTTGGGCGTATGACTTTGGCACTTCAGCTCAAAGCCAAGATATGTTTGAGTATCTCTTAGGTTACTCGCCAGTCCATAACGTCGATAGCGTGGCGTACCCAGCAACGCTTGTGACAACCGCTGACCATGATGATCGCGTAGTACCTGCTCACTCATACAAGTTTATCTCTGAGCTTCAAGACAAGCATCAAGGCGAAGCGCCAGTTATGATTCGAATTGATGTGAATGCAGGGCATGGCGCAGGTATGCCATTGAATAAAGTGATTGATCTGACTGCTGATATGTACGCATTCACTTTGTTTAATATGGGTATCAGCCCTAAGTATTAATATGTACTAGGTAAGGTTGGACGAGAAGTGAACGAATAAAAGTGCCGCATTTTATATGCGGCATTTTTGTATTTGAAGAACCACATAAGAAGCGATGACCTGATCGTATTGCTGCCAACAGCGCCTCCGTTTCACTCGATAGCGAGACGTTACATACGCTTACGTTAGGCAACCAATCAATATTGTAATATCCCGTCCAATTAATATTGAGAATTCTGATGAATTATCCGTAGTCAGAGTTCCTCAGTTACCGCATTGATTCGTCTAGACCAAGGATGAATCAATAGGCTGAAATCCATTATTTAGATGACCTTATCAATCCATCATGTGATTAACCCTTCATTATGTTTTTAAGAAACTTATTTGGGCTAAAGCCGTGTTGGCTGGTTTGCTTGTTTTTCTAAAACTCAATGAATCAATTTCGACAGTTAATCTATTACCAATAGATAGTTAACTTTTACCAGTAGAGAGTTAACTTCTACAAATTGGTAGTTAATCACTACCAATAAGAGTGACATCCGAACTGTCGATAATAAACAGGAAGACACAAATGAAATCACTAGTTTTATCGTTGATCACCGCGTCCGTTTTAGTTGGTTGTGGGGGCGGTTCTGGCTCAAGTTCAAGTGGTAGCACGGCGCCAACAGTTAACGGTAATGAATTTAAATCATCATGTAATCATCTTCCAGCTGGTGATGAGCCGTTGGTGTTCACCGTGAAAGGCGATACGGCAGAATTAAGCGGAGCGATATGTGACGGCTCTCCTCGCGCGTTTGATCGAATGATGAGTGACCACGCTAACATTAAGCTTTTAAAGTTTGTTGATATCCCTGGTTCACTCGACGATGAAGCAAACCTCAAACTTGCTTATAAAGTGAGAAGTAAAAACTTAAATAGCTTTATTGATTCGGATGGTGTCATTGCTTCTGGAGGCACGGACTTATTCTTAGCTGGAGTTGAGCGCACTGTGGTAAGTGGCGCATAGATAGGCGTTCACTCGTGGAGTAACGGACAAATCAGTGGCGCATCTTTACCAAGAGATCCTAATCACGCTTCACATAAGCCTTACATTGATTACTACCAAGCTATGGGGTTATCCGATCCTGCTGGGTTCTATTTCTTCACTTTGGATGCCGCACCTGCAGAAGATATTTACAACCTAACGCCGGCAGAGATTAAGAAGTACCAATTCAACAATGTTGCGACGGCTAAGGTTACCGACCCACGTGCAACTTACAGCGCTACTTATACAGAACTTCAAAGTGTTCTTTTTGATGTAAAAAGCGATACCAAACATGGTTTGAATGCTGAAAACAATGTACGAACTATTGCCTATATTATTGATGAGTCAGTTTCTTCGGTATTTAAGGCTTTTAATGTATCAACAATTAAAGAGCTAGAAGCACTGTTAAAAACCCATGGAAACTCGTTTGTAAAAGCGAATTATAAAGCGACGATTGAAGCGGATGGCGCTTTAAAAGTCGTCACCGTTAACAAAGCTAATATTGGCTTTTCAGGTCCAAGAATTATTGAGCATGAAAAAGGTATCGCGGAATTTAAAAAGCCAGCTAAAGAAACGGAAATGATAATTTTACTGAAAGATCATGTAGTTGATGTAGATCTTTTCGGTAAAAAATTCAGTCATTCTAAGTCTGATTCCAATCAAGAGTTTGTTTTATGCGCAATACCAGAAACGAGCGATCAAGGTGAAAACGAAGTTCACACACGTTTTTGTAGCAAAACAGCGATTAGCGCGGCTAACGTCAATACTGCAAATGAAGTGACCATTTCTACTAAAAACAAAAAGACAGGCAAAGTTGAAGTTCAAGTAATGAAACTAGAAAATTATAATTTTGAGTTGAACAGAAAGCAGAGCACGTTAGTACAACAATAAACATTACTATCATAAGCAATACTATCAAGCCGTCAATGTTGGCGGCTTAATTTCAGGTTACCAATGAAAAACATCATCTTAGCCTTACTTCTTTCGTGTTTATCTTCCGTCAGCTTTAGCCATAATTTAGGATTCGACCCTCGATTTTATACTGAGTATGCCCCTGAATTTTATCCTGAAGACTACTCCCAAGAAGTCATATCGAATGAGCACTTAACATTTGTCCTTTATTTCAACTTTGATTTTCAGTATGACAAAGAACGATATATTGAAGCCGCGAGCCAATGGCTAAGCATTATCAAAAAAGTTGATGGAAAAGATCAGCACACCATTCACATTGTTATCATCGTGTCTGATCATGTTGAAGAGTACGGTTTAGCCGCGGTAGAAGAATATGACAACAAAATACCTTCAATGGGGATTATCTGGATCAGCCCAGATTTGCATGACCCTGACTTTGATCCGAAAAGCTTAAAGCCGACTATTCTGCATGAGTTTGCTCATATTCTTGGCGTTGGAACGTCAAGCGATGAATTTGTAAAAGAATCAAAACAGATTGCAGGTAATGGCTTTTGTATGGAAAACAGCAAAGCGGTTAAAGCCTACAATGAAATTTATAATAGGGATTATGATTGCTTACCATTTTCAGATGATGGTCATTTATATGATTATGTAAATGGAACAGATAAGAAGCGTGATTTGGACTCATCAGGGCAAACCGTTCCACCAATGCCCCATGAATTAATGGCGAATGGTGATGACTTAGGACCTGTGACGTTATCAATCATTGATGATTTGGGCTTTAAGCTTTACGACTGACATCCGGCTCTAAATTGCCTTGTTTTTATAAAGTGAAGGCAACCACCATGAAAAATTTCAGCATTGTGAAACCTCATCATTGACCAGCGGTTTTTCAAGGTTGAACCCTGCATAGGTTTCGTGACTGAACCCGCCAAAATCCATGAAATGAAAGCGATTTCAAACCGGCATTTATTTTTAATCTCTTCCTATCTTTCTGAAAATTAAAAGATAACAACGGTTATGTATTATTCTAAAAATTTCATGAGAATTTCATGAATGTACCAGTGTGAAGAGCCGCTTATTTTTCAATTGTTTCATTGCTTAATATTTCTCCTGTTCGAATTAAACATAAAAATAACAGGGAAAATTAAATGAAAAATTTTAAGCTTTTGCCAATAACAGTAGCAGTGGCGGCTTCGGTTGCATCTCTTTCATCTTTTGCAGCGGACGCCGACATTGAAGCACTAGAAAAACGCATTCAAGAATTGGAATCTCGTGTGGTCGATATCGACTATACCGATGATCAACAACAAGCCATTTTAACACCAGACACACCTGTTACCGACGGAATCATCTTCTCTGGTTATGCCCGTTATGGTGCTCACAGCTCAAGTGGTGATAACCGTTATGTGGAAGTAGGTAGTTCTGGTCGTTCGCTTGGTCGTTTAGGTAATGAATCGAACGGGGGTGAGGTTCAATTGGCTAAAATATTCCAAGCAGACAGTGGTGCCAAATGGGATCTTGTGTTCATGGTTGATGATTGGAGCAACGATGCTTGGGGATCATCTGGTGGTATTAACCTGAAAAAAATGTATGCAGGTGTCACTAACATTTTTGAAAGCCAACCAGAGCTTTACATGTGGGGCGGCCGTGATTTCCACCAACGTCCACAACAAGGTTTGAACGATTACTTCTGGATGACGCATGATGGACAAGGTGGTGGTTTCAATAACTTAAACTTGGGCGCCGCTAAATTTGATATGGCGATTGTCGGCCAAGTGGATTCGGAAGATGGCGCACTCGGTAACGATAATGGTCGCTATGCCGTGACCTCTAAACTTCACTCAATCAATGCAGGCATTGGTAATTTAGATATCTACGCCAACTACGGTTTTGCGTCTGATGAAGCAAACGAAGTGGGTGAAGACAAAGTCAGTGATGAAAATGCTTGGCAATTAGGTGCAACGCTAGGTTTGGGCGAAAGCAATAAATTAGTCATGAAATATGCCGATGGGGCGGATGATTCGGTATTTGATTTAGCTGGAGACAAGAGCGTATTTTATGCCAGTGTCGAAGGTAACTATGCGGTTAGCAATCAATTCATCATCGACTACCTAGTTTCTTACAAAGATATTTCAGGTGATGACTACAAAGATGCAGATACCGGTAGAAACTTAGATAAAAGTGAATACGCGGGTATCGTTCGACCACAATATCAATGGGATGACGTGCATTCGACTTGGCTAGAAGCAGGCTATGCGATGGAAGACTTTGATGATGGCGGTGAGAAAAATGGTTGGAAAGTAACGCTTTCTCAAAACGTTTCACTAGGTGGTATGCCTGGTAGCCGACCAATGCTGCGTTTTTATACCACAGTGGGCGATGTTGAAACGAAAAATATGACGGAACGAAAAACAGAAGATACCTTGGCATTTGGTGCCATGTTTGAAGCTTGGTGGTAAGCCGTAGCCGCCAAAGATTCACATGTTTTAAATAATAAATATTGGTTTCGGTTCAGCGTGTAACCAATATTAATGACTGTCCATTTAAGCCCTAAAGGCAGTTTTATTAGGGCAACATTACATAGATTAACTCCATTATGGGTGCATTCATTGCGCCCATTTTTTTGCGTTTTAGCAAGTCATATTGTTTGACTACATTGTCTGAAAATACGACTCAATGTTCTAATGATTGGCTCGCGCTTATTCACTTCGAAAATTATTAAATAATTCGATAAAAAGTCACCATTTCATAAGATTCAGCATGATTTCATGAAACAGTTTCATGGAGTGGCGTTTATTTGTAAGCGCTTTCAATGTTTGCCAATCTCGCCATTTAACCCCGAGCTTAGTGTGATGACTCTCACTCAAACGAACACGAACTTCGTCAATAATCCTTTATGAAAGCGGTTACAAGTTAATGAAGTATCGAGGTTCGAGTGGCAACAATAAAGCACGTATCAGAACATGCTGGTGTATCTCAGGCGACAGTTTCAAGAGTGATTAATGGAACGAGCCGAGTCAGTCATGACAAGAAACTAAAAGTTGAAAAAGCAATTAAAGAGTTGGGGTATCGCCCTAATTCAATTGCTCAAGCTTTAGCGTCTAGTCGTAGTGGCAGTATTGGGATTGTTGTACCTGAACTGGGTGGTTCTTTCTATTCGGGGATTTTGCATTGTTTAGAAGAGAACCTCCGCCGCTTTGGTTATCACGCTGTGGTGACCGCTGGTTCAAATACAGAGCAAGGGCAACGTGAGTCTGTGGAGTTTCTATTAGGGCGCCGAGTGGATGCTTTGATACTTCATACTCAGTTGCTAAGTGATGACTACTTAATTGAGCTGGAAGAACAGGGAACCCCTGTGGTTTTAATTAACCGCTTTATTCCAGAAATGGCAATGAGCTGCATAGATATTGATAACGAGGTCGGGGGACAACTTGCGACTCAATATTTACTGCAACAGGGGCACACCAGAATAGCGTGTATTACAGGGCCTTTAGATAAAGCAGATGCTCGGGGGCGTTTGCAAGGTTATCGAAAGGCTTTGGAAGAGGCGAATGTGCCATTCGATGAAGCATTGGTGTCAGAAGCTGGGTTCACTGAACAAACCGGCGTCAGCGCTATGAAGAAATTGATTAACCGTAAGTGCCAATTTACGGCGGTATTTGCTTCAAACGATCACATGGCATTTGGCGCATTTGAAGTGCTGCATGAAGAAGGGCTCTCTGTACCAAAGGACGTTTCTCTTGTGGGCTTTGATAACACCATATTCGCGCGATACTTAACCCCGAGTTTGACCACCATTAACTTTCCAATAGAAGAGATGAGCATTGAAGCGGTTCAGCTGACTTTGCAAAAACTCAACAAGATTAAACGTGATGTGAATTTTAAATTGTTGCCGACTTTGGTTGCTAGAAACTCGGTTACGAATTTACTAGATACCCTATAAAAATATTAAGGATAGAACATGAAACTTAAGACCTTAGCGCTTTCTTGCGCAGTCGCTTTAGGACTTGCTGCAACAGCAAACGCTGCTGATAAAGAAATTCGTTTTGACGGATTTCCCGATTTCGACAGCAGCCTGAAAGTATTACTGCCTGATTTTGAGAAGGAAACGGGAATCAAAGTCGACTACCTAATGAATAACCACGGTGATCACCATACGAAACTAACGACAAACTTGGCGACGGGTTCTGGTGCGGGTGATGTGATTGTGGTGGATGTAGAAAAAATCGGTCCATTTGTCGGCTCTGGCGGTCTAGTGAACTTGTCTGAAAACTACGGTGCAGATAAATACGAAGAACGATTCGCACCATATGCTTGGGCACAAGGTAAAGGTGCAGACGGCGACATGTATGGCATTCCTGTCGACCTCGGTCCAGGTGTTATGTACTACCGTACTGACGTATTCGAAAAAGCGGGTATTGATGTCAATGAAGCCATCAAAGATTGGGATTCATACATCGCGGCTGGTGAAAAACTGAAAGAGCAAAACGTCCAACTTATTGCTTCGGCAGCCGACGTGGCACAAGCGATTATCTTCACGACAGTTCCAGAAGGTGAAGGTCTGTACTTCGATAAAGATGGTAACCCAGTGGTGACATCAGAGCGTTTTGTTCACGCTTTTGAAGTAGCGAAAGAAATCCGCGACAAAGGTTTAGATGGTCGCATTCTGGCTTGGTCTAACGAATGGTACGAAGGCTTCCGCAACGGCACATTTGCGACTCAACTTTCTGGCGCTTGGTTACTTGGTCACTTAAACAACTGGATTGCACCTGAAACCAAAGGTAAGTGGGCAGTAGAAAATTTACCAGATGGTATCTACGGCAGCTGGGGTGGTTCATTCCTATCTATTCCAACTCAATCAGACAACCCAGATGAAGCATGGGCGCTGATTAAATACATGACGACCGAACGTGATGTGCAGCTTAAACATTTCGAAACGATTGCGGCTTTCCCTGCCAACGTAACCACGTATGACGATGCGTTATTCCAAGAAGAAATGGAGTTCCTTGGTGGACAAAAAGCTCGCTTAATCTTTGCTGAAGTTGCTCAAAACATTAAGCCAGTATCTCCAGCTCAAGGCGATCACGTTGCACGTTCTATCATTTTAGAGAACGCGTTGATGGAAGTGCTTGATGAAGGTAAAGACATCGAGACTGCGCTTAAAGAAGCTGAGCGTCTAATCAAGCGTCGCACGCGTAATCTTTAATTTGTTTTTACTTTAAGTAAGTGAGGAAGCGTGGAAACGCGCTTCCTTTTCTAAGAGGTCGTTACTATGAATCATACAGCGAGCACAACCATAGAAACTTCGGAGCAAAGCCTTTTTTCTCGTCTGAATTTGAAAGCGCTTACACCGTATGGATTTCTTCTGCCGTTTCTGATCATTTTTTCTGTATTTGGGATTTTCCCGCTGTTGTTCTCTGTCTACCTGTCGTTCCATGAGTGGAACCCAGTAAGAGGCATGGATGCGATGGAGTTCGTTGGTTTAGAGAACTATCACATTGCCTTAACTGACCCATGGTTATGGCGTTCGTTAAAGAACACATTGTGGCTAGCCATCACGTCAGGTGTAGCTCAGCATTTAGTCGCTATTCCAGTGGCTTATATGTTGGTTTCTATGGGTGACCGCATGCGTCACTGGCTAACATCGGCGTACTTTTTACCGTTCATTACATCAACGGTCGCAGCGTCACTGATTTTCTTCAACATGTACTCTCCTAACTCAGGAATAATTAACCAAACGTTAATGGCTCTGGCTGATAGCACACTGTTTGGCTGGGCATTCGCTTGGGTTAATGATTTTCAACCAATCCGTTGGTTAGACGATGCCACTATGGTGAAGCCGTCTATCGCCATCATGGTTTTCTGGAAATATACCGGTTTTAACATTGTCCTTTACACCACGGGTTTAATGACGATTCCTAAAGACATTTTAGAAGCTGCTCGCATGGATGGTGCCAATGCCTTCCGCCGCTTCTGGAACATTTCACTGCCAATGATTCGTCCATTCATCTTCTTTGCAATCACTATGACCATCATCGGTAACTTGCAGATGTTTGAAGAACCGTTCGTCCTAACGCGTGGTACGGGTGGTACGGGTCAATCAGGTTTAACTATCTCTATGTACCTCTATAAAGTGGGTTGGGAATGGCTAGAAATGGGCACAGCATCAGCGATTTCATGGTTACTGTTTGCACTCATCGCAACGTGTACTTTGGTTCAGTTTGTATTATTCGGTAAGAAAGGCTTAGGGGAGCATTAATATGTCTACATCAATTAAGACAAGTACGTCGCCTTTAAGTGGTTTTATGCCAAGCGAACGCAGCATGTACATTCTGACTAAGATCCTAATGATCATGCTCGGCATCTTACTGGTGGTTTCAGCGCTAATTACGGTGTTCCCGTTTGTATGGTCGGCACTGTTATCGACTCGTGACCGTTCTGAAATTTTCGGTACAGGCATCAGCTTTGCTATTGGCGATAGCCTAGCGATTAACTATGCCAAGTTGCTTGAAATCATGCCGTTTTGGAAAGCGATGTTTAACTCGATTTACGTGGCTTTCTTAGGTACCACCATCTCGCTGCTGTTTTGTAGCATGGGTGGTTACGCATTTGCTGTGTTTAAGTTCCGCGGTAAGAACGTGTTGTTCGGCATGCTGGTTGGCTCAATGGCGATTCCGCCTGTGCTTAGCTTGATTCCTTACTTCATGATCGTGAAATTCCTAGGCTTGCTGGATAACCACATGGCGGTATGGCTACCGTTCACCACCACACCATTTGGTATCTTTTTGATGCGTCAGCACGTGATTGCATCGATTCCGAAAGAGCTACTTGAAGCAGCGAAATTGGATGGTGCGGGTGAGTTCAGAACGTACTGGAGTGTGGTACTGCCACTGATGAAGCCTGCACTAGCAACACTTGCGATTGTTCAGTTCGTTTTCTTCTGGAACATGTTTATGCAGCCTCTCGTGGTGCTCAACAACCCAGATAATTACGTGATTACACAAGCACTACGAAGCGTTCAAGGCATTCCGAATACGCCATGGGGCGCGGTAATGCTAGGTACCACCATTTCTATTTTACCGCTCGTGATTACTTACTTGTTCGCATCGAAACAGATGATCAGTGGTTTAACGTCCGGCGCAGTTAAAGGTTAGGTTTAAGGGTTATAACAATGAATAAATATCAACTTCCAAGTGATTCAAAGTTACGCAGTAAGGAATTTGTATTCGGTGTCGCGACATCTTCATACCAAATTGAAGGCGGCGTTGAAGAAGGCGGTCGTACACCGTCTATCTGGGACACTTTTTGCAAAACGCCGGGCAAGGTCGATAACGGCGACAATGGTGATGTGGCGTGTGATCACTACCATTTATGGCAACAAGATATCGAGATGATTCAAGGCTTAGGCGTTGATGCTTACCGCCTGTCAATTGCATGGCCTCGAATCCTGCCTCAAGACGGTGTGGTGAATCAAGAAGGCTTAGAATTTTATGGTCAGATCATCGATGAGTGTCATGCGCGTGGAATGAAAGTGTATGTGACGCTTTATCACTGGGATCTGCCGCAATACCTTGAAGATAAAGGCGGCTGGCTAAACCGTGAAACGTCTTACAAATTCGCAGAATACGCAGAAGTGGTGAGCAAATACTTTGGCGATACCATTGATGTGTACACCACGCTGAACGAACCGTTTGTTTCTGCGTTCCTAGGCTACCGTTGGGGCGAGCACGCGCCAGGCATCAAGGGTGAAAAAGAGGGCTACTTAGCTTCTCATCACTTGATGCTAGGACATGGTTTGGCGATGCCGATTCTTCGTAAGAATGCACCGAACGCTAAGCACGGTGTGGTATTCAACGCGACTCCGGCTTATCCGTTTACGCCACAAGATCAAGCGGCAGCCGATTACTGTGAAGCCGAAAACTACCACTGGTTCATTGACCCAGTATTAAAAGGCGGGTACCCACAGCTAGTGGTTGAACGCCAAGCGATGAACATGCCGATGATTTTAGAGGGCGATCTCGACATTATCAGCGCACCAGTTGATTACATCGGCATCAACTACTACACACGTAATGTCGCTCGCTTTAATGAGAACGGCGACATTGAATCGGTGAAACAAACTGACGCTGAACACACTTACATCGGCTGGGAAATCAACCCACAAGGCTTGACCGATTTATTGGTCAGACTGGATGCTCGCTACGAAAATATGCCACCTATCTACATCACAGAGAACGGTGCAGCCGGCAACGACGAGCGTGTAAACGGACAAGTGATGGACGAGCAACGAGTTCGTTATTTCCAAGGTCACATCGAAGCGGTTCACAACGCAGTTGAAGCAGGTGTGAAAGTCGACGGTTACTTCGCTTGGAGCCTGATGGATAACTTTGAGTGGGCATTCGGCTACTGCCAGCGATTTGGCATTGTCCATGTCGACTACACCACCCAAGAAAGAACATTGAAACAGAGCGCAATAGCGTACCGAAACATGCTTCTAGAGCGCGCTGAGGAGAACAGATAATGGCTAAAGTAGAATTTAAGAACATCAAAAAATCATTCGGTGATGTTGAAGTCGTCAAAGAGTTTGATTTTACAGTTGAAGATGGTGAGTTCGTGGTTTTCCTTGGCCCATCTGGCTGTGGTAAATCGACAACGCTACGTATGCTTGCTGGCCTTGAAAGTATCAGCTCTGGTGACATCGTGGTTGGCGGCAAGCTGATGAATAAAGTCGACGCGAAAGACCGTGACCTGGCGATGGTATTCCAAAGCTACGCTCTGTACCCGCACATGACGGTGTACGAGAACATCGCCTTTGCTCTGAAGCTGAAGGGCATGCCGAAAGCAGAAATCGACGTAGAAGTGCTAAAAGCGGCGAAAATGCTTGAGCTTGATCCACTACTCAACCGTAAGCCGAAAGAGCTTTCTGGTGGTCAGCGTCAACGTGTGGCAATGGGCCGTGCGATGGTTCGTACGCCTAAAGTCTTCTTGTTTGATGAGCCGTTGTCTAACCTTGATGCAAAACTTCGTGGCGTGATGCGTGAAGAGATCAAACACCTACACCGTGAACTTAAAACCACCACGATCTACGTAACCCACGATCAGATCGAAGCGATGACACTGGCGGATCGTATTGTGATCTTGAAAGACGGTTATGTCGCTCAAGTTGGCACGCCAACCGAGGTGTTCCAGCGTCCTGCAAACAAGTTTGTCGCACAATTCATTGGTAACCCATCAATGAACATGTTGGAAGCAAAACTGATTGAAAAAGAAGGCGAGTACTTCGTTGAAATCGGCGATGTTCATATCCCACTGCCTGAGCGTTTTAAGTCTCTGGCGTCTAAGAACCTAGCGCTGCATTTTGGTGTTCGTCCAACAGACATTCACCTACGTGCCGAGCAAGTTGACCACGACCGCGTGCTGCCATTCCCTGTGAAAATCAAAGACAAGGAATTACTGGGCGCAAGCATTCTTCTGAAAACAGAAATTGGGGGTCAACCGCTGATGGTTGAAACTCAAGCGGCTGAAGTGGATGTAAAAAATCTGACGCTTTACTTGGATTTGGATGCTTTCCACTTGTTCGATGCTCTGAGTGAGAACTCACTAGCGAGCTGATTTGCAAGGGCGAGTGAGAGAAGCCTGACTAAACGGCTAATTCCAACGGTTAAGTCTGCCATTGAGCTAACACCAACCAACTTACGACAAATTGTTTTGGCTCCTCCTGATTTGGGAGGGGCTAGGGATAGTGATGATGAAATTCGGATATTTTGACGATAAAAACAAAGAATACGTAGCAACCACACCGTGCACACCGATCAAATGGTGTAACTACGTGGGCACATTAGATTTCGGTGGCATTGTAGATAGCAACGGCGGCGTATTGCTGTGTAAGGGCGATCCTGCGCTCAACCGTATCACTAAGTACATTGCTCAACTGCCAAACTCAGACTTCAAAGGCTCAACCATGTACCTTAAGGTACGTGATGAAGCGGGCAACGTGGAAATATTCTCACCTTTCTACACGCCAACTCTGAAGCCGTTGGATAAGTTTGAAAACCACACCGGCTTGTCTTACACCACCATCATTGCAGAAGCGTTTGGTGTGCGTTGTGAAGCGACTTTCTTCGTGCCAAAAGCTGACCAAGTCTTGTTGCAAGACATCAAAGTCACCAACATTTCAGACAAAGCTCTGCACGTTAATGTGGTGCCTGTATACGAGTTCACGCACTTCGATGCACTTAAGCAGTTACTTAATGCTGACTGGGTGCCACAAACCATGACGCTTAAAGCGCACCAGCAAGAATCGGGTCATACCGTGCTTGAGCAGTACGCCTTTATGAAGCGCGATTATGCGGTGAACTTGATGACAGCGGATCGCCCTGCGACGTCTTTTGATGGTGATCGCCAATCGTTCCTAGGGAACTTGGGCTACGGTACATGGGCAGCGCCAGAAGCACTAAACAATGATGAACTAGGCAACACCGAGTGTTTGCGTGGCGACAATATTGGTGCACTTAACCTACGTCTGGGTTGGTTATCTCCAGAGCAAACCGAACGTACGATTGTGCAAATCGCACAGGAAGAGAGCCTAGAAGCAGCATTGCCTTTATTGGCTAAATATCGTGACCATCAAGTGGTCGATTCGGCTTTCGATGAACTGGCTGAACATTGGGATGGTTACCTACAAGCGGTTCAGGTTGAGACGCCGGATCCGGCAATGAACTCGATGCTTAACGTACATAACCCACGTCAGTGTCACACAACCAAAAACTGGTCTCGTTACTTGTCTCTGTATCAGCTTGGCTATGGCGCACGTGGCATCGGCTTCCGTGATTCTTCGCAAGATACGTTGGGCGTAATTGCTCACATGCCAGAAGAAGCGCGCGAGTTCATTGAGCGTCTGTTGTCTGTTCAGAACACTAACGGTTCTGCGATGCATCAGTTCTTCCCATCAACGATGGAAGCGAACGCGGGTGACTCACGTGAAGAAGAAGATCGCCCTGATTATTATGGTGATGATCACCTGTGGATCATCTACGCGGTGACTCAATATGTGAAAGAAACGGGCAATGCAGACTTCTTGAATAAAGAGATCCCGTTCTACCAGAAAGACAAAGACGGCAACCCAATTGAAACCGGAACGGTTTGGAATCACCTATGCCGCTCTATTGAATTTACTTACACCAATACTGGTGAGCACGGTCTACCGTTATTGGGTTTCGCTGACTGGAATGACACGGTGAACCTGCCAACAGGTGCTGAGTCGATGATGGTTGCCAATATGTACGGCAAAGCACTGCTCGACATGTTGGACTTGTGTGAGCTGCGTGGTGAAGCGCAACTGACGGCTAAGTTTAACGATCAGTACCAACAGATGCAGAGCACGGTGAATGAGTGCGGCTGGGATGGTGAGTGGTTTGTTCGTTACTTTGATGAGCAAGGCTTACCAATTGGCTCTTATAAGAATGAGCAAGGGCAGATCTACACCAACGGTCAAAGTTGGCCTGTGATCTCTGGTTTCGCGACTCAAGAACGTGCCACGCAAGCACTAGATTCGGTTTACAACAAACTGAACACCACCAATGGCATCAAGCTTTCAACACCAGGTTACAACGGTTTTGATCCTCAACTAGGTGGCGTTTCTACGTACCCACCAGGCGCGAAAGAGAATGGCGGTATCTTTTTGCATTCAAACCCTTGGGTAATGATCGCAGAAGCGAAAATGGGTAATGGTGAGCGTGCTTATGAGTATTACCGCCAAATCAACCCTGCGTCTAAGAACGATGACATCGATACCTTTGAATCTGAACCTTACTGCTACCCACAAAACATCTTGGGTGATGAACACAAACAGTTCGGTCTAGGGCGTAATGCATGGCTTTCAGGTACTTCATCTTGGACTTACGTGGCGGGTACGCAGTGGATTCTGGGTGTTCGTCCTGAAGTAGATGGCTTGCTAGTGGACCCTTGTATTCCGGCTGAGTGGCCTGAATTTAAAGTGCGTCGTCAGTTCCGTGGTGCGACATACAACATTCATGTCACTAACCCAAATAACGTGTGTAAGGGCGTGGTTGAAATGAAAGTAAATGGTGATCTGATTTCAGGTAACAAAGCGCCTATTTTTACTACCGGTGAACATAGCGTTGAGGTGATATTAGGTTAGCAATGGAAAGGGCGCTTAGTGCGCCCTTTATCCGTTGCTTCTTGTGCGATTTGTCTGGCTGTTAGCCGTGGTATTGAGCTTGGCATTGCCAGCTAAAGGTTTGGGTTTGCTGCGGTTCTAAGGTGAGTAATCCAATCTTGTTATTGAATGCATCCGCAGGGCAAGTCATTGGTTCTATGGCAATACTCTGCTCTTTCGTTGGAGTGTATAGCTGAATGAATGGGTAGCTAGAATCTTGTTGGTAATGTAAACAAGCTTTGGCATCGGCGCGTTCAAGTGTGAGGTTGATTGGAGTATTCCCTTCAAATTCAAAGCAATTGTTGAGGATTTGATTTGCCAATGAGCCCCCTTTTGAAAAGGCGTTGAAAGCATGCTTTTGACCACTCGGTAAATCGTTAACGTGCTCGAGTTCTAAACAAGTTGGCATGGTTAAGGTGCAATGTTCACGCTGGGTATCTAAAGAAAAGTATGGGTGCCAAGCATCACCAAACGGGAAGGTAGCGTCACCTTGGTTATGAACGCTGGTGGAACATGTTAGTAAACCAGCAATATCAATGGTGAAGGTCACACTCAACACAAAGGCAAATGGAAAACCGTCATGAAGCTTCTGGGTAGAATATTGTACTGTGACGCTTGCTTTTGATTCATCCGCGGATGAATCAACCACAGAGAAAGCTTGGTTATAAAGTAACCCATGCACGGCATGTTCAGACCATGAAAAATTAGCCGGAAGTTGGTGGGTTTGATCATTAAATTGAAAACGACCGTTATTTAGTCGATTAGGAAATGGAAATAATTTCGCACTACGAGAAAAAAAAGGATTCTGTTTAATGAGATCATCAGAATCTTTATAGCCGCAAATAAAAGAGAATGGACTATTATTAACTATGTATTTATTAATTATTGCGCCAAATCCATTGATTATTTGTAGTTCTATACCATGTTGGGAGTTTAATATTGTCACAGCGTCAAGACTTCCAAAATTTTCATTTATAATTTTAAACATGTTGATGTCTCCATTTTTTAAAGATATTAACAAGAAGAATAAAATATTCAATGGTGGTTTTAAAAAATGAAAAATAAAATTCCATACACTACATATTTTGGTAAATCAGAGCAGTTATGCAAAAAAGGTGATGCCGTTGAATTCATCCAACCATGGTATACGCCAATATCGACAACGCCTGAAAATACAGGAATGGCAATTGGTGGAATAGGTAATACATTCACCTTAACACCAAATGGAAGTACGCCTAACTTCAGTTTTATTCCAGGTATATTTGTCGATATTTCAAATCAAGATATTAATTTTAATGACTTTTATGCTTCGGTGATGGATGTGCCATCTATCGATTCGCTAGCCGTTATGTCAATTCAAGAACTTAGCGTTCACTTAAATTTTTATCCAGTTCTGTTTGATGGGAAAAAGATAGATAAAGATAACTTATCAGATGCTTTGTTATTGATTAAGTCAGCTTTGCTGGCTGGTGAATTTTATAATGATAATAAAAGTAATTTTATAAAATGGAATGTGTATTTTTCTGAAAAAACTCAGTTTTATATTAAAAAAGATTGCAAGTCACTAATTTGCCAACTATATGTTGCATTGGATTTTTTCAATGGTTTGTTAATTAATAAAAATTCAAAATTAATATCTTTAACTTCAAGTGAATCTAAATTACCAAATTCAATTAATGATTGTGATATTGATTATCGAGCATTATATCCATTCTCTGAATATGAATACTCATGTTTTAGCGATGTGACTATTAAAAGGAAAGTGGCCTCTCCTATCGTCCAAGGAAATAAAAGGCTTTGTTCTTTACCTGTGCACTGGAATCACTTTGAATGTGAGAATAAATCCGATCAAACTCGTGTTATTACTTTAGTGCAACCATTGCAGAATTTGATTGGCTCTAATTATCAAAAAAGTCGTGATGGCATTCAAGACTCCGCCTGTGATTTATCTCAAAATCCGATCGATCAGAAGCATCATTCAGTTTCTTTGAATCATGGTGATTTGGTGTTCACTGGGGCGCGTTTAACAAGTGATTCTCCTTATCAAAGTGACATCGAGGGGGAAGTGGTTTATGGCGTGCAAGTGGATAAATACTTGATTGAACAAGGTAAAGTGTCTGTTTCCGTTAAACCTTCTCTTTATACGTCTAAAACTGAAAAGCAAGTTGAATACGCCTTACGCACGGGTCGAACTAATGCAGAATTTGAAACCGGAATATACAGCGGAAGGGAAGCGTTAAGTGCATTAGTCACCGTCCAATTGGAGTTGGAACCTGATGAAGTGATAGAGCTTCGTTTTGCGCAAGTGATGGCGCACAGTAAAGTGCTATTGAACGATTGGGCTTCAGAAAAGGCATACACTCAGTTCTACCCTCAAACGATGCCTGCAATCGATATTCTTAATGATGTGCTTCCTGAATTAGCCAATATTGAACGCACTATTGTGGTCCAGCAGGCAGACTTCTTGGCTGAAGCTCAGCAGAAAATAGAGAACCCTGAGTCAGCTTTGCGTTATTCAACCATGGCAATGAATTCACTCTCTTTTTTAGCAGAATCCACGGTGTGGGATAAAGACGATAAGTTCTTAGTGAAAGAGTGTGTCGACTACCCATTCTTTAACTCTCTAGATGTGTATTTCTACGGATCGTTCTCTCTGCTCTATTTGCTGCCTGAGCTTGATGGTTGCGTGATGAAAGAGTTTTCTAAAGCCATTCTAGCGGAAGACTTTACCAAACGTCGTTACTGGGAATACGAGGCAACGCCAAACGCGGAATTGATTGATGACAAGTACCAAGGTGTACGTGCCATTAGAGGGGCGGTAATCCATGATTTGGGCAGCCCATTTGATATCCAGCCTGACGCTTACAGCTGGCACAATGTGAAAGAGTGGAAGGACTTAGCACCCAAATACATCCTTATGGTGTATCGCCACTATCAAAATACACAAGACATCTCTGTGGTTAAAGAGTGCTGGCAAGCAGTGACAGAAAGCATTGAATTTTTGTCTAACTTAATTGCTGAAGGTGACGATTTACCGTTAACCCGAGGTACAGATGACACCTTCGATAATTTGGCGTCTCACGGGATCTCTATTTATTGTGCAAGCCTTTGGGTTGCGGGCTTAAAAGCGGCAAGTGAATTGGCTAAGTTGGTTGGCGAACCAGAATTAGCCGCTGGTTATCTAGAACGTTCAAAGCGTGCATTAGCAACGGTAGAGCAAAGTTTGTGGGATGAAAAGGAAGGCTATTACCACTTTTTTGTTACGCCTATCCAAGCTAAGCATTTAACTGGTGAAGGGTATCAAGCGCTTGAAAATTTAGGTTTATCTTTGACTGGCGATGCCATCGCAGATAAAAATATGCTCAACGATTATCTAAACCAAACCGACCTTTCCATTGATATCAGCAAACTTGATCAGCGAGCCTCTAAAAAGCGCTTATTGAGTGATGTAGCGCCACAAGCCTTTACGGAAGATTATTCAAATCTAGTGCCAGATTCAGACAATAGCTTTGGTGATGCCTTGCTAGCCGACAGCTACCTAAAGCTAATGGGACTAGAAGGTATCTTTCCAGAAGGGCGGATTCAACGTGCGTTAGATTATGTGTATAAACACAATTTTGAGATTAACAGCCCGACATTAGGTGTCGCAAACATGACCCTTGCAGACGGTTCGCCACATGAAGCGTTTCAAGCTCAAGATGTTTGGATTGGTGTTCAATTCAGTGTTGCGACGGCGTTGAAATTAGCGGCTAAAACTCCACAATCTGAACAGCTAATGGACACCGTATATACCGCGTTATATGACTACTCGAAGATCCCATTTGCTGCGCCAGAAGGGTTCAACTGCTCGGTAACTGTAACTGAGTCAGAATTGGTAAATGTATTTAACTTGCCAATAAATGAAGCGAAGTCATGGGTCGATGCGTTGATTGAGCAAGAAATTTTGTTTTTTGATAAACGCGTCAACCCAATGTTAACGAAAGATACTGATGAGTTTGTTAGTATACTTAAGATAAACGTCCCAACAGCTACGGCAAGAGCTTTACATAAATGGCTATTGAGTACGGGTCTAAAATATACAGCGGGTCGATATTTTAGACCTGGGATGATATTCGCTTATTTATACTAAGATGCGTATTAAATGAGTGAATGATCGTTAAATGAAAGGGAGCAATTGAGCTCCTTTATTTTTATCAGTTTAGAGTTTGGTTTATTTAGAAACGCGCTTGCCTGTTGCTCAGTTTGCCTACTGAGATTTTTAGTAGAATTAGGCTTAAATAATAAACATACCTCTATAATCGAGTTATCAAAGGTTTTCATAGACGGCTTCAACTTCACGTTTAAAGGTTTAGGGAACAAAAAATGCGCACTAAAACTAGAAAGGCAACCGTATACGACGTCGCTAAACTCGCGGGTGTATCTCCCAGTACCGTTTCTCGTTTTTTGAATCGAACGACCTATGTGTCGGATGATAAAAGTCAAAATATTGAGCAAGCTATAAAAGATACGGGTTATAAACCTAACTTTCAGGCGCAAGAAAATCTCAATCGCCGCTCATTGACCGTTGGGGTATTAGTCCAGCACCCAGATAGCCCCTACACTAGCCGCATTTTGAATGACATGGAGAAAACCTTGATTGCACAGGGCTATTCTCTTGTGATTGCGACGGGCCACTGGCAGAAAAAACTTGAAATCCATGCTTTGGAATATTTAGCCAAAAGCAATGTGGACGGTATGATCATCGTGACGGGAAGCGTGACGAATGAAGATATAGCCAAATATGCTAAAGATATCCCTATCGTAATGGTTGGGTATGACATCGTAGAAGAGAATGTTCGCTCACTAAACATTGACAATGTTTTGGGTGGTTATATGGCGACTTTGCACTTATTGCAGCAAGGGCATGTCAATATCGCGCATATTAAAGGTCTAGCTTCGCAGCCAGATTCAGGCGCACGCTTTGAAGGATATAAGAAAGCAATAGCGGAAGCTGGCATTAAAGTGAGACCAAAACTAGTTAAGCAGGGTGACTTTAGCTGTGAACAAGGCTATGAAAAAACGGTAGAACTGATCGAATCGAAAGTGCATTTCTCGGCTTTGTTTGCCGCAAATGACCAAACGGCTTATGGCGCAATTAAAGCACTGCATGATCATGGGTATAAAGTTCCTGAAGATGTCTCTGTTATCGGGTTTGATGATTTGCCCACTTCCAAATACTTCACACCTGCACTTACAACTTTGAGGCAGCCAATAGAAGAGATAGGCGAAGTTTGCGCGGAGTCGATTCTTAATCTGATGTCAGGGGAAAGACATGAAGCTAGGTTGCCACCCATTGATTTAATTGTTCGTGAATCGACAAAATCTCTGTATCGATAAGTTGAGCGTCGAGATTAAATGATTAAGTAAAAGTAAAAGTAAAAGTAAAAAATGAAAATGAAGGTCGAAGTGAAAATTCCTTAAGATAGAAAGTCACAGGAATTAAAAAGTAACAGACACAAAAAAAGTCGCCTCCGTGCGACTTTTTTTGTTTTTGGCGGCCAAACCAGATTAGCTATATCCATTCTTGCTCCAATCCATTTAGGAGTTATCCAAGACGGTATATCTATATGACGTTGTTATTTCCAATTAGTTCAATTTAAGCTGCATTTTCTTTCGGTGTTTCATCTAAATCGAAAGATGCATCAATTAGCTTTTGTGTGTATTCATTTTGCGGGTTATGGAAAATCTCATCTGCCGTGCCTTGTTCCATCACTTCACCCTTTTGCATCACGAGTACGCGATCAGATAGTGCTTTAACAACCGACAAGTCATGGCTGATAAATAAGAAGCCGATGTTGTGTTTTTTCTGAATGTCTTTAAGCAGGTCAATAACCGTTAATTGAACAGAACGATCAAGTGCTGATGTAGGCTCATCTAATAGAATGAATGAAGGTTCTAGGATTAGAGATCGAGCAATCGCGATACGTTGTCTCTGACCTCCAGAAAACTCATGTGGGTAGCGGTTAATTGAATTAGCTTCTAAACGAACTTCTTCAAGTGCTACACGCGCACGTTGTAAGCGTTCTTTCTTCGACAGGTGAGGTTGATGCACGGTTAAGCCTTCCGTGATTATCTCGCCTACTGTCATTCTTGGTGATAAAGAACCATAAGGGTCTTGGAACACCATCTGTACATCTTTTTTCAATTTAAAACGCTCAGTATCGGTGAGTAAGCTGAGGTCTTTGCCTTTGTAAACAATACGACCTGTAGAAGGAAGTAAGCCAATCAATGCGCGTCCAAGGGTTGATTTACCAGAGCCAGATTCACCAACAATGCCCAAGGTTTCGCCTTGTTTCAGTGATAATGAAATGCCTTTAACCGCTTCAAAATACTGGTTCTTGCTCTTAATGAAATGTTGTTTCACTAGGAATTTAACGCGAATATCTTCTACCGTGAGTAGATCTGGCGCATCGGGTTCAATAGGCTCTTTTTGCCCTTTCGGAATTGAATTAATAAGCATGCGTGTATAGTCATGTTTCGGATCATTGAATAAGGCTTGTGTCTCGCCTTCTTCTACTAACTCACCTTTACACATCACAAGAACTCGGTCAGCAAAGTGCTTCACTACACCAAGGTCGTGGGTAATAAATAAAATCGCCATGCCCATTTTTTCTTGGATTTCTTTTATCAAACCAAGCACTTCAGCTTGAACCGTTACATCTAGTGCGGTTGTGGGTTCATCTGCAATAAGAATGTCAGGTTCGTTGATTAAGGCCATCGCGATCATGATGCGTTGTAGTTGACCGCCAGAAAATTCATGTGGGTATTTAGTATAGGCTTGGTCAATGTTTGGTAGATGCACGAGTTCGAACAATTCTAGAACGCGTTTTTTAGCATCGGATTTACTTACTTTTCGGTGGCACATGATCGCTTCTGCGACTTGTATACCGACACGTAAATAAGGGTTGAGTGATGTCATTGGCTCTTGAAAAATCATGCCGATTCGATCGCCACGTATTGCCTGCATTTGACGCTCGGTTTTGTCTAAAACCTGCTCACCTTCAAATTCAATTCTAGATTCAGGGTGCAAAATGGCATTGTCAGGAAGTAAACGCATCAGAGCATTACTTGAGACGGATTTACCCGATCCTGATTCACCCACAATCGCGAGCGTTTCCCCTGCTTCTAGTGAGAAATTAATGCCTTTTACGGCGTCAATGATTCCATCATTTGTTTTAAAACTAACGGAAAGATTCTCTACATTGAGAATGGCTTGGTCTGACATGATACGTCCTTATCAATTTAAGACATTTGGAGATGAATGGGTCTCAGGTGTCGATTTAAGCTGCCCAAAGTGGTGATGTGCTCGTTGTATTTGTTCGAGCTCAAGCATCCAATGCGAACTTCTTTGAGCACTGCAAAAAGCTATTAAGTGATTGAGTAAATCTTCACTCTGTTTTTCAAGCAGTAAATGGGTTCTTTGTATGAGACTGGTATTTTCAAGGGAGATGAATTGCAAGAGCGCATAAGATTGATTCAAGGTATCGAAAGCTTGTTGCTGTTGACCTAATCGATTCAATAGTTCTGATTGAGCAACACTCGCGTCTCTAAGACCTGCAAGTAGGCAAGCGAATTGACAAGGTTTGATGTTGCTTTCAAAAGCGGCTTCTTGAATGTGGTTTGGGAGGTGACTTAAAACATCATGATACAGGCGTTGAGCTTCAGGCCAGTGACCCTGTTCCATTAACTGTTCTGCTTTTAAATAATACATCCAGCACTGTTCAAGTTCCATGTTCCCATCTCCTTTCTATAAGATGCTGGGATGTTAATGATATTTATTATCAATTGCAAATTAAAATCATTTAGTTTAGCGAGGGATCGTAATCAAAATGGACGTAGCTAATTGATATAAAGTATGAATAGATAATTGATACAAAGTGCGAATAGATGATTGATATAAAGTACGAATAGAGTGCAAAAGCGGGTAGAAGGTTTTAGGCGTAAAATAGAGAAAACTCGATAGATTTGTATGTTATTTGCTCACTTGAACCATGATGTTGCGTAAGTCACTAAAAGTATTGAGAATTGCATCTACACTGATTTTATCTACACCCAAAATAATAAAGGACTAAGGAGGCGGCGATGGCGATTCAAAGACTCAATATAGAGCAGCTCTATCAAGCAGCTGATCTCGAAAAGCTACCCTGTAAGTCGACCAAAGAACTGGCTCCCATTGATGAGATAGTTGGGCAAGAACGTGCACAAAAGGCCGTTGAATTTGCTATGTCAATTAAGGAAAAGGGTTACAACATTTACGCGATAGGTCGAAATGGTTTAGGAAAAAGAACCATGATCTTGCGTTATTTAAACCGTCACCCACATGAAGCTAACGAACTTTATGATTGGTGTTATGTAGCCAATTTTGAAGATATTCGAACCCCGAAGGTACTCAAACTACCATGCGGAGTGGGCAGTAGCTTAAAGAATGATATTGAAAAGCTAATGACTAAGCTGCTAAAAGCGATGCCATTAGCGTTTGATAATGAAATGTACTTTGGTCGAGCGGATAAGCTGAAAAACCAATTAGCGAGCAAGCAACAAGCTGCCCTCGCGGCGATCAGCCAAGAAGCTCAAGAGAAAGGCGTCAATCTAACGATTACTACGCAAGGTGATTACCAATTCGTCGCCATGAATGGTGAAGAGCTTCATACTGAGGAAAGTTTTGATCTACTTTCACCAGAAGACCAAGCTCAGTTTGATAAAACCATTGATGCGTTGGAAGTTGGTTTACGCACGATCTCTCGTGACTTAACCGAACTTGAAGAAACGTATACTGAAAAAATTGAAAAGCTTAATGATGACACCACTCGTGATGTGATCACGCATTTCATCAAGCAACTGAAGAAAGATTATAACCAGTACCCTGAAATCAAAAAGTACCTGACTGATCTACAAAAAGACATCGTTGAAAATGCCGATATTTTCTTAGAAGAAAGTAATGAACAAGCTGAAATAGCGACAGCTTCGCTCGATAAGAAAATGCCTCGTCGTTATAAAGTGAATGTCATTGTTAACCAAAAAGAGAACAAGTTTCCGATAGTGGTGGAAGAAAATCCTAACTATCACTCTCTGTTTGGTTATGTAGAAACGGCAACATTTAAAGGCACTGTATTTACGGATTTCTCTCTGATTCGAGCAGGCAGCTTACACCGAGCGAATGGCGGTGTATTGCTTATGGATGCGGTGAAAGTTCTCGAACAGCCTTATGTATGGGATGGTCTAAAGCGAGCCTTGCGTTCACGCCAATTAAGCCTCACTTCTTTAGAGAAAGAGGTCACCCTGACAGGTGCTGTGTCGCTTGATCCTGAACCGATCCCACTGGATGTGAAAATCATCTTGTTTGGTGATTACCGTACGTATCAACTGCTGCAACATTACGATGCAGAGTTCGCAGAATTGTTCCGTGTTACCGCTGATTTTGAAGATGAAATGAAGCGTTCTCCTGATTCAGAAATGCACTACGCACGCTTTATTTCAAGCATAGTGCATGACAATGGCATGCTGCATTGTGACCGAAAAGCAATTGGTCGCATTATTGAGCACAGCTCTCGTCAGGCAGGGGATCAAGGTAAGTTATCTCTTCATTCTGCGCACACGGCGAACTTGTTGCGAGAATCCAACTACGTGGCGAAAAGCTCAAAGTCGAATCTGATCCGAGCCAGCCATGTTGATCAAGCATTAGCGAATCAAAAAATGCGAGTTGGTCGCTTGCAAGACAGCGTGATGGAAACGTTCACCAACGGCACCACGCTCATCAGAACGGATGGTGAAGCGGTTGGGCAAGTGAACGCATTGTCAGTTCTCAGCACCAGTGACCATATGTTTGGTGCGCCAAATCGCATTACAGCCACTACTGCCTATGGTGATGGTGAGGTAATTGATATTGAGAGAAATGTTGACCTTGGTGGCAGTATTCACTCAAAAGGTGTGATGATTCTTTCTGCTTATTTGTCTTCGGTGTTTGGTCGTACTGCCAAAGTGCCTTTAACCACCAACATTACCTTTGAGCAGTCTTATGGCGGGGTTGACGGAGACAGTGCCAGCATGGCGGAATTCTGTGCCGTTGTATCTGCATTTTCTAAGCAGCCTAACCGTCAGGATATTGCAATTACAGGTTCAATGAACCAGTTTGGCGAATCACAACCTATCGGTGGTGTGAACGAGAAAATTGAAGGGTTCTTTGATGTTTGTGAAATCAAAGGTCGAACTAATGAGCAAGGGGTGATCATCCCGCGTTCTAATGCGCATAACTTAATGCTTCGCTCAGATATCGTTAAAGCGGTTGAAAAGGGTGAGTTTAATATATGGGCGATTGACCACGTGACTGAAGCTATCGAGCTATTTACAGGTAAGGCAGCAGGAGAAGCCAGTGATGAAGGCAGCTACCCAATCAATACTATTTTTGGAATAGCTCAAGCTAAGTTGAATGCGTTACGTAAATAATAGTTCGACGTAAGTATCAACTTTACGAAAACCATGCAGTTGAGACATTAACAAACATAAGAACGAGTAATGACGTTTTTACTCTAAATAAACAGCAGCCATATGAAAGTATGGCTGCTTTATTTTTTACTGGGTGATAATGACTCAGAATATCGATTAAGAAGATTAGGTACAGAAGGGTGCCGCTAAGAGGATTGCGTTAAGGTTCTCGTTAACTCAGCTTCACGCAAGCTGAAACGTTCGCAAGCTGAAACTGTCATAAGCTAAAACATTCGCAAATTATGACTTCTGTAAATTACGACTGTCGTAAACGCAGTTTCGTCCCATCAAATTTTAAACGATTGAGAAGGCTCTTCACATTGGACTTACCAATGTCATCAAACTCAACGCCATATCTTGCATAGTGAGTCGATTTTTGAAGGTTGCACACTTTGCCCTTGAGCGGTGGAATGAGTGGTCCTTGATAATTTTCAGGCGTCACATCAATGGATATCTTCTCGTCGACTTGAAGTGTTTTAGTGGTCGGTGAGGTCACAATACGGCAACCGCATTTGGATAAGTCACGGATTTCACATCCAATGCGTGAGTTATTCATGATGACGTTGCCACCTAAATTCACTTCATAGCGAGTTTCTTTACGCAGTTGGGTCACTTGCATTGTGCTGGGTATCGAAATAACAAGCAGCGGGAAAGGGTCACCCACCTTGTGTTTTATCTGACTGCGGAAATGTATTAAAGCGCCTTCTCCTCGGTGAGAGAGGGCTCGAACGGTCATCCAAAAACCTTCTTGAAAAAAGAAGGCGAGATCGTCGTTTGATATTTTAGGTAATTCGATGATTACGCAGTTATCACTATGAGTACCAATGAAATTGGTCATGGTGAGGAATTTTGTACCAACAGGAGTAGTAACATTCAAAGTGAGTTCGCTGCCATGCTCGACCATCGAGAGGGCATCAGTACTGTTTAGTGTTGAAACTGTTTTATTGCGAGAGTCTGGATGCACCTCATTGCGTTCAACGTGTTTCTTTAGTGGTGCGTTCATTCCATGTTCCCTGTACGCCAACGTGTAACTTATAATTATTTTAGAATGCATGTGCCATTTACATGCACATAAACTATTTTATTAGTAAGGTTTAAAGAGTTCAATTTATTGTTGTGTTTACTATTAATTATTGACGAAGGTTGCGAATGAAGGCATTAAAATGGGATCTCGATCAAAGCCAAATGACTGTTCACTTAGAAGATGAATCGTTTGCTTTGATCAAATATCAACAAAATGGCGATGTATTGCACATCAATTCCACTCGTATTCCAGATGCTTTGCAAGGTAAAGGGTATGGGAAAGTGATGATGGAAACCATGCTGACTGAAGTAGATAAAAAAGGTTTATCTATAGTACCTGTGTGTTCTTATGTCGTGCATTACATGTCTAGAAACCCGCAATGGTCACATCTTTTGGCTGAGTAGTTCTTGGTCGACAGTTATTGTTAAGGTGGCTCTTGGTTAAGTAGCCCTTGGTTGAATGGCTGATAGTTCTTGGGTGATAAACTCTTGGCTAAATAGCTTTGGGTCACGCCAAGGTTTAAATGCCTCCTAGAAACAGAAAACAGGTTTAGTCGTTTGAATTTTACATATCAAGATATCGTTTCATCATTAGGCATCAATAAGGGTTTTACTGTTGAAGTGATTCAAGGTTTATGGGGCGGCTATGGAGAATTAGTGCGCTTGTCATTTTTGGATAAGCTGAATGTTCCGGCTCCGCCGAACCTCATCGTTAAACATGTTTCTTTACCGGATAAGTCAGAGCACCCTAAAGGTTGGAATACTCAGCGATCACATCTCAGGAAAGTACGTTCTTACCAAGTCGAAACGTCTTGGTATCAAGGCTATACGCAACAGTTCGATCAATATTGCCCAATGCCCCAAGGTTTACTTTGTAAGCAAACGGATAATGAATGGCTCATCGTGATGCAAGACTTAGCAGGCTTGGGCTTCCCTCATATTCATCAAACCGCCAATAAAATGCAGCGCAATGCGTGTTTAAAATGGTTGGCTAATTTTCATGCCAAGCATATTGGTGCTGAATCGAATGGCTTATGGGAAAGCGGCACCTATTGGCATTTGGATACTCGCCCAGATGAACTAGACGCCTTGCAAGATTTACCTTTGAAAGCTCAAGCAGAAACTATTGATCGAAAACTCAAACAAGCACCATTTCAAACCTTAGTGCATGGTGATGCTAAATTGGCTAATTTCTGCTTTAACCTGAAAGGTGACAAAGTGGCGGCTGTTGATTTTCAATATGTAGGGCATGGCTGTGCGATGAAAGATGTCGCTTTATTCATGAGCAGCGCAGTTGAACCTGAGCATTGTGATGCTAGGGAAAGTGAACTGTTAGAAAGCTATTTTGGTTATTTACAAGAAGCGCTTACTCGCTACCAACCTCATTTATCATTTTCTGAAGTAGAAGCAGCATGGAGACCTATGTTTTACGTCGCTTGGGCTGACTTTCATCGCTTTGTTAAAGGATGGAGCCCCAAACACTGGAAGATAAACCCATACACAGAGAGTTTGGCTGAGGCGGTAGTGAAACGGCTTGAAAGAGAGCAAGACGAGACAAATAGTGTGAGTTAAGCATTAGGGAGTTTGCTTTCAGCGGTCATGATCAATCATCGACCGCTGAAGTGTTTATAAGGCGTGGGGTGTCGTTTAATTTAGCTTATTTAGATGGGCGGATACGCGCTAGATAGTAAGTGTTCACAAACTCACCATCTCTGAAGGAGTTGTCTTTTGCTTCCCCTTCAATCTCAAAACCAAACTTTTTGTAAAGCGCAATTGCGCGTTCATTATCACAATGGGCTTCAATATGAATACGGTGAACATTGAGCCAATTGTCCGCAAGTTCTATCACAGTCTCTAATAACTTACTGCCAATACCCAGACCACTAAAGTCATCATGAACCCCCATACCAAAAGAAGCCATATGTTGATTTCGTGGTCTTTGGTTTTGCTGGAATCCAATATTACCGACAATCTTCCCCTCAACTTCAGCTACATAGCTGTATACGCCAGTGGGTATGTTGCTGAGCCGATCGATCCAGAGTTTTGGTGAAGAGTTTGGGAGTTGTAGGGTTTCTCGCTGCGCATTCGGTTGAGAATATAAATCGCAAAGACCTTGTGCATCTGAAACTTGCGCTGGGCGAATGATAACTTCCATACATGACTCCTTGTGTTTATTTAACGTAAGCGGAATACTCCCGCTAGCTCTTTGAAAAATAATCAATTATTAGATTCTCTAGATATAACCTATTTTCCCTAAACCGTTCAAGGTTAACTTGATGTTAATTTTTGATAAGCAGGAGTAAGATAGTTCAGTCATTTGCATGGGTACCGATATGCCAGAACAATCACAGAGTTGGAAGACTCCTCAAAACTTCTTAATTTTGATTTCTATTATTGTCCCGATAGCTTTTTCAAGTTGGATGGCATTGTTGAATAACTTTGTAATCGAAAAGGCGAACTTTGATGGTTCCGACATTGGGCTATTGCAAAGTGTGCGAGAGATTCCGGGTTTTCTCGCGTTTACCGTTGTGTTTGTCTTGCTGTTTATTCGTGAGCAACGGTTTATGTTGGTTTCTTTAGCAATGTTAACGGCAGGCACTGCTATTACGGGGCTATTTCCTTCTTTATTTGGCTTGTTAATGACGACATTATTGATGTCTACAGGCTTTCACTATTTTGAAACCCTTAAGCAATCCCTTTCATTACAGTGGCTAAATAAACAAGAAGCCCCAGAAATGCTAGGTAAAATGATTTCAGTGGGTGCTCTTGCCTCATTAATCACCTATGGCTCAATATGGTTGATGTTGGAGCAATTCCAACTCGAATTTAAATGGGTATACGGCATTACTGGTGGGGTTGGTTTTATTCTGGTGATGGTCATGGCTTTCTCATTTCCTGAGTTCCAAACGAAAACCCAGCAACATAAGAAGTTGATTCTGAGAAAGCGTTACTGGCTGTATTACGCCTTAACTTTTATGAGTGGGGCAAGAAGGCAGATCTTCACTGTTTTCGCGGGTTTCTTGATGGTAGAAAAGTTTGGTTATTCTGCTGCCGACATTACATTGCTCTTTTTAATTAATTACTTATTTAACTTCTTGTTTGCCAAGCGTATAGGTAAGTTTATTGGCATTGTGGGCGAAAGAAAGGCGCTGACATTTGAATACATCGGCCTAATTTTTGTATTCGTGGGCTATGCACTCGTTGAAACCGCGGAATGGGCGGCAGCGCTTTATGTGGTTGATCACCTTTTCTTCGCTCTAGCATTGGCGATTAAAACCTACTTCCAGAAAATTGCAGACCCAGCCGATATGGCTTCAACTGCCGGTGTGGCATTCACCATCAACCATATTGCTGCGGTGATCATTCCCGTTACCTTTGGTGTGATTTGGTTAGTCTCGCCATCAAGTGTTTTCTATATAGGCGCAGGCATGGCGGCTATTTCTTTGTTGTTGTCACGGAATATCCCAAGAAGACCAGAGGACGGTAACGAGGTGCGCTTCTTAAGCTGGCGCTAATACGCTAGTGGTTTTGGTGTGTTTCATGGAATCGCACTCGATGAGCCAGCTCAACATGAAATAAAACAGGGAGAAGTGATTATCGCTTCTCCCTGTTTTGTCTTAAGCCTCAGGTACATTCATTAGCTTCAGGTGTATTAATTGAGGTATGGCGTTACGAATGCCTACGCATGGTCACTTGGTTGAAATCAATCCAGCCATTGGCTAAGAGCTCTACAGGGTTAACGGTATCAGCTTGGTTGAGTTGTTGCTTTACATGGAAAATAGGTCGATATACACCAGAGCAGATAAGGTTCTTCTCTATTTCAATAAATGCACTTTGGCGTTGTTGCTTACTGTTCAAACTCCACAGTTTTTCTAGTTGCTCTGAACGCCACGCTTTTTGTTCTTCGGTTAAACAGGTTTCCAACGGAGGTGTGCTTAATAGCCAACTCATCCAACTACCGTTTGTATTATCACAAAATACCGCCCCTGAGATAATGATGTCTGCCTTTTGTAGGTTTTCCGTTAAACAAAAATCAGGGAATTCTAAGACTTGATATTCACAGGCAATGCCTTCTGAACTCAGCCATTCATAATAGTGCTTCGCCATTTTTATATGGTCAAAGAGTTGATAGGTTAGAATTTTTATAGGCTGCTTGGAATGCTTTAATCCATTTTCTAAGATTTGCGCGGCTTTACTTTTTGCAGACTTGGTTTTCGCAGATTTTTCTTTTTCAGATTTAGTATTCGCAGAGTGTGTACTCTTGGCGGATATTTGGTCGAGCAATGGTCGATCTATTTCTGTATTTTGCTCTGTTTCGAAGAGATCGCTTACTTGGTAAATCATTCCTGATGCTGGTCTGATTTCATCTTTAGATATGTCTTTGGATACCCCAATCAACTGCAATAATTCACTTAAATCCTGCCTATGTTTAATGCTGCTTAACCAAGGGTGGTTATGCGCATTGATTAAGGCGTATTCACAACCGGATTCCCACTGTTCAGACTCTTTAAATGTCAGGTTGGACGCTTCTTGATAGTGCGGATGCGAATGCACAATATCGCAGTGCATTTCATAATCTTTGGCTTTATCGCCGACATTCCACATTTCCACTGCATCTACCCAAGGGCGGTGTCCGTGATAATGTTTGAATGCCTCCAGACGGGTTAGCCATTTTGATTGTTCGACAAGTTGGAAGCTGCCACTTCCTATGATGTTTCCACCTGACATTTTTGTTATGCCAGCCGGTGTTGTTGAAAGAAGTGATTCTATATACCCAGTGTAGCTATTGGCTTCAAAAGAGAGGTGATATGGGCTGGTTACCTCGATATTTGAGATGCATTCAAATAAGTGCCGATTCGTGGTGTTTTCAGCCATAAGACGTTGGAAGTGGTGTTTGATGTCTTGCGCGAAAATGGGGGATCCGTCGTGAAAGAAAATACCCTTACGTAAGGTAAAGAACCAGCGGTTGTCTTCTCTGTACCAATGGATAGCAAGGTTGCCGTCAAACCTGTGATTTTCAGGGTTATAGCGAATAAGATTGCTGTATAAGTAACTGGCAATATGACTTTCAGTTCTTCGCGATATGCCAATAGAATCTAGGTTATGTGTGCCACGGTAGAAAGGGATTTGTAGAATATCCAAGGCATCTGGAGCTGGCTGATAGCGGCGAATATAACCAAGTAAGCAAAGGTCGCGTTTGTCTTCTTCAACAAATTCTAAAGCTTGGTCGACTTTGTTTTCAGCTAGCAAACTGTCAACGTGCTTCTCTATCACTTCGTTTACACATTTAATTAATGTGACCTTAGGTAAATTTCCACGACCAACTCCGGGCTTCCAGTCAATCCAACCTTCTTCAACTAGTTTTTTGATCAATAGCTGCGCGTTGCGTCTGGTGCATCCTAAAGATTCCGAAAATTTATCTAACGACATGTGAACGGGATGGTTCAAGGTCAGGTGAGTTCTAAAAAAGGCTAAGGCTTTCCAATAATACATAAAGGTGAAATTCCATTTTTATCTTTCTATTTTTCTTCATCTTTTAATCTTGATAATAGAGGCATCGGATTAATTTTAAAAGGAAAGAAAATGGAAGCTGATAATCGTGTCGCTTTGCACCCTTCAATATGGAAAAGCTCTCGCTTCGTCGTTTTATTCACCACTGCTTTTTTCGTTGCATTTGGCTCGAAGATATATGACTTAGCTTTGCCTTTATTGGTATATGAACTTACTCAATCTTCTCAGATGATGGGGTGGATGCGAGCTGTCGAGTTTCTGCCTAACTTGTTACTCGCACTGTTTATTGGGGTATGGGTGGATAGGTTCAATAAGAAGCACTGGTCTCAGTGCATGTTGATTGGACAAATGGTGGTGCTGGTTATGTCGTATCTAGCAGTTCACTGGTTGACTAACCCATTGTATGTTTTGTTTCCATGTGCATTTTTAATGATGGCATTTAACTATGGTTATCATAATGCTCGAATGGGAATGCTAAAAAACGCATTGCCACAACATTTACAGAATACTGCGACCGCAAGAATGAGTTCTCTCTATAACTTACTTGAGACGGTTGGCCCTGTGTTATCTGGTGGGCTACTTCTGCTTTCTGCCTTACACAATGTATTTCTGCTGGTGGCATTGTTGTATTTATTGGCTTTCTTTCAGTTGAATAAATTGGAATTTGAAGCGACGAAGCCCATTCAACACTCCTCTGTTTTAATGGCATTAAAAGAGGGCTGGCGTGTCTTGTACGCTAATAAAAATATGTGGCACATCACGTTGGTGGTTATGGTGATCAATACCACGGGCGCGGTTTTTTGGATTCAAGCTATATACTTCTCCAAGTCTGAGCTTGAATTAAGTCATATCGAAGTGGGCTACTTGATTGCGGCTTCTGGTATTGGTGGGTTAGTTGGTTCATTTACTGCTGATAAAGTAAGAAGGCGAATAGGGCTTGGCGTGTTATTAATTGTCTCTATTGCATTAGAAGCGCTGGGCTTTTTACTTCCAGCTTTACATAGCTTATTTTTTTCGGATGATTTGTTTCTCAATGGATATTTGCGTAATGGGCATTTAGAAAATGGGCAATGGGTATTAATGCTCTCCTTTTTATGGGTTAGTGCAGTCGGTATTTATAGCAGCATTTGTATTTGGAGTTATCGACAAGAAGCTTTTGAAGAGCAACATCTAGGGCGAGTCGCTGGGATCACAGGATCACTGTTTAAGCTCTTGATGCCATTTGGCTTAGCGGGTTCTGGGTATTTAGTGGCGGCTTATGGGGTGCATATTACGTTTGTACTTTGTTTTGCACTACAAGTGACAGCGGCGCTATGGCTAGCAACAACGAAGGTACGCGCTATCCGCTAATCATGAATGTAGGAGTAGGTATTCTCTTTTATGGAAAGAATGAAATGAGATAATGATATTTTGAGTAACGTTCAGCTTATAGAAAGCGAACGTTACTTAGTGTGCCGTTTACCCAACCTGACGGTTTTTATCGTAAATAAGCTTAAACTCGGTTATCGCCGCAGCTATAAGCAACGATCTGGCTTATTTCACTTAGGCTCCGCCCAGATTGCTGTTGCCACTCATTAAATGCTTTATTCGCGGCTTGGTGAGATCTTTTAGTATCTCGACCACTATCAATAATCCCTGTATTACGCAAATGAGACTCTACATCTGAACTGAGAATAAAAGTATCTTTTCCCATTTGGCGCAGGGTATATGCCCCGGTGTTTCCACCTAATCGTTTACCATTTTTCTTCAAGTACGCCCATAGTTCGGTAATATTTTCGTCTGGCCAATAAGCGACCATTTCCGAGAATGAATTCGCTTCACGTTTAGCGGCATTGATCATCATGGCATTGGCTGGAATGGTCATCACTTTAGTGAGGTGACGAATGATACGCGGATCTTGGGACTTTGTTTCCCACATTTCGTTAGGCAGCATGAGCATTTTTTCTATGTCGAAGTTGAAAAATACCTCTTCGAAATTGGGCCACTTCTTACGTACCACATTCCAAGAAATACCGCACTGGAACACCTTCTCAGTGAAAGCGGCCAACCAGCGGTCGTCAGAAATGTTCGCTACATCGTCAGCGTTCAGTGGCTTGTAGATGAGTTGTTCGAGTAATTCTGTTCCACCTTTACGATGTGCGGCGCGTTCATAGATAGAATCAAATTTTTCTTGTGGCATGAGTATTCCAAGCAATGTGTCTATGCTGCTTAGTATTGGGGCATATTTAATAAAATCAAATTGTGATGTCTATCTGCTGTATTTTTAATCAATAGGTGGAGATGTGCTATGTTTAGTGGGATAGCGTTCATTTAGCAATATAAAACAAAGGGATAGGTTATGACGTTTGATTGGGTTGAATGGTTTGGCTACTTAGCATCACTGGTTGTTTTAGTGTCTTTGACAATGACATCCATAGTGAAGCTCAGAGTCATTAACTTTATTGGTTGTTTACTGTTTGCAGCGTTTGCTTACTTTATTGATTCATGGCCAACGATGCTGATGAACTTAGGTATTGCAGGGATCAATGTGCATTACCTTTACCAACTTAGAAAGGCAAATGAGACGTTTAAGTTAGTCGCCACTTCTGTAGATTCTGAATACTTCTCTCACTTTGTAGAAAGTAACCAAACTGATATAGAAAAACAGATTTCCGTAGAAGAGCTTAAAACCGCGAATACTTCATTTTACATGTTAAGGAATAACAGTATTGCAGGTGTTCTCGTGGGCGAAACGGATGAAAGCGGTTGTATGAATATCTTGCTTGATTTTGTCACCCCTGAATATCGAGATTTCAAACTAGGTCACTACTACTATTCGGCTCATCCAGAAGTGATGAAAGCGCGAGGTATCATCACTTTACAAGCGATGGCTGCGAATGAAGATCACCGACGCTATTTAGAAACGGTGGGCTTCTCGTCTGATGTTACAGCAGACGGAGAAAAAGTTTTCATTAGAGTACTTTAGTGGCTGTGGAGTGGCATTATGAAGTGATGCTGCGACTAGTAACCATAAAATTGTGAGGTTAGAGTTTATTCCTTAGTATCAGAACCGGTAACAGTAATACACACTAGCAACTAAAATACAGACTCACCGTTTATATAAAGAGTAATTCAGAAATGAGTTGCTCTTTTTTATTGTTCAGGAAGTCGTGTAACTTTAAAAATATTGCTTATAAACAAAGTAATAATTAAAAATAATACTATCAATTAAAATATATGTTCGTTATCGATACCGATTAAATACACATTTGTTATGGTTATTGAGACCTGAATCACGAACAACGCAACCGGTTGCGCTTTCTGTTTTTAATTTGATCGTTTAAGATTAATACAACACTTTAAATACGATTATTAATAGATTGGAGAGCAAGATGAAAAAGATTTTATTGTGCTGCAGTGCCGGTATGTCTACGAGTATGTTAGTGAAGAAAATGCAAGAAGCCGCGGTTTCCAGAGAGGTGGAGTGCCATATAGAGGCGGTCTCAGTCAGTGCATTCGATGATTTGATCCAAGAATACGATGTATGCTTACTCGGTCCTCAAGTTCGATTCCAGAAAGATGAACTGCAAAAAATCGCTGATAGATATAACAAAAAAGTGGAGGCGATACCTGCAATGACTTATGGGATGATGAAGGGCGATGAAGCATTAACTCAAGCATTAGATCTTATACCTAATTAAGTAAAAGCTACACATTTAATACTGTCTCTTATACACATC
>NZ_VTXD01000021.1 GCF_013114625.1 Vibrio sp. 99-70-13A1
AAATTAAACACGCGCCCACGTAAAAGACTTGGGTATAGAACACCACTGGAGTATATTCATGCGCATCTGTAGAAAGTGTCGCACTTCAAACTTGATACTAAGTAAATTCAGTTACATAAGTCAAAGTTACCACGAAAAACCAAGCCTGTACGACCGAAGAAATAGCCAAATCCAAAGAACCCAACAGTGTTCACGAATTTGCAGAGCCAGCAATGTTACAGACCAAGCTTCAACAAGCGAAAAATGGTGATGACCAGCGACCAAAAATACTTTTGATTCTGGCAAACCGAACGAAAGAAACCATCAGCAAATGGGCAGTTTCGTTAACCTTGCCCTTTCCCCACTTTGAGCCTGCAAAACTAGCCACGAACCGACACTAAAACTGAATGAGGAAACTCACGAACCTTGACATGTTTTACGGCTAATTTGGCAATGAATCGGGACAGAAAGAGCTGATTTTGACGATGATGAAAACCGATTGCTAGAGAGAGCGAATAAACAGAATAATGCCTATTTTACCCGCTTTACATAACGCCGCATTAAGTGGTGAACAACGCGACCACTGACCTTAAATCTTGCCACATTTAGCACTAAAGCCGACCTAGACTGAAATCGCCAAGCGTTGAGAATCCGTCTTAAATGCTTTGTTATTTTTTAGCACAATCCATTGATTTACTTGGCAAAGAACTGCAATACAACCCTATATTTCTGAACCAAATCACAAGCTCGGACTCACTTGACCGCCAGATGCGCAAAACTAAAAACGAGTAAGCCCACTTCCCTGATAATGAGGCAACTCGCTCAAGCCTCAACAAGCGCCCTTTCTTGGCAAAAGCAGCGCAGAACAATGGAGATTTGCCGAGACTACTGCCAAGGTTATTGGCTAATTGGGAAATATGCCCAAAGCGACTTTAAGCCAGAGAAAC
Organism: Vibrio sp. 99-70-13A1; assembly: GCF_013114625.1. GTDB lineage: Bacteria > Pseudomonadota > Gammaproteobacteria > Enterobacterales > Vibrionaceae > Vibrio. Next base: position 927 of record NZ_VTXD01000021.1, read on the forward strand.
AAGGCGACCAAACCAGCCGAAAACTTGAATGAAGCAACCCGCGAACCTTGGCATGTTTTACGGGTTAAGTGATTCAAGAATTGGGGCAGACAATAGCGAATTGCTGAGACTGCTCCCAACGAATGGCGAGAGGGGCAAAGAACGACTCAAAGGCATTTAAGCCATTGAAATCACATTAAAACATAACGCCGCATTAAGTGGTGAACAACGCGACCACCCAAGCCTAAACCTTGCCACATATAGCATTGAAGCCGACCTGAACTGAAATTGCCAAGCGTTGAGAATCCGTCTTAAATGCTTTGTTATGTTTTAGCACAATTCATTGATTTATTTGGCAAAGAACTGAGATGCTAACTTAGATTTCTGAAGTAAATCACAAGCTCGAACTCACTTAACCGGCAGATGCACCGAACACAAAACGAGTGAGCCCACTTCCCTGATAATGAGGCAACTCGATACGCTTTCAGCAAGTGCCCTTTCTTAGCAAAAGCAGCGGAAAACAATGGCGATTTACCGAGGCAACTGCCAAGGTTATTGGCTGATTGAGAAATACGCCCGAAGCGACTTTGAACCCGAGATACAAGACGACAAAACCACCCGAAAACTCGAATGAAGCAACCCACGAACTTTGGCATGTTTTACGGGCTGAGAGATTTAAGAACTGAGCGATAATGGTGATTTGCTGAGTCTACTCCCAACGAAAATCCAAAGGGGCAAAGAACGACTCAAAGGCATTTAAGCCATTGAAATTCCATTAAAACATAACGCCTTGTTAAGGTGTGAGGCACGCAAATCTATGCCTAAGTAGCCACCTTAATCACTAAAACCAACGCATAGTAAAAATGCCACGCGTGCCGAATCACTCTTGAACAATTTGTTAGATTGCCCGCGTGATGAAGCCAAAGTTTAGCACTAAGATGCTGAATTGGTTACGAAACTACTGGCTTTGAGCGCCAATGTAAAACTGAAAACTACGAAACTCAAACCCAACCAACAAAACAAACTTGGCTAAGAAGTGACATGCGCCAAACAACCACAGTTTGATGCATTTTATCTGACAAAGGATTCATTCGACCAACCTGACAACCAAGTGCGACCAAACTACTTTGAACGACTCATCCGCCACGAAAAAGAAGCAGCGCGAGCAAGACTAAGCAACCAAAATTACTGACGCGGAGAAATGAATAACGTTGAACTCAAAGAGCCGAAAAACACCCTACGCGCGATGAGATTTGGTTGCACAACTTTCGACAAGCGAACAGCTGTAAAGCACAAAGACATAAGACTAAGCTCTTTGAATATAAGCACTTTTCTATTAAAACAAACTAGCGCCCAATTAAGTAGCTGACAACGCAAACAATACACTTAAACTTACCACCAAAATCACTGAAGCTAAATCGACCTAAAAATGCCGAGCGTTGACAGTCTGCTTAAATTGCTTGTTATGTTCGAACTATTCGACTTCAAACTCATTTAACAGTTTCTCGACAAACTCGTCCAAGCTATCAGAAAATAGATTACATTCCATTTTATTATGGTCGGTAAAACCGACAGAAAATTTCGTGCTAGTGTGGCTAATTACGTAATAATCGCCAAAACCATTGTGACCAATAATAAAATAGTCTTCCGGCCACTTTTCTCCAAAATAACCACTGACTCTAACCTCTAGGTTTTCTGAGATTATTTCATCTGCATCGGTAAGAAAATGGAAGTCTTCTGCTTCAGTTCCAACTAAAGCTTCGGGGTAATTTAAAAGAGCCTGCTTGTAGCTTTTAGGAAGCACGATCCCCGTCTTTCTTTCAATTAAACTCAGTTCTTCTAACTTCATTATTTCTCCTAGAACATAACGCCCAATTAAGTTGCAGACCAACGCAAACCTGAACCCAAAGCAACGCACCGATTACACCCAAACCGTTTGGAACTGAAAATGCCACGCGTTGGCTGTCAGCTTGAATTGCTTGTTATATTTTACATCAATAGGTTGATTTGCTTGATAAAGAATTGCGATGTTAATTTAGTTTTCTAACTCAACTCACGCGCTGTAATTGAAAATGACGCCTAAGAACAGAAAATCACGTCGATGAAAAGAAAAACCAATATTCACCGTTAAAATAGGATAAAGAAGAAAACCGAAACCTTTTAATTTACTAACGATCACAAGGCTCACATTGACGCGACTTTAAGCCCATTACACTTTCAAACAACCCGACTCGAATCCAAAATGAAGCACCCACGAACATTGGCATGTTTTACGGCTGAAGAAAGCGAAAACCTTAAGACCTCGACATTTTACTGCTGAAAATAGCTGAAATTGACAGCCTGAGAAAGCGACAAGTCACCTACTTCACATTTGATTTTAAGACGCTGATTTCAAATAAAACATAACGCCCAATTAAGTAGCTGACAACGCTACCAAATACACTTAAACCTACCACCTAAATCACTGAAGATAAACCGAGTTGAAAATGCCAAGCGTTGACAGTCTGCTTAAATTGCTTGTTATATGACTTTACTCTGGTGGTAACGTAACTGAATCGAAGTATATTCCAGAAATCAAATAACTTTTCTTATCTTCTCTTATTTGAAAGATTATAGTCGCATCACCATGCTCAAAGGTTGTTCGTACATTGAATGTTAGTAACGTTTCACCTTCTTCATCAGATTTCATTGTAAAATCTTTTTTAACAAACTCTGGCGGCTCAAAACTTTGCATTTCTCCTAGTTTGGATAGATAAGCTAAGATATTTTGACCTTCAACTGATTTAAATTCCTCAATAACTTCTGGTATGAACAATTCTTTATATTGCTCAGTATCCCAAGTAGCAATCGTTGGCATGCTCTCTATAATAAAAGGGGTCCCTTTATCCGCTTGACCCTCCAGGTTAAACTCTACAAGAGCAGTTAGCGCGAATATTCCAACCACACCCAAAGCTACAATTAACCCAATAGCTTTCATTATTTTTTCCATGTACAACCTACATTTATTTACCACTAGATTCAGCAACAAGTATAAGTAAGACTTATCGCTGCGAGCCTTTTATTAAACTACCAAATAAAAGGGTCGAAATTATAAGTTTCATAAATGAATATTAATGTGAGTTAATTCAATATTTTGTACTTAGTTGATGAGTCGATATAACGCCCAATTAAGTAGCTGACAACGCTACCAATACACCCAAATTTACCACCGAAATCACTGAAGCTGAACCGAACTAAAAATGCCAAGCGTTGACAGTCTTCTTAAATTGCTTGTTATGATTGTGGTCGGGGAATCGTATATTCGTAAAAAGACACACCACTTCCATTTATTGGTTGCTCTATAAAGCCTAACTTTTTAAGTAAGTTAGCTGAAGCAACATTAGATGTTTCAACGCCACCAACAAGCTTTAACCAAGGCCCAGTATTAACTACTTCTTCGATAAAGCTTTTCAGTAGCTCACTCGCCAGCCCTTTACCCCAATATTTTTCATTGAGTAAGTAACCTATGTGCGCGTCACTTTCGTTCTCCACATAGGCGAACAGAAAACCGATTAACTCTTGTGCCTCAGATTTCACTTGAAGTAATCGACTCTCCGACAACATTCGGTCGAGCCAAACTCGTGCCAATTCACAGGAAATAATACCATGAAAATATGGAGGCAAGTTTTCAACAACTAATGGCGTTAGAATACTAGGAATCTCTTCGATCAGAACTGAGCGCTCAGTTAACGAAAGATCACCTGAGATTTCAGCAACTCTCAGCCTCTGAGTTTCAAACGATATTGTCATAAAATCTGCCTATTTCGATAAAAATCATAACGCCGTGTTAAGCAGTGAGCAACGCCCACCCAACTCAAGACAACATACCATAATCACCACACTAAAACTTGATACCAAAACCCGCAAGCGTTGGGAATCTGTCTTGAACACTTTGTTAGTTTGCCAACGCGATGAAGCCAAAGTTTAGCGCCAAGGTGCTGAGCTAGATAGAAAACTACTGGCTTTGAACGCAGAGATAAAACTGGAAACTACAGAACTCAAATCCAAACAGCAAGAGCACTTGGCTAAGAAGACTTTCGCTGAACTTAACCACCACGAGTACCGAATTTCAAAGCTGAACGGGTATATTTCAAAACCAAAGAAACAGCGCCAAAGAACCTGGAGAAAAGAACCTTACTAACACGAAAGAAATGAATAACACGGCAGCCAATTAACCAAAAAACTGACTACGTGCGATGTGAGTTTCGATGATAAGTATTTGGGAACTCACAGGTGAATAGAAAGAGCGAAGCACTAAGCTTTTAGACCCATAATGCTTTTCTACCCCTTGCAAACTAACGCCGTGTTAAGCAGTGAGCAACGCCCACTAAACTCAAGACAGCACACCATAATCACTACTCTAAAACTTGATACCTAAAGTCGCAAGCGTTGGGAATCTGTCTTGAACACTTTGTTAGTTTGCCACCGTGATGAAGCCAAAGTTTAGCGCCAAGGTGCTGAACTAGATGCAAAACTACTGGCTTTGAACGCAGAGATAAAACAGGAAACTACAGAACTAAAACCCAAACAGCAAAACGCTCTTGGCTAAGAAGACTTTCGCTGAACCTGACAATCACAAATACCAAACTTCAATATTCACACTGAAAACAAAACACCAAAGAAATAGCGCTAAAGAACTTGATGAAAAGAGCCTTACTGACGCGAAAGAAATGAATAACACCGCAGCCAATTAACCGAAAAACTGGCTACGTGTGATGAGAATTTCGATGACAAGTATTTGGGAACTGACAGGTGAACAGTAAAGACCCAGAACTGAGCTTTTAGACTAAAAACGCTTTTCTACCCTTTGCAAACTAACGCCCAATTAACTTGCGCAGCAACGCAATACGGTGGTTCTGCATTACACCGTAACCACTAAATCTGATTAGAAGTAAAAATGCCACGCGTTGCAAGTCAGGTTGAATTGCTTGTTATGTTTATGACTACTTACGAAAAGTAACCTTCATACCGTTCCGGTTTTGCTCCATCGACTTAATCTTACGACTAACATATTTTGGCAATAGTTCTTTATTACCGAGATAATATGACTTGCCCTTTTGAGTAAGAGCGCCAATAGCAACAAGTTCATCAAAATCAATAGGCTTCGCTAACTCTTCTGACAACGCTAAATATTCTTTCCTATCCACAACGTACTCCTTATAAAACCGATTATTCCAAAGAAAAGAAGGTTATTAAAACTTCCAAAATTGACAAGTCATTAAAACATAATCCAATGATAACAAAGCGAACATGCCAAATCGTAAACATAACGCCCAATTAAGGGGTGAACAACGCTACCCCCCCCCACACCTAAAGCATTGTGCCATAAACACTAAATTTGAAGTAGAAGCAAAAGTGCCAAGCGTTGTGAATCCCTCTTAAATTGCTTGTTATGTTCAGTTTAGGGCAATGAACTTATGTTCCGGTAATATCTCTTTGCATGCATCTCGTAAACTTTGAAATATGACCTTTAGCCCCTTTTCTGTTTCTAAAACATTTGTTTCCATTACTGCTACAGACTGGTATGCAGCCTTAAATATTGGGGGTGGTAGCGTATCTTCATACTCACCAATCGTTGCTTTACGATCAAGTAAACCCAATTCAAACATCTTAGGCTGCAAGATATTTAAGTAGTGCTCATTTCGTATTTTAAAAGATTCAATTGTTTGAATATAACCATCTTGTTCATTATTAATTTCTAGTAACAACTGAGGTTTAGAGGTTAATATTAAAGCAATTTCATTTATATCAACAATGGCATTGTCGTTAAAGTTTTTCTCAGCATTCATCGAGAAAGCTTTATCATGTATCGTAGTGTACTTAGACAACTTTTTCTTCATGTTGCCGATAGTATTCAACTGCATAGTGATGTTTAATAAGGCTTTGTTCAAAATAGCTGCATTTTGCGCTTTCTCTTTTAACTCAATTCTTTCATTTTTAATACCCTCAAGCCGATTGTTAAACTTGAAGGCAAGAGTTGCACCAAAGCCAGCACTACCAGCGACAGTTAGAGCCCGTATAATGTGTTCATAATATATAGGCACTACGCCTTGCTCGATCGCAATACCGGATAAATACCATGCATTTATGAGCAACAATGCAAATAAAACACCCAAAAATTCGGGTAAATAGTTTTTCAAATTCACCTCCTGAACATAACGCCGCATTAAGGTGTGACGCACGCTTGGCTATACTTGAGCGAAGCGAAAATGCCAAGCGTAAGGAATCACTCTTAAATGCTTTGTTATATTCGTAGCCTATTGATTAAAAAGCTGTTCTACCGTTTTCATTGGTAAGAACATACGAATACGCCCATTATGTTCACACAATACTTCAAAGCCGAACTTCGTATAGAACGCTTGAGCAGAATCAGTCAGGCAGTCCACAACAATTGCGTATGCTCTCATGTGATGGTTCACTTCCCACAAGTACTTCAGTGCACGAATTAGACTAACCTTTCCCAGTCCAGAGCCATGAAACTCTTTGTGCACAGCTAATTGAGCCAAAAGAAAAACAGGAATTGGATATCTAGGAAGTTTCTTTGCTAATTGTGCCGGTAATGTTTCTCGGCTGATTGAACTCGGTGCAACACTATAAAATGCGCAAATAGCGAATTTTTGATTTAATAATGGATGAGCACTAGGTAAAACCATCGTTCGGCTAATGCCCGCTTGCATGTGCTTTGCAGCTTGAGTTTTAATAAATGTGTTTAGCTCTTGCTCGCCACAGTCAAATAAGTTGCGGTCATGCTTTGATTTACTAAGTTCTACGAACTCTTTACCCCAACTCACTTAATACCACTCTCATCTGTAAATTTGGCAGCTTCAAGCAAAGCTTGATTCGGTGCTTTTGCTCTATTACACGCAGCCATAAACTCATCAAAGACACTGTCTTTGACCATAATACTTTCATGCTCCTCAATAACATGAGTTGCATCTTCGTCCATAAGTCTCACAACATATTCAGTGAGACTTTTTAAACCAAGTAAAGCCGATGCTTTTTCGGCTTTTGCCTTGATCTCTTCATCAAGGCGGATATCTAAACGTGCAGTTGCCATAACCCCTCCTGCGTACGGATACATTCCGTAACCTGAAAGATTATAGTGCAAATTTAAAGCACATTCAAATTGTACGGGAACTTTACGGAACGAAAGAGAATATAACGCCGCATTAAGTGGTGAGCAACGCCTGCCACCCGACCTAAACCATTGTGCCGTAAACACTAAAGTCGAATCAAACCGAAAGTGCCAAGCGTTGGGAATCCGTCTTAAATGCTTTGTTATGCAACAATCCCACAATGTCATCATAACCTAGATGATACTCAATGTTAGGCTCAGAGATTATTCCTTTAATCTTTTCTACCAAACAATCTATTGTGTTTTCATGTTCATTATTTATTTCGATAATGCGTTCCCAACACCTACTTCTAAGTTCATTATATTGATGATGCTCATTTTGCCTGGTATTTGCATTGGGATATTCAAACGCTCTTAGAAGCCGAATAAGCTCGTCAAATTTATTTTTATCACTTACAGCACCATGTTGAAATATTTCATCAGGTTTTTTTACGTCGGTAGTTGATTGAAACGCTGTTCCTGCCAGTAATATCGTAATTCTGTCATATAAATAATCAAGTACATCTCCCAGTGCCGTAAAAGCTGGTTCGAAGTCGATTTTTGCAGAACCTTCATAATCAAAACTACTTTCATATGGCACTATAAGAATTTTAATGCCATCAACTTTGTATCCCAGAACTTTGGCTACGAACCAATGTCCAACCTCATGCCTAACAACACTTTCCTTAGCTTCTTCAAAAGTCAAATATTACTCCTTGTTGCATAACGCCCTGCTAAGGGGTGAGCAACGCAATACCAAAGCCTCCGCACACCACCTTAATCACTTAAACAAACGCATAGTAAAAATGCCACGCGTTGCGAATCCCTCTTAAGCAGTTTGTTAAGTGCAATTTTCCACCAATTTATCCGCAACTCTCTTTAACGAAATAACCAATTTCTCGAGATCGTAAACTGTTCTTGTGATCCGAGCACCTGCTGAAATTTGATTTATTGAATCACCTTGATCTTGAGAAAAAGATGAGATTCCCAGATCAGACAAATCTTTCGATGAAACTTTCCCCAAACGATGCTGAAGTATATTACGAATCTGTATATTTTCGTTGATTAGGTGCTCATCAGCTTGTAAACCTGACAAGTCGGCAGCTAATGTACGTTTTATTTGTTTTAATTTCTCTTTTGCTTGCAGGAAGTCAAAATCTCTAACACAGGAACCAATAATACTATTGTAAAGATCATTATCTTTTAGAGTTAGGTCCAATTTCACCTTAGAGGGTGGAATGGCATAGCTACCACTATTGAAATAATTTTCCTCAAGTGCTTTTTGATAGAGATCAGCAAGAAAATCAAACCAGTGTTGAATGATTTCAGTTAAATATAACTCAAGAACAACATTTGGTTTATCATCAACTTTTCTCTGAATATCGATATGTTTAGGCGCATATGAAACGGTTCTTTGAGGATTACTAGGATGACCCACCCCAAACATGGCTCTGGCATTTAGATTTACCCCAATTTGTTCTGCATGCTTCATCTGCCCAAATCTGATAAGTGTGTGAAACCCCAGAGCTTCTGTTATAGAAGTTTCAATTTTATCTACAAAGTTCGTTTTGATATTTCTCATGCTCATTCCTTGCTAAATAAATGCACTTAACGCCTTGCTAAGGTGTGAGCAACGCAATGCCCAAGCCTCTGCAGACCACCTTAAACACAAAAGCCGACGCATGGTAAAAATGCCACGCGTTGCGAATCACTCTTAAGCAATTTGTTATGTTTGTAGCTGAAACGTCACGATAAAGCTTGAATAACTGAAGCGATAGCCGCCACTGCTGCAAAAAACAACATTCCCAATTGTATATTCATTGAACGTTGTGTCTGTTTTAGCTTCAAGGATTCTTGTGCTTGGCTCTCTAGTTTGAGTTTTTCATTCTCTTCTTGCTCGATCCAACCTTTCACTAAATACCAGTTTTTAGATCCGGGTCTGCCATGCTTTTGCTGAAACCATTGAGTTTTAACTTTATCTAAACCGCGATTTTCTAGAGCCATAAAATAAGCGTCGTTACTAGCCATGACATATTCCTTATGATGTGTACGACACTTTTATATCAACAATCCAAAATCCGCTAAAGCTATAATTTCCGTAAAAAACATAACGCCTTGTTAAGTAGCAGCTAACTACCACTATAACCAAACAAAGCCACCATAATCACTGTACTCAACCAAAACAAAATCGCCAAGCGTTAGCTGTCTGCTTGAACAATTTGTTATGTTTTTTACGACCAACTTTTGTTGTCTGATGATACGAAGCTATTAAATAGTATTTCGTATTTCCAACCATCACCAGCAACTACAGTGCAATCTGAAGAATGGACACGAGCATGAAGTACCGCAATAGGGTCTTCAATTTTAGGAAGGGTCAGGTGACTGTGAATCCGCACCCTTGCCCCAGCCAATTCAGGATAGTCCTCATAATATTCCGACTCCATGAACGACGCTGCTCTACGCATTTCTGATAAATCACCGTTACCCGAAAACTTTAGCAAGTCAAACCAATAGGGAATAACCATCAGCAAAGCTAATAATTCTGACAGGTTATTTGCGACTTTGCCCGCTTGTCCTTCAGAGGAAACAAATAGTATCGGTCGTTTTTCTAGATCTAAATTTCCATATGCGAGAAAAACACCACCTGCTCCTTCGCCAGCCAAAGCAGTGAAAGGTAAATTAGGATCTAGTTTTATCCAAGAAAAGTCGTCATTAGCTTGACCCAATTCAAAGTCAAATGACTCACCTAAATCATCAGCTATATCCGCTGACTGAAGCTCCGAATATTTAATCATCGGTTAAACTATCTCCAAAAACATAACGCCGCATTAAGGTGTGAGCAGCGCTTGGCTATACTTGAGCGAAGCGAAACTGCCAAGCGTTGCGAATCACTCTTAAATGCTTTGTTAGCCGTACATTGCCCAACGGAAGTACGGACGCTGACCATCCATACGCTCGACTTCTGCACCTAACTTTTTGTAGAACTCGTGTGCTCTGGTGTTATAAGGGCTAGCAGTCCATGAAATATGAGAAGTTAACGACTCTTCAGCAATCATTTTCAAAGCATGCATAAGTTCAGCACCGTACCCCTTTGATCGACTCTTACCAACAACTAGAAGGTCATCAAGCCAAATAGACGGCTCACCACGAAAGGAGGAATAACGATAATGAAATAAGGCGAACCCCTGAGCTTCGCCATCGACCTCCAATAACAAAGCGTGAGCAAACGGATAATCACCAAATAAGGTTCGTTCAATCTTCTGTTTAGTCGTAGAGATTTCGCCGTCGAACCCTTTCATACTTCGGTCAAACTCTGCTTTGTATCCAATAAGTTCTAACAACTTACCGGAGTCTTGCTTGCTCGCTTTCCTTACGTTCACTTTGTTCTCCATAACTAAAATTTGTGCCTGTCGGCTAACGCCGCATTAAGGTGTGAGCAACGCCTGCCACCTATCCTAAACCATTGCACCGTAAACACCAAAACTGACTTGAACTGAAAATGCCGAGCGTTGGGAATCCGTCTTAAACGCTTTGTTAGTTTGCTTACATGATGCAGCCAAAGTTTAGTGCCAAGGTGCTGAATTGGTTACAAAACTACTGGCTTTAAACACCAATGTAAAACTGAAAACTACGGAACTCAAACCTAGCCAACAAAGCACACTTGGCTAAGAAGCGACATGCGATAAACAACCACAGTTTGAAACGTTTTAGCTGACAAAGGATTCATTCGACCAACATGACAGCCAAGTGCGACAAAGCCACTATTTTACGGATAAACCACCAAGAAAAAGAAGCCGCGCGCGATGAGATTTGGTTGCACAACTTTCGGAAAACGAGCAGGTGTAAAGCAAAGAAACCAGACTTGGCTCTTTGACTATAAACGCTTTTTTATTTTTGCAAACTAACGCTTATTAGACGACAAATTGTCGTCTTTCATCTTTCGACAATGCCATCACTTTTATATTAACTCAAATTATAATCAATAAGTTATGACACATGATGGGAAGTTAGGCTGCAAGATGTCGCCTAATGACAAGAATGAACAGTTATCAACTCAATCGAATAAGTTTTAGTAGGGTAAACGCACTCCCTCTCAATTGTGTAGAGTATTTAATTTAAATGTTTTTGGGGCAGAAGTGATTTACGAAGCTACCTGTTTCGCAATTATGCAAGACCCTCTTGCATAATTGGTTACTAGAGTTTGTCCAACAACCTGTTGGACAATTGGGAAACAGCTTGTTTCACAAATAAATCTCATGATGGTTTCTTGCGCTCTAAACACGTCTTGGGGCAACAGCTTGTCAGAATAGTATCTAATTGAAACCCTAATAAATAGGGTTCCTTTCAACTAACAATCAGTGCCTTCTGAAAGCAATAATGCATCTTCTAATTCAACACCAATATAGCGAATCGTGTTATCTACCTTTGTATATCCCAGTAAAAGCTGTACCGCTCGAATATTTTTCGTTTTTGCATAGACCAATGTAGCTTTGGTTCGCCTCATTGAGTGAGTGCCATACAGGTTAGAATCCAACCCAAGATCTGACGCCCACTTTCTGACTAGGTATCTATAGTAAGAATAGCTAATTGGTTGCTGCTTTCGTCTTTGGCTTGGAAAAAGAAAATCGCTGGCGTCTAGCGAAGAAATCAAAATCCATTTCATTAGACTTCGTTGAGTTCTTGTCGTTATTTCAAATTGAACTTCAATGTCTGTTTTTCGCTGAATATGCTTAACACGACTAAATATCCTATCTTGCGAAGATACATCGCAAACTTAGAGCGAGAGCAAGTCACTCGCTCTAAGTTTGCTATCAATAGCTAAGTTAAGTAGCGCAAGCTGCATCAAACTATTTTCAATCTCTAGTCTGGTTCCGATCTACCATATTTCCTCAAGCCGAAAAGGCTTTTTGACACCACTTCGTTTCGTTTTGCTTAATACCACCATGATGACCTCCTTCTTATTTGGTCATCACGATTGTAGTTGTAAGAAAGTAAACATAAATCGTAGAGAGTCATTACGTAATTTAGCAAAATACGAATGACTTTCAGTATGGAAAACTTATTTACCCCAGTGTCTAAAATTTAATATGTAGATCCATCAGACCTCATTCAATATGACGTTCTTAACTTAGTTTCAAATTCTGTGATAAGCCTCAGTAGGAATTGGGCAGCTAGGGAGCTTTGGTAAAAACGTTTAGGTTCAATCTTGAAATTTGGACAGCAAAAACGAGTCTGTAGCAATAAAGCTCCTCATCATAAAATTCGTTAACCCAAATAAGTTTATATCTACATGAACTAAAACAAGAAAAAAGATTTTTTTTGTTCTATCTTTAAATTGAACACCTTGTACATACTTAGAATGAACGCTTTACTCAAATACAACGTTTGGCAGGGAAAATGAAAGCAGTCAAAAAAGATCTCATGGGCAATTTCAAATATTCGGAAATGCCTTTTTCATGGAACACAAACACCGACCAATTTCAAATTGATTTAGCGGAATTGACTGATAGCATTAATTCTAAGGTCGCTATCAATAGTATTGATGACTTTTGGAAGCTTTTTTCTAAAAGAGATCAAAAGCTCGTCATGGAACATTTTCGGCGAGCTGCAGAAGGTGATACGCCCGAACCAATCAAGGCATGTATTGCTACACACAATAACAGTATTGTTTTATGTCTCGTTTCAGCTAAAAGAATAACTGGGCACCTTATTTTGGGTGTTGTTATTCCTCTTTTTATTATACCGATCTCGGAAGACATTTCTTCGTTTTTCTACCAAATTTTTGAAAACAAAAGCCACGGTATAGTCATCACCGACGAACAGACACGAATTATCGCGTGCAATACCTACTTTGAGAACTCGTCCGGGTACAAAATAGATGAGTTGTTAGGACAAAAAACGTCCACATTCAATGCGAGGAAACATGGCGATGTTTTCTTTAAAGAGATGTGGAATAAACTTACCAAAGACGGTTATTGGAATGGTCTCATTCTTAGCAAAGGTAAAACGGGGACAGTAAAACCGCAAGAGCTGAAAATTCAACGTTTAGAGTCTATCAGAGGTGGTTTTTATTACCTTGGAATAACTCAGGACTTATCAAACAAGTTGTATCGAGTAGCGGGTATAGAACATGGTGGTATAGAGCTATTAACACAGTTACCTGGTGAAGATGAGTTTTTCTTAAAAGTGAAAGATACAGCAATCGCTCTAAATGATAATCAAGGTCTAGTGGTGATTTCATTTATTCCTTGTTTTGATAAAGAGTTCGAATTCGAGAGTAAAAAGCAACTTGCAAGTGCTTTGGCCTACTATGAAAAAGATTGTTCCGCAGGCTTTATTAAAAAAAACGTGTTTTCAATCGCCATTGTATACGAACGCAACCAAGACAAACCCCATTCGCTCTCCATATTTGATGCCATAAAAGTACGTTTTAAGACTCTTAGGCAACGAGTTGACCCTGCGATATACACAGCTATCACCGAGTGTACCATTGGTTGCTCTGTACTTGGGTTAGATGCAAACAATGAAACCAAACTTCTTTCACACTCACTACAAGCAATGTATGAAAAGCATACTTCAGGAAGCAGAAATATCTGTTTTTTCAACAGCGCCTTACATGAAAAAATCAAACGCCGTGAAATCCTAGAAGATATTGTTAATCAGTCAGTCTTGAACAAGGAGATGGAGGTTTTCTTCCAGCCCATTGTCAATACATCAAACTGGAAGGTAACCAAGTTAGAAGCTTTGTGTAGATTTCGGGATTGCAACGGTAATTTGTTAAACACCCAAGAGATGATAAAAGTCGCTGAGGACATGAAGTTAGTTTCTGATTTGGATTTAGCTATCGCAGATATGGCTATAAGCTCCCGTAATGAGCTCGTTGAGCTTTATGGTACAGATGTAGAGTTGACTATCAACATTTCACTAAACTCAGACAAGCCAATGAAAGCGCTTTTCCGTGATTTATTTAATCTATTTAAAAAGCATATCCAACACCTGCCTTATATCACCGTTGAGTTAACTGAATCTGCGTATTTTGACAGCGAGCAGAAGGACTGCAACTTACTGTTTGATTTGAGAAAAAAGGGACTAAAAGTTGCCATTGATGACTTTGGTACCGGATATTCTTCTTTTTCCTACTTAAGGGGGGGTAACTTTGACTTACTTAAAATTGACAAAGAGTTTGTGTCAGACCTTACCGTTGGCTCTCATAATTATTACATCGTAAGAATGATCACACAGCTTGCTCATACATTGAACGTGGAAGTGGTTGCAGAAGGCGTTGAAACGCTTCAAGAGGTTAAGATTCTTAACAATCTGAAAGTAAACTATATGCAGGGTTACTACTTTGAACGACCTCAACCTATCAATAAGCTTTCGTGTAAAACCGTGAATGTCGATGGTATTAACGCTCTCGAAGAGCCCAATACCGAGGAGGCAGAGCTGATGTCTTACCCACCAATATTAACTCCCCAGCATACTCTGCGTGAAATTAAGGAGCTCTTAGACACAACTCAGTTCACTGCATTTCCAGTCGTTATAGACAGGAGGTGTGTAGGAGTGATTACTAAAGAGCAGTTTAACTTGCATGCAACTCCGGCAATGGGAACAGACAGAGAAACGACGCATGAGTATCAATCTATGTTTAAAGTGGCTAGTGCGATGATGAACTCAACAATCACAAGAGTGCACGAAACCATCCATGGCGAGGAGATACATGAAAAGATACGCAATAAAAATCCGTTCCCATGGGTAGTGATTAACGACTCAGACGAATACGTCGCTATTATTGATATTTATAACATCGTTCATTTTCTGAATGCCAATCAGTAATACTCAATCTTGGTATGCTTCTTTATTTAACTCAGTAACCAATCCTGAAGCTATGAGAATGGGCTGACTAGACTTTTTCCGACAGAGGCGATGACGTTAACTCGGTTTCCAAAATAGCTCAGATCACTCATAATAAGCCCGCGCCTCTCTTCAACAGGACATTTTAAAATGGGGTTAACAGTCTAGGGGCATCTTCCGCCCTTATGTTTAAAAACTCATGTCCTGACGTAAATGATGAACTTGATACTCCTATTTTCTACAGTCATATACGGCAATTTAATGTGCTACTGACCGCATAAATCCCCCGTGGAGCTATCGTTAATTTCTCTACACCTTTCACAAACATCTCTTGTCGTCATTAATATTTTACAGATAGAAAGATTGATATCCATTGCCTCGATAATGTAAACACAAATAAATCATTATTTGTTGAAAACCCATCCACTCCGTTTTATCACCTACATGCGCATTGGATCGCCATCAATATGTTTGACACATTAGTAGAGTTTGGGCCGATTGTTAGATATTAACTTAACAAACTGGAACCTGCTGACTTGGTTTAGGGCAAATTAAAGTCTGGTTAAGACTTCAAGTTTGCACTTTAGATAAATACGTTCTAAAACTCATCTAATCTCAACATTCAAAGCAGATATATCAGACAATTTGTTATGAAGAATACCTTTAGCAGCCATAAAGCCGAAAGTGTAAGGATTCACTGCCCGCCCTTCCCGATCGTTTACACAAAGCATAAGGGACCAGTTAAATAGGCTAGTGAGCATTACCCTGATAGATGACATGGGACAGTGCTCCTACATACTCAATCTGTAACGATCTACTCTTCTTTCTTCCCACTTCGATAACTTGGTGCCGTGATACCAACCCAACCTTTGAAAGCACGGTTAAAGTTACTCAAATCACTATAACCAAGTTGCCAACTGATCTCTTGCACTGAAAGATCTGTTTCTTCGAGCAACTGTTTGGCTTTCTCTTTTCGAACCTGTTCTTTGGCTTTTTTAAAAAGGATGTTTCTACTCTTCAGATTTCGTTGCAGCGTTCGTTTTGTCATGCCCAACATGGTTGCAAACCACTCAATGTTGAACCAAGGCAAAATCGCGTAGGTCTGGATCAACGTTTCGACTGACTGGTACCAATCTAATTCGCTCTCTTGTTCGATTATGGCTCGATAGTTATCAGGCAGTGGAATCGCTATCGCACCATATTGTTGTTCAAACTGAATATCAGAATTAAAAAAGTGCTTAGGTATCTTACGAGCACTGTTGTTCGATGAGACAAGTTTACCGTGTGATGGTTGCCAACTTTCGTCTATAAACTTACGGCATAAGGTAATCACAGTAAGAGATCTAAACCATTCTGCTTGTTCAAAACCCGATGTAGATGGGTGATAGCAACTGCGATGACACAGCCACCACAAGCCCTCTTTTTTCTCTGTCCAGATAGTGACGTGGTTGTTCAAACTAGGCATTTCAGCGATCAAACAACGAATGGCTTGCGCCAACGATGTGCATTTCTCTATTTCATTGTGCAGCTGTGGTGACAGTTGTTCCAGAGAGGTTTTTCGCCCAACTTCAATCCCTATTGAATAACCAAACTGACGCTCAAGTCGATGAATAAAGAGAACTAAATCTTGGGTAGGAAGCCAATGATTAGATGGTGTCAATTCAATTGGTAAACCGCACTCGATGGCGACGCTGCGCCAGTCAAGTGCTCTCTTATCGCAATACGCAATGTATGGGGCAATATTACTGGTAGAACTCAACAGTATGTTAGTTATGTTCGATGAGGCTTTCATTGTTGTTAGCGTTTACCTACAAATGTCACCAAATGACCTAATTAAGTATAGCGTAACTCCATATACTTCTTCCAACCCAAACAGGAGAAGAATATGAAACTTACACCCATTGCTCTATTTATTTCATCACTTGCCATTTCATCGTGTGTTATTGCGTCAGAGCCCGTTGCAGAAAATCCAGTAGAAGCCGCGCTTAAAATTGAAGGCGCACTGGTTACGTTACCAGTGCAAGATGCTCATCAATCTTTTACTCCTGACTTCGTTGATTCAGCTCGCGAAAAATTCAATAACTTCCATTGGCAAATGGGTGGTGACCACAGTCTTTACTACAACATGCACATGAGCGAGTTCCTACCGACGGCTCTGGCTGCGCCAAATGCTGAATACAAACCACTAGTAAAAAATATAGATTCACGCCTTGCTCAATTAACGGTAAACACCGAAACCAAAGGTGAGCTGACGATGGATCAGTATCTCGCGGATGAGCAGTTCCGAACTCAAGGTTTTATGTTAATTCACAAAGGTGAGATCGTTTATCAGGCATATCCAGGCATGAGCCCAACCGACACCCATGTTTGGGCATCAACCGCTAAAACGACGGTAGGTGCGGTAGTCGCAATGTTGGTAGAAGAGGGAAAAGTCGATCCTGAGAAAGACATTTCTCACTACGTTCCAGAACTGAAAGGGACTAACTGGGAAGGCATCACTGTTCATCAGATTCTCAACATGTCGACTGCACTAGACAACGAAGAAACCCTCGAATCGATATTGAATCCTGATTCTGACGTAGTCCGTTTCTTTGCCGCATCATTCAACTCACCAAGAGCGAAAACCGGTGAAATGGAAACATGGATGACTGTTGCGAAAGGCGCACAAAAGATAGAGGGCGAGAACGCAGGCGATCATTTCCGCTATGCCTCAATCAACACCATGGTTTTGACCCAACTAGTCGAAAACATTGAAAACAAGACTTGGACCGAAGTCTTTGAAGATCGCGTTTGGTCTAAAGTACATGCTCGTCAGCCTATACAGTTCAATCTAACGCCCGATGGAATGGCCATTGCGGTCGGTTTGGTTTCGACGACCTTAGAAGATATGGCTCGCTGGGGAACGCTATTTACACCGAGTTGGAAAGCCGTGGCTGATGAGCCTGTGATTTCACAAGCGGTGATTGACCGTATTCATAGTGGTGGTAACCCGAAAGCCTTCGCAGGCACCAGTAAAGAGAGTGGTTCAGTGCACGCCTTTAACGAAAAGGCCGACTACAACGCTTATCAATTCGACTATGTCTTCAATGACGGTGCGATGTCGAAAAGTGGCAACCTTGGCCAGTTTATCTACATCGACCCAGAGCGTGATTTTGTCGGTGTGATGTTCTCGGCCAACCCATATCATTCTGGCTTTGGCGAAAACAAAGGTCCTGCTCTCATGCGTTCAGCCGCCAAGTTACTCGCAGAGTAAATAATCTTCCTTTAAATCATTTATGGACACTTTAGCTTCAAGGAGGAAGCAAACTAATTTCGAGAATACAATGAAAAAACTTGCTCTAATTATCCCACTGAGTCTTGGGGTTTGCTTACACGCTTATTCGGCTGAAACGAACACTGAAAATAGAATTATCGATCCTGCTGATGTGACCCAGGTATACACGCAATCGGCGTTGATGTTAAGTGGCAGTTCCAATGTTCAATTTCAGGGACAAATGTCAGGAGGCATGGACAATGGTCAGCAGTTTGCATTGCTCGCTGAGGCGACTTTTGTGAACGACAGTGACGCAACACAACGTGACCCTAATAAATTCGGTTCGGATTACAGTAACTCACGAATCCAATACTTCCACGTGTTTGAACCGGGGTTAGAAGCCACTCCAAAGATTGGCGTGTCATTGGACTATATTAATACTCGCACCAACATTAAGAATGATTTGCTGTCGGTAGGTGGCGTTGTGGCGATTAATCCTGCGTATACCGGTGGTTTTTTGGTTTTTCCAAGAGCAGGTTTAATGGCGGGTAGTATGGAGATCCCAGGTATTACTTCATCTAAAGATGACCTAACGGGTTATTCACTTGGGCTCATTACTGCGAAACACTTAGGTGATAGTGGAGCCTATGTATCCTTTGTTCCTGAATGGCAAGATCTCTCTGGTGATGAAATCAATATGCAAAACTTCTCTTTGAAGACATCTTTAAATGTACCGATGAACAGTGCGCGAACTTGGTGGTTGAATACTCGCTATGACATCACAAAAGGGGATATTGATGTCAATGGAGCATCAGTAGCGAACGATTGGCAAACTGAAGCTTGGGTAGGCGTTAGGTACTATTTCTAGTCTTTCTTACGTTGACTAGTGTGCTTAGTTGTCTAGTTACTGGCACACATAGAATTCCCATCTGATATAAACACAGCCAGTCGTAATGACTGGCATTATTAATTCTAGTTTTCGTTAAATCCACTTCTGGGCGCTAAGCGCTACTTCTTAGCAACATTATCAAGTTTCACCAGATGTTGATAACCGAAGTGTAGTAGATGAGTAAATTTGGTCACATAATTAGATTTCTATGCATGAGGAAAAGTAAGTCAAATGACGCTTTGGTGACGCGTGTGTTGGATCAGTCGAAACACACTTTGGGGCATTTTCGAGCTATAAAATGCCAAATGTTAAAATTCAGATTGTGACATTTTTGGACAATTGTGAGCTACGAACGAGCGGACAAGCTGAACTTTCACATAACTTCTAGTATCGCAATTATGCAGCAGTCTAAATTAACTCATTCATTACATGTTGATATTACGAAACCTTTAAAAGGATAGAAGTAACTAACCGATTAGGTAGGGCAACATTGTTGCTTGGCTTCATTACCCACATAGCTTCATGGATCAATATTACGCATTTGATCATGCTTAATCGATAAATCTTCTTGCAAAAAATCCAACAAGTATCGATGTAACTTAGGCTGATATTGTCTTGAGGGATACAGCGCCCATATGCCAACAGAGTTCACATGACAGTCTGTTAGCAGAATAGTGAGAGCTCCAGCTTGTGCTTCATTGTCAATAAAAGGCAGAGGTAAACACGCTATACCTTTGCCATTAATCGCTGCATTAAGAAGTATGGAACTATCATTTACAGAGTAGTTACTTGTGACCGTCACATTAATAGGCTGAGCAGATTTAGAACCGGCTTTAGGAACAAACAGCCAATCATGGCCTATTCGTTTGTGGATCAAGCAATTGTGATCGAGTAAATCTTCGGGAGATAAAGGAGCGCCATGTTCTGCTAGATATTGAGGAGAAGCGCAAACCACCGATGGGCAATCAGCCAATTTCTTTCCAATTAAAGATTCGGGTAGGTCGTTACTTAATTCAATTGCCATATCAATTCCATGTTTAATCAAATCCAGTGAATGATTCGACAACGTGAGATCGACTACAATTTCTGGGTACTTAAGCATGAATCTCTCAATAGCTTGAGCAAGATAAAGCTGACCAAATGAAATGCTCGTTACCAGGGATATTCGACCTTTGGGCTGAGATTGTTGCTCTTGAGCAAGGCTATATAACCGGTCATTTTGCTTCAAAATATTTTGGCAAAAAGGTAATAACTCTCGACCTACATTTGTAATCCCTAGGCTTCTTGTTGAACGATATAATAAACGGACACCTAGTGATTTTTCTAACGCAGCGATGTGGCGAGTCGCCATGGAGCGTGATATTCCTAGCTCTTCAGAGGCCGCAGTTAGGCTACCTAATTCCACAATAGAAACAAATACTTCCATCGATATGATTCTATCCATACACCCTCAATAGTTCGATTTATGCAATAATCTATTGACGTATAGCATATATATCAACTTCAAACTAGGATTTATACTGACCTTATATTCCAATACCGAGCCGAATAAAATGAAAAAAACAATGATGCTAGTCGCATGCCTTAGTACAGGTTTAATTCAAAGTAATACACTATTTGCCCAGATTCAAAATCCTGAAAGCTCAACTTTGGTAATCATTGAGTCTGGTAAACTTATGGGAAGCAACCATGATGGCGTGGCCACATTTTATGACGTCCCATATGCGCAAAACCCTTTTACGGCAGATCGCCGATTTCAAGCACCGCAAGCATACGAAACTTGGAACGGATTATTAGATGCAACAAAAGCAGGTCAACCTGTCCCACAGCCTAGCCGAGATAAAAACACCACCTTGGTGGGGGCTCCCGATGATCTAACTCTGAACATATGGACACCTATGAGTGCCATTGCTACCAACAACAAGGCATCAAACAAAAAACTGCCAGTCATTGTATGGATCCCTGGAGGCGCATTCATCCGAGAAGATGCAGCAGAGTTAGCCTACGACGGAACAAGCTTTGCTCAGAATGACGTGATTGTTGTAACGATCAATTATCGTGTAGGCGTTGATGGTTTTATGCACCTAGAGGGCGCACCTGATAATCGCGGCATTCTTGATCAGATCATGGCTCTTGAGTGGGTACAAAAGAACATCGAAGATTTTGGTGGAGACCCTAGCCAAGTTACTGTTGCAGGTCAATCTGCTGGGGCAGAAAGTGTTGCCATTTTATTGGGTACCGAAAAAGCAGAAGGCCTATTCCAGAAAGCCATTATGCAAAGTCCTCCAATGGCATTTTTAACTCAGAAAGAAGCTCAGAAAATCACACAAAGCTATACCAAAAAACTGAATATTCCAGCCACCGTTGAAGGCTTATCGACGGTTCCATTTCCTGAATTAGTTAAGAACGTTATTGATATGGGTTATACCATACAAGATCGTGGCAAATGGGGAATGCTATCGTGGGGAGGCACCGCATTTTTGCCCGTTGTTGATGGGGATATCATTATCGAGTCTCCAATGAAAGATCTCACCAAAGCTTCACCTTCTATTCCAGTCATCGTTGGTAGTACAGATCAAGAGTCACGACTGTACATGGTGCCAAGTGGTGCCGTTAACAATACGACCGAAGAAACGAAGTCACTATTATTATCTGACTTGTCATTGGAGGGTTGGCCTGCGGATGTGTATTCAACAGAAGACAATGGAAAATCCATTGGAGACACTTTTGCCGATATCAAATCTGATTTTACCTTTAGAATGCCAGCACTGCACATTGCTCAACAGTTAACTAAAAACGACAACAATGTTTGGCATTATAATTTTTCTTGGATGTCACCTGCGTTTGATGATCAATTAGGAGCCGCACACTTTGTTGACGTACCGTTTGTGTTTAATACCACTGACAATGAACAAGCAAAAAGACTTGTCGGCTCACAACCTCCAGTTGAACTTATTAATACCATGCACAAGCAATGGCTAAGATTCATCAAGACAAGCAAAGCTGATTGGTCTCCATACAACTTATCGGAACGACCAACAATGCAATTTGATGTTAAATCGAAACAGATCAATGACCCTAATAGCTCGGTTCGAAAATTGTGGGAAGATTTTGAATTCTAAGTGAAACGATTCAAATATTGGATTATGGTTGTTGGCATAATTCAGATTAGAAAAACTAGGTCATCACGTGGCTTGGTTTTTCTGTTGATAGATTTAACTAAAAGATAACGGGGCATTTTCGAGGTAGAAAATGCCACGCATTAGAATTCAGATTGTGACGTTTTTGGACAATTTCGTGTTATATGAAATGCTAATTTAGCATTTATCGGATAACTTGAGGTATAGCAAATCCTCTAATGTAGCGGCCCAATTCACTTGGCCACTACAAAAATGCTTCAAGGCAATACAAACCACTCGTAAAGTGGTTTGTAAATTGTAACAACTTAATCATCTAGTCCTTTAATTGGGCTCATTGCGTGATAAACAGTTTTTACACAATCAGTAATGGACAGCGCGTTCAAGTCATCGATGAAGAAACGACTGGTCATTGTATGTTTACCGCCATTGATAAAGATTTCGATCACCGATTTATCGACATAAACTTCGATAGTTTGCTCAACACTTAACCTCGGCGCTTTTCTCACACAGCCAAACTCTTCCGCGTAAAGTTGAGACATCTGACTGCGATCAAGCATGAACTCCGTTTCTGTAGCACTGAACACGATATTCTCGCCCGCAGCATTTGCAAGCGTTAACTCAAACTCGTCCGTTTCCGTTTCAAGCTGAACCATGAAGCTGGTTGTACCCAGTTCAAGAACGCTCTCAACCGTAACAGCTTCGCCTTGCAGCGCTTTCAATTCAGGTAGAGCCAACTGCACCAGATAGCCATCTTGGATGTGAAGCTCGCGTGGTAGCGACAACATGCCCGCCCACTGATGCTCATTAGATGGTGTATCAACCTCAGGCAGACCAATCCAAGCAATCAGAATGCGGCGACCTTTATCATCTAAGTAAGTCTGTGGTGCATAGAAATCGAAGCCATAATCTGGCTGCGCAATATCTTGATGGTTTTCCAGTTCTACCGAATCTAGATTTAGGCTGTCACCGACAATATAAGCCACCGAGTAAATGTTTTTGAAATCGTATGGGTTTTCGCTAGACACACCTTGTGGAGAAAACAACATCACCGACTGATTGTCTATTTCAAAGAAATCTGGGCATTCCCACATATAGCCAAGATCGTTGTAACGAGTTTGAATTGGACCTTTGTGCTGCCAACTCATCAGGTCTCGGCTGCGATATAGCGCCATTGAGCCAGTCTCTTGAGGCGTTTGAGCACCCACAACCATCAGATAATCGTCGCCCTGTTTCCACACTTTTGGGTCGCGGAAATGTTCGGTGTAGTGATCGTTTTCGATAACCACGCCGTGCTTTTCTATTTTGCCGTCGGCAGACATCTTGGCAAAACATTGAGTTGGCACTCGCAACCAATTTTCATCACGCTTGTTACCTGTAAAAAACAACAATGCATTGTCGTTTTCAACCAATGCACCACCAGAGTAAACACCGTGAGAGTCGTAATCTTGGTCTGGGTGTAACCCAATGCCGCGGTCTTGGAAATGAACGAAGTCTTTGGTAGAAAGGTGGTACCAGTACTTCATACCATGGACTGGGCCAACTGGCGTCCATTGGTAAAATAGGTGGTGCTCACCATTAAAGAAACACAGACCATTCGGGTCATTAAGCAGACCAAACTTAGGCGCAATATGGTAGCTCGGATATCCAGCGTCTTTTTTACGAAGTTTTATCATCGCATCAATGCTGTCTTGTGAAATCTCTTCTATACGACGATATCTTTGCTCTACTGTCCAGTTCGAGTTCAAACTCATACACTCTCCTCTACGGCATTCGTATTTGAAGAGTCTTTTTGAATAAACTGAGTTAGAGCCTCTTGCGTTGGAAGTGCAGTCATCGCACCTTTTTGCGTAGTTGCCAATGCACCACAGCCATTTGCCCAATGGATTGCAGAATCAACGACTTGTTGATTATTCCACTCTTCATGTTGAGAAAGCTTTGCAAGTAAGCCGCCAACAAAAGCATCGCCTGCGCCTGTAGTATCCACTGGCGTCACTGAGCGACCTGAAATCAACACACCTTGGTTTTCAAATACTCGCCAAACCCCTTTCGCGCCCTGCGTAACCAAAACAAGCGTGTTGTTAAGATCTGCAATGTTAGCCAAACCTTGTTCCACCGAAGTTGAATCGGTTAGGAAATCCAGTTCTTCTTCTGAGAATTTAACCACATCAGCCAATTCAACCGCTTTCATGACCACAGACTTAATTTCAGATGGGTTTTGCCACACTTCATCACGAAGGTTTGGATCGAAGCTGATGTAACCGCCCGCGGCTTTCATACGTCGGATTGCTTCAAAAGTGCTGCTTCGGCTTGGTTCATTAGCCAAAGAGATTGAGCAGACGTGTAGCCACTCGTTTTTCTTACATTCGGGAATGTCTTCAACAGACATAAACTGGTCGGCACTTGGCTTAACCATAAACGTAAAACTGCGCTCGCCTTGGTCATCAAGATCAACCACCACGGTTGATGTGCGTTGTTCAGGGTCCTTCACCAAACGCTCGGTATTCACACCTTCCTTTTGCAGAGTCACTTCCATAAAAGTGCCAAATGGATCGTTACCCACTCGGCCAAAAAATGCGCTTTTGCCTAAAAGGCGAGAAATCGCTACCGCGACATTGGCAGGCGCACCGCCCGGACATTTCAATAATGTCGCGTCAGTCTCCGGAATGAGGTCGACGACGGCGTCTCCAGTTACCCAAACTTGATTCATCTTTCTTACCTTAAAACTGAAAATCATGACAACCGAAAGCGATGGCAATCGAAAGCAGTAGCAACCAAAAGCAAGGTGACACTTCACGCTGTCATGTAAAAATATAAAAAGGCTAGCTAAGCCAAATCACCTAGCTAGCACCCCAAAGCTTAGGAAATGAAGTGAAAAGGGGGGCTTCACTTCTAGGGAGAAACGTTAAGCTGTTGCTTTAATGTTTTGCTTGCTGCGCTCACGCAGACCTAAAATAACGGTCAAAGCAAAGGCAGTCACGAACGCGATAATCATACCTACCACGTAGTAGCCAATTTTTTCTGGTGATATTGAGATGATGCCAGGAATACCCGCCGCACCCAGTGCTTGTGCTTTCACATTGAACATAGTGATAAACGCGCTTGAAACCGCAGCGGCACAAACCGCAGCAATGAATGGGTAGCGAAGCTTCAAGTTCACGCCGAACATTGCAGGTTCAGTAATACCAAGCAAGCCAGTCACACCAGAAGGAATCGCGATACCTTTCATTTTCTTATCTTTACTCATGAAACCAACCGCCAGTGCCGCTGCACCTTGTGACACGTTAGACATCGCCGCGATAGGGAAGATGAACGTACCGCCAGTCGTTGCTATATCCGCAAGCAGCTGAGTTTCAATAGCAATAAAGCTATGGTGCATACCAGTAATAACGAACGGCGCATAAATCAAACCAAACACCGCACCACCAATAAAGCCAGCGCTGTTGTATAGCCAGTTAAGACCATCACCCAGTAGGAAACCGATATCACGTGTAAATGGACCTACAACCGTGAATGTCAGTAGGCCAGTCACGAAAATAGCCAGTAGCGGCGTTAGCAAGTTATCCAGAACCGAAGGAATAACTTTACGTAGGCCAAGCTCAACTTTCGCTAGAATAAACGCAGAAACAAGAACGGGCAGTACTGAACCTTGATAGCCCACTTTCTCGATTTCGAAACCTAGAATGTTCCAAACTGGAATGCTGCCCGACACCGATGCGCCACCGAAACCCCAGCCGTTAAGCAAGTCTGGGTGAACCATCAACATACCTAAAGCCGCGCCAAGGTATGGGTTACCACCAAACTTCTTACTCGCTGAAAATGCTAATAAAATAGGTAAGTACACAAAAGGAGCATTAGCAAATGTATTGATCATGTTTGCTAAGTCGGTCAAACCCGGATTAGCGTCGATTAAAGATTTGCCATCAATGAACAAGCCTTGAGCCGTCAATAGGTTGTAGATACCCATCAAAAGACCACCAGCAACAATCGCCGGAATGATTGGTACAAAAATATCAGACAGGCCTTTCACTGCGCGCTGCAGGATATTTTGGTTGTCAGCACCTGCAGACGCCACATCGTTGGTCGACATTTCCGTCATTTCAGTCAGCTTAGCCAGCTCAGCATAAACTTGGTTAACGATGCCTGAACCAAAGATGATCTGATATTGACCTGCCACTTTAAACTGGCCCTTAACCCCTTCTAGGTTATCAATCGCCTGTTCATCAATTTTATCTTGGTCTGCAACCGCAAGACGCAGACGAGTCGCACAGTGTGCAAGTGCGGTGATATTACTTTTACCACCTAATAGAGAAAGCAGCTCTTTTGCTATTTTTGGATAATTCATTACATACCCCATTGGATTATCATTTGAGCTTTTGAGTTTTCGGGAACGTTTGCAAAACAAATTTTTGCCTATAATTAACAAATGATCAAAGATAATGGCTCGATAATGTGAGAATGATCTTTAAATTATCTCCCTAGGA
Source organism: Vibrio sp. 99-70-13A1 (assembly GCF_013114625.1). Classification (GTDB taxonomy): domain Bacteria; phylum Pseudomonadota; class Gammaproteobacteria; order Enterobacterales; family Vibrionaceae; genus Vibrio. Next base: position 27,673 of record NZ_VTXD01000021.1, read on the forward strand.
TGAAGTGACAAGGTTAAAATCGCCTTGCAAACAGGAAATGTTATTCCAGGTTTGCAAACAATCCCAAAACTAAAATTACAAATGGATAATGAATAATGGCTAGTCTTCATGATGTCGCTCGTCTCGCTGGAGTTTCCAAGTCGACGGTTTCTAGAGTAATCAACGATGAGTATGGCGTAAAAGACGCGACCAAGGTGAAGGTGCGTAAAGCGGTCGAAGAGTGTGGCTATCTCCCAAACCAAGTCGCTAAAGACTTAAAGTCTCAAAAAACCAATCTCGTTGGTGTGATTGTCCCTAGGGTTTCTTCCCACGCCACCTCTCAGGGTGTCGATGGTTTAACCGCCGTCTTAGAGCAAGCGGGCAAGCATGTTTTATTAGCGAGCACACACCAAACACACCATAAAGAACTTGAATATATTCAGATATTTAACCAAAAACGCGTTGAAGGTATCATCCTGTACGCGACCCACCTCGACAACAAATTAGTCAAAGCGATTCAAAGCTCTGCTGTGCCGGTGGTATTGGTTGGTCAAGACGGGGCAATGTTTAACATCCCAAGCATTGTGCACGACGACACTCGCGTAGGGTTTGAAGCGGGTAATCGCCTCATAGCGAAAGGTTGTAAGCATATGGGATTCATCGGCGTGCAAGGCGATGATATTGCGGTTGATAAGATGAGATCGGAAGGCTTCGCTCAATCACTTCAATTTAACGGCCTCACACTGCAATTTCACGCTCGTGGCGACTTCACCATAGAGTCAGGTTACCAACTGGCTAAACAGTCTCTAAAAGAGCACACCAAGCTCGATGGCCTGTTCTGCGCAACTGACCGTATCGCAATCGGTGCGATCAGAGCAATTCAGGAAGGTGGACTCATTCCAGGAAAGGATGTCTTGGTACTCGGCGTGGGTGACGATGAACTTGCTTCAGTATGCACACCAACGCTGTCTACGTTTAACTATGCGTTTGATAAAGCGGGAGAAAATGGAGCTAAGCTGCTGCTCGACCGTATTGAGAAAAAAGGCTTGGAAATGAGTAAGATGGTGTTGACCTTCACCACAATTGACCGAGAATCTTGCTAGCAATTTATTTCAGAGATCAGGTTATCCCAAGATAAAAAAATGCCAACCTTCGAGTTGAAACGATAAGGTTGGCATTTGATGATGCGACTATCACATCATGATTAACACTCTCTATCTAAACGATATATCAGGTAATTAGAACCAAGTTTCCATCTGCAGTGCAAACAGAACCTCGCCGCCCTCTCCCATCGTTGCAGCATCTGCTTCAGTGCTGATCGAGTAACCATTCAGGTCTTCACTCCAATCCACATAGCTCACAGCGAAACGCAGTTCTGGTCGGTCAAAGAAACCAGTGCTGGTTGAAAGCTTCAGTGTTGGTGCCACTGTCGCTTTGTAGAAACCGCCGCTCGCTTGCTCTGTCGAGTTGTCTAAATCCATGTATTGCAATGAACCTTCGTAAACCATCTCAAAGTTCTCTGTGAACTCTTGAGCTAATCGAACGTTTAAAGAAGCCCATGTGAACTCGTCATTCTTCTTCAAACGGTCTTGGCTATGCTCTGCCATTAATGCAGGTGCTAAGCGCCAGTTGTCACCAATGCGAGTAACACCGTAGCTAAACAGGCGAACGGCTTTTGCGTCATCCAGCAGGTCACCATTGGAACCGATGCCTTTTAGCTCTGCACCTAGGCCGCTACCCACTAACATGCCCGTTTTAGAGAAGCCTTCGCTCAGACCAAAGAAGTTGTCTCCATGGTACGCAAACATTGCGTGTACACCGCTTTCAGCAGCACCATTTAGGCGGCTATCGTTGTCTGCTGAAGTCATGCCACTCAACATAACTTGCCATTGGCCAATACGGTTATTCATCGTTGCAATGTAGTTTTCTACATCTGTTGATGAGCTATCAATCTCACCAAAATCTCGGCCATAAATAGAGAAATTCGCCTTCCAGTTGTCGCTCATCTGAACATCGTAAACGCCCGCACCAGTACCTGATAAGAAGACAATATCCGAATCGAAAAAGTGAATATCAAAGTTGTCGCGATCGAACCGTTTACCCGCCCAAAACGTTGCTTCAGAAAACGCTTCGGATTCAGAGAACATGCTCAGGCGGTTCAGTTCCGAATACACTTGTCGTACATTCAACTGGCTTTCACTGGCTGTCCATTCGTTATTTGTTTCAGTACTGTCGGCTAACATGATACGAAACAAGGCACTAGAACCATCATCCGCAAAACGCTTATGAATCAAGTTCGCTTCAACGTAATGATCATCTTCCACACCAAGTCGTCCAACTGGTGCACCAATCGCACCCGCCGCTGTCATGTAAGGACCAGTACCTGTAGCGCCGTTTAGGTCGTCGTTGATCAATAACCCAGAGCGTGCATAGCCGTGAAACTCAAACGAAGAAGCCTTTTCATTGGCTTCGGTAGAAACCTGCTCCGTTTGTGCAACTCTTTGTTCTAATTCATTAATACGTAGCTCTAATGCTGCAACGTCTTCACTTGCTAATACCGATGTAGTCATTAGCCCCATTGTTACAGCAACCGCTAAAGTGTGTAGTTTCATTCTTATGTTCTCACGTTAATTGTTTTGGATTGTTTGCAAACGTTCCCAATATAATTCGTAAGCGCATTTCGGCTTATACTTTTGATGTACAAGCTCTATATCGAAGAAGAAATCGAAATCAGTCGTGTTGATTACTTCACTTTTGTATCTGGGTGGATGATAGATCGATAATTTCGGGAACGTTACCTAAAATACATAATTCTGATAACTTTGTCACAAGTGAAATTGATTAATGGGCGAAAAATAGTGTATCGCGCACATTGAAAGCTTTTCGAAGGTTTGAGGAGGGAGGTGCGCTCGACAAAATAAAAAACTTCTGACTCATACTTTTCAGTCTCAAAGACCGGTGCACTGTGACTAACACCTTGTTCAACAAAAAGTTGATTTTCTACACCGTACTTGTCTAATAATTGTTTGAGTAACTCGCTTTGCTCTAGTGATACTGGTTTATCTAAATTGCCATGAAGCATGATAAACAGTAGCGAATTTTTGGTGATGTAATATAGGCTTCAAGTTCGCGAACAGACTAACCTCTTAAGTTACATTTGCTTACTGCATTTGTATATCACTAATTAGACGCCCAACAGCCGGTTTTACCCTAGCATGACTCTGCCTCTATAAGTGCGTTATTCAAGGGGGAATTCGGATAACTTTTAGTCGGGTAAGTTCATATTAACAAGGTATAAATGAGGATTTACTCTGAATGACTTTGGGGCATTTTCGAGGTAGAAAATGCCACGCATTAGAATTCAGATTGTGACGTTTTTGGACAATTCTGAGTTACGAACCATCAGACACGCTGAACTTTCACATAACTTCTAGTATCGTAACTCTACGGGCAGAAATTATGCAGAAGTCCAAAAAGTGTCGAGGTAGTTTGGGTCGATATTGCCTTGAGGGGTACAGAGCCCATATGCCAATTGTTTGATTTTAAAGTCTTCCAATAAGACAGTCAAAGTCCCAGTTTGTATTTCGTTGACAATAAAGGGCAATGTTAAACATGATATACTTTTGCCATTAATCACGGCATTGAGAAGTATGGAACTATCATTTACAGAGTAGTTACTTGTGACCGTCATACATTAACGGGCTGAGCGTATTTAGAGCCGACCTTAGGAACAAGCAGCCAATCATTGCCTATTCATTTGTGGATTAAGCAATTGTGATCGAGTAAGTCTGCGGGGATAAAGGAGCGACATGTTCTGCTAGGATATTAAGGGGGGGGCGCAAACCACCTATAGCCTATTGTAAGTTTCGAATGCGGACAGAAATCTCTTGTTCCACCACTCTCTAACCCCCAAGTTCTACCAAGGATTGTCTTTGAAATACTCATGTAAATAATCAATTAATGCTCTTACGGTTGGAGATTGATGTTTTCTTGAAGAATAGAGCGCATATATTGTCAGATCGGCGGGTTTCCACTCTGATAGGACTGGCTGTAATGTGCCGCTCTCGATGTATTGATTAGCTAAGTAGGTTGGTTGAATGGCAACACCTCCACCAATAAGTGCTGCATGGAGTAATGTTGTAGCCTCGTTAGCGGTTAGTTTACATTCAACACCTATTGATTTTTGTTGAGTACCATTCGTGAGGTGCCATACGTGTCGCTGAAAGTTTTTATACCCCAGACAGTTATGCATACTCAGTTCCTCTGGCTCCGAGAGGTCCTTCCTGCTTGCTAAATATGCAGGTGAAGCAACTAGTACCGATTCGCAAATGGCTATCGGTTTACCAATCAAAGATGGTTCCGGATTAGAAGCGATTCTAATCGCAAGATCAATTTGTTTTTCTGTCAGGTCAGCGACTGAATCCTGTAGATCGATATCGACATGGACTTTGGGATGCATAGCCATGAAATTCAAAAGCGCAGGGACAAGTTTCGAAAACCCGAATGACATACTTGTCGCAACTCGTACTATCCCGGTTAGCTCTTCACTATTATCACTTAAAGCGACTAACCCGTTTGCTTGCTCAAGCCAAACCTCAACTTCTTTTAAACACCGCTCTCCGGTCGTTGTGAGCGTTACCTTTCGGGTTGTTCGGTGTAGTAAACGGGCGTTTAACCACTTCTCCATAGCTTCAACATAACGTGTCACCATGGGGCGAGACATCTCAAGTCTGTCAGCCGTAGCGGTAAAACTGCCTGATTGAGCAATATCAACAAATACTTTTGCAGCGGTTAATTTATCCATTTATTTGCTCGAATTAAGAAATAATGATGTTTGATTTTGTATGTTTTTCAGATCATGTCAATCATTTATGATTTATCACATCAAAACAAGCCATATAATTTACGGAGCAAGTCATGAAAAGAATCAGCCTATTAGCCGCATCCATCTTAGTCGCAGGTAGCGCCTTTGCCACAGAGCAAACGACACTGACTTTTGATATTTATAACGCAGACGAAAACAGCTTCCACGCAAACTCAACATTGATTGTTGGAGAAAGTGAGGTAATGCTGATAGATACTGGCTTTACTAAAGCAGATGCTCTGCGGATTGCAGCAAAAATACAGGATACGGGTAAAGAATTAAAAACTATTTTCATTAGTCAGGCCGACCCTGACTTCTATTTTGGCGCTGAAGTATTACACGTCTTGTTTCCCAATGCAGATATTGTGACAACGCCTGCGGTAAAAGAAGTCATAGAAAAGAAACTGCCTTCCAAACTCAAGGTGTGGAGTCCTAGAATGGGCAGTAATGCACCTGTTACGCCTTATATTCCTAAAGTAATAGAGGCGACAAGTCTTATTTTGGAAGGACACAAGATTGAGATAAAAGGTACGGATGGCGTTGTACCGCACCGCCCATACTTATGGATTCCTTCAAGTAAAACAATATTAGGTAACATAGCAATATTTGGAAATTTGCATCTTTGGACTGCAGATACGCAAACCGAGCAGAGTCAAAATGCATGGAGTGAGCAACTTAAGGAGATGCAAGCTTTACAACCGGAAACGGTTATTCCGGGACATATGAAATCGGGAACTGCGTTAAACGTTGAATCCATTAACTACTCTTTGCAGTATCTTGAAGATTTCAGTGAGTCAAAAAAGAACAGTAAAAATAGCGAACAACTCATTGAAAAAATGTCTGAGAAGTACAAAGGTTCGAAGTTACCTATTGCTTTAAGCATTGGTGCGAAAGTTCATATGGGAGAGATGACATGGTAACTATTCACTACTTCTATGATCCTATGTGTGGGTGGTGCTATGGCGCGACTCCATTGGTAGAATCAATTGCAAGCAGCAGTAAGTATCAGCTAGTAATGCACCCCGGAGGGATGCTTCCAGCAAAATTGATAGCACCATCGTTTCGTCAGCATATTTTAAATAGTGACCGACGAATTAGTGAACAGACCAATGCTCAGTTCGGACAGGATTATATAGAACGTGTAGCAGGTAATGAGCAACTTGTTCTGGACTCTTATCTTCCTACTCGGGCAATTCTTGTTGGAGAATCTTTAGGGCTTGATCCATTTGACATGTTAAAAGCAATACAAAAAGCACATTACATTGAAGGCAAAGCCGTCAATACTCTTAGCAGTTTGGAAGAGTTGGTTGTTCAACTAGGGCTCGACCAACAGTTATGGCGAGAGAAAATGCAAACAAGGGAACCCTTAGAAGACGCCGTAATCGATATTAGCCATCAAATGATGACCCGATTGGGCGTTCAGGGTTACCCAACACTTATTATTGAAGACAATGGGGAATTTAAGAGGTTGCTTCATACCGAGTTTTATGGTCGAACAGAGCAATGGAAGACATTATTAGAAATTTAACTAAACGCGACCTTGCGGTAACAGATAGTGTATAAAGCCCCACTCATAATGTTCGTGACGCAAATGAAATTGCGGCGCGAACTTCTTTCAACCAAATGATTATGCACCATAAGTATTTTTTGTAAATGCCACATATGATAGCTTCTGGGAGTTTCCGTTCACCACCAGGGTAGCCTGAAATAATAAACTTGAAACAAAACTAGTGATGAAGTCTATCGGTGGTGTATTGCTGTCATTACTGAGGGATCTTGACGGGATAAGTACCAATCGATTCTGTCATGCTCTTACATTCTAGTCAGGATTGATACTTTTCGCCTTACACGTCGATATTCAGTGATTGTGATTTTTTAATCCTAAGTTCTCTAGTGCTGAGGTTTTCTTCCTTCCAGATGTTTTTAATCGTACCAATACTCACATTGATATCGTGTTGTTTTAGCTCCATCGTGAGTTGCATCAAAGTCAGGTGTGGGTTCTGCAACGTCAGCTCAATAATCTTGTCTTCTGCATACTCTGGTATGCGATTCTTACTGCGGTTCAGGGGCTTATTGATCCGCTTCAGCCCCATAGGCCCTTCCTCTGCCATTATTTTCTGATAGGTGTAAAGGGATTGGCGAGAACAACCAAGGATACGGGCTGCTTTAGATATACTACCCAACTGTTCTACTAGCTCTAAGGCTTCTATTTTCCGCTGAACCTCTTTACCGTATTCACTGCATTTACGAGGCTCAACCAGCTCGGTAATATCTAGCCTACGGTGCCCAAAATAGGCGGAGAATGTGCCATCGAACTGGCATCTAATCTCTACTTTTTGGTTTTCAATGGAATAGCGGATAGGCGAGTCGATAATATACCTTTTGTTACCAAAGCCAAACGTATGATCACGTCGTATGGTTCGATACTCTTTCTGTACGCAGATGCTGTTGAGGTCTAAATCGGGCGGTAAGCGCTTAAAGGCAGACCGTGAACTTTTGGGCTGAACACGAACATTTTCATCCCAATAATTAGGTATGAACTCTTCTTGTAAATAACGATTCGCGCCGTCCATATCGGTAATGTTGTGCAGTCGTAGTTCTGGTACAAGCCTATCTTGGAAGGTATCGAATGAGCGCTCAATGCGTCCCTTTCCTTGTGGTGAGTTAGCAAAGATAATTTCAATTCCAAGCTCCTCACAAGCTCGTTGCATCTGGGAGAAGTTGCTTCGCTTGGGACCACCGAAGATACCTGCTCTATCGACGTAGAGCGTCTTAAATATCCCTCGTTTCTCAATATAGGCTCTCATCACCCTCATACAACCTTCGGTGGTCTCAGAGGGGAAAAACTGAGCGTGAATATCACTGGTAGCGTCATCAATCATAGCAATCAAACAAGATTTCTCATCACCAAACCAGCGATGAGGGCTCCCATCCATTTGAAGCATTAATCCAGGTAATTCCATACGCTCCCGATACTTCCTGACGCGAGTTCTGCGTCGCTTAGCACGTTTAACATGATGGATATCGTGTGCCCAAGAGCGTAATGTTTCACGCTTAATAGCGATCCCTTCGTTCTTTTTGAGGACTTCAGAGAGATGCTGCAAATTGAAATCGAAGTACTTAGTTTGTATGAGGCTTTGGACTTCTTTCTTGAGCGAATCAGGGATTTTATTGACTGGAGAACGCCCCTGATTACCATGAATGATGAAGCGAATACCTTCTTTCCGATATCGGCTTAGATAACGTTTAACAGTTCGCCGAGACTTGTTGAGCAAGGTAGTGGCACTATTGATACTGATTTTACCCTCGATAATTTTGCAAATGATATCGACAGTAAACTGGGATTTAGAATCCATATAGAACATCCTTAGCCCCTTCCAAAGTTTAATTAATTACTTTAAAAGGTAAGCCAATTTAGTCCCGTCAAAATCCCTCGGTAGTTATTGCAATGACAAAGTCGTTTGGTAATTAAGGTACGACAGAATCGCTTGGTGATCACAATCGGTGGTGTATTGCTCAAACACTTAAATGGACAGATGTGAGTCAGCGGCTTGGCTAAAGTAATAGAATGCGGATTAGATATAGTATCGAAAACACAGCTTTACTGAAATTGGCTCACCTCAAATAGAGATGCCTCTGGCTCTTTATCGTTACCCATGTCAAAACGCATGACAACAATTCTTATCAGGAGGCTAAACATAACAAACTGCCATCAATCGAGCGGGTAAAGCGATGTATCATTCACAAGCTCAGAACTAGACCATATTCTATGGTGTCACATATTTTATATGTATTCAGGCAAACTCCCTTTCTTCCATGCTGCGATAAAATCATCTTCTTTTAAGGGTCTAGATAGCAAGAATCCTTGTACTTCCTGACACCCTTTACTTCGAACGTAATTTAACTGACTCACTGTTTCTACGCCCTCTGCTATGATATTGAGATCATAAATTTTGGCCATTTCTATGATAACTTCAATAAGCTGTTTGTCTGTAGATTCAGAATCAATAGCGTTGACAAATATACGGTCGATCTTCAACGTATCGATAGGGTAATTTATCAGTTGGCTGAAGGACGTGTAGCCAGTACCAAAATCGTCGAGAGAAACCTTCACTCCAAGTGCTTTCAAGGCCTTAAGCCTCTCAATGTTCTGTTTATCTCCAGGTATAAAGCAGGTTTCGGTTATTTCCATTTCAACCATGTGGGCTGGAATCTGATAATGCGTCAACAACTCAGAAAGTATATTGACAAAGTCGGAATTAGAGAGCTGCCAGGATGAGAAGTTAATCGCTAATGTACCATCAAACCCCAGCTCTTCTATCCAGACAGATAGCCTCTGCAAGGCATTTTCTAAAACCCAATAATCAATATGTTTAATTAAGCCTGACGATTCCGCTACTGGTATAAAATCCGCTGGTCCATAGGAAAGTAGAGCCTCATGGCTCGTTCGTATTAGAACTTCTGCACCTTTTATTTTGCCTTTTTCAATATCATAAAGAGGCATATAGGTTAGATAGAACTCGTTAGATTTAATAGCCTTTTTCAAGTCTTCATTAATTTGAGCATGACGCTTTATCTCTTTATCCATCTCTTTTGAGTAGAATTGACAATGATTTCTTCCCATGAATTTTTTGCAGGTATACATCGCTGAATCAGCATTATTGACTAATTCCGTTACAGATTTAGCATCATCAGGGTAAACAGAAATACCCACACTAACCCCAATATCAAATTGAGTACCATCCATCTCGAAACCGTCCTCGAAGAGAGAGAGAATTCGATGGGAGAATTCGGTAAGGATATCTAAATCGTCCAATCCACCAACTATGATGGCAAACTCATCACCAGATAGCCTGGCGAACTCAAACTCAGAGATAGTTAGATTTCCCCACTCAAAATCAACAAAGCTCTCGACGAGGCGCTCTGCAAACACTACGAACAATTGGTCTCCTACATGATGTCCGTACTTGTCATTCACGAGTTTAAAGTTATCAATATCGAAGTAGATAACGGCGCACTTTTTATCTGTTTTAGTGCAGTTACTCATTATACGCGTGATATCTAGATTGAATTTTTTCCTATTTGGTAAGCCCGTTAGAGAGTCTCTTTTTGCCAAATTATCGAGCTCAGTAATCAAGTTAATGTACTTATTGGTAAGGATGGAAACTTCGTCGTTACTTTTGGAACGTTCTATGTAGACTAAGCCATCATGATTTACAGACTCTACTTGCTTAGTAAGTCTCTCTACAGGCTTAATAATCTGTTTTACGATAAGCCATTTTAGTAGTAAGAAAGTGACTGCAGTTACTAACAAAACAATAACAGCGTAAAGAAGTTGAAAGGGTTTGTACAACTCAAGGAGCTGCATTTGAGAGAGACAAATCTTGATAGACCATAAGTCATGTATCAACTGAAAGCCCAAATCATAGGCTGGTAGAGTAATATCTTCAATCTGCTCTTCGCTCGCAAGCGAATGCGAGGTCATATTAGGCCTAAGCATCAGTTGAGCATCAGGACCAAGCTTACTTTTCACCGACTCTTGAAATTCATCGTAATGCCTAACTTTAGAGCGAACTACTGCAGTAAGTAACGTCTGCCCTTGAGAAAAGGTTGGGACAGTAAAACTCTGCTCAGGTGTAAATGTTTTTACGACTAAAAATTCAGGACCTTCAATGCCACCCTCTAGTTTATAGGTAGAGGCGTTAACGCGAACCACACCTTTCAAATCTAATGCTTGTTTAATCGCAGCAAGGTGCTCTGTTACAACCGTATTAGCAACATATTTTGCAAATGGATCCGAAGTATTAAAGTAGATAAGCTCTTCGCCATTAATATCCACCAGAGCAAAGCTCACGATTGTGCCGTGATTGAGCTTTAATTGATTAATATACCCCGCTAGCTCTTTCTCCGTGTAATATTGAGCGGTGTCATCATCTATTTCAATAAGATACTTTTGAATATAGTAGTTCTCTAGACTCATTCTAATCGCAGAATCTAGCTCTCTAAGCGCTTCATTAAGGTCATGAGAGATATGAGTAAGTTCACTATGTAATTGTGCCGATAGCGACAAGTTCAGTTGCATTTTTTGACTGGTATACGAAAACACTCCGGCAATGGAGAAAATCACCACCATAACAGGAAGCAAAATATAATTGATCTTTAGCGACAGCTTCATTTTTCTGTCTCATTTCTTTGATTCTTAATAACAAAGAGTATTTGGCTTCTTAGGTCGGAAGCTTCTTTGCTAAGTGTCTTATAGGGAAACGATGAAGAGCTGTCTAATCCCGTAGGGAACAGCTCTTCATCTAGCCGATAATCATCTGTTGCGAAGTCTAATACGTGTTTATTCGAACTTGCGAACCACACATCTTCAGCATTCAATGCTGATCTCTCCGGTGTGTTAATAAAGTTAAGGAACTCTATTGACGCCTTACTAATAGGCCTGTCTATACGAGCACTAAAGCATTCATGCCACATCAAGGTGCCTTCTTGAGGAATGGTATAGATCCAATCATCTTGCTCTGTATACGACGCTATTTGTTCTTTTTCTCCTGAGTAGATAACGGCAACTTCCATTTTAGACCCAGATTTTTTATCTAGGGCATAGCCAACAGCCGCTCTTATTGCTAATAGCCGTTCACGAACCTTCATCAATAGTTTGTACGCTTGTGCCAATTCGACTTCATTTTCGGTCATAGGATCGAACCCTAACGCCAATAATGCGATTGCGATGGTATCCACATCATCATCAGGAATCACAACAGTTTGAGGGTATTTCAATGCGTAGTCGAAAACGTCCATCCAGGAGGTTATACCTTCGGTGACCTTTGAAGACCGAAATGTAACCCCCATAGTACCATTAGAGTACGGAACTCCATACACCCCACAAGTTCTTCGAGAAACATCAGTAAAGTTTGAATTACCTTCCTTCAAAGTATTAGACAAATCCCCTAAAACACCGGCTCTGCCCAGTTCACCAATGGTAAGTCCATCAATGATAAACAAGTCATAGGCTAGGGCTTTACCAGAGTACACCACAGCATCACGCAACATTTCGTTTTCAAAATATACCTGAGATACAGTATGACCGTACTGTTCTTCAAATTCTTCTATCAGGGCATCAGAGATATAGTCTTCCCAAGTGAAAATTTTTAGCTCTTCAGCAAAGCTCAGTGCTGACAAAAAAATAGAACCAATTAATGCAAAACAAGTTAAAAAACGCATCAGATACCTATTACTAACTATTTTGGGAGTAGTTTTATTTTGGTCTTATTTATCAAATATAGGCGTTATTGTGCCTCATCATTCAATATATTAGTGAGGTGTATATTAGATTTCGTGCAAATAGTTGTTTTGTTGGACTCGAATCGACTTAGGGAATTGAAAGTGTAAAACATCGTTAAACGTTATTTTTCATATTGGAGCATATTCTCTACTACAACATCACCAATTTGTGATGCCACGGGGACAGTTTACCATGAGAAATAGTACTGAAATTCCAGTAGCTCAATCTTACACGGAGCAATTATGTTAACGCGGAATGGTGTCCTTTTGAGTTGGAAAGTGCTACGGGTAAAAATTCAGACCGTGAGATTGCTGGACAATTCCGAGTTACTGATTGTGCTGAATTAGCAGGAGTATGGCAAAACTGGCTCAGATGAGTACCCAGCACCCTGTAATGCAGAAAAATGGGGGGCATCTTAGACGTATCACCTCCAGAGAGAAGCTGATACGCTTCGATATGAGTTAGAACTCTCTATTCATTTTAGATAACGTTGCAATTAGTTTCTCTTCCTCTTCTGACTCAACATTTATAGTTAAGTCCTTGACTAAACCTAAGTGGAGTTGATTATGTCTCAGGTGTATCTGTTGACCTTTGTCAGTTAGTGCCACAACAATAGCTCTACGATCTACAACGTGAGGAAGACGTTCAATTAAGCCTGCGATTACCAACTTATCAACCTGAACAGTAAGTGTACCTGTAGTAATACCTAGTTTACCTGCCAACTCTTTCATTCTCATCTGTCCATGGACACCTAGGACTTCTATGGTATGCACTTGCGCCAGAGTATAACCCGTTTCCTTTACAACTGATTGTTCCCAAGAAGACATCTTGTCGTAGAATTCAGTAAGTAGCTGATTTAAGGTTTCTAGGTTTTTCTTCATTTTAATGCGCTTCTAAAGTGAGGTGATTAATCCTATCAAATCGAGATAGTTTTTGCTTAATTTCATCTACTGAGGAAGTATTATTTAAAGTTATAGTTAAGGCTGCACTGTAATGGTGACCACTTATCTTCCATATATGTAAATCACTGACCTCTCCATAGCGCGATAACTCAATTAAAACCTGCTCACGGTATTCTTTTTCAATACTTTCATCTAATAAGATAGGACTTGTCTGACGAAGAAGATTATACGTCCACTTAGAAATAACCAGAGCACCGACCATACCCATAATTGCATCTAACCAATTCCAACCATAAAACTTACCTAATAATAGAGCTACAACGGCTAACACAGAAGTTAGTGTATCGGCTAATACATGCAGATATGCTGCACGAAGGTTGTGGTCATGATGGTGGTTATGGTCATGAGAATGTTCAGAGTGATGGTCACCAAGAAGAAATATGCTGGCTAAGTTAACAACTAAGCCAATAAAGGCGACTAAGATAGCTTCGTTAAACTGAATGTCATGTGGGTTGAATAAACGATTTGCAGATTCTACAAACATCAATAGAGCAACAATTCCAAGCGCAATAGCACTTGTATATCCACCGAGTACGCTTACTTTTCCAGTACCAAAAGAAAATCGGCTACTGTTTTCATATTTTTTGGCATAACGGTAAGCAAACAAGGTAATACCAAACGCTGCGGCATGTGTTCCCATATGCCAACCATCAGCCAGTAACGCCATAGAACCGTAAACACTACCAGCAGTGATCTCAATGATCATGGTTATGAGTGTAAGCCATAACACATAAAAAGTACGCTTTTCGCCATGATGGTTGTGCGCAGAAAATTGATGGTGATGTTTTAGTGAAGTATCCACAGTATTTCCAAATAGTTTGATAGTCAAACTATTTGTACCTCAATGTAATTTGAATATCAAACAATATTAATACTCTTAATTACTTAATCTCTACCTAACATGCGAAATAACCTTTTCGAATCGAAGCTAGAGGGGGGGGATGAAAAAGCTATTTTTCTATTAACAATTAATGGGTGAGTGTTGAGCTATAAGGTGCCACGGATAAAAATTCAATGAAACGGTCGTTTAAAGTGGACAATTCGTTGTTCAAGGGTCATTTCTAGCAGTATTGACAGTACTCTGACCAATCACTCAAGCTTATTGATAGTTTACACACTAATATTAAGTAATCTATGTGTGATTTGCTATGTGCACCTTGGTAAACCGTGTTTTGGATGACGGAAGCCTTGGGGAAATAGGGATAAATTCGTTAGACCATGGGTATTGTTTATCTACGAATCACAGCAAGACTATGAATAAAAGGCTACTCAGATAAGCCCTTTATTTCACAGTGATCTTATAGGGCATGAATTATGAAGTATTTAAAACAAACAGCTTTAGCGAGCCTTGTGCTTGTTGGGCTTGTCGGGTGTGGTGGAGATTCAGGAACGTCAAACAATACGGCTCCTTTTACTCTGAGTGTGAGCGATGCTCCCATTGATGATGTTAAAGATGTCACAGTGACATTCAGTAAGGTGGCTTTACTTCCGGATCTGGAAGGTACACCACTAATTTATGACGTATTTAAAACGGACGAAAACGGCGATTACGTTGATGAAAATGGTGATCCACTGCCCGACGGTGAGGATCCTATTCCGCTAAGTGTTAATTTATTGGATTATCAAGGTAGCAATACGCTTCCTTTGATTGAAAACGAGGTAATTCCGGTTGGCAGTTATAAGTTGTGTGTGTTTGCACATGATGGCGATCACCCAACAACCCCTTCTTACGTTGTAGAAAACGATGATATGACTCGCGAATTAACGGTCAAAGGTGAAGGTGCGTGCCCGCAAGGTGTAGGTAAAGAAGATAACGCTGGCGTACTTTACTTCAATAACTCATTTAACGTGAATCAACAGAGTAACGACTTTGTGGTCGAATTCGATCTTCGAAGAGGCTTAAAGAACAGTTCGACCTTCCCTGACTACACTATTCAAAGAACTTCTGTAAGTCTTATCAATACAGTTGAGACAGGGAACATTGAAGGTTCTGTTGCTCTTTCTACTTATGATAACTGTAGCAATGGGGATAATACATTTGTTCAGTCGGTTTACTTGTATGAAGGTAATATTGATAAAGCTGATATGGCACCTATCGGGGGTATTGAAGAGGTTAAACCTATTACTTCAGCGTTAGTCATGATGAACTCAGCACAGACTAACTATGAGTTTTCTCTAGGCTTTATTGACCCGGGCATTTACTCAATAGGATATACCTGTACTGCGCAGCATGACAGTGATGAAGACAATGTAGATCCGGTTGCCGATGGTTTTGAAATATACGAAGTTCAAAATGATGTGCAGGTGATAATTAACCAGGATACCCAAGTGTCATTTTAACTTATGACATAATGTATATATTTGAATAAGTACAGCCTCTAAATGGAGGTTGTGCTTGGTGTCATAGCGTGTTTTATATGAATATCATTACCTTTTATTCTCGTAGGCTGTGACTCTGGATTGATTATAACCTAACCTAATACCTCTATTTTATTTGGCAAACTTTATTCCAGCGTAACTCGTGAATTTCATCTTGAGTTACGTCACTCGCTGAAAATCCTTTGGAGCGATGTAGGGTACGCCGCGTTTTACAAGTGATAAATCAAATTTAACGGAGCGGGTTTACGCTAATGTATTCAGGGTCTTTTAGAGACTTGCATTAGTCTCGCTCTACGATGAGATCCGCGGCAGATTGTCCTCAAAATCGTGGAAGTATTCTGTGTCGCTGTTCTGTCCATCAGGTCTTCGATCTGGTGGTCTAACCGTTTTTTCATCTTTATATGTCATCTGCAAATCTGATTTAAACTCTTAATTCAAAGCAAACTGAGAATTGCGAATCTGTCTTAAACGTTTGTTAGTTTCACATTCCTTACTACTAACCACTAAATTTCCTCTTGATACCATCTATTGTAATATATATGTTAAAGATATGATTTAAAGGAGTATTATCATGAAAAAAACTAAAGTTATTGCTTTAACGAGTATTCTTGTCTTTATGTCACCAGCAGCCTTAGCAGAGAAACCTGAATGGGCGGGGAAAGGAAAGCCTAACCTAGAAGAGCTAAAATTAACCTCCGATTTGAAGAAAGCCGAAGCTCAAATTGAAGAGCGAGAAGAAGAACTTGAGGACGAACAAGAAGAAGTCAAAGACCTTAAAGATAAAATAAAAGACAAACAGTCTGGACTTGAAAAGCAAAAAGAAAAGAAAGCTGACCAAGATAGAAATGAAACAGATAAAGGGTCTGAAAAAGGTCAAGAAAAACGAGAAGAGAATAGCAAAAAATGGTGGAAGTTCTGGGAATAAAACCCGCTCGCAAGTATCACTCCGGATATTCTTTCAGGGTAATAGTTTCGTTACTCTGAAAGCCGCCTTCACTTCAACACAACATATTTCTATAGAGTTTCAAGTAAGAACTAACAGCGATTACATAGAAAATCCCTTTATGTAAATATAGAATTATTCTATTTAGCTCAAAGTAAAGAACTGGCGTGCAATCTTGCAACTAGAGCTTGGCAAGGTGAGTGTAGTAGCTAGGTCGAATTTACGCCGTGATACCATACGGGGGTTCACAACGAATAGAATAAGAAAAATAGAGAACTCTGGTAGGGAAAAAGCTCATGAATAGAATATGAATGAGTAAAAGGTCTAACGCATAAAGGGGCAAAAGCGTGACAGGGAACCGCCTCTACCCCTTGTGATCACCAAGCGATTCTGTCGTACCTTAACTACCAAGCGACTTTGTCGTTAGCCTAATTACCGAGGGAAATTGACGGTCCTACTTTTTACGTAATCCTTTGACTATCACTGTGAATTAATCAAAGGGTGTATAGGATGATCGTTATGGATGCTAAATCCCAGCTTACCGTGGATGTCATTGCTAAAGTGGCACTTAACAAAATCTCTATTCTCAATGCCTCGAAACTGCTCAATAAATCCCACCGAACCATTGAACGTTACCTCAGGCGATACCGTACCGATGGTATTCTTTTCGTTGTTCATGGCAACACAGGAAGAGCACCCGCTAATAAAATTCCCGTGACCTTAAAGAAGCAAGTTCAAGCTCTGATAAAAGCCAAGTATTACGACTTTAACATGCTTCATTTGGCAGACATGCTGGAAGTGTTTGAAGGCATCAAAGTAAAGCGAGAGACACTTCGTACCTGGGCGCACGAAATCCATCATGTAAAACGAGCTAAACATCGCCGCTCCAAAGTAAGAAGACGACGAGAGCGCATGGAGGCAGAAGGCTTAATGCTGCAAATGGACGGCAGCCCTCACCTTTGGTTCGGGGACAAAAAGTCCTGCCTTATCGCTATGATTGATGACGCAACCAGTGACGTTCATGCGTAGTTCTTTCCTTCAGAAACTACGGAAGGGTGCCTCAAAGTAATGAAGGCTTATATCGAAAAAAAGGGGCTTTTTAAGACGCTTTATGTTGATAGAGCGGGTATCTTTGGTGGACCAAAACGCTGCCACTTCTCTCAGATGCAACGAGCCTGCGAAGAGCTTGGTATAGAAATTATTTTTGCCAACTCCCCCCAAGGAAAAGGTCGTATCGAACGCGCCTTCGATACGTTCCAAGATCGTCTCGTCCCTGAGTTAAGACTGGCGGGGGTCACCGATATGAATAGCGCAAATGATTACCTGCAAAACACTTTCATCCCTGACTATTGGGCGACAACCCTCACCGTCAACGCTAAGCAGGTGCGCTCGGAACATAGGCCCGTTCCGAAACACCTAAACCTCGATGCGATATGTATCCAAAAAGAATATCGAAAAATCCGTCGGGACCATACCTTCAGTTATGGTAACGCAATGTACCAAATTACCTCTCCGTTAAGGCACTCTATCGTGAGTCAACAAGTTGAGCTACGTAAGCAACTTGATGGTAACTTCATCGCTTACTTTGCTGACCGAGAGCTGTCCATTAAAGAGCTTGTTGAGCCTAGCTCTAGGAAAGAATACGGGGAAGAAGTTCAGAAAAAGCTCGATGCTATTGAACTTGCCAAGGAGTTAGGCAATGTGAGAGAAGCTGCTCGGCAGAGCGGTTGCTCTGTCAAAAGCATTCACAACAACCGTCAACTTCTCGAAGCACACGGTCCATTAGCTTTGAAACGTATGTATGGCCAACCAAGGCACAGTAACCGCATCGATGAGAAGACTCGAAATGTCGTCATCTCATTAACGCTCAAATTACCTCATCTAACATCGATCAGGATCAGTGGTGAGATGAGAAAGCGATTTAACATCTCGATTAGTCACTCAACAGTAAGGAACATCTGGTTTGAAGAAAAGCTAAATACAAGAGAGTTACGGGAAGCTCGTGCCGAGGCATCAATTATCGAATAAGAGCAGAACTGTCATAGTTGACTACTATTAATAAGACTATGACAGAGTCCTTCGGTAATTAGACCGTCAACCTCCCTCGGTAATCACAGAACCGCCTCTACCCCATATACAATCTAACTTGTCGTAAATCTAGTTGGCCAAAAATGCAGAGATTATTCGCTCTCTGAACCCCTTTATTTGCAGACAGTCTACAGGCTCTAAAACGCCGTATTTCTTGGTGTCCGCGCTCTGTGATGGCATGCCGTTCAACCTCATTCTCAAAGTGGTGTGAGGCGGCGTCACAGCTGTAGATTTTACGCTGTAATTTCTCATAGGCTTTGTGTCAGGCTGACTATGTTGGAGCTCCAAGTTCAATCTCGCAAACATACATGACTCCGGAATATCCTGTTCAATACGCTCTGCAAACTCAACAAGGTTCTGCTCTGCAAACGTAAACAACCATGCTTGTTGGTTTCTAGCCTCATTCACCCTCAGGATACGTCCTAGAACCTGCCTAAAGTACAGCTCGGTCTTCACAGAGCTCATATGGCAACATACTTGTAAGCGAGGTATATCCGTCCCTTCACTGATCATCCCTACACTAACGATCCACTGAGTATCGCCTTGTCTAAAACGTTTAATCTCACTCAAGGGATCTTCATGGCGATATGTCACAATCGAGACTGTCTGAGAGTACTTTTGAGACAATATGTTTTTTATAACTTGGGCATGTTGCACAGATGCAGCAACAACTAAACCACCTGCAAATGGCGATGACTTCCGTACTTCGAATAGTTTTTTGCAACCTAAGCCGAGTAAGTGCTCCATTGCATCTTGGTTGTGTATAACACTTTGATATGACGTCTTAGTTTCTTTCATCATCTCTAGTATTGAAGAGAATGACTCGATCTTGTCATTGTTTCTTACTGAAAGGTTATCACTGTCAACAAGGACCAATTTGGGCACCCTACAGACCTTATCAACAACGGCTTGTTTCAGTGTGTATTGATAGTCAACCAGAAGACAACCATCAGGGTCAGTGTATTCGGCCATGACTATCGGCAAGGAATCTGAACGCCATGGAGTGCCAGACATCGCCAATGTATACGTTGCAAGCCCTTGGATTTTCTTCAGTATTTGTTGCCCCCAAACGTTCGCATTTTCCACATCAGAACCAGAGCAATGATGAATCTCATCAAAAACGACAAAGACGCGATGCTTCTTTAATGTTTGCCAAAAATCTTCATCGAGGAACTGAATTGATTGATAGGTTAATGACTTACCAATTGAGCCAAGACCACCGCTGAAGCTGCGCTCTAAGATCTTTGAGAACGTATTCTTTATACCCTCTGCAACTGTCACAGACGGTGAGAAACACAACACTAAATCAATCATTTCATGATTCAACAACTTCAATGCTACTGTTGCTGCTAGAACTGTCTTTCCGGCCCCTGGGGTGGCTTGGCAAAAAAAGTGGCTATTGCCTTTTTGATACTTCTCAAACGCACGAGCTGAACATTCGATTTGCCACTTTCTTAACATCTTGAATCGCTCTCGCGTAACGTCTGAAGAACATGCGTTAGAACATTTACCTTACCTAACAAATTAGCAGAGCGTTCTTTTGCTGAATTTAATAGTGGCGTAATTTGTTGCACCAACTCAGGAAAGCGACGGTTTAATGATTGGTACTCTTCTATCTCCCCTAACGTTATTTCTAACTCGCCTTTGTAGTGGTTACGTTCATCTTCTAACACTGAGTAATTTAACACTTCTGATTTCGCATGAATTATCGCTTTCGGTGCCATTGAGATTGATTTGAACGATTCTGTTTTAAAGTACCGTTTTCCTCTACCTTTTCCTGTGCAAGTGAGCCATTCGTTTTTTAAAAATCGCAATATTTGACGATAAACCACTTTTCTAGACTCTTCTAAATCCAAACTTCCTCCCTCAATAGAAAGAGATGCATCCCTCAATTCAATAACTGAAAAACCATCCATATCCCTCTCAATCAGAAGTTCATACATCACTGAGTTAATTTTCCGAGAACGTTTCATCGTATATTTACCGTTACAAAAACTAAGGATTGCTTAGTATACAGGAATCGATAAAACTAAGAAAATCTTAGTTAGTGTAGGTTTTCACATATGAACCGAAAATGTCATTTACTAGCCCAACCCCAGCGCGGCTTAAAGAAGCGCGTAAAAAAGCTAAACTCTCCCAGAAAGCCTTGGGAGCGAGAATAGGTATGGATGAAGGGGTGGCAAGCGCTAGGATGAATCAGTATGAAAAGGCGAAGCACGCCCCAGATATACAGACTCTAAAGCTCATTGCTGATGAGCTAGGCCTTCCTTTGAATTATTTCTTTTGTGAGGAAGAAAGCTCTGCCAAGTTAGCTTGCTTGATTGCAAAATTAAGCGAAGATGAGAAGCAAGAGCTTATCAATAAGCTGAGTAGCTCCAGAGGTAGTTAGGGTTTGTTGTAGCTAATCGAGTTAACAAACCATGCTTTATCACCTTCAGGCGTGCGAACGGTTACCTCGTCATCCACTTCTTTTGCGCTTCGCTCAAGCTTAGTGAGCTTAATAGACGGGATAGAGAGAAACGAGCGATCGCAATCTGTGGGGGATCTTACTGGATTAATACGTCTCAGAGTGGCCGCCTACTCAAATGATGTATAACTTTTCATTATCATTTACAATCAAGCACACTTGCTGCTTGTAACCATTGAACTCGCGGATAAGCCAGTTCAAGAAAAGCTGTCATACAATGCTCTGAAAGTTTAGAAATATCGAATAAAAAACAGACTCAAAAATCACATTTTTTTTGGGATTTCATCAAATCTTTAGAAATCTAAATGAACAATGTAAACAGATACTTAATAAATTTCTAAATTTAAAAAACAAGGGTATTGGACTTGCTGTATCGCGCCAAGTATCAGTAGTAGCTTCCCTTTGCATCCTAATGGAAAACAAGCCGGAGAACGCTGCAAACAACTTAATACCGATAATCTTTGCAAATTATTTGGCAAACCCGAGCGCCCTCCTGTGTGCCATGACTTTAAAGCAGCTGAATGGGTATGCGGTACTAGCTCACTCGAAGCTATCACTATCATCACTGACTTAGAAACCTGCACTCAGTAGTCATGAAACATAGCTAAACTTTAATAACAGAGTCGTATTCCACTCTACGGCTCTAGTTTTATCTAAAACATAATGATTTTATAAATCTCGTTACATCTTCGCCTTCACGTCACAAATGGTCACACTGCACATCATTTAATTAAGTTATAGTTCATGTACTATTCATTAGATCCTCTAACACATGAACTCATCAAATCCATTCAATATCATTCTTGTAGAAGATGACTTAGAACTCGCAGAGTTAATTCAAGATTTTCTACAAAACTATGAATTTACCATCGAGATTGTCAGTGATGGCATTACCGCTGTGAACGAGATTCTGTCAAAACAACCGGACTTAGTCATTCTCGACATCATGCTACCAGGGCAAAGTGGAATGGATGTGTGTCGCTCTATTCGTTCGAATTATCACGGTATGATCTTAATGCAAACAGCACTCGATGATGACATAGACCAAGTCATGGGGCTGGAACTTGGTGCCGATGACTATATTGTGAAAAAGATAAAACCCCGTCTTTTGCTATCAAGAATTAGAGCCCTCCTTCGTCGCCATGATAGGAACACACTCGATAACGACAAAGACCAATTACAGTTTGGACCTCTTGCTATCAACTTACAGCACCGTGCTGTCACTCTAAACCAGCAACCTGTAAAACTCACCACATCAGAGTTTGAACTTCTTTACTTACTGGCTCAGAACGTAGGGCAAGTTGTCTCTCGTGATGATATTGCTCAGCATATTCGGGGGTTTGAATACGACGGGCTCGATCGTTCTATCGACAGGCGAATTTCACGTTTACGCCGCACGCTCAATGATGACCCGAATGAACCAGACCTTATTAAAACCATTCGAGGAGTTGGATACCAGTTATGTGCCACCACATTTGAGGCATCGGTATGATTAGAGCATTTTCAATTCTTTGGCTTGCCGTCTTTATCCCTATAGCATTACTACTATTTCCTACGGCAATTAATCCAGTACAGCACGTAACTGAATATTTCTCTGAAGGTTTTTACAAGAAAGTCTACACCGTTAACTTCGAGATGCTCACAGAAAAGCTCTCGAATCATCCGCAGGAAAAATGGCAACCTGTGATAAAAAAATATGAGACTCATTTTGGCTACCCTTTAAAACTGCAACCCATGAGTACATATCAATCGAATAGACAATCTTACGATGCTATTCAAGGTGGGGAAATTACCTTCTTATTCGGCGACCCAATGGCATTGGTCCAAAGAGTAGGCAAAAGTGATCAAGTCATTTATTTCGCCCTCAACGAATCAACAGAGCTGGCAGTGCTAAACCAAGCTAAAGGAACGCTATTTCTCGCAGCTGAAGATTTACGCAACCACCCACAAAGCCAATGGGTGCAGATTATTGAAAACACGAACACTCAGATTCCATTCCGAATAAGCTTAAAAAAAGACGATAAACTCCCACCAGAAGCGAAAGAAGCTCTCACGAATAAACCTAGGAAAATCATCAGCTATACCAGTACTAATGGGCAGATTGAATTGCTTGCCCCTGTTATAGACAATGTTTGGCTTCATATAGAAGATGATCTCTCTCACCTTACGCAGATAAAACTTATTGCAACGGTCTGTGCCTTCTTTGTGTTCTTCATTTCGATTGCGATGGTGATGTGGGTATACCCATTATGGCGTGATTTAAAACGGCTAGTGAAGACAGCAAACGACTTCGGTCAAGGTTTACTGTCTAAACGAGCAAGCACCACCAAAATGTCTGTGATATCTCAACTTAGTGATTCATTTAATAAGATGGCTGACAACATTGAAAGGCTGATCGCTAGCCAACGTGAACTCACAAATGCGGTTGCACATGACTTAAGAACACCACTTTATCGGCTTCGATTTGCGTTAGAAATGATAGAAGACGACCAAATAGCAGAGGAACAAAAAGAAAAATATCGAAAAACCGTTCATTCGAGCATTGAAGATCTAGATCATCTCATTAATCAAAACCTTCTCCTCTCTCGTTATACCCGAGTAGCCGATATTAGCCATTTTTCTGAATGTTGTTTTGCCGAGCAATTACTTGATGAGATCGAGCAATTTAAGCTGGAACACCCTGAACTAGAAACACGTTTTTATTGCTCTCCTGACCTTAAAGAACGATCTCTATTCATTGATAATAAAGGGCTAATGAGAGCCATTAAAAACCTGCTCACGAACGCGAGTCGTTTTGCTCAATCAGAGATAAACGTTTCTTTTAAGATCGAAGATCAACAATATAAAATTATTATCGAAGACGATGGTTGTGGTGTGCCCGTCGAACAATCAAAGTACATATTCGAACCTTTTTCTCAGCTTGATAACCAAGAACGAGGGAGTGATAAAGGGCATGGATTGGGGTTAGCTATCGTTAAACAAATAATGAATTGGCATAATGGGTCTGCAACAGTAGATACATCGGCTTCTCAAGGCGCGCGCTTTGTACTCTCTTGGCCAACGAGTTTAAATAGGCAACCCAAATGATCTTTCGAGTAATGTGACCAACTTGGACACAAACCGTCTATAAAATACCAACGACTTATAACTAGTGTGAATGTTAATTTTACGTGGCTTTAGATTAGTCACTTATAGGGAATTAACATGAAAATCTTCACTCGTCTCAACACTCTTCTACTCAGTTCAATGTGTACTTTCGTTACCCATAACTGTTTTGCTCAACCTGATAATTTCACTCCAGGCTTAAGCGGGAGCATTAGCCTAAATGTTGGCGTGAGCCAAAGCCAATCACAAAGTAGCACGCATGACGACAACGCGATTACGCCTAATCTAACCAACAATGGTAAACAAACAGAGCAAGTATTACCCTTCATTTTAGGGCGATTACAATACAGCTTTGGGGATACTTTACTCTTTCTAGGGAACAGTGAAGACCAAATTGCAGAAGCCCAGTTCCAAGCCGAATTAGGGCTTTCTCAAAAACTAAGCAAAAATACTATTCTCACAGCCGCACTATTTGGAAACGCACCCAGCATGGACGAGGTATGGCAAGATCCTTACCTTACTGGCCAAAAGCGAGTTTCAACAGAGCAAACCGTTAGAGGTGCACGTGTAGCCTTTGATTTAAATGTTCTGATACCTATAAAAATAAAATATTCTTTTGCACAAAGTAAAGTTGACCACGATTACATCGGAGTTTCTCAGGGGCTTTCGATTGCAGAAGCTAATTTATTAGGCAGAAAGAGTGATTACCACCGATTTGGAACAGAAGTAACCTTACCACTAGCTCGAAGTTTCGTCCTTTCCCCTGCTTTCTATTACACAATGAGAGACGCTCAAGGCGAGGCAAAAAGTTTTGATGAATTAAGCGCTCAACTTTCCATCTTATTTTCTAAATCAAGGCACAACCTCATTACCACAGTTAGAACCAGCCAAGCTGAATTCGACTCTCAGAACCCCGTATTCGATCTCAAACAAGATTACGACTCATTGGGTATCTTTTCTGTGTATAGCTACCACAGTCCTTTTAATTGGAAAAATACCCAGATACACGTCATGGCGGGCTACCAACAACGTGATTCCGACATCGAATTCTATGATACCGACTCCACCTTTCTCTCCTCCGGTATGAGCTACAACTTCTAATTTCAAGGATCAAAAATGTCTAACTTATTTAAAGTGATGTTTCTATCTTCAGCGTTATTTCTATCAGCCTGCAGTGTGGATGATGTTACTGACGCTGATAAATACACAAAACCCACAGTGAATGCAGGTGCTGACCAACTTCATACACTTCCCGTACACACAATTACTTTGAGTGGCTCAGCAAAAACCTACCCAAAACATGTTTACGAGATTAAAACCATTAGATGGACTCAACTTTCAGGTCCCCAACAATTAACTGTACTCAATTCCGACTCATTAAGCGCAACTCTCATTAATCCAACAGTTGCCGGTACCTACATTTTTGAGCTCTATGTTAAAGACAGTGCCCGAAGAACAAACACTGACCGAGTTACAGTAATCCTACACGAACAAGCTCAGATGACTTCAGCTAGAATGAGTGCAGGGTTCCATGACGACTATGATGAGATTTGGCATTCAGTTGCTGAAAACTATACGGCATACGACCAAATAGAAGATAAATGGCATGAGATATACCAGCCATATAAAATCAAAGCCGATAATATCGATACCAAAAAAGAGTGGCAAAAGTTAGTACAAGAGATGCTTCTTGAAATAAAGGATGCTCGATTAGTCATCAATCCATTCGTTCACTCTCAATCATTAGCCAGCTCCCAAGCATTAGCCCTCGATCAACCATTAGTCCACCCTAAACAAGTGAAGCAAACTCCCAAAGGTTTTGAAACATCGTATTTACGCTGGGAAACGAATAACAATATTGGACTAATAACGTTTAACGATTTAAGTTCAGTGAATCTAAAGCAGCTAAACAAAGAAATTAATCAAGCACTGATAAGACTAAAAGATACCCATGAACTTTGGTTGGATTTTCCTGAAAAGGTACAAATTAATGAGCAAGTTGCCCTACAGCTAATGATGTTATTCACTCACAAAGCTACCCACATACATTTAGATACACAAGCTGATGATATAAGTCAGCTTCTCATAAGCAGCAACCCACTCCTCCCGCAATCGATAGTGCGAATGAAAAAGGTGGACAGCCATCAAACAGTAGAAGTGATCGAAGAATATTTGTTAACCCAAGAACTTGGGATACCGGAGTTTCTCTTTAAGCAAGAGTTCGCCGTTACAGTCAAATATCTATAACTAACAACGCACCTCAGAAAACAAAAAAGCCGCTACAGTTAGCGGCTTTTCTTATATTTTATGACGCCCTAATAGGGAGTGGGAAAGCGTAGTGCCATCAACAAGCTCTAGCTCACCGCCCACAGGGACCCCATGAGCAATACGGCTAGCGTTAACCTCATGAGCATTACATAGCTCAGCGATATAATGCGCTGTAGCTTCGCCTTCAACCGTTGGGTTAGTCGCCAAAATGACTTCCGTGATATCGCCACGGCGCAGTCGGTAATCGAGCGAGTCTAACCCTATGTCACTTGGTCCAATTCCATCTAATGGAGATAAATGCCCCATTAAAACAAAGTATCGACCAGAGTATTGACCTGTAGCTTCAATAGCAGCGATATCTGCGGGGCTTTCGACCACACAAATTTGACCGTTATCTTGCCTTTTCGGGTTAGTACAAATATGACAGATTTCTTCTTCAGTAAAAGTTCGGCACTCACTACAGTGACCAATTTCTGTCATCGCTTGGCTTAGTGCATCCGCAAGTTGCAGACCACCTTTTCTATCGCGCTGTAACAAATGAAAGGCCATACGCTGCGCCGACTTGGGACCAACCCCAGGTAGACAACGTAAGGCCTCCATCAAATGCTCCAGCATGTGACTGGTACGCATTAATAAATCGCTCTAAATTAAATCACTTGCGATTTAGAATGGCATCTTCATACCTGGTGGTAATTGCATACCGCCAGTTACGCCAGACATTTTTTCTTTTTGAGTTTCTTCAACACGGCGAGCTGCATCGTTGAAAGCCGCTGCGATAAGATCTTCAAGCATCTCTTTATCGTCTTCCATTAGGCTTTCGTCAATTTCAACACGACGAACACTGTGACTACCAGTGATCGTGATTTTTACAAGGCCAGCACCAGACTCACCTGTAATTTCCATATTTGCGATTTCTTCTTGAAGCTTTTGCATGCGATCTTGCATTTGCTGGGCTTGCTTCATCAAGTTGCCCATACCACCTTTACCAAACATGATAATCTCTCTGGTTAATTGGTTATAAATATAAATATAAATAAGCTATGAGGCTTAAATGGGGGGTGAATACAGACTATTCAACCCCAGTAAGTGACTTAAAATAGCGAATATATGAGTTGTCTTAATAACGAGTGAGTTACGTCACGCTAAATCGGTCGAACACTATCTCTATCAAGCTCTGCAGCAAAACGTTTCTCAATAAACTGAACATTGGCATCATTCTCTAAACTTGAAAATGCATGCTGCAACTTACCTTGATACAAGCGCTCTCGTAATTCTAGTGGGGTTTCACCCTTCTCACCAATTTCTACACTCAAATGGCACTCTTCGCCAAGTACTGTATTGAGAGCTTGGAGTAATTCACTCTGAGCTCTATCCGTATTTAAATGAGCTTGATTGGCTCGGAGTGTTAATGTCACAGACGTGCCACTTCGCTCAAACACAGAATTTAAAGCTAGCTGCTCTACAAGCTTAGCGGTATCTAGCTTCTTAATCGTTGCTGACCATTCATCTTGCTCTACAGATTCATTAAACAGTTTATCTACCATTTCTGGTGTTTTGATATGTTCTAATGCTCGTTTTATCTGTGTCGGTGTTAACTCTTTAGAAACTTCTTTCACTTCTGGCTTAGAAGGCTTCCAGCGATAAGGTTCATTCCCATCATCTTTACTAACAGCGGTATGTTGAGAAGTTGGCGACACCCGAACAGAGCTACCATGTTGCTGAGCAACACGATCTAATACTGAAGATTTAACTGGTGTCGCTTTAGCCTTTTTTGGCGCTGTGCCTTTGCTTTCCGTTGCTGAATTACCTCTTCGTTGAGAGCGCAGTTGGTGGCGTAAACCACTCACTGGCGATGAAGATCGTGCTGGTTGTTCTTGTTGCGTCGGTTCAGTGCTTGCCTGTTGGGGCTGGCTCTGATTCGTCGCTTGATTCTGCTGTGGTGGCATTTGCTGAGTCGTTGGACTCATAGCTTGCTCTGCATCGTAGCTAGAACGTTCGTCATAAGCAGGTGGCGCGTCATACTGACTGTGCGGGTAATCCTGTTCTGAATAACCTTGGTTGCCTGAATGTTCAGCGTAACCTTGTGAATCTGCATATTGTGCTGGATTCTGCTGTTGCATAGGTTGCTGCTGAACAGGAGCTTGTTGCTGCACTTGAGGCTGTGGAACCGCAGGAGCCTGAGTGGGCTGTCTCGGAGCGACCATTGACGCTGGTTGACTCACAGGCTGAGCAGCGCTTTGAGCTGGAGCCTGCCCTTGAACTGCTGGCGCAGAGCTAGTCGACTCAGTAGAGATAACCGTCGCACTAACTTGCGCTGCTGGTCTGAATGCCATCATACGAAGAACAATCATCTCAATACCGACACGAGCAGTCGGTGATAAAGGCAAATCTTCACGACCTTTCAAGACAATCTGAAAATACAGCTGTATATCTTGCGGGCTTAGCGATCGGCTCAGCAGCTCCAGTTTTTCCGCATCCGGCTGAGCTTTATCTAAAGTCGAAGGTAAAGCTTGATACATGGCGATTCTGTGTAATTGAGTAGACAACTGATTAAGCAAGCCATCCCACTCTATGCCATTTTCAGCCAAGCCTTGAATACTATCCATGGCAAGTTGTGGCTGCTTGCTACTGATCGCTTCCAATAGATGGATAGCTTGGTCAGTATCTAAGGTTCCCAACATATGAGAAACCTTATCCGCTGTCACGCTACCATTACCCAATGCTATAGCTTGATCGGTCAGGCTCAAGGCATCACGCATACTACCATCAGCAGCATGCGCTATCATGCCAAGAGCACGAGCATCAGAGTCCACACTTTCTTCAGCAAGGATGTGGTCTAACTGCTCGTGAATATTATCAACGCTAATTGGCTTCAAGTGAAATTGAAGGCAGCGCGATAAGATGGTCACAGGTAGCTTTTGAGGATCGGTTGTCGCCAAAAGAAATTTCACATACTCAGGCGGCTCTTCCAATGTTTTTAATAATGCATTGAAACTATGCCTTGAGAGCATGTGAACTTCATCGATCAGGTAAACCTTAAAGCGACCACGCGCAGGCTTATATTGAACGTTGTCTAATAGTTCACGGGTATCTTCAACCTTGGTACGTGACGCAGCATCAATTTCAAGTAAATCGACAAATCGCCCTTCATCGATTTCTTTACAGGTAGAACACTCCCCACAAGGTGTTGATGTGATCCCTGTTTCGCAATTGAGCCCTTTGGCAAACAAACGCCCGATGGTCGTTTTACCGACACCTCGCGTCCCACTAAATAAGTAAGCGTGATGTAATCGGTTTTGACTAAGTGCATTCTCTAATGCAGTTAAAACATGGGCTTGACCAACTACTTCTTTGAATTTAGTTGGTCGCCATTTTCGCGCTAAGGCAAGATAACTCATGAATAATTCCGAAAAGGATTAATGACCGTCGAATTCGCAGATGCTAAACACTTCAAGGCCTAAGCCTGCTAAACGTTTATCACCACCGATCTCTGGTAAATTGATAACGAATGCTGCGTGATCAACAGAACCGCCTAGTTGACGAATTAGCTTAGTGGTCGCTTCAATTGTGCCACCCGTTGCCAATAAGTCATCAACCATCAGCACTTTATCGCCTTCAACAATCGCGTCAGTGTGAATTTCTAAAGTATCCGTACCATACTCAAGCTCATAGGTTTGAGCGATAGTTTTACGCGGTAATTTTCCAGGCTTACGTACAGGAACAAAGCCCACACCAAGTTCTAATGCAAGAGGAGCACCAAATAGGAAGCCACGAGCTTCAGTACCAACAATTTTAGTGAAACCCATGTCTTTATAAGTTTCAGTTAGCAGTTCAATTGTTGCTTTGTAAGCTGCTGGATCTTCCATAAGGCTGGTTACATCACGAAACAAGATGCCCTCTTTTGGGTAATCTTGAATGCTTTTGATGCTTGCTTTGATCAGCTCGATTTTATTTGTTGTCATAATATTGATGCACTTAAATTGGCGGCTTCTCTAACGAATAGACTTGGTTTCTGTTAAGAAAAGATGCAGTTAATTCACATTATCAGCGACATTTACCATTATCGTTGATGAAATAATAAACGCCCGCTACATAAGCAGGCATACTGCGTTAATGTTAGTGATTTTCTTCGCTATCAGCAACCAACTCGTGCGTTGGAAGACGAAGAAACCATGATAAGAGAATAATAAGAACAACGACAAGGAAGCCTTTTACCCAAAGGATCGGCGAGAAATATATTGAGAGAAAGAAGCTAAACAGTATAAAAATTACACCACGTGTTTTTACTTGTTTTGTGACTGCACCATATTCATACCAATTCTTAAGCAGTGGACCCAAGGTCTTATGTTCATGCATCCAACGGTGCACTTTGGGGTTGCTGCGCATAAAACAAGCACTTGCTAGAAGCAAAAATGGTGTAGTGGGAAGAACAGGAAGAAGAATCCCAAGAAAGGCGAGAACAATACAAAGGCCACCAGCAATATTCAGGCTAAGATGTCGAATGCTGATAGTGACCTCCGGTAATCAACTAAAAAGTAGCATAGCCATTAAATACACGGAACAACGTGATGGTTGCTGGTAGTAGTGGAATTAATAAAAATGCGGCTAAAAATCCTAAAAAGTAGAATACATTAAACGGGTCTTGAAAGTCTTTGTTATCTGCCATGATTGCTTCTTGTTTTTGTTAGTAAATAATTCTCATGCAACCACGCACTCTTTGTTCACATACTCCGACAAAATACGCATTTAACAAAAAAGGCATAGCCACACCAATTGCGCAACTATACCTTAATCATTTATTCACAAAAACCGAGTAACTATAGGGTTAATTTGTCGACCCTTGATGGATATTTAAGCTGAAACTAGAGGACCCTAGACAACTCATTGATAGCTGACATCCAGACCGAATAGGCAACTCTTGTGTAATAAAGTTTTTCTTACAATTACTGCCTAGTTGATTACCTGCAGCAATATGCTGATTTACATAACCATTGGACCACTGGGCATCGAGCCCTGCTGGTAAAATAGAGACTGTAGCTTCAGACAAATCAGCAATACCAAACAAAGCATTCACAGGTGTTGCACACTCAGAGCATTGAATTCCTTTCTCTAAAATATCCGCCATATCTTTTAAATCAGGGTTAAAACTTTTTAAATTTCTTAAGTAATCGTGAAACAAAGCTCTAACTAACAAGGTTGTTGCAGCCCCGCCTTGCTCTGAAGATGAAGAATCCACAAGATAAAATGCGAACTGACCATTCATCATCCATGCGTAATCGAAAACTAAAGGCATCACATCTGCTGATTGCAATAAACGGTAGCTACATTTCCAAATGCCTTGATGCGTATCTTTATCAGGCAGCAATGCGTGCAATAAATCTTTTGCAGCACTAGGGTTATCTTGAAGGTAATCGAGATGCCAGTGCAATTCCTGATCTTCTGGTATCTCCCCTCCATCATCTACACTGAACCACTGGCTAGAAAAATCCCTTTGATCAGATAAATGGTCAAAAGAATCTTTTAAAGTATTCTCTATCGCACTGGCTAGATGTTGGTGGTTCTCAATTGGTTTAGGTAAGAAGTCCTTAATACCAAAACGCAAAGCTTTCGCGACATCGGACATTTCATCTGTGGCAGAAACAACGATCATCGGCAATGATGGGTATTCTAAACTCAGCTCCTCAACCAACTCTATACCATCCAATACAGGCATAGATAGATCACACACGACGAGATCAGTATCTGCTTTGCGTAATTGTTGTAATGCGTCTAGCCCATTTTCAGCTTCTATCACCTCATACCCTTGTGCGTTTAAAAAAGCACTGGTTATACGGCGAAAAATCGGGTCATCGTCAACCAACATAATGCACTTCTGGTTAATCACTTCTTGTGCCGAGGTCATTACTGGCTGACTGTGAGTTTTGTACATAATCTTTAACCTCACAAAACAATTATTCGAATTATTATTGTTATCTGTTTATCGATATTCATATAAAACTTAGTAATAAAATACCATTTACACAAATTTCACCACCACAGCTGGTAATTCTTTCGAGGTATTGGAATACTATAAATAGTACTACAAGTTGACGTGACGCAAACTTTGATTACTGTGTTACGTATAAATTAAGTCAATTAGTAAACAAATGTGTCTGGACGTATGAAATTAGATGATTTAAACCTATTTCGATTAGTCGTTGAAAATGGGAGCTATACCGCAACATCACGCAAGACAATGATTCCAGTTGCGACAATTACTCGACGCATTCAAGCTTTAGAAGATTCATTGAACCTGAGGCTACTCAATCGCCATGCCCGTAAACTTTCATTGACAGAAGCAGGCGAACGTTTTTTTAACGAATGCTCTCCTTTACTGCAAAGATTAGCTTCAACAGCTGAAGAACTAACTGATGAATGTAAAGGCGCATCTGGCAAAATCAAAATATCGGCACCATCGAATTTGACCAAACGTATGATGATGCCAATGTTCAGCGACTTCATGACCAAGTATCCAGATATCAATTTGGAACTGATGATGAACAACCAAGCAGATCAATTAGATCCAACAGAGTGGGATGTCATCTTCCGAGTGGGTCCACAGAGAGATTCAAGTCTTATTGCAAGAAAGATAAGTGAAGTGAAGGACATCCTAGTCGCGAGTCCTATTTATTTATCGAAAAACTCGGCACCTTGTCACGCTGAAGAACTTGCAAACCACTCCTTGCTTAAAGGTTACCCTTTAATAAAGTGGCAACTGAATAACTCGAATGATGAAACCGTTGTTAATAGCGAAAAAGGTCGCTTCAATGCCAATGCTCTAAATGTGGTTAGACAAGCATGCTCCGAAGGATTAGGTATCACCCTTATGCCTGATGTCATGATCCGGGAATACATTGAAGATGGAAGTTTAGTTCAGGTTTTAGAAGATTGGAGTGCAAACCCTAGAGACATCTACATGCTCTATAATCACAAAGACCACTTACCTGAAAAAGTACGTTTGTTCATTGATTTTGTGATCGCTTACCACATTCACTAATCACTAATCACTAATCACTGAACTGACTAGAATAATTTAGCTTTCAGTCAAATTAAAAACAAAAAACCAGAGCTAGACTCTGGTTTTTTTGTTTAAACTGAGTTGCTACAAAGTGCTACGCACCTTCATTATGCAATTCTAGGTTCGCTAAGTCTTGAGCAATTTCACGCTCTGTTTTCGAGTCATCATTACGCAATGAATCTAAGAAATCTAAATACTTCTGGTCAATATCGCCAGTCACGTATTCGCCGTTGAATACTGATGTATCAAAACGAGCGATGTCTTGATTACCCATACCAACTGCAGAGATTAAATCTTCAAGTGTTTGGAAGATTAACGCATCAGCACCAATTTGCTTACAGATCGTTGCATTATCACGACCATGAGCAATCAGCTCTGTTGCGCTTGGCATATCAATACCATACACATTAGGGAAACGAACTTCAGGTGCTGCTGAAACCATGAACACTTTATTTGCACCTGAGTCACGTGCCATTTCAATGATCTGTTCAGAAGTGGTACCGCGAACAATTGAGTCATCAACCAACAGTACATTCTTACCTTTAAACTCAGAACGAATTGCATTGAGTTTACGACGGACCGATTTCTTACGTTGCTGTTGACCTGGCATAATAAACGTACGACCTACATAACGGTTTTTAACAAACCCTTGTCGGTATGGCTTATCGATAGCTTGAGCAATACGCAGAGCAATATCGTTAGAAGTTTCTGGAATAGGGATAACCACATCGATATCAAGATCAGAATATTCTTCTTTAATGCGCTTACCTAACATCTCACCCATTTCAACACGTGCGCTGTATACAGACACTTTATCGATGAAAGAATCAGGACGTGCAAAGTAAACAAATTCAAAAATACATGGGTTTAGCTGCGGGTTATCTGCACATTGCTTAGTAAAGAGCTCACCTTCGAATGTCGCATAAATGGCCTCACCCGGAGCTACATCACGCATAAAGTCAAAACCAACCGCATCTAACGCAACAGATTCTGAAGCAACCATATACTCTGTTTGACCATTAACTTCACGCTTACCTAGGCATAAAGGACGAATGCCATGTGGGTCACGAAACGCAACCATACCGTGACCAATGATCATAGCAGTAACCGCATAAGCGCCACGAATTGTACGGTGAACATTTGTTACAGCACGAAACACATCATCAGAGGTTACGTTGCCTTTCACTGTGTCAATTTCGTGAGCAAGAACGTTAAGCAGCACTTCTGAATCAGAAGTAGTGTTTACATGACGGCGGTCTTTTTCAAATAGCTTCTCACGAACTTGATTCGCATTTGTTAAGTTACCATTGTGAGCAAGAGTGATACCGAAAGGTGAGTTTACATAGAAAGGCTGAGCTTCTGAGGCACTTGAACTACCTGCAGTTGGGTAACGAACATGTCCAATGCCTACTGAACCTTGTAGGCGTTGCATGTGTTTTGCTTCAAAAACATCTTTTACTAAACCGTTAGCTTTACGCAGACGGAAACGATTGCTTTCAATGGTACAAATACCAGCGGCATCTTGGCCACGATGCTGTAATACCGTTAACGCGTCATAAATTGACTGGTTTACAGGCGTTGAACCTACGATTCCAACAATACCACACATGTTCTAATCCTCGATTTGCGACAGTAACTGGCGCTAAAATGCGCCAGATAAGAAACTAGATGTTGCTTGTAAATGTTCAAAGAATGGGGCGATGATTCGGCTAAACTCAGGTACTAGCTGAGAGCTTGTCCACCATTCCGAACTTGGGAATGCGGTAAACGCATCCATAAAAAACAGTACTGCTGATACAATTAAAACACCTCGTAAAGCGCCAAATACGACTCCGAGGATTCTATCTGTACCTGATAGCCCTGTTTTCTGTACTAGCTGACCGATGACATAGTTAACCAATGCACCAACCACTAGTGTTGCAACAAATAACGCTGCAATTGCCGTTCCGTTACGAAACATCTCATCTTCGATATTGGTGAAGTACACCGCTAATTTCGCGTAGTACTGGCTAGCAATAAAAAATGCTCCAAACCAAATAACAAGTGATAATGCTTCTTTAGCGAAACCACGGACTAAACTGATCACGGCAGAGAAGCCGATCACGCCTAAAATGACAAAATCTAACCAATTCATGAATTCTTCATCTTAAGTTGGCGCGCATTTTAACAGAAAAAATGCTGACGCAAACGTTTTCTTATGGATTTAACGGCTTAAATTTGAGCAATTGACCTTTTGAACCGGTAATTTTTTCTAATTCCTTAACTTGTCGCTCAAGTTTAGATTTAGAAACATCAGGTCCAACAATTACTCTCGTAAATGATTTTTCTTGCTTCGCATGAGCTTGATAGCCACGCTTTTGCAAATCCTTAACCACATTTTTTGCATTGTCTGCATTCTTCAAAGCCATTAGCTGAATAATCCAAGCACTCTCTTGATATTCATTTCTCTCTGGAATGACTTTCTCGACTACAACAACTTCATCAACAGAAGCTTGCTTAGAGTTCTCAATAGAACTTTTCGCGGTTTGTGCAACTGGTGAATCAGGAAGTGCTATATCATCCTCTATTGGTTCAATGACCTCAAAGACTTCAATATTACTTTCCAGTTCTGGCTTGATTGGAATACTCGCAAATTCTTCTTTGTAGTGTGCCTTTTTACCATCAAGTACATCTGGTAAAACGATCACACCGATAGCGACCAAAACAATAGTACCAACCAGTCTGCTTTGAAATTTACTTGCCATCTAATTTCCTTTTTTCTGCCAATGCTCCAATACCTCACCCACAGTATGGAACGAACCCACGACAAGAATGACATCCTCAGGCTTTGCTGCAACTACAGCAGCATTAAACGCATCGACAGGGCTAGAAAACTCACTGACACTTACAGGTAAACTCTGACAAAGCTCATTGGCTGTTGCAGCCCTTGGACCTTGTAATGAAGCAGGGTACCAATGATGAGCAATGGGAGAAAGAACGTCTAAAGTTGCGGGGATATCTTTATCATGCAGCATTGCCACTACCATATGCAGTGTTTTTCCAGCATAGAGTTGCTCTACTTGCGTTGCAAAATACTCAGCTGAATGAGGGTTATGCGCCACATCTAAAACAATGATAGGTTCATGGCTAATTTGCTGCATTCTTCCTGGTAGCTTAGCACTTTTCAGACCATTAACGACATTCACATCACTGATGCTTAGCTCTGATGTTCCTAAAGCCATTAAAGCCGTTGCCGCATTCGGCAAGGGTAAACTGGGTACGGGAAGATTTTCAAGTTGGAAAGCACCACTGTTCCAGTGCCATACATCGCCATCAACTTGATAAGTATATTGGATACCAACTTGGTAAAACTCAGCGCTGATATCATCTGCATGAGCTGCAACCGTTGCAGGAGGCTTAGGTTGACCGCAAATAGCAGGCTTACCGCTGCGATAGATACCCGCTTTTTCAAAACCAATAGCATTAATATCATCACCGAGCCAATCGACATGATCAACGGCTAAACTCGTAATCACAGAAACATCATGATCTACAATATTAGTTGCGTCTAATCTTCCTCCAAGCCCAACTTCAAGTAAGACCACATCAACTTGCTCAACTTGAAAAGATCGCAATGCTGCTAATGTGCCATATTCAAAGAAACTCAGGCTAATATCGCCACGTTCATGTTCAATGAAATCGAATGAAGAAACTAACTTTTGGTCAGGAAGATCTTGCCCATTAATACGTACTCGTTCGTTATAGCGAATCAAGTGAGGAGAACTGTAAACGCCAACAGAATATCCAGCATCAAGTAAGATTGCTTCCATCAATGCACAAGTTGAACCTTTGCCGTTAGTTCCGGCAACAGTGATGATATGTTTGGCAGGCTTTATGAGGTTTGCTTTTAAAGCAACGGCTTTAACTCGGTCTAAACCTAAGTCAATAGCACTAGTGTGGATGTTTGATAAATAATCAAGCCACATCTCTAATGAGGATGTGGCTTGAGGAATAGGTTGTTGACTCATCTAACTTATAACCATAATTATGTCGGTTTGTTAGAGAGTACTTTACCCTTTTTCT
The DNA here is from genome assembly GCF_013114625.1 of Vibrio sp. 99-70-13A1. Lineage (GTDB taxonomy): Bacteria > Pseudomonadota > Gammaproteobacteria > Enterobacterales > Vibrionaceae > Vibrio. The sequence continues at coordinate 65,132 of NZ_VTXD01000021.1, forward strand.
GAAGCTTCTGGTACTTCATAAGCAGCTTCATTCGGTGAATCGTTCACAGAAACTACTAATGGAGAAGAATGATTGGTCATTTTAGCAACTAGGCTAGCAACACGCTGACGCATTTCACGTCGATCAACGATCATATCGATTGCACCATGATCCAATAAGAACTCACTGCGCTGGAAACCTTCAGGAAGGTCTTCACGTACTGTTTGTTCAATCACTCGGCGACCAGCAAAGCCAATCAGAGCTTTTGGTTCACCAATATTGATATCACCAAGCATCGCAAGACTCGCTGAAACACCGCCCATTGTTGGATCAGTCATTACTGATACAAATGGAAGACCTTTAGCAGATAAACGCTCTAGTGCCGCACTGGTTTTCGCCATTTGCATTAGAGACATTAGAGCCTCTTGCATACGTGCACCGCCACTTGCAGAAAAACAAACTAAACCGCAGTTGTTTTCAATAGCTGCATCGACTGCTTTAACGAAACGAGCACCAACAACAGAACCCATTGAACCGCCCATGAAAGAAAATTCAAAAGCACACGCTACGATTGGCATGCCAAGAAGTTCACCCTTCATTGCAATTAATGCATCCGTTTCGCCACTGTTCTTTTGAGCAGTAGAGATACGTTCTTTATAACGTTTTGAGTCTTTAAACTTAAGCTTATCACGCGGCTCTAGTTCAGAACCTAGTTCAACGCGTTCACCTTTATCAAGAAAGGTGTCAAGACGACGACGCGCCTTCATACGCATGTGATGGTCACATTTCGGACATACTTCTAGGTTACGCTCTAACTCAGCATGGTAAAGCACTTGCTCGCAAGAAGTACATTTAGTCCAAACCCCTTCAGGGATAGACGCTTTACGAGATGAAACGATGTTGCTCTTTTCTAAAATTTTTTCAAGCCAACTCATGGAAGACCTTTTATTTCGATTCCTCCGCCTAATTGCGAAAGAAATAAATTTGGGAATTATGCGAGGAGATTAAACCACATAAAACAGCGAGTGTAGATAAAAAACTGGTTGTACCTATTTTTTCACTCTATATTACTCACCATCTGATAATAATTTTTGAACCTAAGTCTCACATTTTATTCAAATTATCAGGAAGAAATAACGGACCTATAGGTTCGCGTGGTAACTCAAAATGTTCAGGGTAATCAACATCAACTAGGTATAAGCCTTCCGCTTTTGCTGTTGCCCCAGCTAACCTTCTCTCTTTAGCCTCAAGCAACCATTGAATCCACTCTGGAGATTTATCTCCCTTACCGACAGCAATGAGACTTCCTGTGATATTTCGTACCATATGGTGGACGAAAGCATTCGCCTTTATATCAATCACAATATAGTGACCATGGCGGGTGACGTTTAAATGCATGATGTTGCGCCAAGGGCTGCGAGACTGGCAATGCATAGCTCTAAATGAGGTGAAGTCGTTTTCACCGAGTAAGTACTGACCGGCTTCATGCATTTTTTCCTCATCAAGATCACCATGATAATGACTGACCCCTGAGTTCAAAATTCCAGGTCTTAGAGCATGATTAAAAATCACATAGCGGTAGCGTCTTGCAGTTGCAGTGAAGCGGGCATGGAACTCTTCAGGCACTTCTTTAGCCCAACGAACGGCGATATCTTTAGGCATATTTGCATTTGCCCCCATCGTCCACGCTACCATTTTTCGGTCAACATTCGTCTCAAAGTGAACAACTTGCCCTGTACCATGTACCCCTGCGTCTGTACGACCGGCACACTGCACTTCAATAGGATGGTTTGCGACAACAGAAAGAGCCTTTTCCAATTCTTCTTGGACACTTTTTACGTCACGTTGGCGCTGCCAACCAAAATAGTGGGTACCGTTGTATTCAATACCTAAAGCAATTTTCATGTTTTCGTTCTCTTTGAAAAAGGGGCTGGAAGTATATACTTAAAAAGGCTCACGGAGCCAGTGAGCAAGAAAAATAAAGGGTAGCTTCAGCTACCCTTATAAGATGTTTATTATTATCGACCGTTTAAGACATCGATAAGATTTTTTGCCTCACGGCGAATATCATCGCTGCCATCAACTATGGCTTCCTCAAGTAATTTTATTGCTCCTTGTGGATCACTCATCTCAATGTATATCTTCGCTAAATCGAGCTTCCCAGCCGCCTCAGCGTTACTGTCGACATCAATATCGCCAATATCACCTATTACATCCGGAAATTCATTCAAGCCAACATCAAGTTTCAGTTCTTCTTCATCTGGGTTAAGAGCTTCTCCCTCTCCTTCAACTTGAGCCATCAACTCATCAATTGTCATGTATGAGTTTGAGCTAGCCTCTTGCTCTGTCAGGTTCTCTTGTTGACCCCAATTTTCTTCTTGAATTTTAGGCTCTGGCTGTTGTTTTAATGAGTCCCATACTTCTTGTTGATCAGCAGGTACATCACTAGGTAATTCCGATTGTTGATCTGGCGATAAGCTAAAACCATTCCAGTCTTCGCCACCCACTTCTAGCATGGCTTCAAGATCCAGCCCAGCACTATCGATTGAAGTAGAATCCATAGGTTGAGAGAACATGTTGTCTACTGAGTCTTGAACATCTTCAGATAATAGCTCAGCTAAAGCGGTTTCATCGAAATTGTCAAAGCCATCTAAAAGCTCATCTTCAATGTCCAGCGGTTCGGTATTCTGTGCTTCGGTGTTAAAAGCTTCAGGATTATGATCATCAGAATCTAGTGAACTTGATAGATCTAGCGAACTTGGATTTGAGAATAAATCATGCAGTGCATCTTGATCATCGCCCTCTTCACCCACAAAGCTCTCTATTGGCTTTTCTTGTGAAACCTCTTCTGTGGTTTGATTATCATTAGAACCCGTTTCAAATTCATTAGAATCTGCTTCAACAGGCGCGTTTTCAGAGAAAGCATCAGAAATAGCATCGTCTTCACCATATTCTGGTAATTCGAGCTCATCGATTTCTAAACCAAACTCTTCAGATACTGGCAGTGACTCATCTGAATCGCCAGGTTCTACCGCAGAGTCAGCTTTAGCGCTTTCTTCGTCATATTCAGGTAGATCCTTGTCATCAAACTCAAAAGCTTCTAAATCACTGGTTAAATCTTGTTCTAAAAGTTCTTCATCTCCTGAGCTGATAGCTTCTGCTAAAGCATCAGCCTCATCAAATTCCGGTAACTCTAAATCATCAAAAGTGACATCCTCATCGGCTTCACTTTCTACCGGATCATTGCCTGCAGGTATCTCTTCTTGAATGACGTTTTCTTCAGGAGACTTGTCATCTTCATCTGAAGGTAACGTTTCTTCCATCGACTCAGAAAGCGACTCAATTTCTTGTTCTGATTCTTCAAGCTTATTCTCACCTTGAGCAACATCCTGTAAAGGCGCATCAACTTCAGACTCAGCTTCAAGAGTATTCTCAGAATCAGCTAGTGCTTCTTCTTCGCCGAACTCGGGAAGCTCCAAGTCATCAATTGAAAAATCATCTAGATCTTCACCTTGGAGGCTTTCAGGTGCTGGCTGTTCAACGGCTGAAGGTGCAGCTTCTTGCTGTTCACTATCAAGATCTCTTTCAGTATCAGTTGGTGCTTCTTCAGGAGTTTCTAAATCAGCTAACGCTTCATCTTCACCAAACTCAGGTATCTCTAAGTCATCAATTGAAAAATCATCCAGCTCTTCACCTTGGAAGCTTTCAGGTACTGGCTGCTCAAAGGCTGAAGGTGCTGCCTCTTGCTGTTCACTATCAAGATCTCTTTCAGTATCAGTTGGTGCTTCTCTTTCAGGAGTTTCTAAATCCGCTAACGCTTCATCTTCACCAAACTCAGGTAGCTCTAAGTCATCAATTGAAAAATCATCCAGATCTTCATCTTGGAGGCTTTCAGGTGCTGACGGATCAACGGATGAAGGTGTAGCATCTTGTTGTTCACTCTCAAGATCACTTTCAGTATCAGTTGGTGCTTCTTCTTCAGGAGTTTCTAAATCCGCTAACGCTTCATCTTCACCAAATTCTGGAAGCTCTAAGTCATCAAACGAGAGGTCATCAGAGCTGTCCATTTCGATATCTTCAACAGGTGGAGCTTGTTCCAACAAAGAGTCTTCTTCCACGCTAGGTTCTTCTGCTGCAACAGGTTCCTCTAACGAAATAGGTTCTTCTTGTGTAATCGGCTCTTCTTGCGTAAGAACGTCTTCTTGTTCAGCAACTTCATCAGCTGGTGACACTTCTTCTACTTGAGGAACTTCTGTTGCAATAGTTTCATCGCTAGTAGGTACTTCCACTACTGGTGAGCTTTCAGAAAGCGCACCTTCATCCGAACTAAGTGCATCATCACCTTCTACTGCCGCTGTTACTTGCTGCTCTGCAGTTTCAGGGGCAGAGAAGTCAGTTTCAGCCACATCTTCAAGCTCAGGGAGCTCTGGAACTGCTTGTTCCGCTTCTTGTTGAGGAGCAGACTCGGTTTCAGGAGCGATATCCTGAACACTCTCTTGCTCTGGCGTTGGTGGTTCCTCTTCAAATAACCAATCATCATCTTGAGGCACACCGAATTCATTCGGAATTGACTCAGGCATGACTTCAGACTTGGCTGGCTCTGGCTCTGGCTCTGGCTCTGGCTCTGGCTCTGGCTCTGGCTCTGGCTCTGGCTCTGGCTCCGGCTCTGGCTCTGGCTCTAGCTCTGCCTCTGGCTCTGGCTCTGGCACAGATTCATCTACAGCTACTTGTCAAACTGTTCATTCCCTTGAATTTCAGGAGTAAAGTCAAAGTCCGCTTCATAATCAGACGCAGATTCAACATCATCAATCGCTTCTGACAACCAATCTTCAACTGTGTCTTCATCTTCTTCAGATACACCACTTAAATCGAGGTCATCAGCTTCTAAAGTCTCACTTTCAGAAACTGGAGATTCTGGAGATTCTGGAGATTCTGGAGATTCTGGAGATTCTGGAGATTCTGGAGATTCTGGAGATTCTAAATCTTCCCCGTCCAACTCAAGATCGTCAATCGAATTGATATCATTAGTTACTGTTTCGCCAGATGGCTCGATAGTGTCATCAAGTAGCGGATCTGCTTGAGGGGCAACCTCAAATAGATCATCGATAAACTCTTCACTATTAAACTCAATATCATCATCCGAATCGTCAGCTTCAGTTAGCTTTTCCGGTTCTTCTGATTCTTCTGATTCTTCTGATTCTAAAGCATCAGCCGAAATTTCTTCGGGAAGTTCAAAATCAGCATTCGGTGATTCAGGTTGTTCAGGTTGTTCAGGCTCATCATCTAAATCAGCATCAAGAGACTCTGAGTCTTCAATATCACTGCCAATGAGGTCATCAAATGGATCCAAACTGCCTGACTCTTCTGCACCATCATCGGTTAGATCATCACCAAGCAGTTCGTCTAAAGTTTCATCACTATCCAGAGACAGATTCGAGATATCGTCATCAGTACTTTCCGATAAGAAATCATCTAAGAGATCGGTACTATCCTCTTCGAGATTAAAGTCATCAGTCTCATCAGAACTTTCAGATAGTAGTTCTTCTAAAGTATCAGTGCTGTCTTCATCAATTGACTCTTCATCAGATAAGCCTGATAACTCTTCTAATTCAGCAAGAGGATCATACTCATTGTCTTCAGAGGTAGCTTCAGGCTCATTAAGTACGTCATCAAGCAAATCTGTTGAGTCAGACAAATCAAAATCATTACCATCAAGTAACTCATCAAGAAGCTCGGTATTCTCTAAACCATAATCCGCTGCAGTTTCTGCAGAACTAATCGGCTCTTCTTCCGTTTCTTCTAGTGAAGACTCTTCTACAACAGGTTCATTGAACTGAGAAAGAATACTATCAATGTCATCATCGGATGCGAGCTCTGCCGCACCAAGATCAAACTCATCTGCGGCTGGTTTAGCAGCATTCGTTTCAGCTTCTACTTGAGCAAAGATATCGTCGATATCATCTTCAGAACTTACTGTTGGTGCATCTTGTTGCTCTGATATTAATGCATCGATGTCAAAGTCATCACTAGCCGAATCTTCAGGTGTCGCTGTATCACCTTGTTGTTCAGCAAGTAATGCATCAATATCAAAATCGTCACTTGCAGCATCTTGAGATGGCGAGCTATCCGCTTGTTGGTCTGAAATAAGCGCATCAATATCGAAATCATCATCGTCATCATCGCCGGATCCAGAAAGCAAATCATCAAGCATAGATTGATCAAGCGAGTCTGAACCTAAATCTTCAACAGGTGCTTCTTCAGAAAGTAGAGCCTCGATATCATCCATCGACATTGCACTATCATCGGAAAGGTCAAAATCGCCTTCACTATCTTCAAGAGAATCAACAGGGTTCTCATCCAGAGAACGTTCCATCTCTTCCAATCCGAGCGCTTTATCTTCACCATTAACACTAATGCCAGTTGCACTATCGAGCTCATCAAACCCGGCGTCCAAGTCGCCATCGTCACCAATACCAGCGAACGGGTCATCGCCATCTTCACCATCAAGATTGAAATCTAGATCGTCATCGCTAAGACCAGCAAAGACATCATCTTCTTCATTTGAAGGTTCATCGCTGAATAATGCTTCGGCATCATCATCGTCACCGAATAGCTCATCACTCAGGTCAAGATCATCATCAAGGTTCTCCATATCATCGCCAATTGCGATAGGAGCCATTTCATCCTGGATTTGAGGCTGTTGCTCAGTCTTCTGTTCTGGCTGTTGATCATCTTCTTTGTTCGACTTACGACCAAGGAGCAATACAACGATCAACCCTATTAGAGCACCCGGAATTATGGCTAAAGCAGCGACAATCCAACCATTAGATAGGAAATCATCCATTGGACTTGGAGCCATTTTTTGGGTTTCTGCCACTTTTTGGCGCTCTTCAGACAGCAGCTTTTCGACTTCGTTTCGAATTCGGTCTTCATCACTTAACTCATCTTTTAATCCATCAACTTCTGATTGCACATTTGAGAGCATTAGGCGCAACTGGTGATTTTTTTCTTCTAAAGCTAAAAGCTCGCTTTCCGACACTTCTAACTGCTGCTCCAAAACGTTCATTTTCTTTGAACCAGTAGGCTGACTGCGCGGAGGTGTTGTTTGAACTTTTGGTGCAACTGGTGATGTTACTGCTGGTGTTACCGGAGACGTGGCTACTTCAGCGGAAGGAGCTGTAGCTGCGATAGGCGTAATAGGTGCAGGATTAGTTGGCGTCACCGTAGGGGTATTTAATTTCGCAAGGTGAGAATCCATTATTCTGACAGCTTGCTGAGTCGAATTTGAGCGAACTTGCTCTAGAGAAGGCACTCGTAAGTTGCTGCTCGGGAGCAAGCTATGGATATTCTGATTCTCAAACGCTTGCGGGTTTAGTTGGTAAATCGCCAGCAGGGTTTGTTGCACAGAAACTGAGTTAGCGGGGCGTAATTTTGATGCAACTGACCACAACGTTTCAGTACCATTAGTTGGACCGTAAAAACGCGATGGTTCACTCGCTTGATTGGAAGCGGCTGTTTGTTGTGTTCTCTGCACTGGTTCTGAAAACGTAGGAGCTGATTGTATTTGACCATTAGGTCCAACCACTCGAATGGTATCTGCATGAACAACGGAAATCTGAGACGCAACAATCAATGCTAAAGGCATTAACCACTGCTTAAAAAATTGACACATAAAAGGCTCAGCTAGTGCTAGGTTCAAATAAAATGATGATCTATTAAATATATCGGATAAACGTGGCAAAACTATAGGAATGAAAACAAAAAATGTGTCACAGCCGCAATATTCGCAGTAATTTCACACAATTTATTTCTCGATTGTTCTTGTTGATTAAAAAAGCCCCACTTTAATGTGAGGCTTTAGTCGGTAAGGCTTTGTGCTTAGAAATAATCGCGAATAAGAACTTCAGCAATTTGCACTGCGTTTGTCGCTGCCCCTTTACGGACATTATCAGCGACAACCCACATATTCAAACCGCTATGATGGCTGATATCATTACGAATACGACCAACCATTACGTGGTCTTTACCACCTGCATCACGAACCTGAGTAGGGAAATCTAGTGCTTGGAAAACTTCAACACCTTCAGTATTTTCTAGAAGCTGAATAGCTTGCTCTGCACCAATTGGTGAACGAGTTTCGATGTGTAGAGATTCTGCGTGACCGTAGAATACAGGTACACGAACACAAGTAGGGTTCACTGTAATTGAAGAGTCAGCGAAGATTTTTTGAGTTTCCCATACCATCTTCATTTCTTCACGCGTATAGCCGTTTTCTGTGAATTCATCGATTTGAGGAATACAGTTAAAAGCGATCTGCTGAGAAAATGCTTCAGGTTCAGCTGGAGTACCGTTCAGTAGCTTAGCCGTTTGACCTGCAAGCTCATCGATACCAGGTTTGCCAGCACCAGAAACTGATTGGTAAGTTGATACGTTAATACGTTCAAGACCCACTTCATCATGAATCGGCTTAAGTGCTACTACCATCTGAATCGTTGAACAGTTTGGATTAGCAATAATATTGCGATTACGGAATTCAGCAATGGCTTCAGGGTTTACTTCTGGCACAACCAGAGGAACATCGTATTCGTAGCGGAAACGTGATGTGTTATCGATAACTACAACACCTTCGTCAGCGGCAATTGGTGCCCATTTTTCAGAAAGTTCGCTGCCTGCAGAGAAAAACGCAATATGTACTTGAGACCAATCAAAGTCTTCTACATTTTGCACTTGTATTGTTTTGCCGTTAAAACGGGAAGTTTTGCCTTCACTACGTTCACTTGCTAGTAAGTGCAGTTCACCGACAGGGAATTTACGCTCTCCAAGTACTTCAAGGATGGTTTCACCAACCGCACCAGTCGCACCCAAAATAGCAATATTAAATTCTTGGCTCATTGTTTCTCTCTTTTATAAATTTGGCTTAACCATAAAACCGAGTTTAGCTAATGGCGATAAGTTACATTCTTCATCACCTATCAGCTCGATCGCACTGTACTCTCTTCTGTCCCAATATTCTTTGCGCATTTTGTCAAAAGATCCTGGAGTAGAAATATTACGACGGAACAATACATCGTCTTTGCGCACATCATAGACTAACTGAGTTAAATTGTGCAGTGTTGCTTCATCCCATGCTCTATCTAATTTCATTTGTGGCACTGGTGCTATTGGCAATAAATCACTGGCAGAAGATCTTAAATCATTACCTAAGAACTCACAGTAGCTATTAAAGATCATTGTCGTACCACGAGCTTTGCCTTCTAAGCCATACCCTGCGACATGTGGTGTAGCAAAAGCCAGTAGTGGCAAAAGCTCCATATCGACTTCAGGCTCAAACTCAAACACATCTAATACTGCGGTAAAACCATCGGCTTTTTGCAGGCGGGCTTTTAACGCTTGGTTATCCACGATTGGACCGCGAGCCGCGTTAATCAGAATTTGATCTGCTCTCAAACCGTTTAGAACTTTCTCATCAATTAAGTGGTGAGTTGGGTGATCACCCGTTTTTGTGATTGGAGTATGTAAGGTAATCACATCTGACTGTTCAAGGAGCGTCGATAATTCAGTAAATTGACGCGTATCCCCTGCTTCTTGCTTAGGAGGATCGCTTAGCAGCACTTTAATGCCAATGCCTTCTAAACATTTTGCCAAGTAGCTACCGACTTGACCGCAACCAATTATGCCAACCGTTTTATCGAAGACTGAAAAGCCTTGTTGCTGAGCCAACACCATCATTGAGCTGAAGGCGTATTCGGCAACGCCAACTTTGTTGCACCCAGGCGCAGCTGTGAAGAAAATACCTCGTTCTTTCATTAACTCTTGATCAACATGGTCCATACCTGCGGTGGCAGTTCCTACAAATTTTAGTTTGTTGGCTTTTGCTATTAGATCTGCGTTTACTTTAGTAACAGAGCGGATCATAAGAGCATCTACATCCACAAGATCATCGGCTGTTAATGTGCGACCAGATTTAAGTGTTACTTCCCCTAACTGGCTAAATAACTGCTCAGCATAAGGCATGTTTTCATCAATTAAGATTTTCATCGAGGTAAGTTCTTTGAATAAGTGAGAATGGAAAGGTTATGCAGAAAAGCTATCACAGTATCGAAAGGTAATATACCTGCAATTGATACCACACAGACTAAAGCCAATAAGTGCTGAAGAGTAAAAACCTGCACTTGGATTAGACTAAGCTCAGAAATTTAAACTCGGCACTTAAAATAAACCAAGCGCTTAAATTAAACCAGGCTATTGGATATAAAAATGCCCGGCTGATAAACAACCGGGCAAATATCCAGAACAAAAGGATCCTGTCCCGCTCTCCGTGGGACAAAGTCTGCGTCTGTTCAGTCAGCCGTTAAAAACGAGCACTGACCAGCTCTGGAAACCGTGCTTTAACCTTTCATAGAAACTAAAGGTTAAGTTATAAAACTAAAATTCAGTTATAAAGCTAAAGATTAAGCTTGGTACTTTTTAATAACTAATGTTGCGTTAGTACCACCGAAGCCAAAGCTGTTAGACATTACTGTAGTCAACTCTTGCTCACGAGCTTCAGTAACGATGTCTAAGCCTGCGCCTGCTTCGTCTAGGTTTGCAACGTTAATGCTTGGAGCAATAAAGCCGTTATCAAGCATTAGTGTTGAGTAAATTGCTTCGTGTACACCAGCTGCACCTAGAGCGTGACCTGTCATCGCTTTAGTTGCTGAGATTGCAGGGCTGTTGCCGCCGCCATTACCTTGAGAGAAGACTTCTTGGATTGCGCCAAGTTCTTTAACGTCACCAACAGGAGTTGAAGTACCGTGAGTGTTCACGTAGTCAACGCCATCAACGTTTTGCATTGCCATCTTCATACAACGAACCGCGCCTTCACCAGAAGGAGCAACCATGTCGTAGCCATCTGAAGTTGCGCCGTAACCTACGATTTCACCGTAGATTTTTGCGCCACGAGCAACAGCGTGCTCAAGCTCTTCAATAACTAGCATGCCGCCGCCACCAGAGATAACAAAACCGTCACGGTCTGCATCGTAGGTACGAGAAGCCAATTCTGGAGTGTCGTTGTACTTCGTAGAAAGTGCGCCCATAGCGTCAAACATCATAGTCAGAGACCAATCTAGTTCTTCACCGCCACCAGCGAATACTACGTCTTGCTTACCTAGTTGGATAAGCTCCATTGCGTGACCAATACAGTGTGCAGAAGTTGCACATGCAGAACTCATAGAATAGTTCACACCACGGATTTTGAAAGGAGTAGCCAAACAAGCAGAAACCGTAGAAGCCATTGTACGTGGAACCATGTATGGACCAACACGCTTAACGCCTTTCTCTCGGATGATGTCTACAGCATTAACTTGGTTTAGAGAAGAAGCACCGCCTGAACCCGCAACGATACCCGTGCGGTCATTAGATACTTGGTCTTCAGTTAAGCCTGAATCTGCAATTGCTTGTTCCATTGAAAGATATGCGAATGCCGCTGCATCACCCATAAAGCGCATTTTTTTGCGATCGATATGGTCAGCAGGGTTCATTTTTAGGTTACCCCAAACTTGAGAGCGCAAGCCATTTTCCTTGAACTGCTCTGAAGCTGTGATACCAGATTTACCCTCTTTTAAAGATGCTAAAACTTCTTCGACGTTGTTACCGATACTTGAAACAATACCCATACCGGTGATTACGACTCGTTTCATGTGACATTCCTATAATTCAAAATTCAACTAGATGATAACTAAGAAGCATAACAAAAGTGGTCAGCTTTCCTAGAAATTCGTACAATCCCCTCCAACATATCGCTTCAAATCACAAAATGACAGGTTTTATGACTTCAATTACTAATGCAGAGCTGGAATGGAACGAAGCTGGTACCCCAGTTTCAGACCAATTTGACGACGTTTACTTCTCTAATGTAAATGGATTAGAAGAAACTCGCTATGTCTTCTTAAAACAAAACCACCTACCAGAGCGTTGGGTTGAACATCAACAGCGCCGTTTTGTGATTGCTGAAACAGGCTTTGGGACAGGCTTAAACTTCCTAGCCGTTTGGCAATGGTTCGAAGCCTTCCTTAAAGATAACCCTGAAGCTATTACCAAAGAATTACATTTCGTCAGTTTCGAAAAGTACCCACTGAATAAAGCGGATTTAATCAAGGCACATCAAGCTTGGCCTGAACTTGCGAAGTATGCTGAGCAATTACAAACTCACTATCCAATCGCACTTCCTGAATGCCACCGAGTTGTGCTTGCTGACGGGGCAATTACGCTAGACTTATGGTTTGGCGATATTAAAGATTGTATGCCAAACGTGCCTACCCCACATGAAGGTTTAGTTGATGCTTGGTTCTTAGACGGGTTTGCACCAAGCAAGAACCCAGAAATGTGGAACCAAGACCTATTCAACGGCATGACCAAATTGGCTAAACAAGGTTGCAGCTGCGCAACGTTCACCGCTGCTGGTTTTGTTCGCAGAGGGTTGATTGAAGCTGGCTTTGATATGAAAAAGGTCAAAGGCTTTGGTACTAAACGTGAAATGATCGCAGGCGCGCTAAAAGATAAAGTGCCTTATACCAATATAAAACCTTGGTATGCACTCTCTAAGCCTACATCCTGTGATGACATTGCAATCATTGGCGGAGGAATTGCAAGTGCAGCTCTAGCTAAAACGCTTTCACGAAGAGGAAAAAACATTACTCTTTACTGCGAGCATCAGCAAGCTGCGGGTAATGCCTCGGGTAATAATCAAGGAGCGATTTATCCGTTGCTAAGTGAAGCAAAAGCCAATGTTTCTCGAGTCTTTGGACCTGGGCTTTTATTTGCTCGTCAATTTATCAACCAAGCAGCGGAAAGTATTGAGTTCGACCACAACTGGTGCGGCGTGAATATTTTAATGTGGGATGAAAGCTCTAAGAAAAAGCTTAATCGTATGTTGGAAGGCAATTTTCACACAGACTTGATTCAACGTTTATCGCCAAAACAAGCGAACGATAAGATTGGCTTACCTGTTGATAAAGAAAGTGTTTACTTCCCAATTGGTGGCTGGTTAAGCCCTCTTCAATTTACCCAAGGGCTAATCGAAAAGTTAGAAGATACAAGCCAAGTAAGCGCGCACTATCACCACCAAGTCACCCAACTTGAGTGGCTTGAAGCTGAACAACAATGGCAGCTCACAATACAAACACCCAAAGGTGAGATTCAAACAAAGCACAACCAAGTCGTTGTCGCGAATGGACACAAGTTCACCCAATTTGAACAAACTCGTCCCGTACCTCTGACGCCAGTTAAAGGTCAAGTCAGTCATATCCCAACTACAGAGAACCTAAGCAAACTAAAAACTGTATTGTGCTTTGATGGTTACCTAACCCCGAAAAATCCAAATAACGGTCACCACTGTATTGGCGCTAATTACGACAAAACCAATATCGACCAAGAGTTTGACAGCGAAGTGCAGCAACACAATGGCGAACGTCTTCACGGCTCGTTACCGGATCAGTCATGGACACAAGATGTCGATACCAGCGGCAACTTAGCGCGCCAAGGTATCCGAAGCGTGAGCCGAGACCACCTACCATTCGTCGGTAATGTTGGCGATTTAGAATCCATCAAAGAGCAATATCAGAATCTGCACAACTTTAATCCGCAGCGTGATGCTATCGACGATATCGAGCCAGTTACCAGTTATCCGAACTTGTTCTGCTTTATCGGTTTGGGCTCCCGAGGCTTAAGCTCTACCCCTCTTTTAGCAGAGGTTTTAGCGTCACAAATTTGTGGGGATCCTTTACCCCTACCTGCTGATGTGCTTGAAGCCATTCATCCAAGCCGAATGTGGGTAAGAAGATTACGTAAAGGAAAAGAACTCACCGCAGGCTGGGTTGCTGAAAAAAAAGCAAATTCTTAGGTATGTAACAGAGCAAGTTCATAGATAGGTAACCTATCAAAAAAAGCCTGACTCATATAATTATGGTCAGGCTCTTTTATAATCTTATTTTCTAGCTTTGAGTTAGTTAGTGACTGAATTAAAAGCTATTAGCGACCTTGCCAATTTACTGAGCTAACTTAGCAACCGCATCTTTAAGCTGTGCAGCAATATCATCATTACTTACCGAGCCAGTTGAAAAGTCAAAGTTATCGTAGAAACTTGGAACAGAAAGTGATGCTTTCACATTGCCACCAAAGTAAGGAGCTGAACCAACTGCTGCGCCAAGTACTGTTTGAGCGCCACCAGGACCAGGCGAAGTTGCTATGTAAACCGCTGGTTTCTCACCAAACACTGAACGCTCAATACGGGTTGCCCAATCAAACAAATTTTTGTATGCCGCTGGGTAGTGACCGTTGTGCTCTGCAAACGAAATAACAAAAGCATCAGCTTCTGCTAAATCACGTAGGAAAGCTTGCGCGCCTTCTGCTTGACCGATCTCTTTTTCAGTATCTTCACTGAACATTGGAACGTTGTAATCTTTGATATCTAAAACTTTAACTTCAGCACCTTCAATCAAGTTTGCTGTGTAAGTTGCCAAAGCTTTGTTGATAGAAGTAGAGCTTGTGCTTGCACCAAATGCGATAACTTTCATGATAGATCCTTGTATATTTAATCTAATTGGATGAGATTTCATATTCTCGTTAAGTGCATTTAGAATAACTGACTCAACAAATGGGACAATCAGAATAATTGTACAGACTCATTCAAAAAATTCGAATGAGTCTAAAAATCACAAAATAGGTAAAGTGCGGAAGAAGGGGTTAAGCGAGGTTTTGTAATTCAACCCATAGATCATTCACGATAGTGCGATCTGCAGGTGTTAATTCTGAACGTGCTTCATCTAGACTTTTTTCAATGCGCTCTTTTAATTCTGCAACGTTTTCAATGCCATCTTCTTCACATGTCGCAACCGAAAGAGAGATATGACCACGCAGATAGCCACCAGCAAATAATTCGTCATCTGATGCATTGTCAATTCTTGCATCAATCAATTCCAGTAACTTTTCTTCAAACTCAATAATCATGGTCTTCTCTTATTTCACTATAAATTGGCTAGCACATAAGTTGGGGGTTTTGTAAAAGCTCACTAAAGCTTCTGAAAGCATTTTCACTCTTGGCGGTAAGCCACTTTCTAAAATACCCATTACTTCTTTATGTACTTTATGCATAAAAGCCAAACGATCTGGCTCAAAATCGCCGTGTAGATTGTCACAGCTTACTGTAAAAGGAAAGCCCGCACTCATTGCTAAAATCCACTCATACGCTTGTGGGCGGATTTCCACCTTTTCAAACTCAGATTGAACCGCTTCAGTTCGTCCATCTGGCTCATACCAATAACCAAAGTCTTCAAGTAAGCGACGCTCTGCGCCTGCAACGCACCAATGGGCAATTTCATGCAGTGCTGATGCGTAAAAGCCTCGAGCAAAGATAATACGATGGTGAGGTACCGTATTATCGGCAGGCAAGTAAATCGGCTCGTCTTTGCCTAGCTCTAACTTAGTATTAAAACTTTCAAAGAAAGTGTTATTGAAGATAGTAATAATGTCTGAATATTGATGATTCATAGTGTTCAATAAATGATGAATAACGGCTGCATTTTGCGTTTTTTTATTTATAAGGTAAAGCCTTATAGCTCGTATTGTTATAGCGATTACTATAGCTAATCTGAAAGCCTTGTTTAAAGTACAAATATTCATTCGTCATCAACCCATTTTGCCACTAAACTCTCGCTTCATTTTTATATCCTAGAGCTTATATTTCACCAATTTATAGGCTCAACTTATAGAGTTACAACAATGCTATTAAGTGTTTTATATATCATTGGCATCACGGCTGAAGCAATGACTGGCGCACTCAGTGCCGGAAAACAAAAAATGGATTGGTTTGGCGTGATGCTGGTGGCAAGTGCGACCGCAATTGGTGGTGGTACAGTGCGCGACATTCTGCTTGGGCACTACCCTCTTGGCTGGGTAGAAAACCCTGAATTTTTGGCGATTACTTGCGTGGCGGGTGTCATTACGACAGGTCTTGCTAAATGGGTAATTAAGTTGAAAGGGTTATTCATTCGTTTGGATGCGCTTGGTCTGATTGTGTTCAGTATTATAGGAACTAAGGTCGCTATATCTATGGGTCTGCACCCTGGAATTTGTATGGTTTCTGCATTGGTGACTGGTGTATTTGGTGGTCTGTTGCGCGATCTTATCTGCCGTCAAACGCCATTAGTTTTACATGAAGAGTTATACGCATCTGTTGCACTTATCGCTTCAGGTTTGTACTTAGGGCTTCTTGAGCTAGGTATAAACGACGTAACCGCTACGATTGTTACACTTGTTGCTGGCTATCTACTGCGTATGGCTGCAGTTAGATTCAAATGGCGTCTGCCTTCTTTCCAACTAGACCCAGAAAGCTCTGTCCATTAGATAGGATATTCTCAAACAAGCAGAACATAAAAAGGGTTGCTTCATTACGAAGCAACCCTTTTTTGTCTCTCTTAATTCTGTATTGAATGAAGATAAACTGAATTAGATTTTCGGTGTTTCTGTTGTCACACCAAAGTTTTGACCGCGGTGACGCAATAAGTGATCAAGCAATACAATCGCTAACATCGCTTCTGCAATCGGCACAGCACGAATACCAACACATGGATCATGGCGACCTTTAGTAATTAACTGCGTTGCTTCACCATCTTTAGTGATGGTATCACCTGGAACAGTAATGCTAGATGTTGGTTTAAGCGCAATGCTTGCCACAATATCTTGCCCAGTGGAAATACCACCTAAGATACCGCCAGCATGATTACTTGAGAAACCTTCAGGAGTCAGTGGGTCGCGATGCTCACTGCCTTTCTGGTTCACAACATCAAAACCATCACCAATCTCGACACCTTTCACCGCGTTAATGCTCATTAATGCATGAGCAATATCCGCATCTAGACGATCAAAAATAGGTTCACCTAAGCCAACAGGGACTTTGGTCGCAACCACTTGGATTTTAGCGCCGATCGAGTTGCCTTCTTTGAGAAGGTCACGGATAAGCTGATCAAATTCAGGGACTTTATCTGCATCAGGGCAAAAGAACGCGTTGTTCTCAATCTCGTTCCAATCCACTTTCTCAATCGAGATATCACCCATTTGAGAAAGGTAGGCTTGAATTTCAACGCCAAACTCTTGCTTCAGATATTTCTTCGCAATAGCACCAGCTGCAACACGCATTGCGGTTTCACGAGCAGAAGAGCGACCACCACCACGGTAATCACGTACACCATATTTTTGATGGTAAGTGTAATCAGCATGACCGGGGCGGAATTTATCTTTTATTTCAGAATAGTCTTTAGAGCGCTGGTCAGTATTTTCAATTAACAGACCAATAGAAGTGCCTGTTGTTTGCCCTTCAAATACACCTGATAAGAATTTTACCTCATCAGCTTCGCGACGAGCAGTGGTATAACGAGAAGTGCCTGGGCGACGACGATCCAAATCCTTCTGAAGATCCTCTTCCGTAATTTTTAATCCTGGTGGGCATCCATCTACGATACATCCTAGTGCGATACCGTGACTTTCCCCGAACGTGGTCACGCGGAAATGTTGTCCGATACTGTTTCCTGCCATTACTTCCTCTAAATTAGCCATTATTCAAGAAATGGATAGAATCCTTCTATTTAACAGCTTTACTTGTCTATTCTTCGTAGATTCATAGTGGCTTTAATAGCAAATGATGTAAACCCCAAAAAATACACAATTGACAGTTTATCGCCAAAATAAAAAAGGAAGCCCTTAGTTAGGCTTCCTTTCAATCTATAATCTACATATCAAGAATGATAAAAGTGAATTAGTAATTTTCACCTTTCCATGTCATGTTGAACTTAATTTCTTCTAGATATTCAAGCTCTGCAAACTTCATTTCACCCACAAAGCTGTAAACCTCACCAGCAAGCAACTCTTCATCAATATCGAAGTCAATACCGACGAAGTTCACACCATTCTCTTGATTATCATAGCACTCAAAGTTACCACCCCAACTGCCGCCTGAGTATGATTGGAACGCCTTACCGTGAGCATCATAGCCACTGATGTAAAACTGTTCATAGAACTCTCTTAAGTCAGCACACGTAATGTCATGCCCTGGGATATCAAAAAAGATATTCGCATCATACTGACCTTGGTCACCAGATTCAGGTAGCCCCATAGACATAGAAACATACCCCAATTCGTACTGGCCATCCGCAGCACCTGGTAAATACATAGGGAAATCATTGTCTCCATCGTGAGTGTCAGACTCAAGGTTAATACGCGCTTCTGCAAGTAACTTATTGCTATACCAAGCTAACCTTTGGTGTTCATCTTCTTCCTCATCAACAAAAGACATCAGCACCATTTTAGTACCTGTGCCCATTGCATCGGCATCTTCCACAATTTTCAAATGCAGAGTTTCAGACATGACGCCATCTTCTTCATCTTCCCAATTCATGGTTAACTCAATGATGTCACCTTTAACCACATAAGCACTCTCACTTTCTACAGTATCCGCTTCACTACAAGATTGGAGGTTATCTAGACTGCGTTGATTAAAGTAAACCTTGCCATCGCTCAAACGTAGAGATTCACACCATACTCGTGTCGCTTCATTAACACCGCTGTCGGTACCATCATCTGAACCCCACTCAAGGAAATGCCAAGTTTGGTTTTCTAACGGGTGACCATCTACTGGTGGAGTGTAAGACTCATCGATAAGTGGGAAGCTTAAGGTGGTTGCAACCGATTCAAGATCATTACCGTCATTTGCAATAACCGTTAATGTTTCATCACCGGCTGCGGCAGCTCTTGGTACTGCGCCACTGAATGTCACCTTACCTTCAGGGTTTACAGATGCATAAAAGCCTGTGCGAGTCGCTGTTGAAAGTGTCGTTTCAACTTCATAGCTCAGAACATCGTCATCAGCATCTGTGAACAATGCACTCACATCTAAACTTTGGCTAAGCGTTTCACCTTCAGTTATCGCCCAACTATTCATTTCCGCTTGAAGTGCAGCTTTAACAGCTTCATCTACAACGGGTAATTCATTATCGCCTTCCACTAACACTTTCATTTCTAATGGGTATGAACGTGCATCATGAGAATCGGTTGCGAAAATATGGTAAACGTACTCACCTTCAGTTCCAAACTCTCCACTGATAACCCCAGAATGACTATCAATCGAAAGATTATTATTACCTTCGTCACCGATGTAACTTAGGCTGAATGTCACTACATCGCCTTCTGCATCTTCAAACTTATCAGAAACATCAATCGGTACCCAAGTGTCTTCTGGCTCAAGCTCAATTAGATCGATAGAGCCTATAACTTTAGGTCGGGTGTTTGGGGTAACAATGATGTCACCGCCATTGCTTGGAATATCAACAATCGGAGAATAGTCATCTAGAGTTTGGTTATCGTCTTCAATAATCTCTTGCGTAGCTTCTGCTAATGCAGCAGCAAGCTTCAATTTATTCTCAACAGACTCCCCATAGTGATCAACCAATACCTCACCAATCAAATTCAATGCTTCTGCTTGCTCAGTTGGATCAGCAATGTAATCACCAAAAATTAAGCTCTCAGATACATCTAAGCCCGAATCTCCAGTTAATGAAGAAACAATCAAAGCTTCCGCTTCTGTTACCGTTAACGTGCTATCGTCAGCCATTGCCATCATAACGAGATTCGTCATTGGGTTAACAATAGAGCCAGAGCCCACATTTGCTAACATGAAATCCTGCTGAACAAGACCACGGTTACTGTCAATTGTTTGCCCAGCAACAGCATCAATACAAACCACCGCCCCTTGATGCGCGACAGGAATATTTACTTTGCCATCAATATCAGTTTGGCTGCTGTCTCCCGTTAGCTTCGTATCGCACATACCATCTTGTGTCGTATCAACAGAAACATTTGCCTTAATTAAATAACCATCAATGGCTGTGACGGAAAATGTACTCGCACCACCAGAGCTACTATCAGAGCCACAGCCCGCAAGAACCATTGCAATTGACGTTGCCAGTAAACCTTTCTTTTTCATTGTTATTTCCTGTTAAGCCGATTTAACTTATGAATAAAGCTTTTTATGAAGCCTTATTTCGTTTCGCCATATTTTTAAGGAATTGGGCTGTTCGAAACAAGACACAGGGAATCTGAAAAAAAACGTAATTTATTTTACTAATTTATGAAAAACGAGAGGTTCACACGGCTATTCGAGTATGGAGCCAACTTCGGGCAAATTTAAGGTCCTTCTCAACCAAACTAGGGCTACATTCAAGCAATTCACTGATTTCTGAATGCTTAAGACCAATATAGTATTTTAATTTGAGTACATTGGACTGCCGAGGGTAGTGCTCACTGAACAGAATTAATGATTGTTCCAATATCGCCCTTTTCTCTATAGACAATCTCTCTATCGAGAGTGGACTTTCAGCGGCATTAGTTTCAACCTGCTGCCTTTTACTCGCTTTTAACGCCCATGATCGGTTAATCAAAATATGCTGCATTGCCTTTGCTGCCATTAAAAAAAACTCCCGAGACTGACTTACTTGAAGCCGGTCTATGGATGATATTTTCAAATAACTTTCATGGATAAGCTCTGTCGTTGAACTATTGCAATCGTGTGGTGCAACCAGCCCTTCACTTTGGATCTGCATACACTTAGATCGCTTTTCCTTGGCAAGCTTTTTCAATCTAAAATACGCGAACCGGTACAGCTTAGCTTCGGACGATTTACAGCCACTCTGCCATCCGGTAATCAGATGCGTTAGTCTATTTCTATTTTGAAGTTCAACTCTATTTTCCATAATGTAATTTCTTATCTTTAAACATTATTTTTAAGCAATGTAGGACGACCTAAAGGACAAATTTGATTCCCTTTCAATATCAAACGGTAAGCTAGGATTATCGGCTTCAAAATATGAAGGAGGTTCTTGAAATAGATAGAGATCGTCAAAAGTGTTTTCATGCTCCACACCATTGATGTTTACCTCAAATGAGTCGCTAGATTCAAACTGCCAATCAAACATTGGCTGCCCACTAAACCAAGCCCGGTTAAAAGCTTGATTCGAAGAGTCGGGAATACTTTCCAAAAGCCTGTTGTTCATTGGATAATTCAACGTTGTAAGCTCATAAAGGATTGAATCCAAATTTGTTCGCTGTAACTCCAGACGTTGGTAAGCATGAATATATGTGAAAGCAAAAAAGATGATAAAGACAGTACTCAACAGCCCTGACAGTATCTTTACTGGATTGCGATGAATGAAGCTCAGCGCAAGATAGCCGTTATGCTGTTGCCGATAATTTAGCGGGTATAAAGTGCGAACATTTTCAATGTCTTCTCGAAGCTTTGAAACGGTTTTATACCGTAAATGAATCTTGTCATGCGCGGCGTACTCAATCACTTCCTGCAGTTTATTAGAACGATTTGTGTATTGAAGCATCTCATCAAGAATTCGTCCTAAAGCATAAATATCAGCCTGTTCAGTAATAGGCTGACCGCTAATTTGCTCTGGGCTTGCAAATTCACGACTTGCTGCGCGCACCGGTAAATCATCAGAAAAATCACACACTAAATCTGTTGAAGATTCATGCTGTTGAGTCAAATTAAAATCTATCAGTTTTGGTTTACCTTGTGCATCAACCAAGATGTTTTCTGGTTTTAGATCTGCATGGATGATATCGCAGGAATGTGCATGTTCTATAGCGACACAAATATCATTAAATAACGAGAGAATGTCTTCACGCGTGGGTTGATTGGTATCTAGATACTCAGACAAAGCGACGCCTTCAACATGCTCCATCACGATAAAGACCAAACCGTCATACAGACCTGCATCGTACACTTTGGCAATGAATGGATGGTTAAGGTTTGCTAATAACTGAGCTTCGCGGAAAAGGAGTTTTCTACCAAAGAGCTGAGCCACTTCTGGTTTAAAGAACTTAATTGCAAAATTTTGTTCAAACACTTGATCATTACGCGAAGCAAAATACACAACACCAAACCCTCCCCTGCCTAGCTCTTGATGCACTCTATAGCGATCGACAACTTCACCTTCGAAACTATGCTCAACATAAGGTGTTGAAGATAAATGCTCGTCAATGAGAGTGGTTAAAGTGTCATCCGAAGACGAAGAGAGTAAGGCTTCTACACGCAAAACCAATTCCGGCATGGTGCGATCGATATCAGCAAGAATGGCTTTTTGCTCATCGTTATCACAGTCAATCAAACGATAAAAAAGTTCAGTGCTACTTGTAGGGTTAGCCTTTGAATCTAAGTTAGTCTTTGAAGATAGGTTATTCTTTGAAGCCAAGTTAGCCATTGAAACTCTATGGTTATGATGCAAACTATTTTATACATCAAGAAATAACCATGAGGAATTAACGTGAAATATTTAGATACACTAGATATCAAATAAACACACTTGCATGAGCCAAATATAAACCCAAACTGAAGATTAATTTATGCCATTAGGCTTCATATGCAACACTGGTTTTCCTTGTATTCCCGTTGTGCTATGAAAAAGAAAACATAAATAGACATACAGATTACGCCTTCTCTCCTATTTACCTATTTAGAATTACAGGCAAAGACGATTTCTCAATCGCCTCTCCTTTATCTCTGATCAATAACTAGGCTTAAATTAAGGAATATTTAGAATTTTAGAACGTGGGAAAATATGCGCGCAAGCTAGCTTGACTGATGTCCAACCTTTTCTCTGACTTCCACTAAACTTCACCCTTAGCCTAATTTCTTCGTCATTATCAGACCAAGATAATGTCGTTTGGATCAAAGATGGGCTTTCTGGGTAGACTTCAACTTTTGAAATGGAAAAATCATGTTCAAGAATCGCATATTTGTTATCAGTGTAATAGACAACAACTACGAGCGCTTTTCCTAACAGTGACTCAGCTCCCTTGATGATTTTCTCTTGTTGATCATTGGCAGCTTGAACCAATTGAACACCTATATTTTTTGATATCGCTTCTAAAACACCTCGATGATCAAGCTTATTGCCTGCAAACTGGCTTTTGGCATCATTCAGCACAGCATTAAGCTCATCTTGTGCTAATCCAAAATAAGTGGGACCGAGTATTTGCCCAATGCCTGGATTCTTACAGTTAATTTCATTAGAAGCTTTGGCTATCGCTTTAAGAGAAATAGGCTCAGACACATACTTATTATCGACTTTTAAAATTAATTCGATATCGGCAGTATCAAGGCGGTTATCTAAGTAAGCATCTGGGACGAGTTCTATCGAATCCATCGTATATTCACCATGCTTTCTTTTTAGAAACTCCATCAACCCGTCTACCGCGCCTACAGTAGTTTTTGTGATGTATTCACATTCGTTTTCAGTGATATTTGGGGAATACTTTTTGAACATATCGATGAAGTTATTTTCATCAAGCTGTCGAGCACTTGAGTTAACTTTCAGTATCTGAGAGTAAAAAATAGCTTCAGAGCATTTACCTATCGCATTAGGGTTCGCTTTACTTCCTTCGGGCTTAAATTCCCCTGAAAGTGCTTCGTTAAACCGACTTAACGCCCTGAGGTTTCCGTTCACAATGGTTTGATTAACTTTAGGCTTCGAATAGCTCGTTGCTAATTTGATCGAGGATGTAGGACTGCTTTCGAACTTAAACCTGAGCAAGAGAGTGATATCGTCAGAGGTTATGCCAACGCTGTTCATTCCAACTTTAGAGATACTGACGTTTTTAGTCTCATGAACATCCACTCGAAACTCTTCAACACCTTTAAGTACATTACCGTCATAACGCGTAATCACGTTGAAGGAACTTGTCATAAATAAAGCATTGAAAGCCTGTTCAATAGCACCACTTGCTTGGTTATATTCTTTGATAAATAAGCCAAAACACTTTTCCCTGAGTTCATATAAAAACTTCGACCGGAACTCTTCGAGTTCAGGAACAAACTTCGGACATACCTTTTTTAATTCATCTTTTAGCTCACGCTCTGTTGCATTTTTTTTAAAATTTTCACTAAAAGCAGCAGTTGTCGCGGACAGGAAACCTCGGTAAGCACTTTCAAAGTAAGAATTGAATTCACCTTGCAAGTTAGGTGAACCAAAATATTTTTCAATAAAACTTTTGGCACCTAAGTTTTTGGGCTGTATCGTTTGGTTGTTCTTAATTTTGTACAAATTAACGCATACGGTTTCACCATCATTTTTACGTAGTGCAAGATCAGGTGCTGTGTTTGAATTATCTGCCTCAAACTTATTCGTCACTTCCACAATGTCATTATGCTTTTCTATGATAAAACGCGCGGTAGCAGAAGCTATTTCACCAGGCTCAGGTAACACTTGGCTATCTAAGTAGTTTCTTATTTGTGTTGTAACAGCGTGAACGTGGAGATCTCCACTTTCCCTTGGGGTTGAACTTTGCATAGATGTCTTCACTGTGAAAAATTACGTTTGCGTTAGCTTTTTTCCTAACGATCAAAACCAACAAGTTAACTTAAGCTTATAAGTATGAGGTTGCTCATTTAAAATTGCCGAATAGAATTTAATATCAGAAAAGTGAGTAGTCATCATTTATTTCAGTCTAACTCTAAAAGCTCTCGCTTACTTGTTACATATGGCTTGTTTTTATATCGCCCAAACGCAAAAAACCCGACAACTCATTGAGTTATCGGGTTTCTTAAATAATGGCACGCCCTGAAGGATTCGAACCTTCGACCACCTCCTTAGAAGGGAGGTGCTCTATCCAGCTGAGCTAAGGGCGCGCTGCAGGAAAAGATTATACGAGATAGATTCTGTAAATCAACGGGTTTATGTAACATTCTGATCTAAGTGGGTAAAAAAAAGTCACTTACGTTATAAGTGAAGAAAAATAGACCAATGCAAACGTTTGCTTGATGGAAATCAAAAACGTTTTCTGAAATAATGCGCCAAAACATCAGCCACTAACTTGAATATCAATACTAAGGAAATTCATGACAGCTCAAAATATTGATGGAAAGCTAATTTCTCAAACCGTTCGCTCTGAAGTCGCTGCACGTGTTAAAGCTCGTACTGAGGCGGGTTTACGAGCTCCGGGATTAGCAGTTGTATTAGTGGGTGAAGACCCAGCATCTCAAGTTTATGTTGGAAGCAAACGTAAAGCATGTGAAGAAGTTGGGTTTGTTTCTAAATCCTACGACCTAGATGCAACCGCAACTGAAGAAGAACTATTAAACTTAGTTGATCAGCTTAATGAAGATCCTGAGATTGATGGCATCTTAGTCCAGCTACCTTTACCTGCAGGAATTGATAGCACGCATGTTTTAGAGCGTATTACTCCAGAAAAAGACGTAGATGGATTCCACCCATATAATGTGGGTCGCCTTGCTCAACGTATGCCAAAGCTTCGCTCTTGCACACCTAAAGGTATCATTACTCTATTAGACAGATACAACATTGATTTACGAGGTAAACACGCCGTTGTTGTTGGTGCATCTAACATTGTTGGCCGACCAATGACTTTAGAGCTTTTACTTGCAGGCTGTACAACAACAACCTGTCACCGCTTTACTAAGGATCTTGAAGGTCACGTTCGCCAAGCAGACGTGGTTGTGGTTGCGGTAGGTAAACCTAACTTCATTCCTGGTGCATGGATTAAGAAAGGCGCAATCGTGGTCGATGTAGGTATTAACCGACTAGATTCGGGCAAGCTTGTGGGTGATGTTGAGTACGATGCAGCAAAAGAGAACGCGAGCTTCATTACTCCGGTTCCTGGCGGTGTAGGTCCAATGACCGTTGCTAGCCTCATCGAGAATACAATGATCGCTTGTGAGCAGTTTCATTCAAAATAGTCTGAGTTAAAGGTTCGCTCAAAAGTTAAAGGAAAACATAAACTCATTCAAATTAAAAAGCCGCGGCGTTCATAACGCAGCGGCTTTTGTTCATTTTTCCAATGAGTAACCTTATTCAGGCATCTCGATCAGTTGAATTTAATTCTATCTGCTAAGTGACTCACTGCGAGTGCAAAGTAATATGAGCGATTCCATTTCATAAGCACGTTGTAGTTGTTGTATACCAAATACGAACGACCGGATTGATCATCTGGCATAATTAACCAAGCTTGGATATCTTCATCCAACTTAGGTAATGCTCTACCATCAAGACGCTTCACACCAAGTTCAGACCACTCTTGCAGATACTTGGTTTTGTCAGCGGTTCTACCCTGTAGATCAAGAGAAATATCAGAAGGAACAGAAACCTGCCGACCCCAAGTATATTGGTCATCCCAACCAGACTGGCTTAGGTAGTTAGCAGCAGAGGCAAACACATCTTCTTCAGTATTCCAGATGTCTTTTTTACCATCACCACTACCATCCGCAGCATAAGCTAGAAATGAGCTAGGCATAAATTGAGGTTGCCCCATTGCCCCGGCCCACGAACCTTTCATCTCTTTAGGCTTGATATGACCTTCTTCAAGAATGGTTAAGGCAGCCATTGCCTCTTTAGTAAAAAAGGCTTCTCGTCGACCATCATAAGCCATCGTAGTTAAAGCATCGATAACACTGTAGTTACCAGTAAACTTACCGAAGTTACTTTCCACGCCCCACAGCGCAACAATAAACCTAGGTTGAACACCGTATTCCTTACCAATTCGATTAAGGGCTTCATAATGTTTTTTATACAAGGTTTGCGCTTGCTTCACTTTCCACGCAGGGACGGCTCTAGGAATGTATTCATCTAAGGTCAGCTTTTTTTCTGGCTGATTTTTATCGGCTTTGACGGCTCTTGGTTTGAAGGTAACACCATCAAACGCTTCTTCAAGAATAACTTCTGAAATACCGTGCTCACGACCTTGAGTTTTTAATGTCTCAACATACTGTTCAAAACTCAATTCATTAGCGAATGAGTTACTCGTCATCAGGCTGCTCGCCAATAACAAGCCTGTTAAGCCAACTGTCGATTTACTTAATTTACTCAATGCTTCCTCCTTGAATTAATGTACTTAATCTTCATTATCCGCTTGTGCTTTACGCTCTTTGTACAGTTCCAGTTCATTCACTGGCGGCGGTGGTACTTGCAAAAAGAAGCCATCTTTAGCCATTGATACTTTCACTTTTTCAATATCAACTTGAGCCAAAGTTCTGCCTTCCATTTTAATGACCATAACAAAGCTAGGTTTACCAAACATTTGCATCAGTGCGTCAGGAACTTGTGAAAAATCATCCTTCTTAGGGATATAAAGGTATGTTCCTTCTTTCTTAGAGCTTTTATAAATAGAACACAGCATGACAAGCCTTTTTTATAGTTTATAACCACAAAACTCTAAGTTGAGAGTAATGTCGTTTATATAGATGAAATATTGGGAACAAAACGTTCATTTGACAACAAGATTACTTGCTGTGCTTGGTTTGGGAATATAACATGATACACCTAGTTTCAGGCAATTCCCTTTATTGTAAAAATGAAAGAAATTGTAGCCATCCGTTATTGAGGTCCTGTAGTTTTCGATGTCTAGTAACCCAGATCTAAAAGGTAGCAGTTTTACTCTATCTGTATTGCATTTATCAGATGCCCAAGTCGAAAATGCGGTGGCTTTCCTCCAAGAGAAAGTAACGCAAGCGCCTTCATTTTTTGAAGCAGCTCCGGTTGTCATTAATATCAGCCAAGTAGACGGTGATATTGATTTTTCTCAACTAAAGAAAGGGATCTCTCTTGCTGGGATGATCCCTGTGGGTATTGCAGGCTGCAAAGATAAACGTATACAAAATTTAGCGAAGGAAGCAGGGTTTGCTGTAATGACAGCAAGTAAGTCACCTTCCCAAGCCCCAGCGACCATGGCACCTACTAAAGTTGTCAGAACCCCAATTCGTTCTGGGCAACAGGTTTACGCTAAAGACAGTGATTTAGTAATCCTTAGCCATGTAAGTGCTGGAGCTGAAGTTATTGCTGATGGCAGCATCCATATTCACGGCACACTGCGCGGCAGAGCTATCGCTGGTGCAAGTGGCCAAACGCAAGCCAAAGTCATTTGTAATGATTTACAAGCTGAGCTTGTTTCGATTGCAGGTAACTATTGGTTAAGCGACCAAATTGAAAGCGAATACTGGCAGAAGAAGATCATACTCAGTATGACTGATGATGTTCTGCACTTAGATGTACTCGCGATTTAGAAAGATAAAAAGGAAGAAACAATGGCACGCATTATTGTTGTAACGTCAGGTAAAGGTGGGGTTGGTAAAACGACATCAAGTGCGGCTATCGCCTCTGGCTTAGCGCTGAAAGGCAAAAAAACCGCCGTAATTGATTTCGATATCGGCTTACGTAATCTAGATTTAATCATGGGCTGTGAACGCCGAGTTGTTTATGACTTTGTTAACGTAATCAATGGTGAAGCAACTCTGAACCAAGCGATGATCAAAGATAAGCGTACAGATAACCTATTTATTCTGCCCGCTTCTCAAACTCGCGATAAAGATGCCTTAACAAAAGATGGCGTAAAGCGTGTATTTGCTGAATTAGATGAGATGGGTTTTGACTTCATCATTTGTGATTCACCGGCAGGTATCGAGCAAGGTGCTCTAATGGCACTTTACTTCGCAGACGAAGCCATTGTTACGACTAACCCAGAAGTTTCTTCAGTACGCGATTCAGACCGTATTCTAGGAATTTTAGATTCAAAATCACGACGTGCCGAAGATGGGCTAGAGCCAGTAAAACAGCACTTACTGTTAACTCGTTACAACCCAGCACGTGTGACTCAAGGTGAAATGCTGAGCGTGGAAGATGTTGAAGATATTCTTCATATTTCACTATTAGGTGTTATCCCTGAAAGCCAAGCTGTATTAAACGCTTCAAACAAAGGTGTACCCGTTATCTTTGATGACGCGACAGATGCAGGCATGGCATATAACGATACCGTAGAACGACTACTCGGTAACCAAGTTGATTTCCGTTTCTTAACGGAAGAGAAGAAGGGCATCTTCAAACGACTGTTCGGAGGCTAATATACGATGTCATTACTAGAGTTTTTTAGACCACAAAAGAAAACCACTGCAAACTTAGCAAAAGAGCGTTTACAAATTATTGTTGCTGAACGCCGCAGTCATGGTGATCCTTCACCTTCATATTTACCACAGCTTAAAGAAGATATTCTTAAAGTGATTGCTAAGTATGTAGATGTTGATCCTTCAATGGTTGATCTTTCTTTCGAGCATAAAGATGATGACATTTCAGTACTCGAACTGAATGTAAAGCTGCCAGACGACGAAAAGTAATCACTTACTTTCATCTTGCGTAATGCGTAAAAAAAGAGAGCCTCGGCTCTCTTTTTTATTTCTATCTAATCAGAAAAACAGTAATTAGTTTTCTCTCACGCTATTTAATTTTTTTGTCCAGGTGAACACCAAGTAATTCTAAACGCCAGCCTTGCATAACATCCGGAAGCTTTTCAGGATTACGCTTGTGTTTCCAAACCCAGCTTAGCATTTGATTTAATTGCTTCTTAGACGCTAAAAACTCCGTCGCTAAACCACTCTTTTCAGACGCTAATTTCACTTCATCTTTCAATACTTTAAAGATTTGTTTGTAACCTGGAAAATCCATCAAGCGCTCAACAACTGCTGGATATTCTTCTTCAGGTGTGTGCTCTGCAAGTTTCACTATAGAGCTTAATTTTTCCCCGTGACGGCGAACCGAACGAATATCAAACCCTTCTTTTTCCATATCTTTCGGATTTTTCAGTGCAAACCGAGCCACAGCCCATAAGTCCTGTTCCTTGAACACGAAGTTAAGCGCGAGATCTCGTTTGATCGCTTCTTTTAGTCGCCAAGTCGCTAATGGCTTAAGAATCGCCAGTTGATTTGGTTTAAGCTGCCATGCCCCTTTTATATCAAGGTATGCTTTTTCAGGTTCGCTTGGACGAATACGCTTGGCTACTTGCAAAGCCGACTCTTGTTTGGCGGCATCCCACCAGCCTGCTTCTGTCACTTTATCTAACAGCTTGTTATACATCGGCAATAAGTAGTACACATCTGCTGCTGCGTAATCTAGCTGTTTTTGGGAAAGCGGACGCGCTAGCCAATCCGTTCGAGACTCACTTTTATCTAAATCGACACCGACAAACTCAGAAACCAATGCAGCAAAACCAGTCGACAAACCATGCCCTAAGAAAGCCGCCATGATTTGTGTATCCACCATTGGCGTTGGAGTACAACCAAAAGCATTTTGGAACACTTCAAGGTCTTCACCGCAGGCATGCAATACTTTCAATACCGAAGTGTCTTTCAATAAATCGACAAATGGGGTCATTTCATCAAGCGCGACAGGATCGATTAAAGATAATGTTTCACCATCAAATAACTGAATTAAACCTAACTGAGGGTAATAGGTTCTTGTTCGCACGAATTCCGTATCGAGCATAACAACATCAGCTTCTCGTGCTTGAAGGCACACTTGCTCAAGGTCTTTCAATTGGGTAATGATTTGATAGTTCACAAAAACTCTCACTATGTTTCAATAATTGTCGCATACAAAAATGCCGACATAACTGCCGGCATTCTAACACTTTTCACATGACTTTATTAGATTGTCTGTTTACGCACTTTCTAACTCTGCCAACTTAGCATCATTCTCTTCACGTAATACGCGGCGAAGAATTTTACCTACGTTTGTTTTAGGTAGCTCTTCTTTAAACTCAACAATTTTAGGAACTTTATAGCCAGTCAAATGCTCACGACAATGGGCAATGATTTCATCTTTAGTTAAGCTAGGATCACGTTTCACTATGTAAATTTTAACAAGCTCACCAGAAACATCGTTTTCTTGACCAATCGCAGCCACTTCCAACACTTTCCCATGAAGAGCAACCACATCTTCGACTTCATTAGGGTAAACATTGAAGCCTGAAACTAAGATCATGTCTTTCTTACGGTCAACAATGTGTAATAAGCCTTCATCATCAAACTTAACAATATCACCTGTTGATAACCAACCTTCTTGATTGATCACTTCTTTTGTTGCTTCAGGTCGCTGCCAGTACCCTTGCATCACTTGAGGACCACGTACTTGTAGTTCACCAACTTGATCGTTGGCTACTGGCTGTCCTTCATCATCAATAATACGAACTTCAGTTGAAGGTACAGGCAAGCCGATAGCACCGGTGTAATCTTTCAGGTCGTATGGGTTACCAGTTACTAGAGGTGCACATTCAGTTAAACCATAACCTTCCAGTAAATGGATGCCTGTGGCTTTTTTCCACTGCTCAGCTACCGCGCGTTGAACCGCCATACCACCACCTACAGATAAGCGAAGGTTGCTGAAATCCAGCTCATGGAAATCTTCATTGTTCACCAAGGCATTAAACAAGGTATTCACACCTGTGATCGCGGTAAAGGCATTCTTTTGCAATTCTTTGATAAATGCAGGAATGTCTCTTGGGTTGGTAATCAATAAATTTTGACCACCAATTTCAACGAATAATAGACAGTTAACCGTAAGTGCAAATACGTGATAAAGCGGTAATGCCGTAACGACCAACTCTCGACCTTCTTCAAGTACAGGACCATAAGCCCCTTTCGCTTGAAGTACATTCGCAATCATATTTCTGTGAGTAAGAATCGCCCCTTTCGCTACACCCGTTGTACCGCCTGTGTATTGAAGGAAAGCAATATCATCTCCCGACATAAACGGTTTTACATATTGAAGGCGTCGACCTTTATGCAGTGCTTTTCTAAAAGAGATAGCGCCTGGAAGGTCATACTTTGGCACCATGCCTTTTACGTATTTCACAACGAAATCAACAATCGTACCCTTTGCGCGAGGTAGCATCTGACCTAGGCTAGTTAATACCACGTGTTTAACTGGTGTGTTATCGACGACTTTTTCTAGTGTACTAGCAAAGTTAGAAACGATAACGATAGCCTTAGCGCCAGAATCATTCAGTTGGTGTTCTAATTCACGAGGGGTATACAGTGGGTTCACGTTAACCGCAATCATACCTGCACGTAATACTCCAAATAGAGCGATTGGGTATTGCAGCAAGTTTGGCATCATCAATGCAACTCGATCGCCTTTTTTAAGCTTCAAGTCATTTTGTAGGTAAGCGGCAAAAGCACGGCTGCGCTCTTCTAACTTACGGAATGTCATAACTGAGCCCATATTCATAAATGCAGGTTGGTCTGCGTATTTCTGAACAGATTGCTCAAACATTTCTACAAGAGATGCGTATTGATCTGGGTTGATCGTTTCTGGTACGTCACTTGGGTAGCGTGAAAGCCAAGGTTTATCCACGATGTTACTCCTCGTAATAAGCTGACGACCATAACCGCCGCTATTTTTATATGCGGAGTATTACAGCACAGCTTTAGTGCTTGAGCACTAAAAGGCTCAAACACTTGTTTAAATTTTGTTAACTACACCAAAAATTAGTTCAGATACCGCTCTGGGATTCTCTAAATGGCAATGATGACCACCGGAAATAGTCTCTACTTTTAGGTCACTATCAGCTAAGTTGTAGCGATTGTGTTGTAAATGACGAAATCCGTCACTACCTAATATGATAAGTTGCGGGCAAGTAATGGATGCCATGATCGCATTCGCATGCTCTTGAGACATTCGATAAAGAGAATCACATTTTAAATTTGAGTCATATCGCCATTGCCATACACCATCATGCTTCACGACTCCTCTTTCTACAATAGGAGCAATAAGTTCAGGTTTTATATGGTTAGTGATTGATCTTAGCTTTATTGCGTCCTCAATACTTGCCAAAGGACGTGAAGGTTTTCTGCGATGCCTCTGCCGGCTTAGCACCCCATTTCTCAACCGAGAAACGGTTTGATCAGGTGCTTCAGAAATAGGTCCATGACCTTCAATTTGAACTAATCCTGATACGTTTTCAGGAAAGGCGGCACTATAACAACTTGCGATTAATGCACCAAGCGAATGTCCCACTAGGACCAATCTGTTTGCTGAGATTTTAGACAATACTTGGTGTAAGTCGTCTATATAGTCATGAAAAGGGTAAAAAGCTTGAGGTTTATGAGAAGAGAGCCCATGACCCAAAAGGTCAACCGCAATTAAGTGCCCTTCTGAATACAAAGCCGATAACTCTTCCATCACAGTAGAAAAGCTAGAGGAGTTATCTAGCCAACCATGAATAAAAACGACCGTCACTGCGGTCGTTTCAGGGGTTCCAATTTCTTGTGTGGCAAACCTGCCATTTGCAAGGGAGTATGATCTTTCAATCATTTGGATGTGCCGTCATTTTTATATAAGCTCACTGTGTCTTCTATCCTTAAATCCACTTTTAGTTTCAAGAGACTCTTATCGTCAAATCTACTTCTATCGTCAAGTCTACTTTGGTCATACTCCTAAGCCAGTAATCTATGGCTTACTCAACATCCTGAACGACTCTGCCTTGAGTTGGCATAGTTCTAAAGTTACGACAATGTAAACTGCGGCAAGAGTAGTACGTTGGGCCAAAATCATTCACCATCACTCTCTCTTTAATTTGCCATAAACGATGATTGTAAATATCCATCACTGGGAAGGTATAAGGGAACTCACCGATGTTGCCATCTTCTGTACCTGTTGATGTACCAACCAGAGTAATTAATCGACCTTCAGCAAAACTTAAAGGCTCAAGGTAACCATCGATGTAGCCAACAAAGCGTCCACTAGGCTCAGCATTGATGTCTGGCTTTCCATCCTGTGAAATCGGTAAATTGACCACTTCAATTCGAGTTTGATTCTCTAGGTTTGTGACTTTTGCAATCACACCACCTAATCGAACATCATTTGCTTCAGGTAATTGGTTAACCCACTTCTGATAGTCTGTGATCACAGCTTCAGAGTTAGCCTCTAGTTCGGTTGGCAGTGTAGAGCAGCCCATCACCAGAGCGGAAAATACAATAAGAAAAATAAAACGAAATTTAGGAAATAGAGAAAACATGATGAGCATCCTTAAAGCAGGAGAAAAGAAAATTCAGGGTTAGATATAGATATCGACTCCGATAAGCTTGGCAAGTTCCTCTTTTTTGGCTTGATTCATCACATCCATATATTCTTCCATCGCTCGGCGAGCCCGCCCTTCTGGGAGATCATACTGAAGTTGGGCCTTATGAATATCCGATTCTTGGACATGACGAATAGAGTGAGAGACAGCATTCGCAACTTTTGTGGGTTGCCCTACAGACCCTTTGTTATCACCCTTTTTTACTTCATTCTTTTTATTGGTTCGATTGGTCTTTTGAGTATTGCCTATCGAAGAAGGGGGTAATCCATTAATCGAAACCATAATAGCCTCCGAATTTGATGATTAACCTGATTACGCCATCAGGTTAATCATACTCTGCGATAAATAAACATTTCAGTAATGACTTAAACTGTCAAAGTAACAGTCTAGCGACTAAACAGCTTATAAAGACTAATTAACCTATAAAGGACCAATCAACTTATAAAAAAACAATCAGCTTTTAAATACGCAGCCTGAAAAGTTTACTCGCGACCTGGCAGTTTTTTCCAAGCCACTTTATCACGTAGATAAACAGGTGCAGATTGTTCAGCTTCAACTGCTTTACCTTCAGCAAAAGCAAATTGAGCAAGAAAAGCAATATCCTGTGCTTCTGGGAATAACACATCGCTCTCTTTACTATTCAACTCAATGGTATCCATATGCTCAGCATACGCTTCCCAACCAGTTCCCACTTTAGACCATGTCAGCTCGTCTCGTTGAACTTGCTCAACTAAATCACTTGGCGCAATAACATACTCTGCATCAATCGCTGCCCAGCTTCCGTCTTGCTCACGGCTATAACGTCCCCAGTAAACTTCACTCATACGAGCATCAATTGCGCTAGCAACATGTGTATCACCTTGCTTGCGGTAACAGCCTTGTGCCATTGCAGCCAAAGTAGAGATCCCTACCATTGGCAACTCGGCTCCAAATGCTAAACCTTGAGCAATACCTATACCAATACGAACTCCAGTAAAGCTTCCTGGACCTTGCCCAAAAGCAATCGCGTCAAGTTCATTTAATGTCATACCGGCTTCTTTCAGTACTTCATCAACCATAGGTAAAATCTTTTTTGTGTGGTCACGAGGTGCCACTTCGCTGCGTGCAAACACTTGTTCGCCAACCATCAATGCCACTGAACAGTTTTCAGTAGCGGTATCTACTGCAAGAATTTTTGCGCTCATTAACGTCTCAAATAATCTTTGTTTGGTATTAAATAATGGCTAAACCAGAGTAACGTTTTAGTCATCCGTTACTGTTGAATGTTTAGCTAAGAAATCTTTTATGACCCCTAAATCACGAGTACGAGGTATTGGCGGTAAACTTGCCAAAAATATGCCTCCGTAATCACGGGTGACCAAGCGGTTATCACAAATAATCAAAGCACCACGATCTCGTTTATCACGAATCAATCGCCCTACTCCTTGCTTCAATGTAATAACAGCATCAGGTAACTGTACTTGTGCAAACGGCTCACCCCCTTTTAGCTTACAGTCCTCAATTCGAGCCTTTAATAAAGGATCATCTGGGGCTGTAAAGGGTAATTTATCAATGATAACACAGCTTAATGCGTCGCCCCTAACGTCTATCCCTTCCCAAAAAGCGCCTGTTGCCACCAGCAATGCGTTACCTAATTCCATAAATTCTGCCAACGTTTTTTGCTTACTTGTCTCACCTTGTAGCAACACTGGCACACTCAATGTTTCACGAAAACGCTCACCCAACTCTTTCATCATGCTGTGGGAAGTACACAAGAAAAAACAGCGACCTTGGTTTTGTTCAATTACAGGCGTTAACATACGCACCAGTTTATCTGCAAGCCCAGGGCTATTGGGTTCAGGTAGGTAACGAGGGACACACAATCGAGCTTGACTTGGGAAATCAAATGGGCTTGGTAATGAAAACTGGGACTCAGGCTTCAACCCCAAGCGAGAGGTGAAGTGGTCGAAATCATCGGATACAGCTAGAGTTGCCGAAGTGAAAACCCACGCTCCTGGTTTGAGTTGAATTTGCTCATGAAATTTATCAGCTACTGATAACGGAGTAATATGTAAGGCAAAGTGTCTTGGTGTCGTATCGTACCAATAGGAATATCCCGTAATTGACACGTCACAAACACGTTCAATCCGCGCTTTAATCATGTTCGCGCGTTCAAAAGCGGTATCCAGCAGTTGGCTGCGCCCTAGGGCGAGTTTTAATACATCGACAGCCAGTTGCAACGCATCTTGGAGGCGTAATAGCTCTCTAGCAATCGACTCAGACTTTAAGGCTTCACGCCAATTTCCACGAAACCCCGTGTCGCCTAAGACAATCCTCATATCCATTGCCGACTGAACCAGTTTATCACCCACCTTCTGTAACTGACGCATGTCTTTTGCTTCGGTGCGATAGCCAATTTCAATATCTTTTGCGAGTTCTTGTACTTGTCGACTAGATACCGATTGACCAAAATATTGACTCGCAATATCTGGGAGTTGATGCGCTTCATCGAAAATAAACACATCAGCTTCTGGGATCAGCTCGCCAAAGCCCGTTTCCTTTATCGCTAAATCCGCTAGAAATAAGTGGTGATTCACCACAACCACATCCGAATCCATGGCTCTTTTACGGGCTTTCAGAACAAAACAGTCCGTGTAACTCGGGCACTCTTTACCTAAACAATTATCATTGGTAGAAGTAATGGTTGGAATGATCACGCTGTCTTCAGCTATATCGTCGCAATCCCCTAAGTCTCCCGTTTTTGTACTTGATGACCAAGAGCGAACTTTGACGAGCTGTGCAAGAAGTGTGGGATCAGAATGCATACCATGGCTTTCAACCATCTGTCGACTTAATCTATCTAAACAAAGATAGTTAGAACGCCCTTTTAATAACGCAACTTGTCCATAGTAGCCAAGCGCATCAACCATTAAAGGTAAGTCACGGTGATACAGTTGTTCTTGTAGATTCTTGGACCCCGTACTTATGATGATTTTTTTACCGCTAAGTAATGCTGGCACTAGGTAAGCGAACGTTTTACCCGTTCCGGTCCCTGCTTCAACGACTAGTTGCCCTTCAGATTGAATAGCTTTTGAAACAGCTTCGGCCATATCCAATTGAGCTTGTCGCGGCTGAAACCCTGGGATTGCTTTGCCAAGCGCACCATTCGCAGAAAAGGTTTTAGAAATCATAAAGTACGATATAGAGAGTAAACAGAAGAGGAATTATGTCAGGTTTAGTGAGCCGGCGCGAATCAAGAATGACTTCGCACCGGGGTGTTCGGAATGTATTGCGAAAAACTCAGTATAAATTATTTACGGTTAAGGTAACGAGATAACCAAGGAGCTGCGCCGAAACCGTTTTCTGATGGTTGCATGGCTTTAGCAGCTTCTGTTGGTGATGCTTTGCTTTCCCACATTTCAGCCAGGACATCATCGTCCATTTGCTCATCACCCAGTAGCGAGCTTACTCGTTCGCAATACAGTTTTTTTGCTAGTAACTCTTTATCCATAAATACCACCTTTGTTAACGCTATAGCGAAGTCGCTATAAGTGACAAATCAACCATCGAAGAAAATTTATTAATCCATAAAATGCATGGTAGATTTTGTTGAAAGCAAAATAATGATAGATTAATTGTAGCTCTGATATTGCGGCTTAGCTCACCGTTCGGCAGGTCGATATTTAATTCAGAGAACAAAAAAAACATTTCATGGAAGTAGGATGCAAATGGAAAAGAAAACACTGCTAACACACTGTACCGATGCCCCAGGTCTAATATCAAAAATAACGAATATTTGTTATAAACATCAGCTTAATATTATTCATAATAATGAGTTTGTAGATAACACCAGCGGTCACTTTTTCATGCGTACAGAGCTAGAAGGATATTTCAATGATGAAACCTTACTGGCTGATTTAGACCAAGCTTTACCGAGCAATGCAAAACGCACTCTTATCGGTTCTTCACGCAAACGCGTTGTCATTCTAGTGACAAAAGAAGCGCATTGTCTTGGCGATATTTTAATGAAAAATTTTGATGGCAGCCTAGATGTAGACATCGCTGCCGTTGTAGGTAACTACGATACGCTGCAAAGCCTAACTGAGCGTTTTGATATTCCTTATCATCACGTTTCACACGAAGGGCTGAATCGTGAAGAGCATGAGCAGAAAATGCTTGAAGTGATCGACACTTACGAAGCCGATTATTTAGTTCTCGCGAAATATATGCGAGTACTTACTCCTGGCTTCGTCGAAAGATACAATCACAAAATCATTAACATCCACCACAGCTTCTTGCCTGCATTTATTGGTGCAAAACCTTATCAGCAAGCTTATGAGCGTGGTGTGAAGATTATTGGTGCAACCGCTCACTTTGTAACAAACGACCTAGATGAAGGGCCTATCATTAAGCAAGATGTAATCCCTGTGGATCATAACTTTAGCGCGAAAGATATGGCACAAGCTGGTCGAGATGTTGAAAAAAATGTTCTTAGCAAAGCACTGAATAAAGTGATTAACGACCACGTTTTTGTATACGGCAATAAAACCGTCATCTTATAAAAATACATTGCGTTAAAGCAGTTTTCGTAAAAGCACATTACGCTTAAGAAAATACATCACGAATGAAAACGTGTTGTAGATAAACTTTAAAGGGTTGGCACAAACGCCAACCTTTTTGTTTTTCAGAAAAGAAAAATTGAGATTAATCGAACTATCTAGCCTTCCTGCTCAGACTCAACTATTTTCTTCAATGAATGCGGGTGTAATTTGATACAAATCCCCTGATACTTGAAAGCCACCGTCGGATTGTTTAAGCGCTCTCCCTCACCTTTCGGGCTAGATAACTTAATCTTCACGCCTTCTTCAGCGATAGTTTTCATTTTCAACGCAAACATCGGATACGTTTCTTTTAAGTCCGCTAAATATTCATCGGCCGTTTGCGCGTGTGATGGGATGACAAACTCGACGTGCTCCCAATCTTGGCTTGGGTAAACTTTGCCTTCTGCTGGATATGGCAACTCTAAGCATTCAATTTTCCAACCACGGCTTTGTAGCGGTTTATCAAACGCCAACACGATGATTGGACGACCATTGATCATCGCTTCTGAAATAGTAGAACCATATTCAGACCATGCTTGATGAGCAGCTTTTGCTAATTCAGTTTCGTTAATACGCAGCGCAATGTGGTCTGCTTGAGCAAAACTCAAATCCAATCCAAGCTTATTTCCTAAGTCTTCGATCTGCTCCATAAAATCGTCTAAACGTGCGAACATTTGGGCTGGCTCTAATGCCGCTTGCTGTAGGCTCATCATTTATCTCATTGTTCTGCCATTAATCGGCGCATGTTATCAGCTCTACGATTAGCAACAAGAGTCACTCTCAAAATTCCACGCTTTTAATTATAAATAGCCAGTAACCAAACTGGCTTTAGAAAAAGTCAATTTTCTAGCAATTCGACCTATAAGAAGCTACACAAAATTGGT
Organism: Vibrio sp. 99-70-13A1; assembly: GCF_013114625.1. GTDB lineage: Bacteria > Pseudomonadota > Gammaproteobacteria > Enterobacterales > Vibrionaceae > Vibrio. Next base: position 104,523 of record NZ_VTXD01000021.1, read on the forward strand.
ATGATTACCGCCATTTTTGTGAACTTAAACAGAGTCTGTTGTTAATTTCATCATTAAATCGTTAAGTGAGAACACTAATCGTCGATTCAATGACCACGAAATAACGGCCACTCTTATCATCCTTGAATTGAAGGAAACTCGTGTGAATATCCAAGCACTTATTAATGACAAAGTATCTCAGGCTCTAGAAGCCGCTGGCGCACCTGCGGGCTCTCCTGCTGCCGTTCGCCAATCTGCAAAAGCACAATTTGGTGACTACCAAGCAAACGGCGTAATGGGCGTTGCTAAACGACTAGGCACTAACCCACGAGAATTTGCTCAAAAAGTATTGGACGTTCTAAACCTAGACGGTATCGCTTCTAAAGTTGAAATCGCAGGTCCTGGTTTCCTAAACATCTTCCTAGATGAAGCTTTCCTAGCGCAACAAGCTGAAGCTGCATTAGCTGACTCTCGCCTTGGCGTTGCGACTGCTGAATCACAAACGATTGTGACTGACTACTCAGCGCCAAACGTTGCAAAAGAAATGGCTGTTCACCACATTCGCTCAACCGTTATTGGTGATGCAGTAACTCGTACTCTTGAGTTTTTAGGTCACAACGTTATCCGTGCAAACCACATCGGCGACTGGGGCACTCAATTCGGTATGCTTATCGCAAACCTTGAGCGCGTTCAGGCTGAATCTGGCAAAGTTTCAATGGAACTTTCAGATCTTGAAGCCTTCTATCGTGAATCTAAAAAGCTTTACGACGAAGATGAAGAGTTTGCAGTTAAGGCTCGTAACTACGTAGTTAAACTACAAAGTGGTGATGAGTACTGTGCTGAAATGTGGAAGAAGCTTGTCGATATCACAATGGTTCAAAACCAACGTAACTATGAGCGTTTAAACGTATCACTTTCATTGAATGATGTGATGGGTGAAAGCATGTATAACGACATGCTTCCTAAAGTCGTTGCTGATTTAAAAGAGCAAGGTCTTGCTAAAGAAGATGACGGTGCACAGGTTGTATTCCTAGACGAATACAAGAATAAAGATGGCGACCCAATGGGCGTTATCATCCAGAAACGTGACGGCGGTTTCCTTTACACAACAACAGACATTGCTTGTGCAAAGTACCGTTATGAAGAGCTAGGTGCAGATCGCGTACTTTACTTCATCGACTCACGACAGCATCAACACCTAATGCAAGCTTGGACTATCGTTCGTAAAGCTGGCTACATTCCAGAGTCTGTTTCTCTTGAACACCACGCGTTTGGTATGATGCTAGGTAAAGATGGTAAGCCATTCAAAACTCGTGCTGGCGGTTCTGTAAAACTAACAGACCTACTAGACGAAGCTGAACAGCGCGCTGAAAAACTGATTGAGTCTAAAAACCCAGGCTTAGATTCAGAAGAAAAAACTAAGATTGCTAACACTGTTGCAATGGCGGCAGTTAAATACGCAGACCTTTCTAAGCACCGTACGACTGACTACGTGTTTGACTGGGACAACATGCTTGCATTCGAAGGTAACACAGCACCATACATGCAGTACGCGTACACTCGTGTGGCTTCTGTATTTGCTAAAGCAGGTGTTTCTATGGACTCTCTTGCTGGTGACATCAAAATCACTGAAGAGAAAGAGAAAACACTTATCGCGAAACTTCTACAATTTGAAGAAGCGGTACAGTCTGTTGCTCGTGAAGGTCAGCCACATATTATGTGTAGCTACCTGTTCGAACTTGCTGGTCAATTCTCTAGCTTCTATGAAGCGTGCCCTATCCTAGTAGCAGAAGACGAAACAGTTAAGCAGAGCCGTCTTAAGCTTGCTGCACTAACAGCAAAGACCATCAAGCAAGGTCTATCGCTTCTAGGCATCGAAACACTAGAGCGTATGTAATTCCAATAGAGTTACTATGATTAAATACAAAGGTTGATGTGAGAGCATCAACCTTTTGTTTTATCTAGCGTATACTGAATTCAAGAAACTAAAATGGATAGAAAAATGAGTTTTGAACTTCACCCACAATTAGCAAAAGACACAACACTGATTGGCGAATTTCCACTGAGCTTAGCATTACTGCACAAAGACAGCGCAGTGCCTTGGGTTATCTTGGTGCCTAAGCGTGCCAACCTCAAAGAGCTGCATCATTTACCGATGAAGGAGCAGCAGCAATTCCTACATGAATCGCAAGCCGTTAGCCAAGCTCTTGAAGCTACATTCCAACCAGATAAATTAAACCTAGGAGCACTAGGCAACATGGTGCCACAACTGCACATTCACCATATTGCTCGCTTCAAGGACGACATTGCATGGCCAGGACCTGTTTGGGGAAATACCAAAGGTGAACAACGCAGTGAAGAAGATCAACTTGCCATTCTGACACGAATTAAAAATGTGTTATCACTGAGCTCAATCTTCAAAAAAGCATAATTTTATCTGCCTTGTTTGTCCTTGTAAGGCGACTAATAAGAAATATTGCACAGAGCGAATAACAAAAAGCCGCACACCTAAATTAGGTGAGCGGCTTTTTTAATAACCGTACTGTTTGTTAATTTACGATCATGTAAGACTTCAAATTACATCATCACATTTAATGACAAACCATCTTGCTTACTAATGGTATAGCGAATGCGTGTAGTGCTTCCATGTTGATTAGTATCTACTAATCGAGAGATTTTACCTTTCTTAACCCACACATTCAGCATTGCATCAACACCGTCTTCACTCATGCCAAATTTAGAGGCTAACTCTTTTCGGGCTGCTACACCATGGCTATCAATGTAGTGATGAAGTTCAGTCAAAATCATACGACTTGCACCTCAAGCACCTTCTGCTTATTGCCCACTTTCTTAAACACACGATAGGTCAGAACAAAACCACCGGCAATCGCCACCATCCAAATCGCACTGCTCACAGGGTGAAGCGCAAAGTTAGCTGCTTGGTAGTAAAAAGTCGCACCAAAGTAACCTAAAGCCATCGTCCACACGGCAATAAAACGTGCAAACATTTGGCCAAATTCTTTTACATAGGCACCCATTGCGGCTACACATGGTGTATATAACAAGATAAGGATCAAGTAGGCAAAGGCAGCATGACCTGACACGAATTTATCCTTCAGGTTACCAAAAATTGAAGTGTCGACCTCTTGATCTTCTGCAACCGCGCCAGAATCCGTCAAATCACCGACTTCGATACCAAGAGGATCCGAGTAACTTAAACCCGCTAAATTTTCAGGTATAGACATAACCGCTTCTTCAAGGCTCGCCGCTAAATCAAATTCAGCGCCATCTTCATCGCTAGGTGACGTGTAAAGACTATTCAATGTACCTACTACAGCTTCTTTGGCAAAAATACCAGTGATGATACCAACCGTTGCTGGCCAGTTTTCTTCCGTGATGCCAATTGGTGAAAATACAGGTGTTACGATTTGTGCAGCTTTTGAAAGCACTGAGTTTTCACTGTCTTCATTACCAAAACTACCATCCATGCCTAATGAATTTAAAAAGCTCAAAATTGCTACAACCATTACGATGGTTTTACCAGCACCAAGAACAAAGCGTTTAAGTTTCTGCCACGTTTTGATCATCACATTTTGTACGGTTGGAAGTTCATAGTCAGGCATTTCCATGACTAAACTATCACTGCTTCCTGGGTATAAAGTGCTTTTCAAAAATAAACCGGTAAACACAGCGGCAACAATGCCTAGGATATAAAGAGCAAAGACAACGTTTTGACCTGCTCCTGGGAAAAATGCCGCAGCAAACAATGCATATACAGGTAAACGAGCACCACAAGACATAAAGGGTGCCATTGCCGCCGCTAGTTTACGCTCACGCTCTTGGTCTAGCGTTCGAGTTGCCATAATTGAAGGGACATTACAGCCAAAGCCTAAAACTAAAGGAACGAACGCTTTACCAGGTAAGCCAATTTTTTGCATCACTTTATCAAGAACAAAAGCTGCTCGTGCCATATAACCTGAGCTTTCAAGCACAGCTAAGAATAGATACAGCGCAGCAATGACCGGAATAAACGTCGCAACGGTTTGGATACCGCCACCAATGCCATCAGCTAAAACTGTCACCAACCAAACAGGTAAATGGCCATCAAGGATGTGATGACCACCATCCACTAACAGACTACCAACACCAATATCGAAGAAATCAATAAATGCGCCGCCAATGTTGATAGAAAACATGAACATCAGATACATAACAACGAAGAAGAATGGAATACCCACCCACTTGTTGAGAATGAATTGATCCGCTTTCTCGGTAAAGTTTCTGCTCAGCTTACCTTCACTGCGGCGAACACGTTTACAAAGATCATGTAAAAAAGTGTACTTAGCATCCGCAACGCACAAATCTATATCGCAGCCAGCACCCAAGCGTATTTCATCAACAAGTTCTCGCTCTTTCTGAGACAAACTATTTAGAACTAATAAATCATTTTCTAATGATCGAATAGCCAAAGCACGGTGTGAAACATCGGCATCTGTAAATTGTGTTGACACTTTTTTAATCAAAGCTTCCATGTCACCAGAATACTGAATAGATAAAGGCTCTAAATTGACTTCTTGTACCAAGAGCTTATGTAGCTTTTCTTTGAAGCGACCAGCTTGTGCTTTGTCATTGGCAGAAAGGCTAAGGACTGGGCACCCAAGCTCCTTTTCTAATGCCTTCAAATTAATAACTTGACGCTCACGCTTTAACGCATCCATCTTATTCAGAACAACAATCATTGGGCGACCTAATTCGCGCAATTGAAGTGTCATATATAAGCTGCGTTCTAAACATGTGGCATCAACAACATTAATGATGACGTCTGCGGGGTGAGTTAAAACCGCCCGAGAAGCAATGGATTCATCAATACTATTACTGTCATTACCGCTATCTAAAGCGTAGATTCCCGGTAAATCAGTTAACTTAAACTGATCACCAGCATGACTATATTGACCGGTTTTCTTTTCAACTGTCACGCCCACCCAGTTACCAACATGTTGCTTGGCACCAGTTAGCGCATTGAATAACGTTGTTTTACCACTGTTCGGATTACCTACCGTGAGTACTTGATATTCCATAATTACATTACCTCAATTGACTCAGCGATACTTTGGCGAATAGCGATGGATACACCTCTCACCTCAACTTGAAGCGGATCTCCCATAGGCGCCCTACGGATTAGTTTTATTTCTGTATTCGGGAGCAATCCCATTACCATCAGTTTTTTTCTGACGTCAGAAGTTAAAGCCGTAAGGTTAACAACGGAAGCCGTTTTCCCTTGTTCTAGTTGTGAGAGTTTCATGATTAACTGCTTACCATTGATAATGAGAAGGATTTTTATTAGCGATAATTTTACAGAAATAAAACCCTACATTTGCTGTGTGAAATCAAAGTTTCCAAAAATAAATACGTAAATTTCGTTAAAAACCCTCTCGTCAAAAACGTTACTTTCAACACCCTCAACAAATCAACCAACTAGTACAAAAACACAAATCTACAATTTAACACAACAAAAACAATGAGTTAAAAAACTGTCGCTTTTATCACTATCATTTGTCGTTAATTTTATAAGGAAATTAAGTGAGTACGCATATAGTTATTCCATCGAAGAGAAACTACTTCTCTTTAACATTTAATTCCAGAAGTGATGGGCTTGCCTATCACTCCGGCAGCAAGCGAAGGTGTCATTGGCACCCGTGGCATAGTCCCCCCGGCTATGCCACGATATTTTTTTTCATTTCTCTCTTAACTCTCTTAACTCTCTTAACTCTCTTAACTCTCTTAACTCTCTTAACTCTCTTAACTCTCTTAACTCAGTATATTCATATCTTATTTGCAGTAAGCAATAAAAAACCCCAGCACTGGCTGAGGCTTATTTATGGGTTTTATTAACGTTAGAAAACTAATCGGAATTTTCAGAAAACTTAGAGGGCGACACTCCAAAGTGATGTTTAAATTTCTGGCTGAAATAAGACGGGTCATTAAAGCCTGAGTCGAAAGCGACTTCTGATATTTTTCCACCAGCTAATAACCTCTCACAAGCTTTTTCTAAACGCACTTCATTCAAATACTCATTAAAGGTTCGTTGATATGCAGACTTAAAGCGTCGCTGAAGGCTTCTTTCTGACATGAATAAACTCTTAGCCGCAGAAGTTGTTCCAAATTCAGGATCAGAATAGTACTCACTAATAAGATGGTGAACTTTATGTTTCCACTCTTCCTCTGGGCTCAATTTATCCGCTTCAAGATCACTAGAATTATTTTTATTTGTTGTAACTTGCTCAATAGTACTCGCCACAACCTTCTGTAGTGTCGAAAAATCAATATCCCAAGAGAGACTCACTTTGTTCTGAGCTTCAGATGTGAACATCCCAAAATCCCCACCACTTTGCTTTATTAAAAGTGGTAGCTTTTCTATATTGAGGTCAGGAATGTGGTTAATCTCACTTTCTAAATGACCACTTGAAATCTTGGAAAATGGAGAACCATTATCAATGATTGTAATGACTAATTTTTCATTTTCTTCTTCAATCCATACTTTCATTGTTTGAGATTTATAGCTGCGTTTTATGGCACTTGATATCAAACTATTGAAAAGTATATCTAGATTAAAATAGAGCAACTCAATATGTCTATAAGGCGTGTCTACTTTTATGTCTAGATTAATACCAGCTTTAAGCAAATCACCTTGCCAAGCTTTCAGAACCGATTCGAATACAAGAATAATATCGCATCCAAAGGTTGAGCTGTCTGCTCTTTCAGGGCTATTTTTTAGCTGCTCTAAACCATTTTTCAGGTTGATAATAGGCGTTTTACTTGGATTATCTTCCCAGCCAGGTAGTTGGTGTGCAACTTCATTAACTTGTGTAGATAATGATTCAGCGACACTTTCTACTAATACATTTTTAACCTGAAGCTGTTTTTTTAATTGCTGATTCGTCGCTAACAATATTCGACTTTGATGCCTTAATTGATCGGTTTTCAAGGCTACCTGAGCCTTTAGTTGTTTATTTGCATACGTGACAAACCTAGAACGCCAAAAAACGCAAATAGTAATAATACTGATAAACAGGAGTAAACTTGCAAAAGCCGCTAAACGAGTTAAATACCAAGGTTCAGCTACAGAAAAAGACTGGTTAATCGCATCAAAATGGTAATGAGAATCCGCTAAAGGTTGTACTTGCAAGGTATAGCTGCCAGGTAATAAGTGCTCTAGAGTCAGTAAGCCACCTTCAAATTCTGTCCAAGGTTCACCCTCATTTAAGCGGTACTCTAAAGATTGTGTAAACGATGTTGGAAGCACGCCTAATTTAAAGCTAATTGATGTGCCATATGCAAATGGCTTTAATTCAATCTTCTTCCCACCTATAGAGATGGTTTCTTGGTCAATGCTTATACGGCTTAACAGTACTCGACTTTGGGGAGTATTTGAGACGAGTAATTCATCCGATGATGTTTTGATTACGCCATGCTTTGAGCCTAATAATAATGACATGGATTTTTGCTCTTCATCATAATATGAAGAACATGCACCCACGGCAATTTCATTGGCGACTAAACCAAAAGGCGCGCCTACATGCCGAATCAGTTGACCATCAAAGCTGTAGTAGCTGAGCCCTTTAGAAGATCCTAGCCAGACACCATTAGTATCTGATATTAAACAGCGAGGGTTAATATTGTCTTCTACTAACGGCACACCTTCGAGAAAAGACCCATTAGAAGGCATACGATATACCCCATAGCTACTAGCAAACCACTGCGCACCATCAGCAGCATCGACAATATCAACAATATTGCCAAAACGTTCACTCGGCTTATTAAACTTTATAGATTCGTCAGAAAAAGTATAAAAGCCATGATCAGTACCAATGTATATGTCCCCGCTTTCACTGGCTGTTAGCTCGGTAATTTTTGCAGGTAGATATTTGTCAACTAACCAAACGGCACCGTAATTTTTTAATCGCCCAGAGCCAAGGCTTAAAGCATATAAATTTTGACCAGACGTCATCCATACCGTCTTATTCTTGCTAAAGGCAATATTTTGGATGGTTAAATGACGTAAGTTATGCGGCAACATTGTCGGCTCAAAGGTTAACTTATCAATTGAAACTAACCCCAAGTCAGTCGCCAGCCACATTTTGTTTTCATTAAAATAAAAGTCAGAAACATTCCCTGAATACACTAATTTAGGAGGGCTATTTTCTTCAATGAAGTAAACTCCTGAAGAAGATGCGACCCAATAGCTTGTAGGGGTTTCTACATGCAACTTGTTCACAACAATATCGCTAAATTGCATGCCTTTCCCATTCAAAGGCGTTCTAGAAAATGTCTTGCTAAACAATGAGAAGTATCGAATGCCATTATTAGTGGCAATCCACATACCACCATAAGTGTCATTAATTAATGAATAAATTTTTCCACCGGGTAACGCAAAATCTTCGTTGGGTGACTTTTGAAAGCGAGTGACCTCTCCGGAGAAAAAATCATAGCTAAATAATCCATGCTCAGTCCCTACCCAATAAGCATTTGAAGTTTCAGCAAGCGAAAGAACATGTGAACCACTCACCTGCTGAATCGGATCATTACCCTCTCCAACTTTGATTATTATGATTCCTTTTAGCGTTCCAACAACTAGCTCACGCCGAGTGCTAGAAAAATACAGCTTCTCGATGTAGTTCTTACCCGAAGGCGCTATATGATTAAATTCATCTTCGTCTGATAAATACACACCAGAATTTGTAGCTAATACCCATTTGGATAGCACCTTAATTGCATCATTGATTTGAATATCACTACGTTTATTATGCTGATACAAGCTTAGAAGGGAGTAAGTTTCAAACCCTTCAGAATGAACCTTATATGTATAAAAATTAGTATCGTCCGTCACCCAAATATAGCCATTTGAGGTGCCTATATTAGTAATCACAGAACCAGGACTTAAGCTGAAGGCTAATGCACTTTCTTGCCCTGGAATGTGGCGATAGACTTCGTTGTCAAAAAATGTCCAAAACTCACCTTTATGAAACGCAATCTTATCTGAAGAAAAAGGCAGTAAACTTCCTTTCCTTGGTAATAAATTCACCCCGTCATAAAACTGAACTTTGCCATGAACATCATGAATCCATAGACCGCCACCTTCACCTAAGTAAAGATTTTTAGCCGCAAGGAAGTTTCCTTGTACCTGAATAGGCAAAGGATAAAAAACAGTTGGGGAAGTATTTAACGCGAAAGCATTAAATGAGGCACTCAACAATATGAGTACTCGAAAAAAATAATGGAACAACTTTAAACCCTAAGCAGCAAGAAGAATCTATTATGCACCACGCTTTATAGTAGGCATTTTTTTGTACTAATTATTATCTAATCATTCTAGCTGAAAATATTCTAGGAAAAAGCAGGTTTATGAATGTGGAAGCCTTTTTATCTAGGGGATCACGTAAATACCGCAACAAAGCGGTACTTACGACATTTAATACACTTATTTTTTACCTAAACAATCAGTATAACTTTGAGTAAGTTGTTGAAGAAAATCAAAATAGCTACCCAATTTAACATCAATTGTAGAGCCAATTGGATCAAGTTCACCTTTAGTCGCTTGGCTTCCTCGTGTTACTGATTCAATAACGGCAGGGGTAAATTGAGGTTCAGAAAAGACACATTGCACCTTATCTCGCTTCAGTGTATTTCTGATTGTTATAAGAGTTTTTGCACCTGGTTTTCTTTCTGGGCTAACCGTAAAGTAACCTAAGTTATTTAAACCAAAGTCTTCTTCGAAGTAACCGTATGCATCATGAAACACATAGTAGCCAGTGTCTTTTACAGGCTCCAGTTGCTCTATTATCGAACCTTTGGTTTCATCTAACTGCTTCATAAATTGAACCAAGTTATCTTTATATAGAGCTGTATTTTTTGGATCAAGTTTAACTAATTCACCAGAAATATATTGAGCTGCTACTTTTACCTGTTCGATACCTAACCAGAAATGAGGGTCATGGTTTCCATGATCATGCCCTTCATGAGCATCATGATCTTCACTTCCAAATTCTCTTAAATTTAAGTTAGGAATTTGACTGATAGTAAGCACGTTGCTCCTACCCTCAAGTACTTTAACAAAAGACGTTTCTAAATCACGACCAAACCAAATAACCATATCAGCTTGTTGGATTTTTTTTACATCAGAAGGCTTCAAAGCATAATCATGCGGAGATGCATTACTATTCATTAAAACGTCAGGCTCACTAACCCCCTGCGTTAGTTCTACTACGATCATTTGAATCGGCTTAAAACTAGTCAATATGGTACTAGCATTCGCTACTGTGGGGAGTAGAAGTGAAGTAACTAAGAATATGATTGAACGAAACATGGTGCCTCTATAATAGAAAAGTAGCGTAGGTAAGCTTCAAATGTTACATTATAACATTAGTTAATTGCAAATGAGTTCTATTCATGGATACCTTAATCCAATTAGATGCGGTAAGTGTGGAATTTGACGGCCGTAAAGTGCTGGACAATATCTCCCTAGATATCCAGCGAGGGCGTATCACAACTTTAATTGGTCCCAATGGTGCTGGTAAATCTACCTTAGTAAAAGTACTACTCGGTCTTCAAAATAAATACCAAGGCAAGATGAGCCGTAAGAATAAGCTTAGAATTGGATATGTTCCTCAAAAGCTGAAACTTAACGATTCGCTACCGTTAAATGTAGAACGCTTTTTAAAATTAACCGGAAAATACAGCCCTCAAGAAATTCTTGAAGCCTTGAGACTGGTTGGCGCTGAGCATCTGCTTAAAAACAATATGCACCAGCTATCAGGAGGTGAGAACCAACGGGTACTGATTGCTAAAGCATTACTAAAAAGACCTGACCTACTAGTGCTTGATGAACCGGCTCAAGGTGTCGATGTACAAGGGCAAATTGATTTATATGATCTCATTGATACTCTTCGTCATAGATTTGGGTGTGGAGTATTCATGGTTTCCCACGATTTACATTTAGTCATGGCTAAAACCGATGATGTGATTTGCTTACACCACCATATTTGTTGTTCAGGCGCACCTGCAGATATCAAACAGCACCCTTCATATATCGCTTTGTTTGGTACCGCTGTTCAAGAGAGCTTGGCTTTCTACCACCACCAACATGAACACCATCACCACGACTTGGCAGGTCAACCTGTATCTGGAGATGTGCACGACTGCTCTAACCACAAACACGGACACCATCAATAATGCTTGAGTTTCTTTTACCTTCTATCCTTGCAGGCTTAGGCATCGCTCTTATTGCTGGTCCGCTGGGTTCGTTCGTAGTGTGGCGTAAAATGGCTTACTTCGGCGACACGCTTGCTCACGCATCCTTAATGGGTCTCGCCCTTGGTTTTTTATTCAATATTAATTTGTACTTCGCGCTACTAATTTGCTGCTTAATGCTGGCAGTATTACTCGTAACCTTACAAAAACAAAAGTTGGTCGCGACAGATACCTTACTTGGTATTTTGGCACACAGCGCACTTTCATTAGGTCTTGTTGCTGTTAGCTTCTTAGATAACGTTCGTGTTGACCTAATGAGCTACTTATTTGGCGACTTGCTGGCAGTCTCTCCAACGGATTTAGTCTTTATCTATACGGGTGCAGCAGTGATTGGTCTGGTGCTTTTCATTTTTTGGCGACCACTATTGTCAACAACTGTTAATGAAGATCTAGCCGCTGTCGATGGTATCAATATTGATTTAATGCGTCTGATTCTAATGCTGCTTGTAGGTATTGTGATCGCTGTTGGTATGAAGTTTGTTGGTGCGTTGATCATGACATCACTGCTGATCATTCCTGCAGCAACGGCAAGGAAGTTCTCAAGCACACCTGAGCAGATGGCATTCCTGGCATCAGTTATCGGCTCTATCGCAGTGTTTGGTGGGTTAAGCCTGTCTTGGTTCTATGACACTCCTGCGGGTCCTTCCGTGGTTATCAGCGCTGCTGCAATGTTTATTCTGTCGCAATTGGCTAAAAGCCGCGCTTAGCAATTCGAACTCGTTTCTTGGAAACATAAAAAAGGCTTGGTCAATAACCAAGCCTTTTTAAATCGTTCAATTCACTTCTATCTTACTTGATAAAAGCCAGCTGATTACCAACCGGTGATTTCACGTAGACCTTTGCCGATGTCAGCAAGAGACTTAACAGTCTTAACGCCTGCTGCTTCTAACGCTGCGAATTTATCTTCAGCAGTACCTTTACCGCCAGAGATAATTGCGCCAGCGTGACCCATACGTTTACCCGGAGGAGCAGTAACACCCGCAATGTAAGAAACAACTGGCTTAGTTACGTTCGCTTTAATGAACTCCGCAGCTTCTTCTTCCGCAGTACCACCGATTTCACCAATCATTACGATTGCTTCAGTTTCTGGATCTTCTTGGAAAAGTTTTAGGATATCAATGAAGTTTGAACCAGGAATAGGGTCACCACCGATACCAACACATGTAGACTGACCAAAGCCTTCATCTGTTGTTTGCTTAACTGCTTCATACGTCAGAGTACCTGAACGAGATACGATGCCGACTTTACCCTTCTTGTGGATATGGCCAGGCATAATACCAATCTTACACTCATCAGGAGTGATAAGACCTGGGCAGTTAGGACCGATCATGCGAACGCCAGTTTCTTCTAACTTCACTTTAACATCGATCATATCCGTTGTAGGGATACCTTCTGTAATCGTTACAATCAGCTCGATACCTGCGTCAATCGCTTCTAGGATTGCATCTTTACAGAACGGAGCTGGTACGTAGATAACTGTTGCTGTTGCGCCAGTTACTTCAACCGCTTCACGTACTGTGTTAAATACAGGAAGACCTAGGTGAGTTTGACCGCCTTTACCAGGTGATACACCACCGACCATTTGCGTACCGTATGCGATAGCTTGCTCAGAGTGGAATGTACCTTGACCGCCAGTGAAACCCTGACAGATTACTTTAGTGTCTTTGTTAATTAATACAGACATTATTTAGCCTCCGCAGCAGCAACAACTTTCTGAGCAGCATCTGTTAGTGATTCAGCTGCAATGATATCAACGTCAGAATTAGCAAGTACTTCGCGACCTAGATCTGCGTTTGTACCTTCAAGACGAACAACAACAGGAACTGTTACGCCTACTTCTTTAACCGCACCGATAATACCTTCAGCAATCATGTCACAACGAACGATACCACCAAAGATGTTAACGAGTACTGCTTTAACATTGTCATCAGAAAGGATGATCTTGAATGCTTCAGCTACACGCTCTTTAGTCGCGCCGCCGCCTACATCAAGGAAGTTTGCTGGCTTGCCGCCGTGAAGGTTTACGATATCCATCGTACCCATTGCAAGACCTGCACCGTTAACCATACAGCCAACGTTGCCATCTAGTGCTACGTAGTTCAGTTCCCACTGCGCAGCGTGAGCTTCGCGCTCGTCTTCTTGTGAAGGATCGTGCATTTCACGAAGCTTTGGCTGACGGTACATTGCGTTTGAGTCAATGTTGATTTTGCCATCAAGACAAAGAAGGTTACCTTCGTCAGTAATTACAAGCGGGTTAATTTCTAGTAGAGCTAGGTCGTACTGAGAGAACATTTCACCAAGACCCATAAAGATCTTTACGAACTGTTTAATTTGATCGCCAGCTAGGCCAAGTTTGAACGCAAGTTCACGACCTTGGTAAGCTTGAGGACCGACTAGAGGATCGATCGCTGATTGATGAATCAACTCAGGTGTTTCTTCAGCAATTTTCTCAATGTCCACACCGCCTTCAGTCGACGCCATGAATACAATTTTACGAGTAGCACGGTCAACAACAGCACCTAGGTAAAGTTCATTAGCAATGTTTGATGCTTCTTCAACTAGGATCTTTGTTACAGGTTGACCATTCGCGTCTGTTTGGTAAGTCACTAGGTTTTTACCTAGCCACTTTTGTGCAAACTCTTTAACGCCTTCTTTAGTATCATGCAGTTCAACACCGCCCGCTTTACCGCGACCACCTGCGTGAACCTGACACTTTACGACTTTCTTAGCTGTGCTGATTCGACCCGCGGCTTCAAATGCTTCTTGAGCTGTATCACATGCGAAGCCTTCTGGTACAGGCAAACCGAATTCTGCAAATAGCTGCTTTGCTTGATATTCATGCAAATTCATTTTGTTATTCCATTTGTTTATCCCTGAAGGGATTTATTATTTCCATCAGACATCAGCTTAACTGCGTCTATTTCGTAGGGTGCTTCTAAAATGCTTATCAAAATTTGATCAGCAATAAACTAGGAGTGAGCTTCCCAATTTATAAAAATGAGAAGCTACAAGGCAGCTTCTCATTCAGTATTACTTTATACGTCTAGTAGTAATCGAGCTGGATCTTCTAGAAGTTCTTTAATCGTTACCAAGAAACCAACTGACTCTCGACCATCAATCAAACGGTGGTCGTAAGAAAGTGCAAGGTACATCATTGGTAGAATTTCAACTTGACCATTCACTGCCATTGGACGCTCTTGGATTTTGTGCATACCAAGAATTGCCGCTTGTGGCGGGTTAATGATTGGTGTTGACATCAATGAACCGAAAACACCACCATTAGTGATAGTAAAGTTACCACCAATAAGCTCATCAACTGTTAACTTACCGTCGCGACCTTTGATTGCTAGCTCTTTAATGCCTTTCTCGATATCAGCAAAGCCAAGCGTGTCACAATCTTTCAGTACTGGAGTTACTAGACCACGAGGTGTAGAAACAGCCATGCTGATGTCGAAGTAGTTATGGTAAACAATGTCAGTTCCATCAATAGAAGCATTAACTTCTGGGAAACGTTTTAGAGCTTCAGTTACTGCTTTCACGTAGAAAGACATAAAGCCTAAACGAGTACCGTGGCGCTCTTCAAACTGGTCTTTGTACTGCTTACGAAGATCCATGATTGGCTTCATGTTTACTTCGTTAAACGTTGTCAGCATAGCTGTGCTATTTTTCGCTTCAAGTAGACGATTCGCTACTGTTTTACGAAGACGAGTCATTGGTACACGTTTTTGGCTACGTGCTGTAGCTGGCGCTTGAATTGGCTCTTCTTTTGCTGCTGGTGCAGATTTTGCCGCAGCTAAGTGAGCATCAATATCTTCACGGGTAATACGACCGCCAACACCAGTACCTTTAACCTGTGAAGCTTCAAGGTTATGTTCACCTAGAAGACGACGTACCGCTGGGCTAAGCGCATCGTTGCTTTCTTCAGTCAATGCCGCTTTGTGGCGTTTATCAGGAGATGACTCAGTTTCTTCAGTTGTATCTTTAGTCGGCTCACCTGCAACAGCGCCAGGCTTAATTTTAGCAATCAGCTGCTTGGAAAGAACCGTTGCGCCTTCTTCTTCAATAATAGCTTCTAGAACACCAGCTTCAGGCGCTGGTACTTCTAGAACTACTTTATCTGTTTCGATATCTACAATGACTTCGTCACGAGCTACGGCTTCACCCGGTTTTTTATGCCAAGTTGCAACTGTCGCGTCAGCCACTGATTCAGGTAAATCTGGAACCAGAATTTCAATTGTCATATCTGTATCTTCCTTTTACTTCTAGTTCTTAAGTAGGGTCAGAGCGTCTTCAATTAACGCTTTCTGTTGTTTCAAGTGTACTGACATATAGCCAACAGCTGGCGATGCTGATGCAGCACGACCTGCATACTTAAGATCAGCACCGGCTGGGATAGCAGCACGGAAGTTATGTTGGCTAGAGTACCAAGCACCTTGGTTCTGAGGCTCTTCTTGACACCAAACGTAATCTTCTACATTTGTATATTGTGCAATTGCCGCTTCAACATCTTCTGTTGGGAACGGGTAAATTTGCTCAATACGTACAATGGCCACATCATCTTGCTCATTCTTACGACGTTGCTCTAGTAGGTCAAAATAAACCTTACCAGAACAGAACACTACGCGTTTCACATTCTCAGGAGCTAGGTCATCAACTTCAGCAATTGCTGGTTGGAAAGTGCCTTGCGCAAGATCTTCAAGTGAAGACGTACATAGTGGGTGACGCAGTAGAGATTTAGGAGACATCACAATCAATGGACGACGCATCGGTCTTACAACCTGACGACGAATCATGTGATATACCTGAGCAGGTGTAGACGGAACAACAACTTGCATGTTCTGTTCAGCACATAACTGCAAGTAACGCTCTAGTCGAGCTGAAGAGTGCTCCGGACCTTGACCTTCGTAACCATGAGGAAGCAGCATAGTTAGACCACATAAACGTGCCCACTTCTGCTCACCAGATGAAATAAACTGATCAATAACAACCTGAGCGCCGTTCGCAAAATCACCAAACTGAGCTTCCCAGAGGGTTAATCCACCTGGTTCAGCGGTTGCATAGCCGTATTCGAATGCTAATACCGCTTCTTCAGATAATACAGAGTCAAACACTTGGAATGGACCTTGTTTATCATGAATATTCGCCAGTGGAACATACGTGCTTGCATCGGTTTGGTTATGCAGAACAGAGTGACGGTGGAAGAACGTACCACGGCCTGAATCTTGGCCCGAAATACGGATACGCTTACCATCATCAACCAATGTTGCATACGCTAATGTTTCAGCCATACCCCAGTCGATCTGCTTTTCACCATTGATCATTGCAGTTCGGTCGTTATAAAGCTTGTTAACACGGCTTTGCAGTTTATGGCTATCTGGGTATTGGCATAACTTAGTACCCAGCTCTTTCAGACGATCAATTGCAACTTCGTTATCCCATTCGATATTCCAGTCGTGTCCTAGGTAAGGAGACCAGTCAACAGAATGAAGAGCCATTGGGCGCCACTCTTTTACAACCACTTCACCATGGTCAAGAGCATCACGGTACTCATTAACTAATTGGGTTGCCGTTTCAATATCAAACTCACCGCGATCAATTAACACATCAGCATAAAGCTTACGAGGCGTCGGGTGTTTTTTGATTTTTTGGTACATAAGAGGCTGAGTTGCATTCGGCTCATCAGCTTCATTGTGACCATGACGACGGTAACAAACTAGATCAATAACTACGTCACGTTTGAATGTATTACGGTAATCCAGTGCAATACGAGCAACAAAAGCAACTGCTTCTGGATCATCCGCATTTACGTGGAAAATTGGAGCCTGTACCATCTTCGCGATATCAGTACAGTACATAGTAGAGCGTGTATCACGAGGATTAGAAGTAGTGAAACCTACTTGGTTATTCACGACGATACGAACAGTACCACCAACACAGAAACCACGAGCTTGAGACATGTTAAACGTCTCTTGAACAACACCTTGCCCAGCAATTGCGGAATCACCGTGAATAGTTATAGGAAGTACGCTACTGCCGTCTTTATCATCAAGGCGATCTTGACGAGCACGGACTGAGCCGATAACTACAGGGTTTACGATTTCTAAGTGAGACGGGTTAAATGCAAGCGCTAAGTGAACATTGCCACCTGGTGTCGCAAAGTCAGCAGAGAAGCCTTGGTGATATTTAACATCACCCGTACCCCATGTGTCATCATGCTTCTTGCCAGCAAACTCATCAAATAAATCTTGTGGCTTTTTACCAAGCACGTTAACAAGCATGTTCAAACGACCACGGTGAGCCATTCCGACCACAACTTCACGCATACCTTGCCCACCAGCATGACGAATAATTTCTTTCGTCATTGGAACAAGCGCATCACCACCTTCAAGAGAGAAACGTTTTGCACCTGGGAACTTAGCACCCAAATAACGTTCAAGCCCTTCAGCAGCAGTTAGCTCTTCAAGGAATGCTTGTTTTTCTTCATGGTTGAATGATGGTTGACCAGAAACAGATTCCAAACGCTGTTGAATCCAACGCTTTTGCTCTGTGTTAGTCATGTGCATGTATTCTGCACCGATTGAACCACAATACGTTTGCTTCAGGGCTTTATATAAGTCCTTTAGCACCATTGTCTCTTGCCCAATAGCAAAAGAACCAACGTTAAACGTTTCATTGAAGTCATCTTCGGTTAGGTTGTGGAATGCAGGGTCCAGTTCAGCAACTGTTCCTCGTTCCCATAAACCTAGCGGATCTAGATTTGCAGCTTGATGCCCTCGGAATCGATAAGCATTGATTAGTTGCAGTACTTTTACTTGTTTCGCATCGACATCAGGATCACTAACTTGGACGTTGTAATGCTTTGTTTCTTGAGCGAGTCGTCGGAAGTATTCGCGAACACGTGAATGCGGTTGTTCAACCACTTCAGAAGCTTGCACAGGCAAGTCTTCAAATACACGTTTCCACTCATCACTTACCAAGTCTGGGTCACTTAGATACAGTTCGTAGATTTCTTCTACATAAGTTGCATTGGCGCCAGCCAAGTGTGAAGACTCGAGCCATGCCTTCATCACGCCGTTGTGCATAATTTCCCTTAACCTGTAGTTTCACATTTGCATCGGTCAATGCCGAGCTATTAAAAGGCCGCCCCAAGACTTCAAGGGCGGCAATTTTTGTTATTTTAAACCGAACGATTTACAAGCATGGATTTAATATGACCAATTGCTTTCGTTGGATTTAGTCCCTTAGGACAAACACTTACACAGTTCATGATGCCATGGCAACGAAAAACGCTAAATGCATCATCAAGATCTGACAGACGTTCATCTGTTGCTGTATCGCGGCTATCTATTAACCAACGGTAAGCAGCAAGTAGACCTGCAGGGCCTATAAACTTATCAGGGTTCCACCAGAACGATGGGCATGATGTTGTACAACATGCACACATAATACATTCATACAAACCATCTAAATGCGCACGCTCATCGGGGCTTTGTAAGTTTTCACGAGCCGGAGGTACATTGCCTTCAGTTACTAAGAAAGGTTTCACTTTTTCATAGTTATCGTAGAACTGTGTCATGTCTACAATTAAGTCACGAACAACCGGTAACCCTGGCAGCGGACGGATGACAATTTTATCTTGCCCCATAAGCGCTGATAGCGAAGTAATACACGCTAAGCCATTCTTACCATTCATGTTAAGACCGTCAGAACCACAAACACCTTCACGGCAAGAGCGTCTAAATGCAATCGATGGATCTTGCTCTTTCAGAAGAATTAACGCATCCAAAAGCATCATGTCAGAACCTTCTTCTACTTCAAGGATGTAATCCTTCATGTACGGTTTCTGATCAACATCTGGGTTGTAGCGGTATAAAGAGAAATTCAGTTTCATTTTAATGCCCTCTCCTTAGTACGTACGCGCTTTTGGCGGGAATGCTTCACGATGTACAGGTTCCATATTTACACCTCTCTTCGACATTTCTTCAGTCTCCGGGTTGTAAATTGAGTGGCATAGCCACTGTGCATCATCACGGTCTGGGAAATCAAAACGAGCATGAGCACCACGGCTCTCTGTGCGGAAGTTCGCAGCAACAGCGGTAGCAAAAGCAGTTTCCATCAGATTTTCAAGCTCTAAACACTCAATACGCTGCGTGTTAAATTCAGTAGACTTATCTGATAGATGAGCATTTTTCAGACGCTCACGAATAACTTTAAGTTCTTCTAAGCCTTTCGCCATAGCGTCACCTTCACGGAATACCGAGAAGTTATTCTGCATACATTGCTGTAAATCTTTACGGATTTGAGCAGGGTCTTCACCACCGGTACTATTTTCCCAACGGTTGTAACGCTCTAATGAACGCTCAATGTCTGCTTCCGTAGCTGGCTTCGCTTCTTCTTGTTTCTTAAGTGTCTCACCAAGGTGTAGACCTGTTGCACGACCAAATACTACTAAATCAAGCAACGAGTTACCGCCTAAACGGTTTGCACCATGTACCGATACAGAGGCGATTTCACCACAAGCGAATAGACCTTGAATTTCAACATCAGTGCCAGCAGGGTCTTGCTTAATAGCTTGACCTGAAACTTGAGTTGGTACGCCGCCCATCATGTAGTGACAAGTAGGAATTACTGGAATTGGTTCTTTTACTGGATCAACGTGCGCAAAGGTACGAGACAATTCACAAACACCAGGTAAGCGAGATTCAAGTGTCTCTTTACCAAGGTGATCCAATTTAAGTTTGATATGTGGACCCCAAGGACCATCGCAACCACGACCTTCACGAATCTCGATCATCATTGAACGAGCAACAACATCACGACCCGCTAAATCTTTCGCATTAGGAGCATAACGCTCCATGAAACGTTCACCATCTTTGTTAAGCAGGTAACCACCTTCACCACGACAGCCTTCTGTTACTAGAACACCTGCGCCAGCGATACCCGTTGGGTGGAACTGCCACATTTCGATATCTTGCATTGGCACGCCAGCACGAATCGCCATACCAACACCGTCACCAGTGTTAATGTGAGCATTCGTTGTAGAAGCGTAAATACGACCAGCACCACCAGTCGCTAAAATTGTCGCTTTAGCTTTGAAGTAACATACTTCACCAGTTTCCATGCAAAGTGCAGTTGTACCTAAAATTGCACCATCTTCGTTTTTAACAAGATCAAGTGCATACCATTCAGAGAAAACCGTAGTTTTATGCTTAATATTTTGCTGGTAAAGAGTATGCAAAAGCGCGTGACCAGTACGGTCAGCAGCAGCGGCAGTACGAGCAGCTTGCTCACCACCAAAGTTTTTAGACTGACCACCGAATGGACGTTGGTAAATAGTACCATTGTCAAAACGAGAGAATGGAAGACCCATTTTCTCTAATTCAATTACTGATTCAGGACCATTTTTACACATGTATTCGATTGCATCTTG
The DNA here is from genome assembly GCF_013114625.1 of Vibrio sp. 99-70-13A1. Lineage (GTDB taxonomy): Bacteria > Pseudomonadota > Gammaproteobacteria > Enterobacterales > Vibrionaceae > Vibrio. Next base: position 125,239 of record NZ_VTXD01000021.1, read on the forward strand.
GTCACCAATATAATCAGAACCTTTTACAGTATCGTACATGTGTTGTTCCCAGTGATCCTCATGCGCATTACCAAGGGCAACTGTGATGCCACCTTGTGCAGAAACGGTATGAGAACGTGTTGGGAAAACTTTTGAAAGCAATGCACAAGATAGGCCTTGCTCTGAAATTTGTAGCGCAGCACGCATGCCAGCACCACCAGCGCCAATTACAACGGCATCAAACTCACGAACAGGAATAGTCACTTACGCACCCCACAAAATAAACAGACCAGAGAAGAAATATCCAATAAGAACAGCAACAACACCTAATTGAAGACCACCGCGCAACATTGCACATTTGATGTAGTCAGTCAGGACTTGCCATAAGCCAATCCAAGCGTGAATTAACACTGAAGTCAGTGCTAGCATAGTGAAGACTTTAGTGAACGTACCACCAAAGAATTGCGTCCAAGATACGTAAGAAATGTCTCCCGAGAAAGCACAGAAGCTAACAAGGTAGATGGTGTAAAGCGTCATAATAATTGCGGTTGCACGAATTAATAAATAATCATGAACACCATTACGACCAAAAGTGGATATGTTATTTACCATACTAAAATCCCCGCTAGTAGAGACAATACCGCTGTTGCTGCGAATGCAACCTGAGCGCTCTTAGCACCAGATTCCAGCTCTTCAAAATGACCTAGATCCATTAACAAGTGACGAATGCCACCAGCAATGTGATAAGCCAAAGCGGTTAGAATGCCCCACAAAATAAACTTAACAAAAAAGCCATCGACAATGTCGCTTGCTTCCATGAAGCCTACAGGGGAGGAGAGGGAAATGGATAGTAACCAAAGCAGAATTCCGATCGCAACAAATGTAATCACCCCAGACACACGGTGTAGGATGGATGCAATTGCAGTGATAGGAAAGTGGATGGTCTGTAAATCTAAATTAACAGGTCTTGTCTTTCTTTCTTTCACGGGCTTGCTCACTCAGCTCCATCGAGCTTTTATGGTCATTAAATAACCTTAGATATTGTTATGGACAAATTTTGGTCGAAAACCGGTAAAACTTAACATTAAATTAACAATTGACGCGTATTAATCGCACTTTAATTGTAAAATAAATGTTAACAACAAGGTTACTAGAGACACCTCACAATTCTTTTTAGCCTTGAATTTAAAGGTCTGGACCAGAATTTTCACCGCCACTATACGACTCGCAACATTCTAATACAATTGATGTAACAAATAATGCTACATAGAACAGATTTTTAACGAATTTAATGCAAAAAACACTAACAAGTGCACACAAAAGTGCAGATTAATTGACTTTCGACGCCAAGAGCAGTAAAAAAATGGCACATAAACATCCTGGACGGATTAATAATAACAAAGGAGATTGTTATGGCGGATAAGAAAGCTACCCTTCATATTGAAGGTCAAGCGCCAATCGAATTGCCGATTGCTGAAGGTGTACTTGGTACGCCGGTTATCGACGTTCGTACACTAGGTTCTAATGGTTTTTTCACTTTTGATCCTGGTTTTCTTGCCACTGCATCTTGTGAATCGCAAATCACTTACATTGACGGTGGGAAAGGTATCCTTTTACACCGTGGTTATCCAATTGATCAACTGGCCAATAACGCTGATTACCTTGAAGTTTGTTACATTCTTCTTTACGGCGAAGCTCCATCTCGTGCTCAATACGAAGAATTTAAGACAACAGTGACACGTCACACCATGGTACATGAGCAAATTGCTAGCTTTTTCCATGGCTTCCGACGTGATGCTCACCCGATGGCAGTAATGTGTGGTGTTGTAGGCGCTCTTGCAGCGTTTTACCATGACTCACTAGATATCAACAACGACACACACCGTGAAATTGCTGCGTATCGTCTTATTTCAAAAATGCCGACTCTTGCGGCAATGTGTTATAAATATTCGATTGGTCAACCGTTTATCTACCCACGTAACGACCTAAGCTACGCTGAAAACTTCCTGCACATGATGTATGCGAACCCATGTGAAGAGTATGAAGTAAATCCAGTTGTTGCTCGTGCGATGGATAAAATCTTTACTCTACACGCAGATCACGAACAAAACGCTTCTACTTCAACTGTTCGTTTAGCAGGTTCTTCAGGTGCAAACCCATTCGCTTGTATCGCAGCAGGTATTGCTTCTCTTTGGGGACCAGCACACGGCGGCGCAAACGAAGCTTGTTTGATGATGCTTGAAGAAATTGGCAGTGTAGAAAACATTGACGAGTATGTTGCTAAAGCAAAAGACAAAGATGACCCATTCCGCCTTATGGGCTTTGGTCACCGTGTTTACAAAAACTATGACCCGCGTGCAACTGTAATGCGCGAAGCTTGTCATGAAGTATTGAAAGAGCTAAACATCAAAGATCCACTGTTAGATGTAGCAATGGAGCTTGAACGTATTGCACTTTCAGATGAATACTTTGTTTCTAAGAAGCTTTACCCGAACGTAGATTTCTATTCTGGTATTATTCTTAAAGCTATCGGCATCCCAGTATCTATGTTTACCGTAATCTTTGCGATGTCTCGTACTATCGGCTGGATTGCGCACTGGAATGAAATGCATAGTGATCCAACAAACCGTATTGGTCGTCCTCGCCAGCTTTATACGGGTAAAGAAAAACGTGAATTCCAACCTCTTCATGAACGTGAATAGTCGTTTATGCAGTAGTTAGATCTAAAAAAGGTTGACGTTATCGTCAACCTTTTTGTTTCTATTCTACTCATCGTTATACCAGCAGGTATAGCACTATTAAGAGTAATATGGCTTACACTGGATTATCGATATCAATGAACACAACATCTAAATCATGCTCTTGAGTTAACCATTCGCCTAACGCTTTAACACCATATCTTTCCGTTGCATGATGTCCCGCAGAGAAGTAATGAATATCTTGTTCACGAGCAGAGTAAGTCGTTCGTTCTGAAATTTCACCAGAGATAAATGCATCTAAACCATTCGCGGCTGCAAGCTCAATATAGTCTTGCCCACCACCAGTACACCAGCCAACACTTGTGATCAGTTTACTTTCATTTTCTGGCGCAATATGAAGGGGATGACGTTTAAGGACTTGGTTAATTTTTTCCGAGAATTCAGCCCCAGTCATTGGCTCTTTTAGCTTACCAAACATAGCAACTGACTGCGGGTGTCCTTCTAGCCCGCCTTCAACTTCAATATCTAACAATTCAGCTAATTTTGCGTTATTACCTAGCTCTGGGTGGATATCAAGTGGTAAGTGGTAACCTAGCAAATTAATATCGTTTTTAATCAGAGTGCGAATTCGCTTCCCTTTCATTCCACGGATCGCTTCCGGTTCACCTTTCCAAAAAAAACCATGATGAACAAGTAATGCGTCAGCATTCAGTTCAACCGCTTTATCAATCAACGCTTGTGAAGCTGTAACTCCTGTTACAATCTTCTTAACTTGCTGTACACCTTCGACTTGCAAGCCATTTGGGCAGTAATCCTTAATTTGTTGAGGCTGTAGCTTTTCGTTAAGAATTTTTTCTAATTGTAAGTTATTCATTACTTATTCCAACATGCATATTTGATAACGTGGTTATAGCAATTTACAGTTAGAATGTCGAAAGCCTTACATCAAACTCTATGAGGAAAGCATGACACCAATACAGCGTTTTTATCAATGGCTCATCGACTCTCCCCCTTTGTTAGAGCTCAAGCCTCCAATATCAGATCTCAGTGTATTTTCGAGCAATCATAGATTGGATGACACACATACCTACCAAGGGAACCTTCGCCTTGGCTTTCTGTATCAACACTTGTGTGAACAAGTGATTAACACCTCTCCTAGTCACTCGATCAAACGAGATGAAATACAAATTAATGTTGAAGGCAGAACTTTAGGCGCCATTGACTTTATCGTCGAGAATCAAAAGTCTAATTTACTGGAACATTGGGAAGTTGCGATTAAGTTCTATTTACTCCATGAAGATATTTGGTTTGGGCCAAACTCTCATGATCAGCTTGATAAAAAACTTGAAAGAATGCTCAACCATCAATTGGCGATGTCTTCATCTAGTGCCTTTGTTGAACAATATCCTGAGCTAAAAACCAACTCCGAACATTTATTAATGCAAGGTCGTTTATACATAAATCCATTCTTAGATCAGAGTGTTCCAACTGAGTGTTTAGGCTATAAGATTAATCCCAGCCAAGTTAATGGGTTTTGGTGTTATAAAAGCCAAGTTCACTTAATTGAAGAAGCCCTCTACCCAATAAATAAAGACCAATGGGCTGCTGGAACTGACAATTTTGACGGAGAACCTATCAAAGAATTTGGTGAGCGATTTATCCATGCTCAAACTAATACAGGGCAGTTCTGGTTTGTTATGCCTGAAAGTTGGCCCCACAATTAAAGCTTTTAAAGATATAAAGGATTTTAAGGCATTCTCGTCTCAATAAAAAAGGGCTGATGCTTTAACATCAACCCTTTAAGAAGGCAGCGACTCAATGAGCTACTGAATCAATTTCAACTACAGACCTGCCGCAGCGAATACTTGATTTACGATCTCTTGCGCTTCTGCTTCAATTGCTTTCAGGTGTTCTTCACCTTTAAAGCTTTCACAGTAAATCTTATAAATATCTTCTGTGCCAGATGGACGTGCAGCAAACCAACCGTTTTCCGTCGTCACTTTAAGTCCACCGATTGCAGCGCCATTACCAGGAGCATGAGTCAAGCGAGCAGTGATAGCATCACCAGCAAGTGTTTCAGCTGAAACCATCTCTGGCGAAAGCTTCTTAAGTACATCTTTTTGCGCACCATTCGCTACCGCTTGGATACGGTTGTACTTAGATTCACCGTGTTTAGCGGCAAGCTCTTCGTAGTATTCTTGTGGGTTCTTACCGGTTACCGCTGTGATTTCAGCCGCAAGTAGACAAAGAATGAGACCATCTTTATCTGTAGACCAAGGCGTACCATCTTTACGTAGGAAAGACGCTCCAGCACTTTCTTCACCACCAAAACCAAATTGACCGTTATACAAACCATCGACAAACCATTTAAAACCAACTGGCACTTCACACAGTTCACGACCTAGATCAGCCACAACGCGGTCAATCAAAGCACTTGAAACTAATGTCTTACCAACGGCAACATCCTTGCCCCAACCTTCACGGTTGCGGTAAAGGTAATCAATACAAACCGCTAAGAAGTGGTTAGGGTTCATTAAACCTTTTGGAGTAACAATACCGTGACGGTCATAGTCAGGATCATTGCCGAAAGCCAAAGCATACTCATCTTTTAATGCCAACAAACCAGCCATTGCATAAGGTGATGAACAGTCCATACGAACTACACCATCTTTATCTAAAGACATGAATTGGAATGAAGGATCTACCGCTTCACTTACCAAAGTTAAATCTAAGTTGTATGCCTTACCAATCTGACGCCAGTAATCAATGCCGCTGCCGCCAAGTGGATCTACACCAATCTTGATGTTCGCTTTCTGAATAGCTTCCATATCTACTACGTTTACAAGGTCTGCTACGTAAGGAGCAACAAGGTCAACTTCTTTCACTAATTCAGATTGCTTAGCCTGCGCAATTGGCGTGCGTTTAACACCTTGCATTTCTTCAGCAATAATAACATTTGCGCGGTCTTCAATTGCTTGAGTAAGCGCAGCCTCAGCAGGTCCACCGTGCGTTGGGTTATATTTAATACCACCATCTTGAGGCGGGTTATGAGACGGTGTAATAACAATACCATCTGCTTTTTTAGCATTAACTAAGTTGTACGTAAGAATTGCATGCGACACACCAGGAGTTGGGGTGAAACCGTTATTTTCTTGAATTATAACTTCAACACCATTTGCCACTAACACTTCAATGACTGTAGAAAACGCAGGCTCCGAAAGGGCGTGTGTATCTTTACCTAAGAAAAGTGGTCCAGTCGTACCCTGCTCTGCTCTAACTTCCGCAACAGCTTGTGCGATTGCAAGAATATGGTTTTCGTTAAATGTTGATTTGTCTGCTGTACCACGGTGACCTGAAGTACCAAAAAGAACTCTATGATCTGGGTTAGTCGCATCCGGTTGCTGTAAAAAATAGTTCGCTACTAAAGCCGGGATATTATGAAGATCTTCCTGCTGAGCTTTTTGCCCAGCACGAGGGTGCATAGCCATTTTTTGACATCCTTATATATAAAATTTAAAAACAAAAAAACCTCATAATATCGACTATTTAAGGGACATTATGAGGTTTAAATCAGATTTCTTTAAATTGAACCTGTTACTTTTTCTATCAATTCTGCTTGGAAATTCATTCGACTCATTAGCTGATCAACCATTTGTCTCTTACGACTTGTATTATTGTTGGTGATCACCCAAAAGTTACTGCATGGAATAGCTTTTGGTTTCGTCGTGTTGCCATTAGCTAAAAGCGTTTCTTCATTTTCAGCAAAATATACACGCTTGCGACCTTTCACTTGAGATGCTTCAGAAAAGCTACTCGGGTCGATTTTGTATAAAGTTGATAAAACCAACATGAATCGATCGATCGCTTTTTTAAGAGACGCAAATTCATCTGAAATCAAAAGCGAGCGCATTTCTTTAACGCCATCTAGCTTCGCTGGTGTAAAACCAACATCTTTGCTAACAATAATTCCTTTAGGTTCAACTACTTCCTCAACAGGATTAAGTTCACCTTGACTATCAATTTTCAATAAGCGACGCAGAATATCTGAAGCGCTTTCGCCAATATGTTCTGTCTGACCCGCAATATAACGGTATAGGTCCTCATCAACCTCAATTGTTTTCATTCGCTTTTCACAATCTCAATGTTTAAACTCTGAGGGATTATAGCGAGATCCGCGAGGATACTCTACGATAAACCCACCATGAATAAGATAAAATGTCAGCACAGCTCAACTATAAAATAGAAGGTGAAGGTCACACCATTGTTTTGATCCACGGTTTATTCGGTAATTTAGACAACCTTGGGCTTCTTGCGAGGGATCTAAGAAATGATCACCAAGTGCTGAGTATTGATCTAAGAAACCATGGACAATCTTTCCATAGCGAGCAGCATAATTACTTTGAAATGGCACGTGACGTCGCCAATCTACTCGACGTACTTAAACTGACTAACGTTACCATCATAGGGCACTCTATGGGCGGAAAAGTCGCCATGGCTTTGACTCAACTAGTAACAATTAAACAATTAGTTGTTTTAGATATGGCTCCTGTCGCTTACCAGCAACGACGACACGATAACGTGTTTTCTGGCTTACAAGCTGTTATCGAAGAAAAGCCCCGCTCTCGCTCAGAAGCATTGAATATTCTTAAGAACCACATCGAAATTGATGGTGTGCGCCAGTTTTTAACTAAATCTTTATTCAAAAATGATCATGGTGTTATGGAATGGCGCTTTAATGTCTGCTCATTGCTATCTAATTATGACCAAATCATCGGTTGGGAACCAATACCTGCATCAGCTACACGTACTTTATTTATAAAAGGCGGCAACTCAGATTATTTAACCCACGAGCACCAATCCTCCATTCAGGCACAGTTCTCAAATGCAAAAGCTCATGTCATTGCAAATACTGGACATTGGCTACACGCAGAAAAGCCGGCTGAAGTACTTCGTGCCATCAGAAAGTTTATTGTTTGAAAGCGATAATTTAATGGAAAACTAAGACCATATTGATGCATGATATTGCGAACTTGGTTACAACAGCGCATTAACTTTATTGTTTAAGAATGATATAGTGCTCGCAAGCAAAATTGGTATATAGGGATCCCATGCTTTACGACTACATAAACGTCATTGAATCTATTGGGTTAGACCTTTTATTTGCCGGGATCTTTTTCTTGATCGGGATGGCAATTAAAGATGTTCTAAAACAAGGCAATGTTCCCGTTTTTGGGCGTCGAATCGTATGGTTAGTGCTCTTTCTAGGATGTGCAGGGTTTATAGCTAAAGGGCTAATCCAGCTCAGTTGGGAAGGGACAGGGATCGGTTGATCCTCCTGACTCCTACTATCACCAACAACAGACACAATTAAAGGTAATTATTCTATGGCAAGTGTAGGTCTCTTCTTTGGTAGCGATACAGGTAACACTGAAGCTGTTGCTAAGATGATTCAAAAGCAGTTGGGCAAACAGCTCGTTCAAGTTCAAGACATTGCTAAAAGCAGTAAAGAAGACATCGATAATTTCGATCTACTACTGCTAGGTATCCCAACGTGGTACTACGGCGAAGCACAATGTGATTGGGACGACTTTTTCCCTGAACTTGAAGCTATTGATTTCTCAACTAAGCTTGTTGCTATTTTTGGTTGTGGTGACCAAGAAGATTACGCTGAGTACTTCTGTGATGCGATGGGCACTATTCGTGATATCGTTGAAGCTAAAGGCGGAACTATCCTTGGTCATACTTCAACTGAAGGTTATGAGTTTGAAGCATCAAAAGGTTTAGTTGAAGGCGATGACAGCCAATTTGTAGGTCTTTGTATTGATGAAGATCGTCAACCTGAACTTACTGACGAGCGTGTATCTAACTGGGTTAAACAAATCCACGAAGAGATGTGCTTAGCAGAACTTGAAGACTAATTTGTCTTTTTAATTATTTTAAAAGCCTCCTAATTGGGAGGCTTTTTTATATTCAGTAACTTAAACTTCGGCAATCGTATCTACATCTTGCTCTCGAAACTGAGGTTTCTTTCTTACGTACAGCTTTCTCTGCACCTCAGAGACAACATTCCCATCTTTATCTTTTATATGAATGATGAATTCAGGAAAACACTTATCACCTGAAGTCGTTTTACTGTAAATCTCTTCGAGTTGACCTTGGGTTACCTCAAAGTCTGCATATAAGTCAGACTGCCCTGGCTTGATAAAGTTGATACTCGCTTCTTTATCCCAAACGTAGTATTGCTCGCCAAGTATTCCCATTAACATTAATGAATAAACGGGATCGGTCAGCGAAAAAATACTTCCCCCATACTGGGTCCGATTAGCATTTTTATTCCACCAGCGTAATTTTAAACGCATATTCACAACTCTAAAATCTTCGCTGATATTTAAAATTTTTATGCCAGCCCCCCAAAAAGGTGGCCAAATATTAAGGGCAAAAGTGACAATACCGGGTTTATATATCTTCGCTAATCGCTTGTTCATAACGACATTCCATGTCTATCGAAAGGTAAAACACACCCAGCAAAACTGGTCATACCTCCACTATAAGTGAGATACCTCTATTTTACAAAACCATATTATCAAACTAACTAGTAACCCTTTGAACTTCGTGGTTTATTGTTATCACTGAGTGACCTATAATGATAGGAATATTGAATTCTGTTAATTGCTGCAGATCATCAACAGGAAAGTATATGTCAGACAATAATCAAGCGCTAAAAGATGCAGGACTTAAAGTCACTCTTCCAAGGCTAAAAATTCTAGAAGTATTACAACAACCAGATTGCCAACATATTAGTGCTGAGGATTTGTATAAAAAGCTGATCGATTTAGGAGAAGAAATTGGTCTAGCTACAGTGTATCGCGTATTAAACCAATTCGATGATGCTGGTATTGTTACCCGTCACCATTTTGAAGGCGGTAAATCTGTATTTGAACTATCGACTCAACATCACCACGATCACCTTGTGTGTCTAGACTGTGGTGCTGTAATTGAGTTTTCAGATGACCTTATTGAAGAACGTCAAAAAGAAATTGCTGAGCGTTACAATGTTCACCTAACAAACCATAGCTTATACCTTTACGGAAAAAGCTTAAGTGGTGACTGTAAAGGCAACCCAGACGCACACAAACCAAAAAAATAATAACGGTTCGATGCTGATTCAGCTTTAAGCTCAATACGTCAAATAATAAAAATGCCAGCAATTGCTGGCATTTTTTCTAATGAACATTCAGTTCAAGCTAAAGTTTTACCCTTCAGCTTTTCCCCAAGTGTCACGTAAACCAACCGTTCGATTAAAGACTAACTTATCCGAGGTTGATTCTTTATTATCGACACAGAAGTAGCCAGTACGTTCAAACTGGAAACCTTGCTCTGCTTTCGCTTGCCCTAAACTCGATTCAACAAATCCATTTAGTTTCACTAATGAATCTGGGTTAAGAGTTTCTGCAAAGTTATCCGCAGCTGCAGGATTAGCGACAGTAAACAAGCGATCATATAAACGAATTTCAGCAGGTAATGCTTTATCAGCAGATACCCAATGAATAACGCCTTTCACTTTACGACCATCAGCAGGGTTCTTACCTAATGTTTCGTTATCGTAAGAACAGAAGATCGTTGTAATGTTGCCTTCAGCATCTTTTTCGATACGTTCAGCTTTAATTACGTAAGCACCACGTAGACGAACTTCCTTACCAAGAACCAAACGCTTGTACTTCTTATTTGCTTCTTCGCGGAAGTCATCACGTTCAATCCAAATTTCACGGGTGAATGGAACTTCACGAGTCCCCATTTCTGGATTGTTTGGGTGGTTAGAAACTGTCAGGGTTTCAACTTGGTCTTGTTCAAAGTTTTCAATAACTACTTTGATTGGATCAAGTACAGCCATTGCACGAGGTGCGTTTTCGTTTAGGTCATCACGAATACAAGATTCTAGAGAACCAAATTCAATCATGTTTTCCTGTTTCGTTACACCAATACGTTTACAGAACTCACGAATTGAAGCTGAAGTGAAACCACGACGACGTAAACCAGAAATAGTAGGCATACGTGGGTCATCCCAGCCTTCAACTAAGTTTTCTACAACCAGTTGATTCAGCTTACGTTTAGACATAACCGTATATTCAAGGTTTAGACGGCTAAACTCGTATTGGCGAGGCTGACATTCAATTGTGATGTTATCCAAAACCCAATCGTATAAACGACGGTTGTCTTGGAATTCTAATGTACAAATAGAATGAGTAATCCCTTCTAATGCATCAGAAATACAATGCGTGAAGTCGTACATTGGGTAAATGCACCACTTGTCACCGGTTTGGTGGTGATGTGCAAAACGTACGCGGTAAATCACAGGATCACGCATAACCATGAATGAAGAACTCATATCAATCTTTGCACGCAGACACGCTGTACCTTCTTTGAAGTCACCATCACGCATTTTTTCAAAAAGCGCTAGGTTCTCTTCAGGGCTACGATCACGGTATGGACTCGCTTTACCAGGCTCTTTTAGAGTGCCACGGTATTCACGGATCTGCTCAGGACTTAGCTCATCAACATACGCTAAGCCTTTATTAATTAATTCAACAGCGTAGTTATAAAGCGTATCGAAGTAGTTTGATGAATAACAAATATCACCAGCCCATTCAAAGCCTAACCAGCTCACATCATTCTTAATTGACTCAACGTATTCAACGTCTTCTTTCTCAGGGTTTGTATCATCGAAACGTAGATTACATTGCCCCTGATAGTCCTGAGCAATACCAAAGTTTAAGCAAATAGACTTAGCGTGACCAATGTGCAGGTAGCCATTAGGCTCCGGCGGAAAACGAGTATGCACGCTAGTGTGTTTACCATCCGCTAAATCTTTATCAATAATTTGGCGAATAAAATTCGATGGACGAGCCTCAGCTTCACTCATCTATAGCACCTCTATATATGGTTTAGTATTGTCAGAAAATTGGATTTCGAGCTTCTCCCTACCCACGCAGACTTAATGTCATTTTCAATGGAGGTAAAGCTTGAAAGATCATTGTCGCTAATCATCCACAATTCTGCGGGTTTACACAATAAGAACCATCGTATTCTTGTGATTAATTCAGCTATTCGCTGAAGAACGCACCAAATCAGTCTGATCCAGAGATAATAAAAAAGCCTCCCAAGGGAGGCTTTATAAAATAATCTTCTTAAAGTTTACACGGCTTATGTTAAGCGTGATTGAAACTAAGGAAGTTTAACATCAGATAGGTCTTCACCAGCACCGATTGCTTTCATTTCGCCAGCAACGATTTCAGCTAGTGGGCCAAGGATAACCTGAAGGTTGTTCTCACCTAGTTTAACAACACCTTTTGCACCTAATTTCTTAAGTACCGCTTCATCAGCGATTGAACGGTCTTTAAGAGTTAGACGTAGACGTGTGATACATGCGTCAATTGAAGTTAGGTTTTCGTGACCACCTAGAGCTTTCAGGTATTGACGTGCAACTTCACCTTTTGGAGCGTCACCAGCTGGAGCAGCTACTGCTTCGTCATCATCTTCACGACCTGGCGATTTCAAGTTGAAAGCGCGGATTGCGAAAGAGAAAGTGAAGAAGTATAGAGCACCGAATGCTAAGCCAATCAATAGTAGAGTGAATGGTTTAGTTGCTAGACCCCAGTTCAATACGAAGTCGATTAGACCAGCAGAGAAACCGAAACCGTGCAGAGTACCAAACATGTTAGCAACGACTAGAGACAGACCTGTAAATACTGCGTGCATTGCGTATAGAGCAGGAGCTAGGAATACGAACATGAATTCTAGCGGCTCTGTGATACCTGTTAGGAATGAACAGAATGCAACTGAGAACAGTGCGCCACCAACTTGGCTACGTTTTTCAGCAGGTGCAGCTAGGTACATTGCAAGAGCAGCACCTGGTAGACCAAACATCATTACTGGGAAGAAACCGTTCATGAATACGCCAGCGCCTTTATCGCCACCGAAGAAACGGTGTAGGTCGCCAGATTTAACTGTTTCAGTCACTTCTTTAACAACAGTAGTAATCTCTGGAGTTACTGAGTTAGCGAATGTGAATGTGTGCTCTTGGCCAACAACTAGAGTTTTAGCAAGTGCAGGGTCAATACAAAGTTGAGTGATGTTAGCGAATGCGCCTTGACCAGCAACGATGATTTCTTGACATGTACCCATACCGAACCAGAAGTACGAGTTCAACACATGGTGTAGACCTACAGGGATAAGTGCACGGTTAAGAGTACCGTAAACGAATTGACCGATAGCGCCAGACGTTGATACTGCGTGAGCTAGTGAATCTAGACCAGACTGAACACCAGGCCAAACCACACCAGACACAGCACCTGCAACAAGTGCAAATAGACCAGCCATGATTGGTACTAAACGTTTACCGGCAAAGAATGCCAACCACTCAGGAAGTCGTGTTGCATGGAAAGCGTTGTATGAGTGACCAGCAATGATACCCGCAAAGATACCACCGAAGAATGACATATTAACGTCTGCGTTAATTGTCGTTGCTGTAGCTGTTAATACGAAGTAAGCAACTGCACCAGCAAGACCTGCTGCGCCGTTACCATCTTTAGATAAGCCAATCGCGATACCTAGACCAAATAGCAGTGGAAGGTTGCCAAAAATTGCGCCACCAGCTTCTGCCATAAATGGAATATCAAGTAGATCGCCTTGACCCAAACGTAATAGAAGCGCCGCAATTGGAAGCGTTGCGATAGGTAGCATTAATGCCTTACCCAGCTTCTGTGCATATCCTAGAATATTCACTTGTTGTTTCCCCCTATAGGATTTTTAGAATTCGTTTGAGAAACTTATTTTAGTCGCTCAATTTAGTCCTATTCAGTGTATTGCATTAATTTTGCTCCGCAAATTAAAAGCTTACCATTTGTGATCCTAATCACCAGTTTTTGCCAAATATCAAGGTTTTTGCTAGCGAGATCATAAAACTTATTTTATCATTCAAAAAAATGAACATTTGTAGTTAAAATTTCAGTCATGATGTATTGCACTTTCCTTGCTTGAACAGTGGTAACCCACCATATCAACGTCTATTAGCAATACCTATAATTAGCACAGAATAAAACAATATTTGTTATGTTTTTCAACCATTTAAATTAGCGCCCCATTCATTCGGTCGCTTGCTAGAAAGATAAATCGTTACGTAAATGATGTTCGAAAACTAAGTCCATATTTACGTGATGTATATAAATTTAAAGATCTCTCGAAATAAGGATTAGCTGACTATGTATGCGCTAAGTAACTGTAAAATCTATACTGGTAGTGACATTTTAACGGATCATGCCGTTATCATTGAAAATGAACTTATAAAATCAGTCTGCCCTGTCTCTGATTTACCAAAAGACATCGTCATCCAAGATCTGAATGGTGCTAATTTAAGCCCTGGATTTATCGACCTGCAGCTTAATGGTTGTGGCGGCGTTATGCTGAACGATGAAATCACAGCTGACACCATGCAGATAATGCACAAAGCGAACCTTCAATCAGGTTGTACTAGCTTCCTACCAACGCTTATCACCTCTTCGGATGAAGATATGCGCGCCGTTATTGTTGCGGCTCGTGAGTACCACAACAAGTACCAGAACCAATCTTTAGGCTTACACCTTGAAGGTCCTTACCTAAATGTTGCTAAAAAAGGTATTCACAGCGTAGATCATATTCGTAAATCTGATAGCGAAATGATCAGCCTTATCTGTGAAAACAGCGATCTTGTGACTAAGGTTACTCTGGCTCCTGAGCAAAATGATCCTGAGCATATCGAACGTCTAAGCAAAGCTGGCGTTGTAGTATCAATTGGTCACACAAATGCTACTTATGCAGAAGCGCGTCAAGGCTTTGAATCAGGCATCACTTTCGCCACACACCTTTTTAATGCGATGACCCCAATGGTTGGACGCGAACCAGGTGTTGTCGGTGCTATCTACGATACACCAGAAGTTTATGCGGGTATTATTGCTGATGGCTTCCACGTTGATTACGCAAACATCCGAATTGCACATAAAATCAAAGGTGAAAAGCTCGTATTAGTGACCGATGCCACAGCTCCTGCAGGCGCTGACATGGAATACTTTATTTTTGTCGGTAAGAAAGTATATTACCGTGATGGTAAGTGTGTTGATGAAAACGGCACACTAGGCGGCTCAGCTTTGACCATGATCGAAGCAGTACAGAACACTGTCGAGCACGCTGGTATCGCTTTGGACGAAGCTCTACGCATGGCTACTTTATACCCTGCAAAGGCAATCGGTGTGGAAAGCAAACTTGGTCGAATTAAAAAAGGCCTTGTAGCTAACCTAGCTGTTTTTGACCGTGACTTTAATGTTCAAGCGACTGTTGTTAACGGACAATACGAGCACAATTAATAATGAATGGCGGACAAATAGGTAACGTAGATTTAGTTAAACAACTAAATAGTGCAGCTGTATATCGGCTGATTGACCAACAAGGTCCTATCAGTCGCATACAAGTAGCTGATGTAAGTCAACTAGCACCTGCTAGTGTTACAAAAATTACCCGCCAACTATTAGAACGCGGTCTAATAAAAGAGGTCGCGCAGCAAGCGTCTACCGGCGGTAGGCGCGCTATTTCTCTGACTACGGAAGTTGAGCCATTTCACTCAATCGCCGTGAGACTTGGTCGAGATTACATTCAATTCAGCTTATATAATTTAGGCGGAAAAGAACTCGCCTTCTCCCAACAAGAACTGGATTACACCAATCAATCTGACCTTACACAGGGTCTGGTTAATCACTTAAAATCATTCATTGATGCAAACCAAATTTACATTGATCAACTGATTGCTATCGGTATTACCCTTCCAGGGCTAGTTAACCCAACAACTGGCGTGGTTGAATACATGCCAAACACTGACATTGATAACCTCGCAATGGGCGATATTATTCGAGATACATTCCACGTAGCTTGCTTTGTTGGGAATGATGTTCGTGGGATGGCTCTAGCTGAGCACTACTTTGGTTCGAGTAAAGATTGCCAAGATTCAATTTTAGTGAGCGTTCACCGAGGAACTGGTGCTGGAATCATTGTGAATGGTCAAGTATTTCTTGGGTTCAATCGAAATGTCGGTGAAATCGGTCATATTCAGATCGATCCGCTAGGCGAACAATGCCAGTGTGGTAATTTTGGTTGCCTAGAAACAGTAGCCGCAAACCCTGCCATCATTGATCGAGTTAGAAAGCTTATTAAACAAGGTTATGAGTCTTCATTAACTGAACTGGATACAATAACTATCCACGATGTTTGTGAGCATGCACTAAACGGCGATGAGCTTGCGAAGCAAAGCTTAGTGCGTGTAGGCAATCAACTTGGAAAAGCAATTGCGATGACTATAAACTTGTTTAACCCTCAAAAGGTTATTATTGCAGGTGATATAACTCACGCTCAAGACATTGTTTTCCCGGCTATAAGACGTAATGTAGAGAATCAATCGTTAACGGCTTTCCATAGCGGATTACCTATTGTAGCATCTGAAATCGACAAACATCCGACAATGGGCGCTTTTGCTATGATTAAACGCGCAATGCTTAATGGCGTTTTACTGCAGAAGTTACTCGAAGGTTAAACTATTATCTGATTACTCACGGGTCGTGTTTGTATAAACACGGCCCGTTTTTTTAAGCTAGGGAACAACAATAATAACTCATGGAACTCATTCTTATATCAACAGCGTTTATAGCTGGTTTCATCGCTCTTAAGTGCCATCTTCCTCCTCTTGTGGGTTTTTTACTCGCAGGGTTTGGGTTATATGCGGCAGGGTTTCAAACCAATGACACCATCATTACTCTGTCTGACTTAGGTGTTACCCTCTTGCTCTTTACCATTGGTTTGAAGCTCGACATTAAAACTCTTCTCTCCAAAGAAATCTGGGCTGGGGCAACAGTACATAACCTACTTTCTACCCTCTTTTTTGCCCTAGCTTTGTTTGCATTTAAATTTCTTGGTGTTTCCGCCCTAGTTAATATGTCCGTAGAACAAATTGTTCTACTTGGCTTTGCGCTTTCTTTCTCTAGTACTGTTTTTGCTGTCAAATCGCTACAAGAAAAAGGTGAAATGAATGCTACGTACGGAACATTAGCGATTGGTATTCTTGTCATGCAAGATATCTTTGCCGTGATCTTCCTGACTGCCTCAACAGGGAAGATTCCTGAGTGGTACGCTATTGCCTTATTTGCACTTCCACTTCTACGCCCTATTTTTTACAAAATATTAGACTGGGTCGGACATGGGGAGATGTTAGTTCTATTTGGTATCTTCTTTGCCTTAGTGGTCGGTGCTGGGTTGTTCGAATTAGTAGGGATGAAAGCCGATTTAGGTGCACTCGTTCTAGGTATGCTACTGGCAGGTCACTCTAAAGCCTCAGAACTGTCTAAATCGCTATTCAACCTCAAAGAATTATTCCTAGTTTGTTTCTTCTTAAATATAGGGCTATCGGATCAACCTACAGTTCAAGGCTTTGTACTTGCTCTTCTATTCTTATTACTGCTTCCAATAAAAGGCATTCTCTATTTTTGGGTTCTCAATAAGTTTAAATTCAGAGTTCGAACGTCGCTTTTAGCTTCCCTATCATTATTTAACTACAGCGAATTTGGGTTAATTGTTGGTGGGCTTGCTTTTAAAATGGGCTGGATGTCTGGCGATATACTTGTTGCTGTGGCAATTGCAGTTTCCCTTTCCTTCCTTATTGCTGCCCCGCTAAATAGAGCTGGCCATAAACTTTACCAACAATCAGGGAAATGGCTAAAAGAGCACGCGGCTGAAAATCTAAACCAACGAGATCAATTAATCGACCCAGGTCATGCCCAGGTTTTAATCTTAGGTATGGGGCGAATTGGCACCGGAGCTTATGACGAATTAAGGTCTCGCTATGGAAAAGTAAGCTTGGGTGTCGAAGTCCGTGAAGAAGGAGCTCATGTTCATAGAAGCCATGGTCGAAACGTCATAACAGGCGATGCAACCGATCCTGATTTTTGGGAACGTATACTTGATACCGCGAATGTGAAGCTCGTTATTCTAGCGATGCCACATCACCAAGGTAATCAAATCGCTTTAGAGCAACTTCAATCTCGACAATTTAAAGGACAAATTGCGGCTATCGCAGAGTACCAAGACCAGCTGGATTCCCTAAAAGAGCAGGGAGTAGATGCAGCATTTAATATCTACAGCGAAGCTGGTAGCGGTTTTGCTCGACATGTCTGTGACCAACTCCAACCACAAATCATTAAGTTTTAGGTCTTAATGTCCTAATTAAAATACCTCTTTAATTTACCTTTTTGGAATAATTTTAGAGGTATTTGTTCAGCTCACGAACGATAAATAGATTTAATCTAATAAAACCGAGATTTAATTAAAAAATATCTAATCAAACGTCTTTAAAATAATTATTTTCCTGATATTTGGTTGCTTTTTTTAGTCAGAATGGCAAATTGAATACAGTTGATTAGAAATTATTTAAAAGGAAGTTTTATGTGTTCAGTATTTGGCATTCTTGATATTAAAAGTGATGCTGCAGCACTTCGCCCTGTTGCTCTTGAGATGTCTAAAAAATTACGTCATCGTGGTCCAGATTGGTCTGGTATTTATGCTGGTGAGAAAGCAATTTTAGCTCACGAACGTCTTGCTATCGTTGGCTTAAATAGTGGTGCACAACCTCTTTACAGCCAAGATAAAAAACACATCCTTGCAGTAAATGGTGAAATCTATAATCACAAAGAACTTCGTGCACGATATGAAGATAAGTATCAATTCCAAACTGATTCAGATTGTGAAGTTATCCTAGCGCTTTACCAAGAAATGGGTGCCGATCTTCTAGAAGAATTGAATGGTATTTTTGCTTTCGTACTTTACGATGAAGAAAAAGATGAGTATTTAGTAGGTCGTGACCACATCGGTATCATTCCTCTTTATCAAGGCTACGATGAAAACGGTAACTACTACATTGCTTCAGAAATGAAAGCACTAGTGCCGGTATGTAAAACAGTAAGTGAATTCCCCCCAGGTAGTTTCTACAGCTCAAAAGACGCTGAACCACAACGTTACTACACTCGTGATTGGAATGAATATGCAGCGGTTCAAGGCAACAGCACTAACAAAGAAGAACTAACTGAAGCACTAGAAGCCGCAGTTAAACGCCAGCTAATGACAGATGTTCCTTACGGTGTGCTTCTATCTGGTGGTCTTGACTCATCAATCACTTCAGCAGTAGCTAAACGTTATGCTGCTATGCGAATTGAAGACGATGAGCAATCTGAAGCTTGGTGGCCACAATTGCACTCTTTTGCGGTTGGTCTAGAAAATGCTCCAGATCTGATTGCAGCTCGTGAAGTCGCAGATAAAATTGGTACCGTTCACCATGAGATGACGTACACAATTCAAGAAGGTCTGGATGCAATCCGTGATGTTATTTATCACATTGAGACTTACGATGTTACGACAATCCGAGCCTCAACTCCTATGTACCTACTTGCTCGTAAGATCAAAGCGATGGGTATTAAGATGGTACTTTCTGGTGAGGGTGCTGATGAAATCTTTGGTGGTTATCTGTATTTCCACAAAGCGCCAAATGCTCAAGAATTCCACGAAGAAACAGTACGTAAGCTTCTAGCATTAAACATGTTTGACTGTGCTCGTGCTAACAAGTCACTTGCCGCTTGGGGTGTAGAAGGTCGAGTACCATTCTTAGATAAAGAATTTATCGATGTTGCTATGCGCCTGAACCCTGAAGATAAAATGTGTGGAAACGGTAAGATGGAAAAACACATTCTACGTGAGTGTTTCGAAGACTACTTACCAGACTCAATTGCATGGCGTCAAAAAGAGCAGTTCTCAGACGGTGTTGGCTATGAGTGGATTGATACACTAAAAGCAACCGCTGAAGAAAAGGTAACGGATCAACAGCTAGAAACAGCAGCTTTCCGATTCCCTTACAACACTCCAACAACGAAGGAGGGTTATGCTTATCGTGAAATTTTTGCTGAGTTATTCCCTCTTGAATCGGCAGCAGAATGTGTTCCTGGCGGTCCATCAGTAGCTTGCTCATCAGCGAAAGCAATTGAGTGGGATGAATCATTCAAAAACTGTGTTGACCCATCAGGTCGTGCCGTTCAAGCCGTTCATAACGACGCTTACTAAAGTTTTATTCATTAAAAATACAAAAGGCGCTTATTAAAAGCGCCTTTTTTATATTTGAAACTTACACTGTTAGTCAATATTCATTACGAATGGAATGTTAGCATGCAAATGCTAAATTATGATTTTCAACGATCACTGGAACCACCTGACTAATCATTTTAACCAGAATAATCGAGCGCATTTCACCATCTTTTTCTTGGTATAGCGCTTCCATTCCAGCAAACTGTCCATTCGTTACCTTAACCATATCACCACAGGTTGGTGATATATTTAATTCCGAACAAGAAAGCTTTTCTTTTTTTTCTAACTGCTTAAGTTCATAAAGCAGATCACCTTGTACTTCATAAGGTACGGACCCAAATTGAATAAAGTCTACGACACCTCTTGTAGAACGGATAGTCGTAAAACTCGGACCGTTCTCATAATCAAAGCGGACAAACATGTAAGAAGGAAATAGCGGTTCTTGAACGACCTTTTGCTTTCCTCTTACTGTTTTTTTGACATCAATTTGAGGATAAAAACACTCTATATTTTGGTTTTCTAAGTGTAATTTTGCTCTGCATTGATCTCCACGCTTGCAGTATAGTAAATACCAACGTTTCATATATCTAAGCCATTTATTTATTTATATTCTATTTAACACCACCAACTATACAGAATGACGTATCTGAATAATTT
>NZ_VTXD01000022.1 GCF_013114625.1 Vibrio sp. 99-70-13A1
ATACAGTAGTTATTATTATATATAAGATCAAGTGATTTTTGCTGTTAAAGTAATCATTATTAAATAAAATTTTATGGGGTTTTATTTTAACCCATTGATTTATATTGATTTTCTTATTTTTAATTTTAATGCTTTGCTAGAAAGAGAGGAGATAAAAAATGTGATGAGTACTTGTTCTAGATTGAAATCCATACAGTAGTTTCAATGCTATACAGTACTTTTTGACTCAATAGTCGTTTGGGAAACGCTATCTAGTTCTAGTTCTAGTTGGGTGGCTAGTGGCTATAGAGGCAATTGTTTGAAAGGTATAGTTTGTGCCGGGTCGGATAGACTTTAGTTTAGAGCCAAAACACAAAAAAGCGCTCTAGGCGCTTTTCTATGTCTTATGGTACTTATTTGTTTCTATGACTTATCTTAGACTTACTTGAGAAAGCTTCGATCTCATTTCTAATTCGCCGATATTGAATTGGCGAACATCCATTGTCGCAAAGTCATTACATTTTTCGCATGAGTGATGGTGTTTTCCATCAAGATAATCATGCTTCATTACTAGGCTTGGCTGCTTACACCAATCACAAATGCCTTCAATTGTGAACATATCAAATCTCCTCACCTGTATATGTCAGGTGTATTTTCGCGGCAGATTATGACACAACCAGGCATTAAAAGTTAATTCTTTGTTACTCTTTTTTGAGAGCGACATCGTTTGCTAGGTCAATAAAAATAAGAGTAAAGGGAAACTCGACTGATTAATGCTATGTAAAATTCACTTTTTGGTAACATTTTGTAAAATGGTTTTTAATGCGGCATTCAATCGTTTCATCTCATCATCACTCCCATGTAGGTCTGGGTGATAAATTTTTGATAACTGCTTATACCTAATTTTGATCGACTTAGGGGGTGGAATTGAATTTGCACTATACCCAAATAGTGCACATGCAATCTTAAGCTTTTGGGTATCTTTGGAAGCTTGATGCTTTTTCACTTCTCGAAACATTGCTTCTAACTGACGCTTCTGCTGCTTAATCGTGAAATTTTTTGATTTGACTTGAGCTTCTAATGCTTGATGCTGCTCATTTGCTTTGTGTGATTGCTTAGTTCGCACTTTTTTGAAAGCAATGGCTAGCCCACCGAGTAATATCAATAATACAGAGATTGATAAATAGTCGGATGTAACAAGAAAGGGTGCAGGAGTAGGTGCTCGATTTGGTTCAACTAGACTGCCTGATTGTTCTTCTTCACTAAAGGCACTATTGAGCTGTTCTATCTCCGAGATCTGTTTCTCGCGCCGAGCATTAAATTTAGCTTCTAAAACACGGCTGTAACCGTCTTGTGCGTTATCATCGTAATAAGTGGCAACTTGATACCATACTTCAGCTAAATCAAGAGGGTTTAATGTTGAATAAGGGTAGTGCTCATAAATTTTTGCGAGTTCTAGAGGGGCGGTGGGGTTGCCTCTGCTGGCTAGTTGGCTATACCAGCGAATGGCAGCTTGTGGGTTTTTCTCTGTTCCTATCCCTAACGCTAGAAAGTTAGCCAGTTTTAATTGAGATTTTATATGCCCATTTTCAGCTGCTTGTGAATACCAGTAAAAAGCATTGTCAGCATTTGCTTCTACATCAACACCAAGGTCATACGATTGAGCAAGTAAGTATTGAGATTGAGGGTCTTGCTGCTGCGCTTTCTCAGTCAAACTAGTAATCGTATCTGCTTGTGTGAAAAAAGCAGAGAAGCAAAATAGAGCAGTGATGATTCGTACTATTATTGACATAATAATTATCTAATTCTAATAAAAAGGCTCAGTAATGATACTGAGCCTTTTTTGATTATTTCAGAGGAAGAATCTGAATTTCTACGCGGCGGTTACAAGAACGACCTTGAGAAGTTTTATTATCGCATATTGGGTAACGTTCACCATTACCTCGTGCAATGGCACGTCCTGGAGCAACATCTTGTGAGATGAAGAATGAACGAACAGATTCAGCGCGACGCTCTGATAAAATTTGGTTTGATGATTCGCTGCCTGTGCTATCAGTATGACCGTCAATCACTAAACTAGTATCTGGGTATTCAACAAGAATACGAGAAATGCCACGAAGTGTTTTGTGAATGCTTGGTTCAAGAGCATAAGAACCAGACTCAAACCCAATGCCATTTTCTAAGCGAAGTAATAGTTGGTTTTCACCTACACGCTCTACTTGGACGCCAGAATCTAATAGCTCATTGCGCAAAGCTTGCTCTTGTTGGTCGAAGTAATACCCAACACCGCCACCAACAGCACCGCCTGCAGCAGCACCAATAAGAGCGCGTTTACGGCGATCTTTAGAATCATCACCGGTCGCTGCACCAGCAACTGCGCCAGCAATAGCACCAATTAGAGCACCTGTTGTAGCTGAGTTTGTTTCCGATTCACCAGTTGTAGCGTTTTGACGCTGAGTAGCCTGACAGCCAGTAAGAGCAATGGTAAGTGCAAGTGCTAGAGTGATTTTTTTCAAGTTTTGGTCTCCGTATAATAATGCTGTGGCGAGCCATAAATAATACTTATCATGGTTAATATTTTATGGCCATGGTAAACATACTATTGCTTTTGGCTAATATACTATTCTGTATAACAACGCGATTAGGTATTGTAAAGTCTTGGTTAAGCTTTACTTATGCGTTTAGCGGCTTGAGCCCCTGCAACTGGGCGATTAACAGACAACTTACGTCCTTTTTTCAACCCAACTTCATAGTCAGCCGTTAAGTTTTTCATCGCCTCACGTAACTGCTGTTTAAATGTTTCGCGGTCAATGTTTTTAAATTCTTTATCAATATAGTTATTGATTTTATTATTGGACTCGTCATCTGGGGTGATAGTCGGCAGCTTTTCAAGGGCGCCTTCAACCCAACCCGAAACAAATGAATTAACACGACGTGTCACTTCTAAAGTACTGGTACCAGAACCAGCAAATCCATTTCTAAATTGTCCGGTATGTTCATTTAGTTCACGGTAGACAATATCAAAAGCAAAAGCTGCAAAAATAGCTCGGTCTGCTTCACCGATAAATTCAACACGCTTCAACCCTTTATGGTTGAGTAAAACAGCCTCAACACCAAATTTAGTATTGATACCGCGGATAACACGCAAAACCGTTGAGCTGATGTTTGCTGGTAATAAATGGCTAGACTGGGTTTTTCCCATCTTGATGAATTCAATATCGTCTTTCTCAAGACCATACTTAAGCATTAAATTATGGGCCATTTTAATCGCATTGGCCGCTTCATTTACGTTCGCTGAATTACCTAATTCAAGGCATTTAGCAATTTTCTTAAGAGCTTTTTTCTTATCCATCGACTAACTATTCATTTCCGCAAATTTAGAAAAGTCCGACATTTTACCTGTTTTCGTGAATAACAGAAAGCCCTAACTATTGAGAGGCGAAAAGCGCACAAGCAAATGACACCTTCTCAGCTATGGCAGGTTTCTATATTGGAGTGCGGGACAGAGCGATTAACTGACTATTTTAAAAGTAATTTGATTGTATTTTAGAGGTGAGCTTGGTGCGAAATCGAAGGGTCTTTAGTGAAAAGTGGACTTTCAGTTAGAGGATAATAAAACGCCATCACACAATATTGATGGCGTTTATTGATGAGTGCTTATATGTAGAAGCGCTTATGCTGCAGAACTTATGCAGAAGAACGCATTGAAAAGCTTAGTTTTGATTTAGATACCAAGCTCATCAAGTAGATCAGCGGCAGAATCATTTTTGTTTGTTTCAGCTGGCCCCTGTTTCTTCGTTTCCTGCATTTGCTTTTGTGTCGCTTCTAAAATGCTATCAGGGCATTCATCTTCAGCGACTTCAAATTCTTCTAGTTGGATAAACTCGGTTTTGTCCATTGCGAGTTCAAGGTAGAAGATATTGTTATTTGCCGTTGAGAATGTTACTCGGCGTGCTTGAGGGCGATCTAGGTTGGTATCGACAGATAAGTTTACTTGCTTATTTAAAGCCAACATCTTTGGTTGGTTTTGAGTGATGTTGGTTTGTAGCTCTTTACGGATTTTATTAGTGAAATCGCCAACAAGTTGGTTCATTAATTCACCTAATACGTCGCCAACTTCATCTGAAGTGTGAAGTACAGCAAGCTCGTCTTCTGGCATGCCCATATTGCGCATATAGTTGGTATAAATTTCTAATGCTGCTTTTGAGGTGAAATTGATCACCACTAAACCAGAGAAACCACCATCAAATAATACGAAGCAACCAAAATCTGGCTTAAGGCTAGTTTTGTTAATCTTTTGAACCATAGCTGAATACGATACTTGAGAAGCAGTAGCTGAAGTCAGTACGCCAGATACCGATTGGCAAAGCTTAAGTAGGATATCTTCTGTTGTGACTGTCTTGTTTTTTTTCATTGTTATATGCTCTTGAGGGTTCGTATTAACGAAATGTTATTCAGTATACTTCCTGATAAAATAAGAGGAAAGAGACCATTTCTGTCATTCTTGCATTGAGATTCTTATTTGATCACCTTTTTATATGAACTTATTAGTAGTAAAGTGACGAAATTCAAATAAATATATTAAAAACCACTCATTACCCATTGCTGATAGGATCAGCGAAGTAGGGGGCAGGAAGCAAATGTTACCAAGACTTCAACTCAATATTGATGTCGATCCAGTAGTTGTAAGCTTTTTACAGGAGTTAAAAGCGGCTGGCTTTACTGGCGATATCGAATCTCAATATTCTAGCCGCTTAGCGGTTGCCACTGATAACAGTGTTTATCAACAATTACCTCAAGCGGTTGTTCACCCTCGAACGACTAAAGATGTCACGCTTATTGGTAAGATTAGCTCACAATCCACTTATGAGAGAGTTACTTTTTCTCCGCGGGGCGGTGGAACGGGTACGAATGGACAATCGCTGACAAAAGGTGTTGTTGTTGATTTGTCTCGTCATATGAATCAAGTTCTTGAAATTAATGAAAAGGAAGGCTGGGTTCGTGTTCAATCTGGGGTTGTTAAAGACCAGTTGAATGACGCTGTTCGCCCATTTGGTTATTTTTTCTCTCCAGATCTTTCTACCAGTAATCGAGCAACGCTAGGTGGAATGATTAACACGGACGCTTCAGGGCAAGGTTCGTTGAAATACGGCAAAACATCAGATCATGTATTGTCTTTACAAGCAGTCTTTGCTGATGGGTCTTGTTTAGAATCTGATTTATCTCACGGATTGCCAAGTGAAGGTGAATTTGCTCACCAAGCACTTGAGGTAACAGAAAAGGTTTGCCGTGAAAAACGTGCAGAAATCCTTAACAAATTCCCTCCACTTAACCGTTTTCTAACGGGTTATGATTTAAAAAATGCCATTGATGAACATGACGACAGTTTCAACTTAACTCGTGTTCTGTGTGGTGCTGAAGGTTCACTTGCTTTTATTACTGAGGCAAAACTCAATTTAACACCCATTCCTAAAGCCAGAACTTTAGTGAATGTGAAATATAACTCGTTTGATTCAGCATTGCGTAACGCTCCCTTTATGGTTGAAGCGAGTGCATTGTCTGTTGAAACGGTTGACTCAAGAGTTTTAAATTTAGCGAAACAAGACATTGTTTGGCATACCGTGAGTGACTTGTTGACCGATGTTCCGAATAAGGAAATGCTTGGTATCAACATGGTTGAATTTGCGGGGCAAAATGAAGCAGAAGTTGAAGCACAAGTAAAAGCGTTGACTGCACAGCTTGAAACCATGCTAGAGACTGAACAAGCGGGTGTCATTGGTTTTCAGGTCTGCAGTGATCTTGCCAGTATTGGTCGCATTTATAACATGCGAAAGAAGGCTGTGGGTCTACTGGGAGCAGCGAAAGGCAGTGCTAAACCTGTGGCATTTGCTGAAGATACTTGTGTTCCGCCAGAGAACCTTGCCGATTTTATCGTTGAGTTCCGAGAGCTACTTGATAATAAGTCACTTAATTACGGCATGTTTGGTCATGTTGATGCGGGTGTACTTCATGTTCGTCCTGCTTTGGATCTTTGTGATCCAAAACAAGAAGCGCTGATGCATGAGATCTCTGATGAAGTGGTCA
This sequence comes from Vibrio sp. 99-70-13A1, assembly GCF_013114625.1. Taxonomy (GTDB): domain Bacteria; phylum Pseudomonadota; class Gammaproteobacteria; order Enterobacterales; family Vibrionaceae; genus Vibrio. The sequence continues at coordinate 6,064 of NZ_VTXD01000022.1, forward strand.
AGCTGGTGGCGAGATATGGCGGTCTAATGTGGGGTGAACACGGGAAAGGCTTCCGTTCAGAATATGGTCCTGACTTCTTTGGTGATGAACTCTTTACTGAGTTGAGAAGAGTGAAAGCCGCATTCGACCCTCATAATAAGATGAATCCAGGTAAAATTTGTACTCCACTTGATAGTGATGCTCAGTTGGTAAAAGTTACCGATACTAAGCGTGGCTACTACGATAGACAAATAGATGTAAAAGTACGCGATAGTTTTAAACAAGCCATGGAATGTAATGGTAACGGCTTGTGCTTTAACTATGATACTAGCTCTCCAATGTGTCCTTCAATGAAGGTAACCGCTGATCGCCGTCATTCACCGAAAGGAAGAGCTGGGTTAGTAAGAGAGTGGTTACGTCAATTAACGGAACAAGGCATAGATATACTCGACTTAGAAGCACAAGCTCTTAAGAACGATACGCCCGTTAAAACGATGATTGATCGAATCCGCAATAGTATGAATAAGCGTCATGAGTATGATTTCTCTCATGAAGTCTATGAAGCTATGAATGGTTGCTTAGCTTGTAAAGCGTGTGCGAGTCAGTGTCCAATAAAAGTGGATGTGCCAAGTTTCCGATCTCGTTTCTTAAATATTTACTACTCTCGTTACCAACGTCCAGCCAAGGACTATCTTGTAGCAAATATTGAAACCATGCTTCCATTGATGGCGAAAGCACCAAAAGTGGTGAATACCGTTATTTCACAGAAGTGGGTAGCAAGCTTAACTGCAAGTACGGTTGGTTATATAGATACACCATTAATGTCTGTACCGACTTTATCTAAGCGTGTGTCGAATAAAAACCTTCAACTGTTCGATTTGCACTATCTTGCTGGCTTATCTGCCGATGAGAAGCAGCAGCATGTTTTGATTGTACAAGACCCGTTTACTAGCTTTTATGATGCAGAAGTTGTCGATGATTTTGTCATTTTGGCTCAGAAGTTAGGTAAAACTCCGGTTCTATTGCCGTTCAAACCAAATGGAAAAGCTCAGCATATTAAAGGCTTCTTAAATCGATTTGCTAAGAACGCCAAAAGTACAGCTGACTTCTTATCCTTGGTTGCTGAGTTAGGTGTACCTTTGGTGGGGGTGGATCCAGCATTAGTGCTTTGTTACCGAGATGAATATACGGAAGTGCTTGGTGATAAGCGCGGAGAGTTTGATGTATTAACGGTACATGAGTGGCTATACCCAAGGTTAGGTGAGTTCGATGCTCAATCACGCGACTCAGAAGCTTGGTATCTATTTGCACACTGTACTGAAAAGACAAAAATGCCTAATGCTGAAAAAGAGTGGGGGGCTATATTTACTCACTTCGGCGCAACGCTAAACACAGTGCCTGTAGGTTGCTGTGGCATGGCGGGAACCTTCGGTCATGAAGTGGATAAATTTCAGATGTCGAAAGACATCTATGGTTTAAGCTGGAAGCCTCGATTGGAAGACTTACCCAAAGAGCGTTGTTTGGTTACTGGTTATTCTTGCAGAAGCCAAGTCAAACGTTTTGAAGGTGAGAAGCTTGCGCATCCATTGCAAGTGCTTGCAAAACTCATTTAAGATATTTATTAAGCCTAGCTTCCTGCTAGGCTTTTTTATATAGGTTGCTTAGTGCTTAGTGCTTAGTGCTTAGTGCTTAGTGCTTAGTGCTTATATGTGTTTGCATTTCGAGGGCGAATTGTGAGTACATCAAAACAAGGATGTTAAATGAAGACTCTTGAATTAAAAATCCCACCGGTAGCGGTATTCATATTTCTATTGCTACTTTCATATGGTTTTAGCCAGCATGCTGAATTTGGTTATGTAAAACTTCCGTTCACTACCAGCTTATTGATCGTTGGAACTGTTATTAGTGTTGTTATCGGTCTGTCCGGAGTCTGGGAGTTTAGAAAGCACAAGACGACAGTAAACCCAACGAAACCAGATGGCGCTTCTACTATCGTTGATTCAGGGGTTTACGGATACACTCGTAACCCAATGTATTTAGGGCTTTTTATTCTACTGTTTAGTCTCGGCTATTATTTTCAAAACCTAGTGAGCATTTCGTTTAGTTTTCTGTTTGTTATCTACATGAATCAGTTCCAAATAAAGGCAGAAGAAAAAATATTGGAGCAGCTATTTGGAGCGAGTTATGTCGATTATCAGCAGAAAGTAAGGCGGTGGATCTAGAGGGTTTAATGAATAAATTGATAATAGATATCATTTATAAAATATTGATCACATTTATCAATTTCATGACTTTTACGTGCTTTGGATATGAATTAGATTTCACCTGAATTTATAATAAATATATAAGGTTAGGTTATGAAAGGTTTGCAAGCTACTTTGCTCGCTATTGGAATTTCGGTCGCAGGCTTATCGTCAGTGTCTGCTCAAGATACTTCTTCAAGAATTATAAATGGTACAGAAGCGGCTGAAGGGAGCTGGCCATTTATTGCAGCGCTTGTAATGAAAGGTGCCGATCCTTATCAAGGACAATTCTGTGGGGCAAGTTTTATTGGAGAGCGCTACATCTTGACTGCGGCTCACTGTACAGAAGGTATGGAAGCTGAAGATATAGATGTTGTTATTGGTTCCTCAGATCTTTCCGCTTCAAATGTTGAAAGTTCACGTTTTGCAGTCAAGCATATTTATACTCATGAATCTTATGTCTCCGCATCGTCCGGTCATGATATTGCAGTCATTGAATTGTCTGAATCAGCAACAAAAGTGTCAGTTCCACTTGCTGACCAATATTTAAGAAATGACTTACCAACAGGCGAAAGCTTAACTGTTATGGGGTGGGGTAATCAGAACAACCAGTCTGACCAATTTGTAAGTTCTAGTAAACTTCACCAAGTGAATGTTCCACTTGTGGCTCAAAATGTTTGTCGTGCTGCAACGCACCCTGCTTACCGCTCAATTGGTGATGACGCTTTTTGTGCTGGTTTCCCTCAAGGAGGATATGATTCATGTCAGGGTGACAGTGGTGGACCAATTGTTGTAAATAATGGTGGGGTTACAGAGCAACTTGGTATCGTAAGTTGGGGAATCGGCTGTGCTGATGAAGATGCTTACGGCGTTTATACAAACTTAAGCTATTTTACGAATTGGATCACGAGCGCTACTGGTGGTCTCAGTTACAACCAACAAACAGATTTAGGAGTAAAAGCACCTGGCTCGAACTCTCACACTTTTGATTATACAAATAATACCGATGTCGCAATTAAGATTAGTAACATAGCTGAAACTTCGGGCTTAGCTGTACAAAGTTCAAATTGTTCAAATTTACTAGTGGGAGAGACTTGCCAAGTTACGGTTGATTTTAATGTAACAAAGCTAGATTTCGATTCTATTAATATTGAGCTTTCAACAGATCATCCTTTGTATTCTAAAGTGAAATCGAGAGCTTCATTTATTGGTGCAACAGCAGCTAATCAGAGCGCAAGCAGCTTAGTTGATATCACTAATTCTGGTGTGTTTAATACTGCACCTTGGGAATCTCGAGATGGCTATATTGTTTCTCCTCAAATTGGCAATAGTGAGAAAACTGCATTGATTATTGAAGGTATTCCAAGAGGTGAATTAACGATACAAATTGGTGTTTCTTCAGAAAGTTACTCTGATGTCATGAAACTATATGTTAATGGCACTCAAGTCGATCAGATGTCAGGTGAAAGTGTAGAGTCGAAGGTGGCTTTCCTTTCACAAAAATTGAATACAGTTATGGTTGCTTATGAGAAGGATGCTAGCTTATCGAGAGGAACTGATGATGTTAGGTTATTAGATTTCCAATTAAGAGAAAGCTCTGATAGCTCACAAGGCGGTGATAACGTAGCTAGAAGTTCAAGTAGCGGCGGTACATTTGGTCTTTATGGCTTGTTTATGATATTTGGTTTTACTGCGTTAAGAAGTATTCGCTCACGTACAACTAAATAAGATTTGAGTTAAATGAAAAAGGTCTACTTAGTAAGTAGACCTTTTTTGATTCTATTCTTAAGCATTAAGCATTAAGCATTAAGCATTAAGCATTAAGCATTAAGCAGCGGCAGCAAACTGCGCTAGGAACATTTCTTTACGTTCGTTAAATCGGTTTACTAAGTCATCGACAGATGCTTGGTCGTATGGTTTAAGACCACTAGCAACCATACGTTTAATACCTTTACCTACAACTTCACCGTCTTCTTTGAAATCAAAGTTCAGTGTTACTAAACCACGCTTACCATCTACATCGAACGTAGCACCAGAAAATGAGACTTCAGGGTGAGTCAGATCTAAGCGTGAAAATTCAATTTCCATGCTTTCGTAAATAACAAGAGGACGCTGGCAATTGATCATCATTTGCTGTTCTTCCATAAGAGGAACCATGATGTGTGGGAAGTTCATCCCTGAGAATTGCACATAGTTTTTTACTACATGCTCTATGAATGCTTGATCATGGCTCTTTTCACCTTCAGAACTCATATGAAGGTATTCTTTTCCGTTACTATCGACTAATGCACTTTCTGTGTTGCACTTATTATCAACACTTAACGCAATCCCATCATTAACCATCCCAGAAAACTTAAAACGCATTTTCTGGCTAATTCCTTCTTTTTTAAGAAGTACAGCGAACAGAAGATCACCTGGCACACAAAAACGTTTATTGTCTTCGTCGTGTATAGGATTGAAGTCAGCCGCTACTTTTTTTGCAAAGTGGCTTGCTTGTTCACGAGTGAACTGAAATTGGTCGTCTTGAGTTGAAAAGTATGGTGTCAGAAACATAGAATCGCTATTAGTAATCAAATCTGCGGCGGATTATATCCAACAATGGTCATTTCAATGGTCTATCCAGTTGGTGAGGTTGCATAAGTGATTACTTAATATGATGATTTTCTAAATATGTGGGATGTTTTTACGCTCGAAAATAATTTTACAACGATAGCTGGTGGGTAAATTTGTTAGAAAGGGCTAAAACTAGCCCTTATCAATTATGTTGCTAAGTGTATTCGACCATTGGCTGACAATAATCGAATACTTGCTAGAAGCTAGAAGCTAGAAGCTAGAAGCTAGAAGCTGCACATAAGTCCTTCTGGCATGAGATGGTTATGTACTGAAAGTTTTAAGAGTAAATTAGCTTTTTCAATATCAGGAGCAAAGTATCGATCCTTATCGTAGAAAGTGACTTTCTCTCGCAATATTTGCTTCGCTTCTTCAATTCGAGCGGAGGACTTATTCGGTGCTCTGAAGTCGATACCTTGAGCGGCAGATAAGTACTCGACAGCTAAAATTCCTCGTGTATTTTCACTCATATCACGTAGACGGCGTCCTGCGAAAGTTGCCATGGAAACATGGTCTTCTTGGTTTGCTGATGTTGGTAAACTGTCAACAGAGGCTGGATGAGCTAATGTTTTGTTTTCACTAGCAAGCGCTGCTGCAGTCACTTGAGCAATCATAAAGCCTGAATTCACCCCACCATTATCAACAAGGAAAGGAGGAAGCTTACTGAGTGCACTGTCGATGAGCAAAGCCATGCGTCGTTCAGAAAGGCTGCCCATCTCTGCGATGGCTAATGCTAAGTTGTCCGCGGCCATAGCAACAGGCTCTGCATGGAAATTACCACCAGAAATGATGTCACCGTCATCAGCAAAAACGAGCGGGTTATCAGACACGGAGTTAGCTTCTACTTGTAGGATATCGGCAGAATTTCTTATTTGTTGCAAGCAAGCGCCCATCACTTGAGGTTGGCAACGCAGTGAGTATGGGTCTTGCACTTTTTCACAAGCAGTGTGTGATTCACCAATCTCACTGTTTTGATCAAGCATATAGCGGTACGCCATAGCAGCATCCATTTGTCCTCTATGACCACGTACACGATGGATTCGTGGATCAAATGGACGTCGGCTACCAAGTGCAGCATCAACCGACATTGCACCACATACGGTTGCTGATGCAAAAAGGTCTTCACTCGCAAACAAACCTTCTAAAGCGAATGCAGTCGAAGCTTGCGTACCATTTAACAGAGCCAGCCCTTCTTTTGGTGCCAGAGTGATCGGCTCTAACCCTGCAATTTGCATGGCTTCTAAACCCGAAATGATTTTCCCATTATGACGAGCTTCGCCTTCACCAAGTAATACAGTACTCATGTGTGCAAGAGGAGCTAAGTCACCAGAGGCACCAACAGAACCTTTTTGTGGAACACATGGATAAACCTGCGCGTTAACCAAGTCAATAAGTGCGTTAATTACTTTAAGACGAATACCAGAATAGCCGCGTGAAAGGCTATTAATTTTTAGCACCATCATTAGGCGAACGGTTTCGTCTGACATTAGTTTGCCAATGCCTGCAGCATGTGAAAGCACAATGCTTTTTTGCAAGGTTTCCAAATCTTCAGGGGCAATCTTAGTGTTAGCCAATAAGCCAAAACCGGTATTAATACCATAAACGGTGCGATCTTCAGCAATGACTTGCTCGACCACTTTCATGCTCGCTTCGATATCTGGAATAGCGGCAGGGTCTAGGGATAGATTGACTGGACTACGGCTAATTTTACGAAGTTCAGGAAGGCCTAGCTGCCCAGGTTTTAGTAGTAAATTCAACATGTTTTCTTCTCCAGACATTAAAGGCGGCTTAGTTCTTCGTTTAGCATTGGTAAATCAAGTTTTTGTTCTTTTGCGCATTGTTTTGCAATGTCGTAACCAGCATCAGCATGGCGCATTACGCCTGTTGCTGGATCATTATGTAAAACACGAGCAATACGCTGTGAAGCGTCATCGGAGCCATCACAGCAAATCACCATTCCTGAGTGTTGAGAGAAGCCCATGCCAACTCCACCACCATGGTGAAGTGATACCCATGTTGCGCCGCCTGCAGTGTTAAGAAGGGCATTCAGTAGTGGCCAGTCTGACACAGCATCTGAACCGTCCATCATGCCTTCTGTCTCTCGGTTAGGGCTAGCAACAGAACCTGAATCTAAATGGTCACGACCAATCACAACCGGCGCCTTAAGTTCGCCATTCTTTACCATTTCATTGAAGGCTTGACCTAGGCGTTCCCGATCTTTTAGCCCAACCCAACAAATACGAGCCGGTAAACCTTGGAATTGAATTCGTTCACGGGCCATATCTAGCCAGTTATGTAAATGCGGATTATCTGGAATGAGTTCTTTTACTTTTTGGTCTGTTTTATAGATATCTTCAGGATCACCAGATAGCGCAGCCCAACGGAATGGTCCTACGCCTTCGCAAAATAAAGGTCGTATATACGCCGGTACGAAACCTGGGAAATCAAAGGCATTCTCGACGCCTTCTTCTAGAGCCATTTGGCGAATGTTATTACCGTAATCAACGGTTGCTGCGCCTTTATATTGAAGATCTAGCATGGCTTGGACTTGAATTGCCATAGACTGTTTCGCCGCTTTAACGACTTTAGCTTCATCGACTAAGCGCTCTTGTGCTGCTTTCTCCATTGTCCACCCCTGTGGCAGGTAGCCATTTAGTGGGTCATGAGCTGAAGTTTGGTCAGTGACGACATCGGGAGTGATATTTCGTTCTACAAGTTCAGGGAATACATCAGCAGCATTACCGAGAAGACCAACAGAGATTGGAGTGTCAGACTCAGTAATCATTGCCATTGCTTCATCTATACTAGTGGCTTTTTTATCTACATAGCCGGTACGAAGACGGTAGTCGATACGAGACTCATCACATTCAACTGCGATCATAGAAAAACCAGCCATTGTTGCAGCTAAAGGTTGAGCGCCACCCATACCACCAAGGCCACCTGTTAGTACCCACTTACCTTGAGCTTCACCTTGGAAGTGCTTTTTAGCAATCGCTACAAAGGTTTCATAAGTACCTTGGACAATTCCTTGAGAGCCAATGTATATCCAACTCCCGGCGGTCATTTGTCCGTACATCATCAAGCCTTCTTTATCTAGCTCGTTAAAATGCTCCCAATTTGCCCAGTGTGGAACAAGGTTTGAATTGGCAATGAGTACGCGCGGGGCATTTTTGTGTGTTGGGTAGACACCAACTGGTTTACCTGATTGAACCAACAGAGTTTGATCATCTTCTAGTCGTTCAAGTACCTCAACAATCTTGTCGTAGCATTTCCAATCACGAGCAGCGCGACCAATACCGCCGTATACCACAAGTGCATGTGGGTGCTCTGCTACATCTGGGTCTAAATTGTTCATTAACATACGCAGAGGCGCTTCGGTTAACCACGATTTTGCTCGTAGTTTTGTACCATGTGGTGCTCGGATTTCACGAGTTGTATCGAGGCGAGGGTCACTAGAGTGATGATCCGTCATTTGAAACTCCTTATTTTTCACGTATTGGATTATGTTGTTATTTTTATAAATGATGAATTAACGATGCATTAATGATCGTTTTATAAGTAATGAAACTTGTAGGTCTTATTAGCCTTAATGATTTTATCGATTTTATTGCTTGTTTTGCATGGCATTGACGATATCCCAACATAGACGAGCAGCTAAACGTGCGGTTTGCCCATCAATGTCGAAATTTGGATTGTATTCGGCGATATCAGCGATCAGGAGTTTTGATTTTTCCTGCAATATCCGAGTAAATAGGGGAGCGATGCTATCGTAACTGACCCCTCTAGCAGCTGGTGCGCTGACTCCCGGGGCTGTTGCCGCAGGAAACACATCTAAATCAATGGTTAGGTAGATAATGTCGCATTCACCAATGAAGCGTTCTAGCTCAGCTAAATGCTTAGTGGTATTAGAGTGTGATAATTCATTATCCTCTACATACCACACACCTAAGTCATCGGCTTTTTCGAATAATGCGGCAGTGTTGCTGGCTCGGCTTACTCCCAAGCACGCATAGTGAAATGGCCAGCCATGCTGCTGACAGAAATGCTGAATTTGGTTAAATGGAGTACCTGAGCTCGGCTTAACTTGAGCGATATCACTTTCAAAAGCTCTTAGGTCAAAATGAGCATCAAAGTTAATGATGCCAACCTTCGGTTGAGTCATTTCTTGCGAACTATGTTGAGTTAGAGGGCTATGTATACTCAGAGAAGCATGTTTATCAATAGGCTCCTGTTGATTAAGAATAAACTGAGCAAGACCTTGGAAGGAAGCCCAAGCAACTTCATGCCCACCACCGAGTGTAATGACTTTAGTTTTTTCAAGCGCATGGGCAATCACATTGGCACATTGCTCTTGGCTAGACTCAAGCTCATCTTCTTCACATTCTATGTCACCCAAATCAAAAATTGGCGAGTGTTGATGCCAAGCCATATTCGCTAAAGCTTGACGTATTAAATTAGGCGCTTGTTTTGCTCCAATTCTTCCTTTGTTTCTGGCTACTCCAGCATCGCTTGCAAAGCCAACAATAGAAACCGCCTCACTAGTCTGGCAGCTTTCATTCTTAGTAAGTTGAGATACACACGTGACCTTGGTTATGTGGTGAAGACGGGTACCTTTATCACCATCTTCTTCATCATGGCGACCTTGCCAAATGAAAGAGTGATTTGTTGAAGGTAAATCTATTTTTGCCAAATGCTTATGAATTGAATCAGTCATGACAAATCGCCCCATTAACAATACGTTGGAAGAGCCTTGGAACGCCTACTTGATAGCTTAAATCGGCAGGGTGTTCGATATCCCAAATCGAAATATCAGCCTCCATTCCTACTTCTAAACACCCTCTAGTTTGGGCGTGACCAATTGCTTGTGCTGCATGGCATGTGACTCCACGAAGTGCTTCTTCAGGGGTGAGACCAAATAAAGTGCAGCCCATATTCATCATCAAAGTCAGGTCGGCGAACGGGGACGTTCCAGGGTTAAAGTCAGTGGCGATCGCCATGGGAATATCTTTTTCACGGAGTAATTGAATTGGAGGTAGTTGAGTTTCACGCAAAAAGTAAAAAGCACCGGGTAGCAAAGTTGCAACGGTATTACTGTTTGCAAGCGCATTGACACCAACACTATCAAGATACTCAATATGGTCGACGGACAGTGCGTTATAGCTTGCTGCTAATGCACTACCACCTAAGTTAGAAAGCTGCTCAGTGTGTCCTTTAATGGCAAGACCATTGGCTTTAGCGGCACAAAAGACTTTTTCGGTTTGTTCTAAATTAAAGCCAATGGATTCACAAAAAACGTCGACTGAATCGGCAAGGTTTTCTTGAGCTGCCGTAGGAATGATTTCTTGGCAAACATAGTCGATATATTTATCGGGCTTGCCTGCATATTCAGGTGGTAGGGCATGAGCGGCAAGTAAAGTTGTGCTCACTTTAATACGCTTGTGATCTTCTAATGCCTTAGCAGCCCTAAGCATTTTGAGTTCATCATTAAGTGTCAGCCCATAACCAGATTTTACTTCAACGCTGGTGACACCACTTCGAATTAAACCTTCTAATCTCGGTAAGGCAAGTTCTATTAACTCACTCTCAGAGGCTTTTCGAGTTGCCTTTACGGTTGAAATAATACCGCCACCTTGTTTAGCAATAGTTTGATAAGGCACGCCGTTAAGACGCATTTCAAATTCATTTGCTCGATTGCCAGCAAAAACAAGATGCGTATGACAGTCAATTAAGCCAGGTGTAAGCACTCTATTTTGGCAATCAATCGTGGGATATTCAGCATAAAGGTTGGGAATTGATACATCTGCACGGCTAGAGATAGATTCAATTTTTCCAGAACTTATAACAAGAGTCATTGGTTGAGAAGGAAGGTATCCTTCAGCGCCTTTGGACATTGAAACTATGCGTGCATTTTTAAGTATCAAATTCATTTTTAACCTAAAGTATTTGGATTGTTTAAATGTATATACAAATAAATAGGTTAAAAACGAGTTTGGATCAAGTTGATGTTACGAATATGTGATCAATAAATAGAATGAAATGCTTTAATCGAACAATACTTTAGAGCTTAATTTGTATTTAGACCCCGGGTGATAGAGTAATGCAAAGCTAATTAAGCGATCTTTACTCCACGTTCTTCTGTTCAACAGTAAGCATGGCTCTGTACTGGATAACTGTAAGGATTCTTTAACCTTCGCATCCGGAATAATTGCCTCAACTGTATGTTCAATTGCCGTTAAAGGGCAAGTTTCTGAGAGATACTGATTGGGTGTTTTCTTGGAAAAATCTTGTGTTAAATAGTCGGGAACTGAATGGATGTTTACCCAGCGCACCTCTAGCTGTATAGGCTTATCATCAGCATAGTGAATTATTTCACTATAAAACACTTTGGAATTCAGCATGATGCCTAGGCGTGTTGCCGTAGTTTCATCAGCATGTGTCTGTGTCTGATTAATCACTGTATTTTTATATGCCTGACCGCGAGCCGCGACTTCTTGAGATATGTTATTAATGTCGAGAAGAGGGGACTCTGCTTTTTCCGACGGCGAGCAAACAAAAGTTCCTAATCTTGGTTTTCTTATCAATTTCCCTTCGCTAACTAAATCACGAATGGCTTTATTTACCGTCATCCTACTTACATTAAACTGCTCAGTAAGCTCTAGTTCGGTTGTGATTTTATGCCCAACAGGCCAGTGACCACTCTCAATTTTAGTGTCTATATAGGATTTGATTTGTAGGTATAACGGTTTATTTGTCATAAGTTAACGCCTAATTGACTATACAATTAGAGTAACTGATTCATTATTAATTACAATATTTTCACTGTTAATGTTACGCCTGCTCTTATAAATGTTGTAAATGACTTGCGAAGAGTGAATGAGTAAGGATATTTTGTAGCGAATAAAAGTGTTATGAAAAACATAGAATTAGAAAGGAAAAGTTATGCTTAACAAACTGAAAGCGTCATTGGGTATTGGTGCAGCGAAAGTAGACACTGTGTTAGACAGTATTGAAGTATTCCAAGGCGGTGAATTGTCTGGGACCGTTAATATTGTTGGTGGTGATGTAGAGCAGCAGATTGATGCGATTAACATCGTCCTTAATACTGAAGTAAAAGTGGAAACAGAAGACAGCACTAGCTATGAAAATTTTTCGCTTGGACGAATTCAAGCGGTAGACGCATTTGTTATTCAACCGGGTGAAACAAAGCAAGTTCCATTTAGAATGTTGCTTAATGATGAAACACCAGTAACTGCTCTAAATGCATCAAAGAATCAAAGCCATGTATGGGTAGAAACAACGTTAGACATTGATTTCGCGATTGATCCGAAAGATCGCGATTTTGTTGTCGTAAAACCTTTACCTGCTGTAGCGAAAATCATTCAAGCGATTGAAGCTTCTGGTATGTCGATGGTAAAAGCGGATGTTGAGAAAGGTTTCCTTAATGGCAATACTTTTGCTTCACGCTCTGGTTGTTATCAAGAAATCGAATTCCGTTCAGGTGGCTTCGTTAACACAAAAGAGATTGAGCTTTCGTTTATTGTGGAAGGGGCAGTGATTAACTGTCTTGCTGAAATTGATCGTTCAATGAGCTTCCGTGGTGATCAATATATTTCATTTAGCTTACCTGTTAACGCTTCAGACTCTGATATTCGCAATGCAGTTTCAAGAGTGCTTAGCGTTTAATCTTGTCATAGCTAGCTAAGAGGGCTGGCTCCAGCTCTCTCATTCTTTTATTCAGTCATTTCGAAATTGGTATCGATATCCTATTTGAAAAGCAATGTCTGTAGAGTTATCCATATTCACGACATTCTCTACAAACAACAACTCAATTGCCGAATTTTTCATTGTATATCGGTAACCCGCCAGTATTTCGTGCACAGCAAAAGATAGGTCAGAAATCCCATTTTCAGCGCCTTCATATAAGCGATATTCAAGGTGAAGCTCGTGATTTTCTATAAACTCAAACTGGTATCCTCCCGCCCAAGAAAACCTCAAAGTGTTATGTGGTAAGTCACCAATGGTTTGTGCCTCGTACTGATAAATGACCCCTACATTGGTGAAAAAATTATGGTCAGTCACTCTGAATTCATAGTTAAATTGAAGTGATTGCTCCAATTGGTGACCTTCAAATGCTCCATTCGCAACTCGGTTATAAAAAATTGACGAGCCTATAGATAATCCATGATGTTCAGCTGCTATAAGTTGGTACTGCGCGTAAAGGGTAAACGCACTACTTATCGTATCTCCTTCAAAGTCATCAACCCTGATGTTGTACTTTGGTACAGCAATATTGAACTGGTGATCATCGACTTTATCTCGACCATTGTGTTGGATACTAAAAAAGTCGTGGAACCCTTCAATTGGTCCATCTAAATAATTATTTGAGGCGTAGTTCCAACGATAATGAAGGTCTAGTTGGAATTGAGGCGTTGCTTGCCATTTTGTTCCGATAAAAAGTTGATTTTGATAGTAATCCGCTCGATATTCGCGCGTTTTTATCCAAATGCTGGCTGCTGTTAAAGCGGCATAAGCTTCTGTTGAACCATCTTCCATTGAGTAACCGGAACGCAGCTGGGGCGTTAGACTGTTGGTTTGAATAGGAGCTTGAGCATAGCTGAGCAATGGACCAAAATTTGGCGTCACATGTGGTTTTGGTTCTACATGATACTTTGGTTCTACATGAGATTTTGGTGCTATATGTAACTCTGAAGGCGGCTGTGCATCAACCGCAAAGCTTTGTTTTGTGTAAAAGAAGAACAGTGCCGCCAAGAGAATATAAGTGATGTGAAATGTCATTTTACGTATAGAAAGAATAACCAACTCGTAGTCCAACTCAACGACTTTTCTCATACTAGCCTCCATGCAAAGCATAATTACTAATACGAAAAGTCTAGTTAGATAAGTGATAGATATCTAATTAATTGCTTACACCGTTTGTTAATAGATTTATAAGTGAGATGAAAATAGAGAATTTATGGAAAGAAGAGTTGAGGTGTGGCTATGGGAAAAGTTTAACTGGTAGACAGCTTTCCAGAAGTGAAAAGCTATCTAATCCGTGTAGTGGTTGCCTACCAAAGTTAATTAGAAAGGACAATCTTAGGTGAAATAACGACAGGTTGCGCCAAAGTGAGAATCACTGGAGTCAGCGCTTTAGTTACATTAGTAAGGGTGTTGATGGTAGGGGCTAAGTTAATGCTTTTGATCGGTGAGGCAACCATCAAGTTTGAAGCATATCGTGTACTTGTACATCCAACAGTAGAGGTCAATGCGAGAGTTGCTAATAATAACTTACTAAAAATGTTCATGGTTTCTTCCTTTTACCTATGTAATTTATTCAAAGGAGAGAAAGTATTTAGAATGCATCTCCTCTGCCTGTGAGGTAACAATGCATTTGTATTTAATATAATAAAAGCTTAGGTATTCAAGTTTATAATGTTGAAACTTGAAGTCGCATATGGTGTTACTTAACGTTGATAGAACCAACAGTATCGAACATATCAAAATGCCATCGCCTCAAAGCAATCACAATCGAAGTCCCATTTCTGTCTTTCATATCTAGCTTAGAGTCGTCTTGGCACTCTTCATGGAAATCATCAATTAGCTTTTGCACTTTCTTCTGAAACTTCTGATTGGTATGGGGTGACATAAGCCCAGTTGCCATAACTAACTTTTCATCTTGGCGAGCAAAGTGACTATTAAAAAATTGAGGTAACACTTCTTTAAGGAAGAAAGTTTGAATTGGTCCACCTGCAATCCAGTCAAAAGTCGGCGAGAGTAATAATCGAATGCGGTTATCCGGCATTAACTCAATTATTCGAAGGCGATCAAGCTCTGCAAGTTTTTGGATTAGAACGTTTTTATTTACATCGTAGCGATCCATTATTTCATTGAACTTAAACCCATTGAGCACACAGACTGCAACCATGAGTAATAATTTATCGTTAACGATGTTTTGTTCTTGCTTGAAGGTGAGTGTTTGTAGCCCTGTTGTCGAGCGAGAAGCGAGCCTAAACAATTCTGCTAAATCAAACCTCATTAGCTCGCAAATTTTATTAAGCCTAGCCAAGCTAATATTACTGCCATCTGCCAGTAAGCGTTTTACTGAACCTTCACTTAAGTCCAATTGAACAGCAATGTCTTGATATTGAATTTCATGTAGCTTGAGCTGTTTCTTCAGTTCTTTAATGACAAATTGTGTACCCTGCATATCAACTCTATTTTTTATTAAAATTCATTAGTCTCATCAATAGAAAATAACAAGTAACTGAATAAAATAAAACTTTTGATGTGGATGACAAAGCAAAAGTTTGAGAAGCACTGCTAGTTTCTACCTTTAAAGTGAAAGCTGGATCAATGTTTAATGACCATAAATGCTTAAAGGGTAATATTCATTTAACGAAGCGAACAATGTTATTTATACTATTGTTACTTAAGGAAGCAGATAATTTGAGGACTCTAAAATGAAGCTTTTGGTTTTTATATTTGCTTTCGTATTACTACCTTTTGCTCAGGCTGAGCCTTTGCAAATAACTTTGGGAAATAATCAACAAGCACCGATCACATTGGAAATGAAAGATCTCCAAAGTATGCCCATGACTTCTTACACTACGAATCTACCTTGGCTAAAGGGTGAAGCTAAATTTACAGGTATCACTGTTTCTGATTTGTTCAACTCTTTGAATATTGAGCTTCCTGATGTCATTACAGTGCGTGGTTTGAATGATTACTCAGTTGATATACTGAAGTCAGATATTGAACAATATCAACCCATAATTGCATTTCTGAAAGATGGAAAAGAAATGCCTGTGAGATACAAAGGACCGTACTGGCTGATTTACTCTTTAAGCCAATTCCCTGAAATAAATATCGCTAGTTACCATGCTCAAATGGTATGGCAAATAGAGAAAATTGAACTGATAGGCGATGAATAATAAATTTAAAATAATTCAACCTTTCTTACGAATAGCAAAATTTCTTTTGTTGATAATTTCATGTGCGTTGTTATTTGCTGATCTTTCTTTAATGAGAGAGACTCGCAACCTAGCGAAATCTTACTCTGATCATCAGAACCAAGCGACATGGTTTTTATTCCAATTAACGAAAGAACTTTCGGAGTTAGTGGCTGAGTCTAACCATATTGGTGATGGTGATCAGCATATGAAAAAAGTCTGGTTAAAGTATGATTTAGCATGGAGTCGATTTGATTTAGTTTTAGACAGTAAGGAAGCGGATAATTTCCTTTCAAATAATCAAACCAAACTCTTCTTCTCACGTTTGTTTGAAGATTACAAAGCTCTTGAACCACTACTCAAGGAAGTAACTGACTTAGATGTTGAGAAAGGGGAAACCTTCAACAGAGCAGTCAATGAGCTGTATGTCAGTATGATTGATTTTGTAAATCGCAACTTTAGGGTGGCAAGTCCGCTTTATCAAGAGCAACAGCGAAAAGCAAACTATCTTGAATCATTACAATGGATATTCTTAATTGGCTTTGTTTTTTGTATTTGCCTGATTAGTGGCACTTTCTATTTGGAAGCTCGTCATCATAAATATATCGCCCTATCTGACTCATTAACTTCATTGGGTAATCGACTTGCTTTGTTTGAGGCGATAGATAAATTAAAACTAGAACAAGGTAAATTTACAGTTTATCTTCTTGATATGGATGGATTTAAGGCTATAAATGATAAATTTGGACATCAAGAAGGGGATAAAGTACTTGTCGCTTTTGCTAAGTATTTAAATGCTATAACCGTTCCTAACTGTGAAGCTTTCCGAATTGGTGGGGATGAGTTCGCTATTGTTCAAACCTTTAGTAACGCGACTTTAGAAAGTACCGTGGTTAATTACGTGCGTGCTCCTTCACAGGGAAATAACTATTTTAAACATAGTCAGCTTGCCGTCAGTGTCGGGGTGTCCCATTACCCAAATGATGCTGAAGATATTGATGATCTTTTAGGCATCGCTGATATGAAAATGTACGAGATGAAGTTTTCTAATAAGCAGGATAAACAGCAGCGAAAAAAACAGGTATGATACGTCAGTTTTTAAATCCTGAGTTGGGAAGGTCATGGCAAAGTTAACACTACAAGAGCAAATGCTAAAAGCTGGCTTAGTAAATGAAAAAAAATTAAAGAAAGCAAAGAAAGGCTCTAAAAAGTCTCGTGTACAAGCAAGAGAAGCAAAAGCTGCAGCTGAAGAAACAAAACTGACGCAGCAAGCGAAAGATAAAGAATTAAATCAGCAGCTAAAAGACAAGCAATTGAGCAAAGAAATTAAAGCTCAAGTGAAACAGCTGATCCAGCTAAACAAATTGGATCTTAAAAGCGGTGAGATCAAATATAACTTTACCGATGGCACGATCGTTAAATACCTTTATGTTGAAGAGTTGACTCGAAAGCAACTGAGCAGCGGTATCTTAAGTATTGCTCGTGAAGGTGAAGGCTATGTCGTTATCCCAACTGGTGTCGCAAACAAAATCGCGATGCGTGATGAAGAGTCAATAGTGGATACGCAGGTTACAGAAGAAGTGCTAGACGAAGATGATCCATATAAAGATTTCGTCATCCCTGATGATCTAATGTGGTAATGCCTTTCATTAGAAAGTTTTGAGATACTAAAGCATGTCATAAGCGTTTTAAGCAAAATCTTAGATAGTGCTAATAACATCTTAGACAGTGCTAATAACTTGAAACAAGCGTATTAAAAATGCAGTGACTATTGAATAAATAGCCGCTGCATTTTTGTATCTGGATTAATCGTTTTTCCAATAGTCATTTGGTCCTACTGGATGCACCTGTATCACTGGCGGTCTTTAAAGTAGTCTCGAACAAATTGAATGAACACTTTATGTTTTTGAGCCGGATATATCATCTGCGGGTGGAATAAATACACACTGTTATTCATTTCAATACACTCATTGGCAAGTACCAGTTCTAAGTCTCCTTTCATCACTTCTTTTTCTACGTAATAACTCGCGATACGAATAATGCCATTCCCAGCTAAGGCTTGCTGTTTGAGCAAATGGTTTTCGTTACTCGCCACCCAACCGGAAACGGTGATGTCTTCAGACAAAAGTGGCCATAGTTTTTGATGTAAAGTTGCTAAGCATTGGTGGTTGTGAAGATCAGATACTTGCTTCGGTATCCCAAACTCTTCTAGGTATGCTGGGGATGCCACTAAATCATGTTGGTATGAAATAAGTTTGGTTGCCACCATGTTCTCCGGTGGTGTATTAGTGGCTCTGAAAGCGATATCAATACCATCTTGATTGAGGTTGAACGTGGTGTAGCTGGAGTTGATTTCAAAACAAATGTCAGGATAGAGCTTCTTAAAACGCTGACAGATATCAAATAGAAAAACTTCAGCGAACATTTTAGTTGCGGTGAGTCTAAGCAAGCCACTGACTTTTTCATGTTCGTCAGACACACTGCGTTCTAGGTCAAGTACCTGGCTGCGAATTGTTAGCCCCTGAGCAAGCGCACGCTCGCCTTCTTGAGTTAGGCGAACACTGCGTGTTGTACGAACCACCAGCGGGCATTTTAATTCAGTTTCAAGCCTTTTTACTTGTTCAGATAAATAGCTTTTAGATATTCCCAATGTTTGAGCTGCTTTAGTGAAATTAAGCTGTTGAGCGAGTTCAACAAAAAGCATTAAGCGTTCTATCCGCTTGTGTTCATTCATCTTACTTCTCACCTTTCTTCGGCTAGTGTTTCTTAGTATCAAATTTGAAGTGCAAAACGTTAATAGCAGGCATGGCTTATTATTGTGTCTGTTCATTATAGCGAACAATCAATTCGTAACTAGCTTATTTAGTTTCTTATAAAGAACAATATGATATGAGCATAACTTTATGAATGAGAAACGATTATGAGCAAAACATCCATTTCAAGCCAAGCCATACCATTGTCTAATTATCTTCCGAACGTCAGTACTATTGCCTATGGATGCATGGGTTTAGGCGGAGGGTGGAATCAAAACCCAACCTCAAAAGAGGATGTTAAGCAAGCTAATGAAATTATTGAATTAGCACTAGAGTCAGGGATTAACTTGTTTGATCATGCTGATATTTATACGTTCACCAAAGCTGAGCAAGCATTCGGATCTGTACTTAAACAGACCCCTTCGCTACGTGACAACATGTTTATCCAATCAAAATGTGGTATTCGATTTGAAGGAGAAGGCAATGTAGGTCGTTATGACTTCTCATCAGATTGGGTGAGTGAGTCAGTTGATAGCATTTTGCAGCGTTTGAATACTGAGAAGTTAGATGTCCTTTTGCTGCATAGACCTGATCCATTGATGGATCTAGAAGAGCTTGCTAAAACAATGCAGTCGATACATAAGCAAGGAAAAGTCGACTACTTTGGTGTGTCGAATATGAATAGCCATCAAATCCAATTTCTGCAATCAGCACTTGAGTTACCCATTGTCGCGAATCAGATGGAGATGAGCTTAGCGAAATTAGATTGGTTAGATGAAGGGGTAATGGTGAATACCGAGGGTTATCACCAATCTGACTTCCCAACCGGAACGATTGAACATTGCCGTATGAATGGTATTCAACTGCAAGCATGGGGATGTTTGGCTCAAGGGCGTTTTTCTGAATCGGGTCATCATTCTGAACACGAAAATGTACGTAAAACGGCTCATTATGTAACGCAGCTTGCAGATCAATATGGCGTAACGAGTGAAGCAATTGTACTGGCGTTCTTGTTAAGACATCCCGCGAATATCCAGCCAATAATTGGCACTACCAATTTAGATAGAATCAAGGCTTCTTCACAGGCTACCCAAGTGCAGTTAAGCCGAGAAGAATGGTACAACCTTTACGTTTATTCTCGTGGGCAAGCGTTGCCATAGTGATGTTTGAAAGTTCATGGAAGAAAGCACATTGAAATAGGATTTATTTATGTTGAATTTAAACCTTGCACAAAACTTAGTGAATACTGCACTAGATATTGCCCAAAGTCGTAACCAATCAATCGCAGTGAGCATTTGTGATACTCATGGTGAGCTGATTAGTTTTTCTAAAATGGATGGTGTTAGCGTTCAAGCCGGATTATTGGCTCAGAACAAAGCTTATACATCGGCAAGAGATAGGCAGCCAAGTGGTAATCTCGGAGCTTGGGCAAAAGAAACAGGGAAGGACATGAGCTACTGGACGGATTCTAGAATTACTGGTTTTAAAGGCGGTATTCCTATTGAAAAGGGTGACCAGGTAATTGGAGCGATTGGTATCAGTGGCTTAAGTGAGCAAGAGGATGAAGAGCTTGCTAACGCTGTGATTGCTCGCTGCCTTTGATTGTTCTTAACTTTCTAGATAGAAGATAGAAGATAGAAGACAAAAGACAGAATGAGTCACTGATTGATAGTTGAAGTTCTATCTAATAAAAAAACCGACACTATTAGCGTCGGTTTTTTATGGACTAGATAGAAAGATAGATAGATAGATAGATAGATAGATAGATAGATAGATAGATAGATAGCGTCTAGCTAATCCTCTATATAAACCAATTAGAAAATAGGCAATTAAGCGTTCGCTTCTTCAAGCTTAGTTTCTGATTCTTTCTTACCAAGTATACGGCTTGTGATTGTTCCTGCAGTCATAGCTCCTGATACGTTAAGCGCGGTACGTGCCATATCGATAAGTGGCTCGATAGAGATAAGCAACGCCGCGATAGTCACAGGAAGCCCCATAGCAGGTAGTACGATAAGTGCTGCGAAAGTCGCGCCGCCACCGACACCAGCAATACCAAATGAGCTTACGGTAATAATTGCAATCAGAGATAGGATGAAGTTGATGTCCATTGGGTCAATACCCACAGTTGGAGCAACCATTACTGCTAGCATTGCAGGGTAAATACCCGCACAACCGTTCTGACCAATTGTTGCACCGAATGAAGCTGAAAGGTTTGCGATAGCTGGTGGCACGTTTAGTTTGGTAATTTGAGCTTCAACATTCAGTGGAATGGTTGCTGCAGAACTACGCGATGTGAAAGCGAACGTTAAAACCGGCCAGATTTTTTGGAAGTATTCCTTTGGGTTCACACCAACAAAAGAAACCAATACGCCGTGTACAACGAACATCAGCAGAATAGCCACGTAAGATGCGACGATGAAACCAAGCAAACTTAAGATATCTGAAGCACTTGAAGTTGCCACAACCTTAGCCATTAGTGCAGCAATGCCGTAAGGCGTTAATGCCATAATCATCTTAACTAAACGCATTACAATAGATTGAGCCGCTTCGACAAAAGTACGAATTGGTGATTCCAGTTCTTCTTTCTCTGCCATCACTTTACGTGCTGCAATACCTGTAAGCACACCAAAGATAACAACCGCAATGATTGACGTTGAGCGAGCGCCAGTTAAATCTGCAAATGGGTTGGTTGGAATGAAGCTAACCAGCATTTGAGGAATCGTTAAGTCAGATACTTTTCCGATGCGGCTTTCAAGTGCAGCAATACGGGCGGTTTCGCGTGACCCTTCAACAAGTCCTTCAGCTGAAAGCCCGAATGCTTGTGTCACGATAATGCCGACAATTGCAGAAATGGCAGTTGTTGCTAGTAAGATTGAAATAGTCAGACCTGAAATCTTACCTAATGATCCGCCTTTTTCTAACTTAACTACCGCAGCAATCATTGAAACAAGTACAAGCGGCATGATGACCATTTTAAGTAAACCGACGTAACCGCGGCCAACCACATTCACCCAGTCCAAAGTTTCTTTTATTACTGAGCTGCCTTCACCGAATATCAGCTGCAAGCCAAGACCAAAAGAGCTGCCAAAAACTAAACCAAGTAGTACTAATCGTGAAAGGGTGTTTTCTTTTTTCTGCTGTCCGTAGAGAAAGAACAGAATACCAATGAATACCGCTAAGGCTGCGATAGCTGGAAATGACATTTGACGTCCTTATGAATTACTTATTATCAATGAGCTGAATTATATATGGTCAGCGATACTGTTAGCTAAGATAGCGATCTGTAACAAAACGTAAAATAAGCAAAAGTAATTTAATAGAACGAATGGGAATATCTGATTTTGTTAGTGTTTATGCATTCACCAACCTGATGGTTAACTGAGCACATTAACGATATTTTGAGAGTAAATTAAGCATTTCCGTCGAATCACACATCTCAATTGGGTGGTGATTAATTTCAAATAATTTAAACAACATGGCTTGAGCAACATCGTATGCCGCGATTGGACGAAGGTTCTTAAATTTCCCCACCATGAAAGGTGAGAAGAGTGGCATCAATTTTTGAATAAACTGTTCATCGGTTCGGTTATGTTTTCTTTCTCCGACCAGAGGACCTGGTCTCATGAATAGTACTTGTTTAAATCCCATTCTCATCAAGTTCTGTTCCATGTTTCCTTTGCAACGTAAGTAATGAGAATACGATTGAGTTGAAGCGCCATAGCTAGACACAACGGCTACTCTTTCAACTCCAAGTAGTTTCATGGTTTGCGCGACTTCGCAGACTAACTCAACGTCAACTTTTCTCAATGCTTCTTTTGAACCTGCTTGTTTTAAGGTCGTCCCTAAACAGATCAGCCCAAGTCTTGGAGGAGGTAAAGCATCATCCCACTGGTTAATGTGTAAATCAGCATTAATGATATTGGTTAATTTACTTTGGTCGATTGAACTATCGAAAAGAGACGTGCGAGATAGCGCATAAACATGAGAAATAGCCGGCTCCATGACCAATAGCTTTAAAGCTTGACCTCCAATTAGCCCTGAAGCTCCTGCAATGATTACGGAAGTGTTGTCACCTGAGATGGTCATTAATTATCAATACCTTGTGTCATGTGTGAATTTGGACATGATGCGCTTGTCCAGTGTAGTGCTTTGTTTGAGAACAGTCTGTGATGTTTAAGTGTTTATTTTTATTGAATTATCATTAGTTAATAATAGATAGAGACTGGCATAGCGAGTAAACTAATTCGAGTTTAAGCTCGATTAATAATTATGTAGTTGAATACAGAGCTTTCTAATTAATGCTAAACATAGACCAAGGATGCGCTATGAACATCAAATTTGATACGCTTGCACCAACGCAAATTTATCACTTAATGACTCAAACTATTGTCCCTCGCCCTATTGCATGGGCTCTAACTGAATCCTCTCCAGAAAATTTTAATCTCGCGCCATTTTCTTATTTCACGCCTGTTTCAAGTAACCCACCATTACTGATGTTGTCTGTTGGGAAAAAGCCTAACGGTGACATTAAAGACACAACTCGAAATGTGCTAGAAACAGGAAAAATGGTGGTTCATATTGCGTCTGCTCATTCTTCAGAAGCGGTCACTGCCACAGCAGCAACGCTTGAACATGGCGAGTCGGAGGTTTCTACCAATGGTATTGAACTTGTCGATTTTGAAGGTTTCGACTTACCAAGGCTAAAAGAATGCAGTATTGCTTTTGGTTGTAGCTTGTTTGAAGTAAAGGAATTAGGAGCGACACCGCAGAGCCTTATTTTTGCTCAGGTTGAGTGTGTATACATCTCTGATGACGTTCTAGACCAAGATAGCGAAAGGTTAAAAGTTGACGCTTTGGCGCTTGATCCATTATCTCGATTAGGTGGTGGTGAATACGCGACTTTATCAAACGTGTTTTCTGTCGCTCGCCCCAAATAACGGTACATTAACTCATTATTACCGCCTAAGAATCCCAATAAATAGAACCTTTATGCTAAACACAAAATACTCGCAAGATATCCAAAATCATATTGACCAAAAAACGAAGCCATTAGGGGCGTTAGGTCAATTAGAACAAGTCGCACATCAATTGGCATTGATTCAAAGCCAAGGAAAAGAGCAAGCGGTTAAAGCCATTGAAATTAGAAAGCCGAGCCTAATTATCTTTGCTGGTGACCATGGTATTGCTGATGAAGGCGTGAGTATTGCACCAAGTGCAGTTACTCAGCAAATGGTTCTAAATTTCTTAAATGGCGGAGCAGCAATTAACTGTTTTTGCGCGGTAAATGACATTGATTTAACGGTTGTCGATACCGGAATCCTTTTACCCATAGAGAAAGCACACATAGAAAAAGCGCCTATAGAGCAAGAGCCTGTAGATCAAAAAACAGTAGAACAAGCGTTGGTACAGAAGGAAACTCCAATATTGGTCACTCAACGTTTAGGTACGCGCACCGCTAATTTTGCCAAAGAAGCGGCAATGTCAGATGAGCAAGTAGAACGTGGTTTGGTTTTAGGTGGTCAGATTGTTTCTAAAAAGGTGTCTCAAGGTTCTAATTTGATCATGTTTGGTGAAATGGGGATCGGGAATACCAGTAGTGCATCAGCCATTCTAGCGGCTTTATCAGGAAGTGAGGTTGAACACTGTGTTGGATTAGGTACAGGTATCAGCGATGAACAATTAGCGTTGAAAACTCAATTGGTATCAAAAGGTGTGGCGCGTTGTTTGGACTCGTTATCTTTATCCAATAACGAAAAACTGTCTCCGCATAAGGCATTGGTTGAAGTGGGCGGTTTCGAAATTGTACAAATGGTGGGAGCTTTTCTTTCAGCATATCAACATAAAACACCAGTCTTAGTTGATGGATTTATTGTTTCTGTCGCAGCTTATGTGGCAACGCTTATTGAGCCAAATTCTCGTGAACACATGATATTTGCACATCGTTCAGAAGAGTCTGGTCATAAAATTGTTTTACAGAAATTGAATGCTGAACCACTACTGGATCTTGGGCTACGCCTTGGTGAAGGGACTGGCGCAGCATTGGCTCTACCAATCATTAAAGCTTCTGCTCAGTTTTATAATCATATGGCGAGTTTTGAAAGTGCAGGAGTCACTGTTTAATGATCGATGTAAATACCCTGACATTAACGCAGCGCATTAAATATCAATGGGAGTTGTTTGCACTCGCGTTGAGTTTCTTCTCACGAATCCCAATTCCAGCAAGTACGCCATATTCAGAAGACAGAATGAACCGTGCTGGTCGGTATTTTTCTCTGGTTGGCTTATTACTTGGTGCATTGTGTGGTGTTTGTTATGCCTTGCTTGAACTGATATTCCCCGCAACTGTCAGTATTTTTCTCACTATGGTTTTTAGTTTAATGCTCACAGGCGCATTCCATGAAGATGGTCTAGCCGATATGGCTGATGGCATTGGTGGCGGTATGACGCTTGAACGCCGCTTAACCATAATGAAAGACAGCCGAATTGGCACTTATGGTGCATCTGCTCTTGTTATGGTTTTACTAGGCAAATGGTTACTGTTGAACGAGCTGGCTTCTATTACATCAATTTTCTGCATTTTGGTTGTTAGCTATGGGCTTAGCAGGGCGGTTGCGGCTTCTTTAATTTATGACATGCCTTATGTTAGTGACTTAGATACCAGTAAGAGTAAGCCATTGGCAAGCAAGCAAACTATTGGTGAGTTAGTGTTTCTAATGGTTATTGGCATTTTTCCGGCGCTTTGGTTTGGTCTTGAAGTCGCTTTAGTTCTCCTGGTTTTAGCCTTTATCTTTCGATACTTATTCAAAAAATGGTTGTTAGCACGTTTAGGTGGATTTACTGGTGATTGCTTGGGCGCAGGGCAGCAGTTGATGGAGTTACTGATCTATCTCTTTTTCATTGCGGCGTTTAACTAAATGGATTCACAAATGAACAACCATCACCTTATTCTTGGTGGAGCAAGGTCTGGAAAGTCAGGCTTTGCAGAGCAAAAAGCGATTGAACTTGCGAACAGTTCAAATGACCTGAGGCTTAACTATGTTGCAACGGCTATTTGCTTTGATGACGAAATGAAAGAGCGAATAGCGCACCACCAACAAAGAAGAAATAAGCGTTGGATTGAACATGAAGAACCTATAGCTTTAGAAGCCTTGTTCAGTGGCTTTGGTCGTTATGATGTTGTGCTGGTGGACTGCTTAACATTGTGGCTGAACAATGTCATTTATGACCTAGGTGAAGAAGCTACGAATGAACAAGTTGAATTGGAAATTGAACGCCTTGTTTCAAGTGTTAACCAATCCAATGCTCAATTTATCATGGTTTCAAATGAAGTAGGCTTAGGCATTGTGCCAATGGGAAAGGTCTCACGTTTGTTTGTTGATAATGCAGGTAGAATGAACCAAGCTCTTGCAAGAGTCGTAGGTAATGTCACTTTTATTGCCGCTGGTTTACCGATGAAGTTAAAGTCTTGAAATTAATTAACTTGGCGATATTGGCTTGAAATTACTAAAGTGAAACCATCAGTTAGGCGGTAGTCGTGATGGAAAAATACAGCTGAGCAAGGTCAAAAAATAAGACAGAATGTTGAAGACGAAGAATATTTATTTAGTAAGGCACGGTAAGGTGGAAGGGAAACCTGCACTGAATGGCTCTGCCGACGTGTTGGTTGCTACTGAAACACAACAACAAATCAAACGAGCATTACAAGCTTACCCTGTCGAGTTTGATCACGTTATTACTTCTCCATTAAAGCGTTGCTGCGATGTGGCGACTCTATATTCGAAAGAGTCAAATGTAAGCATGTTCAGCGACCCTAGATTTCAAGAAATGAACTTTGGCGACGTAGACGGTATTCCTTTTGATGATTTAACTCATCAATGGAATGAACTCGAACAGTTTTGGCAAGATCCGGCAAACCATGCGCTATCTGGTGCGGAAAGTTTACACTCATTTAGAGAACGGGTTCTTAGCGGTTGGTCGCACGTTTTAGAAAGCTCAGGTGACAATATATTACTCGTTACGCATGGTGGCGTCATTCGAGCGTTATTGGCTCATGCACTGAATATTGATTGGAAAAACCCCAGTTGGTATTCAAATTTATCGATTGCTAATGCATCGATAACTCATATTAAAATTACTCACGCAGACCAAGATTTTATTAGCGTGAAATCTATTGGTTTAGCGCTTCTTTAGGCGTTTAGCTCGTTTCGCATACTTTCACTGCGATGAGGTGTGTTTTTGATTGAATCGCATTTTGATTGAAACATAGTCTCGGTTGAACGTTATTAGCACAGATTAAACGTTGTTAATATAACTACAACGGTAAAAAGGAATTATCAAATGACAGCTCCTAGTTGGGACTTAACGATCGCTTATCGTGATTTAGACGATGCAAAAATTGAACAAGACATTGAACTGATTCAGCAATGCATAGAGCTTATGTACCTGCATGTCGACAAGCGAGATACGGTTATCGCAATGCAAAATGCCATTCAAACTTCAGAAGCAGCAGGCACATTGCTAAGCACCATTAACACATTTGCTAATTGTTACGCATCGGTAGACGCTACTCATACTGAAGCTAAAGCTTTGCTCGGCCGTGTTGCTAAATTGAATTCAGAAATGTCTCAAGCTTTCAGTCCATACGAGGACACGTTAATTCACGCTCAGCCAGAATTTATTAGCGATGTATTGGACCACGACAGCCCAGATGTAGCGGGGCAGTCATTCTTAATTGAAAGCAGCCGTAAATTAGCGGATAGCCGATTAAGTGTGGTTGAAGAGCAACTATTGTCCGCTATGGAAGTAGATGGTCGTGATGCCTGGGGACGCTTATACAATAACTTAACCGGTTCGCTAAAATTGTCACTGAAACTGGATGGAGAAGACGAGGTTCTTGGCTTCTCACAAGCAGCAAGCCTTCTTTATGGCAGTGAGTTTGATAAACAAGAAAGTGCATGGCGAGCAATACAAGGTGCGATGCAAACGCATCAAGAATCTTTTGCCTCAATCTTAAATGCTTTAGCTGGCTGGAGACTAACGGAAAATAAAAAACGTTCAAATTTAAAAGACGTTCACTTTTTAGCGCCAAGCTTACACGGCAGCCGTATCGTCCCTGAAACGCTAGATAGCATGATGACAGTTGCCAAGGCAAACCGTGGCGTAGGGCAAAAAGCCGGAAAGCTAATGGCACAAGTGCATGGTTTAGATGAAATGAAACCGTGGAATCACTTAGCTGCAATGCCGCCATTAGGAGATGCAGAAGCAAAAGTTTACCCATTTGAGGAAGCGATTGAGCTGATCAAAACGGCATTTGCGGAAGTCGATGAAGAAATGGCGCAATTCGTACAGCTTATGGTGGATAACGGCTGGGTTGAAGCTGCGCCAGCTTCGAACAAGCGCTTAGGTGCCTATTGCACTAAATTTGCTGCAACGCGTACACCCCTTGTCTTCATGACTTGGAGTGGCAGCCGTTCTGACTTGATGACATTAGCGCATGAACTAGGTCATGCATTCCATAATTGGGTTATGCGTGATATGCCACTTTGCCAAACACGCTACCCAATGACACTCGCGGAAACCGCGTCAATCTTTGCTGAAAATATTGTGCGTGATTATTTGCTAAAACAAGCGAAAACGAAAAATGAAAAACTAGAAATGCTGTGGGAAGAACTTTCTTCTTCATTAGCGTTAATGGTGAATATTCCAGTTCGATTTGAATTTGAGAAAGCCTTCTACGAACAGCGTGAAAAGGGTGAGCTTACCGCAGAGCAGCTTTGTTCTTTGATGGAAACAACGTGGAAAGATTGGTATGGCGAAGCAATGACAGAAGCTGATACTTACTTCTGGGCAAGTAAGCTGCACTTTAGTATTTCAGGCGTGAGCTTTTATAACTACCCATACTTATTCGGCTACTTATTTAGTAAAGGTGTGTATGCGCAAAGAGAAGCCAAAGGCGATCAGTTCTATGGTGATTACGTGTCGTTACTTCGCGATACTGGCAGCATGATGGCAGAAGACGTGGTTGAAAAGCACTTAGGAATGGACCTTACTCAAGGTGATTTTTGGCAACAGAGTATCGATATGGTTAAAAATCAAATCGATGAATTCGAAAGCCTACTCAACCAGCCCGATTAATTGATCTCAGTCGGTTCATCTATACCGAGAGCTATGTTAGGTTACGTAGCTCTTATTTATATGAAAACTCAACGAGTTAACAGAATGAGTTACTGCAATATCTATCTGTTCAATATTCGTTCAAAGGATAGGTATTTGTGAGTGATAATTTAATTTCTGTTGATAAGTGCGATCCTAGCAACAATATTTGTATGCACAATTTATTAACATACGGCCGTGCAATTAAGGAGTAGCGCATGACGAAATCTCTCTTTCGCCAATCATTTCTTTTTGACAGCCTAGATCTTGAACAGGAAATGCCAGCAGGACGCACCGTTTTATCAAATGGTGTAGAACTTAAGCTTCACCAACGAGGTGTACTTGAAGTAACCCCTGCTGATTATAGCGATCAAAGTAAAAATATAATCTTCTCTTGCGGTGTTCATGGTGATGAAACATCGCCAATGGAACTGGTTGATAAGTTGATCGAAGATATTGAAACGGGTTTTCAAACGGTAGAAGCTCGTTGTTTATTTATCATTGCTCACCCAGAAGCAACTAATGCACATACTCGTTTTTTAGACGTAAACCTAAACCGTTTATTCGATGAAAAAGAACGAGAGTCTAACCGTGAAGTTGAGATCGCCAAGTGGCTTAAAAAGTCTGTAACGGATTTCTACGAAGGAACTCAAGTAGAGACTCGTTGGCATCTAGATTTACATTGTGCCATTCGTTTATCTAAACATTATTCGTTTGCAGTCAGCCCGAAAGTTAGACATGCAGTGCGTAGCAAGGCATTAGTTGAATTTGTTAACAGTGCACACTTAGAAGCGATTTTACTTTCTAACTCGCCATCAAGTACCTTTAGTTGGTATAGCGCTGAAAACTTTGCAGCTCAGGCACTGACGATGGAACTAGGGCAAGTTGCTCGTATTGGTGAAAACCAACTGGATAAGTTAACTGCTTTTGATCTAGCAATGAGAAACCTTGTTTCTGAAATAGAGCCAGAGCATTTACCTAAACGTACGATTACTTACCGAGTAAGCCGCACGATTGTTCGTTTACATGACGATTTTGATTTCATGTTTACTGATGATGTCGAAAACTTTACGAGCTTTAAGCACGGTGAAGTGTTTGGGCATGATGGTGATAAGCCTTTAATGGCAAAAAATGAAAATGAAGCGGTAGTGTTCCCAAATCGTAAGGTTGCGATTGGTCAACGTGCTGCGCTAATGGTGTGCGAAGTGGAAACTCGTTTCGAACATGACCAGTTAGTTTATGATTAATTGGTAATTGGTAATTGGTAATTGGTAATTGATAATTGATAGCGGATATTGGTTTTACTATCGAAGCCAACCACTACCGAAAAAGATTACTATTATCACTGTTGAAGCCTACTTATACTAAAGCGTATAAATACCGCTCAACCGTTTGAAATATCAAGGTTCATGGCTTGCTGTGAACCTTGAGTTTGTTTTGGGATACAGGTAAGGTTACGCGAACATTGATAAAGTAGCGTGATATGGATTTCCAACAACTCATTCTTCAAAAACAGACCAGATGGAAACGTGCCATTTATGCCATGGTCGCCCTGCTCGTGATACTGAGCGGTATATATTTAATGGTCGGTGACTTGTTTATCTCCCCTCTAGAGTCACTATCTCCACTTCAAGAAAAATTACTCGTTGATTTAAGGCTTCCTCGTTTACTCGCTGCGATTGCGATTGGCTCCGCGCTGGCGGTTTCAGGCGCAAGCCTGCAAGTTTTATTAGGCAATGTATTGGCTGAGCCTGGTGTATTGGGCATATCAGGTGGTGCAAGCTTGGCTATGGTTATTGTTCTATTTTTCCTACCGTTCGCACCGACACCCGAATTATTCATGATAGCAGCCGTGATAGGTTCACTTTGTTTTACTATTATTCTGGTCAGCATGGTCAAAATGATGCGCTTAACCACCACTAAACTGCTGCTGGTGGGCGTTGCTCTGGGAATTTTGTCTGGGGCAATGGTGACTTGGGCATTCTATTTCAGTGATGACCTGAGCTTACGCTTATTAATGTATTGGCTGATGGGGAGCCTAGGTGGCGTCACTTGGTATCAGCATTCGCTAACTATCGTCATGGTTCCCGTTATTATTTGGTTATGCTTACAGGGCAGTAAGCTCGATAAATTGATGATTGGGGAAACTCACGCCGCTCAGCTTGGTGTAAATGTCGCTTCATTACGTTGGCGATTAATTGTTGCTGTCTCTATTCTAGTGGGTTGTGCTGTGGCTCTTGGCGGTGTGATTAGCTTTGTGGGCTTAGTCGTTCCTCATTTGTGGCGGTTAGCCATTGGCACCGATAATAGATTCTTACTGCCTCTTTCTGCCGTTGCGGGTGCAGCGCTGCTCGTTTTTGCCGATATATGTGCACGTACACTGTTAGATTCTGCTGAGTTACCTTTAGGTGTGATGACGACCAGTATTGGCGCCCCAATCTTTATTTGGATGTTGATAAAAAACCATGATTCGAATTAAGAGTTTACAGGTGGATTCTCGTTTATTACCTCTTTCATTTGATCTTAAGAAAGGGCAGGTTACTCATGTGATTGGTCCAAATGGCAGTGGAAAAAGCACGTTACTAACAGCTTTGTCCGGAGTTAGTGATGGTTATAAAGGTGAAGTGTGGCTTGGCGAACGTCTATTAGCCGATGTGCTATTAAATGATTTAGCGTTATATCGCTCTTACCTTAGCCAAAGTGCGAGGCCCGCTTTTAATCTCGAAGTCTTCCAGTTTTTAGCATTGTCATTACCGAGCACTTCTTCGGATACAAATAATGAAATACAAGTAAAAGCGGTATCTCAAGCGATTGATGAGATTTGTCACATGCTGGAAATTAGCGACAAATTACACCGTTCAATTCAAGCTTTGTCTGGTGGAGAATGGCAAAGAGTTAGGCTTGCAGGCATGTGTTTACAAATTTGGCCGACTTTAAACCCTTATTCAAACCTGTTGATCCTAGATGAGCCAGCAGCACCGTTAGACATTGCTCAAGAAGCGTTGCTTTACCGATTAATACAAAGGGTGGCAGAGCAGGGGATTGCAGTCATCATGGCGAATCATGATCTTAATCGGACGTTAAGACATGCTGATCAAGTATTGCTGCTTGATAATGGTGTATTACAAGCACTTGGCTCTGCTAGTGAAGTGATGACACCAGAGCAATTAGCTTTAGTGTTTAAGACGGAAGTAAAAAGTGTCACAGTGGATAATCAAGATTACTTACTATTTGGATAAGCGTTTATCTTGATACTCAGGAAATAAAAATGCCACGCTATTTAACCTATTAGTTAGTCGCGTGGCATTTTTGTATCTGCTGGTTGTGTTTTCCGACTTTGTGTCGGCGGTTTAACTTTGAACTATGCCGCAGTTAAACAGTTAAAGCCTTTAGGTCCGCAGGGCGGTAGTAAACTGACTTTAATACTTTACCTTGGCGGATAGTTTTTCCTTCAGATACGAAGTCTTCCGCACATTTAGCAATAATGTAATCGCCTTTTTGAACAGCCATCAATTTGATGTTCTGCTTCGCGTAAAAAGCTTCAGTATCGGCAAACTCTGCTTCATTACGACAAACTTTACTCATGTTGCTTGAGTGCACTTCATCCCAGCAAGGAATGAAATCAATATTACGGTTTTTAGCCACGTTTAGTAGAAGATCAATGAGGTAGCTAATAGCAATATTGTCTTCTATATTTTTCTGACCTAGGTGAACAAGACGGCCCATTAACACGTAAACACTATCCACAATAGCGTCAGCCTGTTCCATTTTACAATCGGCTTCCGCAAGCTCTGTCAGTTCTTCAATAGCAAGCGAAGTGTGTAGAGTGTCGGCTTTTTCATCTAAGGTTTGAGGCGCGGCAACAGGTAAATCAAAAGTGCTACGAAACTCTTCTATATCGCTATAAAGGTGGCTGTAGATTTCTTGGTTCAGTTGAGAAAGGGTCATAATCCTATCCATTTTAATTTGGTAACTTGGTATTTTATCAAAGCTAATATCTTGGTGCTAACGGTTATCAGTTAATACCAATAATAATCGAGCTATTTTCATGGCACGCTTACTAATAACTGACCAAAGTAATTGATTTAATATGAAAATTGCACTTTACTCAAAGAGTACGTTGATTGGGCTTTTACTGAAGGGTCCTAAATACACAGTGTCGAGATAGCATTTATGCATGAAGCGAGCGAAAGTGAACTTGTGATACGTCGTTTGTATCAAATAACAAATGATTATCAGAAAGGTTTTAATATCCAGATAAGTGAGTTGCTTATTATGGGGTTAGAACGTTTCAATTTAGATATAGGTATACTTTCTCGGATTGACGAAGATGTATATACCGTTCTACATTGCGTCACCCCTGAAGGGGTTGCTCTTGATGTGGGGGACACTTTTGAATACTTCGCTACTTATTGTCAGATTACTTGCGAAGCTACAGGTCCCGTTTCTATAGAGCATTGTGGTAAAAATGATGCGTATGCGACTCATCCTGCCTATCAAGCTTTCGGTCTTGAATCTTATATTGGTATCCCAATTTACGTTGATAATGAAATTTATGGCACGTTGAATTTCTCCAGTGCGACACCATACCCAAGAGAGTTTAAAGAATTCGATATCGATGTGATGAAGCTTATGGCTTCTTGGATCGAAGTGGAAATTGTTCGTCGAATGCAAGAGCGAAAATTGGTTGAGCTGAATGAAAAGCTAGAATATCAAGCACTTTATGATCCCCTTACTAAATTACCGAACCGACGCTGTTTATTCCGAACGTTGAATGCGGACGTGGATAAACTAAAAGGGCATAAAGGTTTTGGCACATTGGCTATGGTTGACATCGATTTATTCAAACTAGTAAACGATAACTACGGTCATCAAATAGGTGATGACGTGCTTAAAAAAGTGGCCAAGATATTATCGGTTCATGCTGTGGAAGATGAGTTTGTTGCACGGTTTGGCGGAGAAGAGTTTTTGTTATGGTTCCCAAATATTTCTCCTACTTTAGTGGAAAGCAAGCTCAAAGATCTTTTGGAAGCAGTTAAAGCCATCACATTAGATCGCAAGCCGATTACTGTATCCATTGGTGCTTGTCATTTTCAACTGACTTCTGACAATGTGGATGACAATAGGAAGTCAACTTTAGATACGTTGATCAGCCTAGCTGATGAAAGCCTTTATGAAGCAAAAGATAATGGGCGAGACCAATATACAACACGTACCTACCAATTTTTAGAGCAGGTAGATTAGTTCTTAAATCATCATCTTTGCCAGATGCCAATATCTAGTTTTTAGTGTTAAACAGATTATCGACTCAATAAAGTAAAAGCCCGTAATGACTTGATCACGACGGGCTTTTAAGTTTTTCATCTAGTCATTATTTAGCTAAATAGATAAGGGAATAACTTTCTGCGTTCTTCGTTGTTTAATGATTCAACACGCGCAATGTTAGTGTCTGGAATTGCTTCTGGATTAGGGTAGTGTTTCAAAACCTTTTCCATGCTTGCTTCCCTGATTAAGTGATAAACAGGGTAAGGTGAGCGGTTCGTTAAGTTTTCATCATCTTCTGGGTCAGCACCGCCAAAGCAATAATCAGGGTGGAAAGTGGCAACTTGATAAATGCCTTCCCAATCTTGCTGTTTGAGCAGAGCTTCAATCCAATCAATAAACATGTTGTAGTCAAAAAAGTCTTGCAGCATGTTCGGTACGACAACGAGTGTCGTTTCGAGTTCTGCAACAGGGGTATTATCGAGTTCAACAAAGTGAGTCATAATATCTTCAAGAAGTAACTCTTCTGTCTTTGCTTGGCTTACAAAGATCTTAATCTGTTTATTACGTTGTGGCTTCGCAGCAAATGGGCATAGATTTAACCCAATAACAACATCGTCTAGCCATTGCTTGACTTGGTCGTGGATGATTTGAATATCAGTTGTTGTATTGGTTAGAGACATGACCGCTTCCATTGTAATTTTTGCGTAGGATATCAGAACATGTACTAATCAAAAGGAATTATTCGTCGCTTCTTTAGCTTTGAGCGGATTAGTGACTTTTACACTCTGACTTTTTTGGTTTCTAGATAACTGATATAAGCCAATAAAAATGCCCGCAAAGAATACTAATCCGCCTGTGATAACGCCTTGCCACTCAAATTTCTGCCAGCAATAAAGTAAAACAAACCCACCTAAGCTTCCTCCAATGTAGTAATGAACTAAGTAGAGCGCTGTTGCGGTAGCTTTAGCGGTAGTGGCTTTTTGGCTGACCCAAGAGTATGCCAATGTGTGAGTGAAAAAAGCCCCAAAACTAATCATTAATAGTCCGAGTAGCATGAATGGAAGCTGATCAATAGCAGAGGTCAACATCCCTATTAAGCTCACACAGGTGCCGATGAACATGCCTGTTAGAGGACTAAAGTAGTTAGCCCATCGTCCCGACAATTTAGAGCTGATAGTCCCTGCCAGGTAACAAAGGAATATTAACGAAGCTAATCCGACAGGAATTGCATGTGGCTCTGCGACGAGCCTAAAGCCCATAACTGAGTAAAGGTTTACGAAAAGTGCAAAATTGGCACCACCAATTAGCATTGCAAACCAGATAGTACGATTCTTTAGATGTTTGATTACGGCTCTATTATGATGGAAGAACAAACCGCGTTGAGGAGTGAAATTACGCTGTTTAGGTAATTGAAAATAGATGAAGAGAGCTCCAACAAGTGAAAATACGACAAAAATAAGAACCGCGATCCGCCAATCAAACAAATCAGTAAATAAGCCTCCTAGAATTCTCCCGACAATACCACCAAGTGAGTTGGCTGCAATATACCCACCAATCGCAATCGAAAATGCTTTGGGTGAAAGCTCTTCCACCATATAGGCGACAGCTACACCAGCAAAGGCAGCGATTGCCACGCCCATAAAAGCCCGGGCAATGACAAGCTCCAATAAAGATGTTGTAAAAAACATCATTAACCCAACAAGAGGAATGGAAAATAACCCGAACAAAATGACGGGTTTGCGACCAAAGCTTTCAGATGCAATTGCCCAAGGTACTAAGCTAATAGATAAGCCTAAAGTTGAAGCGGCAAATAGCCAGTTTATCTGCGTCTCACTTACTTGAAAATGTTCCGACATATGCGGCAGTAAGGGTTGGAACAGGTACAGGTTGCAGAAGATAATAAATGACCCAATCGCAAGTGAACGGGTGATTTTTTTGTATTGGGGTGTACCAGTTTCAATCATGCTTTGATTTCACATAGTCAACGTAAGGATTTGTGAACAAAGTAACAGTGCTATTGAAATTAAAGAAATATATTAAAAATATCACATCGATATATTTTATTAATAGCCATGATTGAATCGAAACCCCTAAGACATTTTCTTGCCGTTGCTCAATGTGGCAACTTCACATCCGCAGCTAAAACGCTTCATATTGCTCAGCCTGCATTAAGTATTTCCATCAAGAAATTAGAACAAACATTAGATACCACCTTATTTCGTCGAGGTGATAAGCAAGTATCACTGACTGAAGAAGGGAAGGTTTTGTTCGAGCATGCCAAGCGAATCGCCCAGCAATTTGAAGATGCGCAGCTAGCTATGGATGAATTAAAAGGGCTAGAAAAGGGAGAGGTTAGGTTAGGCGCCCCAAGTATGATGGGCAGCTATTTTTTTCCACAAATTGTAATGGCTTTTAAAAGCCAATATCCAAATTTAAAGTTGTCCATCATTGATGCTGGAACGGAATCGATTAGAGAAATGCTATTGAATGGGGAACTCGATATTGGCGTGATTAATAATGACAATGTGCCAGACGATCTTGAAATTGATCATCTGTTGTCTTCTGAAATGCTCGTGGTTGTGGGTAAAGAACATCCATTTGCGAGTTTATCTGAGTTGTCGTTTGAAGAGTTTTTTAGCCAAGATTTGGTGATGTTTAAATCTGGCTATTTCCATCGTGATTTTATTGATTCTGTTTGTGAAAAAACAGGTTTAGATATGACTATTGCCTTTGAAACCAACTTATTAGCGATGATTCTTTCTATCGTGAAGCAGGAGTTCGCTGTTACTGCATTATTAGGTTTGGTGACAGAACATGAAAAGGACGTGGTGGGCGTGCCTTTTTCTACACCAGTAAAACTCAATCTCGCCTTAGCGTGGCGCAAAGAAGGCTATCTGTCACGGGCAGATAAAACCTTCATTGAGTTTGTTAAACGCTATGTTTAATAAAGAATGTATTGGTTATCTGTCTTGAATTGAAAACCGTCTAGACTACGACACTACTAGGTCTAATCTAAACGGTTTATTACTGAATTTATGAAGTTATTGCTAGGCTTTCATGCTAGTTAATTGGCTTGAGCTCGATTACTTTATCACCTTCATAAAAATGCTTTTCAACAGTTTTCTCACCAGTTTGCATATTGATAGTGACATGGTCAGTTTCGTAGACACTATCAACCGTATCTGAATACATAACAAATGGTGCGGTCATTCGTAAAGAGCTTTGTGTGTTTTCATTCGATGGAATATCTACATCGTGTAAAACTTGATGTGTCACTAAATCAAATGAAGTTGCACCCATATAGCTATTGTAGTTATCCATACAATAGAATTTGTCATCAACAACTTCTGTTACTCCACCACCAGATGAAGGTTTTACTCGGTATTCAACCCAGTTTGTCATGTCCCAAATAGTACATCTATCGCCAATGATGTATTGGTCATTAATTACATGATTTACAGCCCAATTATTACCACCTTCAACAAGTGGTAAAAGAAGTTGTTCACCAAAAGTACCATCTGGGTTCATTTTGATAAAATGATCACCATACTTACCTGTATACATGTCCCCTTTATACTTAAAAGGAGTCATCATGCTTTCATCACGATCTGTCACCCATGTTTGCAAAACGATACCAGTACCGACCTCAATTTTTCGCGTTACTTTGTCATTTGGATAATAGAAAAATTCATTTTCTGTATACAAAAAATCATTATATTGCCAGTCAGAAATATTCACATTTGGCATTAACATTTCAAGCTTTGCACCATTTTCAATTGATTCTTCAATCAAAAAGTACACAGATTGTTCGTAGTCGACTTCATTTCTTAAAACTAACACCGGGTTATCAGTTTTATTAAATGTAGTGCCTGGTTGAATGACCTTTAGCTTCACATCATTGTGGATATAGGAATAATCTAATTGATAGCCGTCAGGAAAGTTATACACTTTTCCGTTATTTTCTAAGTATGTTTTTGTTTGGTACTCATCAAACTCACATTGAGAAAAATGAACGGGTACATGTGCTTTGATTACGCGCCAATCATCTGAAATTCGATCAATATTTTGAATGTGGATGGTTGGGAAAGCTAAACAAGCTGGTGGTGTAATCACACCAAAATCAGGGTCAATATCAGGGATAATGCCAATTTCTGGGTTAACTATAGATACGTTACCTGAGTTTGTAATACCAACGGACTGCAAATCACCGCTATTGCTAGTGACAATACCTAATGAGGTAAACTGAGAGATGTTTAAATCACTAATGATTACATCACCACTATCAGTGTTAATTGGAGGAAGGCTTGGGTCTGTAGGGGAACCTGAACCAGAAGAGGAACCACCGCCACATCCATTAATTAAAACAGCAGTAGCAAAGACGATAAATTTTTTCATAGAACAACTCAAATATGGCATGCGATTTAATAAAGTATGCCATACTGTGAGGTAAAAACGCAAACATTTTA
The DNA here is from genome assembly GCF_013114625.1 of Vibrio sp. 99-70-13A1. Lineage (GTDB taxonomy): Bacteria > Pseudomonadota > Gammaproteobacteria > Enterobacterales > Vibrionaceae > Vibrio. The sequence goes on from NZ_VTXD01000022.1 coordinate 44,481, forward strand.
CAAAATGATGCGTTTTAAAGCTGTTATCGCTAAAACTTATAGTGTGCCAGTTGGTTTAGTTAGCGTTATACATCTTATCGAAGTTTTTCTGATTCCAGCCAACCATGACTTGGTCACCGATCTTCAGTACAGGAATAGAGCGGGCGCCCATTGCTTGTAATTCCTTACGACCACGCTGCATTTTTGCGTTTGTCAGCCTGTAAGTGATTTTTTTAGAATCTAAATAGCGCTGTGCATCTTTACAATGCGGGCATTTGTCTGCGACATATAAAACAACACGTTTCATGTTAATTGCTCTTTTCAATACTTAACTGTAGTTACTTATTTACCGTGCTCGGTGGAATACAATATTCAATGAAGCGCGGCAATACAGGAAGCAACCGATATTGCAGAGAAGTGTAGCGAATCTTAGGTGATTAGAAAAGTGTGATCAGTTACACTGTACGCCCTTAAATACAGCTATTTTGTCTGTTAGCGGCTTCAAACTATTAGTGACATTAAATAATGCATCCTTCTTTACGTTTTATCCAAGGCTATCCCGAGCATATTGTAAACCCAGTGAACCAGTTGATTGAGTCAGATTGTCTAGTTGCCTGGTTTGAATCGAGATACCCTCAAAAGCACACCATAAAAAGTGAAAAAGCCTTATTTGACTACGCGATAGACATTAAAAACCGCTACATGAAAAAGACACCTCCTATCAGTAAAGTGATTTACGATAGTAAAATTCATATTATTAACAATGCGTTGGGTCTACATAGCTATGTTGCGAAGAATCATGGTGGGAAAATTAAATCCAAGAATGAAATTCGCATTGCTAGTGTCTTTAAAGATGCACCTGAACCTTTGTTAAGGATGTTAGTTGTTCACGAGCTCGCACATATAAAAGAAAAAAACCACGATAAAGCGTTTTATCAACTATGTTGCCATATGGAGCCGAACTATCATCAGCTTGAGCTGGATGCTCGTTTATTTATGATTTACCTAGATTTGAAGAAGTAACCTAATGAGCCAATCTGAAAATAAAAAAACATTGAGCCTACCTAAGCGTAAGCCTGCTAACGACTCTAATGCTGATAAAACGCCTGTAGTTACTAGTAAATCAAAGCCTGCTAAAAATACTGAGACTTCTAGTAAGTTCAAGCCAACGAATAAAACAAGTTCTAAAAAAGCGGGCAATAATCCTGCGAAGGCTGGATCTTTTAAAGAAAGTAACGCATATAAAGATAAAAGCGGTTCTAAAGAACAGAAGGGTTATAAAGGTAAGAACGGTCACAAAGGGTTCAAAGCTGCGAAGAAGCAAAGTAAGCCAAGTGGTCTTCACCCTCGTAATCAACATACGGGGCGTTATGATTTCAGCTTGTTAGTTAAAGCGTTGCCAGAATTAGCGGAACATTTGATAAAGAACCCATCAGATGAAGATACCGTCAACTTTTCCGATCCTGTCGCAGTAAAATTGCTTAACAAAGCTTTGCTTGCTCATCACTATGGCGTGAAACACTGGGATATTCCAGCTGGTTACCTTTGCCCACCTATTCCAGGCAGAGCCGATTACATCCATCGAGTCGCTGACCTTCTAAACTCTGAATGCGAAGATGAGCTGTATCCACACAAATCAGTGAAAGCGTTTGATGTTGGAGTAGGGGCTAACTGTATTTACCCAATTATTGGTGCAACTGAATACAATTGGAAGTTTACTGGCAGTGATGTAGACCCGCTTTCAATCAAAGCGGCGAATTTTATTGCAGAAAGTAACCCAACATTGAAAGGTAAGATTCGTTGTAAGCTTCAACATAGTGAAGACTTTATCTTTAAAGGGATAATTTCTCACAATGAACGTTACGATGTCACAATTTGTAATCCACCATTCCATAGTTCTTTAGAAGAAGCCGAAAAAGGCAGCCAGAGAAAAATAGATAACTTGGCAGCTAACCGAGCGAAGAAATTAGGTCAAACTCCGGCTCAGGATAAGTCTGATAGAAGCAAGTTTGATAAGAATAAGCTTGGCAAAAATTCTGCGTCAATGAAGAATAAAGAACAGCCGATTTCAGGCAAACCAGTCTTGAATTTTGGTGGTCAGAAGTCTGAGCTATGGTGTGAAGGTGGAGAAGCCGAATTCGTTTCTAAGATGGCTCGTGAAAGCCGAAAATTCTCTACTCAGGTACTTTGGTTTACCACTTTGTTGTCTAAGAAGGACAATGTAGAGATCTTACGTAAAGAGCTGGATAGACAGCAAGTGAAACAAGTTAAAGTGGTAGAAATGTCGCAAGGACAGAAAGTTAGCCGTTTTGTTGCGTGGACATTTATGGATAATCAGCAACGCCAAGAGTGGATTAAACTGAAGTAGAAGTAGAAGTAGAAGTAGAAGTAGAAGTAGAAATATAAGTGAATTAATGACTGACTGGATTACAGGGAGAATGATATGGATATTGAAATCTACATGCCCTGTAATCCAGTCTGGTTTTGTGAAACGTTAGAAGTACTATTTGCTGTTCTCTTTTTGGTTGGCGCATTATTTTTTATAAGAATCGTATGGAGAGAGCACCAGCGGATTTATGGAAAAACCAAACGTTCTTCTAAACATAAACCCAATTCTAAGAACAAAAATTCTTCTAAGCAAAATACCTTTTCTGAGAACAAATCACGCTCCAAGAGACCACCTAAAAACAAGTGAAGCCTTGATTTACTTGTAACGCATCTAGCCTACTTGTAATGCATCTAACTTGCTTGTAACTCATCTAACTTAGCTTGATATTTTTTCTGCAAAGCTGAATTGCCAGCTTTCGACTCTAACTCGACTAAAATTTTCAGAGATGGAATTTGATATCCATAACTTTGGTGGAACTTCAGCAGTCGAATTCTCGCGTCCAAAAATTTATCGTTGGAAACTTCTATCATGGAGAGTTGAAGAATTGATCTTACGCGATTTGGATCATGATCAAGTGCTTTAGCAAAGTAATTCTGGGCTTGGTCGATATTTCCTGCTTTTACTGCACATAAAGCCGCATTTTCATAACTGGCTGAAATCAAATAGTAATACGGCTGCTTAATCGCTTGGTTGAAGTATTTATCTGCTTGTTTGTAGTCACCTTGTTTACATAAAAACGTACCGTAATTATTTAATACGTTACCGTTTCGTGAGTCATATCTTAATGCTTTCTTGTATGTCGTTTCCGCTTGTTTAGGCTCCCCAACTTTTTCATAATAATGAGCCATTGAGAGGTGCGCTCGGTAGTAAGTGGGATCATGTTTGATAGCCAATTCGAGGTTTTCCCTAGCTCGAACCATATTCCCTTGCTCCATGTAACCAAGCCCCAGTGCAATGCGAGACTCAGACATCGCTTTAGGCTCCGCTTCAACTTGAAGAGGACCATCTGTAACAGAAACACAGCCAACCATAGTTAATGATGACAATAACACTAGGTGAGATAATGATGTTTTTACAGGCATGTTTCGACTCCTTATGAACATGTTGCCATCATATGAAATCGAATGTGGTAGCGGGTTAAGTCAGGTGCATAATGCGACTCATACGCCACAAAAAAGCCGTGTCCTCAAATCACCAACTTATGAATCACTTGGCTTTGAATAGCACGGCTGAGTAGATGACTATAAGGTAAAGGATGTCGCTATTGAGACTATGTTGCTATTGAGACTATGTTTGTATTGTTAGCTACGTCGTTATTGCTAGCTAGTCATCTTTTGTGAAGTTCTCTTCGCTAAACTTATCAAGGTCATAAGGTGTTTGTTGGTATACACAGTAATTTAGCCAGTTTGAGAACAGCAGGTGACCGTGACTACGCCAACTTGCGACTGGCTTATTGTCGGGGTTGTTATTCGGGTAATAGTTAATAGGGATGATAGGTTCCATACCTTCCCCAAGATCTCGAATGTATTCATTGTGTAGGGTGTGAGCGTCATACTCAGGGTGACCTGTTACAAATACATTACGTTTATCTTTCGTAGCCGCTAAATACACTCCCGCATCATCAGATGTAGCCAGAATATCTAAGTCCGTATGCTCAGCAAGAAATTCAGACGAGAAGTCAGCGTAACGAGAATGAGGCGCTAAGAAAGTGTCATCAAATCCGCGTAGAACAGGGTGATAAGGCTGGTGGATTTTATGATGATATACACCCGACAACTTTTCTTTTCGCGTACGTTTTGGTAAATCGTAAAGCAATTTCAAGCCAGCTTGCGCAGCCCAGCAAACATAAAGCGTTGAGGTAACGTGCTTATTCGCCCAATTCATGATGGTTTGTAGATGTTCCCAATAAATCACATCTTCAAATTGAACCAAACCAAGCGGGGCACCAGTAATGATCAACCCATCAAAGTTTCGTCCTTTTACCATTTCAAACTGGCGGTAAAAGTTATCTAAGTGTTCTGTTGGTGTGTTCTTGCTTGCGCGGTCATCAATTCGAAGCAGTTCAATATCAACTTGCAGTGGGCTGTTAGATAAAAGGCGTAAGAATTGAGTTTCAGCTTCAATTTTCTTAGGCATCAAATTTAAGATCAACACTCTCAGTGGACGGATTTCCTGAGTTGATGCTCTTGAAACAGGCATTACGAAGATGTTTTCTTCGCGAAGAACATCGGATGCTGGTAGTTGATCTGGAATACGAATAGGCACAGCTTTCTCCCTAAGCTAGATATTTAGACGTCTATACTTCTGAACTTATCGCATATTGATCTCTATGTCGATATAGAATTACATTGAGATCACATTTCTTTCATATCTAGACCGCTGTTAGTAAGTAAATTGAAGCTAGGTATTCGGTTGAGCTTGTCATCTAAGTATTTGCTAGATGGACTAAATGTAGGTAATCAAAGTAAGAAAAATAAGACGAGCTGCGTTAATATTGCTGTGGGTATAACGGAAATAGAGTTTTCATGGTGAAACTGATACTTATTAGGGGGCTTCCTGGTTCAGGAAAGTCAACGAAAGCTAAACAGTATGTCGCGACGCAGCCAAACCAAACGAAACATGTTGAAGCCGATATGTTCTTTGTTGGAGACGACGGTCAATATAGTTTTGATGCCAGTCAGATCTCTGATGCTCACGGTTGGTGCCAAGACACAGCTGAAAATTGGCTAAAAAGTGGTTTCGATGTTGTGGTTTCAAATACATTTGTGAAGCAATGGGAAATGAAGTTTTATAGGCAATTGGCGTTAAAATACAAAGCTGAATTGGTCATAGAGACTTGCCGTGAACAGTATCAAAATATTCATGGTGTTGAGGACTCCGTCATTAAACGTATGAAGCGCGATTGGCAAGAATAGCAAGGCAAGACAAGGTAGAGAGAAACATGGCAAAACGTTCAGTCATTGTTGATATGACTTCTTACGGTGTTTACACAAAGTGGGATTCCCGTTCTAAACAGTTACCGAAAATTCAAGAATTCACGACTCAAGTGGATGCAGAGATTGATGTTGAATTTGGCTACATTATCAACATTAAAAAAGCGAAAGGTGAGAAAATTCGTTACTGCATTTACCATCCCAACATTACCACTGAAGATGGCGAAATTCTTGAACCATTCGATGGTGAAGAATACGTTGGCAATAATGATTGGGATTTTTATCTTGGTGATACGATTTGGGAACCGATTTCGAATAAAACCGGGAAATGGCGTATGACCATAGAGTTGCAAGGTAAGATCATTGCGGATAAGACCTTTGATCTCATTGCAAAAGATGAAGCCCAATTTTGGAAGCGCCGAGGTTTTTAGCCTTATCTACTTTACCTTTACTTAGTTAATAGTTAATAGTTAGCCTGATTATCCGTGAATATAAAAAGCCGAACTGTTTGATTTCGGCTTTTTTATTGTAAGAAACGTGGCGAGTTATTGAAGTCGCCACGAATTCATATCAAGACTTAAATTAGTTAGTTACGTATGAAATAACAAATTCAGTGATAGAAACCATGTCTTTCACAGCAATGTATTCTTCAGTCGTGTGGACTTTAGCCATACCAGTAGATAGGTTTACAGTAGTAAGACCTTTTGCATTGAAGTTATTCGCATCACTACCACCACCAGTACGTTTTGTATTCGCCGTGATGCCTAATTTTTCAAACGCAGATTTAATAGCAGTAATGTGTTTATGGTCATCTTCGATAACGAAAGCATCATAAGCGCGAGTAGATTCAATTTCGACTTCTGCACCAAACTGCTTCGCACTTGCTTCGAAAGTTTCAATCATGTGATTAACTTGATTAGTTAACTTCTCACCATTTAGAGAACGCGCTTCCGCCACAACTTTGATTTCAGGCATGACGATATTCGTTGCTTGTCCACCTTCAACAATCCCAACGTTTGCTGTTGTTTCTTCGTCAATACGAAGTAGGTTCATTTTTGTGATGGCGTCTGCAGCCACTTGGATAGCACTGATGCCTTCTTCAGGCGCAAGACCAGCATGCGCAGGGCGTCCTTTAATTGTCGCAACGATTTTTTGTTGACCAGGAGCGGCATTTACAATCGTGCCAATAGGACCGCCAGTATCTAAAACAATAGCGTGTTCAGATTGAATGAATGACATGTCGAAGTTTAAAGAGCCAAATAAGCCGCCTTCTTCAAATACAGTGAAAGCAATCTCAATCGTGTTGTGCTCTAGACCTTCGGCTTTAATGCAGCGAACCGCTTCCATTATTGCTGCAATGCCAGATTTGTCATCACCACCAAGGATAGTGTTACCTTTCGAGCGGATAATGCCATCTTCAATGATAGGTTCAATACCAATACCCGGGGTGACGGTATCCATGTGGCAACTGAAAACAGTGCTACCTTCAAGAGAACCTTCAAGCTTCGCATAGATGTTAAAACCATTTGAAACTTCAGCCGGTACTGCCAGTTTATGTACTTCAAAACCAAGTGCTCCTAGCTGTTCAGCTAATGTCTCGGCAATGGCTTTTTCATTGCGAGATTCGCTGTCAATTTTTACAAGATCGCAAAAATGCTCAACTAGGCGTTGTGCGTTAACTTTGGTCATTATTAAACTCTCATTATGTCTGCACCTATAAGAAATAGGCGCAGTGTAGGAACAGGAAATCCAATATAACGCTAATGAACTAGTAGATTGCCTGAGTTAAATCAAAAAAAGCATATGATTGTGCTAAAAAATGCAGAGTAATTTGAAACATTCTATTTATTGATTGATCGCGACATTAAATGATTATCGAGAGATATTGATTTGATATGGAAGTGTTGTAGAAAGACGTCAAAATTCAATTTCATTTTGTAGTCTATGATTTTCTCTAAAAAGTTTGAGTGTTTTACAGTAGTAAATCTTCTTGTACATAAACAAGTACAAGCTGCTACAAAGTTAACTCTTTGATTAATCTATTTAATGCTAAAAACCGGAGTAAATGTAACTTTAAATTTACGTTAAATATTTGTTAAATTTGGTTTTTGTATTTCCTCTCTTAATATTCCCAATCCCATCATTTTGAGCCAAGTTAGAACTACCTAATGTAAAGCGCTAATTGATTGAAAACTTATCAAGTTGTAGCTCGCTATATTGAAACATCAGTTTTATGCGCGAGGAAGCTTTCAATAGAAAACTAATAATGAACAGTCTAAGGGAGTAGAACATGTCCACGATATTTAACCCACTAGGTACAGATGGCTTTGAGTTTGTTGAATATACAGCCGCAAATTCGGAAGGGATAGAACAGCTTAAAGGGTTATTTGGTGATCTAGGTTTTGCTGAGATAGCTCAGCATCGCTCGAAAAAAGCATGGCTATATCGTCAAGGGGATGTGAATTTCATTGTTAACGCCGAACCTCACAGCCAAGCTGAGGCTTTTGCTGCTCTTCATGGACCTTCAGTATGTGGTATGGCTTTTCGCGTAACAGATGCAAAAGTTGCTCTTGACCATGCAAAAGAAAATGGTGGGCGAGAATACCAAACTCAAGTAGGACCAATGGAGCTGAGTATCCCTGCTATCTATGGCATTGGTGACAGCCTTCTTTACTTTGTCGACCGATACGGTTCACAAGACATCTATGACGTTGATTTTTGTCTTTACGACGATGCAAAACAACGAATGGAAAAGAAAGATGTTGGTCTCTTTGAAATTGATCACCTCACGCATAATGTGAAGCAAGGAAACATGGACGTTTGGTCCGGTTTCTATGAACGCATTGGTAACTTCCGTGAGATTCGTTACTTTGACATTGAAGGCAAATTGACCGGGTTAGTTAGCCGTGCAATGACCGCGCCATGTGGCAAAATCCGCATCCCAATTAATGAATCTTCAGACGATAAATCACAAATAGAAGAGTTCATCCGTGAATACAAAGGTGAAGGCATCCAGCATATTGCGATGTCGACCAATGATATTTACAAAACTGTACAGACACTTCGTAAGCGTGGCATGGACTTTATGCCAACGCCAGATACCTATTATGAAAAGCTTGATGGCCGCGTTCCTGGGCACGGAGAAAATAAGGCGGAGTTACAAGATTTACGTATTCTTCTTGATGGTGCTCCAACAAAAGATGGCATTTTATTGCAGATATTTACTCAAACCGTAATCGGCCCGGTTTTCTTTGAGATTATTCAGCGTAAAGGTAACGAAGGGTTTGGTGAAGGTAACTTCAAAGCTCTGTTTGAATCGATTGAAGAAGACCAAATAAGACGAGGAGTGTTAAGCGATGCGTAAAGCCATCTCTTACCCTCATAAAGAAGGTGTGTGCTCTAAACAAGCACATGCTGACTTTCCTGAAGGGGCGATCTTTGAACGAGAAGCGGGCAGAAGTGGCTTTTTTGGTCCTGCTGCACACTTCCATCATCAACATGCTCCAACAGGATGGAGCGAGTGGGAAGGTGAACTTAAGCCAAGGGCATTTGATTGTAATTTAGTAGAAAGCGCTAAACAGCTATCACCTTGGCTGGTTCCTAATTTGCTCGAAAACAGTGACTGTAAAGTGAAGATCTGGAAAATTTCAGACAATATGGAGTTTCTAGTAAGAAACGCAGATGGTGATGAATTACTTTTTATCCACCAAGGCAAAGCCGAGCTGTTTAGTGACTACGGTCATTTAACCGTAGAAGAGGGGGATTATGTATTGATCCCTCGCTCGACATCTTGGCGAGTAGAAGTACAAGAGCCGCTATTTGTGTTGATGATAGAAACGACAGACAGTGCCTACTCACTTCCAGAAAAAGGCATAGTGGGGAATCATGCCGTTTTTGATCCTGCTGTTTTAGAAGTACCAAGCATTAACGAGCACTTTAAGGCGCAGTATTCGGAAAAGACCACTCAAGTTCATGTGAAGCGACATAATAAAATAAGCGTTATTACTTACCCATTCAACCCGCTTGATGCGATTGGTTGGCATGGTGATTTGTCAGTCGTGAAACTGAATTGGCGTGATATTCGTCCGTTGATGTCTCACCGTTACCATCTTCCTCCTTCCGCACATACCACTTTTGTTGGTGGCAACTTTGTTGTTTGTACTTTCGTACCTCGCCCAATTGAAAGTGACCCGGGTGCGTTAAAAGTGCCGTTTTACCATAACAATGATGATTACGATGAAGTGCTTTTTTATCATGCGGGTGATTTCTTCAGCCGAGACAATATTGAAGCGGGCATGGTGACATTCCACCCTGCTGGTTTTACTCACGGTCCTCACCCGAAAGCTTTTAAAGCAGGGCAAGAATATAAGAAGAAATTTACAGACGAAGTAGCGGTGATGATAGATACACGTCATGCTCTGACACTAACGGAAGACGCGGCAAAAGCTGAAAATGAAGCGTATGTGTATAGCTGGCAAGAAAAATAGACTTTAGGGTTTCTAAAGCTATTAAAGCTGTAAATAAAACTGGCTTGGAAAGGTATACACAGTTGAGCAAGGAAAGATTATGAAGTTAGCAACGTTAAAAAATAATACTCGCGATGGTCGCCTGGCTGTCGTCTCAAAAGACTTATCTCGATATGTGTTAGTTGAACATATAGCCCTTACGATGCAGCAAGCATTGGATAATTGGGATTCAGTGGTCGTTGAACTTGAAGCAACATACCAAAGCTTAAATCGTCAACAGCTTGAACAAGCATTGCAATTTGATGAGAGCTTATGTCATTCACCACTGCCTAGAGCATACCAATGGGCGGACGGCTCAGCTTATGTGAATCACGTAGAGTTGGTCCGTAAAGCTCGTGGTGCAGAAATTCCTGAAAGCTTTTGGCATGATCCTTTGATGTATCAAGGAGGCTCAGATTCATTTATTGGACCCACTGATGACATTGAAATGGCAGACGAATCTTGGGGAATAGATTTCGAAGGAGAAGTCGCCATTGTGACCGGTGATGTACCCATGGGTGAGAAGTCATCTGATTGTTTACAGCACATTCGTTTATTAATGTTGGTGAATGATGTGTCTTTAAGAGGGCTCATTCCTGGAGAATTGGCTAAAGGGTTTGGTTTTTTCCAGTCTAAACCGTCTTCTGCTTTTTCACCTGTAGCAGTTACGCCAGATGAATTATCAGATAACTGGTTAGATGGAAAAGTGACTTTGCCTTTGGTTTCAACGTATAACGACCAATTGTTTGGTCAGCCAAATGCAGGCGTTGATATGACGTTTAGCTTCACAGAGCTGGTGGCTCACGCTGCGAAGACTCGTCCACTAAGTGCAGGTGCTGTCATTGGCTCTGGAACAGTTTCAAACAAGCAAGGAACAGACTTTGGGACTTCTATTGAAGAAGGTGGTGTAGGTTACTCATGCATTGCTGAAGTGCGGATGATTGAAACCATACGAGACGGAAAACCAACAACCAATTTTATGAAGTTTGGTGACACAATAAAACTTGAGATGAACGATAGTAATGGTGAGTCAATTTTTGGTTCGATAAGCCAAAAGGTTGTGAGATATGAGCGATAAGGTTGTTAATGGCGTACAAGGTCAAGCTAATGACTTTCAAGTTCAAGCTAATAATCAGGGGTTGACGCTGTACGGTTATTGGCGATCCTCAGCGGCATACCGCGTTCGAATTGCATTGAACTTGAAAGGGATAGATTACCAATATGTTCCTGTCCATTTAGTAAAAGATGGAGGTCAACAGCATAGCGAAGGCTACCATCAACTGAACCCTTCTGAGCTGGTTCCAACTCTTGTTCATGATGGCTTCGTACTCAGCCAATCAATGGCAATCATCGATTATTTAGAAAGCTTAAATGCCGATGTCCCACTCTTACCTGAGTTTGAGGAGCTTCAGTTAGAAGAGCAGCAGTCAAAAGAGCTTCGTTGGTTAGTACAATCTATCGCGCAAGATATCTCTATGGATATTCATCCGCTCAACAATTTACGTGTTTTACAGTATCTAAAAGGTGAATTGGGGTGTACTGAAGATCAAGCAAACAAATGGTATCAGCATTGGATAGTGACTGGTTTTCAATCAATAGAGGAAAAGCTAGAAAGGCTTGATAACATACACATTAAACATAAGCTAAGTATCAAACATGACCACCGTATTAAACATGGTCAATGTATTAAGCATGATCAACAACCAGATAATAACTCTGAAGGAAAAGTTCCAGCTTATGCATTAGGAGCACAACCTTCACTGATTGATGTATGTTTAATTCCTCAGGTTTACAATGCACTTCGCTTTGAGGTTGATATGTCAGCTTATCCAAAGATCATGTCTATCTATGAATATGCCAATACCCAGCCCGCATTCATTTCAGCTTTACCTGAAAACCAAAGCGATGCTCTTAACTAGAAACGTGAATAAAAGATACGCTAAATAAAGCACCGTTCTCAGGTGCTTTATTTTATTCCCCTCAGTAGATTGGATTGTGATACGGAATGATTATCTAGATTCAAAAATCAGCTGAAGCTTTATGATTTACCTTAATTAAGTAGACGTATATCACATTCACTCCTAAGTTTAATTTATGTAATTAACATTAGGAGCGGTCCAATGAATAGTAAGAGTGGTCTCTATCTGATACTTGCTACTTTTTGTTCATCACCTGTACTTTCTAAAAGCCTGTCCGAATTAACGTATTTGAGTGAAGAGTACCCTCCCTATAATTTCAGTGAAGAAGGTCTGGTAAAAGGTATTGCCGTTGACTTGCTCATTGCTGCCTCAGATGAAGCGAACGAAAGAGTAATGGGAAATGACATTGCGCTCCAACCTTGGGCTAGGGCATATCGTTCAACACTCATTAAGTCTGACACAGTGCTATTTTCAACGACTCGGACAGAATTAAGAGAAGACTTGTTTTATTGGGTTGGTCCGATTGCAACCACTCGAATTGTGGTTTTAGCTAAAAAAGTGAATCAAATTGTTATTAATTCTCCAAGTGACCTTGCTCAATACCGTATTGGGGTAATTCGAGATGACGTTGGAGAGCAATTGCTTTTGGAAGCTGGAGTGCCAAGAGACTCCATTATGGAAAGTTTTCATGCTGAAAATATTGCTCAACAGATTCAAAAAGGGCGAATTGATTTGTGGGCTTATGAAGAAAATGTCGCGAAGTGGTGGATATCTACGGCTGGCTATAAAGCTTCAGCTTATGAAGCTGTGCATGTATTGCAAGAAGGTGAGTTGTATTACGCGATTAACAAAAATACAGAAGTTGCGACCGTAGAACGGCTTCAAAAGTCGATTGATACAATTCGTACTACGGACAATGAAGATGGCGTGAACCATTTTGAGGTGATTCTAAATCGGTATAAATAGAATCCTGTGCTTGAGACCTTCAGTTTTAAAGAGTTAAAAAAGGAAGTAAAAAAGTTATTCTGATCATTGCTGTGCTTAACAGTACTAGATAAGAATAACTTCTAACGTTCTTTACTTAGCCATGTCACTCAAGAGAGACACCAGCTCATTCTCTGTGGAAGGTTCTTTACTCAGCTCAACTTGGGCTGAAGCTCCACCTTTAAGCATATAAGCAGTTGTTCCGCAGTGATCGTAGTGGAACCATTTCCCATTTACACAAACATCTGTATAGCATCTCGGATCTTGTTTCAATTCCATTTGTCGCTCCTAAATTAACGTTTGCTTAACAAGTTTTAATCTAAGTGATCACAAATTACGGGAAGATGATCTAAATCAATTTATTGTTAGGTTGTTTGTTACCGTTTCTAGTTAGAGACAATGATCACTAAAAACAAACTGATTCATTGGGAAGCGTTTCATTCGGTATTAAGTGCCATATTTTAGAGCAGATAAGAGGGTTTTACTTGCCTATGTAGGGCTTTCTACTTACGCTAGAGTTCATTTCTAATTTAAGTTTTTGTTTTCAAAGCAGTGTTAAAAAATGACTAATATTTTTATTGTAGTGATTGTGCTGGTTGTATTTTTCTTCTTTATTCAAAAGTATGTACTCAAGCATGATGACACCAAAGATTTTGCTTATCAGAAAAAGACTAGCCTAATGACCATGCAACAAGCGGCTTTTTATAATGCGCTGAAAGCCGCAGTGGGGGACCATGGTGCTGTGTTTGCTAAGGTCAACATGGCAAGTGTATTAGCACCGGCGAAATCGAATACCAAAAAGAATTGGTTTATTGCCAATGGTAAAATCTCACGGACTTATTTTGATTTTGTAGTGTGTGATCCAAGAACATTGGAACCACGAGTCGTTATTGAATTCGATAATGGAAAAGAACTTCATAAAACCAAAGTCGAAAGAGAAAAGTTGCTGATGCATGTGTGCAAATCAGCAGGGGTGCCATTGATTGGGACTTCAGTAAAACACAGCTATCAAGTCAGCCGTCTGAAACGTCTGTTAGCGGCTCATATTGATTTGATTGAACCATCCAAGGAAGTGAGGTTCTGCCGTAAATGTGGAAGCCCAATGATAATTAAAACGGCTAGCCAAGGTGATTTTAAAGGGCGTAGGTTCTTCACTTGTAGCAGACAACCAAATTGTACTTATACTGAAAACTATAATGTTGTCTTTGAAATAGAAGAAGAGTCAAACTGATCAATCTTTACTCAAACGGTTAATTTAATGATTAAAAGACACAAAGCATAGGCTTGCTGCTAACCATTGAAGTGGAGTTGAAATGTGATCTACTTCAACCCATTGATCTGCTTTGTGTTTAAAATTTATTCTGATTGTTGGTTTTAAAAGCAAACGATCAATTTAGTGCAAATTTATCCTTGCACGCTACCCATTCAATCGCTATTATCCATCTCGTTCTGAAGCGTTAGCCACTTAATAAAAAGGCTAGTTAAGTTTCACAGCATTGCCCGCTTAGCTCAGTTGGTTAGAGTACTTGCATGACATGCAAGGTGTCACTGGTTCGAGTCCAGTAGCGGGCACCAGATTCGTTCTTTATGAACAAGCGAAAAGCCCACCTAGTGTGGGCTTTTTTGTGTCTGTAATTCCCTAGCTTATCCAAATCTTGCTTTACCAAATGGACCAGTCAGCGCAACTTATTAAAAGACAGAACAGAGGTGGAATGGCTGCTTACCTCTAAACTACCGCGAGACTTATCACAATTACTAATACTTATCTAAGACTTGATCGCCATATGCAACCAACCCAGATATCATCGAGCTAGATTGAAATTCGAGTTGATTTATGTCGGTAACCACTTCTTACTACAACGAAAATGCTGTTCAGCTTGCAAAGCAATACGATTCTTTGGAATTTGAAAATGTTCACCGTTCGTGGCGTACGTATTGGCCTAATGGTGCTGTAAAGGTACTTGATGTCGGGGCCGGTTCAGGTCGCGATGCCAGGTGGTTTGCTGAACAAGACTGCTCTGTGATAGCTGTTGAACCAGCAAGTGAACTTCGCCAGTTAGGAGCTTCACACTCTTCCCTTCGAATACAGTGGTTAGATGATTCTCTACCAGCTTTAAATAAAGCCAGAAAACAGAGCTGTCAGTATGATTTGATTTTGGTTTCTGCGGTATGGATGCATTTAAATATGGCGGAGCGAAAAGAGTCGATCGCTGTATTGTCTGAACTCCTTTCTAATACAGGGAAACTAATACTCACATTGCGTCATGGAAGCTTTAATGATGGTCGAAATGCTTACAGTGTTTCAGTCGAAGAATTAGAAAAGTTAAGTGATGCTGTGGGGCTGACGATATGTCTCGTAGCCAAAGACACAGATTCATTGAATAGAACAGATATATCTTGGCAAACAGTGGTGTTAGCACATACAAGTTCTAACCTTAGTAAGGGGCGGTAATGGCATTGGAATACTACTTAGATCGTTTTCAAAGCCTGAAAATGAACAATGCTGGTGGTAAAAAAAGCCCCCATAAAGTGTGTATGTTGCTGGCTGTTATGGACCTAATTCAAGCTGGGCATATTGCGACCAACAAGGTCTGTCTTAACCAAACCCTTAAAGAACAATTTACTCATCATTTTGATAGCCTTTCTCAGGGTTCAGATAAAAATACTCCTGAAAACCCTTTCTTCCATTTGAGAAGTGAAGGCTTTTGGCACCTTTCATTCAATGATGGTTATGACAATACGTCAACCAGTCGCTATTCAGCAAAGGCAGTCTCCCACGCATACATTGATGATGAGCTGTTTAGCTATATGAAAAGCTATATCGTTTCTAGCGAACTAAAGCAGGCATTAGTCGCTAATCTTTCTGATCTGGCGACGTTATACCATCAGTGGTTGATTGATATTGGCAAATCTGAAAAAACAGCGAAAAACTACCTTGGAGCTATAAGAGGCTCAATATCGAATTGGTTAATGGATGTTGGTGAACTTGAAGCACCACTTACTGATATCAATTCATACCGTGAGTTTGTCAGTTATGAAGAGAAAGCGAGAAAATTAGAACAATTTCAAATTCGTGATTCTAGGGGTAAAGGGATGTACAGCGCTGCCTTGTCTCATTACCACAAGTTTTTAGCTGACTTATCTCAAGTAGATGTGAATGCAGACATCAAACAAGTTATGACTGATAACACTCTGTCTGAAACCGAAAAGACCATCTTGGTTAATACAAGAGTAGGGCAGGGATATTTCAGATCAAAACTGATTCAGATGTGGGGCGGTTGTGCTGTTACAGGATACCAAAATACACAGTTGTTATTGGCTTCCCATATTAAACCTTGGCGAGATTCTAATAACGAAGAGCGGCTAGACAGGTTTAATGGTTTGTTGCTTCTTGCCAATCTAGATAAAGCGTTTGACCTCGGTTTTATTTCCTTTGATGATCACGGGAAGGTACTTATCTCAAGCTACTTAGAGTCACCAGATGTAATCGGCTTAAAAGAAAATATGGCATTTAGCATCATGTCTGAGCATCGACCATACCTTCGCTACCATCGAGGCGAATTGTTTAAAGGACGTTAATTGAATGTACAGGTTTTCGACTCCAATTTAGAAGACTAGATATATTCTTAGCTCCTCAATATTTCTCAAGATGATCTGCTGATCTTTAGGTTTTTGAATCCAAAACAATATTAACGATGTTATATGCATCAAGAGCATCGCGAACCAGAGCTGCGTTCGTCTGTAATGTCAGGATGCCTTTTTCCGTACCATAGTCGTGTACAACAAGTTTAGCCTGAAGAAGCTCCCATGTTAGATGTAACCTCTTATTCACCATAAGTAAGGGGAAACAATCACATGGCCGATAATAAAAGTTCATCACATGTCTATTGGCGTCGTAAATACCATATAGTTTGGACTCCGAAATTCAGATATAAGATTTTGAAAGAAAGGGTTGGAGCTGAGCTTTATCGTTCCATCTACATACTGTGTAATATGAAGGATTGCGAAGCTCTAGAACTTAACGTTTAATCTGATTATGTTCATCTTGTTGTAATATTACCCTTAAACGATCACTCTCAAGTTTGTTGGATGCCTTAAAGGGTCAAACAGCAATCAGGCTCTTTAATAAGTTTCCGCGTATACGTAGAAATGATCGGTAAATCAAGAAGTTATTCGACAATTTGTACGACATCAAGATAAGAAGGGGATAGAGTATAAGCTCAGTTGCATTTATTGAAGGACTTAAAGCCCCCTTTCTAGGGGGATAGAGCAAACCCGGCTTCTAAGAATGGAGCTATCACATGAAAGTTGGTAAATTTGTACAGATATTTATGCCCAAGGTGTCGGTATTTCAGGGTAAGCATAGGTTATGGTATAAAGAAATAGATTATGGTCGTTGAATTTTTCCGGATATATGCCATATTAACCAAGTTACAGGGGCGCTAAATATACCATCTACAGCATAATGCCAACCTAAGGATATAGAACCAATAAAGATAATTACAGCATATAACCAAAATAAAAAACCTAGTTTATTATTCATTGAATTCATGACAAGTGCCATTAATACAGCTATAGAGACATGCATACTTGGCATTGCTGATATCCCACTCCCGAGCATATCTTTTTCATGAAGGTATGTTTCCCATAATCTATCTTGAATGTTTAGAGAAAATAACTCACTCCATCCTTGTGCTATAAGCCAAGAGTTTTGCTCTTGTAATAATTGCACAAGTAAATCGTAGTTATAGTTGTTACCGTCCAATCTAATTATGAATGCAGGACCCGCTGATGAGAGTAATGTAGCAGTAATCATTCCTAGAATAGTCCAGCATAATATCCAGCTAATGAAAAATCGGGTTCTTAAAATTGATGGAGAAAGGAATAAAAAATAACTAAGCATTGCCCACATCAAAAAAAACCAAAGATTATAGCAAAAATTAATTGCTTGAGTAATATATGGAGAGTATAAGAGTGAATGAATTACACGCCAAGGCTCATTACCCCCGAATAACAATAGATCCATATCATGGAATAGAGAGTCAAATTCAAACGGGTGTATTAGTGGGATGAGGCTTTTTATAGTGGAGAAGCATGACATGAAAATACTTATTGATGTCAAAAGAAGCAATCCGGATATGACTCTTGATCTATAAATATATATCAACTTCAACTTTCTCCAGTAACACCTAAATGGTTTGGGTTCTCGGCGAAATGCTAATATAAAAAAATACCCACAACTTGAAAATAATAGAGATAGGGGGACCAATAATTTCATTGCATACATATAAGAAAAAAATGAAATATGATTGGCGTAACCATGTTTAGAAGCGAATAATGTAGATAAAATAGCAATTATGGAAATTAAAAAATATAACCCAGTATCTTTTTTTACGCATAAAACTATATTAAGTATTTCTTTTTTGATAGGGTCGATATGATTTAAAATAGGTAAAGCTTGAAGGTTTGGCATAATTTTTATTATCAATAAATACTGCCTTTATAATAAAAATAATAAATTAAAATGTCAACGTACACTTGGTGTCATACGTAATTTAAGGAGATGTTTTGGTACCGGAGCACATGCTTACCATCCGTACCGTGTATGTTGATTTTCGTTTCACCTTAAACCGTAATATCAATTATATAAATGGTTATAATGATCCGCAGTTGTAATTGTTAAACCCTTGAATCAACGTGGTTGGTCACCTATTTATCGCTTTTTAATTGATCTCAAAGTTCACAGAACCACAGTTTATTCAGGTTTATAAAATCATCAGAAAAAGAGGTGCTATCCTTTTTTAGTCGACTAAGAGGAGAGCTGATAAATGTAAGTTGTATTTGTCATTAACTTGTTAGTGAGGATTTCACCCTTAGTCGGTGTGAGTTCTACTCTTAGCATGCAGAATTTCAATGGGTAGTTTTTAGGTAAACAACCAAATGCCACTTAATCACAACGAGTAATTTTCTAATATCCGTTTATTTTCACAGTGCTTAAAAGCGAGCACTTATCATCTTTAAATTGAAACAATTCGTGACGCTTATGGATTTGGATGATAAAAGTATCAGATTAGTGAATGTCATCAGTCGTGGATATCAAAATTAGCCAACATAAAAATACTCTATCGTTTGACCGAATCAGTCGAGTGCTTAGTTTCATCCATTCAAACTTAAATGCTCAGTTGACGTTAGAAGACATAGCGAAAAAAAGCTGTTGGTCTCGCTGGCAGCTTCAAAGAGTGTTTCAAGCTGAAACAGGAATGACAGTTGCGAACTATGTTCGAGAACTGAGGTTAAGCCAAGCAGCGGAAGCCTTGCTAGACACGCCTGAGCGAATTATTGATATTGCTTTGAATTTGGGTTTTAACTCTGAAATCAGCTTTAGCCGATCCTTTAAAAACATGTTTGGTGCTAGTCCAAGCCAATACCGAAAAGCAGGGCAACGAGTTGGGTTAAAGAAACCAATTGGTATGACGAAGAACTTTGAACCTATCGCTTCTAGTGCGTTACGTTTTGTTGAAGTTCGAATTGATACTAAGGAAGCGTTCGCCGTTAAAGGGCTTAAAACGGGAATTAGTGGGCTGTTCTCTTTGTCTCCTGATTTTGCACAAAAAGTGCCTCAATTATGGTCTTTACTTGAATCTGAATTACGTAGTGAAGATAAAGCCAGCTTAAGTGCAGTTGGCGTTATCGATATGACTCAAGCTAATTTTGATGGCACAAACATAAGGTATTGGGCTGGAGTTGAGCAACAAACGTTAATTCCACTGGCACTTGGTATGGCGCTCGATGGCTCAATTTCGAAACAATTAGAAATCATGACTGTGCCTGCACAAACTTACGCGGTTGTTAAACATAAAGGGATAATCAGCGATTTACCTCATACTCTGAGTTGGTTTCTTTTAAATTGGTTACCAAATTCCGGTTACCGAGGCGTGGATGGGTATGAGCTAGAAATATACCCGAAAGATTTTGATATCGTAGGCACTAACTCAGAGATGGAATACTGGGTGCCAATCATAAAAGTGTGATTGGCTTGTTTCGGTGCAATTGGTTTGTCTCAGTGGGAAGGGTCTTGCTACTGATATAGCTTCTTATCAGTTTTTCTTTAGCTTGTTTCGTTTACTTGTTTTTATTTCATATCCTATTCACCTATTCACCTATTCACCTATTCACCTATTCACCTATTCACCTATTCACCTATTCACGTCTTTACTCAGTCCTGTATTATCGATAAATGGTGCTTGTTTTATGAGCGTTTAATAAATTCTCCGTCAACATGCACCAAATTGTTAATTATCTTCGTTCTGAATACATACAATGCAAATGAGATTTATTACTATTTGCATAAAGTTTGGTATCGAGGGAAACATGAAGATCAACACTCGTTTTAAGTATTCATCGCTTGCATTAGCACTGCTCAGTGCTCTTTCTACTCAAGTTCAGGCTGAAGAAGCATATTCATCGGCTGAAAAGAACATTGATACAGTGACAATTTTAGGGAAAGCATATCGAAATACCGCGACTAAATCGGCTTTAGAGCCAGAAGAAACACCGCAGGGTATTACGGTCATTGACAGTGAACAACTTGAACAACGTGGTGTGAAGTCTTTAAACCAAGCGCTTCGTTATGCTCCGGGTGTTGTGACAGAGCAAAAAGGCGCATCGGTGACGATGTACGATACATTTTCAATTCGAGGCTTTAGCAATAACCAAAGTTATTATGATGGCTTAATTTTACCGTTTCTGACGGGTTGGAACTTACAGCCACAAATTGACCCTATTGCCTTACAACAAGTGGAGATCTTCAAAGGTCCTACATCTGTACTTTATGGAGCGATGCCCCCTGGTGGTATGGTCAATATGATCGCTAAATCCCCGCAGGCAGAAGGCTCTACAAGAGTTGGCTTAGCGGCAGGTACTAACAATTTAACGGAAGTTTCGATAGACACTTCTGGGCAAATAGGAAGCAGTGACTTCTCATATCGTTTAGTCGCTTTGGCTCGTAAGAAAGATAGCCAAGTAGACCACGCTGAAGAAGAACGCTATGTCATTGCGCCTTCTTTAGATTGGCAAGTCTCTGACAAGACGCTGATTAACTTTAATCTTTACTATCAGAATGACCCATCAATGGGGACGAATTCTGCAATGCCATTAGAAGCGATTAAGTTCCATGAACCATCAGTTTCAATGGGGGATAAGAATTGGAGTACATTTGATCGTGAAGTCATAATGCTTGGGTATAAGGTCAACCATGAGATAAACAATAACTGGACCTTCCTGCAGAATGCTCGATATGCCGATGCTTCGTTAACTCAAAAGAATACCTACCATAGAGCAACGAATTTTGACTCGACTACTGGTCAATTAATTCGAAACGTTTACAGCACAGAAGAAGATTCTCAAAGTTTTACAATTGATAATCAAATCACTGGTGCGGTTATGTTGAGTGGGCTTGAGCATAACGTATTGTTTGGTGTGGATTACATGAGGCTGTCAGGTGACTCTCTTTATAAGGAATACACAGCTAATGCTGCATTCTATGGGTTTGATGCGTACAACCCTAACAATGACATGTTAGACCCGAGCCAGCTCCAAGAAAATTACAAAGAAACTCACGATATCACTACTCAGCAGTTGGGATTCTATTTCCAAGATCAAGTGAGATACGATTCGCTAATCTTACTTGCTGGTGGTCGCTATGACCTGTTTGAAGCTAGTGATGATAAGAGCAGTGTACTCCCAGCTTATGATGGGAAAGATGAAGCGGATCATGATCAGTTTTCATATCGAGTTGGCGCATTATACGAATTGGATAATGGCTTCTCTCCATTTGTTAGCTACGCCACTAGCTTTGAACCAGCAGCTGGGTCAGACATTAACGGCAATGCTTTAAAACCGCAATTGGGTGAGCAAGTAGAAGTAGGGGTGAAGTACTTATCGCAAGATATGTCACAAGAGTTAACGGCTTCGTACTTCCATATCACGAAAACAGATGCTATTGCCGCTGACCCATCTGATCCTTCATACCGAGCAAAAATTCAATTAGGTGAAGTAAGATCTCAAGGGATGGAGCTTGAAGGTCGTTGGTCGGTGACTGAATCATGGGACATGAATGCAAGTTATACCTATCTTGATATGGAAATCACGGAAGACTCTAATCAGAGCTTAGTGGGCACTACTCCAATTTATGTACCTGAGCATGCTGCAAACCTTTGGAGTAACTACTTTGTTTATGGTGGTGCTTTAGATGGCGCAAGAGTCAGCGCGGGTGCTCGATATGTTGGTGAAATGCAAATGGACGCAGCCAATACGCAAGGTAAGGTATCATCTTATACGGTTGTTGATGCATCGATTGGTTATGATTTAGGTTCAGCAAGTGACGCTTTATCTGGAGCTACAGCGAACTTAGTTGTTACAAATCTATTCGATGAAGAATACTATACTTGCTACGACCAATCTAACTGCTGGTTTGGCGCTGAGCAATCAGTTGAACTGAATGTAAATTATGAATTTTAGTCAACTTTAACGAATTCATAATGTATTAATCGGTTTTCAGTTAGACGCTATTAATTAGTCGCATTTACTTAGTAGTAATTAATAGCATTCAGTTCGCAGAAAATTTAAAGCAGCCTATTTGGCTGCTTTTTCCGTTCTACCTTTTGGTATCTGAAACTAGCTTTTGTAGGCTCACCAGTATTAAATATTTTGTCTAATACAATACTTAATAACATTTCAGAAAATGATGACTAATAGGTGAGTGGGTTGGTATTGATTAGATTTATAATCTAAAAATAAATCGCACTACATAATGTTAAATACAACTCAAAATTGACAGTACATAGGCGGAGACTTTGACCTTAATGAGATAAAGTACCGTCAGTTACCTGTTACAAAAGTGGCAGTCATGATTCTATGTTTCAATTTTGGAGTTTGAAATGACAGAAAAAGAAAAAATGCTCGCGGGTCTTCCTTACGATGCTTGGGATGAAACTTTACTAAAAGACAGAATGAATGCTAAGGCTGCCTGTCATCGATTCAATTTGGCTGATCCTGTTAAATTAGATGAGCGAATGGCTATATTAAAAGAGCTAGTATCATTTCAAGGTCAAGCGCATATGGAGCCTAATTTTTTCTGTGACTATGGTTACAACATCAAAATTGGCAATAATTTCTATGCTAATCACAACCTGACCATTGTTGATGTGTGTGAAGTGTCTATCGGTGAGAATGTGATGTTTGGCCCTCATGTGATGATCTCTACAGGCACTCATCCTCTTGATCCAATCGAGCGTCAAAAAACAGAATACGGCGCGAAAATACGCATTGGTGACGATGTATGGGTTGGCGGGAATGCATCCATTCTTCCGGGTGTTATGATTGGTAATAATTGCGTAATTGGCGCAGGTAGCGTCGTAAATCGAGATATACCTGATAACAGCGTAGCGGTTGGAAACCCATGCCGAGTAATCAAGTCGGTGTAAGCTGTTCTAGAAGATAGAAGATAGAAGATAGAAGATAGAAGATAGAAGATAGAAGATAGAAAAATGGCACTCGTAATGAGTGCCATTTTTTTATTGTATAAAGTGAAAAGCGCTAATAGATGAAAATAAGCCGTAGATCTAGCTCGGCTTAGCGATACTTTCTAGCTGAAGTACAGGAGCAGCATCAATATCTTCCGCGTTCATCATTGAAGAAACACGCTGCATAGAAGAAAGAAGCAAACTTTGTTCCCATGCATCGAGATTCTGAAATTTGTTTACAAAGCTATCTTGTAGTGGCTGTGGTGCATTACTTAGAAGCTCTTTGCCTTTTTCTGTTAAATTCGCATGTACTTTACGGCGGTCTGATTCACTACGAACGCGCTGAACATAACCATTGTGTTCTAGACGGTCAATAATAGTCGTAGTCGTCGCTTGGCTAACATTTGTATGGTTAGACAGTTCTTTGATCGTTACATTATGCATTTCTTGGATAGCACGCATCAAAATAAGCTGTGGACCTGTTAATCCATATTCTTTGCTTAGTTTCTTTGAGTGTAAATCGATAGCTCGAATTATCTGGCGGATAGCGACCAGAATTTCATCATGTTTTTCCAAGAGACAGACCTTTGTATAAATGCACAATTGATGGGTTTACAACGTTCGCTTCGAAGACGTGAATAATGAGAAGTGTTGGAACTTTTCAAAACGGTAAGACGATGATGTGCTGAGCTGTAAACTTTCAGATAATTTTATTAATTTCCGCATTGTACTTATGTTCATACTATTCTCAATCTTTTCTATTCACCAATCACCATCTCACTGCACAAGACAGAACAAAACAATGTAATGTAAATGTTATGTCACTCGAATAATTCCAGTAGAACGCCATTCCAAGTACTTAAATTTATTAACTATATGTATGGTTTTTAAGCTTAATGTCACAAATATCAATAAAACAAGGTGTTCATACATTTATAAATGAGAGGTCAGACCGTATTAAATTTTTGATTAAATCTAATCTTATGTTGATTTTAATCCAATCAAACAGAAGGTTATATGATAAATAGAATAATAACACTAAGTGGAATGGCGGTATTTCTCTCTGCCAGCGCACAAGCGCAAATTCAAAATGGTAACTTTGAATCATGGGAAGGGAACACACCAGCAGGGTGGTCGGTAATTGATTCTGGAGTTGCTGTTTCACCAACTTCTGAACAAATTAAGAATGGTCAGTTAGCCGCAAAAGTGACAGTGAATACTGGCAGTCAAAGCAATACCGATTTCTTACAAACGGTTAATGTAGAGCAGGGTAAAACTTATAATTTCTCAGTAGGGGTTTACCATACTGAAGGAAATGTAAAAGCGAGATTGTATGTTGACGGTTACCAAGGCTACTCCAACAATGCAGCCAAGAATCAATGGCAAGATGTTAGCTTTAGCTACTCTGCTACTGCAAATAAAGATATTCAAGTTGGTCTAAGGTTTTACGATGTATCCGGTTTTGATGGCTCAGAAGTCGTCTATGTAGATAATTTCCAGCCAACGGACAGCATTACGCCTCCTGTAACCCCTGGAACCTGTTCTGATACCAGTGTGACACTTACTTTAGTGACTGATGATTATGCGTCTGAAACAAGCTGGGCGGTAAAAACATCGGCAAACCACACTCTATACACTGGTCAAGATTACAGTAATAACACCACTAATAATGTCGAGATGTGTTTACCAAATGGTGACTACACCTTTGAAATTGCCGATTCATATGGCGACGGAATCTGTTGTACTGCGGGCAATGGGTCATACAGCTTAGCAACGGCTAGCAAAACTCTTGCCTCAGGCGGTGAATTTAAATCAAATGAAATTGTAGCATTTTCAATTGGTGGTTCGACTACGCCACCGGTTACTCCGCCAACGTCAGGCTTAGGTGAGTACTACAAAGCCGCAGAAGGTAAGACAGGGTTTGAGCTGAAAACTGCGCTCTACAACATTATTAATAATCATAATGGACAAGGGTACGGGGCAGTTTGGACGTTATTAAAAGATTCTGATATTGATACCTATTTTGAAAATGACGGTTCAATTTTAGATATGTACTCTGAAAAACCGTCAGGCAATGACAGCGTACAATTTACAAAAGTCACTGACCAATGTGGTCAATATCAAGCTGAAGGTGGTTGCTATAACCGTGAGCACTCATTCCCTAAAAGTTGGTTTGGCGGGAAAGTTGAGCCAATGAACTCTGATGGGCACCACTTATTCGCAACAGACGGCTATGTGAACTCTAAACGAAGCAATTGGCCATTTGGTGAGGTAGGCACAGCAACCTATACTTCAAGTAATGGATCTAAAGCTGGGAGCGCGGTTTCCTCTTTAGGTTATGCAGGTACTGTATTTGAACCTATTGATGAATTTAAAGGTGATTTCGCACGTGCGTATTTCTATATGGCTACTCGCTATGAAAACGAAATCGCGAATTGGGAAGGAAACTCAACCAGCTCAGATGCTGTTTTAGATGGTACGAATACGACGGTATTTGAACCTTGGTTACTGGCGATGCTAAAACGCTGGCATACTGCTGACCCAGTTAGTCAGAAAGAACTAGACAGAAACCAAGCGGTTCAAGATTTCCAAGGAAACCGAAACCCATTCATCGACCATCCTGAATTAGTGACTTCAATTTGGGGTAACTAAACCGTGTGAATACAGAGTCGGTTATAGCTTTTATTAGTTAAAGCTTTAATTAGCTATAGTCTTAATCGGTTAGAGCTGAAATCGAATACAGCTTGATCGAATATAGTTTTAGCGAATATAGCCTTAATCGATTCTGTTTAATGCATAACGAATGACTTGAATATCATAGCCCAAACTAGTTGGGCTATTTTTATGCGTGTTCATAAAGCTCGAGTTTAATCTAGCCATAAGCCGTGTACTAAAAGCATGTATAGCGAAGAAACCTTGAATATAAAGTTAGTAGCTCGAATTAAGCCGTTTTAAATGGTTCGGTTAAGATAGAAGAGACCTCTCTTCTTGCCGTTGAAGGCGTGCGATCTGCTTTACCTAAGCGGAATAGCATTTGCACTGTGTCTGCCGGCTTGATACCAAAATGTTGTTTGAACTCAGATTGGATAGGCAACATATCCTTATACTCCTGCAAAACCTGGCTCATAGGGTGCTGGGCAATGCCCAAAGCCGTCGCGGTAAGGTTAAATCGGTTGTAAAGACGGCCTAGTTCAACTTGGGTCTTTCGGCTGTTATCAGACGTTGATAGCCAAGCATAATGCTGAGTATTCTCAACGGCATTTTTAACTGACTTAACGCCTTCTTTACCAAACGAGGCGGGATCAGATTCAGCCTTGTCTCGGCTAATAAAAAAGTTTTGGGCGATTAATTTCTTAATGCCAGTTACGCCATTCTGTTCTAAGCCAAACCCATCCCTATACGTTGATATTTCTTGATCATTGAAGCGAAACATTGCGATGGTTTCTAAGCTTCTTTCTTTATTTTGCTCTTCTATCTCCATTGCGTTTACCAAATAGTTTGCCATAGCTTCGTTATCAGTCGGTGTGTCGATAAAGCGTAATGAAACATCGCTGTTCTCTATAACGGCTCGCAATGCGCTTATCTGGTTAGCATTAAGCTTTTCGTCGCGATAAGGCGTTTTTGTTGATTGGCGAATCAGTAGTTGAGCAAACAATGGGTCTGGCTCTACTTGATCACTTTTTTCAAGTTTTATGTCGGCTACTGGCAATGACGCAATACTTTGGTTGTCATATTCGCCTTCAGGGAAGTAATCAATGGTGGCTAGTATCCCGATCTGACTGGCTGCAATCACAAGGCTTTCAATAAAGGTCCCTTGCCCGATATGAATTTGCCTATGAATAGGGTCGGTTTGCGGCAGTAATCGTTCTTGATCGACATACAACCTGATCGTGTCTTTGCCTATGAATGCGACTTTCCATGGTTGTTTGTTATGAGGGTTTGGGCAAAGCATGGCGTAGCTGATTAGCGTTTTTCTTAAATCATCTTGCTGATGAGATGGTCTTAAAGGGCTTGATGCTTCATTAGTGAATTGAGTCATCATAAATGGCGTTGCCGCCAGAATGACTGAACCTGTACCAACGACTTTAATAAAGTTTCTTCTGTTCATGACTTTGCCTCTTTCCATTGATTTGCTAAAATACATTCCGTGGAATAAATACTATATTCCTGGGAATGTATTTTCAAGAGGTTTTACCCGTATGTCTCAAAATAAGCAGCAGCTTGGAAGTAAGTTATTTATTTCTTTAGGAATTATTCACCAGTTAACTGACGCTTGGTTAGCCAAGGCCTTAGGTCCACATAACCTTACCCAGTCTCAATTTAATGTTTTGACGCATTTTTCACGTCATCCTGATCAAGCACAAACCGTTAGTCAGCTTTCTGATGTGATGCAAATGAATCAGCCTGGCTTAACAAAAGTAGTGAATAAATTGTTTGATATGGGATTGGTCGATATTGAAAAAGATGCCGATGATGGTCGAAAGAAGTGGATTAAGATCAATCAATCGGGGTTAGAAAAAGTCAGTGTGGCTTATGCGAGTTTCTCGCCAATGATGGAGAGTTGCTTTGATGGTTGGGAAGAAGAGGAAATGTCAGACACTTTGGAGAAAATCAATAAACTAAAAGGCTGGCTGGACTCTCATCGAGATTAAAGAGTCACAATTGGTTGCTCAGAAGCTTGGTGGTTCAGAAGTTTCGTAGCTCAGAGGTTTGGTGGATAAATAGTTTGGTGGCTAAAAATTTTGATAGCGGCAGTAATGAAAAAGCCCACGTGATGGTGAGTCACGGGGCCATGTCATTGCTAAATACTTGTCATTAGCTAAATACTTGTTAGTTGCTACATATTAGTATGTGAAACATTAGTCGATGAAATGCGCA
This sequence comes from Vibrio sp. 99-70-13A1, assembly GCF_013114625.1. Classification (GTDB taxonomy): domain Bacteria; phylum Pseudomonadota; class Gammaproteobacteria; order Enterobacterales; family Vibrionaceae; genus Vibrio. The sequence goes on from NZ_VTXD01000022.1 coordinate 72,591, forward strand.
TGAGTAATAGGCTATTTATGTTTCATTAAGCAGCTGTGTGTAGCTGAAAATTGCCCGTTAACGCATTGTAGAATTCACTGTTATCCAGAATGCCGACTAACTGGTTGTTTTCTACCAGCAGGATAGGGTGATCACTGAGTTGTTTGAGTTTAATAGCATCACGCATACCAATCTCAGGGCTCGCGATGACAAGCGTTGAATTATCAATCGCAGTAAGGTCGTTTTCAGTTTCATTCCATTCAACCATAGTAAGTTCTGGCTGACCTTCAAGACTCAATTGACCTTGGTTTTGGTTGATCCATAAATCTTTAGAATCGCAGATCTTCCAGCTGTCGTTTTCTTGCTTCAAAGACTGTAAAGGCTGCATTAATGAACGACCTTTTAATACGTTGAGCGGGTTAGTATGCGCCACAAAATCTTTTACGTATTCTGTCTTCGGTGTAAGAACAATCTCTTCTGGTTTGCCGTGCTGAATCAGTTTTCCTGACTCCATAATGGCAATGTTGTTGCCAATCTTTAAGGCTTCATCCAGATCATGGCTAACGAATAGAATGGTTTTATTCAACTTACTTTGTAGTAGAAGCAATTCATCTTGAAGCTGTGCTCTAATTAAAGGGTCAAGGGCTGAGAAAGGTTCATCCATTAATAGAATGTCGGTATCCATAGCAAAGGCTCGTGCAAGACCTACACGCTGCTGCATACCACCAGACAGTTCATGGGGATACTTCTTTTCCCATTCAGCAAGACCAACCATTTCAATTTGTTCACGAGCTTTAGCGCGTCGTTCGTCTTTCGCTACACCTTGCATTTCTAAACCAAATGCTACGTTATCAAGTACCGTCAACCAAGGCATGAGCGCGAATTTTTGGAAAACCATAGACACACGATGGGTACGCAAGTGACGCAAAGTTGCTTCATCACACTGAGATAGGTCAACTTGCTTATCGCCATCTTTAATTTCTAATTGACCACGGTTGATTTCATTCAAACCATTCACTGCACGCAGTAAGCTCGATTTGCCAGAACCCGATAAGCCCATCAACACACAGATTTCACCTTCTTGTACTGTTAGGGAAACATTATCTACCCCAACGACTTGGCCAGTTTCATCTATAATTTCTTGACGTGTTTTACCTTGATCAAGCAGCTCTAGCGCTTTGTTTGGTTTATTACCGAATACGACATCTAGATTGGTAATAGTAATAGCATCTACTACTGGTTTATTGTCTTCTTGCTTATTTGCTTCTTGAGAAACCTTAGATTCCTGAGACATCATTACGCTTCCTTTTGGTTTGGTGTTTTACACAAGCGATCAAGAATGATGGCTACAAGAACAATGGCTAATCCCGCTTCAAAACCTTGCGAAATGTTTACAGTATTTAAAGCTCGTACTACCGGTTTACCAAGGCCGTCTGCACCGACAAGTGCCGCGATAACTACCATAGAAAGTGACAACATAATACATTGAGTCACGCCAGCCATAATGCTTGGTAAAGCCGCTGGAAGTTCTACTTTCAATAGTAATTTCATACGGCTAGCACCAAAGGCTTTTCCTGCTTCTATCAACTCTTCTGGTACTTTAGTTACGCCTAAGTAAGTTAAGCGGATTGGTGCGGCAATCGCGAAAATAATGGTTGAAATAAGCCCCGGTACAATACCTAAACCAAACAAGACCAGCGTTGGAATAAGGTAAACAAAGGTTGGTACAGTTTGCATTAAATCGAGTATGGGTCTCAACACGGTGTACAGCCATGGTCGGTGCGCTGCCATGATGCCAACTGGAACTCCAATTAATACGGAAATCGTTGTCGCTGCAAATACGAGGACAAAGGTTTCCAGCATTTCTTGCCAGTAGCCGAGGTTTAAAATCGTCAGTAAGGCTGCAATGATGAAAATAACTAATGAAGGTTTTCGGTGTAAGTACCACGCAATAGCTGCGGTGATTATTATTGGTAGAGCGGGTGGCATCCACTTAAATACATCGACTAAAAATAGAATAATGGTTTCTAAAAAAATAGAGATGGCATCGAAGAAGCCTGCTGCGTTGATTGTTAACCAGTCAACACCAGCTTCCATCCATTGACCTACAGGGATCTTGTTGTCCGTAATAAAATTCACAATGTCGCCTTTTATTATTGGTTGGGCATACCCACTAAAATTAGCCTTTATCATTTTTACTTACGTAATGTCAGACCTTTGACTTTCTAGTTGGTATTGCCCACCTTTTTTATTTAATTTTGATATGTTTAGTTAGAAATTTGTCTAATTTGATTCTGGTGTTATTACGCTTTTACTTGCTTTAAGTATTCAGTTACTGCTTTCGTTGCTGCGTCACCTTGCAGTGATTTCACGTTTTCTAACCAAGCTTCAACTTGTTGTGGGTTTTTGTTCAACCATTGTTGTGCCGCTTTTTCTGGCTTCACATTTTGGTTAAGAATGGCTTCCATCAACTCGTTTTCCATTTCTAAGCTGAACGTTAGGTTTTTAAGAAGTTGACCTACGTTGTGACACTCTGAAACGTAGTTTTCACGTACGTTTGTGTAAACGTTAGCGCCGCCATAGTTAGGACCGAAGAAATCATCACCGCCAGATAGGTATTCCATTTCAACATTGCTGTTCATTGGGTGCGGTGCCCAACCTAGGTAAACGATCCATTGGTTACGACGAACAGCACGTGAAACTTGAGATACCATTCCTGCTTCACTTGATTCAACAAGGCTGAAGTCTTTAAGACCAAATGCGTCAGAATCGATCATTGATTGGATTAAGCGGTTACCATCGTTACCTGGTTCAATGCCGTAGATGCGGTCTTTAAATTTGTCTGCGTGCTTAACTAGGTCATCAAAGCTTTTTACGCCAGCGTCATAGACGTACTTTGGCACTGCAAGCGTGTATTTTGCGCCTTCAAGGTTAGCTTTTACGGTTTCTACTGTGCCTGCTTCACGGTACTTAGCGATATCGCCTTCCATAGTTGGCATCCAGTTGCCAAGGAAAACATCAATGTCGCCGTTTGCCATTGAAGAGTAAGTAACCGGAACTGAAAGAAGGTCGGTTTTAGTTTTGTAGCCCATGCCTTTTAGCAGTTCAGAGGTCACTGCTGTTGTTGCGGTGATGTCTGTCCAACCTACATCGGCAAAGCGTACATTTTCACACTGTTGTGGCTCAAGGTTTTGGCTCGCAGAAGCGTTAAATGCGAATGAACTGATTGCTAATGTAGTAAGTGTCATCTTTGTTATAGACATAATAATTCCTTGTAATGAATCCTTTGATTGCTCTTAAGAGCAATATTTCTGACTTTATGTGTCGCTATATTGTTTTTATATAAATGGTGTTTCTAATTTTACTGAGCTGATTATTCTTGCCTGAGCCTGAGCCTGAGCCTGAGCCTGAGCCTGAGCCTGAGCCTGAGCCTGAGCCTGAGCCTGAGCCTGAGCCTGAGCCTGAGCCTGAGCCTGAGCCTGAGCCTGAGCCTGAGCGGATAGCATGTGCTACGGCAGGCTATCGACTTCTCTTGTCGGTTTACTGATTCGTTGGTATTCTTCCCATTCTGGAGCTATCCATACCGGTACTTCTTCTGTTTTTAATAACTCACAGTCTAAGATCATATCGGCTGCTCGTTCCGCTACCATGATGGTTGGCGCATTGAGGTTTCCGTTTGGAATAGTAGGGAAAACAGAAGAATCTACGACTCGAAGTTGGCTTATTCCACGAACACGGCATTCTTCATCAAGTACAGCCATTGGGTCGGTGTCTGCGCCCATTTTGCAGCCACAAGAAGGGTGGTAAGCACTTTCTACGTTTTGTTTAACCCACTCATCAATCGCTTCATCAGACGTGATGTTGATTCCCGGTTGAATTTCTTCACCACGGAATTTGTCCATTGCAGGTTGAGATAAAATCTCTCGTGTTAAACGAATGCAGTCACGCCAATCTTGACGATCTTGTTCGGTAGAAATGTAATTGAATACGATTTTTGGTTTGGCATGAGGATCAGCAGAAGTGATAGCAACGGTGCCTCGGCTTTCTGGTTTGTTTGGTCCAACATGCACTTGGAAGCCATGACCATCAAAAGCAGCTTGACCGTCGTAACGCATTGCTGCTGGCAAGAAGTGGTATTGGATATTTGGCCACTTAAGCCCTTTGCGAGAGCGAATGAACGCACAAGACTCAAAGTGGTTGGTTGCCCCAAGACCTTTGCGCGTTAAAATCCACTCTGCGCCGATCATCCCTTTACTCACTAAACCAAGTTTACTGTTTAGAGTGATGTCCTCTTTACAGTGGTATTGGAAATATACTTCTAAGTGATCTTGTAAGTTTTCACCTACGCCGGGAAGATCATGCACGACTTCTACATTTGCAGCATCGAGCACGGCTTTTGGGCCAATACCGGATAGTTGAAGAAGTTGAACAGAACCGATAGAGCCAGCACTTGAAATGACTTCTTTATTTGCGTGAACGGTTTGCACTTTGCCTGATTTTTCAAACTCAACTCCCACAGCTTTTTTATCTTGGGAATCTTGTGTTTGAAGCAGAACCTTTCTTGCTACGATGCCTTTCATGAGGGTTAGGTTAGAACGTTTTAATGCGCGGCGAAGATACGCATTCGATGTTGAAGCGCGAACGCCTTTATCAACCGTCATATGCATCGGACCAAAGCCTTCCTGCTGATAACCATTGTAGTCTTTAGTTTCTGGGTAACCTGCATCTTTACCAGCATCGATAAATGCTTGATAGAGTGGATTTAATGCCATGTCGTTACCGTTACATGTTCCTAATGGACCATTGCCACCACGGTATTGATCTGCACCTTTGATCCACGTTTCGGCTTTACGGAAGTAAGGCAGGCAAGCTTGATAATTCCAACCTGTCGCGCCATTTTCTTCCCATTCATCGTAGTCACAGGCGTGACCTCGCACATAAACCATGCCATTGATTGAAGAACTGCCGCCCAGTACTTTTCCGCGAGGGCAGTGAAGCTGTCTTCCATCAAGACCAGATTCTTGCTGCGTTTCAAATTGCCACGCGTACTTTTCAGTATTCATTGGGTAAGAAAGAGCTGTTGGCATTTGAATAAAAATGCTCTTGTCTGTTCCGCCAGCTTCCAATAATAAGACGCTGTGTTTACCGCTTTCCGTTAGCCTATCCGCTAGCACGCAGCCAGCCGAACCCGCACCGACGATAATATAATCGTAGCGTTGTTCCATGATGTGTTCTCCGTGATGTCTAGCCTAGAACGCTAGATATTCGAATTTGAAATGAACTTTGAAAAATCATTGGGCAAAGTGAATTACCCAATGACGTTTGAAGCTGTGATTATTGAAGCTATGACTACGCGTAAGGGCTCGCGTAATCACCAAGTTCAATTAAAATACTTTTCGTTTGCGTATAGTGCAGAAGAGTTTCTGGTCCGTTTTCACGACCAATACCTGAATCTTTATATCCGCCTACTGGCATTTCAGCAGGGGAGTCACCCCAAGTATTTACCCAACAAATACCCGCCTGCATTTGGTGGATAACGCGATGCGCGCGTGCGAGGTTTTGGGTGAATATACCAGCGGCAAGCCCATATTTGGTGTCATTCGCTCTGCGGATCACTTCGTCTTCATCAGTAAATTTGAGTACCGACATGACAGGACCGAAAATTTCTTGCTGAACGTGTGGCATGTTGTCTTCACAATCGGTGAACACCGTTGGTACAACAAAGTTGCCGTTTGCTAAATCATTCTCGGTCACTTGATAGCCGCCAGTAAGAAGCGTTGCTCCAGACTGTTTTGCTTGCTCAATTGCTTCTAGAACTTTGCCTAGGTGCTCTTTGGATATCAACGCACCAATTTGGGTGTCCATATCCATAGGCTGACCAACAATGAGCTTTTCAGTTCGAGTTTTTAGCTGGCTGATGAATTGGTCATAAATTGAATCATGAACAAATACTCGCGTACCATTAGTACACACTTCACCCTGAGTGTAGAAGTTAGCAACCATAGCCGCTGAAACTGCATCGTCTAGCTTTGCGTCATCAAAAATGACCATTGGTGATTTTCCACCAAGTTCCATCGTTACTGACTTAAGTGTTTTTGCACTGTCTGCCATTACGGCTTTGCCTGTGCCTGTTTCACCTGTGAAAGATACTTTTGCGATGTCTGGGTGCGCAGTCAGCATTTGCCCAACTCTATAGTCACCTTGAACCACATTGAATACACCATCAGGTAGCCCTGCTTCAGTGAATATTTCAGCAAGTTTAAGGGCGGTAAGAGGGGTTTCTTCTGAAGGTTTGAAAATCATGGCGTTACCAGCTGCCAGAGCCGGTGCCGATTTCCACATTGCAATTTGGATAGGGTAGTTCCATGCGCCGATGCCAGCACAAATTCCTAGAGGTTCACGTCGAGTATAGAAGAATTGGCTCTCACCTAGAGGTTGCTGGTCACCTTGCATTGCAGGTACTAGACCTGCGAAATATTCGATAACGTCTGCACCTGATGCAACATCCACTTCGATGGCTTCTTGTAAAGGCTTCCCTGTGTCTGCAACTTCAAGGGCTGCAAGCTCATCGTTGCGTGATCTAAGTATCTCTACTGCTTTCAGTAAGATTCGGCTTCTTTCGATGGGAGCCATTGCTGACCAAATCGCAAAACCTTGCTTAGCTGATTCGATAGCACGCTCAAGGTCTTGTTGAGAAGCTTGACCAAGAGTAGCAATCACTTCTCCGTTTGCAGGATTAATGCTAGAGAAAGTTTCTCCAGAAGTTGCCTGAGTATTTTTACCGGCGATGTATAACGAGTTCATTTCCATTTGAGAGTCTGACTTAGTAATTATTATTAGTGGTTATTGAGTGTTTGTGACTGTGTCTTTCGGTTATCTCAGCCTGCCTGCTTTCTAGCTAGCTCTGTTAGCTCAGATATTACGGCTGGTTATATTGCTTGCGTAAAAAGTCAGTTGCTTATCAAGATAATCGTTGATGATGGCATGGGCTTTATTGGCATCAATACCTTCAGGGTTAAGCGTCCCGCGTAGCCAAATGCCATCAATGAGTGATGCAATTCCATGAGCGACTAATTCTGCTTGATCAGGAGATAGCATGGCTTTCAGTTCAATTTTTAGATGAGACAACAAGCGCTTTTCATTAACTCGTTGTAAACGTTTTAATTTTTCGTCATGCATTGAATAAGACCAAAATGCTAACCAAGTTTTCGCCACTTGGTTCTCAGCTTGATACCCCTCGAAATTGCCATTGATGATGGCATTAATACGTTGTTGATGAGCGTCAACAGGAAGGGCTTTTAGCTGAGTAGTGATGGTATTAGACAACTGTCTTAGGATCTCACGCATGGTTTCTTCTAGCAGACCGTGCTTACCACCAAAGTAGTGATTGATTATCCCTGTTGAAACCCCAGCCTCTTTACTGATCAGCGCGATGCTTGCGGCGTGTAACCCAACGCGATCAATCACTGCCATGGTTGCTTTTACAAGCTGTGGCTTTCTTATGTCAGGCATCCCAACTTTGGGCATTTCAAAGTCCTTTTATTTTTTATTGAACGTTCAGTTAATTATAAAATGACAGGTATTTAGTTAGAGTTCAAACTATTAATTTGGCGAGTTAGGTATAATTCAGGTGTTAAATTCATGTTAATCCATTATTAAACAATGATTTACGTTAGTTGGTATCTGTCAAAGAAAAAATTGAAAGGTTTGAGGTGTGATGTTTATTGTTCAAATGAATTAGCACATACAGTTGGTTGGTTAATGTCGTTCGGTGCTAGCGGCAATATTGAATGGAAAGGTGGAGGGGAGCTTAGTTAAGAATATTTATTTTGAGCAACCTGCTTATATAGCAATCGATCTTGATTTTCAGATTTAACATTAAATTAACCTATAGGCATAAGTGGTTATATTTATATTTTATAAAATTAAGCCATTAATCAGGATTGCTATAAAGCTTACTTTTTAAATTTAAATAAAATAC
>NZ_VTXD01000023.1:0-70837 GCF_013114625.1 Vibrio sp. 99-70-13A1
TATAAAGATTTGCTGCGGTCGTGGCGGAATTGGTAGACGCACCAGATTTAGGTTCTGGCGCCGAGAGGTGTGAGAGTTCAAGTCTCTCCGACCGCACCATTATTAGAAACCCAGCTTTTTAGCTGGGTTTTCTTCTATCTGATATCTAGTAAATCTGTAATACACATCACTAATAATTCATACTTTTTAACTCATCAACGACTGCTTTTTATTAGACAATAGCGTTCACATACAAAAGAGTGAATTCAATGAAAAGTATCCCCCTAAATATCGGATGTTACACCGACTCCCCAAGTAAGAGCAAAGGTATCTACCAAGTATTACTTGATTTAAATACAGGTGTACTTTCTGAACTAGAATTAACGGTAGCCTGCAGAAATCCCTCTTTTGTACTTTCCACTCATCTAGGCTTATACGCTATTTCAGAAGTTGACCAACAATCTAGCCCAAAACTTCTACATGTTCCAAGAGCTAGGTCTTCAATCAAAGTAAGCTCTACAGCCATTTCTGGTGATCATCCATGTCATATTGCGATATCTTCAGATCGAAAATATATAATTACATCTCAGTACTCCTCAGGATCCTTCGACATATTTAGCCTTAAGATCAATGGCAGTATAGATAAAAATTTATTGACGCTCTCATCAAATGGGAAGGGACCACATCCTGAAAGGCAGACGAGCTCACATGCACATCAATGTGCGTTTTTAGAATCTGAATCTCAGTTTGTCACCGTAGATCTAGGATCTGATCAAATTAGTTTTTATTGCTTCGATGAAGAACAGGATGAGTTTTTAAAACAGCCAATACAGACAATTGACGCACCTGCAGGCAGCGGTCCTAGACATTTAATATTCAACAAAACAGAAACTACATGCTATGTGGCGTGTGAATTATCTGAAACAATCTTAGTTTTGAGCAAAAAACATGGTCGCTGGGAGCCGATTCAAGAAGTAGACTCTCTCCCGCGAGCGACAAAAGGTGAAGCTGTGGCAGCGATAAAGATCTCACCTGACGGAAGGTTTTTGTATGTTTCAAACAGACATCAATCAGAGATAAGTTGCTTTAAAATAAGCACACAGAGTCAGAAGCTTGATTTTATAGGTAGCTACCCTACCGAAGGGGAATTTCCACGAGATTTCTTGATTACTCAAGATGGTAATTGGCTTGTTGCAGCCAACCAGTATTCAAACAATTTAGCGTCATTTAAAATTGATAAAGACTCAGGGGCTCTTTATTACACCCAGTCTTCACTCACACTTGACGCTCCTGTCTGCATCTCTGATTAAAGATACAAAAAAGGAGAGCTAACGCTCTCCTGACAATATCTAAAGCAACTTTTAATTAAGTATTAAAGGCCTAATGCATATTTTAATACTTTATCTTTAATTGGTCCTGACTGTTCCGCTACCTTTAACGCAGCGTTCCTCACAAATTTTAATGGTCCTATATCATTGCTGAAGGTCTTATAGAAAAAATCCATCCCTCCTTGCATCAATAGATTATCGCCGCGACGACGAGCTTGATAACGCCGTGCCACTAAATCAGATAAGCCGCCCTTCTCTTGGCTGATTTCTAATAATACAGACACATCCTTAAAGCCTAAATTCACACCCTGCCCAGCTAATGGATTAATAGTATGAGCAGAGTCTCCCACCAAAATGCAGTTATTTTTTGAGTATTGCTGTGCATGACGGCGGGTAAGAGGGAAAGAGCCAGACTGAAGAACCTGAATGTCACCAAGTTCAGGTGGAAAATGAGACATAATTTCAGTTCTCAATTGCTCTTTACCCATGTTTGAAAGCTGGCGAATTCTTGAAGGTGAGTCATACCAAACCAAAGAACCTTGTCCTTGTGATTTTTCAGAAACCATTAGTGAAGGAAGAGGAAGAAACGAACGAGGACCAGAGGAATTAAATTGCTGCCAAGTAATATCTTGTTGGGGTAATTCTGTTGCAACATTGATAAGCATACAATGTTGTCGGTAGTCCCAAGCAGTAATACCAATTCCAGCTTGCTGTCGAACTGCTGAATTGGCTCCATCAGCCCCTATTACCCATTTAGCAGACAATTGGGCACCTGATTGAAGCTTAACTATGTTGGTTTCACCAAATTCAATAGCATCGAGTTTTTCAGGACACAATAGTTCTAAATTATCGTAGGCGCAAAACTGAGCCCATAAACCTAATTGAATAAGCCTATTTTCTACAATATAGCCTAGACGTGGTAATTTTAAAGACTCAGCATCAAACCGTGTTCGACACTCTGGATGTTCCCAAGTTTCTAAACGACTATATGAACAAACTCGCATCGACTCAATCACATCCCATGCGCCTAATGCACTGAGCAAATCGACAGACGCTTGTGAGATAGCCGAAACTCGAATATCCATAGGCTGTGATGCTTCAAAAGGTTTAGGAGATAAACCATCAACCACCGCAACCTTCATGCCCTGTTTAGCAAAGCCTATTGCGGTTGCCGCTCCAACCATGCCGCCGCCGACAACTACAATGTCATAAGTATTCATATTGGTACTTTATCAATCTGATTTATTAACTGTTTTTAATTGTACGTTCTCATAACCAAATTGTAACCCAAAACCTTATCTCCCATATGGTCAAAGCCCTTACCTAGTTTGGCGTTAAATAGATTTGAGCCAATCACTAGTCAGTGGGTTTTTAAACCAGTACAATACGCCGCTTGCCGCTGAGCGGTCTGCTATAACAAAGAAATTTATAAAGATTATAGTTAGGCTAAGCGGATATACACTGGGCGATTTGCTCCCTTAAATTAAACTAACGATCGAGCGAACAAAAAATGAGTAAGAAACTGCTAATTAAAACTTGGGGCTGTCAGATGAATGAATACGATTCATCAAAAATGGCTGACCTGCTTAACGCTGCAAATGGCTATGAGCTAACTGAAGTACCTGAGGAAGCAGACGTACTACTCCTGAATACTTGTTCTATCCGCGAAAAAGCACAAGAAAAAGTATTCCACCAGCTTGGTCGTTGGAAAACACTAAAAGATAAAAAAGAAGGTGTGGTGATCGGTGTGGGTGGCTGTGTTGCTACTCAAGAAGGCGATCATATTCGTCAACGTGCACCATACGTTGACGTTATCTTTGGTCCTCAAACACTGCACCGTTTACCAGAAATGATTAAATCATCGCTGTCTAACGAAAAGCCAGTAATGGACATCTCTTTCCCTGAGATCGAGAAGTTCGATAACCTGCCAGAACCAAAAGCGGATGGCGCAACTGCGTTCGTTTCTATCATGGAAGGTTGTTCTAAGTACTGTACTTACTGCGTTGTCCCGTACACTCGTGGTGAAGAAGTGAGCCGTCCAATGGACGATGTACTCTTCGAAGTTGCTCAGTTAGCAGAGCAAGGTGTACGTGAAGTTAACCTACTGGGTCAAAACGTAAATGCATTCCGTGGTCCAACTCACGAAGGCGATATCTGTACATTCGCAGAACTTCTTCGTCTCGTTGCTTCTATCGATGGTATCGACCGCATTCGTTTCACGACAAGCCACCCGCTTGAGTTTGGTGACGACATCATTGAAGTTTACAAAGACACACCGGAATTAGTGAGCTTCCTTCACCTACCAGTACAAAGTGGCAGCGACCGCATTCTTACTATGATGAAGCGTCCTCACACTGCAATCGAGTATAAATCAATTATTCGTAAACTGCGTAAAGCTCGCCCTGGTATTCAAATCAGCTCGGACTTTATTGTTGGTTTCCCTGGTGAATCTAAGCAAGATTTCCAAGATACAATGAAGCTAATTAAAGAAGTTGATTTCGATATGAGCTTCAGCTTTGTTTTCTCTCCTCGCCCAGGTACACCAGCAGCAGATTACCCGTGTGATGTTCCAGCACAAGAGAAAAAAGATCGCCTGTGGGAACTGCAACAGACAGTAAACACACAAGCTATGCGTTTCTCTCGTCTAATGCTAGACACAGAGCAGCGTATTCTTGTTGAAGGTCCATCGAGAAAGAACCTAATGGAACTTCGTGGTCGTACAGAAAACAGCCGCGTTGTGAACTTCGAAGGTTCTGCTGATCTTATCGGTCAATTCGTAGATGTGAAGATCACAGAGGTATACACAAACTCGCTGCGTGGTGAGTTAGTTCGTACTGAAAAAGACATGGGTCTACGCGTTGTAATGACTCCAACAGAAATGATGGAAAAAACCAAACGTGAAGACGAGCTAGGTGTAGCGACATTTACGCCATAGCCAATACAACTGTTTGAGCACAAAGCGCAAACACAAAGCTTGAAATTACCTAACTAAGTGACCATCTTAGAAATAGGGATATCACCATCAGAAGCCCGGTCTAAATCGGGCTTTTTGCTCTTTTTTATATTTAAGAGTGAGTGGCACAAAATGAGAGGCTAATTTGAGCAATAAAACCGTTACCTTAGAGATAAATCTAGAGCCAGCAGACAACAAGCGTTTAGCAAGTTTATGCGGACCATTCGATGACAACATCAAGCACCTTGAGCGTCGTCTCGGTGTTGAGATTAATTACCGTAGCAACTTCTTCACGATTGTCGGTAAGCCTCACACCACAGCCGCAGCTTTAGACATCATCAAGCACCTCTATGTGGAAACCGCTCCTGTCAAAGGCAACATAATCGATATCGAACCAGAACAAGTGCATCTGGCGATCACTGAGTCTGGCATTTTGGAGCAGCACGCCGAGTCTGAAATTGACTACGGTAAAGAAGTAACCATAAAGACAAAAAAAGGCGTCATCAAACCTCGTACGCCAAATCAAGCACAATACTTAATGAACATGGTCACCCATGACATCACCTTTGGTATTGGTCCCGCAGGTACAGGTAAAACTTACCTAGCCGTTGCGGCAGCTGTCGATGCACTTGAACGTCAAGAAGTTCGTCGAATTCTACTGACTCGCCCTGCTGTTGAAGCCGGTGAGAAACTTGGTTTCCTACCGGGTGATTTAAGCCAAAAAGTAGACCCATATTTACGTCCACTTTACGATGCACTGTTTGAGATGCTTGGCTTCGAGCGTGTTGAGAAGCTGATTGAACGTAACGTGATTGAAGTTGCACCATTGGCTTACATGCGTGGTCGAACATTGAATGATGCATTTATCATTCTTGATGAGAGCCAAAACACTACGGTAGAACAGATGAAAATGTTCTTAACCCGTATCGGTTTTAATTCACGCGCGGTAATCACGGGTGATATTACTCAAATCGACTTACCTCGTGGTGCTAAGTCAGGTCTGCGCCACGCCACTGAAGTGCTTAGTGAAGTGGATGACATTAGCTTTAACTTCTTCATGTCTGAAGATGTCGTTCGCCACCCTGTGGTTGCTCGTATCGTCAACGCTTATGAAAAATGGGAAGCCAAAGATCAGAAAGAACGTAAAGAGACTGAAAAACGTCGACGTGAAGAACGCGAAGCAAAGTTAGTAGAAGCTCAAACAGTACACGCTCAATCGGATACAAGTTTATAAATCGGTCTAATGATGACTCATTCATTGATGAGTAAAGCTGTGAATGAGTAGGATTAACATGAACCATAAATAAATCTCTTTGTGGTTCATGGAGTTTGTGTTTTAAAAATAACGAGCCGCAATAGACGTAACGTTACCGATTGATACAAAATATAAATCTGCAAAGCAGAATAAAATGATAAAAGCTGGAACAAGGTGATACACAATGTCTATTGAACTAGATCTGCAACTTGCAGTCGAAAATGAACAAGATCTTCCAACAGAGAAAGATATACAACTTTGGCTTGATAAAACGATCACTGCATTTCAGCCTGATGCTGAACTAACTGTTCGTATTGTTGATACTAAAGAAAGCCACCAGCTAAACCACGAATATCGTGGAAAAGATAAACCAACCAATGTGTTATCTTTTCCTTTTGAAGCGCCTCCGGGTTTTGAAATCGACCTACTTGGTGATCTTGTTATCTGTAAGCAAGTAGTCGAAAAAGAAGCTAAAGAGCAAAATAAGCCTCTGCTAGCACACTGGGCTCATATGATTGTACACGGCAGTCTCCATCTGCTAGGTTATGATCATATTGACGATGACGACGCTGAAGAGATGGAGTCACTCGAAACAGAAATCATGCAAGATATGGGTTTTGAAGATCCTTACATTCTAGAAAAGTAAATTGATTCTAGTAAAGTAAATTGCAGAGAAACAATAGCTCATCGAACTTATAATGAATCATAAGAATCTGAGTTGTTATGTGTGCTATCACACATTTGATAGCGTTATTTTTTGAGAAATCATGAACGAAGGTATCCCCCCCTCATCTGAGGGAAGTAAAAAATCTGAAGGTCCGAGTAGAAAGTCCTTCTTTGAACGCCTAGGCCAACTATTTCAAGGTGAAGTAAAAGATCGCCAAGAGCTTGTAGATGTAATCCGCGACTCTGAAATTAATGACCTTATTGACCATGACACCCGAGATATGCTTGAAGGTGTAATGGAAATATCCGAGATGCGAGTACGCGATATTATGCTACCTCGCTCTCAGATGGTTACAGTTGAACGCACCGATGATTTAGATACATTAATCGGTCTTCTTACTGATGCTCAGCACTCTCGCTACCCAGTGATTAGTGAAGACAAAGACCATGTAGAAGGCATTCTATTAGCGAAGGACCTACTTAAGTATTTAGGCTCAGACAGTGCCCCATTCGACATAGAGCAAGTGATACGCCAAGCAGTGGTTGTTCCTGAAAGCAAGCGAGTTGATCGCTTGTTGAAAGAATTCCGCGAAGAGCGTTACCACATGGCTATCGTAGTCGATGAATTTGGCGGTGTTTCTGGTCTAGTAACCATTGAAGATATCCTCGAAGAAATCGTTGGTGAAATTGAAGACGAATTTGACGACGAAGAAGAGCTCGATATCCGCAAGTTAAGTAAGCATACTTTTTCTGTAAAAGCTTTAACGACCATTGAAGAATTTAACTCGACATTTAATACGAGCTTCAATGATGACGAAGTGGATACAGTGGGTGGCATGGTTATGACTGCATTTGGTCATTTACCCACTCGCGGTGAAATAGTAGAACTTGAACGCTACCATTTCAAAGTAATGTCAGCAGATAATCGACGAGTCATTCAACTCCAAGTCACTATCCCTGACGAACAACCTCTTCCAACGGTCGAAGAATAACGTATTCTCTGTATCAAGAGACAAGAAAATTAGATGACTAAACTATTTACTCATCGCCTACTACGGCCGCTTGCGGCCGTTTTTGTTGGCGCTTTAACAACCCTCGCGTTCGCTCCTTATCAAATCTGGCCGATTGCCATTCTTAGCCCTGCCCTGCTTCTATTATTTATTAACAATCAAAGTGCTAGGAGTGCATTATGGATAGGCTACGCATGGGGATTTGGTCAATTCGCTTCTGGTATCAGCTGGGTTTATGTCAGTATTGATGGCTTTGGTGGAATGCCACTTGCCGCCAATCTTTTCTTAATGGCACTGCTCGTTGGCTACCTCGCCATTTACTCAGGTCTTTTTTCTTGGGGGCTTAATCGATATTTCCCAAGCAATAATTTATCTCGCTTCTTTCTTGCAGCCCCTGCTCTGTGGTTAATCACTGACTGGTTACGTGGTTGGGTAATGACAGGCTTCCCATGGCTCTGGCTGGGGTACAGCCAAATTGATGCCCCTATGGGCTCATTTGCACCGATTGGCGGTGTTGAACTAATCACACTCGCTATTATTATTTCGGCATCCGCTATTGCTTACAGCGCCATAAATAAATCGTGGTCGCTACTTTTGATCCCTATGGTTATTTTAAGTGCGGGTTTTGGCATTCGGAATGTTGATTGGGTAACCCCTAATCCTGAGAAGACAACTTCTATTGCGCTCATTCAAGGTAATGTCGACCAAGATTTGAAATGGTTACCAAGCCAACGCTGGCCAACCATCATGAAATATACGGATGCCAGTCGCCAAAACTGGGATGCTGACATCATCATTTGGCCAGAAGCCGCAATACCTGCTTTCGAGCTAGAAATACCATCCTTTTTAAGGAACCTAGATAGCGCGGCTAAAATGAATGATAGCGCCATCATCACTGGAGTATTGAATCAGTCAGATGACAGTAAGTACTACAACAGTATTCTCTCGCTAGGGGTTAACCCTTACGGTGACTACACTTACGATCCAAACGAACGTTACCACAAACACCATTTATTGCCCTTTGGTGAGTTTGTACCCTTTGAAGATATTCTGCGCCCATTAGCACCGTTCTTTAACTTGCCAATGTCTTCTTTTAGCCGTGGCGATTTTGTTCAAGAAAATGTAGTCGCGAATGGTCGTCATCTTGCTCCAGCTTTATGTTATGAAATCATATTTAATGAGCAAGTCAGACAAAATATTACCGATGACACGGATTTCATTCTGACTCTTTCAAATGATGCTTGGTTTGGTCGCTCGATTGGTCCTTTGCAGCATATGGAAATTGCGAGAATGAGAGCCCTAGAACTGGGTAAGCCTGTTATTCGTTCGACAAACAATGGCGTAACAGCCGTAACTGATCACAAAGGTAAAATCATAGAGCAAGTACCGCAGTTTGAAACCGCAATCTTAAAAGCGGAGTTAACCTCAACTGACGGGCAAACGCCTTATCGAATAGTCGGTACCTGGCCTCTCTATATCTGGGTAGCTTTAAGTATGGTGATTGCTTTTATGAACCACCGGAAAAAGGTCACTACATAAAATGATCAAAAAACGGCTCCTAGTACATGGTCAAACCAAGTTCTAGGAGCCGTTTCTATATGATTAGCTTTATATCTGAGCTCTTAGCTCCTGCATTCCTGCATTCCTGCATTCCTGCATTCCTGCATTCCTGCATTCCTGCATTCCTGCATTAAAAGACTAAGGCTTTAAAGCTTTTCGAGTAAAGGCTGTTGAGTGACACTTAGTACAAGGAATAATTTGAGTCGCGTGGTTATAGTCGGTTTGATGCCCGCATTCATCGCAAATTAACGTCCCTAAACCAATGACTTCCCCACTTTGGTACAAACCTTGATGCTCTAAGTCTTGGAAGAGTTCAACCCATTCAACTTTGGTCCTATCAGTAATATCGAGTAAACCCTGCCAAACTGAATCTGCAATCATCAAATAAAATGGACCACTTTTGCTTTCTTCATAGCTGTCAGAGAACTCTTTAAGATCCGATTTAACATAAGCTGAAATGAGTGATATTTCATCTTTAGTCATGTCATTGGCGGCTTTAGCAAGTTGGCTAGAGGTATCTAGCTTATTGTTAAACTCTTCAGGGCTATGTTTGAGTGTCTCTATTACATCTTCCATTAACTCTTCATAAAGCGCTTTTTTCTTAGGCATAAGCCACCTCCATAGCATTGACTATTGTTGTACTACGTTCCTTTAGGTATTCTATGACGATCTGTAAGATTCTGTTCTAACCGAACTCACAAATTCCAAGATAACCGGATACCATCGATGCAAGAACAATATAACCCGCAAGAGATTGAACAAAAGGTTCAACAACACTGGGACAACAACGAAACCTTCGTTGTAAGTGAGGACCCAAATAAAGAAAAATTCTACTGTCTTTCTATGTTCCCTTATCCAAGTGGTCGACTGCACATGGGTCACGTGCGTAACTACACGATCGGTGATGTGGTATCTCGCTTCCAACGTCTACAAGGCAAAAACGTAATGCAACCTATCGGTTGGGATGCGTTTGGCCTTCCTGCTGAAAACGCAGCAGTAAAAAACAAGACAGCTCCGGCACCATGGACTTACGAAAACATCGAGTACATGAAAAACCAACTTAAGCTTCTTGGCTTTGGTTACGACTGGAAACGTGAATTCGCGACTTGTACTCCTGAGTACTACCGTTGGGAACAAGAGTTCTTCACTAAGCTTTACGAAAAAGGCTTAGTTTACAAGAAGACTTCTTCTGTTAACTGGTGTCCAAATGACCAAACTGTACTTGCAAACGAGCAAGTAGAAGACGGTTGCTGCTGGCGTTGTGACACTCCAGTAGAGCAAAAGAAAATTCCACAGTGGTTCATTAAAATCACTGAGTACGCTCAAGAGCTACTAGACGATCTAGACAACCTGGAAGGTTGGCCTGAAATGGTTAAGACCATGCAGCGCAACTGGATCGGTCGCTCTGAAGGTGTTGAGCTATCTTTCGCTGTTAACGGTGAAGAAGCGCCACTAGAAGTGTACACAACTCGTCCTGATACACTAATGGGTGTTTCTTACGTGGGTATCGCTGCAGGTCACCCACTTGCAGAGAAAGCATCGGAGAACAATCCAGAGCTTGCAGCATTCGTTGAAGAATGTCGTAACACTAAAGTGGCTGAAGCAGAACTAGCAACGATGGAAAAGAAAGGCATGGATACTGGCTTAACGGCTATCCACCCTCTTAACGGTCGTGTTGTTCCTGTTTACGTAGCAAACTTCGTTCTTATGGATTACGGCACAGGTGCGGTAATGGCGGTTCCTGCTCACGATCAACGTGACTACGAGTTCGCAACTAAGTACGGCATCGATATCATTCCAGTAATCAAGCCAGAAGATGGTTCTGAGCTAGATGTTTCTGAAGCAGCTTATACAGAGAAAGGCGTACTGTTCGATTCTGGTGAATTCGATGGTCTTGCATTCCAAGAAGCATTCGATGCAATCGCTGCGAAACTTGAAGCGGAAGGCAAAGGTAAGAAGACAGTAAACTTCCGCCTACGTGACTGGGGTGTATCTCGTCAGCGTTACTGGGGTGCTCCAATCCCGATGGTAACCACTGAAGATGGTGAAGTTCACCCAGTACCAGCAGACCAATTGCCAGTTATTCTTCCAGAAGACGTGGTGATGGATGGTGTGACTAGCCCAATCAAGGCAGACAAGTCTTGGGCTGAAACAACATTCAATGGCGAACCAGCTCTACGTGAGACTGACACATTTGATACGTTCATGGAATCTTCTTGGTACTACGCACGTTACTGTTCACCACAAGCTGACGACATTCTAGATCCTGAGAAAGCAAACTACTGGTTGCCAGTTGACCAATACGTTGGTGGTATCGAGCACGCATGTATGCACCTGCTTTACTCTCGCTTCTTCCACAAGCTTCTTCGTGATGCGGGTTACGTGACATCTGATGAACCGTTCAAGCAACTTCTATGTCAAGGCATGGTTCTAGCTGACGCGTTCTACCACACGAACGAGAAAGGCACGAAGGAATGGATTGCTCCAACTGACGTAACGATTGAGCGTGATGGTAAAGGTCGTATCGAAACAGCAGTGGATAACGAAGGTCGTAATGTTGAACACTCAGGCATGATCAAAATGTCTAAGTCGAAAAACAACGGTATTGATCCACAAGAAATGGTAGACAAGTACGGCGCAGATACTGTCCGTCTATTCATGATGTTTGCATCACCTGCAGACATGACCCTTGAATGGCAAGAGTCTGGCGTTGAAGGCGCAAACCGCTTCCTTAAGCGTGTTTGGAAACTGGTTCACACTCACTCTTCTAAAGGTGCTGCTGAATCTGTTGATCCTTCAGCTCTATCTGGTGATCAAAAAGCGCTTCGTCGTGACGTTCACAAGACTATTGCTAAAGTAACGGACGATATCGACCGTCGCCAAACGTTCAACACGGCAATCGCTGCGATCATGGAGCTAATGAACAAACTTGCGAAGGCTCCTCAAGAATCAGCACAAGATCGTGCAATCCTTGATGAAGCACTGAAAGCAGTAGTTCGCATGCTTTACCCAATGACTCCGCACATCTCTTACGAAATGTGGATCGCATTAGGTGAATCAAACGTAGACTCAGCTACATGGCCAACTTTCGATGAGAAAGCGCTAGTTGAAGACGAGAAGACTATCGTTGTAATGATCAACGGTAAGCTACGTGCGAAACTAACAGTTGCAGCTGACGCAACAGAAGAGCAAGTTCGTGAGCTTGGTCTAAACGACGAGAATGCCAAGAAGTTCCTAGATGGCTTAACGATTCGTAAAGTTATCTTCGTACCTGGTAAGCTTCTTAATATCGTTGCTAACTAATCGTATTGAGCGAATTTAGTTAAACAGCTTAAAACGAACTTATTTCATTTTTAGCTGTCTGTAGACAGGGTATTTATGCCCTGTCTACTTATTTAAGTGCTTTAAAACATGTCTAATATTTAAAGCACTTAAATAAGTATTCTACCTTCATGAGAGCCATAAAATAATGCGCCTGATTTCATTATCTTCATTCAAAGTTACTGTTATTGTTTTAACTGCCAGTTTGCTTAGTGCGTGCGGCTTCCACTTACGTGGCGACTATTCAGTGCCAGAAGAACTTAACAAGATTTCAGTATCCAGCTACGACCAATACAGCACCTTCACGAGAATGGTCAAAGGCCAACTGCGTATGAATGATGTAGATATTGTTCCCCCATCAAGTGTTACACCAAATCTGCATCTGATCAGTGAAACCATTAGCGAGCGAACGTTATCCCTTTATCAAAATACTCGTGCAGCAGAAAAAGAACTGACGTTTAATGCTTCTTACCGCGTGACAATACCGGAACTGGGTGAAAAAACATTCTCGACCAGTGTGACTCGTAGTTACCTAGATAACCCGTTAACCGCTTTAGCTAAATCTGAAGAACGCGACATGATTGAAGATGAAATGCGTAAATTAGCGGCAACCCAGCTTCTTCGTCAAATGGCGCGCTTAAAGGCCAACATTGCAGCAAATGAAATGAACTTAGAAGAGCTTGAGCAAATTCAGGTGAAAGAGCTAGAAAAACAGTACAACATTAAAAATGTTGAAGTTACGCCTGGCTCAACTGAATCAAACCAATAATAGGCTCAAATGATGCGTATTTTTGCCGACCGCTTAACCGAACAGCTCAATAAGCAACTGAGTCAGGTTTACCTTATCTTTGGGAATGAGCCTCTTCTACTTCAAGAAAGCCGAGAAGCTATCCAAATAGCAGCAAAGCAACAAGGTTTTGACGAACGTCATAGGTTTGCAATTGATAACAGTATGGACTGGAATCAAGTCTACGACTGCACTCAAGCTTTAAGTTTGTTTTCCAGCCGTCAGATCATTGAATTAGAGTTACCAGAATCTGGTGTAAATGCTTCTATTGCAAAAGAGTTACTCGCGCTATCAGATCATTTACACGACGACATTATGCTCATTGTAGTCGGCACTAAACTGACGAAAGCTCAAGAGAACGCGAAATGGTTTAAAGCCTTATCAAACCAAGGTCACTGGGTCAGCTGCTTAACACCCGATGCTCAGCGCCTGCCTCAATTTGTTCAGACTCGTTGCCGCGCTATGGGTTTATCTCCCGATGCTGAAGCCACTCAAATGCTGGCTCAATGGCACGAAGGTAACTTATTTGCGCTCACTCAAAGCTTAGAAAAATTAGCGCTTCAATATCCAGATGGTCAGCTCACGCTTGTTCGCTTAGAAGAATCACTCAGTAGGCACAACCATTTCACACCTTTTCATTGGATAGATGCACTTCTTGCTGGAAAAGGAAACCGTGCTCAGCGTATACTCCGCCAACTTGAAGCAGAGGGCGTAGAAGCTGTGATTTTACTGCGTAGCTTACAAAGAGAGCTAACTCTTCTTTTGCAAATGCAACAGCAATTGAAACAGATGCCAATCGGACAGGTCTTTGATAAATACCGTATATGGCAATCTAAGAAAGCGCTTTATAACACTGCGTTAACAAGGGTGTCGCATAAACAGCTACACTCATTGTTTGCTTTGCTAACCCAAGCTGAATTGTATGCAAAAACGCAATACGAGCATTCTCCTTGGCCACTAATTCATCAGTTGAGCGTGGAGTTCTGTCTCCCATCAGCTTCGATACCATACCCAGCTTAAAAGCATGGTATGATCCAAACAATATTGTATTAAGATTTAAGGAACACCAAGTGTTACGTGAAGAATTAAAAGATTTTCTTGCTGATAAAGCCGACGACATGAAAGCCGAGTCTATTGTTACTATCGACGTAGAAGGCAAATCAAGCGTTACAGATTTCATGATCGTTTGTACTGGAACATCGAAACGTCACGTAGCTTCCATTGCACAGCACGTTGCAGATGAAGTTAAGAAAGCAGGCCTAGATCCTTTAGGCATGGACGGAGAAAAAGAAGGTGAGTGGGTTGTACTAGATATGGGTACAAGCATGCTTCACGTAATGCAAGCAGAGCACCGTGAGCTATACCAACTAGAAAAGCTTTGGGGCTAAGTTTTGAAGATACAGCTAATCGCAGTTGGCACTAAAATGCCAAAATGGGTTGAAGAAGGCTTTCAAGAATATCGCCGACGCTTCCCACACGATATGCCACTTGATCTAATTGAAATCACAGCTGGTAAACGCGGAAAAAATGCGGATATTGCTCGTATCTTACAAAAAGAAGGAGAAGCAATGCTAGCCGCTGTACCAAAAGGCAACCGCATTGTGACTCTGGATATCCCAGGTAAGAAGTGGGACACCCCACAACTTGCAGAACAACTTGAAAACTGGAAATTAGACGCTCGCGATGTGTCTATTTTGATTGGTGGTCCAGAAGGACTGTCTCCTGCATGTAAAGCTGCAGCAGATCAAAGCTGGTCTCTTTCTGCTCTAACGCTTCCACACCCATTAGTGCGCGTTATTATGGCAGAAAGCTTATACCGAGCTTGGAGTATCACAGCCAATCATCCGTATCACAGAGAATAGGCTTTAATGTTACGCAGACGTAGCCAAATCCGTGATTACAAAGCAGAAGCACGACTATTTACTAGCCGTGCTTTTGTTGCGTTTATAGGCATTGTAATCATGATGGGCACCTTGGTTGCCAACTTGTACAATATCCAAGTCAACCAATATCAAGACTATAAAACTCGCTCAAATGACAACCGAATTAAAGTTGTGCCTATTGCCCCTAATCGCGGGCTTATTTACGATCGTAATGGGGTTTTATTAGCGGAAAACCGCCCTGTTTTTAACCTAGAGCTCACCCCAGAAAAAATTAAGAATATGGACGAAACACTCGTCCGTCTTCAAGCACTTCTCGATATCACTCCTGAACGTATTGAACGCTTTAAAGAGCGACGTTATTCGCGCCGCTTTAAGTCTGTCCCATTACTCACTCAGTTAACAGAAAAGCAAGTCGCCGTATTTTCGGTTAATCAGCACAAATTCCCTGGCGTGGAAGTCACTGGTACCTTAAAGCGCTTCTACCCATTCGGTGATGTACTGACGCACGTTATTGGCTATGTTTCACGTATCAATGATCGCGATATTCAGCGATTAGTCAGAGAAGAAAAAGATGCGAATTATAAAGCTACTCGTGACATAGGTAAGCTTGGGATCGAGCGTTACTACGAAGACATGCTGCATGGTACTGCTGGTTATCAAGAAGTCGAAGTAAACAGCCGTGGTCGAGTAATCCGCACCTTAAAGTTTGTCCCGGCAATTCCAGGGAAAGATATTGTCTTAAATTTAGATATCGACTTACAGCTTTATGTACATAATTTATTAGATGATAGAAGAGGCTCTGCGGTTGTTCTTGATCCTAAAGACAACGGTGTTTTAGCCATGGTTTCTAGCCCAAGCTATGATCCAAATGCTTTTGTACATGGTATTTCAAGCAAAAATTACAACGCCCTGCTAACCGATAATGATCGACCTTTGGTTAACCGTGCGACTCTTGGTATCTATCCTCCGGCTTCAACGATCAAACCGTTTATCGCAGTTGCAGCCTTACAAGAAGGTGTGATTACGCCAAACACAACTCGTAATGATCCTGGTTACTGGAAAATACCTAATTCAAAAACAAAACCGTTTCGAGACTGGCTAAGATGGGGACACGGAAAAGTCAATATAAGAAAAGCTATCGAAGAATCTGTTGATACGTTTTTTTATCAGATCGCTTTTGATATGGGTATCGATCGCATATCTTCTTGGATGATGATGTTCGGTTTCGGTGACTACACCGGCATCGATATTCACGAAGAAAGTAAAGCCAACATGCCGACTCGAGATTGGAAAATGGCAAGGCACCGTACACCTTGGTATCAAGGCGACACCATTCCTGTGGGTATCGGACAAGGTTATTGGACAGCTACTCCAATGCAAATCGCTAAGGCGACCTCTGTACTCGTTAATGATGGCGCTGTTATTGCACCACATTTGCTGCGTTCAACTATCGAGAATAGCCAAGCATTTACTACACAAGAATTATCAGAAGTGGAAACCTACCCTCCTGTATCTGGTGTACCTCAAGCATACTGGAATATCGCCAAAGATGGCATGATGCTGGTAAACCACGGTAAGAAAGGGACAGCTCGTCGTTCATTCCAAAAAATGTCGTACTTAACGGCAGGTAAATCGGGTACAGCACAAGTCTTCGGTCTTAAAGAAGATGAAGAGTACAACGCTGATGAAATAGCGGAACATCTGCGAGACCATGCCTTATTTACCGGTTTTGCTCCTCTTGAAGACCCTGAAGCGATTGTCACTATCGTTCTTGAAAATGCTGGTGGAGGATCTTCAAACGGAGGACCATTGGTGAGACGGATATTCGACCATATTATTCTTGGCTCAGATAAAGCCAAAGATAAGGCGACAAAATAATGAAACTTGATCCCTCAACCGGGCAAAACCGAGCTTTTTTCGAACGCTTCCATGTCGACCTGCCATTGCTACTTGGCATTCTTGTGCTTATGGGCTTTGCGCTATTAATTATGTACAGCGCCAGTGGTCAAAGTTTAGCAATGATGGACCGCCAAGCAATGCGAATGGCTCTATCACTTGGAGTTATGCTGATACTGGCTCAGGTGCCTCCTCGCACTTATGAAGCTCTCGCTCCAATCTTATTTGCTGGTGGCGTCATTTTGCTACTGGGCGTTCTCTTTTTTGGTGAGGCGTCAAAAGGGGCACAACGTTGGTTGAATTTAGGATTTGTTCGTTTTCAACCATCTGAGCTACTTAAACTAGCCGTTCCTCTAATGCTTGCACGCTTTATCGGTAAACGTGCATTACCGCCAACATTACAAACTCTAGCCATATCTTTAGTGATGGTTTTTGTACCGACAATACTAATTGCAAAGCAACCCGATCTTGGTACTTCAATTCTAATCGCAGCATCCGGTATTTTCGTTATTTTCCTAGCAGGCATTAGCTGGAAAATAATCACAGGTGCTGCTTTAGCTTTAGGGGCATTCATTCCTGTTCTATGGTTCTTCTTAATGAGGGAGTACCAAAAAGTACGAGTGAGAACCTTATTTGATCCAGAATCTGACCCTCTGGGTGCGGGATACCATATCATTCAAAGTAAAATTGCGATTGGATCAGGCGGTATCTCAGGAAAAGGTTGGCTGCAAGGCACTCAATCACAATTAGAATTTCTGCCCGAGCGACACACCGACTTTATCTTTGCTGTTATCGCGGAAGAGTGGGGAATGGTTGGAATACTATTCTTACTTTCCATTTACTTATTTATCATTGGTCGTGGATTAATTCTTGCCAGCCAAGCTCAAACGGCTTTTGGTCGCATGATGGCTGGTAGTATTGTACTAAGCTTCTTCGTCTATATTTTTGTAAATATTGGCATGGTAAGCGGCATTCTTCCGGTAGTAGGTGTACCGCTGCCATTAGTCAGTTACGGAGGCACCTCTATGGTGACCTTGATGGCAGGCTTTGGCATCTTAATGTCAATCCATACACACAGAAAAGCATTTTCAAAGGCGACTTAATCCATGCTAATAAAAAGAGCGTCTGCTAAGCAATGGGCGATAATTTCAGGTTTAGTGGTTTTAGTTAACGGCTGTTCTTCACCGTCAGGTCGCTACTCGATTGATTCAGATATCGCACCAGACGCACCAATTTCAGTCGAACATCTAGAAGATGCGCACCCGAAGTATGAACCTTATAGCCTTGGTGGTAACACGAATTACAACCTGCGTGGCAGTGATTACACCATAGTAAAAGATACAAAAGGCTTCACCGAAAAAGGCAAAGCATCCTGGTATGGCGAGAAATTTCATGGTCACCTTACTTCAAATGGTGAGATCTATGACATGTACTCAATGTCAGCAGCCCATAAAACTCTGCCCATCCCAAGCTATGTAAAAGTCACTAATGCAGATAATGGAAAAACAACCATTGTACGCGTTAATGACAGAGGTCCATTTCACGAAGGCAGAATCATTGACCTAAGTTACGCAGCGGCGTATAAGTTAGACGTATTAAGAACAGGCACAGCCAACGTTGAAATTGAAGTCATTACTGTTGAGATGCCAACTGATGAAAAGAAGAAAGCCGCTCTCCCGCAATACATAATTCAAATCGCAACATCACCTCACAAAGAGCGAACCGAACGTTTGGCAATCGATATGAGTGAGAAACTGTCAGTTGGAAGCTTTATTCAATCGGAAGATGGCAAACATAGACTCATGTTAGGTCCATTTCATGACTATGCGCTAACTCAAGAAACGCTAGAAAAAGTTAAAGTAGCCGGCTATCCGTCAGCTTTCATCAAAAAACAAACTATGACGCGTCAATAATCCAAGAACAACTTCTGGCATTCCCCACACTGGTGTGACAGAGTGATTCTGGTAAGATACCGTCAGTTAACCAAAAAATTGCATTTAAAATGACTAATACTACTAAAATTGTTAAATCTATTTTCGCTACTTCCGTTGCCCTTTCTGCAACTTTAGCTTCATCGTCATTCGCAGCACCAATAGTAACGCCTGATGCGCCTCAAATTGCAGCTAAAGGTTTTGTTCTAATGGATTACCATTCAGGTAAAATTCTTGCTGAAAAGGAGATGAACACTAAGCTTTCCCCAGCTAGCTTAACTAAGATGATGACTAGCTACGTAATCGGTCAAGAACTGGAACGTGGCAACATCAACCTAACGGATGATGTAGTTATCAGTGAAAATGCTTGGGCTAAAAACTTCCCTGATTCATCTAAAATGTTCATCGAAGTGGGCACAACAGTAAAAGTTGATGACCTAAACCGCGGTATCATCATTCAATCAGGTAACGATGCTTGTGTAGCAATGGCTGAACACATTGCAGGCTCTGAAGATGCATTTGTCGATTTAATGAATGCGTGGGCAAGTTCAATTGGCATGAAAGACACCAATTTTGCCAATGTTCACGGCCTAGATAACGATAACCTATACTCGACTCCTTATGATATGGCTTTACTTGGTCAAGCGCTAATCCGTGATGTGCCAGATGAATACCGTATTTACTCAGAAAAAAAATACACATACAACGGCATTACACAATACAACCGCAATGGTTTGTTGTGGGATAAGAGCATGAACGTTGACGGCATTAAAACCGGTCATACAAGTAACGCAGGTTACAGCTTAGTTAGTTCTGCCACTGAAGGTAAGATGCGCCTAGTTGCTGTTGTTATGGGAACGAAAAATGCGAATGCTCGTAAAACTGAAAGCAAAAAGCTGCTTAGCTATGGTTTCCGTTTCTTCGAAACAGTTGCACCTCATAAAGCTGGCGAAACATTCGTTGATGAAAAAATCTGGATGGGTAACAAAGACACGCTTGCTCTAGGTGTCGATGAAGATACATTTGTCACTCTTCCTCGTGGTCAAGCTAAAAACCTGAAAGCAAGCTTTGTACTTGAAAAAGAACTTGAAGCTCCGATCAGCAAAGGCACGCAAGTTGGTAAACTATACTACCAAGTAGATGGCGACGATGTAGCTGAATACCCATTATTGGCTTTAGAAGACGTTGAACAAGGCAGCTTATTTAGCCGTCTTTGGGATTACCTAGTTCTTCTATTCAAAGGCTTGTTCTAAATAGAATTACTTAATTTAGCCCTGCTAATTTAAGTACCCAACTAAACAAAAGCCGCCTAATGCGGCTTTTGTTGATCTTGAGTTCAATGAAGTTTACCAGTAATATTCCGCCCTTATTACTGAGGCTTCAAGACCTCACACGCTTTATCAACGTTCTGCTGAAGTAGCATATCGTCTTTCATTTTGGAGCCAATCATGAATATCAATTCTGATGCAAAACTAAAAGATCTCTTAGAGTTCCCTTGTTCATTCACTTACAAGGTTATGGGTTACGCTAAACCTGAGCTAACGGAATTAGTACTAGAAGTCATTCAACGCCACGCTCCTGGTGACTACAGCCCAACAGTTAAACCAAGCGCAAAAGGTAACTACAACTCTGTTTCAATCAATATCACTGCGACTTCAATTGAACAAGTTGAAACGCTGTATAAAGAGCTGGGTGAAATTGAAATAGTAAGAATGGTTCTGTAATTACAGAGTTCATAAAAACAGCGGCTTTATGCCGCTGTTTTCATTTTTAGCCCTAAAATATTAAAGGTTGATTCAACTTTAATTTCAATAAATACAAAGAAAGTTGAAAAACCTTGCAGTCCGTCTGTAGTTAGAATCAAGTTTCGCGTTTATAATGCGTTCACTTTATTAATCCTTGAGGAAATGCTGATTTGCAAAATAAACTAATCGTAAAAAAATTAGGTCGCCAGGATTACGAACCTGTATGGAAAGCCATGCATAAGTTCACTGACGAGCGCACAGCAGAAGATGTAGACCAAGTTTGGTTGGTCGAGCATAACCCTGTATTTACTCAAGGACAGGCAGGAAAAGCTGAACACGTATTGAACGCCGGAGATATCCCTGTAATTCAAAGTGATCGGGGAGGACAAGTGACATACCACGGTCCTGGTCAGCTTGTTGCTTACTTCCTAATCAACATCCGCCGAAAAAAAATAGGAGTGAGAGATCTCGTTACACATATTGAGAACCTCGTAATCAACACTCTGAAAGCATACAATATCGAATCTGCCGCACGACCAGATGCCCCAGGGGTGTATGTCGACGGTAAGAAAATTTGTTCTCTAGGTTTACGAATCCGTCGTGGCTGTTCATTTCATGGGCTAGCACTCAACGTTGATATGGATCTTTCTCCTTTCCTACGAATTAACCCATGCGGTTACCAAGGAATGGAAATGATCCAAGTAAGCCAACTAGGTGGTCCAGAACGACTAGAATTAGTAGAACAACAACTCATACAAGAGCTTGTTACCTTATTAGGTTACGACCAAGTAGACATTCAAGCCACCAGCAACATTACAGCAGAAGCATAAAATCATGAGCAAACCAATCCAAATGGAAAAAGGCGTTAAATATCGTGACGCTGATAAAATGGCATTAATTCCCGTAAAGAATATGCCTGCTGAACAGAAAGAAGTTTTGCGTAAACCGGCTTGGATGAAGATCAAACTTCCTTCAGACAGTAAGCGTATTCAAGAAATCAAATCAGCAATGCGTGAAAACAACTTACACTCTGTTTGTGAAGAAGCTTCGTGCCCTAACCTTGCAGAATGTTTTAACCACGGAACGGCAACCTTCATGATTTTAGGTGCCATCTGTACACGTCGTTGCCCTTTCTGTGATGTTGCCCATGGTCGCCCTGTGACACCTGAAGCTGAAGAGCCTCAAAAGCTTGCGAAAACCATCAAAGACATGAAGTTAAAGTACGTTGTTATCACTTCTGTTGACCGCGATGACCTTCGTGACGGTGGAGCAAAACACTTCGCTGACTGTAACCGTGAAATTCGTGAACAGAACCCAAACATTCGTATTGAAACTTTAGTACCAGATTTCCGTGGTCGTATGGACGTTGCTCTTGATCTACTAAAAGACAACCCGCCAGATGTATTTAACCATAACTTGGAAACTGCACCTCGCCTTTACCGTAAAGCTCGTCCAGGTGCGAACTATAAGTGGTCACTACAACTACTTCAGAAGTTCAAAGAGCAGCACCCAAGCATCCCAACTAAATCTGGTGTAATGATGGGGCTAGGTGAAACAAAAGAAGAAATCATCCAAGTATTAAAAGATTTACGTGAACATGGCGTAACTATGCTGACTCTTGGTCAGTACTTAGCACCAAGCCGTCACCACTTACCAGTAGAGCGCTACGTGCCGCCTTCTGAGTTTGATGAGTTGAAAGAAATTGCATTAGAGCTAGGCTTCACTCACGCGGCTTGTGGTCCATTTGTACGTTCTTCATATCACGCAGATCTACAAGCTCAAGGTATGGAAATTAAGTAAACTCACTTTCCATCTATAGCTAGGGGCTTCTTTCTGAAGCTTCTATCCAGCCTAGCCCTAAATTAGTTATATAAAAAGGCGCGGACCATTATTTGGTCCGCGCCTTTTATTTTTCTTTTTATTAAGTTCAAGATTCAACACTGCTTTTAGGTGAATGACCTTGAAAGTATTTTCTACGCTAGAGGTTGGTCAATAATGAGTTAACCAATTCAATACCTGTTTAGCCAAATGAAGCCCAAATGACCGTTGCCACCAATACTGGGCAAACAAACTTCACATAGACAGGCCACACTTTGCCAAACCAACCTTGCTGAAATTCAGGGCAGCCTTGCTCCAATTCCATAATCTTTGAGTTTCGGTTCCAAATCCAGCCACCATACAAACAAAACATAAGCGCTGCCATTGGTTGTAAGTACTGGGTTGCAATCATCGCAACCAAACCAAACATCGCAGAGAAGTTGTAAACAATCACAATACTAAACAAAGCAATCGCTCCTCCTAATACCCAACTTGTAGACGCTCTCTTAGTATTAAAACGTTCGCTAACCAGAGCTACAGGGCACTCAAGCATAGAAATAGAAGAAGTTAATGCCGCAATCGTAAGCAGTAAAAAGAAAACAATAGAAAATATCTGCCCAAGAAGCCCTAGGCTATCAAACATTAGGGGTAATACAGTGAAGACTAGAGTATCTGAGCTCAGTAAAGAGCCATCTTCAGCATAGATTTGAACCCCTTTTTGCATTGCAACAAACATTGCAGGCATGACGACTAGACCAGCAATGAAAGCAACAGCGGTATCCAAAAGAGTGACATTCAGAGCCATCTTTGGCAGGTTTTCTTTTTTGCTTAAGTAAGATCCGTAAATCAACATTGAACAACCACCTATCGTCAATGAGAAAAAGCCTTGCCCCATTGCCGCTAAGATTAATTTTTTGTCCCATACTTTTTCAAAATCAGGCACCAAATAATGCTTTAAACCTTCCATTGACCCTTGTTGAGTCATGATATAAATGAAGAGCAGTCCAAAAAGAACAAATAACGCAGGCATCAGACGAGTAGACCACTTTTCAATACCTTGTTTTACACCGCCTTGCACAATTAAAACGGTTAAAACATAAAACGTAACCGTGCCAAATACGTTTCGCTCAACACTAAACCCTTTAAACCACTCTGCTATTTCTGAAAAGCCTACAAGATCAGCAATCGCTCCCAAAAGAAAGCAAATCAGCCATCCGCCGACGATGCTGTAAAACGCTAAGACTGCACTTGGCACACTTAATCCAACCCAGCCTACAAGTGCACCTGCTCTTTTTCCAAGTGGATGACTTGTTAATGAACGCATGCTGTCTACAGGATTAGCTTGCCCATGACGACCGATTGCCATTTCCACAACCAGCATGGGAAATGCCACGACAAAAATCATAAATAAATAAACTAGCAAAAACGCGCCACCGCCGTTGCTGGCAGCTTGTGTAGGAAACCCCCATATGTTCCCTAAACCGACAGCCGCTCCGGCAGCCGCTAAAATAAAACCGAGGCGAGAGCTAAAATGCTCTCTTGTTGAGTGTGAAGTTTGTTGGTTCATATAATCCGCAATTTATATCAGTGAACTAGCTTGGTAGTACAATACTGAAACACCCATAACTTCTCAATAGTTGATAACCACATAAACCTAATAAACTAATTTAAACAGGTTTATTTAACTAAATGATAACCATAAAGCAGATATACAAACTAACCAGAAGAGAAAAATAAACATTATAATTCACATAAAAGTATCTAATACCTAGTTAAAGCTTCCATTCAGTCACTCTTAGAACTCTCTACCCACAAAAAAAGCACCATCAGGTGCTTTTAATTCTGCCTTTAAAAGGCTGGCATGTATAAAAACTCAAATGCAATTAAATGGTGAACACTTGATAATCTTTTAAGTTAGGAATCGATTTATGTAGCTGCTGTTCTTGCTCTGCCATGTCATCTAAAGAGTCACAAAACTCTTCAGTTTCTTTTTCAACTTGTTTTGAATGTTCGGCAAATCGTTCTTCAACTTTCTGTTTAAGTTCAGCCATGTCTTCAGTTAACTGAGACAAGTTAAGCCCACCTTCTTTCGACATTTTTTCTGACATCGCATTAAAGGCACTAGTAATAAATTCTTCATTAAAGATCTCCATGGCTTTATCAAGATCTTCAGACCAATTATTTGCCATCGAATCGAAGCTCTCCGCAGGAAGAACTAAATCCCCATCTTTATAATATCGAGCTTCAAGATCGGCAAAAAATGTTTCCATTGATTGCTTAACATTATCGAATGCTTCTGGTGAGTCAAAACTCGCGGCAATATCATCAACCACATCATTCGCAAGTGTCAGGCCTTCACGAGCCATTGCCTTCGCTCGTGGTAAATATTCAGTCATACTTTCACGGTATTTTTCTACTGCGGCTTGTTGGTTATCATCAAGCTCAATTTTTTCACCATGGATAAATAGGTTGTTCTCAGCATCAAATACAGCAGTGTCACCATTGGTTTGGTGGATTTCAACTTGCTGTTCATCAATATGTATTTCATTCTTTAAATCAACATGGCACTGAGCGGCTAAAGCTGGCTGGCTGAGTAAAGCCGATACGATCAATACAATTCTTTTCATAACACACTCTCGTTTGGCAACATCTTAATCATACCTATTCTCTATATCTGAATGTCAGAGAAACGTTCACAGGCAATAGTCACCATTTCACTACTGTAATAGGACTTTCTCATATTCACCTTTAAAGGATGCGTAAAACCTCATAAATATATGAGGTGCCTGAAACATTAAATTCAGCCTCATCCCCCACTTGTTTTCCCATTAATGCCTGACCAAGAGGAGCATTAACGGTCAATATAGAGACATCATTCCCTTCCCACTTAACCGATAGACCACCCGCATTCGGACCAATAAAAAAATGCTTTTCATTGTCGTCTTCATCAACGACAACGAGATAACTCGTCATCGTGATAGATTCACTTTCACGAAACACTAATTCTCGGTAACTACGAATATCGTCTTCACATTCTTGAACTCGAATAGCTTGCCCATGAGCCAAATAAGAAGCTTCCAAAGCCAAGGTGTCGTATTTATGCTCTGGTACGGTTTCTTTCATCAGTTGCAGCGTCAATGGCTCTCTGAGTCGCAGATAAGGCAACTTGTAAGCGCTGTTCAAGTTTGTTTAATATTATTTGTCGAAGATCGGATTTATTCATACTTTTGCTGGGCTTTTTTTAGGGGTTACAGAATAGAATTAGGTACAATCAGGTGCAAGCATTATGGTTGGAACAATCGTAGAT
Organism: Vibrio sp. 99-70-13A1; assembly: GCF_013114625.1. Taxonomy (GTDB): domain Bacteria; phylum Pseudomonadota; class Gammaproteobacteria; order Enterobacterales; family Vibrionaceae; genus Vibrio. The sequence goes on from NZ_VTXD01000023.1 coordinate 25,440, forward strand.
AAAGGCATTAACGTACACAGAAGTGTTCAGTTCTCTGAATATTTCACGCGAATACTTATCTTGGTAGCAAATCAATAGGAATAAAAATGATAGAGCAGACATTAAAACAAGTCTTTGGCTTTGATTCTCTTCGTTATGGGCAAAAACAGGTCATAGACAATGTGCTTGAAGGCAACTCAACTGCGGCTATCTTTCCTACTGGTTCAGGGAAATCTCTTTGCTATCAATTGCCAGCCCTAGAATTGCCTCATTTAACTTTGGTGATCTCTCCCCTACTGGCTTTGATGAAAGATCAGTTGGCTTTTCTGCACAGTAAAGGCATCAATGCGGCTGCTATTGAATCTAGCCAAAATAGACAAACGACTCAGCACGTAATGCAAGCTGTACGAAATGGTGAGACTAAAATCCTCATGATCTCTGTAGAGCGCCTTAAAAACGAACGGTTTCGTCAGTTTATATCTCAAGTTCCTATTTCATTATTGGTTGTTGATGAAGCTCACTGTATCTCTGAGTGGGGACATAACTTCCGACCTGATTATCTCAAACTGCCTCACTACCAGCGTCAGCTCAATATTTCCCAAGTATTATTATTAACGGCAACGGCTACCAGCTCTGTTATCGAAGATATGAAGTCTAAGTTTTCGATAGATGAAAAGAACGTTGTGGTTACGGGCTTTTACCGACCAAACTTAGACTTATCTATTCAACCCTGCACCGAACCAGTAAAGCTTGAAACCTTATGTGATGTTGTGAATAAAGCAGCTCAACTGCCAACCATTGTGTATGTCACTTTGCAGCAAACCGCTGAAGGGGTGGCGCAACAATTACGAAATGTAGGTATCAATGCCATTGCTTATCACGCAGGTTTGAAACCTGAAGTAAGGGACAGCATCCAGAAGCAATTTATGAATGATGACATTCATTGCATCGTTGCCACTATCGCATTTGGAATGGGGGTGGATAAATCGAATATCCGCCGAGTTATTCACTTCGATTTACCAAAGTCGATAGAAAACTATTCTCAAGAAATCGGGCGAGCAGGAAGAGATGGCGAACGCTCTGAATGCATTCTACTTGCTAATAAAAATGGTCTCAGCACATTAGAAAACTTTGTCTATGGCGATACACCAGACAACATTGCGATACATTCTGTATTAGAACAAATTTATCAACACGAGCAGCAATGGGAAACCATGTTGAACCAACTGTCTAGAGAAACCAACATTAGGCAGTTACCACTAAAAACTCTTTTAGTTTACCTTGAGTTAGCAGGTGTCATTGAGCCCAAATACAGTTTTTTTGCGGATTATCGATTTAAGTTCATTCGTTCTAAAGACCAAATCCTCAATAAATTCCATGGCGAACGCAGAGACTTTGTAGAAACGATATTTCAATGTTCCCCTCAAGCTCGGGTTTGGTGCCAAATTGACTTCGAGACTCTATGGAATCACTTTCAAGCAGATCGACAACGAGTAATCGCCGCCATGGATTATTTCCATGAACAAGGCTGGATAGAACTTGAGAGTAAACAAATCACCGATGTCTACGCGGTGAAAAATACAACGTTAGATATCCATACTCAATCAGAACAACTAACCGAGTTATTCAAAATAAAAGAAAACAATGAAGTTGAGCGATTAGCTCAAATGCTCAACTTCTTTGAAGCCGATACATGCTTAAGCTCACGACTGGCCAGTTACTTTGCCGATGATAAAGCGCCAACGCAATGTGGGCACTGCTCAGTTTGTCGTGGAGACATTGCTTCTTTGCCTGGACACCTTGTCGACCCTATTGATGAAGAAATAGCGCAACAATGGATAAGTGAGTTTTTAGCTAATGCGACACAGTTAATTACCGATGAAGCCATTGCACGTTTTCTTAGTGGAATCGCAACACCCTTATCAACCAAGATGAAAGCCAGTAAAATGATGGGATATGGAAAGCTAGAACAGTACCCTTTCAGCAAAACTTTACAGCTAGTCCAGCGTTTAGAAAGAATCTAATCGTCATAAGTACACCCATGAGAAGTGAACGCTTCTCATGGGTTAGAAAAAGCTAAGTTGCTTCATTTGCTCTTTGGGTTGCAACATAACATTTAACCCTAGTAAGCGAATCTCTCGCCCTTCTTGCCGCTTCAGTATCTCTTCAAGCAATTGTTTGAAGTGTTGTAAATCAAGGGAAGTTTGAATATGTTCAATCGTGGTTTGTTGGAAGTCTGCAAACTTTAACTTAACCCCCTGCTTGATGATCAACTTACTCGGGCTCGCCTTTTCCAGCCGGCGTTCTAATTCGGGGAAAAGCACCTCCTCGATCACTTTCCAGCATTCAGAATACGTTGAAATATTTTCGCTAAACGTTCTCTCAACACCAACTGACTTTCGTTCTCTTTCAATAACAATTTCTCTGTCATCAATTCCATGGCTTCGTTTCCATAATGATGCGCCTTGTCGACCAAACTTAACGAGTAAATTGCGATAATCACTATGCTTAACGTCTTTACAGGTATAGAAACCAGCTTGATTTAGCTTCTCAATGCTGACCTTCCCGACTCCGGGTATCTTTTCTAACGGTAAGTCATCAATAACATTTTGAACTTCATGCGGGGGGATAACAAATTGCCCATTTGGCTTATTCATATCTGAAGCCACTTTCGCTAAAAATTTAATAGGAGCCACACCTGCGGAAGCAGTAAGGTTCAGCTCATTCCAAATATCACGGCGAATAGCTTCCGCAATCAAAGTGGCAGAACCATGGCACATAGAAGAATCAGTCACATCAAGGTAAGCTTCATCTAACGACAGAGGTTCAATCAGTAAAGTATAGCGAGAGAATATCTCTCGTATTTTTTTTGATACTTCCTTATAAACTTGCATTCTCCCCGGAACGACAAGTAAATGAGGGCAAAGTTGTAAGGCTTTTCCTGTCGGCATAGCGGAGCGAATACCAAACTTACGAGCTTCATAATTACATGTGCTCAACACGCCACGTTGTTTTTCATGCCCACCAACAGCAAGAGGGCGATTTCGATATGAAGGGTTATCTCTCATTTCGACCGCTGCGTAAAAACAATCCATATCGACATGGATGATCTTCCTCACAACACTTAGTTCCATAACTGCCACTTACAAACTGTACAAATAAACAGTATACATCTAAAGAAAAAGAATGGAAATAACCTCGACTAGAGCCCAAAAAACTTTATCTTCTATAGATATATCAGTATCTGATATTATTATTAGATGAGTATTTGATCGATAAGTAGGGATAGCTTTTGAGTAACAAAATACTGGTCGTTGAAGATAGCCGAGCTTTTAGAAATTACCTCTATCAGCAACTTAGCAGTAACGGTTATGAAGTCGCAATGGCAGAGTCAATTGAGGAAGCAAAATCAATTTTAGCGCATGACACGGATTTTCTATGTGCTGTACTCGATTATTGCCTCCCAGATGGGCAAGATGGTGAGATTATTGATTTAGTCCTTAGCCACAAACATAAAATCATCGTATTAACGGCAATGTTCAACGATGACGTTCGTGAAAGTGTGCTTGCCAAAGGGGTTTTAGATTATATTTTGAAAGATAGCATGGCTTCTGTTAGCTATTTACTGCCCCTCGTCAAACGAATTACCAATAATAAAAACCATAAAGCCTTAGTGGTTGATGACTCTTCTGTTGTCCGCCGCTATGTTGTTCAACTTCTTGAACATCAGTACATACAAACCGTTCAGGCAGTTGATGGTGAAGAAGCTTTAAGCATTTTACAAAACGACCCAGATATTACCTTTGTGGTGACTGATCACGATATGCCCAAGAAAGATGGCATCTCAATGATCCGAGATATACGTGTCCATCATGATCGCCACCGACTCGCGATTCTTGGCCTTTCAGGCAGTGATGACCGTACTATGACGGCTCGATTCCTAAAAGCTGGCGCAAATGATTTCCTATATAAGCCTTTCAACCAAGAAGAGTTTTTCTGTCGAATCCATCAGTTACTCGATATGAAAGAAGCCTCTAATGAACTATTTAGACTAGCGAATGAAGATTCACTAACCGGCTTATGGAACCGTAGGTTCTTATTTAACCAAAGCTGTAAAGGATGTGACCACCGCAATGTTGCGATGATGGATATCGATTTCTTTAAAAAAGTTAACGATACCTACGGGCATGATGGTGGAGACCGCGTCTTAGTTGAAGTCAGTAAAATTATTAAAGATTTTTTTAAAGATGAAGTCACCGTTCGATTTGGTGGTGAAGAGTTTTGCATCCAATCATGCAAACCGCTTGATGAATTCATTACCGTGTTAGAAGCGATGAGACAAGCAATTGAAAACGCTGAAATTAGCCATGGGGATACCATAATCAAAGTCACGATAAGCATTGGTGTTACAGGCACAGAAGCGACGTTAAATGAACAGATAAAAGAAGCCGATGATAGGCTGTATGTCGCAAAAGGAAATGGTCGAAATCAAACCGTTAGCCAGTAAAAACTTACGGCATACAATTTTTGGTACTACTTATAAGGCAGTAAAAGCCAATCAGTGATGAAGGGCTCAATGCACTTAAGGTTCATGCTATAAAAACAGAAAAGCTCAAGATAATACCTTGAGCTTTTTATTGGGTTGTTTGTAGCTTATGCTTCTATGAAATTACGGTGTCTATAAGATTAATCATTCAGATACCAAATCATTACACACATTAAGCTATGCGATCTTTTTCCCAAGCTGCTACTTGCTCATCACGAGCGGCTAACTTCTCAGCACGGTAAGCTTCACGAGCTTCACGTTTTTTACGAGCATCACAAGGCTCAGGGCAGTTACATACTTTATCAATACCCACAGCGCCTAAGCCGCCACAACTGCCTTTCACTACTTTTTTCTGCACGATGTAACCAATTGACATCGCACAAATTACTGCAAGAAAAACACCGAATGTAATTAGAAATGTATTCATAACTCTCTCGCTAATTATTATTAGAGCAAGCTCTATTTATTTAAATATGATTTAAAAGCTTCTGAAGACAACTCTTCAAAACCTTCAGCAGTTTTAACCACCATTAATACTGGAATATCATGCTGGTTTGCTATTTCCATACCTTTATCTTCACCTAAGACCATAAGACCTGTAGATAATCCATCTGCCGTCATTGAAGATGGAGCTAAAACGGTTACGGATACCACCTTATGGTTGATCGGCTTGCCCGTTTCAGGGTTGATAATATGCGAGTAACGAATACCATCATGTTCAAAGTAATTACGATAATCACCTGATGTAGCAACAGCCATATCACCCGGTTCAATAATTTCTTGAATAGTGCGTTCATCGATACTTGGCTTCTCAATGGCAATACGCCAAGCCACACCTTCACGGTTTAAACCTTTTAAGCGAATCTCACCACCGACTTCCACCATGTAGTTATGGATACCTAAAGATTCAATATAATCAGCTACCACGTCGACTCCCCAACCTTTAGCAATAGTTGATAAATCAACATACAAGTTAGGCATATCTTTCGTTAAGGTCGTCTTAGTAGCACTTAAATGATGAATACCAATTTTAGCTTTACGTGCGCTAAGCTCCTCATCAGTAGGGACAACTTCTGGGCGAGCTTCTGGACCAAAACCCCACAGGTTCACTAATGGACCAACCGTCACATCTAATGCACCTTGAGTAAGACCGTTCAAACGTATCGCTTCTTTCACAACGATAGCGGTTTCTTCTGATACTGGAAATTCATCATTCCCTTGGTATTGATTAAAACGGCTAAGCTCTGAGTCCGGACGATAAGTCGACATTTGGTCATTCACTTCTTCAAGTAAACGATCGACTTCCGTATGAACATCCTTAGATTCCGGAAACTCTTCACCAGTAATGTATTTAATATTATAGCTAGTGCCCATTGTTGGACCACTAAGATGAACTTGCTCTCTAGGCTTTTCACAGCCAGAAAGAAACATTAAAGAAGCTACTGCAACAAGCCAAATTTTCACTTGCATACTCCTGCTATAGTTGAGGGATTTATATAATAAAAAGCCAACTCAGAAAGAGCCCTTTTTGTTATATAAACCGTTAATTGCATAAACCAATTATATCTAAGATAAGCCTTAGAAAAACAAATGGCTGACTCATGAGAGCCAGCCATAATATCAATCACTTAAATGGATTAACCACCGAAGTCATCTAGAAGAATGTTCTCATCTTCTACACCTAGATCTTTAAGCATGCCGATAACAGCTGCGTTCATCATAGGTGGACCACACATGTAGTACTCACAATCTTCAGGAGCTTCATGATCCTTCAGGTAGTTTTCGTACAATACGTTGTGGATGAAACCAGTGTAACCGTCCCAGTTGTCCTCAGGTTGAGGATCAGACAGTGCACAGTGCCACACGAAGTTTTCATTCGTAGCCGCTAGACCATCGAAATCTTCAATGTAGAACATCTCACGCTTAGAACGTGCACCATACCAGTAAGACATCTTACGAGTAGAGTTAAGACGCTTAAGTTGGTCAAAGATGTGTGAACGCATTGGCGCCATACCAGCACCACCACCGATGAATACCATTTCATTGTCTGTGTCTTTAGCAAAGAACTCACCAAATGGACCAGAAATAGTACATTTGTCGCCTTCTTTAAGAGACCAGATGTATGAAGACATCACACCAGGAGCTACGTCAGGGTTGTTTGGCGGCGGAGTTGCGATACGCACGTTAAGCTTGATGATGCCTTTCTCTTCTGGGTATGAAGCCATAGAGTAAGCACGAATCGAATGCTCTTTAACGATAGACTCGTAACGGAACAAGTTAAACTTATCCCAGTCACCACGGTATTCCTCAGGAATATCGTAATCTGCGTATTTCACGTGATGCGGTTCAGCTTCAATCTGAATGTAGCCACCCGCGCGGAACGGAACTTCTTCACCTTCAGGGATAGCCAGAGCAAGCTCTTTGATAAAAGTAGCTTCGTTATCATTAGAGATAACAGTACATTCCCACTTTTTAACACCAAAGATATCTTCGTCTAGTTCAATCTCCATGTCAGTTTTCATAGCAACTTGACATGCAAGACGTTCGCCTTCGCGAGCTTCGCCTTTTGTGATGTGATCAAGTTCTGTTGGTAGAATATCGCCACCACCAGACTTAACTTTCACACGACACTGACCACAAGAGCCACCGCCACCACAAGCAGAAGATACGAAGATGCCTGCACCAGCAAGAGCACCAAGTAGCTTACTACCAGGTTGAGTAACGATCGCCTTCTCAGGGTCGCCGTTTACAGCAATAGTGATGTCACCTGATGGTACTAGCTTAGATTTAGCGAAAAGAATCACTAGTACTAGAGCCAATACAATAATGGTAAACATCGCTACGCCAAGAATAATGCTTTGCATTTGTTATTCCTTATTACTGGGTGCTTACCCTACAGTTGAACACCAGAGAAAGACATAAAGCCTAACGCCATTAAACCAACTGAAATAAACGTAATACCTAGACCACGAAGACCTGGAGGTACGTCTGAATATTTCATCTTCTCACGAATACCCGCAAGAGCGACGATAGCTAACATCCAACCCACACCAGAACCGAAGCCGTAAACAACAGATTCAGCAAAGTTGTAGTCACGCGTTACCATGAAAGATACACCACCAAAGATTGCACAGTTAACTGTGATCAATGGAAGGAAGATACCAAGTGCGTTGTACAAAGGTGGGAAGAAACGGTCTAAAACCATCTCTAGGATTTGTACAAGTGCCGCGATAACACCGATGAATGCGATGAAGTTAAGGAAACTTAAATCGACACCGGCAACAAGCGCGTTTTCTTTTAGGATGTGTGTGTAAACAAGGTTGTTCACAGGAACAGCGATTGTAAGTACTACAACTACCGCAACACCAAGACCAAAAGAAGTTTTAACTTTCTTAGATACCGCTAGGAATGTACACATACCTAGAAAGAAAGAAAGCGCCATGTTTTCGATGAAAATCGATTTAACTAGCAGACTAATATAATGTTCCATGACTACCTTACCCCTTCGCTTCTACTTGTTCTGGTTTGAACACACGAATTGCCCAAATCAAGAAACCAATTAGGAAGAATGCAGAAGGTGCTAGAAGCATCAAGCCGTTTGGCTGATACCAACCACCGTTGCTCACTAGTGGTAAAACTTCCATACCGAATAGTTTGCCAGAACCTAGCAACTCACGGAAGAAACCAACAGTGATAAGAACGAAACCGTAACCAAGACCGTTACCAAGACCATCGATTAAAGATGGGATTGGCGCAGACTTCATAGCGAATGCTTCAGCACGACCCATTACAATACAGTTAGTAATGATTAGGCCTACGAATACAGACAACTGCTTAGAGATGTCGTATAGGTATGCTTTAAGTACTTGGTCTACCACGATTACTAACGATGCAATGATTGCCATCTGAACGATGATACGCACACTGTTAGGAATGTGGTTACGGATTAAAGAAACGAAGAAGTTAGATAAAGCAGTAACAAACATTACCGCGATAGTCATAACAAATGCTGTTTCTAGTTTAGTGGTTACCGCAAGAGCAGAACACACACCAAGAACCTGTAACGCGATCGGGTTGTTGTCCAACACCGGCGCTAAGATGCTCTTTTTAATCTCTTTTGCACTAGACATTAGTTCAGACCTCCGTCACGAACTTTTGCTAGGAACGGACCAAAGCCCATTTCGCCTAACCAGAAGTCAAATGTGTTTTGAACGCCAACACTAGTTAGTGTTGCACCCGAAAGACCGTCAACACCGTGCTCAGAACCAGCAGGAGCACCACCTTTAACTACTTTAATAGCAGGTTTGTGGTTTTCGTCGAATAATTTCTTACCAACGAATTGTGCGCGCCAAGTTGGGTTTTCAACTTCACCACCAAGCCCAGGAGTCTCACCTTGCTCGTAGTAAGTGATACCAGAAACAGTGTTGCCATCTGTTTCTACCGCAACGAATGCGTACATCATCGACCACAGACCGTTACCGTGAACAGGGATGATAACTTTAGAAGTTTCAGCACCATCTTTCACTAGGTATACAGTACCTGTGTTAGCACGACGAAGGATCTTAGCGATGTCTTCTTCAGAAGAAAGCTTAATAGACTGTGCAGGATCTTTTGCTGCTTTACGTTGGTCGTATGCAGCAGCATCTTGGTCGATGAAATCACCAGTAGCGAAATCAACTAGACGAGGTACGATATTCTCTGCGTAAAGCGCCGGAATATCACCTGCAAGGTCAATGCCTGCAACTTCAAGGATCTTAGTTTGCTGATCCAGAATTGCGTTAGCTTGTTGCTTAGGTTTAAGAACAACTGCAGCTGTTGAAACGATGATTGAGCACACTAGGCTCAATGCGATAACAACAAACAGCGTCTTTTTAATGCTATCGTTATTACTTGCCATAGCGCGCTAGTCTCCGCTTAATGTTCTTCTCGATTACAACGTGGTCAAACAGAGGAGCAAATAGGTTTGCGAATAGAATCGCAAGCATCATGCCTTCTGGGTATGCAGGGTTAACTACACGGATCATTACACACATTGCGCCGATTAGGATGCCGTACCACCACTTACCTTTGTTGGTAAATGAAGCTGATACTGGGTCTGTCGCCATAAAGAACATACCAAATGCGAAGCCACCTAGAACTAGGTGCCAGTGCCAAGGCATGCTGAACAATGCATTAGTGTCAGAACCAATCACATTGAAGAGCGTAGAGACTGCAATCATACCGATCATTACACCAGCAATGATGCGCCATGAAGCGATACGCATGTAGACGATCATCGCAGCACCGATTAACAGTGCTAGAGTCGAAACTTCACCGATAGAGCCTGGAATGTTACCAATGAATGCATCCATCCAAGTGATTGCTTCACCTGTTGTTACGTTCATTAGTGCACTACCACCGCCTTGAGCCCATTGGCTAAGAGCAGTTGCACCAGAGAAACCATCTGCAGCAGTCCAAACTACGTCACCTGAAATCTGCGCAGGGTATGCAAAGAATAGGAACGCACGACCAGCAAGTGCAGGGTTCAAGAAGTTACGACCAGTACCACCAAAGATCTCTTTAGCAACAACAACACCAAAGGTAATACCTAGTGCTGCTTGCCATAGAGGAAGTGTTGGCGGAACGATAAGCGCGAATAAAATAGAAGTAACAAAGAAACCTTCGTTAACTTCGTGCTTACGCACCATACAGAACAGAACTTCCCAGAAACCACCAACAATAAACACTGTTGCGTAGATAGGTAGGAAGTAGGTCGCCCCTAGTAGCATTTTACTGCCAACACCTGCATCAGCACCTAAGGAGGCACCAAGCATTTCGGTTAACCAGTAGTGCCAGTTACCAGCAATTACAGAAGCTAATTCAGCGCCTGCATACATGTGGTTAAGAGCAGCAATAGCTTGGCCACCTGCGTTATACATACCCCAGAACATTGCTGGGAATACCGCGAACCAAACCATGATCATGATACGTTTTAAATCAACGCTATCACGAACGTGTGAGCTTTTTTTCGTTACAAGACCTGGCGTGTAAAACACAGTCGCTGCCGCTTCGTAAAGCGCAAACCACTTCTCGTGTTTACCACCTGGCTCGAAATGATGCTCGATGTCCTCAAGAAACTTTTTAAGGCCCATGAAAATTACCCTTCCTTCTCAATTGTATCTAGGCATTCACGAAGTAGTTGACCGTACTCGTACTTACCTGGACATACAAAGGTACACAATGCTAAATCGTCTTCATCTAGCTCTAACGCACCCAGTGCTTGTGCACTGTCAATGTCGCCAGCACATAGATCACGAAGCAGCAATGTAGGTTCCATATCTAGAGGCATTACGCGTTCGTAGTTGCCGATTGGAACCATTGAGCGATCACTACCGTTTGTAGTCGTTGTCATATTAAACAACTGACCTTTAAACAGGTGACCAAGGAATGAACGAGTAACAGAGAACTTATCTTTACCAGGCATAGCCCAGCCAAATAAGTCTTTATCACGGCCTTCACGCAAAACAGAAACTTGCTGGTGGTAACGACCAAGGAAAGCATGAGGACCTGTAGCTTCAGTACCCGAAAGTACAGAGCCAGAAATCACACGAACTTCGCCTGGAATCAACTCACTGTCAGTTAACTCTTCAAGGCTAGCACCAAGCTGAGTTCGAACTAAACGTGGGTTATTAACCACAGGGCCAGCTAAAGAAACAACACGATCAGTGTAAATCTCACCAGTAAGGAATAACTTACCGAATGCGATAACATCTTGATAGTTGATGCTCCACGCTACAGTTCCTGCATTTACCGGGTAAAGGTAATGCATGTGAGTACCAGCAAGACCTGCTGGATGTGGGCCATCAAAAACATGCTCTTCAACGTTTGACTTAGATGAGCGAGGCAGGCTAGTGCCTTTCTTACAAACGTAAACTTTACCGCTAGTCAGAGTTGAAAGGAGGTCTAAACCAGCAACGAAAGCATCAGACTGCTCGTTAATGATTAACTCTGGCTCAGCTGCTAAAGGATTAGTATCCATAGCAGTTACGAAGATAGCCTGAGTTTCAGAATCAATAGCTGGAACCTTGCTGAACGGACGAGTACGCAAAGCAGTCCATGCACCAGACTCGACTAGTTGAGCTTTAACCGTTTCACGGTCAAGATTTGCTAGTTGGTCAGCTGCATAGTTATTGAACGTGATTTGCTCATTGCCTGCCACTTCAATCACTACAGATTGAAGTACACGCTTAGCACCACGGTTAATTTCAATAACTTTACCACTTGCTGGAGAAGTAAATACTACACCTGGGTTCTTTTTATCAGCAAAAAGAACTTGGCCTTTCTTCACTTCATCATCAACGCGAGCATGCATCGTAGGACGCATACCAACGTACTCTTCGCCAAGCAAGGCGACTTTAGTGATGGACTTACCATCATTAATCACCTGGGATGGAGTTCCTGCGATAGGAAGATCCAAACCCTTCTTTATTGTAATCATACGCACTTGCACTACTTTATCGGGAAAAAGATTCTTTAATTGCGTAAATTCAGGGTGTTATAAATTCACCCTTAGACACGACATTACAGTGTCCGGTTCTGATGTGTTTAAAACATCAAAATCGCAACAATTTCTTAATAAACTCACCACAAGAATGGATTGAGATTTATCAGGTGCGGTAGTCTACCATTTTTTGGGAACTTGATGCCATGACCAATAACTTGAATAGCGGTTTTATTTGCTGGGAATTGAAGTATATAGCCCTTTGAATGTCTATATTTTTGACATACCGCACAGATGAACCAGTCATATAACCTGTTTTAAATACGGAGTTTAACACTCTGTCACAACTTGAAATTTACATACACTTGTTGAAACACTGTTAATAAAAACATTACTCATTGTGGGTATTTGTAATGTTCATTATCTCGACATAAATAGGCTAAATATGTCGCGTTATTATCGATTTGAAAATGAAAAAGGCGGCTAAACCACCTTTCATATTCAAACGTTGTTAGTAATTTAGTCGGCCTTGCTTCCGCCCATGCACATCGGGCTATCTGGTACGCTATTAAACTGTTCTTGCCATTCACTTTTAGTATAAGTATGAATAGACAGTGCATGAATATTATTAGCCAACTCTTCAGATAAAGCTTTATTCACAGCTCTATGACGACCAATCAAGCGCAATCCTTCAAAGGCATCACTCACTACAACAACCTTAAAATGACTTTCAGAACCAGCCGGAACATTGTGCATATAACTTTCGTTCACAACGTTTAAATGTGTTGGATCAAACTCATTGTGCAGTTTTGTCTCAATAATTTCTTGGATCATCATGATTCCTTTATTGCGCTCTCATATTGTTTATATATCCAGTATAAACCTAAACATGCAACCTGTCTGACAAATTATTCTAGAGTGAGTGCGCTTACCTCCAGTTTTTTCTATCTTGTTGAAACAGCATTTGAGACAATATCCTTGTTATTTCTCATATAAGTATCCCAAATAATGAAAACTGAATTTACTTTTAACAGCAGAACGCTGGCTTTACACCGCTTTCCAAAGCGTTCAAATGAAACGCTTCAAGCTTGGGATGCTGGAGATGAATACCTCATTCAACACGTAGAAGAGTTAGACTTAGAGCCCGGTAAACACATTTTAATTCTAAATGATCACTTTGGTGCCCTTTCAGCTTGGTTCTCTGAAAAGCATGATGTCACCATGATGAGCGATTCTTTCATCTCGCAACGTGGCGCACTTAAGAATCTACAAAGAAATCAATGTAACCGTGTGACTTTCCTAAACACCATGGAAGAAATCCCACATGGTATTGATTTAGTACTCATGCAGTTACCAAAAACAAACCGACACCTTACTTGGCAATTAAGTCAGCTTCGTAAAGCTTTACCTGAAACTTGCCCCATTATTGGTGTCAATAAAGTGAAAGAGATTCACACTTCAACTTTGAATCTCTTTGAAAAATACTTAGGTGTGACGACCACTTCTTTAGCGAAGAAAAAACACCGTCTTATTTTCTCCTCAGCAAACTGCCAACCTATTCACGACATTGACCCATACAATGAATGGGAAGTGGATGGAGAAAATATAAAGCTAAAGAACTTACCAAATGTTTACTCAGGTGAAAGCCTAGATCAAGGTGCTCGCTACATGCTTGATCATATCCCTCAAGATCCTGAGCTTCGCCACATTATTGATTTAGGGTGCGGTAATGGTGTACTCAGTGTTAAAGCGGGGCAATTAAACCCACAAGCTCGAATTACCTGTGTTGATGAAAGCTTCATGGCTGTCGAATCTGCTCGCCAGAATGTCATTGATAACCTTGGAGAAGAAGGCAATTTCCAGTTCATCGCAAACAACTGTTTAGACGGCTTCAAGAAAAATAGTACTTACTTAGTAATGTGTAATCCTCCATTCCACCAACAGCAAGCAATTACAGATCACATTGCGTGGCAAATGTTCTGTGATGCAAAGCATGTTCTTAGTAACGGAGGGAAATTAATTGTTATTGGTAACCGACACCTCGGATACGATGTAAAACTCGCGCGCCTATTTGGTGAAGCGAATGTCGAGACTCTCGAGTTAAACCAGAAGTTTGAGATTTTACAAGCGACTAGAGAACCTGCTAACTTTAATAAATAGCATTGAAGACTGAATCAAAGAATGATCACAAATACCATTTGTAATGCGTATTTTAAAAGGATAGAAGAATGAAAAAACTCGTTTTGGCTGCATCACTTGTTGTACTCACGGCTTGCTCTGCTCCTCAAAAGGAACAAATTAGTGTTATCCCTGAAGCGTCGTTAAGCACAAGTAATCTAGTAGAAAATAAGACTTACACACTTTCCAGTAAAGATGTACGTGCTGCTCAATATGTTGCTTTAGTAGATAGCGGTCGTTCGAATATTGAACCTATCCATGCTCAGCAAAATATGCGCATCACTTTAGAAAATGCCATCGCTCAGCAGTTTGAATCTCAAGGTTATCGCGCAAGTGTAAACAGTGAAAACTCAGTGGTACTAGAAATTCAAGAAGCACTAGTGACGGTAAAGCACACCATTATGGAAAACCAAATGGATGGTAAAGTGACTTTAGAAGTAATCGCTGAAACCCCTCAAGGTAAATTAGTCAAAACCTTTAAAGGTACAGCCGTTCGTACTGGCACGTTGAGCGCTTCAAACGAAGATATTTCAATGGTATTAAACGATGTGATTAACCTTGTTTTGGCTGACATCTCAAATGACCAAGAGTTACAAAACTACATGAAGGAGCGCTTCTAATGCTTCGTCTAGTATCATCTATTGCTCTACTTGCATTCAGCGCGGCTTCTTGGGCAGGTCCAAAAGTTTCAGTGGAAACTACTTTAGGTAATTTCACTATCGACCTAAACCAAGAGAAAGCACCAATTTCCGTCGCTAACTTTCTGTCTTATGTAGAAGATGGCAGCTATGTGGGCAGCCAATTTCACCGAGTTATTCCGGGCTTCATGGCACAAGGTGGCGGTTTCGATAAAAACATGAACCGCCTGCCAACGAATGCGCCAATCAAAAATGAAGGCTACAACGGTTTAAGAAATGAACCCGCTACGCTTGCTATGGCTCGTACCAACAACCCAGACTCAGCAACTCGTCAGTTTTTCATCAACTATTCTGACAATGGCTTTTTAAATGCTGAGCAGTCTCCCCCTGGCTATGCCGTATTTGGCAAAGTGGTTGAAGGGTTTGATGTTGTAGAAAAGATGGCAATGATTCCAACAAAACGTATTGGCAGAATGTCAGACATTCCAGTAGACCCAATCGTCATTACAAAAGTAACCCTTCTTAAGTAAACGCTTCCAACGCCCTTAACATCCGTCAAGGGCGTTTTTCTTCGCAAGGACGTTTTTATGTCATCAGGTTCGCCATCCCTATCGTGGATGCAAACTTTCCGTAGCTATCTTGATAAACGACTGCTTTGGGTATTCATGCTGGGCTGCTCGAGCGGCTTTCCTTGGGTGCTCATTGGTTCAAATATGTCTGGCTGGTTGAAGGACGCAGGGCTAACACGAACCGCTATTGGTTATTTCGGCAGTGTCTTTGCTGTTTACGCTATTAACTTTTTATGGGCTCCACTGGTTGATCGAGTGAAATTACCAGTTTTGCATGCCATTTTAGGTCAAAGGCGCAGTTGGATATTTTTCTGCCAGAGCTTTGTTCTTGTCTGTACCTTCTTCATCGCAGGAGTCAATCCTGCTAATGACCTTGTGCTCACATCAATGCTTGCCCTAGGCGTAGCCATTGCTTCAGCCACACAAGACATCGCGATTGATGCTTACCGTATTGACAGCTTTCCCAAGTCTGAACCATCTAAACTTCCACAAGCTTCCGCAATGGCCGTTATTGGTTGGTGGACAGGGTATTCATTGCCTGGTTACTTCGCTTTTATTAATGCCGACTCTATTGGCTGGAATGGCGTTTATTACGGTATGGCAGGTGTTGTTGCTATATTAATGCTATTCACATTACTTGTGGGTGAACCTAAAACTCAACGAGAAGAACTTCAAGCGCAAGCTCAACAACGACACAATCAAGTCGTGGGTTCTAAAATGCTAGCTTGGTTTACCGTTACGGTTATTGAACCATTCTATGATTTCTTTAAGCGTAATGGTGTTCAGGTTGCTATCACTCTATTGCTATTTGTTTTCCTCTTTAAGATAGGCGAAGCGTTCTTAGGAAGAATGTCGATCACCTTCTACAAAGAAATAGGCTTTAGTAATGAACAGATTGGTCACTACTCCAAATTGATTGGTTGGGGTGCCACTATCTTCTTTACGTTATTAGGCAGCGTCTTTAACGTGAAGTTTGGTATTGTCCGCGGTTTGATGATTGGCGGTATTGCAATGGCAGGAAGTAACTTAATGTTTGCTTGGATAGCTCAAGCTGGTCCAAGTGAAACTTTGTTTTTGGCAACAATCATTGTCGATAACTTTACTACTGCATTTTCAACGGTTGCTTTTGTTTCCTTTTTAACCCTGCTGACTGGGCAAGCCTTCTCAGCGACTCAATACGCTTTACTCGCTTCATTGGGTAACTTTGGGCGAACAACGTTGGCTTCTTTTAGTGGCGAGCTTGTTGATTACCTTAATGACTGGTCAACCTTCTTCATCTTAACGGCATTAATGGTTGTTCCTAGTTTGATCATGCTTTATTCATTAAGACACTTCTTCTCGAAGTTGCTCGATGACGCTCGTAACCAAAAAGACTAACTAAAGAGCATAATCGATAACTACGTTTGTCGATTATGCTGCCCTTCTGTAGTCTACTTTCAACTCTCCACCCTGAATTTATCATCGAGTGAGGTTTAATAATTTTATACCCTCAATTAAAGATCTCACATTGTCTCGATAAACTTTTCACAATCTTCCATCCATACCCAGCTATTACTCTTAACTTCACATTTTGATATTAAAAAAGTTCAATAAATGGCAGCCCCAAAAGCCAACAACTAAACTCTGTTGTTTACACATCATGCATCACATAATTTAACTAAATCGTTTGCTTTGAATATAAAACAATCAAGAGAGCGACAAAATAACCAGGCTTCACACGTTCAATAGAAAAAGAGGAGCATCAGAATGCATATGCATTTAAAAGTTCCGCCATTTAGATCATTAGTGTGATGAGTGTCACCATAATAATTTTAATTTGCACTCTTTCTCACTTTTAATTGAGAACAAAATCGCTATCATGCTCGGCATTCGGACAAATCAAACACGCATGGATAGCGGGTTACTTACTTTTAATATAGAGAGTTCCATTATGCGCAAATCACTTTTAGCTCTTGGCCTAATGGCTGCGGCTTCTGCACCAGCTATGGCTGCTGATTATTCAGACGGCGACATCCACAAAAACGATTACAAGTGGATGCAATTCAACCTTATGGCTGCAATTGATGAAAAAGGCTACTCAGAGTCTTCTCACGATTACCTAGAGATGGAATTCGGCGGTCGCTCTGGAGCTTTCGATCTTTACGGTTACGTTGACGTATTCAACCTTGCTTCAGATCCTGGTAGCGACAAGAATGGTGGCGAAAAAATCTTCATGAAATTCGCACCACGTATGTCTCTTGACGCAGTAACAGGTAAAGACCTTTCTTTCGGTCCAGTACAAGAGCTATACGTTTCTACTCTTATGGAGTGGGGCGGTAACGCTGACGTAAACACTCAGAAAATCGGTCTTGGTTCTGACGTAATGGTTCCATGGTTAGGCAAAATTGGTCTTAACTTCTACGGTACTTACGATTCAAACATGAAAGACTGGAACGGCGTTCAAGTTTCAACTAACTGGTTCAAGCCTTTCTTCTTCTTCGAAAACGGTTCATTCATTTCTTACCAAGGTTACATTGATTACCAATTTGGTATGGATGACCAAGACAGCGGTCGTGCAAGCAGCGGCGGCGCAATGTTTAATGGTATCTACTGGCACTCAGATCGTTTTGCTGTAGGTTACGGTCTTAAGCTATACAACGATGTATACGGCTTTAAAGATGGCGAAGCTCTACCATGGGGTCATGAGCCAGAGTCTTCAGGCGCAGGTCACTACGTAGCAGTTACTTACAAGTTCTAATAGAACTGATAAGAAAACTTCCTAAATGGCACCCTCGGGTGCCATTTTTATTGCTTTCATTTTTTACCCCGCTATTCTTAAGTTCCAAAGCATTTCTCTAAGGTATCCCTATGAATATTGGTATCGTCGGTCCCGGCGCTATTGGTTCTTTATGGGCAATAAAACTTTCTCAAGCTGGGCATAATGTCGCGCTATATAGCCGAAAAACAGACTCACAGCTGTCAATTACATTAGATCAGCAGCAGCCAGTGGTATTCACGAATAATAACCGTCAATTACTAAACCAGTGTGATCTCATTATCGTCACCGTCAAAGCATGGCAAGTAGAGAGTGCTATCACTCCCCTTCTCGCAACCCTACATCGTGATACCATTTTAATGTTCATGCATAACGGCATGGGAGCCGTTGATTCGCTCTCCAATGATATTCATCACTTTCCTATTGTATTAGCGACCACAACCCAGGCAGCGTTTAAGCGTAGCCCTGAAAATGTGCTTCATACCGGTCAAGGGGCAACACAGTTGGGGGGATATAATGCATCGGGTGAACAGTGCACTTTCCTCTGTGAAGTATTGAACCATGCATTGCCTGAAGTAAAATGGAATCAGTCCATTCAAAAAGCCTTATGGCAGAAGCTCGCCATCAACTGCGCGATTAACCCGTTAACAGGTCTGAATCAGATAAAAAATGGGCAACTGGCAGAAGCTAAATATCAAGAAGAGTTGCAGCCGCTGATTACAGAGTTAGAAGCAGTCATGACTGCTGAAGGTATTCCAACAAGTAAGCGTGAATTACAAGAAACAATCAATCATGTTATCCATGCTACTGCTCAAAATAACTCTTCAATGAAACAAGATATGCTTTATCATCGCCCGACTGAAATCGACTTTATTACTGGCTACCTGTTGAAAGCAGCTGCTAAGCATAATATTGACGTTCCCGCGAACTTAGCTTTGTACAACCGCGTTAAGCAAGCCGAACAGTATTTAGAGAAAAACAAACAGTATTAAGAACGCATTTTTCAGCACCATATCTGCATTAATAAAAGAACCATACATTTAGGTAAGCCCATGTTTGACATCAATAATATACGAGCTCAATTTCCCGCTCTTAACCAAAAAATCAATGAACAATCATTGGTTTACCTAGACAGTGCAGCCACCACTCAAAAACCTCAAGTCGTCATTGATGCCATCAGCCAATATTATTCAAAACAAAATGCCAATGTTCATCGAGGTAGCCACAGCTTAACTGCGCAAGCCACCAGCCAATTTGAAGCGGCTCGCGACAATGTTGCTCAGTACCTTGGGGCAAATTCGAGTAAAGAAATCATTTGGACGAGAGGCGCAACTGAAGCTCTGAATCTTATTGCTCAAACTTATGCGAGAAGCACGCTAAAAGAAGGCGATGAGATACTGGTCAGCGAAATGGAACATCACGCTAACATCGTTCCTTGGCAAATCGTTGCGGAGCAAACTGGTGCTAAGGTTGTAAAACTACCAATGGATGACAACTGCCTGCTAGACTTTGCTGAATTCGAAAAACGTTTAAGCCATAAAACGAAAATAGTGGCGGTTGCCCATATTACCAACGTGACCGGCACTCGATTACCCGTTGAGAACATCATCAAGAAAGCCCATCAAGTTGGCGCTATTGTTGTTGTCGATGGTGCGCAAGGCATCGTGCATGAAACACTTAATGTGAATGCCTTAGACGCCGATTTTTACGTATTCTCTGGGCATAAATTATATGCTCCAGCAGGCATTGGCGTACTCTACGGAAAGTTAGAGCTATTAGAATCAATGCCACCTTGGCATGGTGGCGGAAAAATGGTGGAACGAGTCTCTTTCGAGGGAACCACCTACTCGGAACTGCCAGGAAAATTTGAAGCTGGCACTCCTAATGTCGCAGGCGCTATTGCTTTGGATACAGCAATTGGCTGGTTAAATCAGTTTGACCAGCAATCTGTGGAAGCTCACATCCATCATCTGCAAAATAAAACTTATGCCGCTTTATCCAAGATTGATGATATTAAGGTGCTCGGCTACCAAGAAAAGGCAAGTGTAATTACCTTCGTGATGGATGGTGTACATCACCAAGATATTGCCACACTTCTAGATCAGCAAGGCATTGCGGTTAGAGCGGGTCACCACTGCGCCCATCCACTTATGGATAAGCTGAATGTGAAAGGAACAGTAAGAATTTCGTTTGGAATCTATAACACTGAAGATGATGTGAATAAGCTCATTTCAGCAATAGAGAAAGCTGTCGATATGCTTTAAAGGCAAATATCCCATACAAAGATCTAACTTGGATTCATTCTCGATTACCAACCAAGTACTGATCGCGATGGCACATAGCAAATACTTAAATAAAGGCAATAACGGATTATGCTGGCATACTTTTCAGGTTTCACATTAGGGTTATCACTCATTTTAGCGATAGGCTCACAAAATGCCTTTGTATTAAAGCAAGGTATAAAAAGGCATCACGTTTTTATAATCTGCCTGATTTGTGCCTTATCTGATGCTATTTTAATTTCACTTGGGGTGGCAGGGTTTGGATCGATTGTTACCCAGTATCCAAACATAGAAGTATTCGCTCGATATGGTGGAGCGGCATTCCTTGCTGTCTACGCTTTCCTGAGTTTTCGTTCTGCATTTACAGTTTCTCACGCGATAGGAAACGAGCAAGTAGAACAGACTTCAGCGATGAAAACGGCAATGATCTGTTTGGCTTTTACTTGGTTAAATCCACATGTGTATCTAGACACTGTTGTTCTACTCGGGTCTATATCCACTCAGTACCAAGGGCAACAGATGAACTTTGCATTAGGGGCAATTACGGGGTCATTCGTGTTTTTCTTCAGCCTAGGTTACGGAGCAAGATTACTCGCTCCCCTATTCTCAAAGCCTACAGCATGGAAAATCCTAGAATTTTTTGTAGGATGCATGATGACATTCATCGCTCTATCTTTATTGATATAGCGATGAATTAAAGTTGTGCAGGAATGAGTTTATTTGCGGATAAGACTATTCTGCGGATACGGCTATTCTACAAACAAGGTTATACAGCGGAGTTTTTGATCGGCTCAATGCTTTTGATTTGTGCAATGATAGCTTTAAGCCCATTACCACGTGATGGGCTTAAATGCGTAATCAGCCCTAACTTTTCAAAATAGCCATCAATGTCGAACGATTCTATTTCAAGAGCCGTTCGTCCATCAAACGCAGCCATAACCAAAGCGATTAAACCTCGAACGATTCGTGCATCTGAGTCCGCACAGAAAAACCATTTCTCATCAATTTTTTGACTGACTAGCCAAACTTGGCTTTCACAACCAGCAACGGTTACTTGATCGCTCTTTAAGTCGTCAGGCATCACAGGAAGCTTTTTCCCCCACTGTATCACTTGACGATATCTATCTTCCCACCCAGAAAAAGACTGCATTTTTTCTGCTATGTCTTGATGAGTAATTTCAGTGCCAAAAGGCGATACTGGGAATTGAGTCATTGTTTTATCCAATCAAACGAAATATCTAATTTAACGAAAAGGCGGGGGTATTTCTTGTTCAAATTAATCAAGTATCCGTATTAAAATCTATAGAAGACAACATCTTAAAAGCTATGCATTAAACTCAGGGAAACTTTAGCTGTGCTTCTGAACGATTCTTTCAACAATACGAGAAACCGCAACAAAACCAAATGAAGCCGTTACTACTGTTGCCGCACCAAAACCAGTCGCGCAATCCATACGTTTTGGACCTTCAGCCGTCGCTTTTGCTGCACAAACACTGCCATCAGCTTGAGGGTATTTCAATTGCTCGGTAGAGAAGACGCAATCAATACCAAACTTACGTTGTGGGTTTTTCGGGAAGTTATGATGACGGCGTAAAGTATCTTTCAGCTTTTTCGCTAAAGGATCTTGAATGGTTTTCGTTAAATCAGCAATTTTAATCTGTGTTGGGTCAACCTGGCCACCAGCTCCGCCAGTCGTAATCACCTTGATTTTATTACTGCGGCAGTAAGCAAGCAAAGAAGCTTTTGCCTTCATACTATCAATCGCATCCAGTACATAATCAAAGTCTTTAGACAGGTATTCAGCTTGGTTATCAGGACCAATAAAGTCATCAATTAAGTTGACCTTACATTCAGGGTTAATCAGCTTAACGCGCTCTGCCATCACTTCAATTTTACTTTTACCAACAGTGCCCGACATAGCGTGTATTTGACGGTTAATATTCGTCACACATACGTCATCCATGTCGATCAACGTTAGCTCGCCTAAACCAGTACGAGCCAATGCTTCAACCGCCCATGAACCTACACCACCAATACCAATTACACATACATGTGCAGCTCGTAAGATGTCCACTTCACTATTACCGTATAAACGTCGTGTACCGCCAAAACGTTGGTCGTAATTTTCTGAAGCTGGAGTGGTTAATTCACGCATGTTGCCGCCAATTTTATTCGATGGAAAAAGAAAGAGTGCGTTTTATACGCACTCTTGGTTTAAAAGTCTAGGTTAAGCATCGGACCTTTTACTATTCAGCTTTCTCTGGGGGCATCGCCCAAGGTGCTTCAGTCGCACTCCCATTTAAACCCAGTTTCCAAACGCGACCAAAATGTTTGTAGTGACCGGCTTCTGTTCCAGCTCTAGGTCCCATCCCGTGGTACAAATCTAGGTGATTCTGTTTTACAGCCCCACCTGTATCTAACACAAGAAGCAAGCGAAGTTGATGCGCCCCACTCCATGTACCATCGGCATTCAACAGTGGAACTTCAGCCAATACAGGCGTCCCCATAGGAAGTATAGAGCGATCACCCGCTACCGCAGCCATTGGCAATAATGGAATTCCAGCACTTCCTATTACCGATAGATCGTCTTTTGACTGGAAGAAGACAAACGATGGGTTTTGCTCTAGCAGTTCTTTCACCACTTCAGCTTCATTCGCGAGTACCCACTCTTTAATCGCTTTCAAAGACATTTTTTCACGAGGAACTAGCCCTCTTTCAATCAGTACTCTACCAATACTGACATACGCCTTATTATTTTTACCTGCATAAGCAAAATACTTAAGTGTGTCGTCATCACCAAAATGAACAAAACCACTGCCTTGAACTTCCATCATAAATGGATCAATTCGATTAGCTGCGTAACCTAACTCTAAACCCTGCCCTTCTAAAGCGCCGTCGTAAATCTCAGCGCGGGTTGGGCATTCTTTATCGCACTCAGGGAGAGAATAAACAGGGAATCGATATTCAGCATCCGTTTCATGACGTAATTCAATAACAGGAGAGAAATAGCCAGTGAACAGCACATTACCATTATCATCACCACCGCCAAATTGAGCCGCTTCTACGCCATAATTTGCAAGTTCGGTAGGATCACCACTTTGCAATGCCCAAGCTTCAAGCTGCTGGTACAGTGGTTGGAAGATATTTGCCATTGAGGGTGATTTATTCACAACCATTTCGGCTTGCTTTGAAAATGCCGTGTAGTCTCTTGGGACATTAGATTCGACTTGTTCAACTTTATTCAAAGTTTGAGGAAACTCACCATCTAAATACTGTTGAGCTCGTTCGGTAGGTTGTGCACAGCCAAAAAGAAAAGAAACCGCAATGGCTGGAAATAGTTTTTTAATCACAAGAGTTATCCTAAAAATTCTATCCTTTGAGGATGACAAAATACCTTGGATAACACAATCTTAGTTTGTAAGACTTTACGATAAGTTAACCTTATCTCAGTGCATTATTCTCGCTGCCTTCTAACTTAAATAATGGGTTGTAATAGCCATCTGAATCTAAAATCATCTCTGTATTTTCAGCATTAATCATTCTAAAACGATACGTTTTATCACCAGCGTTGTATTCAAAGTGGTTACCATCAAATTTAAAATCTGTGGCAACAATAGAGCCAGAAACGGACACACCTCGTTCGCTTAATACAAACTCATCCTTTGCATAATGAGCCACTTTTTGCTCTACCCAAGTCCCATAAATTACATTCTTAGGGATGTCTGATTGATTCATTCTGGTTAGTACTTCAACGAACAAAGTTGCGACGGCAATCGACCCAACCAAAGCTAGTAGCATTAAGCTTCTTTCTAGCAGTTTTCGTTTGAATGCTGATTTAGCCTGAGCTTGCTTGTTCGCTTCATCATATAAGCTTTTGGTTACTTCATTTATCTTATTTTTTTTCACTGATACTGACATGTCATGCACTGAGTAGAACGTTCCATTGATATTCTACACGTAGTTAAAATACAGAATAAAGTATGTTTTGATAACTTTGCACTTTATTCCAAAAAACAACTTGTCAAAAATTAATTATAAATGCTAAATTTGAGAATAAATATGCAAAATGGATTTTAACTGTGAAAATTAGAAGTACTGCGCTAGTAAAAGGGTTCCGACAGTCCACACCTTATGTCAATGCTCACCGAGGCAAAACCATGGTCATCATGCTTGGTGGCGAAGCCTTTGCAGATAAAAACTTCGGCAATATTATCAATGATATTGCCCTGCTTCATAGTTTAGGCGTTAAGATCGTCTTGGTTCACGGTGCTCGCCCTCAGATAAACCAGATCCTAGAAAAGCAAGATTGCCATACCCCTTATCACAACAACATTCGTGTCACTGATGAACATGCATTAGGGTTAGTTATGCAAGCTGCAGGTCAATTGCAATTAGCCATCACAGCTCGCCTATCAATGAGCCTAAACAACACGCCAATGGCCGGAACCCAGCTTAACGTCATGAGTGGTAACTTCGTTACGGCTCAGCCATTAGGAATTGATGACGGCACAGACTACTGTCATAGCGGACGAATTCGTAGAATTGATATCGAAGGTATTAACCGAACATTAAGCCAAGGTTCCATTGTTTTACTCGGTCCTATCGCCAGCTCAGTCACTGGTGAAAGCTTTAATTTGCTCTCGGAAGAAGTCGCAACTCAAGTCGCCATACGCCTTAAAGCCGACAAACTCATTGGCTTTTGTTCCGAGCAAGGTGTGATAGGTGAAAGTGGCAATGCGCTAGCTGAGCTATTTCCAAAAGATGCCCTTCATATTTTAGAAAACCTCACCACAACCCAAAACCCAACAGAAGACCACAGTTCGGGGACTTTGCGTTTTCTGAAAGCCGCAGTGGCAGCTTGCCGAGCTGGTGTACCTCGATGCCATTTAATCAGCTACAAAGTGGATGGCGCGTTAATACAAGAGCTGTTCTCATTAGATGGGATTGGAACACAAATCGTGATGGCTAGTGCCGAACAAGTGCGCCAAGCACAAATTGATGACATTGGAGGAATATTCGATTTAATCCGCCCTCTTGAAGATCAAGGCATTCTCGTTCGTCGATCTCGTGAACAACTGGAACAAGAGATCCATCGTTTCACTATTATAGAAAAAGACGGGCTGATTATTGGCTGCGCTGCGCTTTATGCTTACCCGAAAGATCATATGGCAGAAATGGCTTGTGTGGCTATTCATCCAGATTATCGCGACGGTAACCGTGGGTTGTTGCTACTTGATTACATGAAGCATCAGTCTAAGTCTAATGATATCGACCAGATATTCGTACTCACGACTCACAGCCTTCATTGGTTCCGAGAGCAAGGTTTTTATGAAATAGGTGTGGATGAATTGCCAATGGAAAAGCAAGGTCTGTACAACTTCCAAAGAAAATCAAAAATCTTGGCATTAAATGTCTAGGTGGTTTCAATATTTCTGTCTTACTGCTCGTGAAATACTGTGAAAATAAAGTAAACACTCTAAGTCTCATTTTTAAGACGAGTTTGTATTAAATGTAATCGTTTACCGCTTGTTTTTTATAAATTATGCACTTTCATTCACAAGCAAGTTTGTATAGAATTTACTCGTTTTTGAGGGGGCACCCTCATAATTGGAAAAGACAACTCAACCAGAAGTTGTTACTGCACGGATTGCTAAAAACATTAACTCACTGTTTTCAAGATGTAGTAGTGAAGGCTAGCGTTAATAACTATAAGCAAAAAGAGCAAATTTTATGAGAACCATTATTTGTAATTCGCTGCAAAGCTTTTGGGATATGGCTGATAACCAATTTTTAGAAGGCTTAGATGTACACTGTGTTTTTCCTGCCAGTGATAACCTAAAAGAGTTTATTTTGAACTGTCAAAACCAGTACAAAATAAACCACATATCATTTACGCGAGCACTTACTGGTTAACGAAACCTAAGTAAATGCTCGAGTGAGTAGCCAGGGATGGTTACTTAGCTATATGTTACTTAGCTATATTGTCCTATCGATATACGCACTATCTATATTCTTCAGTTCACAAGGCGGCTAACCAGCCCACTCATTCGCTCTGTTCTCACTTTAATACCACGCTTTAACACTCCAGTATCACTGAACATCATTAAACGACTTTTTGCTCGTGTGATGCCGGTATAAATCAATTCGCGAGTTAAAATCGGGCTAAACTCTGGCGGTAAAATCATTAAGGTCAGATCAAATTCACTACCTTGAGATTTATGAATTGTCATCGCATAAGCGGTTTCATGATCTGGAACTCGACTAGGTAGAATAGATTTCACACTACCATCAGGTAATTCAAAATACACCTTCAATCGAGCAGCCTCTCCTTCTCGGCTATCGTCTGTAGCATCCAGCATACAGATCCCAATATCACCATTATAGAGACCAAGACCGTGATCGTTTCTTGTTACCATGACAGGACGACCGTGATACCAAAGTTCATCATTATTAGGTTGAATCAATCGCCTTGCTGCTAATGCTTTTTCAATACGGTGATTTAACCCCGAAACACCAAAGTCACCTTCTCGAATAGCACACAACAAGCGGCACTGACTGAATAGATCAAGAACAGATTTTGCTTTTTGATCCTGTGCTTTCACTCTTAATTCTTGTTCTTTTTGCATCTCGCTGAGATCTTCAAAAGCGAGATCACCTGAAGCCGATTCTTTTTCACTAACATTCAAAGCTATTGTATTTAATGGCTCATCAATTTTATTGAGATAACGACCATATTCTGTCACTAGTGTGCGGAGCATTAAGTTATAGCTATCACTCGACAACATATGATTTTCGATGTCATCAAACCCAGCATTAAATACTTTATCAACTTGATGAGAGCTTCCCATATTGATGGCTTTCGCTAACTGACCAATGCCTGAACGAGCGTCAAATCGATAACTCTTTTGCAGCATACATAAGCTATCAGCAATGGATGGATGCTTAGCCAGCTTAGACGCTTTATTCAAAGCCTCAAATCCTGTCAGTGACGCAATCAGCGCACCTTGTGACGAGCTATATCCAGACTCCGTAAACGAGCATATATCGCCAAGAATTGCCCCCGCCTCTACAGAAGCAAGCTGATCTTTATCACCGAGTAATATTAGCCTTGCATGATCAGGTAAAGCATCCACCAGCTTATACATCATGGATAGATCAACCATTGAAGCTTCATCAACCACTAATATATCGAGGTGCAATGGGTTATTGCGATTATGACGGAACTCAGCACGGTTCGGGATGGCACCTAAAAGGCGATGTAGCGTGCTAGATTCTGTCGGAATGTTATTTTTCACCTCAGGTGAAATCGGTAATTGCTCAATGGCTTTACCAATAGATTCGGTCAAACGTGCGGCTGCTTTTCCTGTTGGAGCAACTAACTTGATGTTTGGTAAGTTGCCAACCTCACCCTTATTTTCACCTAAGCTTTGCTCAACCATAGCGGCTAATAGCTTAGCAACGGTTGTGGTTTTCCCGGTACCAGGACCTCCAGAAATAACGGTAAACCTGCGGCTTAATGCCACCGCCGCTGCCACTTTTTGCCAATTTAAACAAACTGACAATGGTATTAAAGTATCAAGAATTTGCAGATCAGGCACTTGAGTTGCATTTTGTAACTGCTCATCAATCGCAGCCCAGTTCAATGACGACTCTTCAACAACATCAAGATGATCACACACAAGTTGTTGTCTCAACACTTGAGTACTTTTATGACTTGCTGCCGCTTTAGCTAATGCATTAAATAAGAAATGATAGCTTCGAGAAAAGAGACGATCTAACGTTTGGCTTAAAGCTTGATTTTGATCAGAACTGAATTCAACTGGCTTACTTAAGCGGTTTAAAGTATTGGCTAAAACAACCTCATAATTCCAGTAACGGTGTAGGTAAACCCTTTGTCCATCAAACATCAAAGGCTTAGCATCTGCAGATTGGTCAAGCCCAACAAGATGAGAGTCACTTAGGATGCTCAGCCAATCAATATTTATTAACCTTTGGTTAAGTTGTAAGGCAGCCTCACCATATAGCCCAAGCAAATGAGCAAAGTCGACATAAGCACTTGATTTAGAATCTGAACCTTTACTGGAGTTAAAAAGGCAAAGTTGGACACAGATATTACCTTTTCCTAATTCATTACTGACCACTCCAGCGATAAAACCAAGTTCTTGGGAATATTGTGCCCCTTGCTGCTGGGATTGCTGAGCTATAAATCGTGCGAATTGATAATCCAGCTGACGTAAAGACCCTTTACCAGCCAACAGTTTTAAAATGTCGAGCAATGAAGCCGTACTAAAATCAATAGGTGTCATTATAAAAGCTCCATTTGTCCGGCTTCGTCATCATTTAAAAGTGCATCTCGTCTATCAATGATTTTACCATCAATCAATTGATCCATTTCCTCTAGTAGCTCAAGAGAAGGTTTAGCTGAAAATATCCCTTGCTGTGATTGCCCATCAATACCACGTAAAAATAGGTAATACACACCACCAAAATGAGTATCATATCGGTAGTTAGCCACTCGACTTCGAAGGTATCGATGAAGTGCAAGTGCATAAATTTGATATTGTAAGTCGTATCGGTGATCAGCCATTGCCGCTTTCAAGGCTTCACCATGATAAACGCTCACATCGTCACCTAGATGGTTAGATTTCCAGTCCAATACGTAATATTTGCCTTGGTGCTCAAAGACTAAATCAATAAAGCCTTTCAGCATTCCTTGCACTGTTTGAAAGCCTAAATCCCCAGCTTTAGCCGATAAAGGATCGTGATATTGAATTACCCTATTCAATTCTGAAGAACTAAGCACTTCTATCGGCAACAGGAATTCCATCTCAACCAACCGCTGAGATTCTCCTTTACTGGATAATTTTAAATCTTTTCCATCAAGTGGAGTATTAAGAACGGTATCGACCAACTCTTGTAAAATTGGTAACCATTCGGCTTCATATTGCTCAGATTCAAGTAGCTGTAAAATGACCTGTTCATTACGTTCTGAAGTCGCAGGTTCAGTGAATTCCACCTCTTCAAACAAAGTGTGTAAAAACGTTCCGGGGCGAGCGCCTCTTGGGAAAGTAAAGATGGAGCGTTCTGGTTCAATAAGTTCCGACTCATCTTGCTCATCAGCGGAATCAACATCGAGCCCTGACACTTCAATAGTCGCATCATGACTTGCACTATGATGACCTTGTTTTACTAACCCTGAGTAACTTGTAATTCGCCACCCTCGATCTATGTGAGTCTGTAAAATTCTGGCTTCTAATGCTTCAGGTTGCTCTTCATTAGCTTTGAAAACATCATCATGAGCAGTTGGAACGTCTGCTAAAATAATACTTGAACCATTCGTTTCTAAACCCGCTAGTTTTTGCGTAAGTTCTGCAATGCCTAGCTCTTCACCATTTTGTACCAAATGCCCCATTGCACTTAGGTGAACGCCAGTAGGCTCTTTCGTTGAGCGACCTTTCCTCAAAGGTGCCATGCCGATGTAACACCCGTAAACAGCACGTGTAAGCGCTACGTAAATTAAGCGTAAATCTTCAGCTAAACGTTCTTTATCTGCTTGAGCTAAGGCTTGAGGGCTACCTGTAATATCTAATACTGTTGAGTCAGTTTCATGGTCATAGTATTTGCCTTCACTTGCTTCGCGGTAACTAGTAACAAAAGGTAAAAATACTAAGTCATATTCCAAGCCTTTAGACTTATGAATCGTAACAATCTGAACGAGATTTCTCTCTGATTCAAGACGTTGAATATCGTCTTCATTGCCACCTAAACCATTTTGAGCGTCGATAATAGATTCTGCCAACCAGCGCAGTAAACCATAGTCACTATCAAGCTCCTGCCTTGCTTGCTGTAAAAGTTCACCGATGTGCATTAAGTCGGTAAGTGAGCGCTCACCATTTTCTTCTTCCAATAATCTTTCTGCTAAATGGCGCTTACTAATAACACCACGTAACATGGGTAGCACACCTCGGATTTGCCAAAGCTTGCGGTATTCGCGGAATTCATTCACCACGTTTTCCCACACCACTTCATCATTATTCAATTCATCAAGTGAGGCTGCATCCAATGCAAAAAGTTCTGAAGCTAAGCTTGCTCTAAGCGCTCTGTCATTTTCAGGAGTCAGAACTGCTTGTAATAAGCGTTGGATATCTTGCGCGACAGAGCTAATGAATACACTGTCTCTATTTGATAGGTACACACTTGCGATACCTTGCTCAGCTAATGCATTTTTAACCAACCTACCTTCACTTCCGGTACGCACCAGTACCGCAATATCCCCAGCGGCAATAGCATGTTGCTCTTTACCTGAATCAAAGAAAGCTTGCCCTTGCTGAGAAGCGGTAAGAATAGTTTGAATTTCACTCGCGGTCGCTTCTGCCATCGCCTTATGGTATTCACCTTTTGGCAATGGCTTATCGTCTGCTTCTTGTAGCCAAAAGGTCATGGCTTGCTGAGTTTGACCATTCATAACCCAGTTTCTTTTATCGGCACTAGGACTCGCCGATACCGATAAAAAAGGGATATCTTGATCATAGATGAAAGGGCTATCTGGTGTTGCGAACACTTGATTCACAGCACTCACCATATCAGAACTTGAGCGCCAGTTTGTCCCCAACGTATAGTGAGCACTAACTTGGTTACGAGCTTTAATGTAAGTAAAAATATCCGCCCCACGGAAGCCGTAGATCGCTTGCTTGGGATCTCCGATCATAAACAAGCCGCATTCTGGGCTGTCTAAATAAATACGGCTAAAAATACTGTATTGAAGGGGATCGGTATCTTGGAATTCATCGATCATTGCAACTGGGTATAAGCTTCGAATTCGTTCAATTAACAGTGATTGCTCATCCATATCAATTGAAGCAGATAACTGAGTCAACAAGTCATCAAAAGACAACCATTGCTTTTGCTGCTTAGCCTTTGCCAACATTTCTCTACAATGTTGAATTGCGTGTGCCAATAAAGGCGCTTTAAGATCCGCTGGATTCGCTAAAAAGTCCTCGATAGCTTCGAAAACAGCATGTTGAGGCGCTGTACCTTTTGGTGTTTTTTCATTTAATGTACTTTGAGAAAACTTCTCAAGTTTATCCGGAACAATGTAATCGTACGTTTCACTGTTCGCCCAAGCTGTAACGGCTTCAAGCCAAGTGGGTAGTGACTTTTTGGTATAGCTTCGCTTATTAACATCAGACCCAGATATTAGCGCTAAAAAGTCAGCCTCTGAGTCTAGCCATAGCTTTTTCAAGGCTTTGATTTTATCTAGGTTCTGATTATGTAGGCTTTGCAAGTCACCGCTCATCGCTTCAACAGTAAGTTTAAGTGGAGAGCCAGTCAGATAACGGTTTACATCAGCCAGTAAAGCCGAAGGTGAGCCCCAGATATTACGAACCTCACCAACCAGTTGCATCGGCAGTGGATAAAACTGGCGTCGCCAATAATCCGCGACCACTTGAGCTTTCAAATGACTTTCATCAGTGACAAATTCATTGTCAAAACGGCTGCCAGATTCGAAAGCATTTTGCGTTAGCATTCGCTGACAAAAACCGTGGATCGTATAAACCGCAGCTTCATCCATTTGTCTCTCAGCCTGCAACAAAATTGACGCAGCTTGAGGGTGATTGGGGATTTCTTCTAGTAGCGGAGCAATAACAGGGTCATGACTGACGCCGCGAGCAAAAGCAATTCTGGCATCATGAATTCTAGAACGAATACGGTCTCTTAGTTCTGCAGTTGCCGCCTCGGTAAAGGTCACGACTAATATTTGATCGACGGTCAAAGGTTGCTGGTGACGTGTGCCTTCTGATTCTTCTGAAGTCGCAGAGCCATGACCTAATAACAAACGTAAATACAAACCTGCAATAGTGAAGGTTTTACCTGTGCCCGCAGAAGCTTCAATGAGCCGCGCACCATGCAAAGGAAATGTCATGGTTTCAAGAGGCGTCGCCACTAT
Organism: Vibrio sp. 99-70-13A1; assembly: GCF_013114625.1. Classification (GTDB taxonomy): domain Bacteria; phylum Pseudomonadota; class Gammaproteobacteria; order Enterobacterales; family Vibrionaceae; genus Vibrio. The sequence goes on from NZ_VTXD01000023.1 coordinate 57,814, forward strand.
TGAATTCGCCTGAGACGTTACTGTCATAAATGCACACCTTTCACTATCAGTTTTGTTTTCGTTATTGTCATCATTCAATTATCTGAATTGGGTGATCCCTGCTTAAACCACGAGGGTTCCCTTTACCTCTGACCCACAGCAAATAGAAATCGATCTAAATGCATGTGATCTTTCCCATAAAATGGAGGAAATTATGAATGTTTATTTACTATCTAGAATGTTGTGAGATCTCACTCACGGTTAACATTTCATGTGCCCGATACTATGCGCGCCATGAGTTAGCTATATTTTGTTACATTTTGCTAACCAAAAGAATCATGGTCCCTCTGACCTATGGCCGCACAGCGAACGCCCTACACTAATAATGATTTACTGGCGGCCACTTTACCTTTCTGCTTTCTTGCCTTCTGTTTTCCTAGCTTTCTAATTCTCTGTTTTCCTAACTCAGCTTATCTACTGCTTTATTTACCTTCCTAAAGCTCTTTAGACATATCTCTTTAAAATCAGAACGCTAACTGCTTGATTGGTTATTCCTGATCTTTAGGGTCGATGGCTGATAAACGAGGAGCTTGTAAGATTCGGCTGGAATATAAACGAGCTTGAGCGGCAAGTTCATCATTCCATTGCGGCCAGATACGAGAAATATAAGTATCACGACCTTCACCAGTAAATGCATAACTATCGTTAAAAGTATCTGCCATTTTCTTGAATGACTTTTCTTCATCATCAACCCACTTACCTCGGCTAAAGCCCGCCTCAACATTTGCAAGTGCCGTTTTAGGGAAGTAAGGCAGCGGCGCTGTCATTCCTTGATAAAATAGCTCAACGAATTCACCTAATAACTCGACCGCTTTCTGAGCGTTATTAAGCGGTGCATAAGTTAAATGCACAACGCCTTCTTTTTTATCGTAGCCAATAATATGGGTGGATTTTGTATTCCCCATAGCAGCGCAACACAAGTGATCAATCCATGCTGATAAGTAGTCTTGTGAGCGTATTTTTCCGCTTCGGTAACGAACTAAGCCTGATCGATAGTTTTGAGTTAACCAACCCGTTAAGCGGACTGGTTTACCTTCACCAAGAACGTTGAGTTCAATATTCACGTCTATATCGCTTTGGATAGAACCGCTCACAAAGCGAATTTCTTTGGCTAACTCTTCGGCTTGGACTCGATTCGTTTCAAACTCTATGTCACCAAATGCACCAATAGGTAACTTACCTTGCGCTTTTTGTTCAGACACAAATTGCGAAACGGCTTCATCAACATTGTCTGAATTGTCGAGCAATACTTGCAGTAAACCATTCTTAAGTTGGAAACTTTCCAGCCCATTTAGCACAAACGGTTCATCATCTTCCATTACTGGTAGCGGTGGCTCAAACATCACTTTTAAGCGACGATTGAAGAAGTACTGCACAGGTAAGCGCCAGAATCGTTGCAATTCAACCAAATCAAGTTCTAAAGGATAAGTCGCACCATGTAAGTACTCATCCAAGGAACGGTTAAAATCACCACTTCTTTGCCCTTGTCTGTTTGCGGCAGGTAACCATTCTCTCGCGTAGCTATTCATAGCTGGTGCTAAATCATGATTAAAAGCCGAAGGGCTAAATGGCGTCATTGAATGTTCAAACGTCATCGCTTGTTCTAGGTTTTCACCTGAATCATCACTAGGTAATTCTTGCTGACCATCTAAGCAATAGTTCTGCTGACAATATTCCAATAACTCAGCCACTAAGACAGAAGGAACACGCTCGGTATTATCTTGAATTGAGCGACCAACAAAGCTGATATATAAGCACTCTTGAGCCGAAAGCATGGCTTCTAAGAAAAGGTAACGATCATCATCTCGGCGGGAGCGATCACCAGGGCGAATACGACCATTCATTAAGTCGAACCCTTCAGGGGGCACTGAACGCGGGTACACACCATCGTTCATGCCTAACAGGCATACTGTTTTAAAAGGGATTGAACGCATTGGCATTAAGGTACAGAAGTTAACTTGTCCGGCAAGGAATCTCTGGCTAATGCGCGCACCAGATAACTTATTATTTAAGTATTGGTAAATGATGCTTGGAGACAGCTCTTGCTCAAATAAAGCATCATCCAACTGCTCTTTTAGTTGAGAAAGCGCATCTCGGATGGACTTCAGTACGACTTCACCTTCAAGCTCAACTGCAAAGAAATCATCAATCATAGAAAGTAATACTTCACGCCACCCATCAATTGACTGAGAACGAGTAAGCAAATCACGGTAGTGAGCAATTTTCTCAATAAAATGAGCGAGTTTCCCTGCAAGTTCAGCATTTATGCCCTGAACTTCATTGTAAGCTGCAATGGAATCTCCGTGACTTTCAAATAAACCAGCAGAGTCGGACATTGCATAGCCCAGCAACATTCTTTGAATGCCGAATAACCAAGTGTTTTGCGCGGTTGCGGGTAGCTCGAATTCTTCTGCGGTTGAAGCATCCACTCCCCAACGGATCCCAGCTTCTTCAACCCATTGCTTAGCTTGTTCAAATTGAGATTCATCTATCTCGAATTTTGCCATCATTGCGGGTATTTCAAGCAACTCAAGAAGTTCAGAAGCAAGGCAACGTGTATTTGGTAACGCCACCAGCTGCATGAAAGCAGCAAGAATTGGGCTTTCTTGATCGGCGGTTCTATCTGAAATGGAGTAAGGGACGTACCTCTCACCAGGCGCATTACCAAACACAGCCTGAATGGCAGGGCTATAAGCATTAATGTCTGCCACCATCACAATGATGTCGCGTGGTTTTAAGGTTGGATCGGCATCGAACATCGCTAGAAGTTGATCATGAAGTACTTCAACTTCACGCATTGGGCTGTGACATGCATGCACCGTCACCGAGCTATCACCAAGTTGAATCGCTTGCTTATGTTGGCTTGAATCTAGTATGTGATCGTCTTGATGTTCTTCTAGCTCTAAAATATCGGCTTGGAGTTGGTGTAATAGAGTATCGCGTGGCACATCAATGAAAAACTCATGCTCTTCACATTCCGATTGCGATAACAAAAGTAAATTGTCACGTCCTAGTTTACCTAACGATGCCAGTAAGCTGTTGCCCACTGCGTGCCCAGTATGTAATTCATCTTCTACGACATTCGCTTCTATGCCATTTTTTAATGGTGATGCTTCTCTTTCTAATTGAGGTGTACCATTCACCAGTGCAAATTGTTTTCTTTGGTTTGCTTCAATCCGAGCGATAGTTTTTCTATCTCGAATATCTCCCCAATAGTGCTGACAAGGGTTGGTAAACATTAAGTGAACATCAATATGCTCGCCTAGTGCTTTTAGCGCATCCATATAACGAGGTGGCAGTGAAGAGATACCGAAGACAAACAATCGCTTAGGAAGCTTGTCTAAGTTGGCTTTATTGGCAATCAGCGCTTCAATAAAATCATGGTATAAGTTGCCACGGTGATATTTAGATTGCCCTTGAGATAATGTTTGTTCATACAAGGCTTGCCATAAAATTGGCTGCCAAGGGTGCTCTTGCTGCTCTCCTTCCTCGCTTAATTCAGCGACGCTTTCACCGAACTCCCAACTTGCCATCCATTCAGGTCGGTATACTAAATAGCCATCAAAAATATCGGCAATTTTTTCAGCCAATTGGTACAGCTTAGAGCTATCGTCATCATTTTCTAAATAACGCTGTAATGGTAAGAATTCTTGTAATTCGAGCTTAGCAGGGAGCAAGCTCATCAACTTCCACGTCATGGCTTCTTTGTTAAAAGCACTGCGTTTAGGGACATCAGGTAAGGCTTGGGTGAACATTTCCCAAATAAAGGTGGCAGGTAGTGGGAACTCTAAATTAGCCGCAATACCAAACTCTTTTGCCAACGCCATTTTTAGCCACTGAGACATACCCGGGCTTTGAACAAGAATCTGCTCTTTATCAAATGGATTAGCTAAGGGATCATTCTTAATTAAATGAACGAGGATAATTTTTAAAGTATCGACTTTATTGGAATGGTAAACAGTAAACAAAGTGCACTCACGTTAATCTTGCCACAATATGATGTCAGATTAGCATAAGTGCAGAGGTTCAATGAGCAATATAAGCTTATGAAATACTGAAAACTTAACGTCTGTTTACCTTTTGAACGAGTGTGTGCTTAGAATCGATTCTCAATCACTCGGAAGAGACGGTGTGGCTGATAATTCATGTAATATCGCACGGCGACATAAGTCACTACCGAGGTCGCAACGACCAGTTCTAAATACGCTAAATTATAAATTTGATTGATAAACTGAGCGTCAATACCTACGCCTTGCATCCAAGCCGCCATTTTAAATAAAGCCGTCGCACCAATAACCATAGGGAAAGTAAAAGCCGCATAACCTGGGCTAAAGGGTAGACGAAGCAACTTTAAAAACGCGACGTAAATAATAAATGTCATGAGCACTGCAATACCAAACAACAAGCTGATAATGACCGGAGATGGATTAGCAGAAACCGTCAAATACCCTGCTAACGATAAGCTTGCTGGCGCAGCCATTATTGCAATCGTAGGTTTCGCTGCATCCGGGATTTCATGACGAAACATTAATCGATAAATCATAAGTGGTAGCATTACCGCATAAACGATCAAGCCAAACATCAAGACAACATTCGCGACCGGCTGCAACGTTGGATTTCCAGAGAAAGAAACATCCGCGACAATAATACCAATCGGTGGCACAAACCAACTTGGCACCATATGGTGAATCTCAAACTGTTTTGCTCTGTGGTACAAAAAGCTCACTAGAAAAACAACGTGTAAGGCAACAGATGCTAACCATACCGCCTCTTGCAAGAATTGAGAAATAGGAGCTAATGAAGCAGAAACAATCATGCAGCCCATAGCAAAAGTAGGAACAACACTGCCAACAACTGGGTGAGCTAAATCTTCACGTAGTAAATGTCCGTGAATCAAAAATTTAACGGCTAAAATAAGCAACAAACTCGCAGCAATTGCAGAGCTAACCCACTGAACGACACCTGGTGTATGCAAAACACCTTGCGAGACTAGCACTCCATCCCAGCACCACCCTAAACTCGCAATGGCTAACGCTAAACCAGCCATTGGGGTTGGAGCACCAGTTAAACTGTGTTGGATACGTTTAATCATATTAGCCTCTCTTTTAACTCGTTCCACATCATTCATTCACCTTAATTTGCGAACTCATTAGCTTGTTGAAGCCATAATATGCTTGCACAATGTTTACGAATATCCAATTATATATAACAGGCGTTCAGAATAACTAAACGCTATTTCTATGAGCCACAAATGATTTGTCGTAGAGCTACACAATATTCCTCTATGAACAACAAACTACTCCCCTATGAGTTAGAAAGCTCTGCCTCTATGAATTAGGAAAGCCATGTCTAATATTTCGATTAAGCAGCTAAAAGTGTTTGTCACCATTACTCAACACTCCACACTTACAGCGGCATCAGAAGCTTTATTTTTATCTAAAGCAGCGGTCAGCATGGCGCTTGGCGAAATGGAAAAACAACTTGGTCACTCTTTGTTTGATCGAGTGAATAACCGCCTTGTGATCAATCAAGAAGGTCAAAAATTATTACCGCTTGCAGATGAAATATTGCATAGAGCTGCTGGAATAGATGAACTGTTCGGTGATACACAAGCACTCAGCGGCTTACTGAAAGTTGGTGCAAGCGATACGATTGGTAATCAAGTTGCACCCTATATTTTGTCAGGTTTTCGGCAACAGACTCAGCATCAAGATCAAAGCTTATTCATTTCCAACAGTGCCCTCATTTGCCAAAAGCTAGTCGACTACGAACTCGACATTGCTCTAATTGAAGGCAAAACTCAGCACAAAGAACTTATTTCTAGTCAATTTAGTGATGATGAAATGTGTATCGTTGCTCAAGCTGATCATCCTCTCGCCCAACAAGATCAGGTCTCTTTGCTCGATTTGGAAAGCAGCTACTGGTTATTACGAGAATCAGGCTCTGGGACTCGCGAGTTCTTTCTTCGAACCGTTGCTCCACGTTTAGAGCATTGGTACGAGTCATTTGAATTGAATACGACTGAAGCCATCATCAATTCAGTTTCTGCTGGGCTTGGTTTTGCCTGCTTATCTCAACTCGCTGTACAACCAGCCATTCAAGATGGGCGAGTAAAAGTATTGAATGTGCCATTAGATATGAAGCGAAGATTTTGGTTACTGGTTCATAAAGACAAATATCAAAGTCCCTTACTCAAATCCTTTATGGAATACTGCCAACACTGGCAGCAACAACTAGACTAGGCTCTCACCAATGAAGGCTCTAAGGGCATTCAACTGGACTTTTAACCTGTAAAACTGTATAAAAAGCCAGTAAAAATCAACCAAACTTTGAGGACTAACCATGGCTGTTATCGTTAAGTACGTGGTCGAACGCAACGGAGAAGAGAAAATGACTTTTACCTCTAAAGCCGAAGCTGACGCTTATGACAAAATGCTGGATATGGCAGATGAATTATTCACTTTACTCGGTGGTAGTGAACTAATCGAAGATGAAGGTAAGCAAGAAGAACTTGCAATGTACCTAGCGAAGAACAAAGAAGAAGTTCTTTACGCACTAGGAGCTAAGCGTAAACCGGCTCCGAAAAAAGCGCAAAAGCTTGAAGCAGTTGAAAGCTCTGAAGAAAACGCAGCATAACTAGCTGATTACTTTTAAAAAACGCTAATAATTAGTTCTCAACAGAGTTCTTTATTGGCGTTTTTTTATACTTATCGCAATATAATAAGCGCTATTTATAGTCGAAATTGCTCTAAATATTCACTTGCATGAAAGTGTGATAAAGATCTAATCTATTGTCATCAGGTGATGGGGTTCCACCTAAGCTTTCGCTTCAACCGCCCGTTCTTTTCGAACAGTGCTAATGACTCCTACAGAATCGAAAACAGGTAAAACTGTTGGGTGTATCGTTATTCCTACCACTTTACGTGAGCATCAGTTCACAGCGACATTTGGAATATCGGCACAAAAGATCTGTAGTGAATTTAGCCACACCTCTTCCAACATGTCCTGTTTTCTCAACGCTTAGGTCTTAAATGACTTTATTAGTGAGAAAACATTATGCATTACTCTTCAGAAATTCAATCTATGTGTCCTATTCAAAGGGGCGATCTACACGCATCTGCACCTATTCCTGTTGAAGGAGCAATGGTCAGCCCAAAGGATGTGATTGCCATATCAGGTCTTAGTCATGGCGTTGGTAGCTGTGCTCCTCAGCAAGGTGCAGCCAAGCTTACCTTGAATGTTAAGAATGGCATCGTAGAAGAAGCACTTATCGAAACTATTGGTTGCTCTGGTATGACTCAATCTGCAGCGATGGCAGCCGAGATCCTCACTGGCAAAACCATTCTTGAAGCTTTAAATACTGATTTGGTCTGTGACGCTATTAATGTCGCAATGCGTGAAATCTTTTTGCAGTTTGTCTACGGACGCACTCAATCAGCCTTTTCTAAAGGGGGCTTGGAAGTCGGAGCCGCTCTTGAAGACTTAGGTCAAACACAGCGCAGCCAAGTCGGCACCAGTTACGCGACAAAAGCAAAAGGTGTGCGTTACATGGAACTGGCGGAAGGCTATGTCACGCTATTAGCGCTTGATGAGAATAGCGAAGTGATTGGTTATCAGTACCTCAACCTTGGAAAGATGATGAAAGCCATCAATGAAGGTACTCCTGCTGATCAAGCAGCGAAACTCGCGACCGGAACTTATGGTCGATTCGATGAAGCCGTTAAAACCATTAACCCACGCCAAGCTTAGAGAATCCTATTATGAATAATCAATTACCAGAACATGTACTCAACCTATTGAATGAAATGGATCTATCTTCTCTTGAGCAAGCCTATCAGTACTGCATAGAACGAAATATTGACCCAAAAACAACAGTAATGGAAACCCAACCTATCGCCTTTGAAAGCGCAGTAAACGCTTATACCTTAGGCACAGCATTGGCACTTTTCCGACACTCCAAGAATGCAGAGCAAGCAGCTACTATCATAGGGGAAGGCTTACAGGCATTCACGAAAATAGGCAGCGTGGCTGAGCAGCGTCAAGTTGGGATTGGGCATGGGGACCTAGCAGCTCGCCTTCTGAATGAAAAAAGCCAATGCTTCGCCTTTTTAGCTGGACATGAATCTTTTGCTGCTGCAGAAGGGGCAATAAAGATTGCATTGAACGTCAACCAATCACGAAGTACACCGCTAAAAGTTATTCTTAATGGACTAGGTAAAGATGCCGCCTATTTGATTTCACGGATTAATGGTTTTACCTATGTGCGCACTCAATTCAACTACGACACTAATGAGTTAGTTGAAGTCGAACGTAAACGCTTCTCTAAAGGCCCAAGAGGAGACATCCTTTGCTACGGCGCAGATGATGTTCGTGAAGGTGTGGCAATTATGCATAGAGAACAAGTAGACGTGAGCATTACGGGGAACTCAACTAACCCAACTCGCTTCCAACACCCGGTTGCTGGTATCTACAAAATGGAGCGTAACAACCAAGGGTTACCATATTTTTCTGTCGCTTCTGGTGGTGGTACAGGCAGAACGCTTCACCCAGATAATGTAGCCGCAGGTCCCGCTTCTTATGGCATGACAGATACAATGGGAAGAATGCACGCAGACGCACAGTTTGCTGGTAGCTCTTCTGTGCCGGCCCATGTGGCGATGATGGGGTTTATTGGTATGGGGAATAACCCTATGGTTGGGGCTACCGTAGCCTTAGCTGTTGCAGTGAGCCAAGCATAAGATCATTTTTGGGCTCATATATTAGATGCTATATAAGGTTCTACATTTAAAGATTCTAGACATAAAAAATCAGCCAGCAAATTGCTGGCTGATTAATATCAATAAAATTGATTTAGATAAAAATGATTAGCTTGCTGGGCAGCCTTTCACTTCTTGGCCGTTACTCATGTAAATAAGTTTGCCAGCTTCTGGAGCGTAATCTGCAGCAGTAATTTGCGGGTTAGCAGCAAAAAACTCACGAAGTACAAATGCATCTGTTAGCTGAGTAGATTCAACATCAATCACTGGGTAGTCATCACCACCTGCAGCACTGAAACTAATTACAGAGAAAGTGTACGTTTCTGCTAGATCAAAGCCTTTATTGTTAATGTCACGAATAGTCACGTCGCTCAGGTCACAGTTAACAGTCAGGCTAATATTATCCAGTTGTGCATAAGCACCAGAACCTGCGGTCTTAGTTGCAACTACATCTAGGTAGTCTTTCACTTCAGCACCCGTCATTGTTGCTTTTGTAACGAAGTTACCAAATGGTTGAACTGTCAATACGTCACGGTAAGCTACATCACCAGTTTCAATTGAAGCACGAACGCCACCTGAGTTCATCACACCAAAGTCAGCATTCACTAATTCATATGTGCGGTACGCTTCGCCTAGTAGGTGACCAAGGTTAGTTTGCTCAGCACGAACCACACCACGCTCACCTTCTAATTTTCCATCAGTATTAGAGATGATCACGTCAAGCAACTCTTGACCTTGTTGTTGGTATGGGTAAAGGATTGATTTTACTGTTGGGTCTGGCTTAATTTCAGTTTCGATGAACTGGTATTCACCGTTGTCATCTTTTTCTTTTAAGTTAACAGGCACCAAGTCATATTTAGCTAGGTGTAACTCACCACCATAAAATTCAAAATCAGCACGACCTACGTATTTACCCCATTCATGCGCTTGCATGATGTAAGTACCATTTTGTTGATCTGGTTTACAGTCATCACCTGGTTTGAAATCAGCGTATTCATTGCCTTCCATACAAACAGGGTTTTGAGAGTGACCACCAATGATCGCATCTAATTGACCTTCTTCTAAAGAACGTGCCAATAGAACATCACCAGGAGCTTCACTACCGTGTAGACCGTTTACATAGTGACCCATGTGCGTTGTTGCAAAGATTAAATCAACCGTTTCATTAGCGTTGATTTCATCAATTGCTTTTTTAATTTCTACTTGAGGATCACCGAAATGAACCGTTGCTACGTTAGCTGGGTTAACTAATTTTGCCGTATCTTTTGTCGTAAGGCCGATAACCGCGACTTTTAACCCATTAATAGTAAATACTTTGTATGGGTCAAATAGTCTTTCTTCAGTCACGGTGGCGCCATCTTTTACATAGATGTTTGCCGCTAGCATTGGGAAGTCTGCAAGTTCAGCTTGCATTTCTAATACATCTAGAGTGTTATCGAATTCATGGTTACCTAGTGCCATTGCATCATACTGAAGCAAGTTCATGCCTACGAAATCAGGCACTGCATCTTGCATATCTGACTCTGGTACACCAGTGTTGATATCACCGCCTGATAATAAAATAGTCTCGCCGCCATTTTCAGCCACTTCAGCTCGAATGCTGTCAATCAGTGTCTTACGTGCAGCCATGCCGTACTCGCCTTTACTGTTCTCCCAGAAACGACCATGGTTATCGTTTGTGTGTAAAACCGTAAATTTTGTACAAGATTCAGCAGTATCACATGTCAAAGGTGCATCGTTACTATCTGAGCCACAACCGACCATTGCGACACCAATAGAAAGTACCAATAGAGACTTAGTAAAATTCATAGCAGATCCTTCATTTATCGTTATAGATATCAATATGGCGGGTAATATACTGATATTTTGCAGTGCGTTAGTGATCGCCATCTTACTTTTCTTGCTATGAATGGGGCTTTTTTCAGTCGCTGCTATGCACTACTAGAAATAAACAAAAGTCGTATTATCTAAATAATTTATGAGCTTTTTTATAAAAATTGAGATCTGCTTTATTGAATAATTTTTAATGCATGATAATTGATTAATAATTTCTCTTTATGTGGTGTCAAACAGACTTGGACTTCACACTCTCTGGAATTTCCTCTCTATTATCAACCCAGCATGATCCAAATGACATGATAACGAAATCAATATCCAAAAAGTGAAATGTATCTCTAAAAAGACAAGCAATATCATTTTACAGACTTTCTCTCCATACACTCTTTCATAACAAGAGCGCTCTCTTTATGATGTTCCTAAGATGAAATATCATGCGATAGCGACTCGCTATCCATAGACCAATTCAAACATGGAGATTCAACATGGCTTACTTTTCACTGGCCTTCGGTACGGCAACCAAAAACCGCGACAATAAAATCATTGAAGCGTTTTTCCCTAACCCACTTCTAAACCCAAGCGATGCGCTAGTCTCTGCAGTAGCAGAAGTGACCGGTTACACTGAAGGCAACCAAGCTATCGAAATCTCTGCGGCACAAAGTGCAGAGCTTGCAAAAGCTTTCGCAGCAAATGACGACGCTGCAAACGCTTCTTTTGCTGAAAAGGCAGCAACTTCAGCTCAACCTCTTGTTCTTGTTGTTCTTGCGACTGACGAGAAGCCAGCATCTGTTGCTGAAGGCTTCCTTAAACTACAACTTATCTCTAACCGCCTAGTGCAACCACACGGTACGGTACTAGACGGTATTTTCGGTCTACTGCACAACATCGCGTGGACAAATCAAGGTCCAATCGATCTACCTGAGTTAGCAGAGCGTCAAATTGAAGCTCGCCTTGCAGGAGAAACTCTGTCTGTAGATTGTGTAGACAAGTTCCCTAAAATGGTGGATTACGTAGTTCCAGCTGGTATCCGTATTGCTGATACATCTCGTGTTCGTCTTGGCGCACATGTAGGTGAAGGCACAACAGTAATGCATGAAGGTTTCATCAACTTTAATGCAGGTACTACTGGCGTAAGCATGGTTGAAGGTCGTATTTCTGCTGGTGTTGTTGTAGGTAACGGTTCTGATATCGGTGGTGGTGCATCTATTATGGGTACGCTTTCTGGTGGCGGTACGATGGTTATCTCTATCGGCGAAAACTGCTTATTAGGCGCAAACGCAGGTCTTGGCTTCCCAATGGGCGACCGTTGCACAGTTGAGTCTGGTCTTTACGTGACGGCGGGAACTAAGGTTCGCATGCTTGATAAAGATGGCAATGAGGTTGAAATCATTAAAGCACGCGATCTGGCTGGCGTTTCTGATCTACTATTCCGCCGCAACTCTGTGACTGGTCAAATTGAATGTCTAGCTAACAAATCAGCAGTTGAGCTCAACAGCGAGCTACACAGCAACAATTAATAGACAATCTAAAATTGATAAATCAAACTCTGACAATTTTATAAGTTTAAGTTTTTGATTAAAAAGCCGTTAATTCGAGAGTTTTAACGGCTTTTTTAGCTAAAAAATAAGCATTAGAAACCATAGAACTTAATAGAGTATTGCGACGAATAAAAAATCTCAAAATACCTCCATTTGTCAAACTGAATAATTTTAAAAAAAACGAAAAAAACTCTGTACAAAAAACCATCCAGCGTTATCATAGCGCCAGTTGTTCAGAGAGTTATTAAATGCAGCATCAAGTACAAGTAAAACTTCCACTATTAAAACTTAGTTTTTGTAGTTAGGCGTTTCCCTTTTATTTAGCATCACATTATATAATTCAATACATTAACAATCTGTTAATATTGAACGTTTTTCAATTAAATAAAATAAGGGACATAACATGTCTAACTCAAATACTGGTATCGTAAAATGGTTTAACGAAGAGAAAGGTTTCGGTTTCCTTACTCAAGATAACGGCGGCGCAGACGTATTCGTACATTTCCGTGCTATCGCTTCTGAGGGTTTCAAAACTCTTAAAGAAGGCCAAAAAGTGTCTTTCGAAGTAGAGCAAGGCCAAAAAGGTCTTCAAGCTAGCAACGTTATCGCTCTTTAATTAGAACTTTAATGTCGTAGCTAATACGAATAAATGAAAGGTCGCCTCTATGGCGGCCTTTTTTGTATCTTGCGTTTATCCAAAATAAAGCTTCACCACAAAGTCTGTATCTCTTCCACTCCTCGCTAACCTGCCTCTGCCTCTGTCTCTGTCTCTGTCTCTGTCTCTGTCTCTGTCTCTGTCTCTGTCTCTGTCTCTGTCTCTGTCTCTGTCTCTGTCTCTGTCTCTGTCTCTGTCTC
>NZ_VTXD01000023.1:70843-144285 GCF_013114625.1 Vibrio sp. 99-70-13A1
CTGTCTCTGTCTCTGTCTCTGTCTCTGTCTCTGTCTCTGTCTCTGTCTCTGTCTCTGTCTCTGTCTCTGTCTCTGTCTCTGTCTCTGTCTCTGTCTCTGTCTCTCACGAGTTAAAGCCTAGACAAAGAAAAAGGGCAATGCTTTTGCACTGCCCTTTAATACATTTTCTACTTTAAGTAGCTAACTTAATTAACCTATTACCATTAACCTATGTTTTTACGTGCGTTTTGGAACATACGCATCCAAGCACCATTTTCTCCCCAAGTTTCTGGAGCCCAAGAGTTTGCAACCGTACGGAATACACGCTCTGGGTGAGGCATCATAATCGTTACACGGCCGTCAGTCGTTGTTAGACCTGTAATAGCGTTTGGTGAACCATTAGGGTTATTCGGGTATTGCTGCGTTTGGTTACCATTGTTATCAACGTAACGTAGAGCAACTGTACCTGAGTTTTCAATCGCGTTTAGGTGGTCGTTGTCACGCACTTCTACGCGACCTTCGCCGTGAGAAACAGCGATTGGCATGCGAGAGCCTTCCATGCCGTTGAAGAATACAGAATCAGACTTCTGGACTTCAACTAGGCTGAAGCGAGCTTCAAAACGTTCAGATTCATTACGAACGAAACGAGGCCAGTACTCTGCACCCGGAATGAGTTCACGTAAGTTAGACAACATCTGACAGCCGTTACATACACCTAGAGAGAAGGTATCTTCACGCTTAAAGAAGTTTTCAAATTGGTCACGAGTAGAATCATTAAACAATACTGATTTCGCCCAACCCTCACCAGCGCCTAGTACGTCACCGTAAGAGAAGCCACCACAAGCCACAAGGCCGTTGTACTCTTCTAGTACCGCTTGACCCGTTAGGATGTCGCTCATGTGAATATCAGTTGCTTCGAAGCCTGCGCGGTCGAATGCTGCTGCCATTTCAACGTGAGAGTTAACACCTTGCTCACGTAGAATTGCCATCTTAGGTTTAGCGCCCTTATTAATATAAGGAGCTGCAATGTCTTCGTTCACATCGAAGCTTAGGCTAACGTTCAGACCTGGGTCTGAGTTGTCTTTCTTCGCTTCGTGTTCTTGATCAGCACACACTGGGTTATCACGCAGACCTTGCATCTTATGCGTAGTCTCAGCCCAGATAGTACGCAGTTCAGTACGGTTACGTTGGATTACAACGTCTGCGCCTGACTTAATCACTACTTCGTCTGATGCTTCCCCTTCACCAACAACGCTACCAATTACGTGTGAACATGCTTCTAGGCCGTTTGCAGAAAGTGTAGAAAGAACCGCATCTAAATCATCGTTACGAACTTGGATTACCGCACCTAGCTCTTCGTTGAAGAGTGCAGCTAGCGTATCTTCGCTGTTCTCTGATGCAGATAAAAGCGCCGCAATATCAGCATTAACACCACAGTGACCTGCGAACGCCATTTCAGCTAGTGTTACGAATAGACCACCATCGCCTTTATCGTGGTAAGCCACAACTTGGTCGTTCGATACAAGTGCTTGAACGCCTTCGTAGAAACCTTTTAACTGTGCTGCGTTGTCTACGTCTGCAGGCTTATCACCAAGCTGCTTGTAAACTTGTGCAAGCGCTGTTGCGCCCATACGGTTTTTGCCGTTACCTAGGTCGATAAGTACCAGTGACGTGTTGCCTTTGTCTGTACGCAATTGAGGAGTAATCGTCTTACGAACATCTTCAACACGTGCAAACGCAGTGATAACAAGAGATAGCGGAGATGTGACTTCTTTCTGCTCGCCGTTCTCTTCCCACTTAGTCTTCATCGACATTGAGTCTTTTCCTACCGGGATAGTAAGACCCAGTGCCGGACATAGTTCTTCACCGACGGCTTTAACCGCTTCGTAAAGGCCTGCATCTTCACCAGGGTGACCTGCTGGAGACATCCAGTTAGCTGACAATTTAATGTGTTTGATATCGCCGATGTTGGTCGCTGCGATGTTAGTGATTGCTTCACCAACCGCTAGACGAGCTGACGCGCCGAAATCTAGTAGTGCTACTGGCGTACGCTCACCAAGAGACATTGCCTCACCGTGGTAAGAGTCGTAACTTGCAGCTGTTACTGCACAGTTAGCAACTGGAACCTGCCATGGGCCAACCATTTGGTCACGAGCGACAAGACCTGTAACCGAGCGGTCACCGATAGTAATAAGGAATGTTTTCTCTGCCACTGTTGGTAGGCGAAGAATACGGTCAACCGCTTCGTTTAGTTCGATACCAGAACGGTCAATCGCAGGATTGTTTGCTTTTAGCGTCTTCGCGTCACGGTGCATCTTAGGTGTTTTACCTAATAGGATGTCCATTGGCATGTCGATTGGCGTATTGTCGAAGTGAGAATCTTCTAATTTAAGATCACGCTCTTCAGTTGCTTTACCAACCACTGCATATGGTGCGCGTTCACGTTTACAAATCGCGTCGAATGTTGCCATGTCTTTATCAGCAACCGCCATAACGTAACGCTCTTGAGATTCATTACACCAGATCTCAAGTGGGCTCATGCCCGGCTCATCGTTTGGTACGTCACGTAGGTTAAAGATACCGCCACGCTCGCCATCGTCGACTAGCTCAGGAAGTGCATTCGAGATACCGCCCGCGCCCACATCGTGGACGAATGCGATTGGGTTCGCATCACCAAGCTGCCAACAACGGTCGATAACTTCCTGACAACGACGTTCCATCTCTGGGTTTTCACGTTGTACAGAAGCAAAATCTAAGTCTTCAGAAGAAGAACCAGAATCCATTGAAGATGCAGCACCGCCACCAAGGCCGATGTTCATCGCAGGACCACCAAGAACGATCAGGCTTGCACCTACTGGGATCTCTTTCTTCTGAACATGATCATCACGGATATTACCTAGACCACCAGCCAACATGATTGGCTTGTGGTAACCACGTACTTCTTCACCTGCATGAGAGTTTACTTTTTCTTCGTAAGTACGGAAGTAACCTAATAGGTTGGGACGACCAAATTCGTTATTGAATGCTGCGCCACCAAGAGGACCTTCAAGCATGATATCCAAAGCAGTAACGATACGGCTCGGCTTACCAAAGTCAGTTTCCCAAGGTTGAACGAAGTTCGGGATCTTAAGGTTAGATACAGAGAAAGCAACCAGACCTGCTTTTGGCTTACCACCAATACCTGTCGCGCCTTCATCACGGATTTCACCGCCTGAACCTGTTGATGCGCCCGGCCATGGAGAGATTGCCGTTGGGTGGTTGTGCGTTTCAACTTTCATCAAGATGTGTGTTTTCTCTTGGTGGTAGTTGTACTGGCGAGTTTCTGGATCTGGGAAGAAACGACCCACTTCAGAACCTGTCATTACCGCTGCGTTATCTTTATAAGCAGACAGGACGTGCTCTGGTGTCGTTTCAAAGGTGTTCTTAATCATCTTGAACAATGATTTATCTTGTTTAACGCCATCGATAGTCCAATCAGCGTTAAAGATCTTGTGACGACAGTGCTCTGAGTTCGCTTGTGCAAACATCATTAGCTCGATGTCAGTCGGGTTACGACCTAGCTTTTCAGTGAAGCTTTCAAGAAGGTAATCAATTTCATCTTCTGCAAGCGCAAGACCTAGGGTAACGTTTGCTTGTTCAAGCGCTTTACGTCCGCCAGTTAATAGGTCAACTTCCGCATAAGGAGCAGGCTCAGCAACAGTAAATAGTGCCGCTGCCGATTCGAAGTCAGTGAAAACCACTTCCATCATACGGTCGTGCAGGATTGCTTTCAGCTCAACAAGTTGAAGCTCAGAAAGTTCAGAAGAAGTTTCAATGTAGAAAGCTGTACCGCGCTCTAGACGTGACACTTTAGCCAGTCCACAGTTATGTGCGATATCAGTTGATTTTGAAGACCAAGGCGAGATAGTGCCAGGGCGTGGCGTTGCAAGCAGCAATAAACCTTCAGGTTCATGCTCTTCAATCGTTGGACCGTAAGTCAGTAGCTTTTCTAGCTTCTCAACTTCAGACGCATCTAGGTCTGCTGTTAAATCAGCAAAGTGGGCAAACTCAGCGTAAATACCTGTAACAGGTAAGCTTAATTCACGACAAAGCTCTAAAAGCTTGTTAACACGAAACTCAGATAGAGCTGGGGAGCCACGCAAAATTCTCATGTGCTTAGGTCTCTTATGCAGTTGATTAAGGTGATATTGGAATAAATTCAGTCAGTTAAACAATTAATCAAACTAATTCTTCAACGCTATTTGCGCAGATAACCAAACCTATGCCGATTGCACCTCTTCAATGCGAGCGCATTATAAAGCATTTCTTTTTGTGACGTAACACCAAAAGCAACCGTTTGCGTTATTTTTTTCATTGATTGCTATAAACGGTGATTTTGTCGGTTAAAACATCACTTTTAACAATGTTTATTTAAAGCCACTTTGCCAGCCTCTCGGGGTTTGATATAAAGGAGGTTCTACCTTTCGAGATTTCATTTGATGCCAAAGTTTACTTCTTCTTTTTTCTCTAAATTGCTAATCCTAACGTTAAGTACCCTTGGGCTATTAGGTTGCCAGATTGAATCTGAACCTAAAAGTGTTCTTGATCAAATAAGAGAACGTGGCGTGCTTCGTGTTGGCACCCTCAATAATCAACTTTCCTACTACATTGGTCCCGATGGTCCAGCAGGTTTAGATTACGAACTGGCTCAAGAATTTGCGAGTCAACTTGGCGTAAAAATGGAAATCAAACCGGCATACCGCTTATCTGAACTATTTCCCGCCCTTAAAAAGGGGGAGATAGACATAATTGCAACGGGTTTAACGCAAAATTCTAATTTAACGAAATCCTTTAGAGCGACTCCCGCTTATTACTATGTCAGCCAGCAAGTGGTATATAAGAAAGGACAATGGCGACCTAGAAATTTAAAGCAATTAATTGAGTTTGAAAACAAACGCCAAGCAGAACATGTAACAGAAATCGAGCTAAACATATCGAGCAATCTAGTTGAAGACGAAATCAGTGGAGCGGAAGCTGTCGATCAAATCGAGATTATCCAACCTCTTTCACCTGCACTAGTCGTAGTGAAAGAATCTCATTTCGAACCGACTCTAAAAGAACTTCAAAAAGAACACAGCGATTTCATTTACCAAGCCGTAAATAATGCCGACATTAATGATCTCCTGAGAAATGTATCTAAAAATGAACTTCTATTTACTGTGGCAGATTCAGTTGAGCTATCTCTAGCACAGCGCTTATATCCAGACTTAGCCCTTGCCTTTGAGTTAACCGAAGATCAGCCAATTTCATGGTATTTAAATAAATCTGAAGATGAGAGTTTATATGCCCTACTCATTGAGTTTTTTGGTCATTATAAACAGTCAGGCCAGCTGGCAAGCTTAGAAGAGAAATACATCGGCCATATTGGGACTTTTGACTATGTCGATACGCGTGCGTTTATTCGAGCACTAGACAGTAAATTGCCGAAATGGTCTCCACTCTTCCAAAAATACTCTCAAGAATTTGATTGGCGAATGATCGCAGCTTTAGCCTACCAAGAGTCGCATTGGAACCCTGTTGCTAAGTCTCCGACAGGAGTTCGTGGGATGATGATGTTGACACTACCTACAGCAAAAAGTGTAGGCGTAACCAACAGGCTTGATCCTAAGCAGTCTGTGCAAGGTGGGGTTGAGTACTTAGGCCGAATTGTACGACGAGTGCCAGATTCCATTACTGAACATGAAAAGATATGGTTTGCTCTTGCCTCTTATAATGTCGGCTTTGGTCATATGATGGACGCTCGACGTTTAACTAAATCACAAGGAGCCAACCCTGATTCATGGGCAGACGTAAAAGAACGGCTCCCTCTTCTCAGACAGAAAAAATATTACAGCCAAACCCGCTATGGTTACGCTCGAGGTGATGAAGCACAAAATTACGTTGAGAATATACGACGTTATTACCAAAGCATCATAGGTCATGTTGATAAACAAGCATTAGCAGAGCAAGCTTTGGAAATGGACGATCTCGTTGTTATTGTTCCACAATTACCACTATCTTCAGCATCTGCAGCGCAACCCGCTAACGAATTAACTAACAGCCCGAATGAAACAGACAAGTAAGGGCTCGGGGAGTAATCAAGTTCTCTTACTTTCAAACAAGAGCACTCGCTGAAAAGTAGCGGTGCTCTGGCAAGTCACAAGGCTCTTTCTAAGGTTTCGACTTTTTCCAGCTTGCGAATTAAAAATTCAAGTAACCACGCCATATGTCATACTATGGTAATAAAATCGTTCTATAACCTCAGTCTATATACGCAAGCTCAAATAATGGCATTAACTATTACGAGTGTGTGAAAGTACTAACGGCAAAAGCAAAAATTGGGAGTTCGGCACCATGAAGTTAAGACATAGACTAAAACCAAAGCGCCTTGATAAAACGGTAGCAGCTAATCGTCGTAAACGTATGCTTGCAAACAATAAGAAGAAAATCATTTGGCGCAATCGTGCATTCATGCAAATGATCGTGGAATAGACTCGCTAAGTTAACGGCTTTCCTTCTCATCTAATGATCTTTCTTGCTTTCTTTTCTCTTTAATTTCTTTACGACGTCTTTTAAAGAAAGCCTGAAGCTGTTCACGACATTCATTCTCTAACAAACCACTGTCCACATCGGCATAGTGATAGGAAGCTTGGCTTTCAAATAAATTTAAAACGGTTCCAGCAGCACCCGATTTCAAATCAGGAGCACCAAATACAATTCGTTTAACGCGGCTATGAAGTAAGGCACCCGCGCACATAGGGCAAGGCTCTAAAGTGACATAGAGCGTTGTATCAAGCAGCCGATAGTTTTGAAGTGTTTGTCCTGCTTTACGAAGCGTTTCTACTTCTGCATGTGCCGTTGCATCATGACCACCTATCGAGCGATTCCACCCTTCGGAAATAATGCTTCCGTCTTTAACTAGAACAGCACCGACCGGGACTTCCCCCTCATCTTCGGCTTTTGAAGCAAGCTCAATAGCTCTGCGCATAAACAACTCATCTTGAGCAGTAAAGGTGTTCTCTGACAAGGCTTATTCCTCAAGTTTTCTTTATACGCGTAGATTAACGTGATCTTTTGAATATTCAATAAAAAAGCCCGTACATATCGGTACGGGCTTCATCAATTATTCGCTTAGTTTCATCCTTTCTTGATAATAATCAGAAAGAAATGCTACTTACATTGTGTAAGTGTAAGGAGCTTGAATACCCAGAGGGATACCTAAAGCCCAGTATGCTAGTAGGAAGATACTCCAACCGATTAGCATTGCGATCGAGAATGGCATCATCATAGAAGCAAGAGTACCAATACCTGTCGACTTAACGTAACGCTGACAGTAAACAACCACTAGCGGGAAGAATACCATTAGAGGTGAAATGATATTAGATACAGAATCACCTACACGGTAAGCCGCTTGAGAAAGCTCTGGAGAAATACCAACAACCATTAGCATCGGAACTAGGATAGGACCAATCAGTGCCCATTTCGCTGATGCCGAACCAACAAGTAAGTTAACAAATGCCGTTAGAAGAATCATACCTACAACAGTAGCTTCACCAGGAAGGTCCATTGCTTTCAGACCTTCCGCACCGTACAACGCTAGCATTGTACCGATGTTTGATTGACCGAATGCAGAAAGGAATTGTGCACAGAAGAACGACATTACAATGTAAGCACCCATTGTTGCCATTGTTTCTGACATTGCTTTGATTACATCATTACTGCTTTTAAACGTACCCGACACACGACCATAGACAATGCCTGGAATGATGAACAAGATGAAAATCAAAGGAACAATTGATTTCATGACTGGTGCAGAGAATGAAGTTAACTCACCTTCAGGAGAACGAAGCGCGGAGTTTTCAGGCATTAATGCCGCAATAAGCAGACCAATACCTGCAACCATTGCCCAACCAGCGTATCTAAATGCTTTTGCTTCAATGTCCGTAAACGTACCAAGGTCAGGAGCAGTTTCTGCATCTTCATCAATTGGAAGTTTAGCTAAACGTGGCTCAATGATTTTCTCAGTAACATACCAACCAATCGCAACAATTAAAATTGAAGATAGACCAGTAAAGAAGATATTCGCTAGAGGGTTAATCACATAAGCAGGGTCAAGAACATTTGCCGCTGTTTGTGTGAAGCCCGCGAGAAGAGGATCAATACCTGAAGGAATGAAGTTTGCAGAGAAACCACCAGATACACCAGCAAACGCTGCTGCGATACCCGCTAGAGGGTGACGACCCGCAGCATGGAAGATGATACCGCCAAGAGGAATAACGAGTACATAACCAGCATCAGCTGCAGTGTGAGATACAATAGCAACCAAAATTAGCATTGGTGTAAGAAGTTTAGCTGGCGTGAAGTTCAGCATCTTCTTAAGGCCAGTAGTAATGAAACCAGAAGAGTCAGCAACACCAACCCCTAACATAGCAACAAGTACGATACCTAATGGTGCAAATCCGGTAAACGTAGTTACCATGTTCGCAAGGAAGCTCGCAAGAGCTTCACCCGTTAATAGGTTATTAACTTCTAGAGCATCACCCGTTCGAGGGTTGATAAGATCGAATGAAACATTCGACAAAAGTGCAGATAATACCCATACAATAACTAACGCCCAGAAGAATAAGATTGCTGGATCTGGAATCTTATTACCTGCACGTTCAATGAAATTTAAAAAGCGGTCCATTCCACTGATTTTGCCAGTGTCCGGTGCTTGTTTTACGGCTTGGTTACTCATGGTAACTCCATATGTGATGTTGTTTTCTTTAGGTCTAATTAAAGTTATGACCACGACCTATTGGTTCACACATATTCTATTAAAACCACAATTAAAAAGCACAAGATTCCATCTATATTTCCATAAATGGAGACATATTTTGCAAAAACACCATAATGCAGTAACAATGTAAAAACAAAAAGAACACCATGCTGGATACATCATTTTAACTAGCACGTAAACAATGTCCGAGAAGAGCAAACTATCACGACATTGAAGTTATAAGCTCAAAGAATCAATCGAACTCGCTGTATTTAGAAACCATGGTTTGTAATTTGATTGATTGACTATTACCAAACCTGTCTTCCCAAGAGCTAGTGATTTGAATGGTTTTTAGTGCTCCAGATAAACTGTCCGCCACTGTCCAATCAAGTTGGTATTGAGCATGGGTGTGATCTAGACCATCAACAATATCCGTAGCAAAATCCGCAGGCGTTATACTCGATAAAGCGGCAGATGCACCACGAGTTCTAAACCACTCCAGCTTATTCTCAGCCAAATGCAGAGCTTCCACACTGTGAATAGCAAAGTCAGACTTTTGCTCAACATAAGTCTGCAATTTAATGAGCCCTAGAGAGCCTACTCCGATCAATAAAAATGAAATGAGTACTTCAATTAAGCTAAAGCCTTTTTGCTTATAAATCATTCCATGATCCTTTTTGCCATTGAATTTTCATAAATTCTTTTCTTGAATTATCGATCACATCTTTATTAAATCTAAAATCCAGTGAATCAAAGAACACAGCGGCTTGGTTCGGTGTATCGAAATACTGCCCACCAGATACAGTAAATGCACCATGCTGATAATAAGAGGCGATAGTTCGGTAACTTTCTTCGATAACACTCGGAACATGATTTAAATAGATATTTGCATCAAAGGACGCCCAATCCGCAGGTGTAGGTGAATAGTCCACATTAAAATGAAACAGCACACCTTTAAGTTTATTTGAAGTAGCCCCCGTAGAGGGTTTCCCCATAAAAGACATCAGCCCATCATGAATTAAAATAGTGACCCCATCAGTTGCAGCTGTAGCATCAACCAAATTGTTATATTGATCTTGAGTGACTTCGCAGCCTCCTTCAACCCATAAATGATGATTGCCTGCATTTATCTGTGTTGCCAAAACTTGCCCACAATTAGATAATATTTTTGGTGCCCCCCCACCATTAATAACAAAAAATGATCCTTCATCTCGTATCTCATTATGGTCTGCAGCAGGTACGCCAAAGAATGATTCGAATGGTTTTACATTAGGGTCATGATAAAAATCATCCCCCGTACCATTAGATAAATGATCATTACCAACTACATTTGAACAATCTGCACCTGAAGGATTATTAAAACTACTGTAAGGAGGCACACCATGAATAACTCCTTTATTATCAACAGAAGATGAATAAAACCTATTCCGATAACGTAATGCTACACACTCCCAACCATCACTACTTAAGGCACCAGGATCCGGTGTTGAAAACGTTGCACTTGAATAAAAGTAAACATCGGCACTCGATTGCATCGCACCAGAACTAAGTGAACCTCCAAATACGATATTTTTCTTCAAATGAGAATGCCCACTCACAGAGGATATTTGATAACCTGTTGGAATAACATTAAAAACAGGAGTGATTTGATTCTTCATTGAGCACACCGAAATTATAGGGGGAAGACTTCCTTCATTTTTAAACTGAGTGAAACCACATTCCAGACCTCCCTCTGCTTCCCAATGTTGCTTGCGTGCTTCAACTTCATTTTGCGCTCTTTTTATTTGGTAAAAAACAGAACGATAACTACCAAAAGTTAACATTAAAGCAGAGACCAGCAATACACTTGTTACAAGTAAAACAACTGCGCCTTGTTGATTTTTATTCATCGCCAATTCCTATTTTGTACAATCACGCTTGATGAATAGTTCACTGACGTATCTCCTACTAATTCTGCAGAGATCGTAATAGTTGTAATACCTGAACTAACCCCTTGAGATTCAATACTTGACTGGTTCGCATTAAAGTCAACTACTCGAATTTGATTAGGCTCAAAGATAGAAGAGCACCCACTAGTCGCCGCTGATATTGTTTTTACGATACTGGAGGGACTATCACAAACCTTGACCAAGCCTGAATCAAATACAAAAGCGACATTTCGGATCTCAGATTGATGAGCGTAAGCATATGCGACCGTTTTTGAGTCTGGAGAAATATATAAAGTATCAGTGGAGCCTGATAATTTTAGAGATACACCAGCACCTCCATCGTAGCCCGCACGCTGGATATCCTCTTTAAAGTATTGAAGAGCACCTGAAACTTGTTGTAATAATAGTAATTCTTTACTTCTCTCGGATGCGATGTTTTGTCCGGATATAAATACCGATCCCACGCTTCCAATAACTACAATTCCCAAAATGGAAGAGATCATAAATTCGACTAATGTTGCACCGAATTGTCCCCTCTTAAGTGCAGGTCTGATAACCATAAAAATTTCCCTCTACACCACAAATTCTCATTCTTCCAGAAGCACGATATGTTATGAGCTTTAAAGGCTTAGAGTTCATATCAAATAAAAGATGCCCATCTTTAGCCTTACCGTTTACTCCACTAAATTTAATTTGCTCAGAACTGTAGTTAACGGTGAAGTCTACGTTTCGAAATGAAATCCCTTCCATTGTAAGTATTGCCGTACCAGTATTTGGCACATCGAATTCGGTCAATTCAATTTTCCACTCACCGGTATCATTTGAGTTACCACTCATTAGAAAATGAGCCCAAAGATCTGTATTTCTCATGACCGCCTCAGATTTCGCCTGCATCATAAAACCATTCAACTCGGTAGCTAACCGTTGCATCTTCACCGTTTCCGAGACAGAGCTAAAACTTGGAGCAGCAACAGCCAATAATATTGAGAGCACTGATATGGTTATGAGTAGCTCTAAGAAGGTAAACCCGCGAGACATTTCCCAAATTCCTATGTAAACCGATACGTAACCGTATTTAATCTTGCAAGGATGCTATCACCGGAGAAAAATAGGCTGAATATAGAGAAGGAACTACTCGTGATGATTCGAAAAAATAAATGTAACAACAACAACTTAAGTCGCAAAGGAATGACATTGATCGAACTATTGATCGCAGTGGCTATTATTGGAGTGCTGACCGCTATTGCCTACCCAAGCTATACCGATCATGTAATTAAATCTCATAGAACGGCAGCATTAGCTGATATGGCAAAAATACAACTCACACTTGAACAGTCTTACAATGGTACATATAGCTGGGGAAGTATTATTTCAGGAGGGGCTTGTACTATGTGTGAATCACCAAGTGAACGCTACGTTTTTTCTGTCGCAAGTTCCAGCAGCATGGCATATACAATAACCGCTACCGCGCAGTCAACTAAAGGGCAAAGTGGAGATTCTTGCTTAGGCACTCCCAAAACAATGACGCTAAAATCTTCAGGTGAAGAATCCCCTCCTGATTGCTGGAAATAATAGGACCTAGCTTATAGAAGTTAATGTCTTTTTGATGAATAAAGAATGACTAGGACTAGGCATATACATAGCTACATTTTTAAGTAAACGAGAAGATCAAAAAAGCCTGCACACTGGCAGGCTTTTCAAATTTCAAACCACTATCTAATTACTTAGTTAGGTCATCAAAGAAGTTTTTAACACCGTTAAAAAAACCTTCAGATTTAGGCTTATGCTTATTGGCTGCTTCACCGCCACATGTCTCTTCAAACTCTTTTAGAAGTTCTTTCTGACGAGAGCTCAACTTCACTGGAGTTTCAATAACAAGCTTAACGATTAAATCACCAACGCCACCGCCACGAACGCCTTTAACACCTTTGCCACGCATACGGAACATACGACCGGTTTGCGTTTCTTCAGGCACTTTAAGGTTTACACGACCATCTAGTGTTGGAACTTCAACTTCACCACCCAATGCTGCCATAGCAAAGCTTACTGGCACTTCGCAGTAAAGGTTGTTGCCGTCACGTTCGAAGATGTGGTGCTCTTTAACATGAACTTGCACATACAAATCACCAGCTGGAGCGCCTTGCTCTCCCGCTTCACCTTCGCCAGATAAACGAATGCGATCGCCAGTGTCCACGCCAGCAGGGATCTTAACGTTAAGCGTTTTAGTCTTTTGCTTGCGACCTTGTCCATGACAAGAGTTACAAGGGTCTTTAATGATTTTGCCTTTACCGTTACATGTTGGACATGTTTGTTGTACAGCAAAGAAACCTTGACGCATTTGAACTTGACCGTGACCGTGACAGGTTCCACATGTTTGTGCAGATGAGCCTTTTTTCGCTCCGCTGCCATCACATGTATCACACTCAACAAGGGTCGGTACTTCGATTTCTTTAGAAACACCACGAACCGCTTCTTCTAGCGTTAATTCCATGTTGTAACGTAAATCAGAACCACGTTGTGCACGTTGCTGACCGCCACCACGGCGACCACCACCGAAGATATCACCAAAAACATCACCAAAGATGTCGCCGAAATCACCTTGACCGCCGCCGTAGCCACCGCCACCACCCATTCCGCCTTGTTCAAAAGCAGCATGACCATATTGGTCGTAAGCGGCTTTCTTTTGCGAATCGGTTAAGATTTCGTACGCTAATTTTACTTCTTTAAACTTATCGGCTGCGCTCTCGTCACCCTGATTACGGTCTGGGTGGAATTTCATTGCTAAGCGCTTATACGCTTTTTTAATATCACGCTCTGATGCATCGCGGCTAACGCCTAATACTTCGTAAAAATCACGTTTTGACATGTTTTAAGTCACCAAATTATTGCTACCATATCGCATTTAATACTCACTATTGGTTAGTAAGCTATCACTACAATCGGCGGTTTATGTATCAATCTAGATAAAGGTTCGAGATTCGAAATTCGAGAGCCATTATCTAGATCGACAAGCTAATTACAAATATGCGGGCGTAAGAGTTACCTCTGACGCCCGCAAAAATATTCATGAAGAAAAGGAGCTGTTAAAAGCCCCTTAATCAATAAGAATTACTTCTTATCTTCTTTTACTTCTTCAAATTCAGCGTCAACAACATCGTCGTCTTGCTTCGGTTGCTCACCAGCGTCAGCACCAGCTTGTTCTGCTTGAGCTTTCTGTTGAGCAATTTCCATTAGCTTTTGAGCAGCTTGCATAAGTTCTTGAACTTTAGCGTCGATAGCTTCTTTATCATCACCAGACTTAACTTCTTCTAGTGCTGTAATTGCCGCTTCGATCTTCTCTTTCTCGTCTGCAGGTAGAGCTTCACCAGCTTCTTCTACTTGCTTCTTAGTGCCGTGGATCATTTGGTCAGCTTGGTTACGAACTGTTACTAACTCTTCGAACTTTTTGTCCGCTTCTTTATTAGCTTCAGCTTCTTGTACCATTGCTTCGATCTCTTCCTCAGACAAACCGCCTGATGCTTGGATAGTGATCTTCTGCTCTTTACCTGTCGCTTTATCTTTTGCAGATACGTTCAGGATACCATCAGCATCTAGGTCGAATGTTACTTCGATTTGTGGCATGCCACGTGGTGCTGGTTGGATACCTTCTAGGTTGAACTGACCAAGAGACTTGTTGTAAGTCGCTTGCTTACGCTCACCTTGAAGAACGTGGATAGTTACTGCGTTTTGGTTGTCTTCAGCTGTAGAGAACGTTTGATCCGCTTTAGTAGGGATAGTCGTGTTTTTCTCGATTAGCTTAGTCATTACGCCGCCCATCGTTTCGATACCGAAAGATAGAGGAGTAACGTCTAGAAGAAGAACGTCTTTAACTTCACCAGCTAGTACACCACCTTGAACAGCAGCACCCATTGCAACAGCTTCGTCTGGGTTCACGTCTTTACGTGGCTCTTTACCGAAGAATTCAGTTACTTTAGCTTGAACCATAGGCATACGAGTCTGACCACCAACTAGGATAACGTCAGTGATTTCGCCTACAGATAGGTCAGCATCTGCTAGAGCAACTTTAAGTGGCTCAAGAGAACGTTGAACTAAGTCTTCAACTAGAGACTCAAGCTTCGCACGAGTCACTTTGATGTTCATGTGCTTAGGACCAGTCGCATCAGCAGTAACGTAAGGTAGGTTTACGTCTGTTTGAGTAGTAGAAGAAAGCTCAATTTTCGCTTTTTCTGCTGCTTCTTTAACACGCTGCATAGCTAGTGGATCAGCTTTAAGGTCGATACCTTGCTCTTTCTTGAACTCATCTACTAGGTAGTTGATCATGCGGTTATCGAAATCTTCACCACCTAGGTGAGTATCACCGTTAGTTGAAAGAACTTCGAAAGTTTTCTCGCCTTCTACTTCATCGATTTCGATGATAGAGATATCGAATGTACCACCACCAAGGTCGTATACAGCGATAGTGCGGTCGCCGCCTTTCTTGTCTAAACCGTAAGCTAGAGCTGCAGCCGTTGGTTCGTTGATGATACGTTTAACATCAAGACCAGCGATACGACCAGCATCTTTCGTTGCTTGACGCTGTGCATCGTTGAAGTAAGCAGGAACAGTAACTACTGCACCAGTTACTTCTTCGCCAAGGAAGTCTTCAGCTGTTTTCTTCATTTTCTTAAGAACTTCAGCAGATACTTGAGGAGCAGCCATTTTTTGGCCTTGCGCTTCAACCCATGCATCACCGTTATCAGCTTTAACAATGTTAAAAGGCATGATTTCGATATCGCGCTGTACTTCTTCATCTTCAAAACGACGACCGATTAAACGCTTAATAGCGTATAACGTGTTTTGAGGGTTAGTCACCGCTTGACGCTTCGCTGGTTGACCAACTAGTGTTTCGCCGTCTGTATATGCGATTACAGATGCTGTTGTGCGTTCGCCTTCAGCATTTTCTAGTACGCGTGGTGCGTCGCCGTCTAAAACAGCAACACAAGAGTTAGTAGTACCTAAATCAATACCAATGATTCGACCCATCAGGCTATCTCCGAATAAATTCTATTTAGTTTTTGCTATACCCACTATGTGGGGGATGGTAATCAGGGATTCAACCCTAATACACAAAATTAAAGTGCAAATGTATTTTGCTTTCGTATGCACCATAGATAGGGGCTGCAAACTGGTTTTCAAGGGAATAAGTAAAAAAAAACGCATTTTTCATGCTTCTTTTTACTTATCGATGAAAAATAGGTTATCCCTTACAGGTTAAGGCTTGAAGGTTAGAGATTCGAAAGTTCAACATCCATAAAGTAAATGCCTGATATATCCTGCCCATATAAAAAAAAGACCTCCACAAAGAAGGTCTTTTTCAAATAGATGTTAATCAAATAGATATTGATAAAATGATTATTGATTCGCCAATATTATTGATTGAGAGTTAACTGATAGAAACTTGCTTGGGTGTAATCTCCCGCTTCCATACCACGCCATTCACAGGCTGAACTCGATTTTTTAGTATTACATTGGTTATAAGCGCCAGCTTTGAAATACATCCAGTCTTGACCATATCCAAGATCGACAT
This sequence comes from Vibrio sp. 99-70-13A1, assembly GCF_013114625.1. Taxonomy (GTDB): domain Bacteria; phylum Pseudomonadota; class Gammaproteobacteria; order Enterobacterales; family Vibrionaceae; genus Vibrio. The sequence continues at coordinate 87,093 of NZ_VTXD01000023.1, forward strand.
CATGCCCTTGGTATTTGCCTTTAGCTAAATCAACATCGTAAGTCTTAACAACTGGATCCGCTGAGTTAGGATTTTTAGTAAACGTTAAATGCATAATGTTGTCTTTAATGTCTACATCATATGAGAAAACTTCACCAAGCTTAATACCATCACTAGGATCTGTGCTGCCTTTCTTTAGATTGTATTGTCCAAACACATCATGACGAATATCTTTACGCAGCTTTTTACCATTTTCGTCTTTGGCATTTTTAAGTTCTTTTGGAGGGTTTAATTCATAATTCCAAGTCAAAGAACCGTGCTCATGCTCAGGTAATTTACGGTAAACAATTTTTAATGGCTCATTATCTGAACCATGAATTTGACCGATCACCACAGAGAACGCGCCTGTCTTCTTATAATTTCCGCTAGTACTCACTTGGTCAACAGAAAGTGTCGCTGTCATTTGTCCGCCGATAGAACCAAACTCTTCAGCATTCTTATGGCTAGAGATCGCAAAGTTATTGCTCGGTGCTGAGTAGCTATCTGCCAGCATTGCTCGTAGTTCACTACGTGTATTCTTACTATTTGGTGTTGTTGGTGCTGTATTCGGAGCAACAAAAACCATCGCGCCAGATTCTGCATCTGTATAGAACCATTTAGGGTGAACATAAGGCGTTTCTACATTCGACAGTTCTTTCTTACCTATCTCTAGTGTTTTTCCTTTTCTAGAACCTTCAGTGGTCAGCTCTGGTAAATTAATTTTCCACTTTGATAAGTCGAAGTTTTGAGCTGGGGCTTTCGCCGGATCAAGGTCAAACTGTTGACCAACATCGAGATTAGAAGCAATTGCAGGAGCAGCTAAAAGACCAGCAGTCAGTAGGCTAAGGTAAGACAACTTCATTATTGGGTTTCCTTTATGTCGTCAGAATGTAGGTTGTCAAAGAATATAAAATACTATTGTAGTATTATATGTGATCAAGGTTAAATATTGAAAATAGATGATCTATCCCTATCCAAGTAACGATAAAAAGTGAGATCTAAAACCAAACTTGGCACTTATTTTCAACCATCATATTAAGTACCCACGAACTGTTATTACTTAATAATAAATATTACAGGCACAAAAAAGCCCCGCTCTATTTGAGCGAGGCTTCCAGTTATCAAGCTTTAGTTAAAACTTAAAATTAAAACTTAAGCTTCTGCATTTTTAAGTTCAGCGCCTTCTTCTTTCTCCACGCCAATCTCATTTTCAGATTTCGCTACGATAGTGTTTACCGCAGTGTCACCAACAACGTTTGAAGATGTACAGAACATGTCACAAATACGGTCAACAGCAGCAACAATCGCTAGACCTTCTGGCGGTAAGCCTAGTTGGTGTAATAGAACACCGACCATAACAACACCACCACCAGGAACACCACCAGCACCAATAGATAGAAGAAGGATAGTTAGACCCAGAGTAAAGATATCAGCAGTGTTGATTGGCTGACCAAATGCGTTTGCTACGAACATAGTTGCTAGTGCGATGTAGATAGAGACACCTGACATGTTCATCGTTGCACCAAGCGGTACACCAAAACCAGCTACTGATTTAGATACGTTCAGTTTATCCGTTAGAGTACGCATTGTTACTGGAATTGTAGCGTTCGAACTTGCAGTAGAAAGTGAGAAAAGAACTTGCTCACGTGTTGCACGTAGGAATTGCTTTGGTGAAATACCAGTGAAAGAACCAACCATCATTGGATAGAAGAAGAAAATCCAGAATACTAGCATTGCAACAACAAGCGCAACGTAACCCGCAACCGACATTAAGGTATCAGCATCAAGTGTCGCACCTAGTTGAATCATAAGCGCAAATACACCGTATGGCGCTAGGCTCATCACTAGACCAATTAGCTTCATCATGATTTCGTTAGCCATCTTGAATGTCTTGATAGCAGGACCGCCACGAGAATCAAGCGCCTGAATAGCAAGACCTGTCAAAATTGCCATGAAGATGATTTGTAGCATATCGCCGCTTGCAAACGCTTGAACAGGGTTGCTTGGAACGATATTAACAACAAGAGAGAAGATGTCTGGCGTTTCTGTTGTAGTCAGCGCAATAGTTTCAGAAACCGTACCTGCAAGGTTTGCACCTGCACCAGGTTGGAAAATCAGACCAATCGTTAAAGCAGCTGAGATCGCGATGATGGTGTTAATAATGTAAAGAGCAAAGGTTTTACCACCTAGACGACCAAATGAACGAATGTCTTTCAGTTCAACAATACCGCAAACAATCGATACGTATACCAATGGAACAACAAGAAGTTTAATCAGCGATACAAACATACCACCAGCACCTTCTGCAGCGCCGAGTAGGTAAGTGTCAAAGATTGCAATGCCGCTAAATAGATACTGAATCGCAGTACCAATAAGTAGGCCAGCAAACAAGCCTACAAAAATCTTACTTGAGAGCGATTTATCCATCGTTCTTCTCCAGTCTGTTATGTTTGAAAAATGTGTTTTTATAGTTATATATGCGAGTCAAACCGCTATATTGCAGAGGATTTTACATACAGAAATAACAATTAAAAGCATTATTTTACAAAATAATTACAACTGTGACATTGAAGCATTTAATCAAAAACAATCAGTTTCATAAAATAAAACACTAAATAATTGAAAAACCGCATTTTAAAGGAATGAGCAACCATAAAATTAGAACATGCTTATTTAATAAGGTATCTAGCGTATAGGCATAAAAAAAAGAGAGGCATATGCCTCTCTTTTAGTATCGATTTTGCTAGTGGTTTATTTTGCAACCATAACCATCGCAGGACGAACAACTCGACCATTTAGCTCATAGCCTTTTTGCATCACGAACATAACTGTGTTTGCTTCATGATCTGGGCTTTCTTGAATCGACATTGCTTGGTGAAATTCAGGATTGAAAACTTCACCTTCAGGGTTGATCTCTTTAAGACCAAACTTAGATACAGTATCAACAAAAGTTTTATGCGTTAGCTCAACACCTTCAAGGATTGGCTTAACCGCGTCATTTTCTGTATCAGCAGCTTGGATAGCGCGCTCTAGGTTATCGATAACCGGAAGTAAACCTTCAGCAAATTTGTTCAAAGCGAATTTACGCGCCTTATCAACTTCTTGCTCACTACGACGACGCATGTTTTCAACTTCAGCTTTCGCGCGAAGAACAGAATCTTGCTGCTCCTTCACTTTAGATTCGCTAGAAAGCAGTGCTGCTTCCAGTTGAGCAATTTTTGCTTCCTGCTCATCAGCAGCGTCTTCATTCAGTTCAGCTTCTTCCACTTTCTCAGCTTCAGCAATGATCTGATCTAGCTCTGCTTCGGTTACTTTGTTTTCTTCGTTGCTCATGATATCTCCAGAATTCGTTTTCAATGCAAGTGACAGGCGTTTTTGCGCCCCAAATTGATATAAAACACTCGCATAGACGTTCAACTTGCCTTTATTATGGGGATGAAGAATTTTGATTCAAGCCTAATTCGTTTGGAAACGTTATGAAAAAGCCATTTGAAGTCATCGCCATTATCGGTAAACCTCGAGATCAGCAAGCAATTCAGACTCATAGAGAGCTCTATCAGTGGTTAAGTACTGAAGGTTATCAAGTATTTGTTGATGACCGACTTGCGAGTATTTTAGACGATATCCCACAAGAACACTTTTCTAGCCTCATTGAGCTGGGCAAACGCGCCGATCTTGCGATAGTTGTTGGTGGTGACGGAAATATGCTCGGGGCCGCTCGTATCCTATCGCGTTTCGATATATCAGTGATCGGTGTTAACCGAGGTAACCTAGGTTTCCTTACCGACTTAAACCCTGAAAACTTCCAAGAGTCGCTGACCGATGTATTGAAAGGCGAATTTATGGAAGAAGAACGCTTTCTACTTGAAACCGAAATACACCGACACGGTCAAATAAAAAGTCATAATGCCTCCCTCAACGAAGCCGTGTTACACCCTGGGCAAGTCGCACATATGATCGAATTTGAGGTATACATTGATGATAGCTTTGCATTTTCTCAGCGCTCTGATGGTTTAATAGTTTCAACACCTACGGGTTCTACCGCGTACTCACTATCAGGTGGTGGTCCAATTTTATCTTCAAGTTTGAATGCTATCTCATTAGTACCGATGTTTCCGCATACACTCTCCAGCCGACCTCTTGTAGTCGATGGAAAGCGCCGCATCAAGCTTATCGTTTCACCTGATAATCGTGGTACTCAAGAAATCAGCTGTGATGGTCAAATCTCGCTCCCGGTTTCCCCAGGCGATGAAATTCACATTTACCAAAGCCCAAATGTACTCAAGCTTATCCACCCAAAAGACTATAATTACTATCACGTTCTCCGTAACAAGCTAGGCTGGTCGAGCAAGCTGTTCTAAACCAATAGACTGCTTTCAGCGAATAACGAATAACGAATAACGAATAACGAATAACGAATAATTTAAACAAGGTTGGCTAAGTTCGGTCAGCCTTTTTTATTACCTATAGAACTCTCATCAAATCAATACTTATCCTTACGTCCTGTATCAAGATCCCTTCATTGGAAACGAGTTAATCAGGAATCTATAGTAGTTTCAGTGCTCTATAGAGAACTCCAATTCTGATGACTATCACAAAAAATTTTCAACCGTTGACTTTACTGTATAAAGAAACAGTATATACTGAGCTTATATACAGTATTGTTCAGTTATACAGGTAAATAAAATGCTGGCTCATTTAAGTGTTAATAATTTTGCTATTGTTAAGTCTTTACAGCTAGAACTTTCTAAAGGCATGACAACAATTACCGGAGAAACCGGTGCAGGTAAATCTATTGCAATTGATGCATTAGGTTTGTGTCTTGGAGGAAGAGCTGATGCAGGAATGGTTAGGCAAGGTGAAGATAAAACCGAAGTCAGCGCTGCATTTTTACTCGAAAACAACTTACATGCGACTCGCTGGCTAGAAGATAATGATCTTCTCGATGGTGGTGAATGTATTTTACGTCGAACAATTTCAAAAGAAGGTCGCTCAAGGGCTTTCATCAATGGTAGCCCTGTGCCTTTAGCTCAGCTCAAATCTCTAGGACAATGCTTAATCAATATTCATGGTCAGCATGCACACCATCAACTAATGAAAGGTGACTACCAAATGGCTATGCTTGATCAATATGCAGGTCATTTCAACCTTCTCAAATCTACCCGCTTGGCTTACCAAACTTGGCGTCAGGCTGATAACTATCTGAAACAACTTCTTGAAAATAGCCAACAAAACCAAGCTCAAAAACAGCTGCTTGAATATCAAATAAAAGAGTTTAATGAACTATCAATCAATGAAGAAGAGTTTACGGAGTTAGAACAGGAACATAAGCGCCTTTCTAATAGTGGTGAGCTAGCTTCTACTTGCCAGCAAGCAATTGAGTTGATTTATGAAGGTGAGAATGTAAATGCACTAAGCATCTTACAGTCAGCAAACCAATCATTGCTAGAATTAGCTGAGTTAGATGAAAGACTCGTTGAACTTCCGAATTTACTTGCTGAAGCCATTATTCAAATCGAAGAAACCAACAGTGAACTCAGAACGTATTTAGATAGTATCGATGTTGACCCAGCTCGTATGGCATATGTCGAAGAACGTTATTCTAAAATCATGTCTATGGCTCGTAAGCACCAAGTATTGCCTGAAGATCTATACCAACACCACCAAGACCTATTGCAACAAATTGAAAGCTTAGATTGCTCTGACGAAAAACTTGAAGAGCTTGCTCAAGATGTCGAATTGCAGTACCAAGCGTTCGTCGTAAAAGCTGAAAAACTGCATAAATCACGAACTCGATATGCTAAAGAACTCAATAAGCTAATTACGCAAAGCATGCATGAACTCAGCATGGAGAAAGCACAATTTGAAATACAGGTGAGCAATACCAACACACACCCTTCACCTTTAGGTATGGATAGTGTGACTTTTGTGGTTTCAACCAACCCAGGTCAACCAATGCAACCTATCGCAAAGGTGGCTTCAGGTGGTGAACTTTCGCGAATCTCACTTGCTATACAAGTTATTACTGCACAAAAAGTTGATACCCCTAGCCTCATTTTTGATGAAGTAGATGTAGGCATTAGCGGCCCGACAGCTGCTGTAGTCGGTAAAATGTTACGCACTCTAGGGGAATCAACCCAAGTGATGTGTGTGACTCACTTACCTCAGGTTGCAGGTTGCGGTCACCAACAGCTGTTTGTTGCCAAAAGCACCAAAGCTGGAAAAACAGAAACACAGATGCGCACACTAGATGAACAGCAGCGCATTTCAGAGCTGGCACGCCTGCTTGGGGGAAGCCAAATTACAGAATCTACGCTCGCGAATGCAAAAGAACTATTGATTGCAGCATAGTATTTGGTGTTGAAAACATACTTTCATTCTCAATCGAGTCTAATTTGTTCATAAAATTTGCAACTTAATTCAAATTTGCTAGTCATAACTAGCTCAATACGCAAGGAGCTTTTTACTTCTTGCGAGAGCTTGTTTATTATCAGGCTGTATTTTAGCGAATTAAGATCTCAAACTATGCGAATTAAAAAGTGGCTAGTCGCCGTTCCACTAGCTCTCACAATGTTGACGGGTTGTTCTGTACTAGAAAAATTGGTTTATCGTATTGATATAAACCAAGGTAACTATGTTGAGCAAGATGCCGTAAACCAACTCAAGTTTGGTATGACCAAAACTCAAGTTCGTTATGTTATGGGCTCACCAATGTTGATTGAAAATGGCTTCCCTGATACTTGGTATTATATTTACCATCATACTGAAGGGCATAACGACTCCATCCAAAAGAACCTTATTGTTGATTTCAACGCTGACGGCACATTAGTCGCTGTAGCGGGTGACTTTGAAAGTGGTGATGAGTTTTTCGAAAGTCTACGATAAATATAAATAAAGCTCGCCACTGGCGAGCTTTATTTTAAATGTCTTAATAAATTATTTTGCGGCGGCTTTCTTAGCTTGCTCTGCACGTTTCCTGCGAATCTCTTTTGGGTCAGCAAGTAAAGGTCTGTATATCTCAATACGATCTTTATCTCTAACAGTCGCATCTAACTTAACATTTCGGCTAAACACTCCCACTTTATTTTTAGCGAGATCAATCTCAGGGTAAAGTTCCAACACACCAGATTGCTCAATAATATCGCTAACATTAGTGTTCTTATTCACCACTAAAGTAAAAACGCGCTGTTCCAGAGGAAGCGCATAAACCACTTCTACATGGATCATGTCTGATTCAATTGTCATGGCTTAGTAAACCTGCTTAGCTCGTTGTGTGAACGCACTGACCATATTTCCTGTGAGTTCATTAAAGACTTTTCCAAATGCCATTTCAATCATTCGGCTGGAGAATTCAAATTCTAACTTTAACTCAACTTTACACGCTTGCTCGTCTAATGGCGTAAAGTGCCATCCACCCTGTAGCTTCTTAAAAGGTCCATCAACCAACTCCATCATGATCATCGCCCCTTGAGTCAGGCTATTAGAAGTGGTAAATGTTTTACTTATGCCAGCCTTTGACACATCAACAGATGCTACCATCGATGTTTCTGATGATTCAATCACACGAGAGCCTGAGCATCCTGGTAAAAATTCTGGATAACGAGCAACATCGTTGACCAAATTAAACATTTGATCAGCACTAAATGACACCAATGCTGAACGAGTAACCTTTGGCATATAGACTCCTGTTAAAGACAGCGTTACATTAAAAGCTGTCAGCAATTCTAATTCTATTGAGCTAGCGCGCAAACAAAAGGATTCCCCAATAGAGGCGCAATCCGTATAATGAGGCCATTATGGCAAAGAATAAATCAAAATCCAAAGCTGGTAGTAATACCATTGCGCTTAATAAGAAAGCTCGCCACGAATATTTCATCGATGATGAAATAGAATCGGGGCTTGAGCTACAAGGCTGGGAAGTTAAATCCTTACGTGAAGGCAAAACCAACATTGCTGAAAGCTATGTTTACATCAGAGATGGTGAAGCATACATCAGTGGTATGACGATTACTCCGCTTACTCAAGCTTGTACTCATACCGTTGCAAACCCAACGCGTATTCGTAAACTTCTTTTAAAACGTAAAGAACTCGATAACCTTATCGGACGTATAAACCGTGAAGGCATGACTTTAGTGGCAACCGCACTTTATTGGTCTCGCTCATGGGCGAAAATCAAAATTGGCGTAGCTAAAGGTAAAAAGCTGCATGATAAACGTACTGATATGAAAGAAAAAGATTGGGCTAGAGATAAAGCACGAATTATGAAGAGTAATTTGCGCTAAATTTAAGCACTTAAACGCACAATGCTAGACAGGCAAAGCTTTTCTGGTACTATGCAAATAACACTTGGGGCTGATTTAGGATTCGACAGGAATTTTGAAGTCTGAGGTGCATGCCGTGGGGCGGTTGGCCACGTTAAAAGCCGCAAAAAAATAGTCGCAAACGACGAAAACTACGCACTAGCAGCTTAATAACCTGCTCAGAGCTCTCTTACCCTAGCTTCCGCTCGTAAGACGGGGACCAATAAGAGATCAAACCCAAACTAGCTAGCGCGGATTCTCCCACCTGAGAGGAAAAGCGCGAATAACAATTCAGGTTAGCCTTTAACTAGCGTGTCGGTTCGCAGGTTGCTGGTGAAATTAAAGATCGACTAAGCATGTAGTACCAATGATGAATGATTTTTGGACGCGGGTTCAACTCCCGCCAGCTCCACCAAACGTTTGGAAAAGCCCAACTCGCAAGAGTTGGGCTTTTTTATCAAATCAAAAGTCATAATAGATGCAATTACTTCTAGTAAGCACTTTTTCTGAGAAATTGAACTCTCCATTCAAATCTCGGTAAGCTTCATTTTGACCGAATCGGTATAACAAAGAAGCATAGATAGAATCTAGATATAAAGACATAGGATCGATTAGCTCTTGATCTGTACCTAGCTCCTCCATGCAGTTTTCCCATGCAAAAAGAGAATTAAACAGTTCAAGGGACTCTTCTTCCAATAAATTAATCGACTCATCAAGCTCTAATTCATGTACTGCTCGATAAATAAATGACATATTCAATGCCATTCGTTGAAGTTCTTCATTTTGATAAGTCTCTAGCACAGCCAGTTCAAAACTGTCTTTAATGTTATTTCTGTTTAGATCCGTACCTAAAATCACCTCTGCCGACTTGGGGTTAGATGATTCAACAGAAACTTCGATATTACTTTCAAGTACACCATCAGTAGCAAGCCTTCTCCAGTACCATGACGTTTCAGGTTGCTCTCCTTTATGCCCCCATTTAGATAGGTATAAATCTCCGTTTACATAAACCACCTGCCCGCTATGATAATTCTCATCGACATCAAATTGTGGGATAGATTGATTCACATGTATCCAACCTTCCCAATGGCTCTTGCTGACACTCGGTTCATTGCTTTTATTCCATAATGTGGCGACAAAAATCTCCCTACTATGAGTAACTCTATCTCCTACATTGTAAGTTACTTGTTCTTCCCAAGGTTGCTCACTCAATGCATAGAAGCTTAAAAACCAGCACATAACCAAAAATAACTTTATTAAATTCAAAGTGTTTACTCACATAAAAAGTCGCATGAGCAGTTTGGTGGTAAGTTAAGTTGATGTTCATTTTGGAGAAAAGAAAATGGATCAGTTCGCCTAATTTGAATAACTAGCTAGCAGTCAATTACACTAAAAATGAGAGTTAAGAGATAACTAAGATCAAACACTAGAATTCAATACAGTGATCTTATTAGTCAGAAATAAAGGGATGATATAAACAAAGAATTTATGAGTGGTGCGGGGAGAAATAATTCAGCGGTTTTGAAATCTATTGCAGATTGGAGAGTGTCTTATTTACTTAATGCATAGGCTGTAAGAACACCTACCGTTACTGGCATTAGCCAAAGCATAATTTCGATCCAAGTTCTAACGATGCTCTTCTTTTTTTTCTTATTGCTTGTTTTTTTATTGCTATGATTCTGACTTCCTGATGATTTCACTTGTGCCTCAACCATAACCCAATATACGAGTTTACATTCTCCCAGTACGAGGTTAAAACACAAGACAAATATAATGTAAGTATCTATAACAAAAGACCAAATAGACAATTGCCATACAAATATTTTACATATTAGACTCAACTACCAAGCCATCTTAATAAATAAGTTAGGTATTGTTCACCGAGTCATTTTCTTTACAAATACAACAACAAACAATGCCATGATAAAACTCCCCATAAAAGCTTCCACTGCAGCAATAAACCGAGCAATCCCAACAGGCGATATATCTCCATACCCAAGGGTTGTAAACGTCACAACGCTAAAATAAAGAGCATTAAAAAACTCTAAAAGAAGAAAGTAAGGTGCACTGGTGTCTGCATTGGAAGTAATGGTCGTATCTAAGAAAAAATACGCAACTGCACAAGTAATAATAAGAACAATAGAAAAAAGGACAACACGCAATGGGGACTCACCATAGCCACAAAAATAATCCACCAGCTTAGAAATAAAACGATGAAAACTGTACCTAGGTAACTGATACCGGCGAAAGCGCATTTCTTTAGTGAAAAACATCCCTGCAGTCTCGAACAAGCCCTGCTTCTCGCATTGCTTGCGTATATTTCTGCATACCTCTTCAGCTTCTTGATACAACGACCTGGCTTTTCTTCTCTCTTTACGCTTTTCTGCTTTCTTAGCTTCAGTCTCTTGTTTTAATGAATTACCCCAATTGATGTTATCCAACCTTGCTCGTCCTAAATCAGAGCCAAGTAAGTTACAATTGTCCAAGTGAGCGCAGTGTAAATTGGCATTCACCATTCTTGCTTTCATCAGTGAAGAACCGCGCAGATCAAGCCCAAAGAAATGCGCGTCTCTTAAATCCGCTCTATAGAAATCAACATTTCGGCATGAGTACCCCTTTTTACACCCTCTATTCACTAAATCGATATCACGTAAGTTTGTTTTGGCTAATTGGAATCCATCAAGTGGTTTACCTGTGATTACCCATTTTTCTATTTTTTCTTTTACGTCATCATTACTTTTGTCGACTTTAGGGTCATGCCAATAACAAAGCCCTGAATCACCACCCTCTTCTTCACAATGCCAACCGTCGGGATTTATATAACCACATGTTATTTTTTCTTTTTCCATGGCTCCTCCTTACAGTTACTGATAATTGTAGAAGTTATATTGTAGGCTTGTACAAAAGTGCTGAAAAATATGTTTCGACCACACTTACTGGTCGTCAATTTGCTTCGATAACCATGAAACAAATGATTGAACGGATCTGCTAGAGGAGTGGGTTAAAGTGAAGTAACCAGCGTTTGCTTTCACCTCTTCAGACAATGCCACTAAGCGACCTGTCTCTAATTCATCTTTAATCAACGCTTTTCGAGCAAGCGCAACCCCTACACTCGCTTCCGCAGCTGCCATTGCCATATCTGTTCGATTAAAAAAATGGCCTCGGTTAGTTTCAAAATCTATATTCATTTTATATGCCCAATAAGCCCATTCTTGATCTCGATTAGAGCCCAACCAAGGTTGAGCGTCGTGCAACAAGGTAACGCTAGCCCAATCAATATCTACAACAATTTCAGCAGCATTTTTACTAGAACCTTTTGCAAATAGAGTCTGCAAGTAATGCGGGCTGGCTACTGGCACTAAATATTCTTCAAATAACAAAGTCGCATTTGCATCTGTATAAGGTAATTCCCCATAATCAATAGCAATATCAAAGTCCTCCCCTGATTTATCAACAATTGCTCCTTCAGCAAAGGTTTGCACTTGGATCTCCGGGCAAAGCCTATGGAAATCTTCAAGCCTTGGAACCAACCATTTAAACGCAAAAGAAGGGGTGAGCTTTAAGCGGATATCAGTATTCGGATAACTTGCGGAGTCGAATTGCGCTAATACTTCATCTATATCCTCAAGGCTCGACTTAGCAACTTGATGTATGCGGGAACCAACCTCTGTTAAGCGGATCCCTCTAGAGTGTCTTTCCACTAATGTCAGCCCAAGCTTTTGCTCTAGTTGCAATAATTGCTGGCTGATTGCTCCAGTTGTTAAACACATAGATTTAGCCGCGCTAGTCAAGCTAGAGTGCCGCCCAACTTCTACGAATGTCATCAAAGACACCGCCATATTACTTTTTAAATACTTCACACTCAGCCTTTAGTAAAACTATAACCTGCTGTTAATTTATATCGATTGTTAGCAATTTGTAAACAAGACACTCTACCTCTATAGAATTTAGGGGATAGTATGAAGATTATTGTGTTAGGCAGCGGTGTGATTGGTTTAACAAGTGCGTGGTATCTTGCTCAGCAAGGACACCAAGTCACTGTTATTGATAGGCAGGATAGCGCAGCAAATGAAACCAGCTTTGCTAATGCAGGGCAAATCTCTTATGGCTATTCGTCACCTTGGGCTGCTCCAGGGGTTCCCCTAAAAGCCATAAAATGGCTGGCTCAGCAACATGCTCCATTAAAAATCACGTCCCCGCTATCATTAGCGACCATCAAGTGGGCTTCAAAAATGGTAAGTAACTGCACGACACAGCGTTACGACCAAAATAAAGCTCGAATGTTGCGTGTTGCCAACTACAGCAAGCAATGCTTAAACGACCTTAATGCTCAAACGAATATTGAGTATCAAGGGCGTCGCTTGGGGACGCTTCAAGTTTTCAGAACAGCCAAACAACTACAAGCAGTACAAAAAGACATGAAGCTTCTCAAGCAAGCGAATACCGCTTTTGAGCTCTTAGACCAAACAGGCTGTATTGATAAAGAGCCAGCTCTTAAAGGCGTTAAAGATAAAATACTGGGAGGACTGCACCTACCTGAAGATGAAACTGGCGACTGCTTTTTATTTTGTCAGCAACTGAGGAAACTAGCTTCATCATTAGGTGTGAACTTTATGTTTAACACGCAAATAAAAAGTCTAACTACAAACAAAAATCGCATTACTTCTGTGGTCACTAATAACGGAGAGCTTACCGCAGACAGTTATGTGGTGGCATGTGGCAGTTATTCCGCGCAGCTTCTAGCTCCTTTAGGTATCACACTTCCGACTTACCCCGTAAAAGGCTACTCGCTAACCTTACCCATCAAAAATAGTGAACAAGCACCACGCTCAACCGTGATGGATGAAACGTATAAAGTTGCCCTCACTCGTTTTGATGACAGGTTAAGGGTCGCTGGTACAGCTGAATTGAGCGGTTTTAATTTAGAACTTCCAGAAAAAAGAAGAAAAACCATAGAACTTGTTATCCAAGATTTATTCCCAAATGCGGGAGATTTACAGCAAGCAGAGTTTTGGACAGGGCTAAGGCCAATGACACCTGATGGACCCCCTATCATCGGCGCAACACCGATAGAAAACTTATTCACCAATACAGGTCACGGCACATTAGGTTGGACTATGGCTTGCGGTTCTGGAAAGTTACTCGCAGACATAGTGTCAAAGCGCAAACCTGATATTGATTACACTGATCTTTCTGTTTCCAGATACCTTTAGAGCCTATAAAACCACCAGCACAACAGGTTACATAGCGACCACCAATCAGAATTAAATCCGTTGCATATTAAAAAACTTAAAACCGACGTTAATCCTGACATTTTGCAGAATGGACGCATATATATGCAGATATGAAGGGCATCAGTATGCCAATACTAAATTTTAACACTTAATTAGCATTTCGTGCTTGGCATCACGCATTAAGATAAAAGCAGATAAATAAATTAACAAATAAGTTACAAAAAGATTAATATATCGAACGAAAAATAAACATAATAGTTAATAACAGGGAAAATACTCATGCAGTCACTCGTTGATTTTTTGAATGGAATTATATGGAGCCCAGTGCTGATTTACTTGTGCTTGGGCGCAGGTTTGTTCTACTCCATCATGACTCGATTCGTACAAATTCGTCACTTCTTTGAAATGTGGCGCTTGCTTCTTAATGGTAAAAGTTCTGAAAAAGGAATCTCTTCTTTCCAAGCATTAGCAGTATCGCTATCAGGTCGTGTTGGTACTGGTAACATTGCTGGTGTTGCTGCCGCGATTGGCTTTGGTGGCCCAGGTGCAGTATTTTGGATGTGGGTCGTAGCTTTCTTCGGTGCAGCAACTGCATATGCAGAATCAACATTGGCTCAAATCTATAAAGAAGAAGATGAAGGTCAATTCCGTGGTGGTCCGGCTTACTATATTGAAAAAGCAATGGGTCAGAAATGGTACGCTTGGATCTTTGCTATCTCGACAATTTTCGCTTGTGGTATTTTACTTCCAGGCGTTCAATCGAACAGTATTGGTAATGCAGTAGAAGCCGCGTTTGGCTCTGGTGACATGATTGAAACAGCTATCGGTACCTTTAGTTTTGCCAAAATTTTAACCGGTACAATCATCGCTGTCATTCTAGCGTTCATCATCTTTGGTGGTGTGAAACGTATTGCAAACTTCACTCAAATCGTTGTTCCATTTATGGCGCTGGCTTACATCATTGTTGCCTTCGTTATTATTCTATTGAACATCGGTCAAGTTCCTGTTGTTTTCTCTATGATCATTGGCGACGCATTCACTCCAATGGCTGGCTTTGGTGCCGCGATTGGTTGGGGTGTGAAACGTGGTGTTTACTCAAATGAAGCAGGTCAAGGTACAGGTCCTCACGCGGCAGCGGCTGCAAGTGTTGATCACCCGGCACAGCAAGGTTTGGTACAAGCATTCTCTATCTACATTGATACGCTACTTGTTTGTTCAGCGACTGCCTTCATGATCATCATCACTGGTGCTTATAACGTACACGGTGGCGCTGAAGGTGTTTTCCTTGTTCAAAACTTAGCAGCAAATATCGGTGCTAATGGTCCTGTCTTTACTCAAATGGCAATCGAAAGTGCGCTACCAGGAATCGGCAAACCGTTCATTGCATTTGCTCTATTCTTCTTCGCATTTACAACGATTCTTGCTTACTACTACATCGCAGAAACCAACATTGCGTACCTAAGACGTACAGTTAAGATCCCTGGGATGATGTTCACACTTAAACTTGTGCTTATCACGGCTGTTTTCTACGGTACGGTAAAAGCAGCAAACCTTGCTTGGGCTATGGGTGATGTTGGTGTTGGCGTGATGGCTTGGTTGAACATTGTCGGTATTCTTATCATCTTCTTCATGGCTAAACCTGCAATTAAAGCTCTGCATGATTACGAAGAACAGCAACGAGCTGGCGTGACTGAGTTTACTTTTAACCCTGTAAAACTTGGTATCAAAGGTGCTACTTACTGGGAAGAAAAATACAAACGTAAAACAGGCATAGACCCAAAATCTGAAGCACAACAAACAGATGCTGTAGAACAACCATCAACATAATGGTGAGTTTTAAAAGCACTTAAAAATTAAATGACTTATTTAAAATAAGCAGTGGATATAAAAAAGGGTTAGCAAATGCTAACCCTTTTCTTTTGTCTTAGTACCATCTAAAGCTTCAAAGCAGCATTCGAATGGCTTTCAATTTAGAGAAGTTGCTATTAAGCAGCAATCTCTTGAGTCATTGTTTTTTCTACAGGTTTCTTTTCACCAATAGGTAAAACAGTGCGACCGTATTCATTGTTGATTACTTGAGCCATTGCAAAGTAGATTGCAGATGCACCACAGAAAATACCTTCAAAACCCGCGATAGTGCCGATTAATTCGCTGCCAGTGAAATCACGAGCGGCAAGCAGGAAGAATAGAATCGTCAGAGAGCCAAACACCACTTGTTTCGCCACTGGGTAGCAAAGTGAACCAATAAACATGAAGCCTGTGAAGATACCCCATAGCAATAAGTACCAACCCATGAAGCTAGCTGGGCTTGCAGGTAACCCCATGTAAGGCATAACAATAATACCAACTAGAGTTAACCAAAATAGACCGTAAGAAGTAAATGCAGTTGTACCAAACGTGTCACCACGTTTAAAGCACATCATGCCAACAAGCACTTGGCTAATACCACCGTAGAAAATACCCATAGCAAGAATCATTGAGTCAATTGGGAAAAACCCAGCATTGTGGATATTAAGAAGAATAGTGGTCATACCGAAACCCATTAGGCCAAGTGGCGCTGGGTTAGCTAGTTTGGTCGACATTGCGAATTTACCTTACAAATGATGGTTATTAAAAAATAATGATAAAATTTATTAGAAAATTTTAATCTATAAACTGCAGTAAAAATATTTAAGTTATCGCAAACTAAGGTTGTACAAATGATCACATATAAAAATACGGTCTAAATACCCTCCATACTCATTCCACTTTGTGATAATTCGTTTTAATTTGTTCGTTTTACATTCATTGGGGACATTTCATAGTACCAACTCATACGTTAAGCGTTGAACTATGCTAAACCTATACAAGAGGCTATTAATGTTGAGTCGAGATTGCATATGGATTTGTTCGCCGATCACAGGGAGCCTTCTTCGTCTCCCAATACACCCGTGACACCTTCTTCTTTAGACGTGGCACTGTGGAAAGTATTGTTAATCGATGACGATGAGCAAATGCATCAAGTGACTAAGTTAGTACTCGCCAACTTTACATTTCAAGGGAAAGGTTTAGACCTTATATCTGCCTATTCTGCTGCTGAAGCTAAAAGTATTTTGACTCAACAGCAAGATATTGCACTAGCGTTAGTCGACGTAGTGATGGAACACGATCACGCCGGATTGGACGTTGTAAAATACATCCGAGAAGAGCTAAAAAATACTAAAATTCGGTTAGTGCTTAGAACCGGTCAAGCAGGGCAAGCGCCTGAAGATTTTGTTATTCAAGAGTATGAAATTGATGACTACAAAGAAAAAACCGAGCTGACGACCCAAAAGCTCAAGACTCTCCTTTATTCAATGCTTCGAGCCTATCGAGATCTGACCACCATCGAAGTCCAAAAAGAAGGTCTAAGTAAGGTGATTAAAGCTTCGGCAAACGTACAAAATACAACCACTCTAAAAGATTACGCCTCTTCTGTTTTGAGCCAACTCACGTCGCTGATTCAATTAGATGCCTCTGCTTTTTACTGCTTAGTTAAACCACGACCTGATGGTGAAGAATCACGAGCATTAACATTAGCAGCGACGGGGGATTACGTAGATTCTTACTCTGAATGTCTCTTTGAAGTGTTACCTGAGGTTGTCTCAGCCCGTTGCCAGTTTGCACTTAACCAACAAAGCAGCCAAAGCTATGATGATGCCTATGTTTTTCATATGACCGATGAATCTGGAGTCGACAGCCTTCTATATATCAATATATCCAGTAAATTGAGTGAATTAGACAAACAGTTACTCGAAATCTATATGCACAATATTGGGCTTACTTTTGAAAACCTAAATCTACTTGTCGACCTGCGCGAAACCTCTAAAGAGTTAGTCTATAACTTAGCCAATGCGGTAGAGGCAAGAAGCAAAGAAACGGGTGCTCATGTACAAAGAGTTTCACTTTTTAGTGAAAAGCTAGCACAGCTTTATGGATTACCTCCACAAGAAGTACAAATGATAAAGCACGCTTCTCCTTTACATGATGTCGGTAAAGTCGCCATACCTGATAGCATTTTGCATAAACCAGGAAAGCTCGATGCCGAGGAGTGGGCAACCATGCAAAAACACGTTGAATATGGTGTCGATATTCTCAGTAAATCAAAACGAAAACTCATTTCTGTCGCTAAAGAGATCGCTCAAAACCACCATGAAAAGTGGGACGGTAATGGCTACCCAGCCCAACTAAGCCAGTTTGATATCCCTGTAAGTGGTCGAATTACAGCTCTCGCTGACGTATTTGATGCGCTGGGTTCGATTCGCAGCTACAAAAAAGCGTGGTCAGATGACGATATTAAAAATGAAGTCATAGCTCAAAGAGGTAAGCACTTTGAACCCAAGCTCGTAGATCTACTTGTTGAATATTGGGATGAATTCATTGCCATTAGGGAGTCACACCCAGATTAGTATCCCCTACCCATTCATCATATTGGTTTATGAGGTTATAGGTTTGGCTAATGGTTTATGGTTTATGGCTCAAAGCTTAGGGCTTATTTAGTTCTTCATCGTTCATCGGTAAATCTCTAGGCAATGAAAAAGTAAAAGTGACTCCATCCCCTAATTCAGATTCAAAGCTGAGTTGTCCAGAAAGCTTCTGATGGACCAAATTGAAAACTAAGTTCAAACCTAGCCCAGAACCACCTTGCCCTCTTTTACTAGTAAAGAAGGGTTCAAAAATTTTCTGATGTAAGGCGCTGTCTACGCCACAACCGTTATCCCGATAAATAAAAATGATGCAATCACCTTCTTCATGGAAGTTAAGTTCTATTTGCGCATCTTGTTTCTCAGAGAAAGCATGATTAACGCTATTCAATATAAGATTAGACACCACTTGCGTTAATACCCCAGGGAGGCTGTTCATTGTGACGCTAGAATCACCATTTAACTGCGGTGTTACGGGTACTTTTCTAGTTTCGGGGTGAATACTCGTAATAAGAGCATCTAAGGTTTGTTTTACATTAAATTGACTACGACTTTCTGATACTTGATCGACAGCTGTTTGCTTGAAATCTCGGATCAATTTAGCACCACGATTTAAGTTATCTTCAAGTAAAACGCTGGCTTGATTCATCTGCTGCATAATTTGTTCAAATTGCTGGCTCGTTAATGTTTGAGAGGTAAATGCACTGTTCAATTCATTACATGATTCTTTAATCAGAGAAGACGCCGTCACTGCAATACCAAGCGGGGTATTCACTTCATGAGCGACACCAGCAACCAACCCACCTAATGCCGCCAATTTTTCTGATTCAACCAGTTGCCCTTGAGCCTCTTCCAGAGATTGCATACTTTGTTCAAGATCACGTGTACGTTCAGCTACTTTTATTTCTAGGTTTTGATTCAAATCTTCCAGTCTAAGCTGCGCATCTTTTAGAGCTGTCACATTAATTGAGCTACCGCGGTACCCTTTGAATTTATTCTCTTCGAGGACACTCATTCCTTGAAAGAACATATAAAAAGTCTGCCCATCAATTTCTAAGTTCACTTCGCACATTGAGAAGTCTTTTTGCTTACTCATATAATCGCAAAGTCTGTAAGCATTAAGTATTCCATCGACATCATTAATAAAAGGGTGCTGATGAATATCAATATTCAAAGCTAGCTGCATAGCTTCAGAGACAAACACTAACCGACCAATTTCATCCGTTTCCCAAAGCCAATCTGAGGAGACATTGGCAAAGTCGACAAATCGTTCTTGTTCGAATCGTATATTGTTGTAGAGAGTTCGAATATTACCCGTAATTTTATTGGTTTCGTCTGCCAGCCAATTCAATTCGTCATCCTGTTCCATTACCCATGGATGATAAGGTAGCTTTAACGGATCACTTGGATGCCTTGGGTTGAACTTACGTAAATACGTTGCCACAGCAAAAATACGTCGATTCACATTTTTATGGAAAACCATCAGGATCAGGTAACAAACAATAGTCGTTTTGATGGCGTTAATCGCTAAGGTTAACAAGAACTGCCGAAGTAAATAACTGTAGATTTCCTCCCCATTGGATTCCATGTACAAACTGCCAAGGGCTTCTAATTGGTTATCTATTGGAGAGTGGTATTGCAGCTCAAACTCAGTCTGAATTGGGTACTTGGTGACTTTTTCACCCGCAATGAACGTGTAACTACCCGAACGAATCTCCAAGTAATTAACCTTAGGGAGGTTTACTAGCCCTTCTAATTTTTGCTGAAGCAGCACTAAGTCATAGCTCCACAAAGAAGCAGCGAGTAACTCAGCATGAACAGATTCAATTTCCTGCTGCCTTTGTTCTACACCGCTAAATTCTCGGCTGTAATCCCAATACAGCTGAACAGTAGTCGCAAGTAACGTTACTGCCCCGCTTAGAATCACCATAATCAGAATGATTCGACGACCTATACGGCTATAAATTGGGTTGCTATCACTGTCTTCAAATTTTTTAGTACGGCTCATAACATTGCGCTCCAATGCCCACTTGATGGCATACTTTTCAGTATAGAAGCGAATAGCTTAGCTATACTAAATAGATGGTTTATTGAAGGAAATGAGTGATGAAATTGTTCTTGTCGGTTCTATTTGCTTTACTTGCACCTTCAGTTTCCGCTGAGGATGTCCTGATCATTGAAAGTTACCACTCTGAATACCCATGGGATAAAGACTACGTAAAAGGTATACGCAACACGTTAGATGAAAAACACTCTGTCACGACCTTTCAAATGGATACCAAGCGTTTACCACAACACCAATTTCCAGAAATGGCTCACAAAGCCTTATTACGCTATCAAGAGCTCAAACCTGATGTCGTTGTATTGGGTGACGATAATGCATTGAAGTTTATGCTGCCGAAGCTTTATAACGAGCCTATTAGTATCGTCTTTCTGGGTATCAATTCGAACCCGAGAAAACTCCTTGCTCGTTATCAAGGGCAAGCACAAATAACAGGGATACTAGAACAGCCTTTATTGATTAAAAACATCAATGAGATTGGCGAACTTATTAATGACAAGAACTCAAAAATATTGGTGCTGTTTGACTCTGGTACAACTTCAAAAATTGCAGAGGAATATATTTCAAAGCAGTATCAATCAATAAAAAATTCACTCTCTGTCACGGTCGATATCGAGAATGTAGCAACATTAAGTCACTGGAAGAACATCGTTAGAGCAAGCCAAGAAAAAGGATACTCTGCGATTGTAATGGGCTTATATCACACCTTAATAGATAAGAAAGGACACCATGTTAACGCAGACGATTTAATGGCATGGACACATCAACACTCGCCAGTGCCTTTATTCGGGTTTTGGGATTTTTCCGTTGGTAAAGGAAAGGCTTTAGGAGGTGTTGTATTATTTGGGCAAAGCCAAGGAATAGAAACGGGTAAGATTCTCAATCAGATACTGTCGGGGAAAAACACTGACCACATACCTATCCGCATCGGAAAACAGGGAAAAGCTATTTACAGCAAAGAAGAAATGGAAAGATGGGACTTAACGCCACCCTCTCATTGGCAAGCAATAGATGAATAAATAAGGGAGTGACAATGCACTCCCTATTCTACTTTAAAAAATCAGTCTACTTTAAAAATCAGACATCACTACTGACAGCTAATTTCATCCCAGAACCAATTAGATTGTGTTGGGGTTTCCCATGTTCCTGGACCATTTTTCGCAACAAAGCACTTACCGTTATAAGTCACTTTATCACCATTACTCACTTGGCTAGCACCTGGTGCCCATGTAATGAATTCCGATGGATCAACCACTACAGGTGGCTCAGTTACTGGTGGCTCTACAACTGGCGGTTCAGTGACTGGTGGATCAACTGGTGTTGGATCTGGCACTACTGGTGGAACCGGCTCACCAGAAATCAACTTCCAAGGGTCTCCAGCAGTTGGTTCATTACCTTGGCTCCACCACTTCGCTTCATAAGTCGCTCCATTGAAGGTCACTTGGTCACCAGAGTTATAGACCTTATTCGCATCCCACGCATTTCCACCAGGATCTGTGCCTGGATCTGTAGGTTCTAGCTTATCAACCACTTTCACTTCAGGCCAGCTGGCATGTGAGCCATAGAAATTCGTCACACACTTTTCGTAATCACCAGGGACTAGCGCTGAATAAGCCGTTTGGAACCCAACAAGTTCACACTCAAAAGAGTAACCTTCAGGGCGATCTGCGTAGTATTTCCAATTGCCGTCCCAGTTAGTGTAAAGCACATCTGTCGCACCATTTAGATTCAAACTACCGTAAGGGGTTTGCTGCCAACAGGTGTTCGCTTCATCCGCTTCAATAGGAATCTGATAATGTTCTGCTAAACCTTCCCAGTAACGAATTCGGTTAACAGGTTGTCCTTTGTTTTTGTTTTGCTCACCACATTCAATGCCACCATTGATTACATTGATTGTGGTGCCGAAACCATAGCCAATCCCTGCATCTAACTCACGTTGGGATGGCGTCCATGTACGGTCAATAACATGCAACATAGCTGGTTTAGGCGCTTGAGGCGTTAAGAAGAACCAAATAGCAGAAGCAAGGTTCAGCCAAGAGTCTGCAACTAAACCTGGATTATTCAACAGTACAGTCGCATCACCGTCATACATAACTTCAGAGAAAGCACCATAGTTGAAATGATAAGACAGCTGCTTCGCGCCTCGACCAAAGTAACCTTGACCGGCAGCACATGGCCAGCGAGCATTTTGCCAATCATTCTGACCACAACCAGTCGTGTAACCTTCTTGTCCTTCTGACCAACCCATTTCGCGAACATGCACTAAAGCTTGTTGCCATTCTTCTAATGCTAATGGGTTATCCCACGTATTATCTTTTGCTATATGTCCGCCCGTTTCTTGAGAGAAATGAGCAAATGCCGTCACTATAGATTTTTTACATATCGCGTCAGAATCTCGCCCATCGGTGTACTCTCCACAAAAAGCTGGGAACTTACCAATAGCACGCAAAAATCGCGTATAGGTATATTCTGGAGCCGCCATTTGAGTTAAGAAATCCCACTCTGATTGCGGGAAAACACGCTCAACACGCTTTACGTTATCAGGGTTGCTTGCTAAACCAGGCAGTATCGCCTCTACAACAGAATTAGGACGTGTATCTAATGCTTGTGACCAAATGGCATACATCGGATCAGCGGTTTTAGATTGCTCTGCAGCTTGGAGATCACTCTTTAACACCAAATATCCATTGGGGTTTTGAGGGTCAGGCTGAATATTCATTGATGATTGGCTATTTACTTGAGCATAACTATTGCCCGCCAGTAAACAACCCAGCACTGTAGCTAAATATTTAGGTTTAAACATTTTTAGTTCTCTATCTATCCATAATAAGTCGATAAAATAGTAGATAGGTCTGGAGAGATAAGGTAGGTCCAGATTTGATAGACGATAAGAAGTGCGAGTGAGAATATTAATTCTCGGTGTGCACTAAGTAAAAATGACATTAAGTTTGGACACCATGTCTAAAAAACAAAAAGCCCCAAACTAAGTTTGAGGCTTCTAATATTTAAGACATCATTGCAATGATAAAGATCTTACCAGAGCTATTGCTCGCAATGAATCAGGATTATTCCCACTCGATAGTTGCTGGTGGCTTACCAGAAATATCGTAAACAACACGGGAAATACCGTTAACTTCGTTGATGATACGGTTAGATACCTTACCTAGGAAGTCGTATGGTAAATGCGCCCAGTGAGCAGTCATGAAGTCGATAGTTTCTACGGCACGTAGAGATACAACCCAATCGTACTTACGGCCATCGCCCATTACGCCAACTGAACGTACTGGTAGGAATACCGTGAATGCTTGAGATACTTTGTGGTAAAGGTCAGCAGCGTGAAGCTCTTCAATGAAAATAGCATCAGCACGACGCAGTAAATCACAGTACTCTTTCTTAACTTCACCAAGAACACGAACACCTAGACCAGGACCAGGGAATGGGTGGCGGTAAAGCATATTGTATGGAAGACCAAGCTCTAGACCAATCTTACGTACTTCATCTTTAAACAACTCACGTAGAGGCTCAACAAGACCCATTTCCATATCATCAGGAAGACCACCAACGTTATGGTGAGATTTGATTACGTGTGCTTTGCCTGTCTTAGATGCAGCAGACTCGATAACGTCTGGGTAGATAGTACCCTGAGCAAGCCATTTAGCATTCTTCAGTTTCTTAGATTCTTCATCGAAGATGTCTACGAATACGTGACCGATAATCTTACGCTTCGCTTCTGGTTCAGCTTCACCTTCCAGAGCGTTAAGGAAACGATCTTCAGCATCAACTTTAATGATATTAAGGCCGAATTGGTCACCAAACATGTCCATAACCTGCTCGCCTTCGTTTAAACGAAGAAGACCGTTATCAACAAATACACATGTTAATTTGTCGCCGATAGCACGGTGAGCAAGCATCGCAACTACAGATGAATCAACACCACCAGAAAGACCAAGGATAACTTCGTCATCACCCACTTGCTCTTTAATACGAGCAACTGCGTCTTCAATGATAGAAGCTGATGTCCACAGACCTTCACAGCCACATGCGTTAAGAACAAAGTTCTCAAGCATTTTCAGACCGTTTTTAGTGTGCGTTACTTCTGGGTGAAATTGAACGCCGTAGTATTTTTTATCTTCGTTTGCCATTGCCGCGAATGGGCAAGTTTCTGTCTCAGCAATCTTTGTGAAATCAGCTGGGATCTCAACAACTTTGTCACCGTGGCTCATCCAAACATCTTGAGTCGACTCAAGATCTGCAAACAACGCTGATTCACCAGTCACCTGAACGGCTGCATAACCGAACTCACGTTCTGTAGACGTTGATACTTTACCGCCTAGCTGTTCAGCCATAGTTTGCATGCCGTAGCAAATACCGAAAACAGGAACACCTGAATCAAATACGTACTGTGGTGCACGTGGAGAGTTATCTTCTGTAACACTTTCAGGGCCACCAGATAGGATGATGCCATCTGGGTTGAATTCACGAATGTCAGCTTCTTCTACGTCCCAGCTCCAAAGCTCACAGTAAACACCGATTTCACGAATACGACGCGCAACAAGCTGCGTGTACTGAGAACCGAAGTCTAAAATCAGAATACGTTGGTCATGAATATTAGTTGTCATTTTGGGGTAATCTCAAAAATTAATTGATTGGATGGAGGCATAAAACACCGCCATAAACTTCAAAATAATGTCTCTCAACAACTGGTGTTTGCATCATAGAATCAACAAGCACCAATCATGAGTGAAACGTTCTACTTAACCTAAACGGTAGTTAGGTGCTTCTTTAGTAATTTGAACGTCATGTACGTGAGACTCTTTCATGCCTGCACCAGAGATACGAACGA
The DNA here is from genome assembly GCF_013114625.1 of Vibrio sp. 99-70-13A1. Taxonomy (GTDB): domain Bacteria; phylum Pseudomonadota; class Gammaproteobacteria; order Enterobacterales; family Vibrionaceae; genus Vibrio. The sequence goes on from NZ_VTXD01000023.1 coordinate 111,992, forward strand.
ACTCTGCTTTAGTACGCATATCTTCAACAGTTGCTGAGCCAGTTAGACCCATGCTTGAGCGTAGACCACCCATTTGTTGGTGAACGATCTCTTTTAGACGACCTTTGTATGCGATGCGGCCTTCAATACCTTCAGGAACAAGTTTGTCTGCAGCATTATCAGATTGGAAGTAACGGTCAGATGAACCTTGAGACATAGCACCAAGAGAACCCATACCACGGTAAGACTTGTAAGAACGACCGTTATAAAGAATAACTTCACCCGGAGCTTCTTCAGTACCCGCGAACATTGAACCTACCATCACACAAGATGCGCCAGCAACGATAGCTTTACAGATATCGCCAGAGAAGCGGATACCACCATCTGCGATTACTGGAATACCGTATTCGTTTGCCACTTCAGCTGCGTCTGCGATTGCAGTAACTTGAGGAACACCTACACCGGTAACAATACGAGTAGTACAGATTGAACCCGGGCCGATACCCACTTTAACCGCACTAACACCCGCTTCGATAAGAGCACGAGCGCCAGCGCCAGTTGCTACGTTACCACCGATAATTTGTAGATCAGGGTATGCAGCACGAGTATCGCGAATACGGTTAAGTACGCCTTCAGAGTGACCGTGTGAAGAGTCGATAAGTAGAACGTCTACGCCAGCTTCAACAAGAGCAGCAACGCGCTCTTCGTTACCAGCACCAGCACCAACAGCTGCGCCTACGCGCAGGCTGCCGCGCTCATCTTTACAAGCGTTTGGTTTACGTTCTGCTTTGTGGAAATCTTTTGCAGTGATCATTCCTGTAAGTTGGAAGTCATCATTTACAACAAGAACTTTTTCAACGCGCGCTTCGTGCATTTTCTCTTGAACTTCTTCACGAGTTGCACCTTCTTTAACAGAAGCAAGGCGAGCTTTAGGCGTCATTACTACATCAACTTTCTTAGAAAGGTCAGTAACAAAGCGAACGTCACGGCCGGTAATAATACCAACAAGTTCGTTTGTTTCAGTAACAACAGGGAAACCGGCAAAACCGTGTTTTTCAGTAAGGGCTACAACATCAGCGATTGTCGCGTCAGGGTTTACAGTAACAGGGTGAGAAACTACACCTGCTTCGTAAATTTTAACCTGGCGAACCATTTCAGCTTGTTGTTCTATAGACATGTTCTTATGAATGAAGCCTATTCCGCCTTCTTGTGCCAGTGCAATCGCTAGGCGAGCTTCTGTCACAGTATCCATCGATGCAGAGATCATTGGGATGTTTAGGGAAATATTCTTCGTCAGCTGAGTGCGAAGATCAGCTGTATTAGGGAGAACGGTGGAGTGTGCTGGCACTAGCAGTACGTCGTCGAATGTCAGCGCTTCTTTGGCAATTCTTAGCATTTGCAATATCTCACAATAATAGGAGTAAAAAGAAACAATCCAATCTCATCGTTTCGCCTAATGAGGGCAGCCAATTAAGGAGAATCAAACTGCATTTGGATTAGATATTGCGGACGGATTATACGGCTAACGAAATCGCTTGGCTACTCATTTTTATAATTTTAATTTGCATTATCCCCCTTGCTATGTATTATATTTCCGCTATCTTCCATACTCACGTCTTGTGGGTTAGATTCTAAGAATGATAGTCACTCTATGACCAATCCAAATATCTTCACTGTGTCTCGCCTCAACTCTGAGGTTCGCTTGCTTCTTGAAAATGAAATGGGAATTGTTTGGCTGATCGGCGAAATTTCTAATTTCTCAGCTCCGGTTTCAGGTCACTGGTACCTAACGCTTAAAGATTCTCGAGCTCAAGTAAAGTGTGCGATGTTCCGTGGGAACAACCGTAATGTTTCATTTAAACCTAAAAATGGTAACCAAGTTCTAGTGAAAGCTCGCCTTTCTCTTTATGAACCACGTGGTGATTACCAACTGATAATTGAAAGCATGCAACCTGAAGGCGATGGTCGACTTCAACAAGAATTCGAAAAGCTGAAAATGAACCTCGCGGCTGAAGGTTTATTCTCTCAATCTAGCAAACAAGACTTACCTGAACACCCTAAACGAGTTGGTATCATTACCTCTAAAACAGGCGCTGCGCTTTACGATATTTTGGATGTTTTAAAGCGAAGAGATCCATCATTACCCGTTGTCATCTATCCTACTATGGTTCAAGGTGACGAAGCTTCGATTCAAATCGCACAAGCTATCGGTCGAGCAAATGAACGTGATGAATGTGATGTGTTAATTGTGGGTCGAGGGGGAGGCTCATTAGAAGATTTATGGTGCTTCAATAATGAAATTGTTGCGAGAACTATCGCGGCAAGCCAAATTCCTATCATCAGTGCTGTAGGTCATGAAGTCGATGTGACGATTGCAGATTTCGTTGCTGATATGCGAGCACCTACGCCATCTGCTGCGGCTGAGCTAGTGAGCCGTGACAACAGTAATAAAGAGCAAGCTTTCGCAGCTAAGAAAGCGCGTTTAAACAGTGCGATTCGCCATTTTCTACTCAAGCAAGGCAAGCACACTCAATTGCTTACACATCGACTAGAAAGAAACCACCCTAGCTACCAATTACAAAAACAAAGCCAACAACTGGATGATCTTGATACACGTTTGCGTCAAAGCATAAATCAATACATCAAGCAGCGCTCTCAAGATATTGAACGAAAACATCACCAGTTACAGCTCCACTCTCCAGTAAAACGTTTAGGTGAACAAAAACTGCATCTACAGCGCTCTGAGCAAAAGCTATTAGACGCAATGGATAGAAATTTACTGACTACGCGCCACAAGCTAGCAATGGCTGCTGAAAAACTTGAAACCGTAAGTCCACTAGCGACTTTAAAACGTGGCTACAGTATTTCTCATTCGAAATCTGGTGCAACAATTTCATCAATTAAGAATGTAGAAGTGGGTGAAGTGATCAAAACACAAGTGGAAGATGGGATCATCGAATCAAAAGTCATCGATATAAACTAGCAGGGTAAACTCCCTTAAAAGCCTTCTAATAAAAAATTTATTGGTAAACGCAAATTAAGCGTCAACTTTTTGGAAAATGAATTTAGCTCTAGACTTTGATTTAAGTTCATTACACTTAGAGTTACAAAAATAACTTGCCGCACCACACGCCTGCAATTTTTCTAACTCGGCTTCACAATCAGGACAAAAAGCAATTTTCTTAAAATGAAAGTTGCAGCTACTACAAACGTACTGACCATCCCAATTCAATTCAACTTGGCATCCTGGGCATATATTTTCTTGCATCATTTCCTCTCACTTAGCTCTTACAAGGTAGTTATTACAGATGGTTCTTACAAAATAGCTCTTACAAGACGCTAGTGGTGTAACTCATCATATCAGTGGGTATTTCACCGCCTCGTAAGAATGTACTACCACTTGGATTTAGCTTGTTTGACTTTATACATGTTCTTATCAGCTAAGGTGATTAATTGATCTAGGTTCACCTCATCTTTCGCGCACGCTAGTCCAACACTGACAGAAAATTGCATTTCATTAATAAGTAGCACTTCCTTCAATTTTGAATTCAGAGCTAAATAATAGTTCTGAGCGACTTCTTCAGAAGCAAAACAAGAAAAAATAACAAACTCATCGCCTCCGTAGCGCCCTATTTTTGAACATGGCGAAGATACTGAAGACAAAGTATCAGCAACTGTCGTTAGGATTTGATCACCAAATTTATGCCCAAAATTATCATTAATAAATTTAAACTTATCTATATCCACGAAAAGACATGACATGACCTTGCCAGAAAAACACTCGCCATCCATCACTCTCTTTGCCTCAGAAAATAAAGCTCTGCGGTTGTAGCAATGCGTTAATGAGTCGCGATTAGCATAAAAGTTGAGTTGAGTTTCCATTGCAAACTTTTCAAGCGCAACAGAATATAAAGAAGCGAGAAGTTCCAGGATCTCAGTTTCAAGTTCACCAGGGGTCGATGGTAAATCGCTATAGATAGCAAAAGTACCCAAGACTTGATTATGTGACGAAATGATAGGGACAGACCAACAAGCATGAAGGTTAGCACGATGAGTCAATGATAGAAAAAGAGACCAATTGGGATGCTCATTTATATTAGAAACGATCACAGGCTTTTTTAATGCCGCAGCTTCACCGCATGAGCCAATCCCAACACCAATTTTTACTCCTTCAATTGCTTCATTATAAAAATCTGGCAAATTTGGAGCAGACTCTAAATGTAGCCTTTGAGTTGAAGGATCCAAAAGTAGAATTGATGCCTTTCTCTTACCAAAAAGATCCTCTGTTAACGCGATTACTTTCTTGTTCAGTGCTTGTCGATCAAGCCCAAGAGCAAGTTGTTTAAGTAAGGAGTTTACGGAACGATGGGCTTCTAATAAAAATTCTTGGTCCATTTACAACGACTTCCTATAAGATTCGTGCGTAATTTATACATCTATAGTCTATTTTGCAAACAAATACTAAAAGCTCACTAATAATTTAAAAGCGAAAGATCTTTATGTGATCTTTCGCTTTATCTAATTTGATCAGCGATCTACCCTTAAAAGAATATTTATATCACCACACACCGAAAGCATAAGTTACATGTGCTGCATTCTCATTTTAAATAGAGTTATAAACTGCGATATGATATTTAAATTAGAATAATTAGAGCTTTGTAATAACAAAGAACGCTAGCAGGTAGAGTTTACATCGGTGCGCATTTCAATATGTTGTTCATCGAATATACTGAGTGTGACAGTGACTTGCTGTAACTCTTTAATACTGTTGATATGGCTTCCTCCGCAAGGTATTGATACAGCATCACCATCAATTAAGCATTCCCAGTAACGGGAATCAGTCAGAGTTTCACCTTCTAACCTCATCGTTACCTCAGCTGGCGTCGTTAACCATTTCGTTATCAGTTGATTTGTATTCGACTCAATATCTTTAAGGTTGCTCAACATATCAGCCACATTCAAACCACGCTTTTTCAGCGTTTTACCTAATCGATATTTATCAATACAAGTATCTGGTGTTACAAAGCTCGTCACTTGAGCATAGCTATTAAAATCATAACTACCTAGAGCGTCCTTTCTATCTGCATCTTTACGCCAGTAACTTTCTGAAAGTATTTTATTCAGAGCTAAGAAGGCGATATGGCCCGCACTATGACCTCGGCTCAAACTCATTTGGTAATCCTGATCCACATTCAACTGAATCATATCTCCAACTTCCGGTGAACTTGCTTCTTCTGAAAGCTGGTGAACAACAACAAAACTCCAGCCCTCTGCATTTCGTTTAACTGGAATATCAGAGCCTACAAATAACAGCCCTGTTGCTTCTTCAAACGCTCCGACTAAGCAATCTTCAACTGGACACAAGGTGTTTTTAAATTGAATCGTTCCTCGGTCTGCTGGGTGATCTGGCCAAATATGGCTGACAGGGTGAAAAGGCGTTTCATCTGTAACGATATAAATTCTACCTTCATTCTTTTCTACCAGTTGAACCACTGCTTCTAGCACCCATGTGTTATGGCAAAATTTAATTTTAGTTGGGGGTACAGCTTTAGTATTAGTCATATTAATTTCTTTACTGAATTTTGCTTAAAAAAATACCCAAGACTAAGCTCGGGTATTTAAATGTAAGGAGGAAGGTTATTTACGACCTTTCATCATCGACATCATGCGTTTACGTTTACGCTCTTGTGAAATCGTCAGCTTATTCGTTTTCGCTTCAAACGGGTTTTCACTGTTTTGGAATTGAATACGAATCGGTGTACCCATGATTTCCAAAGAACGGCGGTAGTAATTCATTAAGAAACGTTTGTATGAATCTGGCAGGTTACGAACTTGGTTACCGTGAATAACGATAATAGGTGGGTTATAACCACCAGCGTGCGCATACTTAAGCTTAACACGACGTCCACGAACCATTGGTGGTTGGTGATCATCTGTTGCCATTTTCATAATACGAGTCAGTACTGAAGTACCTACGCGAGTCGTTGCTGATTTATATGCTTCTTCAACAGATTCAAACAAGTGACCAACACCAGTTCCGTGAAGTGCAGAGATAAAGTGAATACGCGCAAAATCTACGAAACCTAAACGACGGTCTAGTTCTTTCTTCACGTGTTCTTTAACATCACTATCAAGACCATCCCACTTGTTTACTGCGATTACGATTGAACGACCCGCATTCAATGCAAAACCAAGTAGGCTTAGATCTTGATCAGAAATGTTTTCACGAGCATCAATAAGCAGTAAAACTACGTTAGCATCTTCAATTGCTTTCAGAGTCTTAACTACAGAGAACTTCTCTACTGTTTCATTAATGTTTTTACGGCGACGAACACCTGCAGTATCAATCAGAACGTATTCACGATCGTCTCGCTGCATTGGGATGTAAATTGAATCACGAGTCGTACCAGGCATATCGTAAACAACAACACGCTCTTCACCAAGAATACGGTTTGTTAGTGTAGATTTACCTACATTTGGTCGACCAATGATTGCTAGCTTGATTGGTTGATCTTGAAGACGCTTGAACTCTTCTTCAGCTTCTTCTTCAGTGAAATCAACTTGCTCTTCTTCGTCGTCTTCGAACTCAGTTAAATCGCTTACTTCGCCGTTTTCCGCTTTTAGTGCTTCTGCAAAAGGGTTAAGAGCAAGATCAATCAAAGCTGTTACACCACGACCATGAGCCGCAGCGATTTGGTACATGTCTTCAACACCTAGCTGCCAGAAGTCAGCACTTGCTGCATCAGGGTCAATACCATCAACCTTGTTTACTACAAGCATTGAAGGCTTTTCTAGTTGACGCAGGTGCTTGGCAATCGCTACATCTGAAGGTGTAAGACCAGCACGGCCATCTACCATAAATAGAACCACATCAGCTTCATCAATCGCTGCTAGCGACTGCTCTGCCATTTTTGTTTCAACACCTTCTTCAGTACCGTCGATACCACCAGTGTCGATAACAATAAAGTCGTGCTCACTAAAATGTGCATGACCATATTTACGGTCACGCGTTAAGCCTGGGAAATCCGCAACCAATGCATCACGAGTTCGAGTCAATCGGTTAAATAACGTAGATTTACCTACGTTTGGACGCCCTACTAGAGCAACAACAGGTACCATAACAACCTCTACAATTTCATTTCTTAATGTAGTTATAGGTAAACACTTGCCAGCAAGTTTAAATTTTTACCTATAACCACATGATTTATTAAATTTATAACAACAAAACGGCTCCTAGCTGTTACCAACCAGGAGCCGATTGTGAATTATATCACGCTTTATTGGCTAATCGTCAGTTTCTTTACATCGCCATTGCGAGTAACGATTAAGTAACCTTCAGGCAATTCAATAGGGCTAACAGAGAATCCACTATCATGCACTAACTGCTGGGCAACAAATTTGCCAGTTGAGCGATCCAACCAATGTAAGTAACCTTCACTGTCGCCAACTACTAGATAATTATCAATAAGTGATGGTGCCGTCAGTAAGCGGTTTTCAAGTTGATCTGTCTTCCACAGCTCAGTACCGCTTCGAGCATCCACAGCGACTACATGATCTTTATCCGTAACAACAAAAATACGGCTACCATCGCTAGTCATATCGATGGCTGAAGAATAATTACGTTTCCAAGTTGGTTTACCTGAACGTAAATCAATTCCTATCAACTGACCATTAATACCAATGGTATAAAGCGTTCCACCTAGAACAATTGGAGAAGCATCAACATCGACTAGACGATCAATTTCAGTCGCACCTTGGGGTGTGCCAACAGGCTGTTGCCAAATAAGTTGACCACGTTCAACAATAGCGGCTGCTAAGCGACCATTTGCCGTTCCCCAGAAGACACCACCAGAAACCGCAACAGGAGCACTGTCACCACGGAGTGTTAAGCTAGGAACTTCAGTACTTATTGTCCATTTTTGTTCGCCAGTCGCTTGATCAAGAGCAATCAACATACCGCGGCTAGTATGAACAAGGACTAAGTTACTGTCAGTTGCGGGAGAAGCGAGTACTTCACCATTAACCAGCACTCGCCAAAGTTCTTCACCGGTTTCTTCGTCAAGAGAAATGACTTCGCCGTTCTCAGTACCAACAAATATTTGCCCGTAAGCAGCAGTCAAACCACCAGATAAACGTGCATAAACCTCTTTTTCAAGATCCGCTTTCCAGATTTCTTTGCCCGTTTCGGGGTCAAGTGCCTTTACTAAGCCATCTCGGCTCGCAATAAATACTTTCCCATAAGCAAACTCTGGATTGAGCTTAGAAAAATAATGCCCTACTCCGTCACCAATTGAAGTTGACCACTCTGCCGACGGCGTAAATTCACTATTTACAACAGGCACAGGAGCCATAATTACAGTGTCTTCCTCACTAGCACAGCCAGCAAGTAATCCAAGACCAAGAGCACAGATCGTGAATTTAGAAAGTACCGATTTTTGGAACATTCTCTTCATTGAGATCTGCCTTACTTAGCTAGGTCGTCGAGTTTGATTTGCAGTGTTTGGCTTGCATCAGCAGCTTGTTGAGCTTCAGAATAAGCGCTGTATGCTGCATCAGAGTCACCTTTACGAAGTGAGATATCACCACGTAATTCAGCTACTCGACCTTTCCATGATTCGTCAGAAATCGCGCTTAGCTCAGTAAGAGCGGCATCAAAGTTACCTTGTTCAGCTTGAATACGAGCTACACGGTAAGCCAGCAATGGAGATAGTGCAGCGTCTTTCGTTGCCGCCTTAGCCCACTCTAGTTGCTTTAATGCTTCATCAAGGTTGCCCGCTTCAACTTGAGCTTTCGCTAGTTGCATCGCCGCTAAAACAGAGTATTCAGCGTCAGAGTTAGAATCAATAAAGCTTTGAATATCAGCTTGTGCATCAGCACCTTTAACGTCTAAAACAGAGATTGCTGATGTGTAGCTTTCAGAAGCAGCCTCACGAGCTTGAATCGCTGAATCTTGGTAATAACGCCAGCCAAATAAACCGCCTAAACCAATAACAGCACCAAAGATTACGGCTTTGCCATTCTCTTTCCACCAATCTTTAATGGCTTCAACTTGTTGTTCTTCAGTATCGTAAAGTTCCACTTCCTGTCCTCTTTAATTCTTTAGTAAAGCGATAAAGAATGCTTCATCGCTTAATATTCTTTAATGGCTTAATTAGATAAGCGCTGCAATTTTTTGAGCTACGTCTGCTTGAGAAAGCGTTTCTTGTGTTCCAGCAACAAGATCTTTAAGAACTACCGTTCCATCAGCAACTTCGTTCTCACCAAGTACAAGCGCTACAACCGCACCTACTTTGTCAGCACGTTTAAATTGCTTCTTGAAGCTACCACCACCGAAGTGGCTCATTACACGCACACCTTCAACAGTATCGCGTAATTGATTCGCTAATTGCATGCCCGCGATCATCGTGCCTTCGCCTGCGGCAACCATGTATACGTCAACGCTGCGACGAACTTCTGTTAGCTCTAGAGTTTCCATCATTAGCACTAGACGTTCTAAACCCATTGCGAAGCCAACTGCAGGGGTAGCTTTACCACCAAGTTGCTCAACAAGACCATCGTAACGACCACCACCACATACTGTTCCTTGTGCACCAAGGCTGTCAGTGATCCACTCAAATACAGTGCGGTTGTAGTAATCAAGTCCGCGAACTAGGCGCTCATTAACTTGGTATTCGATACCTACAGCGTCAAGAAGTTCACATAAACCAGTAAAATGTTGCTTTGATTCTTCACCTAAGTAGTCAGATAGTCGAGGAGCGTCACCTAAGATAGCTTGAACGTCTGGGTTCTTGGTATCTAATACACGCAAAGGGTTCGTGTGCATGCGACGTTTGCAATCTTCATCTAGTACATCAATGTGTTGCTCAAGGTACGCCACTAACGCGGTGCGGTAGCTTACACGATCTTCTTGAGAACCAATTGAGTTCAGCTCCAAACGAACGTGCTTATCGATACCTAGCTCACGCCATAGACGCGCAGTCATCATAATAAGTTCAGCATCAACGTCCGGACCTTCTAAGCCAAACACCTCAACACCACATTGGTGAAATTGACGGTAACGACCTTTTTGAGGACGTTCGTGACGGAACATTGGACCCATGTACCATAGGCGCTGCTCATCACGGTTGATAAGGCTATTCTGAATACATGAACGTACGCAACCTGCTGTACCTTCTGGACGCAAGGTTAGGCTGTCGCCATTACGATCATCAAAGGTATACATTTCTTTTGAAACAACGTCTGTCTCTTCACCAACGGCACGGCTAAATAGGTTCGTTTCTTCAACGATAGGCATACGTACTTCGTTATAACCGTGTGCACTCACCACATTTTTCACAGCGTTTTCTACTTTCTGCCACAGTGGTGATTGAGTTGGAAGGCAATCGTTCATGCCTCGAATTGCTTGAATATTTTTAGCCACAATAATTTTTCCATCATGCTTTCAAGGAGAAGTGATAACTCATAGAGTTCACCCACTCATTGAAATTGAATTAATCTTCTAAGTTTTGTACATCAATGCGATTTTTTTCATCTAGCACTGATGCCTTTGCTCGAATTCTAGCTTCAAGCTTATCCACTAGATCGTTGTTATCAAATCGTTCTTTCTGGCGCTTACCATCTTCATAGAAAGCACTTTTACGAGCACTGCCCGCAAGACCTAAGTGAGAGACTTCAGCTTCACCAGGACCATTCACAACACAGCCAATGATTGATACATCCATTGGAGTGATCACATCTTCTAAGCGCTCTTCTAACGCATTCACTGTATTGATCACATCAAACTCTTGACGAGAACAGCTTGGGCACGCAATAAAATTGATGCCACGAGAACGAATACGTAGAGATTTAAGAATATCAAAACCAACTTTGATTTCTTCTACTGGATCAGCGGCAAGTGAGATTCGTAATGTATCACCAATACCTTCCGATAATAGCATCCCCAAACCAACAGCCGACTTAACAGAACCGGCACGCGCACCGCCAGCTTCTGTAATGCCTAAGTGAAGAGGCTGATCAATCTGTTTCGCCAGTAATCGATATGAACCAACGGCCAGAAATACATCTGACGCTTTTACACTGACTTTAAACTGATCGAAGTTCATACGGTCAAGGATATCTACATGACGCATTGCCGATTCAAGTAGAGCTTCCGCTGTAGGCTCGGTGTATTTCACTTGGATGTCTTTCTCCAGTGAGCCACCATTTACGCCAATACGAATTGGAATATTCATATCTTTTGCGCAATCAACAACCGAGCGAATTCGGCTTTCATTGCCAATATTCCCTGGATTAATACGCAAACAATCCACTCCATATTCCGCAACTTTTAGCGCAATGCGGTAATCAAAGTGAATGTCAGCAACCAAAGGAATGGAAACTTGTTGTTTAATGAGCTTGAAAGCCTCTGCTGCATCCATTGTTGGAACAGAAACGCGAACAATATCAGCACCTACATTTTCAAGTGCTTTAATTTGAGCAACAGTCGCGGCAACGTCTGTTGTTCTTGTATTGGTCATGGACTGCACAGCGATAGGTGCACCATCACCGATCGGCACATCACCCACATAAATGCGGGTTGATTTGCGACGAATAATAGGAGATTCGGGTTGCATATTGACTCTAAGGTAAGGTGATTCTTGCTACTTTGCCTGAAGTATACCCAGAAAGGTCGACAGGTTCACTTGCAAATGTCATTGATACACCTTCAGGTGCACCTAGAACCACTTTATATGGTGTGGTTCCTGAAAGGTTAAGCGATTGCCCTGCTTTTTTGATCCCAGTAGAAAGAGTGGCACCAGTGGCATCTTTGACTTGAATCCAACAATCGGCTTTAAACTGCATTACCAGTTCATTTAATATAGGTTCAACTTGTGCCGTGTTTTCTTCCACTAGCACGTCTTCAACTACAGAAGGCACCTTTGTGCTTACTTCCGCTGGATTGCTATCTGATACGTTAGTTTCACCTGACGCAGCTGCAGCAGTTGTAGTAGCTTGATCTGCACTAGAAGCAGTAAGTTCGAAGTCAGCAGTAAGCTCTTCAGGTGCAATCATCGATAAATCGGCTTCTGATGATGTATCTACCAACAGTTCTTCTTGTACTTGCTCTTCAACGACTGGCTCACTAGAGGTAACAGCTAAAGTATCTTGCTCTTGATTCTGCCACCACCAGATAGATGAAATCCCCGCGATCACAACAAAAATACCCCAAGTTAAGCTCATGATTCGGCTGTTGTGCTTTTCGGTATTAGTTTTACGGGAAAAGCTTTGCATTTCTTGTTCTTCATGCTGAGCATCGCCCGCATGATCCAGTGCATCTAGCACTACCTTTTCATCAACATTAACGCATTTTGCATAAGAACGAAGGTAACCTCGAGTAAAGGTAGCCACGAGATCGGATTCAAACTGGTTTTCTTCAATTTTTTGTATAACGGTAATGCGAAGTTTAAGTCGATCAGCAATTTGTTTTTGAGTCAGCCCTAGAGACTCACGCTTGTTCTTTAAAATTGTGCCAGCTTCTGGTCTTACCGTTGCATTTTGTGATGCTTGAATATCTTGTTCTGTGTTCATAAAAGTGAACTTCTAAAGTAATACTACGAATAATGGAGAACGTTTTTATTCTAATATGGCTCAATCAAATAGTTCGTAATAGATGGAAATTATTCTTGTTACTCAAACGTAATTTAAAAAGAAAACAACAGCAGTAGTGATACTTTGGCTGTTTTCACAGGTAACCAACCTAAATAGACAATTTCTGGTTTGAGCTACAAGCTAAAGCTTAAAACACTAAGCAGTATCAATCATAAGCTAATGCCATGACAAGGCAAAAACACTTTCAACGAAATTTACCGTTAGCTCAAGCTTTTGTCTAAAAATTAACTGAAAATGTAAGAAAACATGCAGTCACAGTCAAAATTGACAGAAATCTAGGAACTAAAAAGCAACAAGCCAGAAGTATTACCTCTGGCTTGTTTTCATTAGAATGGTGTTTAAACCGCTTTGACTTCGATAACGCCACCAGCGATAAGATTTGCTTCACTGGCTGCTTTAATCATTTTGGTTCGTTTCGTTCTGTCTATCACGTCACCAACTAATTGACCGCAAGCGGCATCAATATCATCACCACGAGTTTTGCGTACCGTGACAGTATAGTTGTATTCCATCAATGTTTTCTGGAAACGGTCAATACGAGAATTACTTGGTTTCTTATAAGGAGAACCTGGGTATGGGTTAAACGGGATTAAGTTAATTTTACAAGGCGTGCCTTTCATAAGCTCTGCAAGCTCACGAGCATGATCCATATCATCATTCACACGATCAAGTAAAACGTACTCAACCGTCACCTTACCGCGGTTTGCATTAGAAGATGCAATGTAACGACGAACTGATGCTAAGAAGTCTTGAATATCCCAACGATCATTAATCGGCATAATTTCACTACGAAGCGCATCATTCGGAGCATGAAGTGAAATAGCTAAAGCAACATCAATGTTATCAGTCATCTGATCAAGGCCTGAAACAACACCAGATGTTGATACCGTCACACGACGCTTAGACAATGAAAAGCCTAAATCATCCAACATGATTTCTAGTGAAGGTATTAGGTTCTTCATGTTTAGAAGAGGCTCACCCATCCCCATCATTACTACGTTAGTAATTGGACGACGACCGGTCTCTTTTTCTAAACCGATTTCACGAGATGCACGCCAGATCTGACCTACAATTTCAGAAACTTTAAGGTTGCGGTTAAAGCCTTGTTGAGCTGTTGAGCAAAATTTACATTCAAGAGCGCAACCTACCTGTGAAGATACACACAGTGTTGCTCGGTCACCATCAGGAATGTATACCGTTTCAACATCTTGGTCGCCAACTCGCATCGCCCATTTGATAGTGCCATCAGAAGAGTGCTGAGCATCAGAAACGATAGGAGCGGTAATCTCACATCTACGGATCAATTTCTCACGCAATTTTTTGTTGATGTTATTCATTTTTTCGAAATCATCGACACCAAAATGATAAATCCACTTCATCACTTGCTCTGCTCGAAACGCCTTTTCATCTAGCTCTTCTATGAAAAATTTACGAAGACCTTTACGATCAAAATCGAGTAGATTGATTTTAGCTGTGGTCATGATGCCTCTCAATGACGGAACGATAAATAAGGGCGCGAATTGTACAGCCTTTAGTCATTACCAACAAGTGTTGTAAAACCTTGAGTTTGGTAAGGCATTCAAACAAAAAGACTAATATTTAGACATTTGTTTATCGAGCCCTCCTTAAAACGAAAAAGACCCCACATAGTGAGGTCTAAGTATTCATCAACGTCTCTACATTTACTCAGGACGAGGGCAAATTTCTGAGTCAGGGAAGAAGAATTCAATTTCACGAGCCGCTGATTCAGGGCTATCGCTACCATGTACAGAGTTGTAACGCATGCTGATCGCGTAATCTGCACGGATAGTGCCACATGCAGCTTCTTCAGGGTTAGTTTTACCCATCAGCTCACGATAGCGAGCAATCGCGTTTTCGCCTTCAAGTACTTGAACCATGATAGGACCAGAAGTCATGAACTCTTTAAGTGGTCCAAAGAACTCTTTACCTTCATGTTCTGCGTAGAAGCCACTTGCTTGCGCTTCAGTAAGACAAACCATTTTAGCGGCAATAATCTGTAGGCCAGCCTTTTCTATGCGGTGGTAGATTTCACCAACAAGGTTACGCTTAACTGCATCAGGCTTAACAATTGAGAACGTTCTTTCTAGAGCCATAGGGATTCCTTCACTTCATTTTTTGTTATTAAATTCTGAAATTACTGAGATCATTCGATATCAGTTTATGAATAAGCGGTATCGATATACCGCTCACTCTTATTATTATTTTGCTTGGTCGGTAAGAAGACGAGCCAGTGTACGAACGCCCATGCCAGTCGCGCCTGCAGCCCATTTATCACTCGCTGACTTACGGTAAGTACCTGCGCAATCCATATGTAACCAACCTTTTTTGTAGTCATCTACAAAATAAGAAAGGAACGCTGCAGCGGTACTTGCACCAGGAGTGTAATCACCAGAGCTGATGTTTGAAAGGTCAGCAAAGTTTGAAGGCAACATACCACGGTGGAAATCAGCAAGTGGAAGTGGCCATAGCCCTTCTTTTTCTTGATTTGCCGCTGTTAACGCTTGGTGTGAAAGTTCATCATCAAAGCTTAAAAGTGCGTGATAATCATTACCTAATGCGTTTTTAGCTGCGCCAGTTAATGTCGCGCAGTCAATAATAAGCTCTGGGCTTTGTTCACAAGCATACATTAGACCATCAGCAAGTACTAAACGCCCTTCAGCATCAGTATTCATGATTTCTACAGTCTTACCATTTTTGTAAGTAATGATATCGCCAAGTTTAAGCGCACGGCCTGAAATCATGTTTTCAGCACAACATAGAATAAGTTTTACACGTTTATTCAAACCACGTTCAATAGCTAAACCAAGTCCGCCAGTGATTGTCGCTGCGCCACCCATATCGGCTTTCATCGCAGTCATAAACTGCCCCGGTTTGATGCTGTAACCGCCCGAATCAAACGTGATGCCTTTACCCACTAAACATGCAAATACAGGCGCGTTTTCATCACCAGTAGGGTTAAAGTCTAGTTGTAGCATCGCTGAAGTTCGTTCAGAACCACGACCTACTGCGTAAATACCTTGCCAACCTTCGGTCAACAAGTCTTTGTCTTTTACTACTTTAGCTTTAACCGTGCCTTGAGGCGCGACTGATTTAATATATTCAGCGGCCATCGTAGCAAGTTGGCGCGGAGCCACCTCTTCAGCGGTTTTGTTAATTACATCGCGCGTCCAATCAGTAGCACGAATACGGGCTTCTAGTTCTAATTGAGCTTCTTCAGATAGAGAATCCCATTCAATATTATTCGCTTTCTTCGGACCACGGTAACCTTGGTAAAATGCCCAAACACTTTCCAAATCCCAGCTTTCACCTTGAAGAGAAATAAATGCGATGCCTTGTCCGTCAAGCTTACGAGCTGCGCGCTGAATTGCGCCGAAATCATGCCCTTCACCTAAATGAATAGTCGCACCGTTTTCTGAAAACGATAAGATTGCTTTGTTTCCCCACTGAGGCTGGGCAGGTTCTTGACTTAAAAATACGGACATTTGTGTAGACATGTTTTCTCCTTGTCTTTGAATGATGATGACTTTATTCCAGTCACTCATGCCATTCAGATTATTCTTTATGAGCGACCTGATGTTAGCATTATGTAGAAGTAAAATGTCACTTTGATAAAAAAACGGACCATAAGGTCCGCTTTTTTTAGTAAGAATTGTTAACTTGGCTATATTTTCACAGAAGCCCTATTTAAAGCCTCCTACGAATAACTGAGTTACCTGATTCAGGAAGATTGCCGAATGGCAGTTAATCCATTTCATCCATCCAACATAGGATTACTGCTTCTAGGATTTTCTCATTTGATTTATTAGGTTCATCTTCAAACTCTTCTAAATCGAGTATCCATTGGTGAAGGTCAGTAAAACGTACCGTTTTAGGATCCGTCTCAGGGTATAAATCACACAACTCTATCGCGATATCACGTGAATCAGTCCATTTTAAGCTCATCATATTTCCTTATTCAGTTACTAGTGGCAACAAACGCGCTTTAATGCTCTTCAGAAGCAAGGTTCAACGTGTACTTTGGAATCTCAACAACTAGATCTTCTGCTGCCACTTTTGCTTGGCAACCTAAACGAGATTCCATCTCCAAACCCCATGCTTTATCTAGCATGTCATCTTCAAGATCATCACTCTCTTCTAGTGAATCAAAGCCTTCACGAATAACAATGTGACATGTTGTACACGCACATGATTTCTCACAAGCATGCTCAATACCAATGCCAGCTTTCAATGCTACGTCTAGAACGGTTTCGCCAGTTTTAGCTTCCAAAACAGCGCCTTCAGGACAGAGATCTTCGTGAGGTAAAACAATAATCTTTGGCATGTTAATCTATTCTCTAACTATTAAATATTATCGACTGACTGACCAGATAGTGCAGCTCGAATTGATTTGTCCATACGACGAGAAGCGAAGTCTTGGCTCGCTTTATCGGCATTTTTAATTTCAGCTTCAATGGCATCCGCACTGTCGCCATTACGCACTTCAATGAGCGCTTCGATAGCTTGAATAAGCTGTTGCTTTTCAGGTTCACTCAATAGTTCATCACCATCAGCTTCGATTGCAACAACTAAACCTTCGATAACACGGTCTGCTTCAACACGTTGCTCCGCTAAGGCACGCGCTTGCATGTCTTCTTTCGCGTAAGTCATCGAATCTTTAAGCATATTCGCAACTTCATCGTCACTTAAACCATAAGACGGCTTAACCTGAATTTCAGCTTGTACTCCGGTGCTCTTTTCCATGGCTGTAACAGACAACAGACCGTCAGCATCAACTTGGTATGTCACTCGAATATGCGCTGCACCAGCGGCCATTGGAGGAATACCTTTTAACGCAAATCGAGCCAATGAACGGCAGTCATCAACCATCTCACGCTCACCTTGAACAGTATGAACCGTCATTGCGGTCTGCCCATCTTTGAACGTGGTAAATTCCTGTGCTTTAGCGACTGGAATTGTGGTGTTACGTGGAATGATTTTCTCAACCAAACCACCCATGGTTTCAATACCTAACGAAAGCGGAATAACATCTAACAATAGCATCTCTGAATCAGGCTTATTACCAACAAGGATATCAGCTTGAATTGATGCCCCTATCGCAACCACTTCATCAGGGTTGATATCTGTTAGCGGTGTTCTTCCAAAGAACTCACCTACTTTGTTACGCACTAAAGGCGTTCGAGTTGAACCACCAACCATCACAACTTCAAGTACTTCATCCGCATCTACACCTGCATCTCTTAATGCACGACGACACGAAAGCAGTGTTTTCTTAACCAGTGGGTTAATTATTTCTTCAAACGTTTCACGAGTCAGTGAGCCTTTCCAACCTAATACATCAACATCTACGCTATCAGCTTGAGATAAACCGATTTTAGCTTCTGTTGCTGCATCTAATAAAATACGATTTTGCTCTGCCGTTAGGTCAGATAAACCGATTTGCTCTTGAAAGTGTTCCGCAATTAGATGGTCAAAGTCATCGCCGCCTAAAGCTGAGTCACCGCCAGTTGCTAGAACTTCAAAGACACCTTTAGATAATCGTAAAATAGAAATATCAAAAGTACCGCCACCTAGGTCGTAAACGGCGATAACACCTTCCTGACCAGAATCAAGACCATAAGCGATAGCCGCCGCCGTTGGCTCGTTCAATAAACGAAGAACATGCAGACCCGCTAAGTTAGCCGCATCTTTTGTGCCCGCGCGTTGAGCATCATCAAAATAAGCAGGGACAGTAATAACGGCGCCTGAAAGCTCACCACCTAAAGTCGCTTCTGCACGCTGACCAAGAGCCTTAAGGATATCAGCAGAAACCTGAATGGGGTTTTTAGTCCCTTGTTCAGTGCGAATAACCGGCAAGCCATTGTCACTTTCTTCAAACTGGTAAGGTAGTGATGGGTACCTTTGTTTAATATCCGCAAGAGAACGACCGATTAAACGCTTAACTGAAATGATCGTATTTTTGGGATCAACCTGAGCATGCTGGCGGGCTTCATTACCAGTTGTGTGAGATTCAGATTGGTAGTGAACGACTGAAGGCAAAATACTTCGCCCTTGATCATCCGTTAATGTGCTCGATTCACCACTGCGAACCGACGCAACCAATGAGTTGGTTGTGCCTAAATCGATACCTACTGCTAGCTTATGCTCATGAGGAGCGGAGCTTTGTCCAGGTTCTGCAATTTGAAGTAATGCCATGGATGTGTCCTTGTTAAACAAACTAGCCGATTAAACGGTCTTCGACTAATTCGATTTCATTCTTTAATTTTGCAATAAACTTGAGTTTTCTAACGCGATCTGCCGCTTCTAACCACGCTTCAGTTTCTAGTTCTTGTTCGATAGCTTTTAATTGTTGTTTATACATTTTGCTAACTTTACCTTCGAACGCAAAAAGGGCGTCTTCCGGCTCAGAACTGCCTGCAATGTCTTCTAATTCTTCTCGTAATTCCATCTGCTCCATTAGGAACATTGGATCTTGAAGCGTTTGCTGCTCACTGCGAATGTCCACACCATGCTGAACAAGCAGGTATTCAGCTCGATCAATAGGGCTTTTAAGGATTTGATATGCGTCATTAATTTGAGCGGCTTTCTGAACAGAAAGTAAACGCTCTCGCTCTGAAGCTGTTGCAAAGTTATCTGGGTGAAATTGACGCTGCAGTTCTAGAAACTGAGAAGAAAGAAGGCTACCATCCAGCTGAAACTGAAGTGGTAGCCCAAATAATTCAAAATGATTCATGTAAAGACGGTCCTAAATTCTAGGCTCTACAATAGAGCCTAACTCTATTCTTCGGCTACAAACCAAAGCACTTATACATTGAAGCTTTCACCACAACCACATTCGCCTTTCGCGTTAGGATTGTTGAATTCAAAACCTTCGTTTAGGCCTTCTTTTACATAATCAAGCTCAGTACCATCTAGGTAAACTAGGCTTTTTGGATCAATGATGACCTTAACACCTGAATGCTCAAACACTTCGTCTTCTTCGTTAAGCTCGTCAACGAACTCTAGTACATACGCCATACCTGAACAGCCAGTAGTTTTTACCGCTAAGCGTAACCCGAGACCTTTACCACGGTTATCTAGGAAAGCTTGAACTCGGCTTGCTGCCGTATCTGTCATGGTGATGGCCATACTACAACCTTGTGTTTTATATAAATTGAGAACTCAAGTGGGAGCACAAAGGGTACTCCCAAATATTACTTATTTTGTCGACGTGATTACAATATTTAAGCGATTAGTGCTTCTTTTTGTAATCTGCAACAGCTGCTTTGATTGCATCTTCAGCTAGAATTGAACAGTGGACTTTCACTGGTGGTAATTCTAATTCTTCTGCAATTTCTGCATTTTTAATCGCTGCTGCTTCATCAATACTTTTACCTTTAACCCACTCTGTAACTAGTGAGCTAGAAGCGATTGCGCTACCACAACCGTAAGTTTTGAATTTTGCATCTTCAATAATACCTTCAGCAGATACTTTGATTTGCAGTTTCATTACGTCACCACAAGCTGGAGCGCCAACCATGCCGCTGCCTACACTTGGATCTTCTTTATCAAACGAACCTACGTTACGTGGGTTTTCGTAGTGATCAATTACTTTTTCGCTATATGCCATGATAGTTACCTCGAATCCTCTAGTTCCTTGAGATTAATGATGAGCCCACTCAACGGTGTTCAGATCAATCCCTTCTTTATACATATCCCATAGAGGAGACATGTCGCGTAATTTATTTACCGCTACACGAATTTGTGCAATCGCGTAGTCGATTTCTTCTTCCGTAGTAAAACGGCCGAATGAGAAACGTACTGAACTGTGTGCAAGTTCATCGTTAAGACCAAGAGCACGTAAAACATATGAAGGCTCAAGGCTTGCTGATGTACATGCAGAACCTGATGATACTGCTAGATCTTTTAGAGACATAAGCAGAGATTCACCTTCAACGAAAGCGAAGCTCACGTTTAGGTTATGTGGTACACGTTGGTCTAGGTCGCCATTCACGGTTACAGCTTCAAGATCTTGAACACCTTTAAGTAGGCGCTCACGAAGTGCTAGTGCATGGTCGTAATCTTTCTGCATATCTTGTTTAGCAATAGCAAACGCTTCGCCCATACCCACGATTTGGTGAGTAGCAAGAGTACCAGAACGGAAACCACGTTCATGACCGCCACCGTGCATTTGCGCTTCTAGGCGAATACGAGGCTTACGACGAACGTACAAAGCGCCGATGCCTTTAGGGCCGTATGCCTTGTGTGCAGACATAGAGATAAGGTCAACTTTCATCTCTTTTACGTCTAGTGGGATTTTACCTGCAGACTGCGCTGCATCAACGTGGAAAATGATCTTGCGAGAACGGCATAATTCGCCGATTGCAGAGATATCTTGGATTACTCCAATCTCGTTGTTTACGTGCATGATAGAAACTAAAACCGTATCTTCACGCATTGCTGCTTGTAGCTTGTCTAGATCGATGATGCCGTTTGCTTCAGGCTCTAGGTATGTCACCTCAAAACCTTCACGCTCTAGCTGGCGACATGGATCAAGAACCGCTTTGTGTTCTGTTTTACACGTGATGACGTGCTTACCTTTCTTCTCGTAAAAGTGCGCAGCACCTTTAATCGCAAGGTTGTCAGATTCTGTTGCACCCGAAGTGAAAACAATTTCACGTGGGTCTGCATTCAGTAAATCGGCAATTTGCTCACGAGCATTATCTACAGATTCTTCTGCCTGCCAGCCGTAACGGTGTGAACGAGATGCAGGGTTACCGAAGTTCCCGTCCATCGTCATACACTGAACCATTTTTTCAGCAACACGTGGATCAACTGGGCATGTAGCTGAATAGTCAAAGTAAATAGGCAGTTTCATTTTCTACTCCAATGTAAAAACTGACCGCTAAGAGCGGGCATGTACACCGTTAGGTGCTGCACTAATCGTTGTAGTGCTCGTATTTTTTTGTGTAAAACCATTTGTAACCGCAAGATCGATATCTTGACGGTCTGAAATTTCTAACACTTCGTTATCTTTCATTAGCTCGCCGAGCGTAATGTCATTGAGAAAGCTACTAATACGGGAGCTTAAATCACGCCATAATGCGTGAGTTAAACAACGACTGCCACCTTGGCAATCTGCTCGACCGTGACACTTAGTCGCATCTACTGATTCATCTACCGCTGCGATAACAGTACCAACAGCAATGTTGTGAGCATCTTCACCTAAGCGGTAACCACCACCGGGACCTCGAACACTCGCAACTAGACCAGCTTTACGCAATTTAGAGAAAAGCTGCTCTAAGTAAGATAATGAAATACCTTGACGCTCTGAGATGTCAGCTAGAGGTACAGGGTTTGTCTGTGAATGCAGTGCCACATCTAGCATGGCTGTAACTGCATATCTTCCTTTAGATGTAAGTTTCATACCACACCGTATCCACATTGTTTATGTGGTTGGAATTTTTCCATACCTGACTAAAATGGTCAAGTATTTATTTGACTAATTTAGTCAAGTATTCATCCTTTTATTTTGTAAGGACTTTATTTGTTCTTTTGAAACTTCTCAATTGAGGTCAAAATACCACGTAAGGTATTGATCTCTTGAAGCTCAGGTCTAGCACGGCTAAATAAACGACGAAGTTTATTCATCACAAGCCCTGGCTTATCTTTAGAGATAAACTGGGTATCAATAATGACTTTTTCAAGGTGTTCGTAGAACATTTCTAATTCATTATGACGAGGATATTCATCTTGAGGTTGTTCAGAATACTGGCTAGCTTCTACATTAAGGTGAGCCACACGCACTTCATAACTTAAAGTTTGTACAGCCATCGCTAAGTTTAGTGAGCTGTATTCTGGATTTGCTGGGATGCAAACATGGAAGTGACATTTTTGTAGCTCATCATTAGTTAAACCAGTACGCTCACGACCAAACACTAATGCCACCGGGTGTTTTTGCCCTTCGATAGCAAACTTTTCACCACATTCACGCGGTTCAAGCATCGGCCACTCTAATGTTCTAGAACGTGCACTAGAGCCTACTACCAAACCACAATCTTTTACGGCTTCATCTAGAGTAGCAACAATCGTTGCGTTTTCTGCAATATCACCAGCACCTGCGGCTAGCGCTAAGGTCTGTTCATCAACCTCACACTGGGGATCAACTAATACTAATTGGCTTAGCCCCATCACTTTCATAGCACGAGCTGCAGAACCAATATTACCAGAATGAGATGTGCCGACTAATACGACTTTTACGTTGTCTAACATGCGAAATGACACCACTTAAAAAATAACCGCGAGATATTAACACATCACTAAGTAAAATGGTCAGAGGCTGGTGGTTATGTGAAATCGAAAGTTCAAAAAACAACCACTTCCCTTTTCCTAAAAGTTTGGTATACTCGCCGCCGCTTTAACCTGTTCTTTAACATCTTGTGGGAAAACCCTATGCATCCAATGCTAAACATTGCGATACGCGCTGCGCGTAAAGCTGGCAACCATATTGCTAAATCTCTAGAAACAACTGATAAGATCGAAACGTCTCTAAAAGGCAACAACGATTATGTTACCAACATAGCTGAAGAAGCTGAGTACATGATTATTGAGACAATCAAATCATCTTACCCAGAGCACAGCATTATCTCTGAAGAGAAAGGCCTGACTGAAGGTAAAGACTCTGACGTACAATGGATCGTTGACCCACTAGATGGCACCAACAACTTTGTAAAAGGTTTCCCTCACTTCTCAGTATCGATTGCAGTTCGCATGAACGGCCGTACTGAAGTTGCTTGTGTTTATGACCCAATGCTAAACGAGCTATTCACAGCTCAACGTGGCGCTGGTGCTCAACTTAACAACGCTCGTATGCGTGTTACTCAGCTTAAAGACCTTCAAGGCACTGTTATTGCAACAGGTTTCCCTTTCAAAGCTAAACAGCACTCTGAATCCTTCATGAAGATCATCTCAGGTCTATTCATTGATTGTTCTGACTTCCGTCGTACAGGTTCTCCTGCACTTGATCTATGCTACTTAGCTGCTGGTCGTGTTGACGGTTACCTAGAGCTAAACCTAAAGCCTTGGGATCTAGCAGCTGGCGACCTTATTGCTCGTGAATCTGGCGCAATCTTAACTGATTTTGCTGGCGGTACTGATTACATGAAATCTGGTAACGTAGTCGCTTCTAGCGCACGTGGTGTTAAGTCTATTCTTAAGCACGTACGTGAGCACGCAAACGAAGGTATGCTGAAGTAATTCGCATCTATCGTTAATACTACTCACTAGAGTAGACAAATTTGAAAGCCTCGCTGTTGCGAGGCTTTTTTGTTTCTATGGTTTGTATCAGCTCAGTACTTAGCTCTGGCATGAGGTTCGAAACACCAAGCATAAAAACGCCTAAGGTCGGTACTTATAATACGATGCATTAGCGTAACGTTGTTGATTTACGAGGCTGAACCTCGCCATAAGCAATTCCTTCAGAGTAACCAACTGCACACCATAATCAGTACAAGGCTTGTATGTACTAAGTGACTACCAGTGCAAATAACAGTACTGCAAACGCCTCCGACTATACTCATGAATCTGTTTTAGTATTGCTAATCGTATAAAACAAAAAACCGCTAGTTTCCTAGCGGTTTTTAAAATCATCTAAAACACCTTAGAAGTTTCTATGGCATCTCATCTAATTCTTCACCTTCTTTTTCAATTTGAGGTGGCATTAGGTGTTCACGTGTAATACCCAGTTTCAATGCTAGTGCTGATGCAACATAGATTGAAGAGTAGGTACCAACAGTAATACCTAATAGCAATGCTGTTGCAAAGCCATGAATCATAGCTCCGCCTTGCACAAACAGTGCAATTACTACGAACAATGTTGTACCAGAAGTAATCAAAGTACGGCTTAGAGTTTGAGTAATCGAATTGTTCATCACTTCAATAGATTCGCCTTTGCGCATCTTACGGAAGTTCTCACGAATCCGGTCAAATACGACTATCGTATCATTGAGCGAGTAACCGACTACCGTTAGCAATGCAGCAACAATGGTCAGGTCCACTTCAATTTGCATTAAAGAAAATACACCTAGTGTAATGATAACATCGTGCGCAAGAGCTAATACAGCACCTGCAGCTAGACGCCATTCAAAACGAACTGAAACATAGATCAAGATACAGATAAGTGAAACTAAAATCGCAAGACCGCCCGCTTCTGTCAGTTCATCACCAACATTTGGACCAACGAACTCAATACGGCGCATTTCAACTTGCTCGCCAGTTCCTTGCTCAATAGCAGAAAGGATCTGGTTTCCAAGTGTTTCACCTGCAACCCCATCACGAGGGCGCAAACGAACCATTACTTCACGAGCTGAACCGAAATTTTGTACTGTCGCATCACCGAAGCCATTAGCTTCTAGTGCACCACGGATATTTTGAAGATTCGCAGGGTCTTCAAAACCCACTTCAATCAAAGTACCGCCAGTAAAATCTAAGCCCCAATTCAACGATTTCGTTGATAGAGTAAAGATAGCAGTACCAATCATAAGTACAGATAGAACAACAGCAAACTTAGACCAACGCATAAAGTCGATCAGTTTGTCTGCTTTCATTATTTGAAACATAACTAATTCCAGCCTTAGATCGACAATTTCTTAATACGCTTGCCGCCGTACGCCAAGTTCACGATACAACGTGTACCTACGATAGCAGTAAACATAGAAGTTAAAATACCAATAGACAGCGTCACTGCGAAGCCTTTAATCGCACCAGTACCCACAGCAAATAAGATAATTGCTGTTAGTAATGTTGTGATGTTTGCATCTGCAATGGTACTAAATGCGTTAGCGTAACCTTGGTGAATAGCCTGTTGAGGATTTTTACCCTCACGTAACTCTTCACGAATACGCTCAAAGATAAGTACGTTCGCATCAACCGCCATACCGACAGTTAAAACAATACCGGCAATACCTGGCAGCGTCATAGTCGCACCCGGAATCATCGACATTACACCGATAATCAAAACAAGGTTTGCCATTAGCGCAAGGTTGGCAATGAAGCCAAACGTACGGTAGTAAAGCAGAGTAAATAGCATTACTGCAGCCATACCCCAGATCATCGCCATGATACCCATATCGATATTCTGCTGACCCATAGATGGACCAATTGTACGTTCTTCAACAATAGAAATTGGCGCAATCAACGCACCAGCACGTAGAAGAAGAGCAAGGTTGTGAGCTTCTGCAGCTGAATCAATACCCGTAATTCGGAAGCTACGACCAAGGGTCGACTGAATCGTCGCTTGGTTAATCACCTCTTCATGTTGAGTAAGAATAACGCTGCCTTCTGCATTTTTACGACCACTGTCTTTATACTCTGTAAATACGGTAGCCATAAGCTTGCCGATATTTTGACGAGAGAATGCGGACATTTTGCTGCCACCTTCGCTATCTAGCGAGATGTTAACTTGTGGACGACCATATTCATCAACACTTGAACTTGCATCTGTAATGCTAGAACCGCCAAGAATTACACGTTTTTTAAGCACAACAGGTCGACCATCACGGTCTTCTTTAATTTCACTACCAGCAGGGGCTCTGCCACTTGCAGCAGCGGCAAGATCAGCTTTGTCATCCACTTCACGGAATTCAAGCGTTGCTGTCGCACCTAGAATTTCTTTAGCGCGCGCAGTATCTTGAACACCAGGTAATTCAACGACAATACGGCTAGTGCCTTGTCGTTGTACAAGAGGCTCAGCAACACCAAGTTCATTTACACGATTACGTAAAATAGTGATGTTTTGTTCAACAGCATAGTTGCGAATTTCTTGTAGACGAGTATCAGTGAAAGTAGCAACCAAAGAAAAGCGACCGTTAGACTCTGAGTCTACAAACGTCATGTCTTGGTGTTTAGATTGAAGCAATGTTTTCGCTTCAGCTAACTGCTCTTCATCACGTAATAAGACTTCAACCGCATCTTTGCCTGATGGGCGAATTGCACGGTATCGAATCTTATCTTCACGAAGTTCACTACGAAATGCTTCTTCTTGTTGCCCCACAAGCTTTGACATTGCAGCGTCCATATCCACTTCCATTAAGAAGTGAACACCACCACGAAGGTCAAGACCAAGTTTCATTGGTGCAGCACCAATAGATTCAAGCCAACTAGGAGTAGAAGCCGCTAAGTTTAGAGCAACAATCACGTCATCATTTAATGCTTCGTTAATTACATCACGCGCACTAATTTGCGTATCGGTATCGTTAAAGCGAACAAGAATAGATCCGTTTTCTAAAGCAACGGATTTGGTAGAAAGGCTCTCTGCATCAAGAGCTTTGGTGACAGCATCCAGCGTCGACATATCTACAGAGGCGCCGCGCGCCCCTGTAACTTGAACTGCCGGATCTTCACCGTATAAATTTGGAAGTGCGTACAATGCAGCAATAGCGATGGTAAACACCACCATTAAATACTTCCATAACGGATAACGGTTTAGCACAGCGAGTACCTTCTAGCTGTTTATAGAGATTTCAGAGTACCTTTAGGTAGCACTGCTGTAATGAAGTCTTTCTTGATAACAACTTCATTATTTACGTTCAATTCAATTGAAACGTAGTCGTTGTCTTCAGCGATTTTAGTAATCTTACCAATTAGACCACCGCTTGTTAGCACTTCATCACCTTTAGTCATCGAAGCCATTAGGTTCTTATGCTCTTTTACACGCTTAGCTTGCGGACGGTAGATCATGAAGTAGAAGATCACAGCGAACATACCTAGCATGATTAGCATTTCGAAACCGCCACCTGCTGGTGCACCTTCTGCTGCTGCGTGAGCTTGAGAAATAAACATTAAAAACATCCTCTATTTATATTTTATTGATAATCCAACTAATTGGGTTGTATCCCTTTAATTTCAAGCCCTAACTCTGTGATTAGAGATAGGGCTCGCAAAAGAAATACTAAGAAATTATTTGCCTAGTGGCGGCACTTCGCGGTCACGACGAGCATAGAACTCATCAACAAACGCATCAAAGCGATCTTCATCGATTGCAGTGCGGATACTTTCCATCAGACGCTGGTAGTAACGAAGGTTATGGATAGTGTTAAGACGAGCACCCAAAATTTCATTACAACGGTCTAAGTGATGTAGGTACGACTTTGAATAATTTTGACAAGTGTAACAGTCACATTGTGGATCCAGTGGTGTTGTATCCAGTTTATGTTTCGCATTACGGATCTTGATCACACCGCCAGTCACAAATAGGTGACCATTACGTGCATTTCGGGTCGGCATAACGCAATCGAACATATCGATACCACGACGAACACCTTCAACTAAGTCTTCAGGCTTACCTACACCCATAAGGTAGCGAGGCTTATCTTCAGGTAGTTGTGGGCATGTGTGCTCAAGTACACGGTGCATATCTTCTTTTGGTTCACCAACAGCAAGGCCACCAACAGCATAGCCGTCGAAGCCAATATCCGTTAATGCTTTTACTGAGACATCACGAAGGTCTTCGTAAACGCCACCTTGAACAATACCGAACAATGAATTTTGGTTTTCTTGGCGGTCAAACTCGTTACGGCTACGATCAGCCCAACGAATAGAGCGTTCCATTGAAATACGAGCTTCATCGTGAGTCGCTGGGTATGGTGTACACTCGTCAAAAATCATCACAACATCAGAACCAAGATCGTATTGGATTTGCATTGACTTCTCTGCATCCATAAAGACCTTATCGCCATTTACCGGACTACGGAAATGAACGCCTTCTTCAGTAATTTTACGAGTTTTACCAAGGCTGAATACTTGGAAACCACCTGAATCCGTTAAGATTGGACCTTTCCAGTTCATGAAGTCGTGTAAATCACCGTGCAGCTTCATGATTTCTTGACCAGGACGCAACCATAAGTGGAATGTGTTACCTAGTAGGATTTCAGCGCCAGTGTCTTTTACTTCTTCAGGAGTCATACCTTTAACAGTACCGTAAGTACCTACAGGCATAAATGCTGGTGTTTCAACAGTGCCACGTTCAAACTGAAGTTGACCACGACGCGCATTACCATTTGTTTTTTTAAGTTCGTATTTTAATCTCACGAGACCTCCAATATGCCAGAGAAACAATCTGACCTTTATTTATAGTAAAGGTTATTGCTAGCGTCATGCTCGGTTATACCTAGCGATGAAGACGAAGCAGTAACCTTCACCTACGAGAGCGGTCGCGAATTCCTTGCGAAGAGATAAAGTTAAGAGAACTCAACCCTCTAGCATACTGCTAGCACTCGTTAATTTAATGAAGAAAACGGGTCTGCCTTAAAGGGCTAACTCACTGGTTTTCTTATTGATGAACATCGCATCACCATAGCTGAAAAAGCGATATTCACTGCTTACTGCATGATCATAAGCACTCATGACGTGATCATAACCAGCAAAAGCACTGACCAACATGATTAATGTTGATTCAGGTAAATGGAAATTCGTAATTAAGCAATCCACCAGCTGATATTCGTATCCAGGGAAGATGAATATTTCAGTGTCACCAAAGAATGGTACTAACTCAGTTCCATTTTTTAATGCGTCTTGAGCAGCACTTTCTAGTGAGCGTACTGAAGTAGTGCCCACAGCAATGATGCGCCCGCCACGTGCTTTTGTTGCAGAGATAGCATCCACAACTTCTTGTGGTACTTCTACATACTCAGCGTGCATGTGGTGATCATTAATATTATCGACTTTGACCGGCTGGAAAGTACCCGCACCAACGTGAAGTGTGACATAGGCAAATTCTACGCCTTTGTCTTTCATATTCGACATAAGCTGGTCGTCAAAATGAAGGCCTGCAGTTGGCGCTGCAACCGCACCTGGTTTCTCGTTATAAACGGTTTGGTAGCGCTCTTTATCCGCATCTTCATCAGGGCGGTCAATATAAGGAGGAAGAGGCATATGGCCGACGTCATTTAGAATATCTAGGACGCTCTGCTCTGAAGTAAAACGAATCTCAAAAAGCGCATCGTGACGAGCTACCATTTCAGCTTGGTATTCATCATTTTCACCGAGAAATAGTTTATTGCCAGGCTTTGGTGATTTAGAGCAGCGAACATGCGCAAGAATGCTTTTTTCATCAATCATTCGTTCAACAAGAACTTCTAGCTTACCGCCAGATTCCTTACGACCAAACAGACGGGCAGGAATAACACGAGTGTTATTAAAAACAACAAGATCACCTGGTTGAACCAAGTCTAAAACGTCTTTAAACGAACCATCGGTAATAGTGCCACTATTGCCATCAAGTTTAAGCAAGCGACTTGCTGTACGTTCTTCTTGTGGGTAGCGAGCAATAAGCTCATCAGGTAGGTCAAAGTGAAAATCTGAAACTTGCATTTTTGTGGTCTTGTCTGGTTATGAATGAGAATGCGACTAAAAATTTCGCAGTTGGCTAGTATAGGCACACAGCAGGCAATAGCAAGTTTATCAACAAGGGATTATTGTAAGAAGGAGTTATTATAAGAAGACAGGAAATAAGAGCCACAAAAAGTGGCTCTAGAATAATTAACGTCGTTTGAATATTCGAACTAGCGCCAAACTCAGTAGTAGAGTCAGCCAGTATGCGTTTATTCCACCACCATCTGGTTGAACATAATTGCAGTTCTTTGTTGAAATACTGTCATTACAGTCAGTTGGTGGGGTTGTGCCGCCGCCCGATCCTGGCTCACCATCAGGATTAGCAATAAAGTCAGGAGCAATAATAATAGAGGCGGGTGGCGTAGCCTGAGTTATATAACTTTGGACCCAATTATAATACGTGCTGATTTTGGTAAAAAAGCTCGGAATTGTGACCGAACCACACACTGGCATAATAATAGGGCCGCCACTAACAATACCGATTTGTAACCCTGTTACGTCATCCACTAATGGACCGCCGCTATCACCTTTACAAGCGCTGTTTCCGTATTGGGTGCGCTGATCAGGTTCAAGTGGCGTTACCTCATTAGGTATCGTACATAACTTAGTGATATTTACCGGTGAATCAATGATCCCAGGTATATCATTACCCGCTTCCAGCCTCTGGTAGCAATCTGAAATAGGCAAGAAAGTACTGGTTGTTTTACGTAAGAGAACAGACGGTTCAGCCGCTAAAGGCGTTGTCGTTCCCCAACCTGAAACCGTCACATTTTTATTTCTATAATTTGTTAATGTATTCGCATCCCACTCGGCAGTTAATCTTTGTTCAATACTTTGCATCAATTGAGGGGAAGCTAATTGAGACAAAGCAGCACCAGTCACAGGGCGATCCAAATATAAAAGCGCAATATCGCTATCTAAACCGGTGTGAACTAATTCACGGCTATTATCTGAGTTAACTTTAAACTTACTTAAACGCGTGTAATCAGGATGAACGACAACATGGCTAACGGAGTAATAATGACTCACATCGGTTGCATTCAGATCATACGCATTTGCGGTGATGGCTAATTCTCGAGGTGGCGTTACATAATAAGAGGATTCATCAATCCCTTCCCCCATCACGACGCAGTGAGCTGCCGTCATAACCCACTGCTCTGTAACTAGAGTTCCTCCACATATTGGGAATTCCGCCATATTACTGGCTCTTAGTGTCACTCTGCTGGTGACATCAGTATCCAACGTTCCTAAAACAATCGCATTCGCACTGCTATGAATGCTTATTGCAATAATCGCCCCTAGCACTTTCTTGAACATCATTTGCTTTCCGTAGCCATAAAAAACACATTTTCCATGACAACTCAGACATTAAGAATCCTAGTACAAGCAATACACGACAGAGTTCATATTGAGATATGTAAACCACAACCCCGACAAAGCCAAAATACTAAACGAGTCGCAAATCAATTAATTGTATAAAGCTAACTCAATAATGAGTTAGCTCTCAGATATTTAGAGGCTAAGAAACTATAGTCTATGGATAGACTAAAAAAGAAGGAGGTCAGTATGATCAAAGTTGAAGATATGATGACTCGCAACCCTCATACCCTATTACGCTCACACACGTTGGCTGATGCAAAAAATACAATGGATGCATTAGATATTAGGCACATTCCAGTCGTTGATGCAGACCGAGTACTGCTCGGAGTCATAACTCAACGAGATGTTCTTTCTGCTCAAGAATCTAGCCTACAAAATATCCCTCAAGCACAATCTTACACTCTTGCAACCCCACTTAAAGATGTCATGCACACCAATATCATGTCTGTGGAACCAAGAGCAGGTTTAAAAGAAAGTGCCATTTATATGCAGAAGCATAAAGTGGGTTGCTTACCTGTTGTAGATAACGGTGAGTTAGTAGGAATAATCACAGACAGCGACTTTGTAACCATCGCTATCAACTTATTAGAGCTACAAGAAGAGGCAGAACCTGAAGAAGTGGAAGTTGAAGCTATCGAGCAATAAAACCAATAAATAGCGGTTATTTCTTCAACACCCTCAAAATTGTCATAGTTTTATGACCTTATAAATAAACGCTGAGGATAAATGGATTCAGTTTAACGAGCATAGTTGCTCCGTAATTTAAGAAACGTAAACACTGAAGCCCCAAAATATAAAGGCTCTACTCAACATGAGCCTTTACTTTTTCTCCAATGCCCCATCATTCTTACTAATGAGAATAAATATATTTAAATCAACATACTGATGTATTTATTAATAAC
>NZ_VTXD01000024.1 GCF_013114625.1 Vibrio sp. 99-70-13A1
GAATATACGGATAAATATTAATTTTAAAAATAGGATTTGACTATGGAAGAGTTAGAGGATTGGCAGGCAATAGCTTCTGCCCTTCCTGATCTTGTCTTTGTACTGACAGACTCAGGAAGATACGCAGAGATTTTAGGTGGAGAAAGCCCCGAACAATTTCATAATGCAGTGAACTTAAAAGGCATGAGTTTGTATGATGTGTTACCAGAACACAAAGCTGATTGGTTTGTGAATCGGATCAATGAAACGCTTAATGCTGACAAGCTTATGATATACGAGTATTCATTATCAGCTTACGATGTTGAAGGCGTTGATGCCGTTTCCGGCCCCGATGGAGAGCTAAGATTTGAAGGTCGTGTTTGTCCTCTCAAAACAACCCGCTACGGTGAGAAAGCTGTTGTATGGGTTGCACGGAATATTTCCGAGCGCTATGAACTTGAGCAACAACTTATCTATCAATCCGAGTTTGATCCCCTCACTAACGCATTGAACCGTAGAAAGCTCTTTAAATGTCTTGATGATTCGCTGCTCTCTTTCAAACGGCATAAAATAAACTCAAGCTTTATATTAATTGATATCGACAACTTTAAAGCCGTCAATGATAATTTAGGACACCAGGCTGGAGACAAAGTTATCTGCGATTTGGTTGCTTTATGCCAATCTGAACTCAAAGAATCCGATCTATTTGGCAGGATTGGTGGCGATGAATTTGGAATCATCTATCGCGGTACTCATAACGCTGCACTTAAATTCTCCAACTACCTACGTGAACTCGTCGTTAGCATGACAAGTGAACAGCATATAAGTATGAGCGTTGGGATCAGTCAATTTCAATTGGATGATGAGACGATTGATCAAGTCTATCAACGATCAGATATTGCCCTATATAAATCGAAGCGTGCTGGGAAAAACATTTCTACACTTATGTAACCTTTTATTCGCCATTAATGGGGTTGCACAAGAACAACCATTAATGGCGCTAGATTACTGACTTAAAGTCGATGGATTACTTAAGGAAAATTAAACTTATTCCTTTGTATTAACCACTTGTGACTCCAATCCATAGGTGCAGCGCTGTACGCTCTTTCGACCGTGGCACTCAGTTCTCTTGAGGGAAGTGTATAATCCAACCTTTCACTGACAGTTGCTAAACTTTCAATTTCTTCGGTTGTAAGTTGCCTTGATGCGAATAGCAGTGCATTTAAATAAACCGTTGATGACTCTGAGAAATTATCCGTATCAGTAAGAAGCCTGATCGGGCTGTCATCAAGTGTCCAATTAGCTAGCACTGTTTGAGAGTTAGCCTCAGCGGTATGAACTAGCTTTCCATCAATATAGAGTTTATATAAGTGCCCATTTATTTCTGAGATAACAAAGCTAAAAGCGATTCGATGCCAAGTATCTGGGAGGATTTCACCATAGTATCCACCAGCACTGGTTTTACCAATAGTTGCATACTGACCGTCGTTACCATCATTATTTTCCAGTTGAAGGTACAACTCTGGTGCATCATCCAGTGTATTTGCCGATAAAAGAGCACTATATTTATTATCTTTAAGGCTATTTGAAGGCCAGTAAGCATCGAATACCAACGTAAAGTGCGTTCCTTCAACCGAGTTATGGATTAATTCTAATGTCGCCTCCTTAGACTCAAGAGAATCTAGACGGATAACTTGACCAATTTCATTATCTGGTAAATCAGAAATTCCAAACTCTTGAGTTGTACCGCAACTCACCGGAATAGCCTCATCGGTACATATATCTGTCAGTTGTGCGCCATCAACATCTACCAATAGTAAGACTGCAGGAGCAGTATCGCCGCCATCAGAAACTAAAGCGCTCGAGGTATTAAATTGCCAGACAGTGACGGGGTCGATGTAGCCATCGCATCCAGGTAGCAATTCTTCTTTGTCAAAAAAATAACATTGTCCAGTTCTATATCTCGCATAAGAATCCAGTAGATACCAAGACTCCCCAACAAACTCGATGTCTTCTCTGGTGAATGGGGGTGTTTCAAAAAACAACTCTGGATTAAATGCAGCCCCTTTAAACAACGCAAGCGTATAAGTGTCGTTGAGTCGGAATTCCTCAGAATCCATATCAAGTCCGGAATAAACCAAATTTATTGTGGCTTCTACATCACCTTCTCCTCGATCTATCCAATTGTTTTTCAAATTGAATAGTTCTGAGCCAGTGACCTCAACTTTGTAGACAGAATTGAACCCAGGTGTATTTGATGTTTGGCGTTCAACAGGAAACATTTGATGGAAATCTTCTTGAGTCATTGCCCCTAATGACCAACTCTGACCATCGACTTCCTCCGTATCAAATAGAGCTGCATCTATCGAATTATCTACGTGTGATGATGCATCATGTAACACTTCCATAATTTTTGTACTGTCCGCGAAATCATACGCTATTGCTATTTCAGTGCTGGCATCTGGCGCATACTCCCCCATTATTTTGTCGATGGCATCCTTCACTTCTTGGTCGGTATCATCGTCTTCTAAAATGCCAATATTGTTAGCATTATATTCTCCATACAGACCAAAGTTATGCGAGACGACTTGTTTATTTTCTGTGTTAAAAGTGATTTCAATGTCGGTATAACCTTTCGCATTGAAATCTGGCAAGAAGACATCGGTCGAAAAACTTCCGTCATCTTTGTTAATCACGTGAGCATATTGTGGTAGTTCATGGCTGTGACCACCAAGCACCAAATCAATACCTTCAACATAAGAAAACTCAACCACATCTGTGTCGATTCCTAAATGACTGAGTAACACGATATAGTCAACTTGATCGCCATAACCATCGATTAATTCTTGTGCTTGCGCAGACCAATCCCAGCGCATAGCGAAATCTTCAATAAAATCCGCGGGAAGTTCGACTTCTTCATCTAACTCATTCCACGGAGCAGAGGTCAACCCAAGGAAACCAATGTTGATACAGCCAACTTCTGCGATAGCAAAAGACACACCGCTAAAACCAAGTGGGTCATCGCCAACATACGTGGTATTTGAGGCTAAAACATTCTGGATATGTTCATCACCATCATCATCTCTTGCATACATGAGTAACTGCTCAGGTCCCCATGCAAAGTCGTGATTGCCTATTACCCGGTAGTCAAATTTCATCGCCTTTATGGTTTCAGAAACTGCATTACCTTGGCTAAGTTGCTCTGCAACTGTGCCCTTTTCATAGTCATCACCACCGTTGGTGAATAAAGTGAACTCATTCTCTTCTTTCGCATTTAGGTAAGCTTTTCTTATCTTGCTAAAATACTGCTCCTCAAAGCCAAAGTGTCCATGTAGATCGGCAACATGAATGAATCGGACAGTTTGGTTTATGACGTCCGAATTACAGACTCCATATGTACTCACTGGCGCATTGGGAAGTACAGGCGTTGGCTCTACCGGTGTAGTTACTGGTACATTAATTACGGTTTCTTCCGGGCTACAACCCAACAAAAATAATAAACCTAGGTAACTCAACTTTTTTAATATAATTATTTGTTTTTTCATCATAATAACTACTAATAATAATCTGAATACATTTCCATCGGACGATGTTGTAATTTCACAATCATTTCCGTCGGTTTAAAATCGTATCGAATGTTAATTTGCAATCGACTTGGTAGGTAGTCTGTCGAAATGTTTTGGCTTGCATATGCACCCAAAGTCCATTGGTTAGACAGCCTATATTCGGTGTAAATTTCCAAGAGCCCACTCAAACCATGGGAGGTTTCAGGCTCTGTATCCTCTTGATAAACAGAGTCAAATTTCGCGGAACTATATGACATCCCAACTCTTCCACCGTAACTCCATTGGTAGCTGTCACGTTTAAAGTAGCTTAGGTTGATTGGTAAAGAATAAAATGACTGTGGACTGTAGTAGTTGCCATAACCCATTTTTAATATGTCTAGGTTCTTCTCGTATTGCATATAAAACAATCCAGCACCTACAGATAATATGTCGGATTCTGATTCATCAAGTACATGATACCCACCTACCATTCCAGCAAATTTCTTATTATCCGCCACATTGACACCGGTTATTGAGTAATACTCACCAAAAGCCCATACACCCGAATCTGCTTTTTCATTACTCCAAGAAACGGACAGTGACGGTCCCATTCTCGTGATACCTCCAAACTCCCCTTTTTGGTCATCTTGTGAGATTCGAATACCAGAATAGGCAACGTAATCCGTGCTGTAAGGTCTTTTCGAAAAACTGGCTTGGTAAGAGAAGCCCCCAAATTCTGTATTTGCTTTTACCCCTCCGAACCAATCTTCAAAGACAAAGCCAATGGGTGACGAACCAATATCTACAGCCCATGAATCGGCTTGCCAAGCCAAAGATAGTGATTGCCCGACACCCTTAGTACTAAACGAATCTTCAGAACCGTAGTAAGTCAATTCTCGGCTATCTAAATAAACATTCTCAGTTCTTACTTTTAAATGTCCTTCATACTTAGGGAGCCCGATACTGAATTCAATTGGAGAGATAATTGTCCAGCCTTTGCTCGGAATATGCACGGACTCAGTTCCAGCAATGATGTAACTCAGACGACTTTCTTTATAGTCTGCAAGCGTACTTTCCAGATCATTGATCATCCATTGATTCGTGCTGTCCTGCACTCCTGATTCTACAGCTTGAGAATTGACAGCTAACGCAGCATTCGCATATTTTACAGCCAGATCTTTGTCGTCAACTTGATGAGCAGCCTCATGTAATGTCCAATAGTGAAATGCGCTAAGGTCATAATTACTGCTTATGTTCGACAACAAGTTAATATCTTCTTGCTTACCTGAATTTATTGCTAATTCATAGAGACCAACAAATTCTTCTAAAGATAACTCCTGCTGTTTTGAATAGAGATAGTTCACCACATCAGAGCTATATTCATTATTACGCTCAGCAAAAGCCACCAGCTCACTGCTTAGGTTAACAATACCCTTACGATCAATAGCAATAAGTGAATCTAGTGCCTGTTTGGTACTTCCTTCATTTTCAAGATTAAGGCTTAAGAAATATTGATGACGAGCATCAATCGTTGGAATATTGCCGCTCCTAATTAAATATTCATTAACGATAGTTTGATGCTTCTCGCTATCTCCAATTTCAAATGCAATATAAGAAGCAAGTTCCAATTCGGATTGACTCAATTCATTGAGCTTTACATTCTTTAGCCATTCTATCGGTTGTTTTAAATAACCAAACTCCATGGCAAGTGAAAAGCCAACCTTATAATCTGAGACCATAAGTTCATCTAAATACTCTTCTAACTCATCACCGACGATCTGACGATCTGTGATAATTCCCCTGTGATACGCTAAACGTACCCTAGTTTGTTCTTGTTCATCTACATACTCGATAAGTGCGAGGGCTGATTCCCACTCATTATTCCCTGTGA
Organism: Vibrio sp. 99-70-13A1; assembly: GCF_013114625.1. GTDB lineage: Bacteria > Pseudomonadota > Gammaproteobacteria > Enterobacterales > Vibrionaceae > Vibrio. Next base: position 5,416 of record NZ_VTXD01000024.1, read on the forward strand.
GGTAGTAGAAATAAGCCTGACCGCTTTCCTGATTTTTATTACGTTGATGCTGTTTATGCATAAATGAATCAGCGAGATCCTTCTGTCCAAACGCGATTAAACGTTCAGAAAGATCTTTGATGACCCACGGCTGAGCCATCGGCCCATTTTGAACGAAACGTAAGTATTCTTTGAATGGTTCATCACTAGGGTATGTACCGGCTGAATCTAATCTTCCAAGTAAATAACGTAGAGTAATTTCTTCTTCATACTTACGAACCAACTTTCTTTCCTGACGCTTTAGGTATGTGAACGCAGACAGTTCTGACTCTACGCTCTGAACAGGTCCATAAGTCTGGACCCACAACGTGATAGCCAACTCTGAATCATTGGTCATATTTCGTACTCGTTTAGCGTATGAATGAGCTTTCTTTCTTTCACCCTTGAGTACTGCAACCTGAGCTTTAATTAGGTACGAGTGATAAAGGGTAGGATCTACCTTGATTGCTCGTTCAGCATACTGCATCGCTTGTTGATATTTGGCTTTTTCTAAGGCTTGTTTGGATTGATCAATGTACTCCCAGTACTGGACTGATTTAATATTGATATCATAAGCATCGTATTGGTTTGGATTGGATAAAGCTTTAGCTTTCTTGTAGTAAGCCGTGGCACTTTTATATTCGTCTCGATAATATTTGTGCTGAGCAATTGCCTCTATAATTTCGATATCTTCTGGCCAGCTTTTTAAACTTGCGAGTAAGGTGCTGTAATCAGAGCTTCGGTACTCACCTTTAGATGTTCTCTCAACAGCCTGTTTTTTCTTCCTATATAGGGGAACCTCAAGCTTCACTAACTCTTCTTTCCAAAGTCTCTGAGTGGTTTCATTATGTTGCTGGATAGTAAGGCTTGAAGAATGATAGTTCGCTAACATTGCTACCATCTCAACCTTTTTCTCACTTATTGGGTCCGTCTCTAACTCATCAATTATTGCTAAAGCAGCTCGCTCACCAACGTACTGATTTTTGTAAAGATCAAGATACATGGCGATCGCTTCATCACGGTTATAATATCGAGCGATATGCTTGGCTAAATGAAATTTAATTACGCCCACATCAGGAAATAAGCGATTAAGTTGACGAAACAACCTCAACGTTTCTTCAGCCATTTCTGGGATATTGGATTTTATGCTGAGATATTCCACTTGCTGCGTCATTGTCGGGCGAATAGACTTAAATAAAGCTTCATATTCATCAAGTGCTTTTTTGTACGCTTCCGTTTTAACCAAAAGCTGTATTCTATTAAGTCGGCTTACATCATCGGTGTGAAGGGCAATATATTGCTCAAGTTCAGTGACTCGCTTGTATTGCCCGTATTCCTTCATTTTACCGATAATTTCATTTACCAAATCAAAGTAATTATTTCTCATCGCCCAACGGGCTCGTGCATACAAAGCATCTGGACTTTTAGGCTCGACAGCTAACCATTTATTTGTGGCATCAGCCACCAGACTGTCTATGTGATGTAATTCCCCTATAACTATTTTAGTTTGCAGCCATTTGGGTACATTATTATAGAGGCTAGTAAGCTCAGTAAAACCTTTGACTAGCTCTTCATTCTCTTCAACAAAGTTGTGTTCCACTACTTCATCAAATGGTTTAATTTCAGCATGATTGTTAAAACTTGAGTGCCACTTAACCGCAAGATCACCATCTTGCTCAAAGTAAAAACGTTTTTGATACCAAGCTTTTGAGAACATGGTCAGTACACTATTGTAGTACTCATCTTTCTGGTCTCTTTTCCAATTTTTATCGATAAATTCAACAAACAATTCTGATGTATCATTACGACCATATTGCTCTAGCAATGGCAACATTGAAGATACAAACCCAACAGGAGCTTCTCCTTGTTTTTTTCCACTACGGGCATAGGTTTCCTCAGGAACCTGGTTGGGCTTGTTCAACTCTTTATGAATCCATTTATAAAGACTGAGTAGCTCTTTACGACCTTCCATACCCTCAGGCATCATACCTGCCCAAAGGTAGTTTCTTATGGCATCGTAACTGCCTAAATCACTCGTCTCATCTGAGTAGGTATAAGCGCTTCCATCGTAAAGAACCCAATCAGGAGCGACACCTTTCTTTTGAGTCGAAAGTAGTAGATCAAGCGAACTATCGTACAGTTTCTGCCATTGTTGTGATTGCTCCCCCTGCATGAATTTGGTCATAATAGGCAGCACCAAATAGCTAGGATTAAGTTTAATAACCCTGCCATCTTGCTTAATAAAACCATGCTTACCCGGCAGCAAATAAAGCTCGTCACCAAAGCTATAAGTCTCTTCATTAAGAATCCTCATCGCAAGCAGGTAACCTAAGTTTTGGTAGTAAGTATCGTTCCATAATCTACCAGCTTCAATCAAGGTATAAGCAAACCAAAGATCGGCATCAGAGGCTGAATTTGCATCAAGCACAGCGTAATTCTTGCGGTCTTCACGCCCCCACAACCAAGCAGGCAACCTACCTGTCAGATCGCCTCCCGCTAATTCAACCCGCGTCCAGTTGAGCAAGTCATCAAACATCTGCTTGTCATTAGCGACCAAAGCAAAAAACATAGCGTAAGACTGCCCTTCAGAGGTTGTGATCGATTTTTTTGATGAGCCATCAATCACTCGCCCCTGTGAGATATAAACCTCTTTAAAAGTGTTCCAATCTGCCCACGCGCCCGGTTGAGGGCTTGCCAATACAACACATGAAAACACCAAGCTGGTTATTGCACCTAAAAGCCTCATGCTAGTCTTCCTTATGCGTCTCACGCATGCGCAACCTTGCTTGACGATTTAGCCAACGCCATATCATCGCCGATAACACACTCACCAACAGAATCGCCATTATTGCCATTACAAATGGGAAGCGAGAAAGGTGATACCAGATAAGGTTTACAATCGATAATTCTCCCACATGATAGGTCGAACCAAGGTTGTACCCATTAGTATCGTATGGCGTAAGCGTAACCACAGCCCCCTTAACAAGATCGAGTCTTTCTTCTAGTGCTACACCTAAAAGCTGCAAAGACATCGAAGTTCGACCGGAAAGAAGTGTGACGGTTCGCATTGGTGATATAGGCGACTCAAACATAGAAACTGAAGCAAATGTGCCACGCGTTGTGATTCTTGATGATACCGTTGGCTCTACATAATCCTTGGTAAATGCTTCGTCACTCAAATCATCGTTTTGTGAGTTATAGGTGGAATCCATCGCCACCTCGTTTTCTTTCGACTTCACAAATGTGAGTAGGGAGTTTTCATCTTCAATAATGCTCGTGACACCAACACCCATGACCAGGATGTCTTTGTCTTGTAACTCATTAAAATCCCACTCGGTAGCTAAAGTAAAACGATGAGCAGGAAGACCAGTATTAGCCGAAATTCGACCCAGAGTTTCGAGCAGCAATTGCACTTCTGCGGTATCAGTAGGGTCACCAATAATCACAGCGGTTTCCGATAAATCTGCCATTCGTGAATAAGGAAAACCCGACTGAGCAAAGCTCTGAGTATCTGGCATCTTTTTGTAGTGTGAATACCCGGTGAAATCGATCGTGGAATCCCCATCGATAGAGGCATAGAGATCAATAGGTTTCACGTTGCCAATACACATCTCTTCGTTGAGACGAGCGATGTCAAATCGAAACGAAAGTAAGTTATCTGTCTCTGTTTTAGCACCTGGAATACCTAGGGTTTCTTTATTAATATTTTTCGTGCCTAACGGATCAAACCAAACTGATGATTGAGCGATCTCTTGCTCATTTTGCAGCGGATAGGCTTGAATAAACTTGTTATTGATCAGAACGTTTAACCGCGAGCCATTCGCACTCTCACTCGGTGGAGAATATCGATATTGGAAATCAAGAGGCACTGAAGCTGCATTCCACGTAAATAAATCCGGTGGAAGCGTAAAATTAAGATCAATACTATAAAGCGATGGGCCACTGATATTCAGCTGTTCGCGGTAGTCAAGCAGCTCTTTTAGTTGCACTGGGCGCTCTGTCGTCAACCAGTTTGGGGCATCATATGGTGTTCTTGTTTTAAGCTCTTCTACTTTTTCAATGTAAACAAAATCCCCAGACATCAACTGCTTACTGCTGATTAAGCCTGATGCTGCTACAGCTAATTGCTCTACATCTTTACCCAAAACCAAAAGCATTTTCTTATTCGGGTTCTCAGGGTTTGTAACCATCTGTACCGTTGGTTGATGAATTTTAGGTAAGTGCGATAAAAAACGAGGCTTAGATTTATTGGTTGCGAAAACTAGCGTATGTTGATCTTCTGACAGCTCTCTAGATACTGGGAACGCTACGTTTCTCCATCCAGCATGACTAGCAAAATAGTTAGTTACTATTGCTGCTGAACGCAATTCTTCAATGCCAAACTGTGCAGGGATCACGACTGGGATTTCAATGTCTCTTGTATCACGGTAGTCAACAAATGGTGCGGGTAATAAGCTTAGTTCACTTGCCAGTGAGATATCTTTAACGGACAGTTCAATACGGCTAGATGACCCTAGCTCCCACCATTCAAGATGTGAGCCTTGGTCAGGACAAACAATTTTACCAATCATCTGCAACCTAAGCTCATTGTGGTCTTCAAAGAATAAGCCATCGAGGTCAACGACTTTGCTGAGCATTCGAGTCGTATCTTCGTTCTGCATCTCGATGACATCCATCAACTCATTGTTTAAATAAACCTTAATCTGGCTGATATTGTTTTGGAATGCAGGAGACGGCAAAAAGTCCAAGTGTAATTTACCTCCTATCACAATTTGATCCAGTCTCGAACCGAAAAACAGCGAATATTGGCTTCCGTTCCCCACGACAGTGATGGAGCGTGAACCATTCAACTCTTCAAATGTATATGTTGTTACTTCAACATCAGGGCCCTCTATCTCCACCGCATCACTCGCCATTGCAAAACCAGAGAATAGGTTGAAAAACAGAATCAATAATATCGGAAAGCTAGTTAGTCTCATGGTTAACCCCATCTGTATAAACAGGTCGAAAAGAAAGAATGGTGCGGCTTGATAATTCAATGCGTTTGTATACTTTTTTAATCGGTCGAGGACTGCGCTCAATCACCTTACGAACCCCCATAAAGCTTGTTGCTATAATGGATATCAAACTCTTGATAGGACGATCAGAAACATAATTATGTTGCCACTTAGACCAAGTATCAGAGCGAGCAAACGTACACTGTATGTAGTGCTTTTCTTGTTCCAAACTCATTGGTAGTAAACTTACGCCTATCCTACCGTCATGGATAAATTGAACGCGGCACTGGAATGATTCCTCGACACCATATTTGTCTAATACAACGTAAATAACCTCATCGTGTTCAAGGGGAACTTCAGGTCCCACATCAAACCCTACACCTCCAAAAGAGAAGTCGGTCAACGTGGCTACATAGCTGTGCCCTGACTGCGTCATAACTGAAATGGGATAATCGGCGTCTATTCGGTGTGTGTGTCGTATCTGTTTTTCTTCAAAAGCGACCGAAAGACAAACACCTAAAATAATGAGGTTATAAGTCACCCAAAATAGGTTGATTAAAATCGCTGATACTGTGAAATGGCTGACGAAAAATAACTTGCTCACCGCAAATACAAACCCAATCATGTTTAAGATCAGCAACACAATGATCGGCTTACTGATATCCCAATCGAAATGGGTTTTATCATTCAAACCGCCTTTTTTCGTTACGTTAAAGCTGCCTTTCCATGGCGCGATCAAGGCAACCGTTGTTGGAATGGCGATATACCACGCCAGAATGGCTTCATAGACTTCACCCCAATAAGAATGACGGTGGTTTCCTTGAATCGCGCTGTTAGCAATATTGGCGTGAATAATATGTGGCATTACGAACAGCAAAATAGCTAATGCAGGCGCAGCAATAATACGAATGTCAAAAATCAAAAAGGCTAATGGTGCAACCATGAAGATCAATCGTGGAATGCCGCTGAGAAAGTGCATCATTGCATTGGTGTAACATAGCTTTTGTCGCCAATTAAGCCCTACTCCTCGTAGAGGGTTATCCAAGCGGAATATCTGAGCCATTCCTCTAGCCCATCGGATACGTTGCCCAATATGCGTAGAAAGGTTTTCCGTGGCTAACCCTGCTGAAAGCGGTTCTCTAAGATAGGCACTTCGATAGCCTTTCCGGTGTAACTTTAATGCGGTATGAGAATCCTCAGTAACGGTTTCAATAGCGATACCCCCTACTTCCATCAGGTAGGTTTTTCGCAATACGGCACAAGAACCACAAAAGAATGCAGCATTCCAAGTATCATTCCCGTCTTGAACTAATCCGTAAAATAAATTGCCTTCATTGGGAAGCTTCTTAAATTTATGTAGATTCCTCTCAAATGGATCTGGAGAAAAAAAATGGTGAGGCGTTTGTATTAATGCCAACTTGTTGTCTTGCAGGAACTCGCCCATGGTAAATTGTAAAAATCCGCGTGTTGGAATGTGGTCACAATCAAAAATCGCAACAAATTCACCTTGGACTCTCTCTAATGCATAGTTCAGGTTACCGGCTTTAGCGTGTTCATTGGTTGGTCTGCGGATATACCCAACATTGGCATGCTCAGCAAACTCCTTAAATTCATCCCTTTTACCATCATCAAGAATGTAGATATTGAGCTTGTCTTCTGGCCAATCTATCGCGAGTGCAGCCAGTACGGTGGCACGTACGACATCTAGAGGCTCGTTGTAAGTTGGAATAAGTAAATCAACTACAGGCCAGCGAGAAGAATCACTAGGTAACTGAACAGGAGTTCTATTCAACGGCCAGATACTTTGAAAATAGCTGAGAACTAAGATCAGCCAAGAATAGGTCTCAGCAAAAAGTAATATCAAACCACACGTTAGATCTAGCGGATTATCCCAATTAATAGTCGAAGAATAGCGCCACCACATATAGCGAGTTGACACCACTAGCGATAAGACAATCAGCAGCATTTTTGATAATTTTCCTTTTGAGCGTCTTATCGATAATGCAGATGCACAAAGGATGCTCACAAACAAAAACTGAGATGTCAGTGAAAATGGTACCGTGAGGCAAACCAAAGTTAATATGACGAGTAGAGCCAACAAAACCAAATCTAAAAAGTTATGTCGTTGATTGGTGGTCTTTTTCGATGGTAGAACGACTCGTTTTTCTAACAAGACTAAATAGCCATGACCCACTTGGTGGATCTTCCCAATAATCCAACTCGATGCGTTTTTCAATTGCCGACAGTGCTGGGTAAAAATCCATTTATCCATCGAAAACTGCTGGTGTATTGCAAACAGCCATATTGATTGAAATAACACTTTGACGTTATCGGACCATCGGTAGTTATTAATATCTACATGCGGATAAAAAGTGCTCCAGCTATCTTTCGTGAGCGCTTGAGCTGAAAACACGACTGAGAATAAATAGAAAACGAACAGCGGCGAGTGTCGCCAGCTCATTCTGTAAATTGGCAATTCAACCGTTTGGCTAAAGCCGCCAACGAGTTTTGAATTAACTAGGGTCGCTATCATGCAGGTTCAACCTTAGCCGCAAACCTTTCAAGAAGTGAAAGCGTCACAATGGCCAACTGATTGAATTCCTTGCAGGCGTGAGATTCCGAATACTGGTGTTGTTCAACCACATTAGTAAGTTGTGACAATGAATCTTGGATCGCCGCGTCACTACGTAACTTCACCGATAAAAGGCGGTTTGGTAGTAAGGTCTCTAAAAGTAATAAGATACCATGTGTAAGCTGATTATTAGGGTTGCACTGGTTAACGACCAACTTCAACGATTCATCGCTAGAAAAAGTGTCCATTTGCCTTTTTATTTTCACTACAGTATTCACCGTAGGCGTAACGACCATTAAATTTAAAACGACTGGAATATGGAGGTGAGAAACGGGCTTTCGAACTGGGAACAACGCGATAATGAGATCAAACTTTGTCTCTAACATCGGTATCATATTCTCAAAATGCCTAAGCACAACATCAAAATCGATGTTGGTTCCACCATAAGGAATACAGCAAGCACCACTTGCATTTTGGTATATAGATTCCATCCAACCTTTATTATTCGTTGGGTAATCTGACCAACCTTTTTGCTTAGTTAAATCAACCCCCAGCCCAAATCCAACTAGATTTCGGGAATCAAGATCGACGACAACGACTTTTTTACCTAACAAGGCTAACGAGGATGCAAGACCGCTAGTTACCGTTGTTGCGCCACTGCCACCAAGTAAGCTTTGAATAATGATTACACTCATATCTTTGCCCTACACTTGCTGCTCTTTTTCTACCCGCCCAGCTGCTTTGCCAGACATTCCGACTACTTGTTTGTTCTTCGGTACTTCTTCATTAAATATTGAATTGATGAGAGATGAAGAGCTGAACAATTCTTTCTTTTCATTATCACGCTGTATGTTGAGGTATTGAAAATCACTCAATTCGTAGGCATCAATTATCTGTGCTACATCCATGTATCGTGTTCTATTCGTGTCCATGACTTTCCCCTTTTCAGACATTTCTAGGTATTACTAGTTGATGCTAAGTGATCCTCGGTATTGCTAGGTGACGCTAATTTGGTGAATATTCGTCCCAGTTACTTCTATCAAACGTATAATATTGGTGACCATTAACTTCAATGACGGTTGTACCCTTGTTCTGAGAGACAAAAGGAGTTACTGGTAGATCTGACGTGATGTCATTGAGTGCGACTGGTTGCCCTGCGTACATACCACTACTAATGACGTTATTCAGTATCTTACTTACTGCAATGTAACTACTTGATTCATGAACTTCGGTAGCCACGTCACCAGACATTTGATAATCACCAAAAAACCTAACGCCAACCGGAACATGCGTGATCGCTTTAGTTGGTATTTCTCTCATGCCGGAAACTTGCATTTTGTCGCCACTCAATGCGCCACCATGTTCAGGAATCAACACAACAACTAAGTTTTTTCCTGACTCTTCAACTCGTTGAAAAAACACCAATAAATCATCAAGCAACATGGTTTGGTGACGTTTATAGATTTCGACTCGCGAACCAGTAGAACCCAAAGACTGATTGCCATCATGAATGGAGATGGTGTTATATAAACTGACAGAAGGTGATTCATCATTATTTCTACGCCAAGCTTCAAGCACCTCACCATCTCTATAGAGCTTGCTTCCATCAAACGCCAATTGGTTGGGTTTAAGTGTATTTAGGTCAACCTCAGGAGAAAATTCCCCAATATTGTTGCCTATGCTTTTACGAAACCCACCAAACTCACCGTTATGGTTCATGAACACGCCTTTACTAAAGCCAAGATCAGCTAGCTGATCGAATAACAAGCACTGTTGTGGTTGGCGACTTTCTAAAATAGTACTGTGGTCTCTTTGACCGCAGCTTGCCTGCAAAAGGCGTAATACAGCCGGTCCACTGTATGAAGTGGCAGAATTGAACTCAGTAAAAGTTATGTTCATTTGCTTAAATAATGGGTGGTTTAACTGCCCTGTAAACTCCAGGTCATCCCATGAAAGCGAACAAATATTTAAAAGAAGCACATCAAAATTAATGGGATAAGCGACATCATTAATAAAAGCTAATTGCTCTTGATTCTGCTCCATAAAGAATTGATTTAAATAATCGCTAAGACCTTGAGATGAAGTATCGACGATATTGTCTTGAGCCTTTGACTCGTCAATAAGGACAACCTCCACATTCGTATTTTTAATAGGTTCACTGCTCACAGGTAGAATAGTGAGCGGCTTTAAAGCCAAAACTAAAATTCCAACAATAATGAGAGAAGATATTTTGACTATCTGGTGTAAATACAAGTAACCAACGCTCAGAACGACTATCAAAGCTATCAGTTCTATCGACAGGCTATCCCAAATAATCGAGAGCAAGTAAGACGCATCAAACTGGCTCAAGTTTGAAATTTGCGAGGTTAAAAACTGTAGAGGTGGTAAATAAGACTCATGATGTAAAAGCAGTACCGCACACACACACCCAACGGTATTTCTTACCCAACTCAGAGGACGGAAATAAGTAGGAATAGATAGAAGCAGAATCAGTGCAATATTTAAAGGTGCGTCAAACTCTATAACGCCTTGAGAAAATAAGACGAGTTTTAGCGCAAAGTAAATGCTCCACGCACCGAGTTTCCATTGTGAAAAATGGTAATTACTTTGCATTATTTACCACCTTCTTTTTCAAATGTTTTGGCTTATTCATAAGTCGAGTTAAACCATTCGAAGTTTTGTCTTTCATGAATTGAAAAGTGGCGTGTAATAATGCACCAAGCATCATAAATAGCGTGGCAAAGAAAAATAACTCGTAGATATTCATAAATCCTCCCAATTACACTTCGTGGCAACTTTCGTCGAAGAATTTAAAAAAGAATCACTTATATTTACTTTTTCGGGTCTGCCACTATGGACAACTTCCCAACCAGAAGAAGGGCTTTGTAGGTCATCTTTCAAATGGTCGATGACATTAACGGTTGAGTAAATCTCACTAAAGCACTCTATTTTTGCTGCTACTTCCTCAAGTGAAATAACGAATACATGCTTAAGTGTGTTATTCAATTCTTCCAACCTGAGTGAACTAAAGAACAGATACATTTCGTTATTGATAATGGTGGATACATCACCATGTCTAACGAGGTTGCAATAGTTTTTCAGTTTGTAAGTAGGAACCGATTTGAAAGGTTTAATTTTTACGAGTGCAAAAGTCACACCCGCGGGGTTAATCGTATTCAGAGTCTCATCGACAACTTGAATGAACTCCTGCCGATCTAAATGTCCTTTCATTTTTAATGGCGATGAATAAAGCTTGTACAGCTCTTCTGCATTATATGGGATATAAGGTTTCTCACAGCGCTCAACTTTTTTTATGCCATCGAGAACTGCATAGCTTGGTCTGTAATGTTCTACGATCTCCTGAGCACCAGATTTTAAAAGCATATCTTTATCGGTATATCGAATAGATGGCACAACTTCTCTGACAATAACTTTGATGTCACGACCATGCTTTTCTTTTAAAGAGAGAATGGTTTCTACTTTTTCTGGAATCTCTTTTGGATTGGAAACACTCAAGATAACCATGGATTTTTCATCAAGGGTTAAGAAATCGACTATCTCTTCTATGCCGACAAAAAAGAACAAGCCTTGTGCTTCTAATTTCTCAACATCAATTGCATTAATTTCCATGTATACACGGCAACTTTCATCATGTCGGCTATCTGTAATTTCAAAGCCTTTTAGATTAATGATCTTGTTAAACAGTTTTACTTGGCCATCCAATCGCTCAATAACAGAGAATATCGCTCTGGTGTCACTTTCAAAAAATTCCGCTAAGAGATGACGCTCATTATTTATGAGCCTAGTGTCTGCTTGATTTGAATCGATATTAGTGACGATGGTACATGAGGAGTATTTTGAGAAAATAAACTTAATGAGACCTAGTGTCTCCTTCTCTCCCCAAACATCTTGATCGATAACGATCAACATATTGCCTTGGTGAATATGGGCAATTCTATGTACATCTAGTACAAAGGCATCCACTTTTACTGGCTGGTCTAAGTAATACTGATCAGCACTTGCTACTTCTTCAATTGGCTTTCCATAACAAGGTAATTTTCCAAAATCAGTATCAGAAACATTCAATATAATTGTCGAGAAATTAAGTTCTACTACAGCCCTCAACTCTCTATATTCTTGTAGAAGAGTAGATATCCCTGTTATTGAGTTTACTATGATTAGTTGCTGCATAAACTTCCTTAATTACAATGTGATATCCATTCCATTGATCTACATTAATGCTACAACTAAACCATTAGCTTACTTGGTATCAGTTTGGTATCAGAAGTATCTTCAACCTAAACTTAAGACGTAGCATTAAGTAATAAATCAGTTTGAATGGCCCCAATTAAGAAAAGGAGAGAATGATGGTGATTTGCTTTAAATATCTTCTAGTGCCTGTAGTGATTTCTTAGAAAACCGAAGTAGAAGATTTAGGAAGGATTCAGCAACAATACCTTTTGGCAAATACATTGACTGAAACTTATCTTTTTTGATTAAAAACACACCAAGTAGGACAAGATTTATCGAAAATTTAATTACGCAACAAAGCTGACTGTTGAATAACTTTAAAGTTAATATCACTCGGAGTATTATTGAATGACTTCATAGCAACTGGATTATATAAAGTGGTTAGAGCGATATCAGAAAAGGGAACTATTACAAAACAGAAAATTGTTGATGCTGCTTTTGAAATAACGATGGCTGGTGGATTTGATTCCGCTACGTTCTCCGAAATTGCGAATAAAGCTGGCGTTTCTCGTTCTGGAATTAACTCCCATTTTAAGAGAAAGTCAGATATTGCAGAAGAGCTTTGCATGAATGACAGGTTTACTGATTGTGCCTTTAAAGTTCATGTTATGAGCGGTGCACATTCTTACTGAAGCTTTAAGCACTACCTCATCAACCGCACTAGATATGACAATTTCGCCAGCAAAATCAGTTTCAGCAAGTAACCGAAGTAAAGTAATGCCAGGCATGTTTAAGTCACAAATGACCATATCGGTTCGATGAATACGAATATGCTCTAAAGCTTGATCAGCACCTCCAACCGCATCAGCAATGACATGACATGATCAAATTGCTTCAGTAACGTCAGTAGTGCAATCCTTTGAAAGGATGCTCTTCTATTATCAGTATACGTTTTTCTGCCATTCTCACTTTACCTTTTCGCCAAGTTGAGTTGAACGCCAAATATCAATAAGCTGAATATAATTGACGTCACTTTTACCTGCCGTTCCATTTCTAGAGAATGACACCCATAATTCTTTTGTCGTTGCCTGTTGTTTCTCTTCATTAATGAGAGCGGCGAGCACAATGTGAAGTTTATGACTTAAGGATGCCCAAACCGATCCTTTTGACCAAGTAGACCAAGTGTTTAGTGCTTTTGGCATGTATGTTTTGCTATCTAACCCACTCGCCACTAACAAAATATAGGCGCGACCCTATAATTTTTCGCTCAGCTGAGCGTGTAATTGATTAGCGACAAAATCGAATACCCGGCGAATTCTCGGGTTGGTATGAAGCTCTTGATGGCAAACCATCCAAACTGGCAGTCGCATAATTGGACCAAACTGAGGAAATGCCTGACTCAGTTCTGGTTCATGTTCTGCCATATCTTGAGGAAGGTAAATAAGGCCAAGGTGCCGCTTACACAAATTCAGTTGCAAAGGTTGAAAGGAGGTCATCAATTGAAAATTCTCTTTCGTTAGCTGCCAACCTCGTTGGATCATCACCTCCATGATTCGATTTACATCACTAAAGCTAATCAATTGAATGTCTTGTAGCTGTGTTAATTTGGTGACATTGCGATAGCGATGTAAATACTCCGGAGTGCCGTATAACCAAATAACTTCTTCACCTACTTTTCTAGCAATCAAGTCCGGTTGGCTTGGGCGAAAACTACGAATAGCAATATCGGCATCACGCCGTTTGAGATCGCTCACTTCATTAGTCACAACAACTTCGATACTAATACCTGGCTCTGCTTGTCTCAGTTGAGCAATGATATTCGGTAAACGATAGATAGCGTCAACTTCACAAACCGATAGAACCACATTACCTTCAAGCTGCTGAGAATGCCCTCCGGCCACCAAAGAAAATTCTTGTGCGGCATTTCCCATTTTCTTCGCCATGGCAAGCAATGCTATGCCGCTAGGGGTCAGTTTTAACTTTTGACCAACCCGTTCAAAAAGCATAACGCCGATTTCTTCTTCAAGTGCCGCGACTTGTCGGCTCAGGGTTGGCTGAGTCATACCCAATGCTTTTGCAGCCGCAGACAAACTGCCTTCCTCTGCGGTTACCAAAAAAGCGCGAGTTCGATTCCAATCAAAGCAAACAGATGACCAACTCATACAAATACGCATAGCTCCATGCAATTATCGTCAATATTCACACCATAGATGCATAGGTATAGTAACGGTAATTCCAATACTTACAAGGTTACGTGATGACAACACTAATTTTAGGAGCGACAGGTGCAACAGGACGATTAGTCGTTGATCAATTAATACAACGCGGAGAAAAGACGAAGCTAATTGTAAGAAGTTCAGATCGGTTACCACCGCATTTAAAGGTTCATGATCTCGTCACAATCACGACAGCTAATGTACTGGATTTGAGTAATGAACAGCTCATGGAGCACGTTAAAGATTGTGATGCTGTCATCTCGTGTTTGGGTCATAACCTAACGCTACAAGGTATGTTCGGTCATCCAAGAAGATTGGTAACAGAGACAACGGAAAAAATTTGCTTTGCCATAGAAGCGATAAAACCAGATAAGCCGATTAAGTTTATTTTGATGAATACAACGGGAAATCAAAATAAAAGTGCAGGAGAGATGGTTTCGCTTCCTCACATTATGGTCGTATGTTTATTAAGAACACTGCTTCCTCCTCATGCCGACAACGAACAAGCGGCGGCATTTCTACAGCAACAGGTTTCAAAAAAATCCATATACATTGAATGGGTAGGAGTAAGACCCGATAGCTTAATCAACCAAGCAGCACCCAGCGCTTATGAAATCTACAGTTCTCCTATTCGCGACCCCATTTTTAACGCAGGAAAAACCAGTAGAGCGAATGTCGCTCATTTCATGATATCGCTATTGACCGACCCTATTCTTTGGCAATGTTGGCGAGGGCAACTGCCTGTGATTTATAATTCCGATTACCCTTGATGTTCAAGAGACAGATAAGATCTGACCCTATTTTTCATCATGAAAAAGTCATAACTCCTCAACATTCAATATCAGCTGTTTCGCTTTATCTAAGATAACTTGTTGCTGCTCTGCTGATTTTTTATTCCAATTAGCATAAACCATTCGAGTACGTGGGTTATTATTAAACTGCTCAATGTGCGTATGCATAAAATTCCAATATAGTGCGTTTAGCGGGCACGCAGTCTCCTCACTCACCTGCTTCACGTTATAGTGACAATCCGTGCAGTAATCACTCATTTTATTCACATAATTACCGCTAGCAGCGTAAGCCTTAGAAGCAACAATACCTCCATCAGCAAACTGGCTCATACCGCGTGTGTTGGGCATTTCAACCCACTCAATCGCATCGATATAAATGCCTAAGTACCAAGCATCAACTTGGTCAGGTTGAATGCCGGTTAACAAAGAAAAATTACCAGTGATCATTAAACGTTGAATATGATGAGCATAGGCGAAATCAAGTGACTGCTTAATCGCATGGTGCATGCAATTCATTTTTGTATTACCTGTCCAAAACCAACTTGGTAATGCCAATGAAGCGTTGAGCTGATTCAGGTTTTGATAGCCAGGCATATTGCGCCAGTAGATCCCACGTACAAATTCCCGCCATCCTAGAATTTGACGAACAAAGCCTTCTATTTGAGCAATATTTATTTCATCAGGGCGTTGGTTAAATTCCATAATAGCGGCATCGATCACTTGCCGAGGGCTGAGGATTTTTGCGTTTAATGCGAAAGATAAACGGCTATGAAACAAACTCCATTGCTTTTGGGTGAGCATATCATCTAGCTTACAGGTCATTGCATCTTGAAACTGACCAAACAGTGGCAAACAATAACGACAGAAAAACACCAGTAATTCACTCGCCTGCTGCCTGTTAACAGGCCACAATAATTGCTTATCTGCTTGACCAATGGTTTCTATGTTATGCCTTTCTAGACGTTTCAAAATATCAGAAACATCGTTAGCGAATAAAAGAGGCTCAGGCACACTATCAAATTCACTGCGCTTTAATTTGTTTTGATTTGCACTGTCAAAGTTCCATTTCTCCGCAACTGGCTCTCCGTCTTGCATTAAAATGTCAAAACGTTTTCTCATCTTACGGTAGAAGGCTTCCATACGATGATGGTGGTCAGGCTTAAAGTCTTTTTCTATTTGCGCTTCTGACAGGAAGAAATGTTCACTTTCATAAGCTTGAGAAGATATAGATAACGACAGGCAATATTTATCGAGCATGCTGCGTAAACGGTACTCATCGGGTAATTGATATTCAAAGTGAGTAATGTTGTGCTCAGCAATAAGATGATTTAATAGATCATCTATTTTTTCAAATCGTTGCGTATCGTCTAACGTTAAATGTATTACCCGATGCCCTGCCCTTTCTAACGCAGTTGCAAATTGCCCCATGGCAGAAAAAAATGCGCACACCTTCTGCACATGATGTTTTACATAGGTAGCTTCTTGATGCATTTCAGCGATCACATACAGTGTTTGCGGAACAGTTTGCTCAAACCAAGAGTGACTCGCATTCAGTTGATCACCAAAAATAAATCGTAAACGTTGTGGGGTGGCGTTCATATATATCCTCTAACTAAAACTATCATATTGCGCTCGGTTGCTTATTTTGACGTCGCAAAGACTGACAACGTTTGGAGCAATACTTAACCTTAAGCCAATCTCGCTCCCACTTTTTTCGCCAACTGAATGGCCTTTGACAAACAACACATTCTTTTTCTGGTAATTGTGATTTTTTCATCGTTTTTCGCCCGAACTGATCTGTCGTAATGCCACTTTTCCTGCATTTGGATTGTTTTCGACATACTCCAATATAGTTACGCAAAAAAGAGCATTATGGTTCACAAAAAGTAACGAATTCGAGCTAATCGTTTAGTTAATATCATGATTAATGTGCCAGCAGGCTTATGTACAATCTCGCTGCAGTTACGATAAATTTTACGAGTTACGCAATATTTTGCTTACGCTGAAATGTTATGCAATCTAGAAAACAGAGACATTTCCTGCTTAATCAAGCTGTCTTTCAGTATTTTCTGTAGCCAATAAGATGCGACATGAATGCTTGGCTGAGTGGGCTTTGTTGCTTGGAGTTCGGAAAGACAAAGTTCCAGTGTGTTTCTACAGGGAACGTGTCGACTGACAAGTTACACTTAGTATTTACCGAGCGCAATTACGCCTTCTCCGAGTAAAGTAGAGCTTTCATCAACTGACGATGACTTAAATACAGCTTTGATACTAGCGTTATATTCATTGCCTAACCCACCAGAACAAGGTGGAAGATACACTCCATCTTTGCCTCTGTTACTGCGAAACCTCTCTTCAATGAACATCCCTGGAGGCAAGTCATTTGATTCTCCCGCAACAGATGGAATTACCACGGATGTTTGATCATCTTTGATCCAGAGACCAACAATTCCATGACCACCATTATCATTCTTTATGAACGTTTTGTCGTTAAAGGAAACCAGTATTGCATTAGTGCCTTTAGGGATATTACTAATTTTCATTTCAGGTGAGGACCCATTTCCTTCAAACATTTTACATTGTTGACCATTCGGTACGGTCTTGCCATTCCAGTCCGAATTTACGAATGAGGCATCTAACATAGACAGTTTTTTAACAGGGATATATTGCTGTCCGTATGTCAACATTGAAACCCCACAAAGCAGTGGAACTATCATTGAAATTTTCATTTTTAGAACTCTCTACTGTTATAGCAAACGAATTGACCAGTCATAATTTTTAAGTAATCACTTTTGAGCAAAGCAGTAAAACTTCCCACTACCACCAGTTTCATTAAAATTTTCCAAAGCACATCCATTTGTTGCATGAGAAGAATTCCAAGATGTATTCCATGAACTCATCCGGTCATGGTGACCAACCATCGCCTGACCATTAGGACCTGAATAACTCCAATTATCACATGTTAAATTATAATATCTCATCGCCCCAGCCGGAAATGCTCGACCATGAGAGTCTGACCCAGTTAGCATATCGTGTTCATTAGCTGCACCTTTGTCTCTGATTCTTCCTGCTACTAAATTACCGGTTTCTGTTAGGGCTGTACTTTGCATTATTAGATTTCTATCTCTTTGGATATCACCATGAAGATCTGCAACATTTTCAGCTATCATCACACCGTTATAATTGTACCAAGGTCCCTTCCCTATTCTATCTCTCGCATTTATTTGAGGGGTTTTTCTAGATCCCTCAGCGCTGAGATATGCATGCCAACGTAAATGACCAAAGCCGACATTTTGCGCTAGTTGTTGACATGTTAAGTCAGCACCTTTAATACCTCCCAAGTCTCCATTATGAGTTGAACTTGTTACAAAAAATGAGAATTTATCATCAGGAAGTTGTGTCTCAGCTGCTTGTGCTAGAGATAAATTGCCTATTGATGCAAGCAAGAGAACTGATTTCATCGCAGTTAGTTTCATTTTTTCAGCCAAATAATGATCGGAAGAATAAATGTACGTTTATAAATGTGTATAAAATGTCAATGATAAAATCGGATACTGAGTACCCGGTGATCACCGCATCGAATTTAACTATCAGTTTTAACTCACCATTTCATTTCTAACGAACAGTTTGGATTGTAGTGAAGTATTTACAGCATCATCACTTCCGCTGGAGATCGATCTGCAAACCATAAGTCACACATTATTTTCATCTTCTCTTCACTACTTCGGAAGAAGTGTTCATAGCCTGCGCAAAGGTAGTTATCGGGGGAGCTATTACCTCTAGGAATAAAGCGTTGCTTCGGGCAACCGCCATTGCAGAGTTTTATATATGAGCACTGCTTACACTTTTCGCTGAGATCTTTCTTCTTGATACCAAACTCGTAGTTTTGGGCACTGAAGTTCATTTCATTAATCGTTTTTGAATGAATGTTCCCTAATTTATGCTCAGGATAAACATAGTGGTCGCAATTGTAGATGTCTCCATTTGCTTCCATTGCAAAAGCACTGCCACACCGCGGAGCCATTGTGCACATATTGCCTTGTTCACCCGCCCAACCAGCGAGAGTGTTATCGAAATAAGGCACGAATACCTGACCAACATCATGCTTCACCCAATAGTCAAATATGGTTGTGAGGAACTGCCCAAACTTTAAAGACGGTACGCTCCATTCCGTCAACTTAGCTGAGCTATCATGCTCCGGGTCAACTAAATATAAACCCTCTAACGTTGGCTTTGCTGCCGCTCTTTCGACTAAAGGAATATATTGATGTACTTCGCTACCCAAAGCTTTTAAATGTTGATATACCTCCAATGCATGGTCAACATTGTGGCTGCCAATGACCGTTAAAGTGTTGAACTGAACGCGATGTGCACGCAATAAATCGATGGCTTGCGCTACCTTGCGATAAGAACCTTTACCAGAGCGACTCGTGCGGTATTTGTCGTGAAGATGCTCAGGTCCATCAATTGAAATACCAATCAAAAAATGGTTTGTTTTGAAAAATTCACACCATTCATTGTTGAGTAATAGGCCATTGGTTTGCAGCGTATTTTCTATGGACTTTCCTTTCGCATATTTGTTTTGCAATTGGACGGCTTTCTTATAGAACTCAACCCCCATCATCAAAGGTTCGCCTCCTTGCCAAGCAAAAGTCACATGGTCAGTATGCTGAGCCAATATGTGTTGCTCGATATAAATTTCTAGCGTTTCATCCGACATTTTCCAGTTAGTATTACGCTCGGGGTATAGCTTTTCTTTCTCAAGGTAAAAGCAATAGTCACAATCTAGGTTACATATAGAACCCGTTGGTTTACTCATAATATGAACAGACTTAGACACTTCCATATTTATTCCTCAGATTGTTCAGGTAGGTTTTTATGTCCTACCTGCCTAACGTTAATGACAGTCCTGTAAATGGTGATTACTTTTCAGCTTTTCTAAAGCCGTCCGGTATATGTTGAGTGAAATCAACGCCCTTGCAGTCAGGTTCGTACCCCATAGGAGCAGGAAAAGGAATGGTGTCACAACTTACCGCAAGGTTTTGCTGAATCGCGACGTTTCGTTTCACTACCGTAGGGAAAATTCGGACACCATCACCTCGCATGTCATACATTTCTTGAGGGTCGCTAGACAGATCATATACGGCTGGAATCTGACGTTTAACGGGTGCTTCTGGCATAATATCTTGATCGTAGAAATGCAATTTCCAATCATTCCATTTGTACGCCTGAACTATTTGTCCATTGCTTATATAAAAACCATCACGATTAGATTGTTCCGTGTCGCCTTTCAGGTGAGCCCACTGGTTGATACCATCTATATGACGATCTGCTGGCATCTCATAACCGACAAGCTCGCCAATAGATGGCATTACATCAACAACGTGCACAATTTCATTACTGACGTTTTTTTCTTTCACTGTGCCTGGCATAGAAGCGATAAATGGCACACGTATTGAACCTTCAAGCGCTGTAAAATAATTCCCCCTCCATGGTGCCGCGATACCATGATGAGGGTAGTGCCACTCTGGGCCGTTGTCTGACATAAAGATAATCAATGTGTCTTTTCTGGCATCGGCTTTATCAATGGTGTCGATAATTTGCCCTGCGCGAAAATCAATCTCATGCAAAACATCGGCATAATCTCCTTTGCCTGTCACTCCTGAAAAATCTGGGTGAGGAATCGTAGGCAGGTGCGGCTGAGTAAAAGAGACAAAAGTAAAGAAGGGACTGCCTTTTTCTAATTGTTGACTGATGTGTGTCATCGCCCGTTGAGTGACTTGCTCATCAATAGTACGACGAGTATCTAAATTAAAGTCCATGACATCTTTTGTCTTTCCATCGACGGTGTCTTGGATCTTTGGCACGTACCCATCTTCGTTTTCAAAGTGGAGTTGTGACGAATAGAGTGATTCGTCTGAAGTATTAAGCACCCCAAAGAAATCATCGAACCCTTGCTCTAAAGGTGTACGACCTTCAGTGTCCCCAAGGTGCCACTTGCCATACATTGCGGTGTTGTAACCCTGATCCTTAAACTTATTTGCCATGGTAACTTCCCAGTTCACCATGCCGTAATCCATGCCCCAAACAACCTCTGTTGTTGCCGTTCTCAATGGACGTCTACCGGTCATAAATGCTGAACGGGTTGGAGTGCATTGAGGCTCAACATTAAAGTTTGTCAGCCTGATGCCTTCTTCTGCTAATTTGTCTAGGTTTGGGGTCGCGACGCCTCGTGTACTGCCATACGACTGAAGCTCTCCAAAACCCAAGTTGTCGACCATCATAATAATCACATTAGGTTGTTCTGCTGCCGTTGCTGATAGGGAAGGCAGTACACCGGCTAAAACGGTGGCTAACACGCTTTTTCTCATCATATTTTGCTCCAATGACCATTTCTAATTGATTTCTTTTGAAAAGAATAACGGCTGCGCTTAGAATTTGAAGTGATGGATATTTATGAAGGGTATAACTATGAGGAATAGTGAGTTTTCAAAGATTAGAGCGCTTGATCTCAACTTACTAAAAACACTGCTTGTTCTATTGGATCAAAAGCATATTTCTAAAAGTTCAGAACTGTTGTTTATCACTCAACCTGCTGTTAGCAAGCAATTGTCAAAACTTCGAGAGATGTTTGATGATCCTCTTTTGGTGAGAGTTGGGAATCAATTGGTGCTCACGCAAAAAGCGATTCAGTTATATCCCAAAGTCGAGCTGCTATGTAATCAGTTCAAAAATTTAGTCGATTCAGAGGAGCTTGATTTAAGTGAAGTAACACAGAATGTCACTATCATGCTTTCAGATTACGCAAGTCCTCATTGGATGGCTCAAATCATCGAAGAAGTATCAACGCATGCACCCAATGTAACGGTGACCTGCAAGAGTTGGAGTTATGAGAATATAAAGAAACTGACCTTGGGTGAGATTAATTTTGCGTTAGGATCGTTGCCAGAAGACCTTTCTGGGTTCGAGACAAAGGAAATCGGGGAGGTATCGAGTTCATTGGTTGCGAGACGTGAACACGCGATTTTTTCTAATACCGACCAATTAGATCTTTCTCTCTCAAGCTTCCCTATTGTCAAAATTCGAGGCTCGCATCGATATCAGAATATATATGATGAGCTAATCGGTGAGAGCCCGGTACTGCTTGACGAATCGACGCTCTGGTTAGCTTTGGAAACTGTCAAATCAACGGACGCTTATCTGGTTGGACCCAGCAAATTTATTAAAAGCATTGATAACAAATACTGCTACAACAGCATCCCATTGCCAATGTTAAAGCCCATTCCTATTTCGATGTGCTGGTCTATCGGGCTTAGTGACGACCCTTTCTATAACTGGATGAAAGATATGATGATCGAAATAGGATCTCGTATTGTCAATGAATAACAAGGTCTACATATTTCTCTATGCAACTACTAACGTTTACGAATTGAACATTATGTGTCCGTCAATTAGATCGAATACTAGGGTCAGGTCTTGCCTTTGCTAATCATTACTTTTTGTATATCAAAGTTATCAGAACACCTTTGTTCGAACTCATTCGCCAGCAACCCGTCGTCTTATAGCCACCCTACTCCATTTTTTGCCCTCTAAATTTAAACATCCACTATTGTTGAGACGATCAGCTATTTGCTGATGAAGCATCACTTGTGAATACCAACGCTATATTTGAGTAACTATGGCGCACTTAGTCTCTGCTACATGCGTATCAACCTGAGTTTTATCTACAACGCCCGCACCTAATCATTCTAGACTCTTAGAATGTGCGTACATTTCACTGTTATTTTTCTTGGTATACGACAAAACAGCTACTCGTATTGGCCTCAAAGCTATTGAGTCACTCTGCGCTTATTTGAATGTTGTCGTTGGGGAGATTTTCGAATTCAAGAGAGAGTCGAGAAAGAACTGTTCCTGCATGACCAGCAACCTTCGTGCTCGTCTTGAGTACTGATGATACAGACTGTAAACCAGAATAACTTCCTACTACCCCTCGAGAATTTGGAGCATACTTACCTATTGACCAAGTATGGGCTGTAGAAGCTCCAGAATTAGTGAGTGCTGAAAGGTACCCAGCCCCACCCTTGCTAGCTGAATACAAGGAAAACGCTGGAACAGCATCAGCCACACTCAAAGCAGTCACTCCTTTATTAGCTAAATCACCTACAGCCTTAATTGCTGGGTATGAGTCAAATGGTTTAGCCATTGATTCTGGCTGAGGACGCGCCCCAACATAATCCCAAGCTATCTGTTCAACCTGCGCCTGACTCAAGCCATAAGGTTTATCAACCGTACATTGTCTAGACCAAGCCCAACTACCACCAATACTTTGGACTTTGCCCGAGTTTTCGAGTGATTTGCTAAAGCTAGCTCTTTCTCTTCAAACAATAAATCTTCTTCATTCCAACTCCAATTACTTCGGTCATCTGCCTCTGACAACGGTGATACTATCGTGGATGGTGTTTTCGCATCGACCTCGGCAGTTAACCACGCGCATCTGCGCCTTCGGTTAACCATGCTTTATCTATCGGGCTAATCGATGAAGAAGATATTCTATTTTGTTCAGCCTGAATATCACTCGAAATCATATTCCCCAACGCATCAATTAGATATGAAAACCCAGCCATAAGGCTGGGCTAAAAACTACTTTTTAAGTTTACTTGATGAAAACCTCTTCCTAATCCAAACCTCTTGGGAAATAAAGGCTAAAACGCACAGTATGAAAGCGAACCACACTTGAAAAGCGAAACTACCCGCAGTGGCAAAGAATAAAAAAGTATCGATATTAATGAGCTTACTATGTTCTTTATATTCAATCCCCTCGGAGCCATAATACCGTTCCATTTCAGAAAAAGCTTTTTCATTCATGAATGCATGCATAAATGCTCGTCTTGATAGGTACCAAATTAATAAAAAGAATATGGCACCTGGTGCAATAAAGTTTTTCCCATGCTCTCTACCAAAGTCATATGGCCATAATTCAACAATTGTCTCATATTCAACAATATGGAGAAGCAATGCGAAAAACAATGCTGCTAATACATAACTAACCAGCCAGTTTAGCTCTGTAACTGACTTCTCATAGGCATTTTTTTCAGGAAAATCCCGTTGAATTTTAAGCATGCCATAGTAAACAATTATATGTAAGTAACTTAATTTTATTTAACATTTTAGTTTCCGTTATTGGTTCTTCTGGTTATTTAAATAACCTTGAAGGTGCCACTGGGAAGGCGGCGGTGTTGGCCCTATTTCCTTCTGATTGTCGAGACCACTATAAAACAAGGCAGACCATCCATTCACCTCCTGCCCTGCGCGGTCACCATACCTAATTTCGTAACCTTTAAACTGTTGTACAGCAACATCAAGCCCCGAATACGCAATACCAAGAGGGCTGAATCTAGTAAGATAACCCGCCCTACTTAATGTTGATGTCGAGGCAGTCGCATCCACAACATATTTGATAGACTTAGACATATCTAGGTCGCCCTGAGCAACATCTATGAATGCATTCATAACTGTCACCCCTATGCCTAATTTGGTAGTAAAATCACCGGCAGCAGTAAAGGCTCCTTTGAACAACGTCGTATTTATAGGTGAAGTTATAGGTGTATTACTATATTTACCTATTCCATTTGGTCACCGCGCAAATTTCCAATAGAAATGATTACAAAAATAATTTATCACCAGACAGGGAAAACTCTCGCAGCAAAGCGCTAAAAATAAATTTCAATAAGTTTGGGGAGTAAAACATTGCTCTGATTGAGCGAATTGGAGCGTGCAGCGGGAATCGAACCCGCATCATCAGCTTGGAAGGATTACACCCTCTCAATTTTTTTGAACCACACATCATATCAAAATCATTATTTTCAATTACTTAGTATCAATCAACCACTAATCGCATGTCTCATATTTAAACATTTTTTACCATTTAATTTCATTTTGAGCCCCAATAAAATGTACAATTATTGTACACTTCTTCATAGCATTGGGTATAGAAATGCCGCATATTTTATCGGTACACAGGAAGAAAAGATTAGAATTCTTTATTCACACAGCAGCCCTACCCGCGTTTTCATTCTTTCATTCACGTGAATTTTGGGTTGATAAAACAGAAATAGGTCTAGCGCAATTAGAGTCGCTTAGCCTTGGTTTATCGCTTCAAGCTGTACGAGGTTCTGGAAATCGAATCGAGATTATTTCTGGTTTTGAATATCTCAGCTTCTCACTAACAACGCTCAACTTTGTCGACTGTGAAGTTTTGATTCATGACAATATGAGCGATGAAGATATAAGAAAACGCTCTTGGCTAGCGGTGATCCGCACGATGTTGTCTTCACTCGATTCAAAATCTGCTGAAGACTTCCGAAGAACACTGAATCGACAAGCACCTAAACAGATATTAAAGGCACTTTTTTGTAAAAGCATGCTAAGTCAAACAAAACTTTCTGGTCTCACTCATACTTCAAGAAGCGCGCTAGCTCAGCAAAACACCAAGTCTCATCAACCCCAGCAATCACCTTCGGTGACACTTTCAATATTTGAGCAACTCGTTATGGAGCAAAAACATAATGATTGAAGGGATAAGGGAACGTTTCAAACACAAAAATATTGAGCAATTTCTCAAGAAGCTATACCCCTTCAATGCGGCTGATAATTCTCTCATAGCACTAGAAGTAATAAGGTTATGCTCAATTATACGCCCTGAATATCGAAGTGATTTTCCAGAAATTGATTTTCTAATCAGCGAAGCCCAAAAGCATAAACTCACTTCCAATACCGCAAAACTTCATAACGTACTTGCAACTATCAAAGTTAAAAAACAATTAGGCATTCATTATCTACCCGCGTTTTTAACTTCCGATCTTTTATTGACGTCCTACGACCATCAGAAGTTTGATCAATACAAAGCACTATCTTTTTTATGTGCAGCAAGATTATCTTTTATTGGCACTCACCAACCGAAGATCAAGGCCATCTGTGATGACGTACGCCAGTTCTCATTAGGACACAGAGAAAATATGTCCGCTTACCTGCCAGATATATACCAGCTCAACTTTCCGCAACTGGTAGTAACTTTTAATAAACTAGTCAACGAAGAAAATGAGAACAAGTTAGCCACTAAGGTCATCAATCAACTTAATAATTATCGGCGACCTTATGAGTCCTCGCTAAACTACACAGACGGTTATTCTCGAAATGTCACCAGCAATGAATTCAAAAAAAGTGGAAGGTTAGAAGCAGGAGAACTAAAGACACTTGATAGTGATGGAAAAAATGTATTGTTTGAGCTCAAACAGTTTGATGAAGCACCCAAATCTATAACTCATAGTTGGCAAAAAGAAGACCATCATGGAGAAAGCTATAGAACAACCAGTATCGTCAGCATCTATAACCACGCTCAAAATGGTTACGCGGCAGGAGCACTAAACGCACGCGCTATTCAATCTCGAATAATGAAAAGGGATATGAGCCTTGCGTGTGATATAGAGAGTATGACTAACTTTGAAGTAGGCTCACTCGTTCGGTACTGTCTCGAACAAATTAAAACGGATACTAATGCCGTAATGACTGCTAAGTTACTTCTGATAATGTTTTTTACTGGTAGCACATATAGACAAGCTCAAAAAATCAAACCCAAACGAGCCCACAATAAGAAAATCGTTGGATTCCGTAGAAAGCACAAACTCCCGTCACTCAAACAACGTAATGAGTTAATACCATTACTACCCAATGTATCTGACGAGTTTTGGCTACCATTACCGCCAATCATATGCCAAAACCAGACAAACCTAGCATTCAGTAACGTAGCAGATACCGACTTAAAGAACTTACTTAGCCATATCAATAAACTCCAAGGAACGCACCTCACTTTGAGAAAGGTATCTTCATATTTGAAACAAAAGCTGTCTCATGAAAATATTGATACAACTATGGTAGCGCTCATCACTGGAGCCCCTATTAAAACAATTCCTGCTATCTATTACCTACAACTATCAAGCGCCGAACCACTACGTATATACAACCGCTATCTTGACTTCTTATCTAATTTTTCCAGTGAACCATCAAGTTTGACACAGTTTGAGGAAGTACCGTTATCTACATTAGTTGGCTCTCCCTTACACTTATCTACTGACTTACTTTCGTCACTATTTTTCAAACTGCAATCAAACCTCAAATCACAGCATAAGATGCGCAACTCTGATAGCTTCCACAATAACATTACAACCTATACTCAGCTGGTCCTTTCTTTAGCGTCAGGATATCGCCCTGTAACAGGTTGGTTTGGGAAAATGAAACATTTATCCCTACTCACCGGGGATTATTGGATTTCAGATAAAGAGTCTGGAGTCGGTGACAACAGTCGAGTCATTAAACTTCCAGAGACCGCGAGACAAGTTTTGCGATTTTACTTAAAGTATTGTGATTACCGCTTACTAAAACTCAGTAATGACAACCCTTCCCTGTCACGAGAATACCAGCAGATACTTAAGGGGGAAAACCACCTTTTTTTCTATCTCAAAGACGATCAATTGTTGCCATGCACACCGGCGAACTATTCATATTCTATTGACTCAGAGTTCCCTCTTCAGGCCAACTGGGCTCGGCATCACATTCGCACATTATTAACAAACAAACAGGTTGATTCCACGTTGATAAATGCATGGATGGGGCACATGAATCAAGCTAAACGAAGTTTTCATTCTTTCAGCTCATTAACAAGTAAGCAAATGATGGAAGTGTCTTACGTTATTGATGAACATCTTCGAGACATCGGTGTGGAGGTTCCCGAATGAAAGATATAGGCGTCAATGCTCGGAAACAAAATAGACTTAACCAAATTGAACGAATCAACAGAAAGTCTCAGCAAGTTTTTGAAAAATATTACCCAAATCCAGATATTGCACCGGAGAGGCAACAATTCTACGACAAATGGAATAAATACATCGACGAAATAGCGAACACCTTTGGTCGTATAGGGGATTATCGACGCGCCTTTAATATTGGTGTGAGTAACGTACTAAAATACAAGAAACACAATGGCTGGAAAGTAACCCCACCCAGTTACATCGTCACACATAAGTCACCAAAACCACTACGAACACTCACTTGGATGCAACAAGCCTGGGAAGGGTTTGAATTGTATGACTATTGGTACAATGAGGAATTGTTAAAATCATCGGTACAATCTAAGCAACAAGCATTTCGAAATCTTGTTCTCTCCTTTATCTATCATAGCGGTCAGTCTAACCCCGATGTAGTTTACGCATTCCAAAAAATGCTTAATGCACCAACAATCCAATTAAACCATTGGGGTCGTTACCCTTACCTAAGCGTTAACGTTGAATCCAATCGCTTCAATACCAATGTTGTAGTTAGAGGCATTAAAGTGACCCAATTTCAATGCTACCTCCACACAATTACCCTGGGTCTTCTACGAGTCTGGAACCGTTTGAAGCATCAACCTTGGGATATACCGAATGATAAAGAACAATTGATAACAGTGCTAACAAAAGCTCGAAACTCACTCACGTTTACACAGCTTTGCCGCACCTCTGTTTATGCCACTGAAAATCAATCGCACGTTTCTCTCAGTCAGGCATTGGTTGAGTACCAAGTGAGTCGAACAAAATCGTATGGGCTCCCATCAAGCAACCTGACAAGGCTTCACCACCCAACAGTATTTCCAGTAACCAACATCACCTACAATACGAATAAACCCTCTACGTGCATTAAACATCCTAAAATCAACAAAAATAGAGAACAACATCTCGATATCTATCAAGAACTCAAAAATTGCCTTTATCCAAAAAACATGGGACAAGTGCTGACTAGTAATACCTTAAAGCAAAAATTAGAGTCACTTTTAATGTCAATATCGGGCAATGACCAATTAATTAGCATTTGCCCTTTAATTAGCTGGTATCGATTTAAACTCAAAACATGCAGCGTTAGCACAATCAGAGCTTATCATTCAAACCTCAGCCGTAAATGGTGTTATATCTGTGCACAGTTCTCATTAAAAGAATTGAGTAGTACTGAACTTGAAGATGTTTATAAACAAGCAATCGATAGCCATACCAGTAACAAATCAAAAAAATATTTCGCAGGTAGACTAAAAGACTTGCACGCTTTTTGCGTTGAGCACTACTCCTTCCCTAAAGTTTCAAGCAATTATTTACATACCGACCCAACTCAAACTCATACCCGATCAGGGTTTATCGACGAAGCCCTCTTTACTGGTTTACTCAATGCTATAGAGGCTACAGCAGGTTTAAATGATGCCGATAAGCTTTGTGTAAAGTCCATTTGCATCATTTCATACCGGTGTGGGTTGAGGCTCAATGAATTGATGAAACTTAGAGTTAAAGATATCGAACCGTCAAACATTGGATGGATATCAATCCGAGATACCCACTTAGGCACCAACAAAACAGCTGCAAGTTTGAGAAAGGTGCCCCTGTTCCCCATGTTATTGGAGCATGAAGAAGAGATTATCAACCGTTATATGCACATTAAATTGGAAAAAAACTTGGGGAAGAAGTGTCCATTTTTTTCTATTGAATCCGACCCTAAATTACCAATCAAAGCTTTTCAAATATCTATGTTCGTCGGTGACATGTTGAAATCATTATCTCAATTAGACTACTTTGTGTTTCATCACCTGCGTCATAGTTGCATAAGCAGGCTTCAGCTAATACTCGAAATCAATGTGCCATCATCATTACCAAATCAAATGTCAGCCTATAATGAGAAACAAACGAAAAAAATATATACCATATTGTTTGGGCGGTCGAAAATGAACGGCTACGATATCATTTCAGCGTTCGCTGGTCATGAATCACCAAGAATGACATTTGAATACTATTTTCATTTTTCGGATTGGATTATCGCTCAAAAATTAAACATTGCTGATTATTCAATACCCAAAGCCAGTATGAGCTTTCTTGGTCTATTGCCTAAAAGGACCCCAAAAAATCACAGGACGTTGGTAAACGCATTACCTTATTTAGTCAGAAAGCTTCATGTGGAGCCATGTGTATCCAATATTCACAACGGCATCGCGCCAATCCTTAATCCAAGCAACGATAAGGAGCTCATTTCCATTCCGATCTGCCACAGCGCTTTAACGCTTCATCAACAGGGTTTCCTGAACCAAGATATTTGTTCAAGATTAAAGATCTCTGAAGCCACACTCGACAAGTGGATAAACAACGCGCGCTCTATCAAAGCATTATTCGTAAACTCGAAAAATGCTCATTACTCGCGTCACTTTTCAGCATTAAGGCAAAACAAGCTAGTTCCAGCAGAACTTAAAATGCCAATCGAAATTAAAATGCAGAACCAGTACATCAAAGAATTGAAAAAGCATTATAATGTTCACCGAATTGCAATTAACGATGCCATTTCATATGCACTGAACCACTCAAGCATCTCTCGCTCTGGTATTCATTTTAACTCACCTAATGAACTAACTACATTTATCGAAACTACACATCTTTTCATTCCGAAATCTCACTGGCGTGCAGCAACCCAATACCTTAACAAAAGCGTCAAAAAAGCCGATTGGGTCTTAGCTCTAGAAGGCATAAGCACATTTAATGAGCGTACATCACTAGGTCGAAGCAAAAAGACTCAAGGTGCTGTGAGATTAGAATTGATCCACCCTAAAATGCGAGATAATAAAGAATACAAAATTAAGCAATCATCACCTCTTTTGATGCACCTATTTCATATGTTTGGAATAATGATGATGACTTAAGCAAGGTGGTACAAAAATTAAGGGATGATAATCAGAATTTGACCGTAATTGAATTCTCCTACCATTTAAGTTGGTAGTCTAATTAAATGTATCAATGGCGCATCGTACTTCTATTTATCTGAACATTTACCATAAAGGTTATAGTTCTCCCACGTATTTCCTGTCAAATGGCATCTGCTACAGGTATTTTAGTGTATTAATTAATGGTAAATTCATAGTTACCTTATAAAAGCTTCATTCTATATTGCTTCACAGGTAAATACGCACACACCAAATCAGATGTTTTTCCTCAATTAAATGGCTCAGTTTCCTAAATCAGGAAACTAAAATGTTCACCCAATGATTTGATCATTTAAGTCTACGCTAAGCTCAGATTTATAACCCTCCCTCGTTAAAAAAAACTAACCAGCTACGATGTTCTTATTAAGATATTTTTTGGAGTTATATTAAGCTTAAAAACTACAACGTTCTGATTGGAGAAGTTTTACACCTAATAAAAGTACTGGACAACCTGAATGGGTTAGGGACTCCCGAACGGTAGTTCTCGCATCATCATTCAGCATTTAAGGGCTTTTGTCTCTAAACTCTAGATAAGAAACAATGCCCTCAAAGGTTAAGCTATAGAATCACTTACAACGCTCCAGCCAAGCATGTGCCCAAGAAGGTTTGTACAAATAGTAACCTTGTAAATATGGCACACCCAAACTAGTCAGCTTAGTCAGCATTTCTTTACTCTCCACACCTTCAGCTACAAGTTTTACACCTTGTAACAAACAAAAATCACATAAATATGCAACAAGCTTAGAGCAAGCATCCAATTTCATTACTTCATTAGCCAAAGCTCTATCAAGCTTGATTTGATATAGTGGAAGACGATATAGACTAGTAAAAGCACTCATACCAGAGCCAAAATCATCAATAGATAGCTTAAAGCCATGCCTATGGAGTGAGTTGAGAGTACTCATTATTATAGGCTCTTCTTCAAGTAAATAGGACTCCGTTATTTCTATTACAACACGCTCAGGATTAATACCAAATTTTAATGTTGAAGCTAAAACATCATCAACAAAGCTTGTTTTCAAAAGCTGATACCCAGATATATTTACATTAATAAGAGGCTTCTGGAGACTTGTATTATCATGCGTATCTAAAAATTCACATGCCAACTCTAACACTTCCATTCCAAGTGCATGGATATAGCCCATATTTTCTGCTATTGGTATAAACTCGCTAGGAGGAATATTACCTAACTTATCATGCTGCCAGCGAGCTAATGCTTCAAAACTAATAATACTCCCTGTAGAAACTTCAACTATTGGTTGCAAAGAGATGCTTAGTTGATGCGAGTCAATGCCATATTTTAGGGAATCTAGCACTTCAAAATAACGATCTACACCCTCTTTTTCATCACCTAAGTACGCGATAGGTGACCGAACCAAACGGACATATTCAGATAAATCAAATATATTTTTCAATAATAAATCCCGAGATATATTTTTAACGGGAATATACCCAACCCCCAGTCGACTCATTACCGTCGAATTACATTCTTGCCCCCGACTTTGGAAATCTTTTTCTATTTGACTCATTAATGTTACCCCCACCCTATAGTTTGAGGGCTTTTCCACAACAGCTATAAATACATCCCAACTAATACGATATAACTCATATTTTGATGAGAGAAAATGATCCAGAGTTGAAACTAAAATTGAAACTAATTGACGAGTAGCGTCAACTCCAACCTGTCTTTGAAACTGCCGTAAATGAGTTAAGCAACAAACAATAATGCACTGTTCCTCACCCAACTTAGATAAAGTTTGAAGGAACAACTTGCGATTGGGTAACCCTGTCTCAGAGTCATGGTCTGCCGTGTACATCAAGTAGTCATTGATGAGAGTAGCCTCAGAAATGTCTTTATGAGTGCCGACCATAGCAAGCCCACCACGTTCTTCGATCCTCAACCCTGTAGCTTCAATCCAGACATAACAACCTGATCGATTTTTAACTCGATATCGAGTTGTTACTCGCGAATCAACTTTATCTTTTTGATGAATATCAACATCTTGTTTTAATAGCCTTTTATCTTCAGGGTGGACTAACTCAAGCCAATCATCAAACTTTGTGTGTGTTAATGACACATTAAACTGCTTATAGAAGGTATTATTGTAAAATTGGACGACATTATCATCACTCATAAACCATAAACCTTCACTGCCACTGTCAAATAAACCAGCAAGTCTTTGAGGCGTAACCAATCTATTCATACCACCCAAACCACCCATAATAATCTTTCAACATACGACTTCACGTTAACAGCCAGCCAAGAGCGATAAACGAGCTAAAACTTAAACTGACTAACTTGTTTTGCTAATTTTTTTGCGCCAACTTTGAGTTGACTAGCAAGCTCCCTGTTTTCTGACGAACCCTCGTGTGTTTTCCCTGCCAAAGTATGGATATCCGATACTGATTCATTAATTTGCGCAGCAACAACCGATTGCTCCTCCGCCGCAGTGGCTATTTGAACATTCATATCTTGAATCTCTGAGACAGATGTTTGAATTGTACCGAGAGCTTCGGTTGCTTGTTTAGAAAAAACCAATATAGAACTCGATTCTTCTTCATTTAGTCTCATAATGTCTACTGAGCGAGTCGCCTCATTTTGTAGTTGACTAATAAGACCCTGAATCTGCGCAGTACTAGTCTGAGTTCGGCTTGCGAGACTTCGAACCTCATCAGCAACAACTGCAAATCCACGCCCTTGTTCTCCTGCACGAGCAGCTTCAATAGCTGCATTCAATGCAAGTAAATTAGTCTGCTCAGCAATATCTTCTATAACATCAACAATCTGACCAACACTCTGAGTCTCTTTATCAACAGCCAATATTGCTTCTTGAGCTAAGGCGATACTTTTAACCAAAGTATCGATACCTTGGTCAACACATTTGACCAGGTCCATGCCTTTACTTGCGTTGCTGTAAGCTTGTTGTGCTGCTAGAGAGGCACTATTCGCATTTATAGCGACTTCATCAACAGTTGAAGACATTTGATTCATAGCAGTAGCGGTTTGCTCAAGGTTCTGCATTTGCTCCTTAGCATTAAAACTCACCATAGAGGCTGCCGAATCAACTTCCACAGAAACATCTCCTACTTGGTGAGATACACCTTTTACTTCCTGGAGTATAATTCTTAACTTAGCAGACATCCCAAACACCGATGCGTAGATTCCAATCGGCTTTTTGTATGATGAGCGTTTCGAAAGATCTCCCATAGCAATAGAATCCATTAGCTCCATGATTTCCCTAGGCTCTCCACCTAATGGCTCATAAACAAACTTCTTAAGGCAAAGATATAAAACAAACAGAGCCACCAGAATTAACGCTAGTGAAAGCATCAAACTGGATAAGAAATTAGCTTCTGAAGCTCTAGTAATATCTTGCCAAGGCTGCCATCCCCAAACAGTCCAACCATTACTAGTAAGTTTATTCGACGCTACAAAATATTCTTGCCCTTCATATATGTAAGAATGCGAACTCTTAGCTGAGTCTTGATAAGCAGCGTAGCTAGGTCGCTCTTGATACAAATTCTTCCCTAGAAGGTCTGGATATTTGGAAGCTAAGATGTACCCATCTTCTCGCGCAACCCAAACTTGATTGTCCGGAGATAACCCAGAAACAAACTGAGTCAAACTGTTAACTTTAATATTAGTCACCAAGGCACCAACAACAAATCCCCCCCTTCGAACGGGTACTGCCACAGCCATAACTGCATGACCTTCAGCACTTATATATGGTGAAGTGACTACATGAGACTCGCCTGAAAAAATGCGGACAAACCACTCACGCTGTTTCTCTCTTGCATTAAAGTTAGGTACTACTCCGTTTGTGGAGGTGGAATAGGTAACCCCATTAGAAAGGGATAGATATGCGTTTATGACTTGGTTATTTTCTACTATCGAATCCAATTGATGCATGAGCTCACGTAAGTCCGCAACACCTTTACTCGATATTGCAACAATATTAGATACCGTCTTAAGTACGTCAAAATTTCGTTCAACTTTTTGCTCTAGAGCATAACCAATAAGCTTAGACTCGGTCTCTAGTAAGAGGCGGTAGTTTTCAGTTGACTCTTTTTTAAATGAACTATACCCCCAGCCACTGATCGCTAAAACTACCATAAGAAACAACAACCCTAAGATCATCATCAATTTTTTATTCAATCCCATACTTACCAATCCGTGAAAGCGCTTTCTTTCCATTATAATATTACCGGAATTTATAAATGCAAGGTTATTTATACACAGTAGAGATTACTCGCCAGATTAAAGACATACTTCGATCAAACCGAAATCAATTTATAATACATAGCACTTTAAAGTCACAATGGTAATACCAAGGTCCTCGAATCCACAATTATTGGGGATACTTACGTGCGAGTTATAGGACTTAGAATTTTTTGGATTTACCAGAATTCCCTTGAGTACTGGATCTAGAAAGACTTTTAATCTAACTTCTGGAGCAAAACGCATTGTAAAACTTAGAAGAATAGTTAGGGACGACGTTGGTTTCTCAGTGCCTCTAGATTAGAATCTGAAACATCAGAGTCCAAGCAGTCACAAATTAATTTCTCTAAGAACTCCCTTAATTTTTCTCTAAATCAAGCATTCATCAACAAAAAGAAAGCGCTTTCTTGTATAGTGGAGCTATTATCAATTAAGCATCCTGAGTTAATTGTATATTTTTTAACTGAGAGGAATTATGAAATACCTAGCAATGATCCCAACAGTATTGATGCTCAACGCTTGTTCAACAGCAACAGAATCACCGGTTAGCTATCACAAATCTTCTCCGGGGCTAGAGTCACTACAAAACAGCGAAAACTGCTGCGAAACCCTTAGTACTATTCAATATCAAAGCGTCACGAACCCAGAAAGAACATTTGTTTCTATCACCGCAGCAAGCCCTAGGGTCGAGTTCAAATCTGGTCGTTCATTTGCTGGAGGGCTTAAGCTTCCTACAACACTAGATGCTATTCGTTTTTCTGTAACTTCAAATGCTAATTATTCAGCGTTCGTTCCGTCACTTTTGGTCTTAGATCAAAACTACCAACCTTTAGATGTCATTGGCAATGAAACCATAAAGTATCAGCCGCTTAGCCTGCTTGATGGTGCACAATATGGTGCGCAAATAGAACTGCAAGAACGTTACTTGAACGGCGAGGCTCCTGCTTACTTGGTCGTATTCACAACCAGCGAAGCACTCGCGGAAACAACTCCCGTCGAAAAACCAAGTGATATGGCGATACGTTCTGGCGATGTCCAAGCAAACATCGCTCATAATACGGACTACGCGATACCCCACTCTGCGATAGGAAAAATCACTTTTGATTTTGACTTTACGGCTATCACCACCGTTGCTGAAGAACAAAAACGTCAAAATCGAGTCCAACAAATTCTTCCAGAATCAACCATAGCCCAATCAGATTTATTAACGGAAAATACACTGATTAAGAAAGAGGTTTATAAAACTCTTATAGAAAACTCGGTTTCATCTGGAGATTTCAGTGCTGCACTGACTTACGTTGAAGAATCTGAGCGACTAGGAATAGAGGGGATGCGAAACACCTTTGTTGACGCCATGAAGCAATATCAAAAAGCACAGTAACTCAGACTCAAAGCAGTCGTTTATCTTCTTTCTCACTTCACCTCAGTTCTTAGCAAACGAGAGTTGAATAAACGACTGTTATCCCTCAGCCCTATTCAGGCATGAACGTGAATTCTAATTGCTCTAATTCTAAGCCTAATTTGATGAATTCAATATCCAACAGATAAAAACCTTTATCCAGCTTAACGGAAAGCCCCTCAACTGAAACTGTCTCGCCATGAGTACCATTCACTGATAGAGACATCGCATACACTTTATTGAGACTCAAACTACACGCCGATTGAGCCAAAGTACCGCTATCGTAATGAACAATACCCGTACATCGATACACACCAGCCTGTTTAACTTCCAAAACAATGTTACGGTTTTCTTGAGTATTAAGTGGTAGCACTGTTACATGTTGCTCGGTAGTAAGCTGACAAAAATCACCATCAATCTTGTTCTGATACCTGTCTGAGCTTTTCGTCGAGTCAAAGCTCTTAATCGGATCAAACGCAACTAAGAGTCTATCCATTGCTGGAGATTCCATGATAAAGCGGCAAATATTGATCGCGCTTCTTTGCAGCTCACCTAAGCTCAACGTTCCGTTTTCAAGCGCCTGTAACGTATCGTCATTCGACACGTTATTTTCCGCACCATCATGCTCAACAACCATATACAGATCATTTTGAGAGCGAAGCATAAAGGATGTGTAACTTCGACTTTCAGAACCACCTTTGATTGGGTCATTCATTTTTGCCCACCAATCCGTCATCACTATCCCTTTATAACCCCACTCCCCCCGAAGAATCGTGGTATTGAGGTCGTAATTGGATGCAGCCCAGTGACCATTAATAGGATTGTAGGAGGTCATAACACTCGAAGCTCCTCCTTGTTTTACCGCTATTTCAAAAGGCTTCAGATGAATCTCACGAAGCGCTCTCTGTGATACAACACTATCAACATCAAACCGTGACGTTTCTTGATCATTCGCCACCAAATGCTTGATTGTGCCTGACACTCCTGCAGCTTTAAGACCAAGAGTTTGAGATGCAGCTATTACCCCTGAGAGAAATGGATCTTCTGAGAAATACTCAAAATTTCGACCATTCAGAGGGTGACGGTGGATGTTAATCCCAGGACCAAGCAACGTATCAATATGATTGGCTTGCATCTCTTTTCCCATTAAATGAAACAGTTTCTCATTCAGTTCCGGGTTCCATGTACAACCTAATAATGTACCAATTGGGACTTGTGATGCTTTGTGTCCGCTATCCATTCGTATACCAGACGGACCATCTGCAGCAGCAACGACAGGGATGCCTAAATCAAACAAGCTTGGTGATACACCACCAAAAGCCGCAGCAGTACCAGGTGTCACTTTAGGGCTGCACATACCTTCACCACGAACAATTGTCGCTAACTGCTTTACGGTCATTTGCGAGATAAATTCATCAATGTCCGCTCGCCCCTGCTTAACATCCAGTAAACGAATGCCCCTATCTTCACTAAGAGGAATAGAACTCGGAAGCTCACTCAGAATACGTTTACTCAAATCTATAGTTCGCAGTGGCACAGATTCGTAAACGCAACTGTAAACACCATTTTCCCCGTTGCCTTTGGGGATCAATCTCTTAAATCCGCTGACAGGAGCAAGTGCTTCCGTTAATTGCTCAACAACCAACAGCTCTTCTATTTTAACGCTCTCACTAACAGGCTTTGCTTGGCGAACACTTCCTCCTAAATAAAAGTGATATTCTCCAGCTTCAAGTACGTAACTATTTGGGTTTCCCGTTTTACCGCAGTCATCAAATGATGCGAAGGAAGATAGAGGACATGAAATAGTCAAACACACCGTATCTTGCGGGTCCAAGGTCGGTGTTTTCACAAACCCGATCAGTGCTCGTGAAGGCTTACCAAGGTGACCTTGAGGCGCTTCAACATATAATTGAACAACATCCTTACCACTGTATTGGTCGCCTATGTTTTTAACTTCAATATTAAATACCAACTCTTGTTTAGAGCCGGATCCAAGAATCGTTAATGCATTTAATTTACTTGAAAAGTTGGTGTAGGACAGCCCAAAACCAAATTCAAATTGAACAGCTTTTGGGTTAAAGGTTTCAAAGTATCGGTACCCAACATAAATATCTTCTTGGTACAGGTTGCGCTCTTTATTTCCGAAACTAGCGCTGGAAGGGTAATTAGATAAAGAGTGCGCAATAGTGTCTGTCAAACGTCCACTTGGGCTAACATCACCAGATAAAACATCAGCTAATGCATGCCCACCTTCCATCCCTGCAGCCCAGTTATATAAAATCGCCTTGAGCGAACTTGCATCTTTTAGTGAGCTTACCCATGACATATCAATAATGTTGGTCACGTTCAGTATCACAATGACATCATCAAAATGTTCGGTCACTTTCTTCAACATTTGCATTTCGAGTGCGGTTAAATTGTAACTGCCTTGCTGCTGAGCATTATCTTGATCCTCACCCGCCGTTCGACCGATAAAAATAATGGCTTTGTTAGAATTGGCGGCGGAATCCATCACAACAGAAGCTGAAAGAGGCATTTCATCTTGAAACCAAGGTTCTGCTGCCCAACCACCACCGCCGTCATTGAACGGGTTGTCCTTGATCCAACGTTGGTATACCTCTACCAAATTGAGATTGAGATTTATGTTTGGATTTTCATACAAGCCATGTAATGCATTTACGGAATAAGGCACATTCACCGCTCCACCAGATCCAGTGCCACTTCGGTAGGTATCAATCTGACAGCGACCAAAAAGAGACACCGTATCACTAGCCTGCAATGGCAATATTGAATCACTATTTTTTAGTAGCACAATGCCCTCAGTAGCCGCTTGTCGACTTATGGGTGCAAGCTGCTTCTGTGCTTCGAGAATTTCCACAGTATTCATTTTGAGTCCTACTATTTTTTTACTTAGAGCAAAAATTTGACCTCTCGCTCTAAAAGTTAATATTGTCTTTGTTCAAAAAATAGTAATCTTAACTACGGCGTGTAACTACCAAATAAGCGACAGTAATAGGTAAAATAGCGACATGAAAACCAAGTTTAGACTCCAAAGTCATCAGAGATATCCCCAGATAAAATTTGCCTATGTCGATGGGCATCACGATTTCGACTTTGACGTACATAGCCATGACTTTTCTGAACTTTTCTTAGTTGTGAGTGGTAATGGAAAGCATACGGTAGCTAGCCACACTTACCCTTTAAGTACAGGAGATGTATTTGTTATTAATGGGGATATTGAACATGGATTTTGTGAAGTAAATAAACTGAAGATTGTAAACTTGATGTTTGATACTGCATTGCCTTTTTTTGAGGTCCCTTCAATGCGTCAAATGCCAGGTTATCAAGCGCTTTTCAAGGTAGAACCGATTGCTCGACAAGCATCTGAATATCAAGCAAAGCTTACGTTATCAGCTTCTCAGTTGAAACGAATCAATGAACTTCTACAACAAATCAAATCGGAATACGACAATGCAGAACAGGGGTTTGAAATAATATTGACGAGCACAATGCAGCAACTTGCGATAGAACTTGCTCGACTCTATCAAAAACAAAGTCATAACTTGCCTAAAACCACCTTAGCATTAAGCCGAGCACTTGCTCACATTGACAGCCATTACAAAGAAGTGGGATTGGATACAGAAGCTATTGCGCAAGCGGCTTATATTAGTAAACGACAACTAGAAAGGCTATTTAGGCAATTTTTAAATACATCCCCAAATCAATACCTCAAAGGGCTTCAAATTAGACATTCGACAACACTATTGTTAAACGACAGCAACAGTATCCAGCATATCGCTGAGTCTTGTGGGTTTTCTGACAGTAACTATTTTTCGAAGTGCTTTAAGCTTCAAAATGGATGCAGCCCTCGAGAGTTTAGAAAGCAACATACTTCCTATAACTCATAATCCTTTCCTCCTTAAACCTTAAAAGATTAGATATGCCACACATAAAAAAAACCGCTTCTTTCGAAGCGGTCGATGAGTATCTTTGGCAAGAACACATTTGAAATGAAACTCAAATATGGAAAACTCATAGCAATATAAATGAACCTCTATACGCTGCCAAACAAAAGGTCAACTATTGCAAAAAATTACACCTGCAGCCCTGTCCGCCCTAATGACAATGGCTTAATACTCACGACTCCCCCAGTATATTTGGTGTAATTAAAAGGTCTGTAGAGAGGTGATTTACCACCACATGTCAGCTTGAATACCGACAACAAAGTCACCCTCTTTACCTGTACCGTCTTGCATTTCACCATCAAGGTAAGATGCCATGAAGCGAATTTCTGGGGATGGACCGAAGCCAGAGTGCACAACTAGAGTTGGTGCTACTGTTAACTTGTAATCATTAGAATTCTTTGACTCACCATTACGGTCTTCGTAGTTGTACATGTAACCAGCTTCGGTAGCGATAAAGAAGTTTTCTGAAATTGGGAACGTTGGTCGCACCATTGCTGATACCCAGCCGTCTGTGTCGCCATTGTCAAAATCGTTGTACTGGGTTTGAAGAGAGTGGAAAATATTCACACCATTTTCAAAAAAGTACCCACCCCATGCTAAAGCACGTAGTGATACATCGTTTTCATCAACAGCCTTCAAACAAGACGTACCACAACCCGTACCTGTCGTTAACCAACTTTGATAGTCGCTACCAGGCTTGTACGTGTTGTAAGTCGTAAGAGTACCGCCTAAAAGGTTACCCGAACCTAAGCCTTTACCAGCCTGCGCGATGTATTTTGTAAAACCTTTATCTGACAACCCAAAGACAGACTCAGTGTGAACAATTGCCGTCATTTCATAGCCATTCTCAGCGAATGCTTCTGGGCCATTACCAGAACTTAAATCGACCATATTGTCTGGCATATACTTAGCCATAGCATGAAGTTCAACACTGCCAAAGTTCACGCCAGCATGAAGTGCATGCATGATGTTGTTACTGTCTCCCCAGAAACTTGTATCGCCAGAATCATCGCTTGCAATATAAGCAAAGTCCCACTTATTACCACCTAGCTCAACACCTTCAATACCAACACCTGTACCTGACATGTCTGTGTAGAAAAAGTCCGTCATAAAGATGTAATTATCTTTACCATAAAAGCGCTTACCACCCCATACAACACCGGTTTCAGATACACCTTCAAACTCGACAAAAGTTTCTGCCATACCAATTTCGCTGTTGGTTGCATCGGCATTGGCGCCAAGTTGGTTGGTTGCATATTCCGCATTGTTAGCTGCAGCTCGTGTCTTGATTCGAATTTTCTGCCCACCGTCATTCTCAAAATTTTTCTGCAGTGCTAATTCAAAGTGGCTATCCGACTCAACACCCAATCGACCTAAACGTTCTTTAGATGCAGGGAACTTTGCACGTTTGAAATCATCATTTTCACTAAATAGAACACCAGCACGGAAATAACCGTGAAATTCAAATCCATCCGATTTTTCAGCATGTACAGCAGGTACAGTAGACAAGCCAGCAGTAGCGACTAAACAAGCAAGGGTAAGCTTAGAAAGTTTCATAATAACTCCATGTTCCAAATTATACTTTCAAATAAGAAAGCGCTTTCTTTGTTTTTATAAAAAAAACCAATCGAACAGATTCAAATAAGATCAAACCTAAGCCCACATTCACTATGTACTCTTAACCTTATTGGCTTTAACCGCTCAGTTGGTATGGAAAGAGTATAAATCGATCTCGTGAATATAAACCGTGATCAAACCCACCAAAGAAAGCGCTTTCTTGTGTGTGAGTCACAAAAATAGAGATGTTAAGTATTTTGTTGGAACAATTATGGAGCCAAGTAAAATATCACCGTTCACATATTAAAGATGAATTGATCCGTGCAATCATTCAAGGTCTGTTTCGGTATACATAGTCGATTGTCTTCCTCAATAATCGTCAAAATAAAAAAGGGAACATACAGTGTATGTCCCCTTTATATTCAGAATTTTATTCAAACCCCTTAGTTAAAAGGCTTACTTTTCAAATCGAATATTGTCTAATTTAAAGCTCATTTTCCCTTGAGGTTCAAACACTAAAAGGTTGGTGATCATTGTTGGATCAGCCTGATTCCCACCAGCAAATCGATTGCCTCTATTTAAAATGTCGGCTATTGGAATACGTACCGTCTTCCATTCATTCATTGCTGAAAGCGGCACGGTATAGTCACTTGTTTTCGGCCAGCCACTGTCCATCTTAACCAGTAGCTCAACCCCGTCGACCATGCTTTCAACTTTCAAATCAAAAACCAGTTCACCCGTTTCTTGCCAATGTGTCACATCTGTTA
Source organism: Vibrio sp. 99-70-13A1 (assembly GCF_013114625.1). Taxonomy (GTDB): domain Bacteria; phylum Pseudomonadota; class Gammaproteobacteria; order Enterobacterales; family Vibrionaceae; genus Vibrio. The sequence continues at coordinate 47,925 of NZ_VTXD01000024.1, forward strand.
CAGGAGAACGAAAATAGATATTTCCTGATCCTTCATTCTTATTCACTTGCAGCACTGTTCCACGATCTAGTTCGGTCACTTCTTGATAGTCAACAATATCCAATGGGTCATAACTTGCATAAGCCAAGCTTGCGTTAAGAGTTTCGGTAAAAATCTCCAACGTTGGTCCATCAGCATAACTATCATCGGTTGCTAAGATCTCTGGAGCTTCGTGCCCTATTACTTGTATTGCATGTTCAGAGCGACTTGCACACCCTTTTCCTTTCCAACGATCAACCTTACAACGGTATACCTTTACTGAATCAACTAACATTGTTTTCGGAAACAAACCTTCGTCGATGCCTTTATCATTTGCGTTTGCTGACCACGCTCCACCGACAGCTAAGTTCAATAACAAATGAAACTTTTCATCAAACGGAGCTGCTCCACTCGCATTAATGAGTTTCCCTTCTTCCGCTTCATATTGGCTGTACCAGCCCTCTTGAGTTTGAGTCGCGTAATGAATATTGTCTACATACCAACGAATTTCGCCTTCTTCCCACTCAATCGCGTATGTATGGAAGCCCTCAGTAGGGTTCACACCATTTGGCAATGTCGCGGCCTGCCCTTTATAAACATTGTCTGGCCAATTTCGTCCGTAATGTAACGTCCCATAGACCCGGCTCTCTAGATCATCATTTTTCGCTCCTGCCACATCTGAAGGTGTGTTTAGGTTAACCGCTTCCATAATATCGATTTCGCCAGAAGCTGCCCATGTGCCATACTTATTTTCGGTTGGCAACATCCAAATTGCGGGCCACGCACCTTGCCCACCAGGTAACTTTGCTGTGATTTCATAACGGCCATATTTGGTGTCACGCTTGTCTTTTGTGCTCAGCCTCGCAGAAGTATAAGGGAGTGTCTTAGTTGCTCCGCCAATCGTACCTTCCGCATTGTCAGGCCCAGTATGACTTTGCTTCAGCGCGACAATGTGTAAAAAGCCATCTTTAACAAATGCGTTATTCTGATCATCCGTGTAGCACTGTTGCTCATTATTCCCTCCTCCCCAACAGTTCACTTCTAATGACCAATTACGTTTATTTATTTGCTCCCCTTCAAACTGGTCTTCCCACACTAATTGCCAGCCTGGACTTGAAGCAACAGACGCATGAGATAACATGATAGGTTTTTCGGTTTGAGCTAAGTCAGCACTTTCGGAAACTAGCGGTTCTATCGACGTACAGCCAGACATCAAAGCGACAGGAATCAAAGACGTTATTATCTTTACCTGATTGGTTAGATGTTGCATTACAACTCCTTGTATCACGACTTTCTATGTAGGCGACGCGTAATATCGGAACCCATAAAAGAAAGTCGATTAATGAATAACTCCGCGAACATAGCCCATATGCTATGCACGCCTTTATCAAAATGAGTATATAAAAGTGCTTAGTTCAAAAAAGAGACAACGCTCACCTAAAGAAAGCGCTTTCTTGTTTAGTTTCACATTTTATCAAAGTTCATTGTAGATTGTGTAGGTTCCCAAGTTTTTATGACCGGAAGCCTGCGAATAATGACCTAACTGCCTTTATTCGCAGGTTTCTGTTATTTCAGGCTCATAACTAAGCTCAGAAAACAGATTTACTTCCGTCACAACAGAACAGAAAGCGCTTTCTTGATATTTGTTCGAGTATATGAAATATTCGTTACCTTACTTTGTATGCTTAATGTTCAAATTTAGCGTTAAGCAGTTCAGAGTTTTAAATATTAATCATTGGATTACTAGGCTCTTATTGATCACGCAGGTAATATAGCTTAGTTCATTCCTTGTAGAGATAAGGTCACTACCATTGATCACCATTAAAGAAGTATCTGAACTTGCTCAAGTTTCTCAATCAACCGTCTCACGAGCATTAAATGGTCACCCTACGGTAAAGGAAACCAATCGCGAAAAAGTATTCAAAGCTATTGAGCAACTGGGTTACAAGCCTAACGCGTTTGCACAAGCTCTAGCCTCCAGCCGTTCAAATAGTATTGGCATGCTAGTTGGTTCACTTGATGGACCTTTCTATGGACCATTAATGCATACAGCTGAAGATACCGTTCGCCAGAACAATATTCACTTGATCGTTACAAGTGGCCAGGAATCACGTACTAAAGAGCTCGACTCTATCCAGTTTTTACAATCTAAACTTGTGGATGGTCTCATTGTGCACTCAGACAAGCTCAGTGATGACGAACTGATCAAAATTGCAAAAGACAGTGAAACAATGATTATTCTCAACCGTTTTATTCCTGAGATTTCTGAACGCTGTATCTACATTGATAATGAGCTTGGTGGCTACCTTGCAACTAAGCACTTACTTGAAAATGGGCATAAAAAAGTCGCTTGTATTACAGGTCAGTTAAGCAAAGTTGATAGCCGAGATCGCTTTCAAGGATATCGAAATGCATTATCAGAATTTGGAATTGAATACAACGCTGGGCTATTTGTTGAAGGGCGCTTTGATCATCAAGGAAACCATGACGCAGCTCGACGTTTACTCGACCGAGATCCTGAGATCACCGCTATTTTCTGTCAAAACGACAACATCGCACTTGCTGTATATGATGTAGCAGCGGAACGAAACTTAGTGATTGGCCAAGACCTCTCGGTTGTAGGTTTCGACAACGATACTCATAGCCAACATATTCGCCCTCGATTATCGACAGTCGATTTTCCAGTCCACGAGATGGGAGAAGAAGCTGCAAAAGGTGTTTTATCGTTAATTAATAAACGCGACTACCCATTAAAGCACAAACTTACACCGACATTGATTGTAAGAGAATCCGTGGCTAAGCTTTAAATTTCGAAAATCAAACACTCCATTTTTACAATAAAAAGAAAAGGCTCTAAGTATTCACTTAGAGCCTTTTTATTTCATTTCAAATTAGAATTAAAGTAATTGGTGCTTTGACAACACGACGACCACTTTCTCAATGAGCCCAGTACGAGTAAAGAGTTGTAAAGCCACTTCTTGATTTAGCTTTAACGATGCAAACGCCTCACTTGTTCCGTCTTTAAAGTGAATTTCAATGCCCTGTGTTAGTTCATCATTGAGTTGATAAATAAACGGTACCTGACAGTAAGTAAAAGCCAGTTGTCCAGCTTGAACAATAAAGCTTTGCATTTGTCCTTCAATATTTTGGCAGTCAAATGTCGCCGCTTTTTGTAAGAACTCTTTAGGACTAAGAAGTGATGGATTAATTATAATTTTCCCATCGACAACCTCTAGACCTAGCTCTCCAAAGCGGGTAATCACTTCTTCCTTAACTTGTCCGGTCATACCTGGCTGCTGTGCTCCAGAGTGCTTTGGCGTATGAGAATATGGATCCGTCGGAAACGCACCGTAGTTTTCAGGCGTTTTGTTGAAGCCAATACCTGCTCGAACTTTGTAATAGTAATCCGCTAGTTTAAGAGTTTCCTTACTATTGGAGTCCATACTCCAAGCGTGCTGATAGTTTTCTTGCACAGCTAGCAGCAACTTAGAAACCATATGCCAATAGATACAGCCTAAACCTTCATAACCAAACATAGTCCCCGAACGACCAGTAAAGGCTTTATGATTAAATACACGCTCATACAAATTAGATACATGACAAAATTCATCATCACTAATTGACGAATAGTCGGCTTTGATTTCATCAACAGCAGCCTGAAGGAAACCTCGATTCTCGAAACTCGAATTGAAGTGATATTCACCTTTACTGTCTTTGTTGACTAACCTGTAGTCTTTAGCTGAGTCCATCATGCTTAACAATTTGCTCTGCTCGATGTCTCTAACACTCAAACGGTTTTTTCCCATAAAAGATACGAGTTCCCGATCAGGGTAAAGCATAAAACTATTTTGATCAGAGCGATACATGTCACTGGCAAACAATTTATCCAGCAACTTGACCGCTTGTTTAGGTGATAATAGACCCGAACTTAGTGCCGCAACCTGCCCTTCAAGCATAGGGTACAGCTCTTCAACCATTAAGCTCTCACCAGAACAACTCAAGATGTTATACGCATTGTACAAGCCGTCTTCACGCAAGTTATTTGCGATCGTCGAATCCAGAACTTTTAAGCTAGAGCTCATCAATTGAACAATTGTCTCTTTCTCAACTTTCGTTTTCCCTGAGAACCCATTTACTCTATAAACTCGTTCACGGTAATTTGCCGCCGATTTAGCCAACTTAGTCAGCATTGCTTTTCGAGTTTGACGTGTTACCGTTCCTTGACGAATCTCTGTATTTGCCTCAGAAAAGATCCGTGTAACAGAAGACATCCATTCAAAGACTTCTTTCGAAATATTGTATGACGATGGTGATTTCTCTAACAGGCGTTGCATAAATGCAACATAACGACGCATATAATACAAGGTAACCATAGACAGTCCGTTGCCAACGATAGCGTTATTTGCATCATTCCACTCAGGGCGTTGTGTATTAAGCCAAATACCACCATCAAGAACTAAGTTACTCAGCTTAGCCAATAAAGGGACGAGTATCTTTTCCATTAGATTAACCATATAAACTTCTTGGTCACCCGTCATCAGCAAGCGACCGTCACTCCCTAAGCTTTTAACGCGTTGCTCAGTCAAATCCTGCAATTCTTGGTTAAACTCTACGGTATCTTTCGGGTTATCAAAGAGTCCTTTAACTCCACAAAGTTCATAAGGTACGTTTGCGTAACTAAAGATGTCACTTTCTAGTAATTCAATAAGATCGTTTTGCTCAAACTTTTCAGCTAATTCAAGAAACTTCAATAGATAAATAATTTGATGATCGCCCCAGTAGCCAATATTGCTCCAGGGGTCATCAGCCTCTAGTAGTTCCCAATCTACACCATCTTTCGTGATTCGATACGGATTATAGCCATCCACAGTTGAGGCATTAACGAACTTAGAGATGAATGATTTGATATAGCCCGGATAGCTCAACGCCATAGCTTCCCAGTTTTGGAAAATATCACGCCAGTTACCTTGGTAAGAGAGCAAGCGCTCACCCTTGTCATCTTTAAGTTTGATCTCGTAGTGGTTCCAAGGTCGACTAGGGTCACCATGACGACGACCAAAAGTAAGCGGCAGATATTCGTAACTCAATCGAACTAACTGTAAATCCCCTGTCTCTTTAGCGCGAGAGACTAATTCTGCATGAGTAAAGGTATCTGCTAACTGTCTGAAAAATTCCTGATGACGACCAGCAACCTGAGAATTTGCATTTTCCATGGTTTTAACTACATCAGTTTTTTCTAGTATGTAGCCATTTTCAAAAACTCCACCACGCATGTTATTGAACAGGACATTGGCATAATGGTGCACACTGGTATTCTCTTCAGCCGTTACTTGCCAAGCATCGGCACCAGACATTAGGGTGATCAACTCATTTTGATTTTCTGCAATGCTCTTCTCTAAATTAAGAGCTAGAGCTGCAGGAGAGGAAAGTTCGAGTTGAAGCTGACAGATATCTGAATGAGTCTTGTCTATATCCGCAACAATCGACCAAACTTTGGTTTGGTGAGCTCGAAGTGTAAGCAATTTGTGAACCAAATAGCTTCCTCTAACCCCTTTAGTCAAAGGCTCACTTTCAATAGGTCGTCCTTTTCGAAATGCATTAACTTGAGCACTCGTCAGTAAAATCTGGCTAGTTTCTGTTTCTAAGCTGAACACTGTCGTCGCAAGCAATGATTCAGCAGGGTCAGCTCTATCACTCAACTTGGCATACATGCTGAAAAGTGCTAATGAACTATCATCAACTTGTTCATTCCACTTGTACGCATCAACTAATGCACTTCTTGTTTGAAGTGCTGATAGCGGAGCGCCTGAAGGAAGTAAATTTTGTAAGCCATCTAGTGCTTCAACTTTACGCTCGAAGTTCGCGAGATTGGTCAGCTTTGAACGACGAATAAATCCGTATTTTTCACTCGTATTCCAGCTGTATTGGAACTGCAGTTGCAAAGTATGGTTTATTTCTTCAAATACGATTTTGTCTCCAATCGTATTTTTGTAAAGATTACGTTCAACATCAAAAATACCATCATGGAATATATTAAAAGGTTCCCAAAGTACAACCTTGTCACAATGTTCAACACGGAAGATGGATTTTGAACCTGTGTTTTCCGCATTTTCATGAATATGGTCAACAGACTTGTAAGGAAAAAGAGCATTTTCCGGACGAATGCGCCCTGCAGAAAGGCTGCCTGTCGATGAAATAAATAACCAGTGATCGCTCGACGATACAACGCTAATGAAGAATGGTGTCATTTGGTCAACATTAGATATTTGGTAGTAACGCTCACCATCTAAATCAACGAACTTGCCATCGACCTCTGGTGTTAATTTATAGTCTTGTTTCATATTAAAATTCCAAAAATTCTTACACATAATTTTTGAAAGCGCTTTCTTTTACGCTTCAAAAAAGGATTAAAGGTTTACAAGTGATGACAACGAGCAAAATGCTCTTCTGCAATTTGAGTCGGTTCTGGGATTGACTGTGTGCAAAGCGTATCGGCTTTCATACAACGGCTGGCGAAAGGGCAACCTACGCTACTTGGCTTCCAAGAAGGGATATCGCCCTTTTTCACGTTCATGTCACGCTTTCCCGATTTACCGACTTCTGGCACAGCTGAAAGTAACAGCTGAGAATACGGGTGCTGCGGATTCTGAGTGACATTATCGCTATTGCCCCATTCAACCATGTGTCCGACGTACATAACTGCCGTTTTCTCGGCAAAATAACGCGCTGTAGCGATGTCATGAGTGATGTACATAAACGAAATGCCGTGCTTATCTTTCAAGTCAGCCATTAAGTTTAGAATTCCTAATCGCACAGACACATCAAGCATAGAGATCGGTTCATCAGCCAAGATAACTTCAGGACTCACAGCAATTGCACGTGCAATTGCGACACGTTGTCGTTGCCCACCACTCAGTTCGTGCGGGTATTTCTCCGCAGTCTCTTTAACTGGTGTAAGCCCAACCATCTCAAGCAATTCATAAACAAGGTTTGGAATCGCTTCTTTTTCTGCTCGTTTATGGATCAGTAATGGCCGTGCAATATGGTGGTAAATCGTGTGTACAGGGTTCAGCGAGCCAAACGGGTCTTGAAAAATCATTTGCACTTGGCGTGCATATTCAAGCTCGCCATATTTTGCAATGTAGTCAGACAGTGGCTCACCTTTAAATTCGATATCACCCGCAGTCTTATCGTAAATTCGAGTAAGAATTCGAGCTCCGGTGCTTTTCCCAGATCCAGATTCACCAACAATCGCTAATGCTTCTCCTTTGCGGAGATCAAATGAAACATCATTTACCGCTCGCATCATGTTGCTTTTCACTGACTGACCTAGTGGGAAATCTTTTACCAAGTTCTTAACTGATAAGATAACTTTGCTTTTATCAACGTTCTTTAAAGTATTCATAATCTTTCGCTCAAACTAGGTGACAAGATACATTATGCCCAGTCGTAACTGTGCCCAAACGAGGTTCATTTTTAATACACATTGAAATGCATTCACCACATCTTTCCTGGAAGTTACATCCCTGAGGTGTATCCAGAAGGTTGACAGGATTTCCAGGAATTCCGTACAAGCGCTCTTTTGGCCCGTGGATAGTCGGGAATGAAGAGATTAGCCCTTTTGTATAAGGATGCTTAGGTTCACTAAATACCTTTTTAGCATCGCCTAATTCAATCAGGTTACCCGCATACATCACGCCAATTCGGTCTGCAATTTCGCCCATCAGACTTAAGTCGTGGCTAATAAACAGAATAGAGAAACCAAACTTACTCTTAAGCTCATATAGCTCATTCAAGATTTCACGTTCAACAACCACATCAAGTGCCGTGGTTGGCTCGTCCATGATGATCAGTTGAGGTTCCAGCGCCAAAGCAATCGCGATAACAACACGCTGACGCATTCCTCCACTCAGTTGATGGGGAAAGCTCGACATTCTATCGCCATGAATTCCAACCGTTCCTAAGAGCTCAACCGCACGCTCGTGAGCCTTCTTATAAGGTATTTTCTTATGCGCTAGAATAACGTCCGTTAGCTGCTCACCGATGGTAATAACAGGGTTAAGTGAGTTCATCGCACTTTGAAAAACAATAGATACGTCATTCCAGCGGAAATCACGTAGCTGCTTGTTGCTCATTTTTAATACGTCCTGCCCTTTGTAAAGTATCTCGCCTTCGGAGATGAGAGCCGGCGCTTTATGTAAGCGTGATATAGCAAAAGCTAATGTACTTTTACCGCAACCAGACTCACCGGCAATACCGAGCGTTTCACCGGGAGCAATGGAAATACTAACGTCGTTAACGGCTCTCGCTACGCCATTAGGAGAAACGTAATCGACACACAGGTTGTTAATTTCTAGTAGATTGCTCATTATAGACCTCGGCGCTTATCTGCTTCTTTTTTAAGTTTGTGCCACAGTTTAATGTGTGGACCAGTACGTAACTTAGGGTTGCTCACTTGGTCAATAGACATGTTAATCAATGCAAGTCCACCACCAGTAATCGCTAACGCTAATGCAGGAACCAACATTTCCCACCACGCACCGGTATATAACGACGAAGAGGTCTGTGCCCAATACAACATAGAACCCCAGCTCACTTCGGTAGCATCACCTAAACCTAAAATACCTAGACCAGCTTCAGAGCCCATTGCGTAGATCACAGTGCCTAGGAAGCCACCAAAAACAATAGAAACTAAGTTCGGAAGTATTTCGACCAAAATAATGCGGACTTTTGACTCCCCCATAACCTCTGCTGAAATAATGAATTCTTTACTTCGAATCGCCATAGTCTGCGCACGAATCACCCTCGCCCCCCAAGGCCAGGAGGTTACCCCTAACAACACAGTAATGACTAATGAGCCCACTTGACCTAAGAATGCGGCGAGAACAATCAGCAAAGGTAACTGAGGAAATACGAGAAATACGTTAGTAATGAAATTCAAGCGTTCATCTATCTTTCCACCAAAGTAACCAGAAGAGACTCCAACAAGAACCGCGATGGTCATTGCAATGACACCAGCAGAAATCGCAACAGCAAGTGACTTTCTTGCTCCAAAAAGGACTTGACTATACACATCTCTCCCGCTACGAGTGCTACCCATAATATGTTCAGCATTTGGTGCTACATGCGGACGCGCAACCCGTTTTTCTGGGTTATGAGTCGACAACACAGGCGCAAATAACGCTCCAACTAAAACAATTGTGAGTAAAAATGTACCAATGATTGCGGGCGGATTACCGTAGAAAAATGCATAAGATTTACCCAGAGTTTTCTTCATGTTTTTCCACGACCATTTCGGCTCACGAGCCGGAATATTCGGTCGATTCGAAACATTTTGAGTGTCAATTAAGTTATCCATGATGCGCCTCAATTCGAAATTCTTGGATCAAGCCAGACATACAGTAAGTCGGCAATAAAATTAGCAGTAAGAACTGCTGTCACTAAAATAAGAAGGATGGCTTGAATCAAAGGATAATCACGAGCCACAATTCCTTTAAGAAGGATGTTCCCCAAGCCTTGATAGTTAAAGACCACTTCAGTCATGATTGAGCCAGCGAATGAGAATCCTATCGCCATTGCAATAGCTGTCGCGACAGGAAGAATGGCATTTCTACCAGCGTATCGAGACATCACGCGATAACTGCTCAAACCTTTTGCCTCAGCCATCGTCACATAATCCTCACCCAATACATTTATCATCGCATTACGCATGTTGAATACCCATGTTGCGATTCCAACCAAGACCATAGATCCCATTGGAAGCACAGCGTGTCTAGCCACACTAGAAGTAAACTCCCATGTAAAACCTGGCTCTAGTGATGGATCATAGGTGTATGCCAAAGGCAATAGTTCAAGTTTCAGACCGAAGAAATAGAACAACAGTAACGCGGTAACGATGTACGGAAAGTTACTAATAAATGCCAAAACTGGCGGAACAATTTGTCCAAATAGCCCTTCACGTCGATACGACGCATACGTACCAATACTGACACCAATGATGAGAGCAACAATCAGTGAACCAAGAGCTAGGAACATGGTCCACGGCAGTGCCATAGCAAGAACATCTGAAACACTTACAGGAAACATAAGTACAGAAGGTCCTAAATCAAGAGTGAAAACGCTTTTCATATAAGCGAAGTACTGTTCAAAAACATTTCCATCAACAAAACCGTACATTTCACGAACAGCATCCATTTGAGCCGGATCCATACGACCTTGAGCTGCAGCGAAAAGAGCATCAACAGGGTCACCTGGCATCAGCCGAGGCAACATGAAATTAAACGAGATAGCGATTAAGAAAGCAGTAAAATAGAAGCCAAATCGGCGAATTAAAAACGACATAAAAATCTTTTAACCTAGGGGCTACAGCATAGGCTGTAGCCCTCTCAAAAATAACTTACTTAAGGTGTAGATTGTTGAGAATGATCACTCTCTTACCACCGTCGTACCATACTGGCTGTACGTATGGGTCTTTTTCACTAGGCCAACCAACAATGTTTTTAGTGCTGTATTGGAACCATGTCGGGTTAGAAAACAGAGGAATAAATGGAAGGTTTTCAGCTGTAAACTCTTGAAGCTCACTCAACACTTTTTCTTGCTGTTCAGCGTCACCAATTTTGCCGAAGCTATCGATTAACGCATCGATTTCAGGAGAGTGAATGCCATGACCAGCATGCCAAGTTTTCCCGATTCGAGAGGTAGAGAAATACTCTTGATAAGCCAATATTGGGTTTGTCGCTACCATTGACCAGTTAATTGACATTGTATACTTGCTTTCTTTTAAGTTGCTGTCGTATACCGCCCAGTCCACTGTCTTAACGTTCGCTTTTACACCAACTTCTTCAAAGTATTCAGATACCATCTGAACCACTTGAATCCAGTCAGTCCAACCATTCACAACTTCAATATCAAATTCAACAGTTTCTCCATTTTCTTTGTCTCGGAATCCATCACCGTTTTTATCGACTAAGCCCGCTTCATCAAGCAAAACGTTCGCTTTTTCAACATCATACTGAGCTAAATAGCCATACTTATCTGACACATTTTTATCAATATGATTTTCGTAAAGCTCACCAATACCGCCGACATTGAAGTTTGCCGTCGGGTAACCGTAAGCTGCTATGTCAACGATAGTTTCACGATCAAGTGCCATAGAGAGAGCTTGGCGTACCTTCAGGTCGTCAAAAGGCTTTTCTTTTGTGTTCACATAAAGGTGGATAGCATCATTCGCTGGGTACCAGAAATGATTGTTTTCTTTGTCTAAATCGACAAACGTTGACTCAACGTCAGCAATGAAGTTTGATCCCCAATCAATCTCACCTTTCATTAATGCAGGTTGAATTTGAGAATTATCATTGTAAGAACGGAAATTGATACAATCTAAATACGGACGGTTTTCTAAATAATAATTCGGGTTCCGGCACAGCTCCATCTGCTGTGGTTTAATGTATTTAACCGTTGTCATCGGTCCGCTACCCACCGGGTTCAAGTTGGTAAACGTTGTCAGATCTTCAACTTTCGACCAAATATGCTTTGGCACAATATGGTAACGTTCTAAATTCCAAGCAAATGTAGAATCCGCATTTGTCAGTTCAAACACGACAGTCTGTTCATCAAGTGATTTGATTTTTTTCAGGTTACCGGACGACCAAATACCTTTTTGGTCAAATGCTGGCGCTTCTTTGGTCAACATGAAGCTAAAAACAACATCGTCTGCGGCTAACTTTGAACCATCAGACCACTTCAAATTCTCTCGTAATTTAAGCGTTAAAGTTTTCAGATCAGTTGAATACTCAACGGACTCAGCCAAACGATAGTCAACTTCACCTGTCATGTTATTAAATACGACCAGTGGTTCAAACATTACTCCGTGCAGTAAATCCTTGGTTGTGTAAGGGTTAAAATTTTCAACAAAGCCAGTATTGATAATTGGTACCGTTAGAGTACCACCCTGCTTTACTTCATCTGCTTGTACAGACGCTCCGAATAAAGCTCCAATGGCGAACGAAGCAATCAATGTCTTTTTGTGCATCACGTTGTCCTTTTAATGATAATAACCGAAAAGAAAGCGCTTTCTTTTAACTTTAAAAAAATGGCGGTATTTTGGTATTTATTATCGGTCACCACCCAAAGAAACCGCTTTCTTTGGGTGGATAATATGCTGTTCCGATGATTCTTCAACTCACAATTGAGTGAAACGAACCATAGATCACAAATTTAAAACAGATAGAGAGTGGATATATATAACAGTGTCATTCATCACATTAATTATTGATCAATACATAAAGTACCATTAAAACAATATGTTATGCTTTATTTTAAGTATTAACATCACCACCGTTTTTCTTCTATAAACACTGTACTTCCCCGTACTCTTTGAAGAACACTTTAATCGATGGAGTCTCTTACCCGACTCTGAGCGGAGATACGCTCCTCCAAACCACAAAGAAAGCGCTTTCTTTGTGGTTTTACTTATGTCAAGATATTGTGAATCAAATAAGATTTAGCCCTAGGATAAATATGTTCAACTTTTGGAATGGCAATAAATCAAATAAAAGACAGCACTATGAGCTTGAACTGCTGCATAACTTATTGAATTGGAATTCAAATGAGCCTGTTACCATTCATTGCGACAATACAGATTTTCCAAGAGCGCAGGACGAAGGGAATATATTCAACAATGAGTATGACGTACTCGTTACAGTCGCAGGCAACAAGAAATTTGCCAACCAACCCGTAATCAAGCTCAACTCTCCTATTTGCAAAGGCTTACTTGGACACCGTATTTTGATCATTAGGGAACAAGATCAGCTCTTATTTAATAATATTTCTAGCAGTAAACTGAAATCACTTACTGCTGGAATTCCCGCAACATGGGCTGATGCAGAGCTATTTAGATCAAATGGATACCGAGTACTAGAACAAGGAACCCTTTCAGACACACTTAAGCTACTTTCAGATAAAAAGTGTGATTACGTATCACTCGGAGCTAATGAAGTAGAAAGTATATTTCAAGAACATACAAAATATCTGCAAGGGCTTGTGATAGAAAAAAGTATTTCCCTTTATTACCCCCTTCCTCTGGTCTTATATGTACACCCAGAGAAGATGCAGCTAGCGCAATTATTAGATGAAAAACTGCATGACTACATACTCAGTGGTAGATTTGAGGCATTATTTAATCAACACTTTGGAGATGTAGTTAGCTCGATTAAATTGAGGAACCGTAAGACTATTAACCTTTCTAACACAAATTTACCAACCGAATTAAGAGCATTTCAATCTCAATTTACATCATAACTGCAAGTTAAATAATCCTGACCTGTTTAGTTAAAACAATTCGGCAAAATACTTTAACCGCACTTCACAGTGGTACCGTCAAGTTAACAAGTTATTAGCTCTATAATTAGATGAATAGTAGATTAACTAGCGGTAATGTCATGCCAAATATTAAATGCTACTTCTCAGGCATGGCATTGAAGATTGAAGGCTCAGAATACTTCCCAAGACTAGAGCAACCATCGCAATTCAAAAAGCATTGATGAAAGCGGTTAAGTCTGATGATTAGGGTGGTTGTAACCGTTAGGTTTTCGTAAATAAGGAATAAAGCTATAACCTGGAATTGGAGAACAACGTGATAGCTACCTTGTTAAATTAACATTTCAGCGATTATCTCAAGTAGAGAAAGGGGAATTGGAAAAATTTGTACTTTTCCCGTTGAGTCGCGCTTTACAAAAATCAGCTAAACGAAAAGGCGTTAGTAAGTTCAGTACCGCTAGCGCCTTAAATAAATCGAACAACACACAGTATACGATAGGCTAATTTAAGCTTATTGTTCAAAGAATGGGCGTTTCGAAGAAAAATTTCTAAACGATCTGTTCAGAAAATATTAAGCCCAAAAACACCTTTAACATCAAAAAGTACTTTTTCTGTTTTCTCTCTAGAGGATTGGCTTCCTTTCACTAAAATATCAATGAGTTGAGTTTTATCGTTCAAAAAGTCAGCTCTTCTTTTTCTTATTGGTCGAAGCATGTCCTGCAAGCACTCTTCTAGAATTTTCTTCGTGGTACCATCCCCGAGCCCACCACGCTGATAATTCTCTTTTAGCTGACTTATGTAATCTAAATCTGGATGAAAAGCATCAAGGTACGTAAAAACAACATTACCTTCAATCGCACCAGAGTCTTCAACTCTTATGTGGTTTGGGTCTGTATACATCGATTTAACGGCAGCTGAAATCTCTTTTTCAGTCGCTCCTAGATTGATGGTGTTACCCAACGACTTCGACATCTTACTTTTCCCATCCGTACTAGGCAAACGAGGTGAATTGCTTAGAAAGGGCGTACATTCAGTCAAAACAGCTTCTCCTGCTAGAGAGTTAATCTTTCTCACTATTTCATTAGTTTGCTCAAGCATCGGTAATTGATCATCCCCAACAGGAACTAATGTTGCGTTAAATGCAGAAATATCAGCGGCTTGAGATATTGGATATGTTAGAAAACCAGCAGGAAGCGAACGTTCAAATCCTTTACTCTTAATCTCACTTTTTACCGTTGGGTTTCGTTCTAGCCGACTGATTGTTACAACATTGCTGTAATACATTGTCAGCTCAGCAAGAGCCGGGATTTGCGATTGAAGACAAATCGTCGATTTAGAAGGGTCGATACCGACAGCCAGATAGTCTGCTACGACATTAAGAATATTGGATGATACTTTCTTCGGGTTGTGAGCATTATCAGTAAGGCCTTGCATATCAGCAACAAGAATTGTTTGGTCATAAATTGTCTGTAAATCTACGCGCTGCTTTAATGAGCCGACATAGTGACCTAGATGCAAAGGGCCTGTAGCTCTATCACCGGTTAAAATGGTTTCTGGTTTGGTCGTGTTTTGTTTTGTGTTCATATATGTATCTCCTAGTAAAAATAGAACGCTACTGGAGATATAAAAGAGGTTACAGTCTTAGGCTACCTTCCAGCAGCTTTAGAATGTAAGAATTCCGCACCGCTCTAATTAGAGCGCCACCAGAAAAAGAATGAGGTAGTCATGGGAATGTATTTCATTTCGACAATCTAGCAAAAACTAGGATGAAGCACAATCCTCTCAAATTCATTGCTCCCCCGTTATTTTGAACAAATGAAACCCCTCAAAATTGATGTTATTCATTATCCGAGAGTATATCTTTGTATTTTTGAAAATTACCTTTCTAAACCTATTGTAGATATGAATCTTTTCCTTTGCCTCCAACCTCAATATCGGCAGTTTTTGCCTAACAACCATCAAAATGCTGAGCTTGATCACTCAATGTGAAAGTTGAGATGAAATCTTTATGAAATAGTTCAGATTCAATCACTCACCAGTAGATAACAGTAACCTTAGCGTCAGGTCTTGCTTTAAATATCATTAGTTCAAGTATTTTAAAAATTGCGTACTCAACTTTAGTTAAAGTGCGGTACTCACAAACTTTGGAGCAAATGTGAGTCAGTGATTTCACTATGATTCATGGTTGTAAACTAATACTGAGAGCTCCGGTATCCCTGCTTTTTAATTGAGCTGCTTTTTACTTTCTGACCAGAAGTAATAGCATTTATTTAAACATGGTGAAATTGGAAAGCAGCCCACCAAGGACATACGATTGCCCTGTTATCTTCCGCTCATAGCGTATTGACACAGGTAGAGCGTAATTGAGCACTAATTTTAGCGGCTCTTGTCGTTTCTAGCATTCGAAAAAGTAAAAGCTCCGCAAACGCAGAGCTTTATAATCGTTAGATTTATTTGTAGTACTGATAACGTCGTTTGGAATTATGCTTCCAACTTTTTGCTAGACCATACACATACGCAGGATAGTCACCCCATGGGTTAGCCAAAGATCTTCCTCGCGCAGCTCGTAGTTTTACCGGGTAGCCTTTACACTCAATCTTATGAAGAAAAAAGTAGCTTTTTTCCTGTCTTGTTGAAAAGTGCTTGTGAGTTCCACTCCGGACGCTTGGATAAACATCCCTGATATATATCCGCTGGTATTTGATACGGTTTCGGTACTGCTGTTTTAGCTTTCTCATTTACCCTCCAGGTTTACATTACCTAGAAGTGGTCCTCTGCGAAGTAGTTCATTCGTCCACCTTTGTATGCTGTCTAGCTTAGTCTAGCAAATCAGCTGCTATATGATCTGCAATTAAGTATAAACATATTAGAGATTGAGACTGAGACTGAAATCATTATCAATGCTTATTAACAATAAGATGCTTCCTAAAACACTTAGAGGCATAAGCTTGTTAGTGGTTTTACTAAATTAGCATTTAAAGGATTATCTTGGGTATTACAAAATCTCTAGTCAAGTGGCTAAATTACTCGTCAACTACAGTTGGAATAGGGAGAAAACTTGTTTGTTGGATTAGCCAACCTCCTTTTGGAGCATATCAAGGAAAAAGAGTCCAGACTCATTGAGTTCGGCTTTGTGGGTTATCAAAGGAACTATTCGAGAAGACAATAAATATTATGAATAATCCTATTAATTGTTGATTTTACGCACGTTGTTAGACGATAAACCAATTCTTCACAGCTGAAATGCAACTGAATTCTATTACACTAGGCTCTTATTTTGCGTGTTAAGGTTAACGATGATGAATGCGGTAGAATCAATAGTAGAGTGGTCCAAGGATAAGCCCATATGGTGGAATCTAGCACTAAAGGTTGCTCTTGAAGAAGGAGAGCTAAACCAAAACCATATCGATTTTATTTTTAATTTTGCGAAAAGTATTGAGGGCTTGGAACCAAAACATCCAAACCATGAGCAGTTGTTATCACCGATTGACATATCGGGCTACACGGCCGAAGAAAACTCGGTTCGACTGATTAGCTTGTCTCAAGTTGAAGGCGTTGCTGCGTTAGCGGAAGAGCAAAAATTAGATTTTAGAAAAGATGGATTAACTATCGTATATGGAGACAACGGGGCCGGTAAGTCGAGCTATACGTCAATTTTAAAACATGCGTGTTTGACTCGGGGAACATTGAAACCTATTGCGGGTAATGTTTTCACTTCTGCACCTAAACCTCCGCAAGCTTTACTCACACTCGAGATTGATAAGACACCGACAGAATTAACTTGGAGTGATGGTACATCAAACAATAATGCTGCCAAGTCTATTCGTGTATTCGATACATCTTCAGCACACCACTATTTATCTAATGAAGATGCTTTAGGGTACAAACCAGTAGGTTTGAACTTAATCACAGAGCTTACAAAGGTTGTGGAAAGTATAAAAAATAGAATAAGTGAAGATGTAATGGGTAGTAACGGTTTTGTTGCTATTCCATCGTTAAATTCACAAAGTAAAGCTGCATTATTCCTTAATCAAATTTCAGCGTTAACAAATGAAGCTGATATTGAATTGCACTGCGCAACTAAGGAAGAAATTGAATCTATAAAACCATTGCAGGACGAATTGGTTAGCGACATGGCCAAATCGCCAGAACAAATCAGAAAGAGTTTAATTAAGCAGCGTAGTTATATTGCCCCTTTACTTGAGTCATACAAGAGGCCTATCGAAGTACTCGGTCCTAGTAATTTCGATGTGTTAAAAGGTTTAGAACTCGACTATCAAGAAAAGAAACAAGTATCTGACGCGTTGAGACAAAAGATACTAAGTGATCTGCCGTTTGATAATATTGGTGATACACAATGGACTGTCCTTTGGGGAGCAGCAAAACACTTCTTGGTAAAAGAAAATAAAGGCCAACAATTCCCTCCAACAAAAGGCGATTCCTGTCCGTTATGCTTACAAGATATCCAAGAGACGTCGACCGGCAAATTACAAGAACTCGAAGCTTTTCTTAATGACAAGGCCGCAAAAAATACAGCTGAAGCTCTGAAAGCGCTAACTCAGGCTAAATTTTTCGTTAAGTCCTTGAGTTTGAATATTGCCCAATTTGAAGGTGTATTGAACGATCTTGACGTAATTAAACCTGGGTTGAAAGTTGGGCTTGAGGAATTAAACCAGAGTTTAATAAACAGACAGGCTGTTTTATCAGGAATGCTACCCGAGTCGTTAGACGGAATTAGCTTGTCTCATTTCCAAGCACTGCGGGAAATAGATAAAGATCTGTTCACGCAAATAGGAGAACTTGAACAGCAAAGCAGTAACAACGAATTTGTGGCTAAGAAACAAGCAAGGCTGACCGAGTTAACAGATAAAGCCTACATTGCCAAACACAAAGCAAACATCATAACTAATGTAAGACGGTCAAAAATAGTAGCTAAGTTAAATGAAATCTCAGGTCAGTGCGCTACGAGAAGTATATCAACGTTGTCAGCTAGGATTTATTCGAAAGGTGTTATAGAGCCACTAAAAGAGTATTTTGTGAAAGAGCTTAAATCCTTTGGTTTTAATAGATTTGACATCAACGTTAAAACAAGAAATAAAGCCGGACAACAGCAATTTAAATTAGAGCTAGCAAAGTCAAACGAATCTGTTGTTGGTAAAGTTGCTAGTGAAGGTGAACAAAGGTGTATCGCAATAGCGAGCTTTTTATCAGAAATGAAAGCTGATTCTAGAAGATCTGCTGTTCTGTTTGATGATCCAGTGAACTCGCTTAGCCATCAATGGAGTGCAAAAGTCGCAAAAAGGTTAATAGAGGAATCATTAGAACGCCAAGTCATTGTGTTTACTCACGACATAGTATTCTACAAGCTACTACTAGAAGCTTCGGATAGCCTAAAGCAAGAGAAGATCAATTGCATCAGCCTCGAAAGATCTAGAAGTAACTCCGGCCTTGTAAGAACCAATCCTCCGTGGGACGCGCTTCCTACATCGAAGCGAATTGGAGTTTTAACTACTAAGCTCCAAAAGCTTCGAAAGATTGATGAGACAGGAACAGAGACTGAATTTAGAGAAGCTGCTGCGGTTTTCTATAGTTTTCTACGTGAAGCATGGGAGCGATTGGTTGAAGAGAAACTATTAAACAAAGTTGTAAATAGGTTTGAAAGAGGTGTGCATCTACAAAGATTAAATCGAGTAGAGGATATTACTAATGTTGATTTAGAGCGTATTCACCGTGCATATGATAAATGCTGTATCGACCTTGTTGGTCACGACACAGCCGCAGGTATACGTCCATGCCCAACGATCGATGAAGTGGTAGCAGATTTTGAAGAAATCAAAGACTACCTCAAACACCTACAAACTGATCGAAAAAGAACTTAAGGTTAGCTGACGCTGAAAGACAGGTGGAATCTACCCCCGTGAAACATCACGGGGGTTAACAGCCAGTGAATGAGTAAAGGAATATTGAAAATCCAAAAAAGCAACTATTCGTTATTGCTCTGCTAACAGTATCTTTCTTAACAAATTTGCCAACTGTTCTTGTTCTTGGCTACTAAGTACGCTCAGCATGTTACCCATATTGGCAACATGTGCATTTAATGTAGTGTCCACCAACTCAATCCCCTTTTGAGTCAGGGTAACTTTACAGCTGCGTCTGTCCTCTTCACTAGCAATACGTTGGACAAAGCCACTTTTCACCAAGTGTTCAATACGCGTACTGACCGCTCCAGAGGAAAGCATCAGAGTGTGATACAACTCGGTAGGAGTGACGGCTGTTTCACTGCGGCGCATGGTGGCCAAAATATCAAACTCAATGCTGCTCAGCCCGTGCTCTTGAAAAACCGGATCCAACTTCTTCTTCCATACAGCACTGGTTCGACGCAATCGCCCGACAACCCCCATAGCTGAGCAATCCAGATCTGGCCTGACAGTGAGCCATTGAGCAAGGATTTTATCGACTTTGTCTGATGACATTTTTATCTCTCAAATAAATATCTTTTGAAAAAGATACTTGATTAAAAGTCAAAACTCCATTACTTTCTAAAAAGTATCTTTTGCAAAAGATACCTCCAGGGATAATTAACTATTCAGTCAAGGTGAGTTATGAACAGGATTCAGCAAATTAAAACAATAGCGTTAACCGCAATTGCGCCTATTGCCTGGGGCAGTACCTATATAGTGACAACAGAAGCGCTGCCACCAGAAAGTCCGCTTATTGCTTCAACAATTCGTTCACTGCCTGCTGGTGTACTGCTAGTGCTTATTAGCCGAGCGTGGCCAACTGGATTGTGGTGGCTTCGTATGGCAGTGCTAGGTTTTCTGAATATCGGGCTATTTTTCTATTGCTTATTTTTCGCGGCAACCTACCTACCGGGTGGCATGGCATCGATGGTGATGTCTATCCAGCCGGTGATTGTAATGATCATGAGTTGGTACCTTTTGAGTGCCAGCTTCTCTTCAAAACAATTGATCGCCAGTGGATTAGGTGTTCTCGGCGTAGGTCTGCTGGTACTTAACAGTTCAGCCGAACTCAATATCGAAGGCATGTTGACCGCCATACTTGGCACGCTGAGCATGGCTTTAGGTGTTGTGCTGACAAAAAAATGGGGGCGTCCAACGGGCATGACAATGCTTGGATTTACAGGTTGGCAGCTGTTATTTGGCGGCATCATTTTGTTGCCTGTCTCGCTTTGGCTGGAGGGCATTCCAACCCAACTTACGTCTATTAACTACCTAGGCTATGGATACTTGAGCTTGATTGGTGCCATTTTGGGTTACTTTCTCTGGTTTCGCGGAATAGAAAAACTGTCTCCGGTGACCGTCTCTTTTCTCGGTTTTCTAAGCAGTGTTTCTGCCTGTTTTCTTGGATATCTAATCCTAAATCAAACTCTGACTTGGCCCCAATTACTTGGAGCCTTAGCCATTCTGTTTTCAATTGTGCTGGTTACACCTCGCTCATCCGCACAAACCGATCATCTACTACAACTTCAAACCGTAAAAAGGAATTAATATGAACATTACTATCGTATCAGGAAGTCAAAGAGCGCATTCTCAAAGCCTAAATGTCGCCTATTACCTACAAACACTGGCTGAGCCCCATTTTGATAAGGCAACTGTTCTCGACTTACACCAATTGGATCTACCGCTGTGGAATGAGGGAGTATGGCAGGGGAGTGAAGAATGGCAACAATGGAAACCAGTTGCTGAAATTCTTAAGCAATCGGATGCATTTATTTTTATTACCCCTGAATGGCACGGCATGGCGACGCCTGCATTGAAGAACTTTTTGATGCTGACTACTGACGAAGAATTGGCGCATAAAGCTGCTCTGCTGGTGAGCGTTTCAGCCAGCGTGAATGGTGTCTACCCGATCAGTGAATTACGCATGACGGGTAATAAAAACAATCATGCGTGTTTTATGCCGGATCATCTTATTTTTCGTGACTGCGAAGATATTCTGACAGCAGAGCATAAATGTACCGACCAGCATCTGCATGCTCGCAGCGAATATACCATGAAGCTGCTCGCTGCCTACGCCAATGCATTAGCTCCTGTACATCGTGATATGCTCAATATAGGTAAAATGTTTCGCTATGGAATGTAGCGACTGTAATACAGGAGTCACCTGCCCAAAACAGGTGCTCCTTGTTCTGTATGTAGCTGCATCATCATACAACTTGCTTAAAATTATCCAAATTAGTGGATGTATAGCATTGGGATAAATTGAGCGTAGTACCCTATGCATCTTCGTATTAGCTCTAGAATCAACAACCTATAATGAGTAGCACTAACGGGAAAAGGGGTAGGAATGATTTTGGGGCTTGGGAGAGTATCTACCCATCAAATAACCTTCCATCTTAGAACCGTGGCATTAGATCCACTTTATGCAGAGTTTAATAGAAAGTATGCGACATCTCATCCACCACTGGATCCTTTCTCCCCCCATTAGACGGCTACCTAGTATGGATTTCTTTCATCGGGTCAATTGTACGAAACTCGGTGAAGAATCATTACCAAATCAAATGTCAGCCTATAATGAGAAACAAACGAAAAAATATATACCATATTGTTTGGGCGGTCGAAAATGAACGGCTACGATATCATTTCAGCGTTCGCTGGTCATGAATCACCGAGAATGACATTTGAACACTATTTTCACTTTTCGGATTGGATTATCGCTCAAAAATTAAATATTGCGGATTATCCAATACCCAAAACCAGTATGAGTTTTCTTGGTTTATTGCCTAAAAGGCCCCCAAAAAATCAAAGGACACTGGTAAATGCACTACCTTATTTAATCAGAAAGCTTCATGTGGAGCCATGTGTATCCAATATTCATAACGGCATCGCGCCAATTCTTAATTCAAACAACGAAAAGGAACTCATTTCCATTCCGATCTGCCACAGCGCTTTAACTCTTCATCAACAGGGTTTCTTGAACCAAGATATTTGTTCAAGATTAAAGATCTCTGAAGCCACACTCGACAAGTGGATAAACAACGCGCGCTCAATCAAAGCACTATTCGTAAATTCGAAAAATGCTCATTACTCGCGTCACTTTTCAGCATTAAGGAAAAATAAGCTAGTTCCAGCTGAGCTTAAAATGCCAATCGAAATTAAAATACAGAACCAGTACATCAAAGAATTGAAAAAGCATTACAGTGTTCATCGAATTGCAATTAACGATGCCATTTCATATGCACTGAACCACTCAAGCACCTCTCGCTCTGGTATTCATTTTAACTCACCTAATGAATTAACTACATTTATCAAAACTACACATCTTTTCATTCCGAAATCTCACTGGCGTGCAGCAACCCAATACCTCAACAAAAGCGTTAAAAAAGCCGATTGGGTCATAGCTCTAGAAGGCATAAGCACATTTAATGAGCGTAAATCACTAGGTCGAAGCAAAAAGACTCAAGGTGCTGTGAGATTAGAATTGATCCACCCTAAAATGCGAGATAATAAAGACTACAAATTTAAGCAGTCATCACCTCTTTTGATGCACCTATTTCATATGTTTGGAATAATGATGATGACTTAAGCAAGGTGGTACAAAAATTAAGGGATGATAATCAGAATTTGATCGTAATTGAATTCTCCTGCCATTTAAGTTGGTAGTTTAATTAATTGTATCAATGGCGCATCGAACTTCTAGTTATCTGAATATTTGCGAGGGCTTTGTTGCGTAATTAAATTTAGAGGTAGAGCTACCCCGTTCCGTGTAAGACTTAGTCAGTGCAATAAGTTTCATTCCTACCTCGTAAGCTTGTTCCGCGCTTTTATCATCGCGTAAGTTTCACCCAACTATACATTGTAATTTCTTAAGCTCAGTTGTGCTCATAGCAACTGTTTAACTCTATACATCGCTGTTTCTGAAAGTGAATGTTTGTGGTATCCATACCGCTCTTTCAAATACTTATTTGAGCCGTATAACTTCTTGCAACCAACGGCGAGATATTACTTGTGAACACGCTCCCAAAAGGCTGCCCCTTCTCTTAAGGGAATAAGCACAATGGCCCCCTTAATCTTAATAGCAACGTGACACGCTTTCGTGTAGTAAACACCATCACCAGGCACCTCAGGATACTTCGGCGTGTTTGTTTCAGTATGTTCGGGAGTACTTCTCCATCTGTAATGGCTAGAAGCGGTATCACTCCTATCGTATTACTATTAAATGAGACCTCCATTTATTTAGAGCTACGACTGATGCCGGTGTAATGCAGACAACTTAATGGGGCACATAGGCTAACCTAAATATCGAAGTTGATAAATCCTTGTAGAGCTCTCAATGGCAAAAAATTCGTTTTACCATGAGTGCTGCCGTAATAGCTAAATCAATGAACCGACGTGTTCTCCGCCGCTTATTCTGTTTGCCTTGCGCAACCCTCCTATTCCCTATTCATCAATCCAAGAAGTCAGAGAGCTACGGTAAGTTAGTGATTGGTTGGATTACTTCCAGTTGGTCGTTTTATAGCAAACCTTGTGCATGGAGCTACGAGAGGTAGTGGACGTAGCTGATCAGTTCATAATATATTGATTTGGTTATATTTAATTACACAGCAAAGCCGGGTAAATATAGTAAGAATCACATTTACGCATAACCTACTGACATAAAATTTATTGTGAATTTATGTCATTGAGTATCCAGTTCAATTGAGGATCGTTGTTTGAAATATAATCATCAATTGAAATTTTAATTTTTACATCCGGGTATAAGGCATCTTTGTTATCTTTATTAAATTGAAATAGTCGTTTTGAATATGTTACTTTAAAGCTTGAATTAGGTAAGGTAAATTGCCCCATGTCTTGATAGCCTGATGGCTTTGACCCAGTAGGCTCACCAACTAATTGAGCATTGAGCAATTGTGAGAATTGAACCGCGTTACTCATAGCTGCAGAGAAAGTTACATTATCAATAAGAACATAAACACCTGACTTCCAATCTATACTATCAGCCAACACGATAAACTGAGCAAGAATTAAACCTATAAAAAAATCTCCACCATAATTATCTCTAAGATCAATTATTAGCTTTCTGGATTTATTTTTATAAATAAAATTTAATAAACCTTCGCCTAACGATTCCATTTTTGTAGCTGATGTGTAACGACGGAACTTAAAATAGACAATGTTCTTGTTATCTAACGAACCAAACCAAAGATCCTCATTAAGCTTTTCCTCAATCGTAAATATGGAACTATTTAGGTAACTTAGTTCGGCACTGAAGTCATTTGAGTGAGAGGCTTCTAATATATCCTCAATTATTTCATTCTCAGCAATGAATGTGAATTGAGCACGGAATGTATCGTTGATAATTCCCAGACCATTAAGCAACTCAGCCATAGGAATATATTGCGATGTTCTTACTTCTGTTGAGTACTTATTTTCGGAAAAAGGTGCTAGTTTAGAAAATAATCGATAGACCTCTTTTGAACTTATATTATTAATTTTACCAAGCCTCGAACCTAGGAGGTTTTTATAATCATTGGTAGTTTTTACTACATAAAGCTCTCCATCAAACATCCTTAATTGAATTGGAAAGTAATTCATACTAACACCCCATAAAGGAAATGATGTATGTCCGTCATCAATTTTTTTCGTCAATTTCATCAGTTCAACCAACAGCTCATTTTTCGTTAAATTAGATAATTGACTCTTAATTTTTATTATTTCATTATGGAATTCATGTTTAGATATTGTGTGGTGGAGGTCTATATGATTTTCAGACATAGTTTTTAGATAAAAATCAACATCATATTCCCAATTATTAATATTAAATTTAGAAATAGCCAAACATTGTATAGGTA